>NZ_JAPDHU010000007.1:0-533 GCF_031921685.1 Methylocella sp. CPCC 101449 | reverse complement strand
TGCTCGAAAGCCTGGCGTATCGCGGCTCGATCGAGCGTTAGGCCTTTCTTCCAGTGAATTGGGACCGCGACGGTGTGTGTCTGGCCCAGATAGAGCATGTCGCAGGCGACATGAATATCGCGGCCCGTGAAGACCACGTTCGAGCGATCCAACAGGCGCCCGCCGGCCTCGACCACGCGTGCGATCTCGGTATTGAACGCGGAAAGATCGATTTCTTCGAGGGTGCGGTTCACCGTCTGCACGAAATCATGACGCATGTCGGCGATGACGCAGCCGAGCGCCGATGTGACACCAGGGTAGGGGGGAATAAGCGCAGCCTTCAGTCCGACTTCCTTGACGAGGGCACCAGCATGCAGGGCACCACCGCCGCCGAACGGCATCAAGGCGAAATCGCGCGGGTTGTGCCCGCGCTCGATCGAGACGAGACGGATCGCGCCTGCCATGCGGCTGTTGGCGACGCGAACGATGGCTTCGGCGGCAGCAACCGGATCGAGGCCAAGCGGATCGCCGATATGTTTGGCGATGGCCGCTTT
>NZ_JAPDHU010000006.1:0-1217 GCF_031921685.1 Methylocella sp. CPCC 101449 | reverse complement strand
CCCAAAGCCTGGAACAGAGCGATCGTATCGGTGACGCGCTGGCCCTCCGCCTGCACCTTGGCCAGCGCGGTCTGCAGATAGGCCTGCTGGGCGGCCAGCAGCAGCGGCAGGCTGATCTGGCCGGCCTCCACCTGCTTGCGCACCAGATCGTTGTTCTGCGCCGCCGAGCGTTCCGCCGCGGTCGCCGCATTCAGTGCCCGTGCATCGCTCTGCAAGGCGCGCAGCGTGTCGGCGACATTTTGGAAGGCGATCAGAACCGTCGAACGATATTGCGCCGCCGCCTGCAAGGTCGCCTCCTCGGCGCCCTTCTGCCGCGCCGCCAAAGCACCCGCGTCAAACACCGTCTGCGCCAGATTGCCGGCAATGCCCCACACGCCCATGCCCGGCGAGAACAATTGCGACATGGATGCCGCGCTCGAACCGGCACTCGCGGTCAAAGTCAGTTGCGGCAGCCGGTTGGCGACCGCGACACCGATCTGCGCATTGGCGGCGCGCAGGTTCTCTTCGGCGACGCGAATGTCGGGGCGGTTACGCACGAGATCGGCCGGCAGGCTGAGCGGGATCTTGCGCGGCAGCCGGAACGCCTGCAGCGTGAACGTCTGTTTGACGCCATCGCCCGGCATCCGCCCGGTGAGATTGGCCAAGAGATTGCGCTGTTGCGCCAGGGCGCGCTCCAGCGGCGGCAGCAGCAGGCGCGCCTGGGCCACCGCCGTCTCTTGCGCCACCACATCGGTCAGAGCGATCTGGCCGGCGCCATGCTGGCGTCTCAGAATGCCGAGCAACTGGTCCTGGCTATTGATGATGCGTGTCGTGGCGGCGATCTGGCCGCGCAGCGAGGCTTCCAGCACGGCGGCGGCGGCGATATTGGCGGTGAGGCTCAGGAACACCGCTTCGCGCTGGAAGGCGGCGGCCGTGGCCTGGGCCTGGGCGCTCTCGATCTGCCGGCGCGTGCCGCCCCAGATGTCGGGGGCGAAGGCCACCGTCACCTGGCCGGTATGCAGGGAATAGAGGAAATTGCCGGTGTCGGTGGGGGCCGACAGGGCGTTCGACGTTCTCTGGCGGGTCGGATTGAAATCCAGGCCGACGGTCGGGAACAGCGCGGCGCGCTGTACGGCGATATTGGTCTGGGCGAGGCGCAGCGCCGCCTCGGCGGCTTCCAGATCGGGATTGTTGGCGATGCCGGCCTCGATGAGGCTGTTGAGCTGAGGCGAGCCGAA
>NZ_JAPDHU010000005.1:0-38028 GCF_031921685.1 Methylocella sp. CPCC 101449 | reverse complement strand
CGTTCCGCTGGCAGTGCTTTCCGCTCCCGTAGCCGTGCCATTGGCGCCGCTCGCAGTGCTCGCCGCTCCGGCTGCGGTGCTGTAGGCTCCGCTTGCAGTGCTCTCCGTCCCGTTGGCAGTGCTATATAACCCGGTTGCAGAGCTCCCCGTACCAGCCGCGGTGCTGTAGTCTCCGCTCGCGGTGCTCTGCACGCCCGTCGCTGTTCCCCAAATTCCGGTCGCCAAAGCGCCCGCACCCGTAGCAGTGCTGTAGCCACCGGTCGAAACGCTTCCCGCCCCCGTGGCAGTGGTGCTGATCTCGGTCGCCTGGCTATCGACACCAATTGCGGTACTGAACGAAGCCGATGCAGTGCTGCCGGTGCCGCAGGCAACCGAGTTGGTGCCGGTTGCGGAACCCGATCCGCAGGTCTGGGCAATCGCGGGCGCCCAGCAGAGCGCCCCGCCCAAGCCGGCGAGCAAGGCGAAAGCTGCACGCTGCCGCAGCATTGTCAGGCGCTGGAGCCCTCGACTTTCCGAACCCGCCTTGTTCTTCGCCATCCACTTGTCCCCTCGGAGCCTATCGTGGCGGGAAGTTGCGGGGCCCGGGGAAATCGCGCAGTCCTCATTTGATGACTGGGCAGGACAAAATTGGATTCGTCTGCCGCAGGCATCGCCTCATGTGGACTCGGAAGACCCGAGCGACCCGGCGCTGCGCAGCAGAGCGACCAGTTGGTGCTGGCTATGGGTTCCCGTCTTAGAGAAGATGCGCGAGAGATAGGTACGTGCCGAAGCGATGCTCAGGCCGCAATCCCGCGCGGCCTCAGTAAGCGATACGCCTATCGCAAGCCGCAACGCCAGCCGCGCCTCGGCGGGGGACAGATCGAACAGCGCCATGACCAGGGCGTTGGACGGGATACCGGTCGATGTGCCAATGGCGACTTCACGGATCATGACGGCGGCGCAATGCTGGGTGCCCAATCCATATTTGCAGCTGGCGGCCATTGGCGCCACCGAGACAAGCAGGCGCGGGCCACGTGTGTCTTTCCGATGCCTGGGCAGGATGATGGTGCCGCCCGGAGCAGACGCGTCTTCGAGGGGAGACCGGCAGCAATCGTCAACCAGCCTCGACAGGCTCAGAAGGTCAGAGCGATAGAGCGCCGCGAGTCGGCCCCCCTTCAAGGTAAGAGGTGCAGAGGCGCGGCCGAGCAGCGCTTCGGCACTTTCGTTCAGATGCAACACGCGTAGGTTGGTGTCCGCCACCAGTATGCCGAAAGGCATGCCGGCATAGACGGAGTTGATGGCCACCGACCGATCCAGCGCTTCTCCAATCTGTCCCGCCCGCGCAATATGCGGCACGATCTTCTGTAGGAGATTGATCTCGCCATGTCCAAACGCGCCGAACTTTGTCATGCGCGAAATATCGAGCGACCAGGATGACGCGCCGGAAATATGCAGATTGCAGCTAATGGCCTCGTCCATTTCTCGGGGTTTAAACCAGCGCAGCCACATTTCGCGATGCCGGAAGGCATCCTCATCAATGATATCGCGGCGGCGATACACCGAGCCGGCAGGCTGCGCGATCATTGCGAAAGTCAGGGGATCTTCGGCTGCGGCATGGTGGACGACCAAAGTTTCGAATTCGGGATCAGCATAAGAGCCCGTAGCTTTGTTAAAGCGTGTGCCATCGGGATTGGGGAGTATTCGGACGATGCAGGCTCTGGATGCGCCAAACAGGTCACCAAGGGTCCGCATGGCACCGGACCAGCGCTCCTGCTCGTAGGCGGCCTCATAGATTTCCCCGATAGCTGCTGTAATAGATTCGACCGTTATTCTGTTCACCCAGCCTCCACGTATTCGCGCTGTCGATGACCCTATATTGGATGAGACGGTTCCACCAAAGAACTGTCGACGGCCATCTTGGAGGGGTGCGACCGCCAAGGATACATATGCCGACGATCGGGGTTCGGAACCGAATTGTACCCATTTTGTCCAATGAGAAGTGGGTCATGCATCTTGCTTCCAAACTCACGACCCCAGCGACCCGGCGCTGCGCAGCAGGGCGACCAGTTGATGCTGGCTATGGGTTCCCGTCTTAGAGAAGATGCGCGAGAGATAGGTACGTGCCGAAGCGATGCTCAGGCCGCAATCTCGCGCGGCCTCAGTAAGCGATACGCCTATCGCAAGCCGCAGCGCTAACCGCGCCTCGGCCGGGGACAGATCGAATAGCGCCGTGACCATAGCGTTGGATGGAACGCCGGTCGATACGCCGACTTGGGTGACCACTAACAGCAGGTCGGCGCTGGTGAAAATGTCCTTCGCCGAACGGCGCAGCGGCACGACATGAACGACATGGGGCGGCAAACCGACCTGCGATGCGATGGGAATAGATGCCACGAGCGGCGGCAGATCGGGCTTTTGCATGTTCCCGATCGCTGTCTGGAGCAGAGCATTGGAACTGCGATCCACGATGGACACGCCGCCGAAGGCGCGCGCAATGAACAGGGCGTCAAGCGCTTCGAACTGCGCGTTCACCGCCAGCACATTGCCGCCGGGACGCAGGACGGCGGCAGGCAGGCCGAAGTTTTCCATGATCGCGACGGAATTCTGCGCGCGTTCCAGCCCAAGCCGTTCCGATACGAGACTTGCCCGCGCAAGATGAGGGCGCAAAGCGTCGAGCGTGCCGAGCAACTCGGTATCGTAGCCGCCATCCGCGATCCAGCGGTTGAAGAGGAACATGGCAACCGCTCCCTTGGGCAGAGTGACGACCGAACAGGCATTCACTCCGATACCCAGACTTCTCAACAGGATGCGTCCTGCATCGGCCTGGAGTTCCTCCGGGGACAGGAAATCGTCCACCTGCACAAAACTCGTTGGCTGTTCGCCCATCATTCGTTGGACGCATGGCTCTTCGGCCGGATTCGGACCGCTCAAAAAGCGTTCGAAGAACTCATGCACATCTTTGGTGCTTCGGCCTCTCAGCGGCATATCCTGGGAGCACACAAAAAGCGCGCCCGTTGCCGACCGGGACCGCCGAGCGATCTCCTCAAGCACATCGTCCCATATTTCTGGCACGAAGGCGGCTTCATAGATGTGGTCGATCAGATCGTTCGAAGATCGCCTCACGGCCGCTCACCTGCATCCATATGGCAGACCATGGTCCAGGTTTGCATCAGGGCGAGGCTCCGCCATCGATCCGACTCGCGCCGGATAAAGGCGCCACCGGTCAAGCACGGAAAGCCAGAGATCGAGCGTGAAGGCGACTTCATAGATTCGGTCCGGGGCGACGGGAGGGATATCCAGAGTCGTCAGGGTCTGCCTCCTTCTATTCTGGCCGCAACGCCGCGGACGGCGCCAAGCTGCGGCGCCTGTGCTTCCTTGCGATATTCGGGCAGATTGTTCTTTGCATCAACCTATTTCTAAACGTTGCACCAAACAGCATGTCGCGGCAGATACAATTTATGCCTATCGATGGGAAGCTTTGCGGCGAGCAAATATTCTCAACGCAGAAAATTTCCATCCAGAGGGTAACAATTCTTCTCTTTTCCAAAACTCATGATTGTGTCGGCCGCGCCTTCTGCCGCGAATGATTTTTCATCTTTCCGGCCCACAGCGCCAACGCCTTTTCGTGTTCATCGCTTTTAAGCTTTTCGGCCATCCAGAGGAGCGCTCCAAAGATGGTGGCGCGGTCGTCGCCGGTCATGTCCACCATGCCTGCCTTGATGGCGAAGCCACCGAGTTCGATGAGGTGGTGAGTGAGCTTGCGGCGTTTGACCTGCCACGTCCGCATGTCATATTGCGCCTGATGTGCCTGATGTCGGTTGCGCGCCGCCCGGCTTCACCTGAGCGCCACCATGATCGCGGTCGCGGTCAGACGACGATGCAGATCGCCTTGCTCGTCCCTGAAAGAAAGCGACCCCGCCTCCCGCTTTCCGGCGTCCGTGGTCTCCGCCAGCACGATCAGCACGCCGGCCCGTTCATCGGCGGAGAGGCTGTCCGCCCCAGTGGCGATGACCAATTCCCCGAGTTGCTGCACCTTCCGGCTCTTCAGGACAAACGTACTGTTAGACTCTCTGATTTTCCTTCGTGCGCATTACAGATTCGCCGCTACCATCGCAAAAACGTACACAAAACGTCACGGCCTAGACATCAGATTCATCTGATCTTCAATGGCGCAGCTCAATCTCTTCGCATCCAGGGCACGAGAGAACGTTCCAAATAATTCAAGCAGTCCCATGCCCTCAGCGCTAGTCCAGATCGTCGACCAAAATGTGATGTACTTCGATCATCTTCGGTAGTTCGATTAGAAATTCCGCATCACGGCCTAGATGATGCACTTTGATCGGCTTGCCCTTAGTGAAGGCGGTCATCGCCTCGATATTCGGCCAATAGGAAATGGTGGTGAACCAGGTCTCTTCGTTTCGATCCTCACGGAAAAGCTGAACACCGAGGGCGACCTTCTGAAGTGGCGGAATGCCCTCTGCTCGCAGGTATGGCTCGTAGGTATCCGCAACGTCACGGCGGGTACGGCCCCGCCAGACGCGGGCAATGGTCGGCTTTGTCGTCATCACGGGCCTTCATGGTCTCGACCACCTGAACGCGCTCAGACTGCCGCCTGTTCCAAGAAATTCGCGTGCTAGAATTCTGGAACAACCAGGACCAGCAACTAACTTCTGGCGCCCGAGGAACGGAGGAACCGGCGCCCGGAGAAATACGTTGTTGTATTGTCGCGCGAGCAGTGGAAGGCGCGTGCGGCTCAAAGGAAGAACAGCAATGCGCTCATCAATACCGGTTAAATCTATTGGCGGCCCAGGAACAGCGGCTCCCAAAGACGACTGGTTCCGAACGCTAGCGGTCAAAACTTCACACTGGTCGGGGAAGCCGGCCGCGTTCACATTAGCCGCTGCCATTGTCTTAGTCTGGGCAATTACCGGCCCGATTTTTCATTACAGCGATACGTGGCAGCTCGTGATCAATACCGGTACCACCGTCGTCACCTTCCTCATGGTATTCCTGATTCAGGCAACCCAAAACCGCGACGCTGCAGCGATGCAACTGAAACTCGATGAACTGATCAGGGCAATTTCCACAGCCCACAACGAGGTGATTGATGCGGAGGATATGCAAGACAGAGAAATAGATCGGCTCAAGGCAAAGATCGAAAATGGCGGCGGCCAGGATTAAGGCCCTTCTGGAACAATCATGTCTCCACATGCATTGACTTGAAAAGGGGCGAAAACTTACTGGAGTGCGTTCATGAAGACACTCTTGCTCGGCATCATGCTGATTGTGTCGTCAGCCTCATACGCCCAGGGTCCACAACCAGATACAGCTCCTGGTGGCCCCGCAGCGGGATCTACCGGCCAACTTGGGGCGCCCAATTGGCAACCAGGTGCAGGCGGAACGGAAGGCGGGAGCGCCATCGGCGATCTGACCAATAAGTCGGGAACGCGGTTGTCCGCCGATGATCACAAGGCTCTGCGAGCGATACTGGCGGCGCAAAAAATTCAGAGCGTTACACTGTCGGAGGTTTTCTCTCGCGGTAAGGTTCTGCCGAAAGACATTCCAACTCACGCGATCGGCGACTACCCACGCTACGCTACACTCCGCTTCGCGCATGTAAACAGCCAGTTCCTGCTGATCGACGATCGAGACACTATTGTCGACGTGCTGGATTAACTTTCATAGATGTACGCTTAATTGCCGAACAACTCACTTCGGAGCGAAGAGGTAACTGTCGCCATCCCTGCGATCCAAAATCGATGATGTCACGATTTCGGCAGCTATTCGCGCAAATGTAATCCCGTTACCGCCATAGCCCATGACGGAGTGTATCCTGGGGTGTTTCTGTATTTTACAAATAATCGGTAATCCTGTCGGAGTTATTCCAAACGAGCCGGCCCAAGCGAATTCGGGTGTCACCTCGAGTTGAGGTAGCAGCTTGGCCAGCTTTTGCGAGATGCGTTGGGCCTTGAGGCCAATTAATTCATCCCGCGCTTGCTCATCGCTGAAAGCCTCATCCTCGCCACCGCATATGACGCGCCCATCTGGTGTCGCACGTACATAAAGATAGGGATCGGAAGCTTCCCAAATGAAGGCTTCCCGGGGCCAAAGATTTCGCGATTGACGCTTGGTGGCGATCGCCCAGGTGGAGACGACGGACTGCGCCTTCGTCGGTGCTAGATCCGTAAGTTCATAACCTGTAGATAAAACGACATATTGCGCAGAGATGGTTGGGCCCTGTTTCGTCCCAACATTCACCACATCCGATAGGCTCTGGAATAAACGGGCCTCGACCGGGGAAAATACCTTTGCGCCTCTTTTTATGGCCTTGTTCAAAAGTCCCGATGTGAGTTTTCGCGGATCGACCGCAATGTTCTCGGGATTGAGAATCGCCGCAGATCGCGAAATGCCGAACTGGCTCTCCAACTGCGCCTTCGCCAGATAATCAGCATACAATCCAGCTTCACGGCGCAACCCGACTTCCGACTGAAGGGCTTCGGCATCGAGGCTGTTACCTGCCAAAAACAATGATGGCCGCTCGGCCAAAGCACATTTGATCTGGAGTTCCAGTATGCGCGCCTTCAAGTTTGAAACTGCCAAGCGTGAGCGACGCCAGGCAGCCTGAGCATTTCCTTTGCCAATTTTTTTGATCAACTCCTGTAAGGGAACATCGATCTCATTCTGAATTAGCGCCGTGGACGCCGCGGTCGAGCCTTTCATCGGTCCTCGCCGATCTATCAAGACCACGTTTAAGCCATGATCTGTAAGCATTTCCGCTAACATCGCGCCAGAAATACCGGCTCCGACAATAAGCACTTGCGTGCGAATATCTTTTGCTATTGATGAGTTTGCGACTGCCGGGGATCGATAAGCCATCCAGACAGAGCGGCCGGTTCTCAGATCAAGTTTCCGCTTCATGCTTCCTCCGGCGGCTCAAACAAAGCAGACAAACGACACCGCCGGCGCCGCACCGCTCAATGGCGTGATCTATGCCGCCTTGCGTCGAGTGCTTTTGCGGCCAGGCTTACGCCGGTTGGTTGGCTGAGCTGGCTTTTTCCGTCCGGCTTTCTGGACATTATGGCCAACGCTCTGGCGCAAGGCCTCCATCAGATCAAGGACATTGCTTCGATTTTCCGCCGTCTCCTCCTTGGCGACGATCGTTTTACCGGCCGCTTTTCGCTTCACCAACGACCGCAGCGCATTCTCGTAACGATCTTTAAATTTGGAGGGATCGAACGAGGCCTCTTTCGACTTCAAGATATGCTCTGCGATTTTCACCATATCCTTAGTGATCCGCGGTTTGGTGATCTTGCCGATCACCTCGGCGGCATCCCGGACCTCATATGGATAGCGCAGCGTCGTTCCCATCAGAACATCGCCATAGGGCTCGATCGCCATGACGTGTTCTCGATTAGTGAGGACAATTCGGGCAAGCGCTACCCGATCTTTATCTTTCATTGCATCGCGGATTACCGCGAATGCGTCGGCGCCGACCTTACCCTGGGGAGCCAAATAATACGGCCGATCACGATAAAGGTCCTCGACCTGCCCGGCAGGCACAAAGCTATCGATGTCGATTGTCTTGGTGCTCTCGATCTTAAGCGCGTCTAAATCATCCTCGTCGATCTCCACATATCGTCCCTTCCCCACTTCATAACCGCGGCCTTTGTTTTCCTTTTCGACGGCGCGCCCGGTGACCTCATCCACCATCTGCTGCCGCAGGCGGTGCTTGGTCTTGCGATTGATCTGGTGGAAATGGGTTTTTTCGGCTGAGGTTGTGGCCGGGAAAAGAGCAACTGGGCAGCTCACGAGGGAAAGTTTGAGCGTACCCTTCCAATAGGGTCGGATAGGCATATTGGGTCTCCTGGTGGCCTAACTTCCCTATACCAATGCCGAAAAATAAAATCGGTTGCTGATCCGCAACTTAGGTAGCGTTATCGCTGGTGTTGAGGCCGCCAGCGGCCGGGTCCTGCTTGACTCTTTTGTTCTTCTAATGTTCTCATCTCTCCGGGGATCGTATCGAGAGCATGAGAGTAAAGACCATGGGCGAGTCTGCGCTTCCCGATGAGTTGGTTGTCGACGCAAAACCAGGGAAAGAATTCGCGATCGTCGGATTGTTCATCGACGGTGAGCGGTTTCTGGAATTTGCCGCGAACCAAGCCCAGCTCGAACACCTCATCGAGTCCTTCGGCAAGGCGCGCGCCGTCTTGGCTGAGAGCAACACGGTTCTGAGCAAGCACTACAAGAACTGATGACCGCCCGCCTCGGCAATGTCGGACAAGCTGTCGAACTATCCGTTCGTGATCGTGCGGCTGCGGTGCGATTCCTGCGGCCGTGAAGGCCAGTATCGCCTTGCACGGCTCGCTCATAAATTTGGTCCCGAGATCCACATGCAAAGCGTGTTGGAGCTGCTGACTGAGGATTGCGGTTATCACGACGAGGGCCGCCGTGGCCGATATGGCCGCCGGCATCGTGCCTGCCACGCCTATCTCCCCGATCTGCGCGGCCCATGACGGCCGCCCGATCTTCCGCCAGACCATACCGCGCTGCGCCTGATCAAGGGCGGCAAGACCGACAAGCCCGAAGAAGTTCCGGCCCGAAGAACCCGTAAGGCCACATCCTGAGATGCCACCGATGAGAACCGAACTCCCCCGTTTCCGTGTCGCCTATTGCTGGCCGGGTCAAACAATTGAGATCACCACCACAGATGCCCGTAACGCTGCCGGCGCCCTGATGCTTGCCCTGCATCGCACCCGCCCGGACATTGCCGACGAGATCAGCATTCAGGATGCACAGGGCCAGGAGCTTTTGCGAAGGCGGGTGCAGCCCGTTCATCCTGTCGGGGAACTGCTACCGTGAACGAGCGTACCGATCCAGAACCACAGCGGCGCGAATTTTCAGTTGAGCGTGAGAACGATCTTGTGGCCATCACCATAGGCGGGCCGACGCCTGAGCGGCTTCTGTTCGCGCCGGAAGAAGCACGCAAGCTCCTCTTGGAAATCGAGCACGCCCTAAACTCCGGCTATGGCCGCGACATGGATGCCATCCGGTTGAGCAGGCAATGATCCATATGGACATGCCCTCATGCCAGGCTGCTCCTCTCCTGCGTCTCAGCGTCGTCGGGTGCCCGATGCGCTGACTAAAGACGGAACCTTGGCCAGCCAGTTTATAGCCGACGGCTATCCACTTGGCATTTATCGGCAATTTTCGTACTTTCTCAACAATCATCGGTTTAGATTGCCGCCGTGATGCAGCAAATGCCGTGAGGTCGAAGTGGACGGTGACGATGTGCACCTGATGCAGAATCGCGCCTCGATGCTTTATGGCAATGCTCTGCCAAGCGCTATCATGAGCTGCGTTGGCGGGGCGTTGCTATGCATCGGCTATTGGTCGATAGCATCACGCCCGTTCCTGCTTGGTTGGTTTGGCACGCTCATCGCATTGTGTTTGGCGCGGGTGGCCTTGGCCAGGCGCTATCGAAGGCGGGCACCCTCCCATTCGGAGCTTATGACCTGGATTTGGATGGCGACGCTGATGGTCGCCTTATCGGGATTTACATGGGGTGTTGCGGGTCTCGTGCTGGTTGGGGCGGGTTCCACAGAAGCAGCTCTCCTCTATTGCTGCCTCGTGGTCGGAGCGATCCTTTCTGTCTCGGGCTACGTTGCCTGGTGGCCAGCCCACCTTGCCTTTCATACACCTATCCTTTTGTTGACGGCTGCGGGATTTTCCCTGTCTGGCCAACCAACCCACCGCCTGCTCGCGGTGGCTTGCCTTTGTCTATGCATTGCCTGTGCGGTGATTGGCTGGCGGCTCAGTCATGTCTTCAGCAGCATCATCGAAATGTCAGCCCGTAACGCCCGAATGGCAGCCGAACTGGAGGTGCAGGCGAAGGCGCTTGAGCGAGCGAATACGCAACTCCAGTCGATAAGTGATACAGATTTTTTGACCGGTCTGCGGAACAGACGAAAAATGATGGCACTGTTAGCGGAACAGCGCGCCACGCATGGGATAATCCTATTCGATATAGATCATTTTAAGCTGTTCAATGATAAATTTGGCCACGGAGCAGGTGACCTCTGCTTACAAGCGGTCGCAGATGCCGCGTCTGTCATCGTGTCGACTCGGGGAGGTGTATTGGGTCGGCACGGCGGAGAAGAATTTCTGGCAATACTACCAGAGATAACGGAAACTCACCTCTGGATGACTGCTGAAGAACTGCGCAGCACTATCGCGCGACTCCATGAATGCACAGAATACTCCCTGCCACGGCCCGTCACGATCAGCTTGGGTCTCGCGCTCGTAGATGCAGAAGTTTCGCTCTCGCGACGGCTGGAGTCAGCAGACATCCAACTTTATCGCGCCAAAGAGGCTGGCCGAAACCGCACCGCCATGTATTCCGGACAATGGCACCAAGAGGCCTTTCCGCAGGATGATCCGATGACAAAATTGTAATCGGTGCTTGAAGCCGCCAGATGGAATGCAGTGGACCTAGCCCGATCCGACCAACACAAACGGCTCGGACCAGCCAAGCCGAGCGGAAAGCAACCGCATCGCTAGAGAGCCGAACGAAACGCAGCTAAGAGTGATCGTGATCAAAGGTCAGTCCAACCTATTCAGAGAAGCCGAATTGTGAGCCGCTTGATGCGCCTCTACTCCCCTGAGCGGTTTTTGTTCTGAGCTGTCATTGTGGCGATCATCGCCGTGATCGTGACGGTCTCGAAATTTCTCTCGTCATAGTGGAACCGCCGGGATACCGTTTAGTTGACCTGATGGAGCCGTTATCCCCTCCCCTGTCCCGGCGGCTCCCTCTCAGCCCACCTTCCCGCCGGTGACATTTGCGTGCCACTGGCGGGCTCTTCGCGTCCGTCCGTACGCGCGTCCCCAATCCGGCAGATATTATGAGCTCCAATCGTACAAATGTTCCGGATCGCTAAATGAAGACTCGCTCGAACACCTACCTAGTCCTCGTTGTGTTTGTGATCTTGGTCATGGGCGGCGGTTGGATGATTGGCCTGATCGCTAGGCCAGGGGAATGGTATGAAGCCCTCAACAAACCATCGTTCAATCCCCCCAATTGGGTTTTCGCCCCGGCATGGACTCTTTTGTACATGCTTATTGCCTTCGTCGGCTGGCGCTTATGGCTTCGCCGTGAAATGGAATTATTGACGCTTTGGGGCGCTCAACTCATTCTGAATTTTGCTTGGTCTCCAGTATTCTTCCTTGCCAACAGGGTTGGTCTTGCATTGGCGATTCTTTCTGTCCTGCTGCTCGTCGTTCTATCGCTGGCATATTTCTGCCGAAACCGTGATCGTGTTGCAGCAATCGCCCTCCTTCCCTACGTGCTATGGTTGGCGTTCGCTTGGCTTCTCAATGCGGCAATCTATCGGTTGAATTGAAATTTCGTGGGGACTTAGTTGATTGGACCAGACAGAATTGGTCACCCCCTGCAACTCGCGGCAGCTTTCTTTCTAACTGCACCTCCACCGGCATCTCCCGAACTGGCGGAAGTCTGCCTCCTGTGAGGCAAGAGTTCATGCCGGCGGCGAGCTTTACGCAGTAGACGAGGATGGATTGCCCAACTTCAATCTGATGCCGAATGCCCATGCCGTCGATGCAAACTCTAATCAACATTCTCAAGCAGTTAAAACCTCTTGCAGTGCAGAAGATGCCATTGGCGAAGCTGCCGAAGATCACAGGCCGCGGCCAGCCGTTGCGACCCGCAACAACGCATTGGATAAAGCCGATGCTCGTCACGGAGATCAACTATAAGACGTGGGACAGTGAAAGCTTATTGAGAGCAGCCAGTTATGTAGGCTCCCGGGAAGACAAGCCTGTGATGACCATCCATAGAGAATAGCTGATGCACTTGTATCAAGCTCTCATAGTGTAGCAGCATCTCTAACCGTTAGCTTGAAAGGTTTTTTTGAGAATTGATTGGACACGACATCAGATGCGTATACCGTGTAGTGCATCGTCGGATGGAAATTTCCAGGCCCTGACGACTGTAAGCGGTGGCTCGCTTTCGCCTGTTCTCAACAGCGGAGAGAGACCATGCTGAAAACTCCCCCTGTCTATTCGCTTTACTTCACCAACGAACTTGGTCTCAAACTTAAAAGCGAGACAATCATCGATGCATCGACCGATGATGCTGCGTGCGAAGCGGCCGAAACGATTGTGGCGGCTCGTGGCGGTGCCGCATCACTCTGGGCAGACATGGTGATGATCCGTCAATTCCCCGCAGAAGCCCTGTCAGAAAGCGAGGAAGCTGTTAAGCGTCACTCTCGTGCTCTGCGTGTAGCCATTCGGCGCGTCCCCGAAACTACCGACTAACGCCTTCGACTTTGCAACTAGAATCACCGATGGAAAGCAGGAGACCCTGCGTGTTGCTTGCGGCCGCTCTCTCGGCCGTCCTCTCTACAAAATGAACCTTTCTTGAGCGGTATCGTTGGGAGGTTGTCGCAACAGTGGAGGTTTCCATGCCCAACTCAAAGAAGCACTCGTCTGCCGAAATGAACATGAATGCCGATGACGACCTCATGAACCTGTTTCATGAGACCCTGCGAGACATCTATTTTGCCGAGAAGCAGATTCTTAAGGCCTTGCCCAAGATGGCAAAGACCGCACATAGCCCCGACCTACGAGCTGCATTTGAAAAACACTACGAACAAACCGAAGGGCAAGTCGACGGCTTGAATCAGTCTTCGAGATAATCGACAAGTCGCCACGCGGAAAAACCTGCGAAGCCATCCTCGGCATCATCGAGGAAGGTAGGTCGGTGATGACGGACTTCAAGGAAAGCGACGCCTTGGATGCTGGTTTGCTTGCAGCGGCGCAAGCCGTTGAACACTACGAGATTTCGAGGCACGGCACGCTGAAATCTTGGGCACAGCATCTGGGCTTGGAACAGGCGGTCAAATTGCTCGACGAGCCCCTGACGGAAGAAGAAGAAACCGATGTTCTCCTGACCAAGATTGCAGAAACCTGCGTTAACGATCTGGGCCAGCGAAAAGCGGCATAGCGAACGCAACGAGGTCGACGCCATGGATTCAGATAAGCGAGAAAAGCGCACGGATGGCGATCAATCATCAAGGGTTGACCGAAACGACTTGACCCCAGCGGCGAACATTTCGGCGCTGGGGTCCGCATTCTTGGAGCCAGCAACCGTAACTCTCACACTACTGGCCTTAGTCGTCACGGCACTTGGCGTATGGTTCGCCTTGCACTGAGCAGGCGACTATTTTGCAGCGGACAGACACTAAGCTTGCTGGACATCTGCCATATTCTCGGGAGTACGTACGGGATCATTCCAGCCGCCATCGAGAGGCGCCTTCAATATGCAAAGCACCCCGTCTGGTGCGAATTCGAGAACTACATCGCCACTGAATTCAGCGGATAGCACTTTCTGAACCAGCTTCGACCCAAATCCTCTTTTAGTCGGCTTACTGACCTGCGGACCACCACTCTCCTTCCAGCGTAATTCAACAATCCGTGGTGATGTACTGCAGAATTGCCAAGTAATTGAGACCATGCCACTCGACATCACGAGAGAGCCATACTTTACTGCATTCGTCGCCAGTTCGTGCAGCGCCATTGAAAGAGCGAGCGCAACTCGTGACGGTAGCCGCGCCTCGGGTCCAGAAACCTGAAAGCGTTCCTTCTCGTACGGCGCAATGGCTTGCTCCACGATTTCCAAAAGCCTCGCCCCATCCCAAGAGTCACGATGCAGCAGTTCGTGCGCTCTTGTCATTGACAACAAACGCCCTTCGAAGACTTCCATTGCGGCAAATGGATCTGAGGCTTTATTGAACGTTTGACGAGCGACTGCCAACACGGTCGCAAAGATATTTTTTACCCGGTGCCGAATTTCGTCGGCAAGAATCTTTTGTAGGCGCTCCGCCTCCTTTCGATCGCCGATATCACGAGCAATCTTCGAGGCCCCAATCACTCGACCGTACTCTTCGACAATTGGGGAAACTGAGATCGAAACATCGATCAAGCGACCGGTTTTATGGAGCCGCTTGGTTTCGAACGGGGCAACGCGCTCACCAGCACGAATCCGGCTCAATATCTCGTGCTCTTCGTTGCGTCGGTCCTCCGGAATCATGAAGGTGACTGATCGGCCAATCACCTCCTCGGCAACGTAGCCATAGAGATTCTCTGCGCCCGCATTCCAACTCGTGATACGCAAGGCCTCATCCGTCGAAAGTATGGCGTCTTGGGAGGTGGCAACGATTGCCGCGAGCTTCCGTTCAACTTCTACAGCTAACCTACGCTCGGTGGTTTCGCTGACGATGCAAAAAGCACCCCGAACCACCTCACTGTCATCCCGGATGGCTGAATACGAGATATCGAAATAGGCTATTTCCGGGTAGCCGTGACGCTCTATGTAGAAGGGACGATCCTTCGCAGAAACTGTTTCGCCGGTATCAAGAACCGATTGCAGCAACGGTCCAAGATCGGACCAAAGTTCGGCCCAATTCTCCTGTGCTGGCCGACCAAGCGCGCGAGGATGTTTATCACCGATGGTAGGAGCGTAAGCATCATTATAGAAAGCAATAAATTCCGGACCCCAGAACATTACAATCTGTGCTTGCGCAGGCAACATCACTTGCAACGCGGCTCGCAGGCAGAGCGGCCATTGGCTGATTGGCCCCATATCTGTTGAAGCCCAATCTAAACTCCGAATGAGTTCCCCCATTTCGCCTTTTACCGCTAGGAACTCCTCTCCATTGCTCACTTAGCCGTCTCCACGATTGCCCGGAACAGCGTCAATTTAGATGGGATGGGTTATGAGTCAACTTAAAGCGCTGTTATGATTGTTTAATCCGGGCGCCGCAGCCAGTCGATCGATGACGGCCGGCCTTGTTTTCGGACCTCCAACAGCTCGATCTAGCCGTGGATCAACCGAGCGACCTGTCTCAACGGAACTGTATCTTCGTCCCTAAGTTGTCTGGGTATCCGTCATGGCGCGATAATCCAGCGAGGTCGATTCCCGATGGCCAAGAGAGCGGCTAGTACTAAACGCTCAAAAGGCGGACGGCCCAAACCATCAGCAGCCAAAAGCACGACGCAAGGGAAAGCCAGCAAACGTCGCTATAGCCGCAGCGCGAGCGACGAGGTTGGAAGCGAGCTTCACCGTGCGAAACGCGGCACGGCACGAACGAAATCGGGCGCCAAGGTAAACAGCCGCAACCAAGCGGTTGCGATAGGCCTGTCTAAAGCTCGCAAAAAGGGCAAGAAGGTTCCTGCACGCGAGCACTAGGTGACGGAAATAGCCCTGCAAAATCGAACCAGCCCTTCTCGGCAAGTGGGCTACTCAGGAGACTGCCGCTCGCGCGAAAAGCTCGATCCAGAAATGCCGAACCTTCTGCCGGTTTCGACGACGTGCGCGCTCGTCATCGCTAGAGGCAGATATTCGTCATTCTTGAGCCCTTCGCTTGTGTCCTGCCTGCAGAGTAAAGGTGTGGAAGGCCTTCTAAATACAGTCGCACAAACGGACGTTTACATTCCTTCGATGGTCCTCGATGCCGTTGATCAAAGGTATCGTGTGATTATTGTCCGAGATGACGTCTGCATTTCATTAGACGAAGGTCATAACGCCCGCATAATCTGCACCACCCGTTATAGCCCACAGGTCGCATAGCCCTTGACTTCAAGGGCTATGCGCTGTCCTAACTACGATTCCAGATAGCGCGTACGCGAAGCTTTGATTTGGTCGCTGGTCATCGGCGGTCCTTCCGGATCGAAACGCTGCCAACCTTCCTGTCGCCAAGAATCTGCTCTCGTTCGAGTATCTATGCTGTTTTGATCAAGGATGCGTTCAATTTCGGCATTAGACGCATTGGCAGTTCGAACGGTTACGATTGATCCGCCACGTCTAACGCCTTCGGAATAAATGTTGGCGTCCTCTTCCGACACGCCACCTTGCGTGAGCGCGCCGAGCAGTCCGCCAGCGACGCCACCTGCTGCAGCCACAGTCGCGGTGGATGCGAGCCAACCCGCAGCAACGATCGGACCCAGGCCGGGGATTGCCATAATCCCCAACCCTGTCAACAGCCCGGCTACGCCGCCAACACCGACGCCGATGCTCGCGCCAGCGGCGGTACCTTCAGCTCTGTCGTCGGTTCCGTCGCGGTCTTTGTCGGGCTTGCCGAACCAATCATCGGCGTTGCTAGCGACAATCGAGATATCCGACTGAGGAACACCATGCTTCTCCAGAGCGGCCACAGCGTTCAGAGCAGAGCCGTAATCGCTGTACATACGTGTGATGGCAGCCATTGTTTTCTCCTTAGCGCGCGTTGACGTTACCTTGAAAATCCACACTCACGTTGACGGAACTTCCGCCCTTGGTTGCCGTTCCGCGCCAGATCCCCTTGTCATCCTTGGTCAACGGACCGATTAAACCATACCCTTGAGATTCAAGGCGTGATTTCGCCTGAGCTTCGGTGAAGCTATTGGCTCCTTCGACGGGTTTGGATGAATTGTTTGTGCCAGAGCTATTCACCGCATTATTGCCTGGCTGTTGGACGGGCGCCGGGCTTTGAGCGAGCGCAGGCGAGAGTGCAAGCGCAAACGCGCCTGCAATGGCGATCTTCAACATTTTGGATTCTCCGCATATGGCTTTGTAGCGATACCTGAAATCAATCGGATCTATGCTGATTGGTTCCGCCCGCTTACGCGACCGACGTGCGAAACTTTCGCGTCGCAGCAGTGTGCAGGCAGCCGACAATAGAAGAAGGCGCGGTCCAGTTTGTACCAGGGAACGTTCTTCATAGTCGGTTGTTGATCTTTGCTAATCCTCGATTCCAAAGCTCTTCTTCTCAGGGATTGGGGCCAATCCACATTCCGGGAGCTAACCATGGCCAAGAAAGCGAAGACTCGTACCGTCGCCGCTCAGGTCGGGAAGGGCGGCGAATTGCACCAGACTTCTGCGGACGGGGATCGGTTGACGACCAATCACGGCGTTCCAGTCAGCGACAATCAAAACTCGCTCAAAGCCGGACCGCGAGGGCCGAGTCTGCTTGAAGACTTCGTCCTACGCGAAAAAATCCAGCACTTCGATCACGAACGTATCCCGGAAAGGATTGTTCATGCCCGGGGCTCCGCCGCCCACGGCTATTTTGAGCTGACCAAGTCGTTGGCTCGCCACACACGCGCTAAAATCCTTACCGAGGTGGGCGAACGGACAGAAGTCTTTGTCCGTTTCTCGACCGTCGCCGGCGGCGCCGGATCGGTGGACACGCCTCGCGATGTCCGAGGCTTTGCAGTGAAGCTTTACACCAAAGAAGGCAATTGGGATCTCGTCGGCAATAACATTCCCGTTTTCTTCATCCAGGATGCGATGAAATTCCCGGACCTTGTTCATGCCGTCAAAATGGAGGCGGATCGTGGCTACCCTCAGGCGGCCAGTGCCCATGATACATTCTGGGATTTCGTCGGGCTGATGCCTGAATCAACGCACATGATCATGTGGGCGATGTCGGATCGAGCCATTCCTCGTTCCTTTCGGATGATGGAAGGATTCGGCGTGAATACATTCCGGCTGCTGAATGCCAAGGAAGAAGCGACGTTCGTCAAATTTCACTGGCGGCCGAAATTGGGTCTTCAGTCAACCGTTTGGGACGAAGCTGTCAAAATAGCTGGCGCTGATCCTGACTATCATCGCCGCGATCTCTTTGAGGCTATCGAGGCCGGTTCGTTTCCCGAGTGGGAGTTTGGCGTCCAGCTCCTAAGCCAGGCAGAAGCTGATGCCCTGCCCTTCGATATTCTCGATGCGACCAAAGTCATTCCGGAAGAACTTTGCCCGATCCAGATCGTCGGGCGCCTCGTTCTGAACCGCAATCCCGATAATTTCTTTGCGGAAACGGAACAGGCTGCATTCCTGCCCACCAACATGCCGCCTGGGATAGACGTATCCGAAGACCCTCTTCTGCAGGGCCGGTTGTTCTCATATCAAGACACGCAGCTATCGCGGTTGGGAACCGTGAATTTTCATCAAATCCCGATCAACTCGCCAAAAGGCTGCCCGTTTCACAATATGCAGCGCGATGGCAAGATGCAGACGATGGTGTTTACCGGCCGAGCCAACTACGAGCCAAATAGCTTGGCCGAAAACGGCGAGGAAGCAGGCCCGCGCGAAGACCCAAAAAGTGGATTCCGCAGTTTCGCGCGCGAGACGGACGGCGCGAAAGTCCGGCTTCGTTCCGAGTCTTTTGCGGACCATTACAGCTATGCTCGCCTGTTCTTTCGTTCGCAAAGTGAGATCGAACAGGCTCATCTCGCCAGTGCGATCGTATTCGAGCTCTCCAAGGTCTCGCTACCGCACATCCGCGAAAGAGTGCTGGGTAACCTCGGCAATGTCGACGAGGAACTCGCTAAGCGTGTGGCAGCAGGCCTTCGCGTCGCGCTACCGGCCAAATCGAAAACGGCCGTTGAACCGATCGATATGAAGAAATCGGACGGGCTGAGGCTTATCGACAAGTATTCGGCCACGTTGAGCGGTCGAAAGGTCGCAATTCTCATCTCGGATGGAGCCGATGGGCGGTCGATTAACGCCGTGCGCAAAGCTGTCGAGGATGAAGGCGCGACTGTGCAAATCATAGCTCCATGGATTGGCGGGACATCGCTGAAGAACGGAAAGACGCTCGAGGCAGATGGCCAACTTGCCGGTTCTCCGTCCTGCCTTTTCGACGCGGTCGCAATCGTTGCTTCCCAGAAAGGAAGCGAAATACTGCAAAAAGACGCTGCTGCCGTTGCCTTCGTCAGTGACGCCTTCGGCCATTTGAAGGCTATTGGATATTCGGAGGAAGCCTGGCCCCTGTTGGAAAAAGCGGGGGTTGTCAAAGATGCTTCTGTCATAGACATCGCCGATCCTGCCGCATTCGCCGAGCGTGCCAAGTCTCGACAATGGGACCGTGAACCAAAACTACGGCTCTTGGCGTAGATAAAACCGGAAGGTCGGAGTCCTCGCCGACTTTCCGACCACTTTAAATGATTGGCTTGCCACCAGTTACCGCAATGGTAGCGCCAGAAGTGTAGCTCGAGGCATCCTCTGCGAGCATGACATAGGCGCTCACCAACTCTGCGGGTTGGCCTGGCCTCTTCATCGGAACCTGCAGTCCGAATTTGCTCACCGCAGATTCCGGTAGCGTCGCTGGAATTAGCGGGGTCCAGATTGGGCCGGGCGCTACCGCATTTACGCGGATTCCTTGCTCAGCGAGGAGCTGAGCTAACCCACCGGTAAAATTCTGAATGGCACCTTTTGTCGTTGCATAGGCCAGCAAAGTCGGATTGGGCATGTCGGAATTAACCGACGCTGTGTTTATAATACTGCTACCGGCCTTCATATGCGGAATTGCCGCTTTGACGAGATAGAACATCGAATGGATGTTTGTGCGAAACGTCAGTTCCCATTCTTCATCTGAAATGTCCTCCAGGTTTTTGAAGGAACGTTGCCGGGCGGCGTTGTTGACCAGAATATCAAGGCCTCCAAGGTCTGAGACTGAACGAGAGACAATAAGTTGACAGTGATTAGAATCGCTTACATCGCCAGAGATGGTGATTACTTTACGTCCTTCTGCTTCAATCAGCTCGGCCGTCGCTTTCGCATCCTCATGTTCATCCAAATAGGATATCGCTAGATCAGCGCCCTCTCTGGCAAAAGCAATCGCGATGGCTCGACCAATCCCGCTATCTCCCCCGGTGATGATCGCGCGTTTGCCTTTTAGTCTGCCGCTTCCGCGATAGGTTGTTTCGCCATGGTCGGGCACCGGACTCATACGCAACGTCTTGCCCGGAGGGCTTTGCTGCTGAGAATCGAACGGAGGTTTTGCTCGTTCTGTCATGTTGGTTCTCCGGCACACTGTTCAGGGCGAACATAGGACCGCAAAGTCGGATGTTCACGGCACGGATTTCGATCGCTATTTTCGCAACTCCAGAGTCCGAGCCGGGTTCCAAAGGGGGCCCGACGTCGCCAGTCGGATTAGGCTGCAATTAGCTTTGCTCCCTGCCAGGGATTAAGAGCGAGCGACCGCAGGCAAAAAATTTAACGACAGGACTTGAAAACCGAAAAATCCGCACCAAAATTGCTGGCGCCCGGCCACTTGGTCCGGCCATGTGTCACTTAGAGGATAAGGCCATGGAAAACGCAAACGACTACGAACGTATTGATGATATTTTGATTCCGGCACTCGCGTTCGACCACCCCATGGACGTGGTCAACGATCCCGATCTGACCACCGGGGAAAAGAAATCTCTCCTGGCTGCATGGGCCTCCGATGCCCAGGCTTTGGAAGACCAACCGGCGCTCAGACGAAGCGATCCACACAGAAAGCCCGTACCGATTGACGACATTCTCGCTGCACTGCGAAAGCTCGATCGATTTCCAGATGTTGGGCGTAAAGCCGCGCGGGAAGCTCGCCGCATGTCGATTGAACTGAGCCGAGCCTGCCGATCATGAACGACGCAAAACTTGTCGTTTCACTCTGCGGAGCAAGCGCTGCGGAGAACGCTCTGGCGACTCTTGCCGCGAACAGCTCGCTACTGTCCGCTGGCGTTTCCCCATTGGAGGCGGCAGAGGCCTTCGAGCAAGCAGAAAGAGCCGGCCTAGATGGCCGGCTCCATGAACTAACGGAAGCGCAGCGACAATTGGCCAGCGCATGGATTAACGCCCAACGTACCGCCTATGACAAGATCATGGCTGGTCGCGGCCAGATGTCCAATGGGCCGTTACCGAATGGCTTCGATATGCGTGTGGTATTTTCCGACAAAATTTCAAGCATTGGGGGGAAAACGGATGCTTAGTCATAAGCAAAAAGGAAAGCCGATCTTCACGAGCGCCCATGACGATGAAAAGCCCTTGGTAGTGATCATGGCATTGCTGATCTGTCTGATATTCGCTTCGGGAGGAGCAATCGCGCTCAAGGCAATGTCAGAAGATCAATCGAAAATCATTGCGCCACGCTAGCTGATGGCCATCATGAAAAAAATGGCCCCACCCCCGGCGAACCGGAGATGGGGCCGGTGACTACAAGCCAATCACTCGATCGTGCTATTCGATAGTTCCTATAATATTGCCTCGCGAGTCGATTAGCAGATACTGTCCGTTAACGTGTGCATAGCGAAGCGAATTATAGCGTGGATCGCCCTCTATCACATACGTCCTGACTGAACGCGGCAATGGACGCCCTCTGACCAACGGCTCCGAGATGGCGATATCATCTACCTTTCGTTCGACGACGTATCCGCGAATATAACGCTGATCATCGGGCGTTAACGCCGCACCGGCAGACCCACCCACCGTTGCGCCAACAATCCCTCCGACCACAGCACCTACAGGGCCTCCTACTATGGCGCCACCGGCGGCACCGGCGGCACCCCCAGATATTGCGCCACCCGCTGCGGCTCCATCCCGCTGAGATTGTGCGTGGGCCGCTGAGAGCAATGCCAGCGCGGCGAATGCCGAAACCAAAAGACTTTTCTTAAGCATGCTGAGCTCCTCTGGATCTAGCCCGCCCGCTCCACGAAAACTTAGCTCTCACCGTCTCAGTTCCTTCTCGAACGACAGTTGATGAGGTTACAAAAATTGATCCATCTTTATCTGCAACCCTGCTGACATGCTCGCGATCTGCACCCGCTTCGAGGGGCGACCTCAACTACGTCATAAGCCCTGCGGCTAGAACGGCGCGACTGCAGGTCGTGCGCCATAGAAATTCTTTTGGCCTGAAACGACAAAAAAACCGCCCCCGGCGAACCGGGGACGGGGCTCATCATAATAAAACGGGTTCTACGGATCAGCGTGTTCGGGCAACCCTTTCAATCGATCCTTGGTCCAATTTGTTACGCCATGAACGGACTGATTGGTGTCTCGCATGAACTGGATGGATGTCGCTTATCGGAACGGCCACGGGCTTGGCACCAATTCCTAGGAAACCGCCGACATCGATGACGATTTTGCTGGCCGCGCCGGCGCCGTGAATATGAGCGATGTGCCCGATCTTCTCGTCGCCTGGACCATAAATCGTCGCGCCGTCGAGATTGTCGGGTGTCAACTCCGCACCGGTCAACGGAACATGCTTGCTGTGATCCATTGTTTCCTCCTGCTGTTCGCAAGAAAAACGTGATGGATCAGCATTGGTTCCGAGAGGAGGAGCTTGCCGTCGACAGCGAAGTTCTATGCCCGCTGCGGCATGACGAAGATTGCTCGGGCGCTGCGAATGCTCATGGTCACGCGCCGCCCCGAACCGTTGCCGTTGATCGATAAGAACGATCCATCGGGATAGACGGCCGCCACGATGCTGACATGGCCGCGACGGCCGCGATCTGGCCGCTCGGGCTCGATCGACGCCATACCCACCAGATCGCCACCACCGGCGGAATGAGGCCGGCGATAGCGGTCAGTTGCTCGTTGGTGAGCCAGCCGCGTGCCACTGCAAAGCCGCCAGCAAAACTCAATAGCTGTCTGAGGACAGCCAGGAGCTGATCCTGGGTCATCTTTCACCTTTTCGATTTTGATTGCCGGAGGCCGCCGGCGCGGGTTAATTGTGACGGCATTTTGCTACCGCTCGGAATTGTGCTTAGCTCCGAGTTGGCCGGGCCTTTTTGCAGGCGGCCAATTGACCGGCTGTTGGACCGGACGCCTCCTCCAGACTGCCGATCCAACTCTTTCCAACAGGTTCGAATTTGCTAGGCTGTTCGGAACCAGCGGACCGTTCAGGGCACACCGCTAGCTAGGGCTACGTGCCACTACCCAGTTTCCGCTGGCCCGCCTTTCCATTTGATCTGCAGGGGATATATTCGACCTAACCAAGCTGAGTGCCCATGACGCTTGGCTAGGGTCGCGCTTCGGTGCTTGGAAGGATCGGCCGCGCGACCCGATCTACTTCACAGTAACGCCCTCACAGTGGCGCGCAGTTCCCCGCCACAAGCTCGCGCGCCGACGGTCACCGGATCGAATGCCAGGCGCGAGATGTCCCATTTGCTGCGTTGCTTGATGCCGATCTGCTTGTCAAAGATGCGGTAATCTTTTGGATGCGAGCCACGGATGTACTGGTGGCATTCCAGAGGTGGTCTCAAGAGCTCCGGAGAAATCCGGAGCTTTCTTTTTATAATCAGAACGGTTCGTATGGAGCCGCCAGTGCACAGATGTGCTGTCCATAGTGTCATCAGGTCTCGCTGCAGGCGAGCATCAAATGGGGAAATTCTTCTGGCCCATTGCCAAGCCGCCAGCGGCGATAACGTGCAGGCCCAGCGCACATTGCGCGCGGCCGCAACCCGTGCATTGCCCGATATCTGCATGAGCAGCTTTCTCGATGAAGGACCTGCCGTGTGCGACCTGTTGAGGCGGCAACTTGAGGCGTCGCACATCAAGGCTGGTGCGACTGACCGCTTCATCGCTGAATTGCTATGACAAATTTCAGCACCGGCTTCCCTAGCAAAGCCCTCGCAGAATCGGAGCAGGAAACCTGTAATTCCACCTCAACCCAAGCATCGGATCGCTTCTTAGCGGACGAATCTCTAGGCCTGCCGATGACGGAAGCCTAGATATAGCAAGACGGCAAAAATCAGGCCGATGACGCCGTAAAGTCCATGCACAGTCGCCATGGATGTCGGGATCGGTTGCGCCGTTCCGACAAAAACATGTTCCACGACCAGGGCCGTCAATGTTGGAGCGATACCGATGCCGAGCACGCCCTGAATCACCAGATAAAGCGCGATCAGACGCCCCATCATGGCCGAAGGTGCAATGCGCGCAATCACCGTAGAGGTGACCACAAGATAGGTGGTGGCAAAGAGTAGCAAGCTGCCTTGCACGATCCAGAACTGAGTGAGCGTCGGCACCAGGGCATGCGCGATGGCCAGAAGCGCCAGCGGCACCGAAACGAGGATGGCGGTGATAGCCGAACCGTAGCGCCCGGTCGCATCGAGCTTATCAATCAGAGAACCAGCGGCGATGAGGCCGATCGGGCCTGCGATCAACAGCAGCATGCCGAGCGGAAAGCCCATCTGGGCCGGCGTCAATCCAAAACGCAGGTTCAGAAGCGGCGGCACCCAAAGATTGAGCGAATTGGTGAGCATGGCATGGGCGACAGAGACGCCGGCCAGCGGGATCAGGATCGCTCGCTCTTTGCCGATGAAGCGCCAGATTTCAGCGAACGAGACTTCGCTCTTGGCGCGCGATGTCTGGCGCGCCGGCTCGGCAAAGGTGAAGGCCAGAAGCGCGATGGGAAAGCCGGCCAGGCCAACGAGCGCGATCGCGATGGCCCAAGGCTTCATCTGCCCGAGCAGAAGAACGCCGCTGAAATCATGGCTCACCACATAACCGATCAGCAACCCGCCGACGACGAATGCCAATCCCGTGCCGACCAGAACTGACATGCCGAAAATGCTGAAGGCGCGGCCATGTCGAGACGGCGAGACGCCGTCCTTGATCAGCGAATAGCTGCTCGGCGGCAGCAGCCCTTCCGCCATGCCGACACCGGCGCGCACGAGAAACAAAGTGAGAAAGCTCGTCGCCACGCCGCAAAGGATGGCCATCAATGACCACAGCGCCACGGCCACGGCGACGATCGCCCGGCGCTGATAACGATCGGCCATCCAGCCGGCGGGAATGCCGATGAGAACATTGGCGAAGGCAAAGGCCGTTCCGACGGCGAGAGTGGTTTGCGTGAAGGTGAGATTCAGATCGGTCTGAATCGAGCGCATCATCAGGACGATGATGTTCTTGTCGATATAGGCAAGCGTGCTGAACAACGTCAGACAGATGACAAGCCACCATTGGCGAGACGGCGAGCGGAACAGCCCGTCATCACGCTCCTGGGCTTTTGACGCCACTGCGATATCGGCGGATGTCGGGGCAAGCTCCCCACTTCGTTGCAACATAGCGCTCCCTCCCAAATATTCCCTCAAAAAAGAAAATAATGGGAGGCGTGCGGAGAGTCAATGAATTTCGAAGCGGACTTAAGGTTTCAAAGCGCGCACCACCAGGTCGTAAAGAAAATCGACATAGGCCCGATCGCGCGCATCGCGCTTGGATTTCTCGCCGCAAACGATGTCGACGATCGGCGTATTGGTATTCCAGAATTCGCAGGCTGCAATGATCAGCATGTGCAGGAAACGTGGATCGACCTTTCGCATCGAACCTTCCTTCACGCCGGCCGTGATAATCTCCGAAAGATCGGCCAGCGAATCCTTCAAGATCGCAACCCATTCTTCATGCGCTTCGGAATCCGCATCCTCATAGAGCGTCATCGTCACCATCTTGTGGTGATGCGGATTCTCGTGAAACAGCCGGAACTGCCGTTCGATACGATAGCGCAGCCTCTCGAGCGGCTTGTCCTGCTTGCGCCGCGCCGACATGTCGGTCCGCGCACTGCGATGTGCGTCGGCGATCACCTCGACGAACAACTGCTGCATATTGCCAAAATAATAGCGGATCAGATTGGGATCGACGCCAATGCGCTCGGCCAAGGTCAGCCGGTTGACCATCGTCGGATCGACGGTGGCAAACACATCCTTGGCGGCATTGATGAGGCCCTGCCGGCCAACATCGGTCTCCTGCTTTCTCGGGCGGCCTCTTTTCCTCGGAGCCGTCGATTGTTCGCTCATCATATTCTTCCGTCGATTTCGCGAGCCCGCCTGGCAGCGCCAGTGCGGGCCGGATCATCAGCCAAATCAAATATACCAGATATTGGCTCATGCGACGTGGGGCACTCAAGCCCCGATGCGGCGGCCCCAGAGGCCGCCGGCACTTGATATGAGAAAATTTATATAAAGAGGTTTGTCCCTCGATCAGGCGGGGACGCGGCTGCGCGGCTCGGCCGTTTCCCGCGCTTCAGCGGCAGCCTGCTTCAGCAGAATGCGCCGGAAGCGCAATGCTGCTTCATCGGCTTTGACGCTGACATCGGGCGTATCGGCGCCCATCTCATTGTAGGATTCCTGGATCGATTCGACGGCCACCTTGTCGGTAAGGAAGATGTCCCACACCGTCTGATTCTCCCGCGCCAGCGCTTCGCCTTCCTGCTTCTTGCCGAAATTGCTCGCGGAAGCGACGAAGTAGTGGCAGCTGGTCGCGGTTTCCGGCGTGATCGCGAATGGCGCATGGCGAATCGCCGGCGCACGATCGGGTTCATCGGGAAAACGAAAGACATTGGTGACGACATTCAGATTCGGCACCCAGGTCTTCGAGATCAATTCTCGCTCGACCCGCGTTCCCTCGGCAAAGCCGAATACCTTGGCATAGGCGCCGGTCACCACTTCGGTGATGCGCCGGGAAATGGTGATGGTGTCGCCTTCCACGTCCGTGATGGCCGGAGTTTCAACGATCTTGCCACTGTCGAAAAAACCTTCGTGGAGAAAGGAGATGTGCGAAACATCGAGCACGTTTTCATGCACGAGCTGGAAACTGCCGCCGAAATCCATGCGGAAACGTTGCGTCTTGAAGAAGCCGTCGTCCTCGGCAAGACCGAAATCCTCGTGATTGGGAATCAGCGCCTCGTCCGCTTCATTGGGTTCGCCCATCCACACCCACAGCCACTGCCAGCGCTCGATGGTCGGATAGGAATGCACCTTCATCTTGCTCGGGATGTTCGGCTGCGAAGGAATATAGGCGCAGGCGCCATCCGGCCCATATTCAAGGCCATGATACGGACATTGCAGGCGATCCTCGGCGACACGTTTGCCCTGCGAGAGCGCCATGGCGCGGTGGGCACAATAATCGGCCAACACAACCGGCTTGCCGCCAGTGGTGCGATAGAGAACGACGCGATCGCCAAGAATGCGCCGCGCCATCGGCTTCTTCGTGACCTCGTCCGAGAAGGCGACGACATACCAGGCATTGCGCGGCGCCGGCAGCGTGCCCGGATATAAATTGGAAACATTGTCGATAATCATTCCACCCTCCCGGATTGCCGCAAACAAACTTCGCACTTGCCCTCGATAGCGCGACCATTTATTCTCTATACAAAGAATTATTTGGAAACGCAAGAGCGAAGATGAGGCCCCGCGATCATGAATGAGCGTGTGAACCAGATTGCCGCGCGTCTGCGCTACCGCATGCCCGTCGTCTTCGGCCCCACCGTCGGCCCGCGACAGGGCCCGAACGGTGAAATGTACGACTATTCCGAAGCGCCCCGCACCACGGCGACCGTCTCATTTCTGACGACGCAAGATGCGCTAAGCAAACTCCTGCCGCCTCACTGCATGCTGGATGGCGAACCCATCGTCACCGTCGAACATGCCGAATTGCGTGAGCTACAATGGCTCGCCGGCCGCAGCTATTCGATGCTCGGCATCAAGTTTCCCGTTCTCTATCGCGGCCCCACTGAGGCGGCGCGCGGCTCCTTTCTGGCGGTGCTTTGGGAAAATCGCGTCGATCCGATTCTCAGCGGACGCGAAGAACTCGGTTTTGCGAAATTGCATTGCCAACTGCCCGCCCCGCGCAGCCTGAACGGCACCCGCACCTATTCGGCGATCTGGGACGAGCATCCCTTCATGCGCCTTGCCCTTTCCGATCTGGCCGACGCTGCACCGCCACCATCAACGGCAAGAGACGGCACGCTTCATCATCGCTTTTTCCCGCAGGTTGGCGGCATCAGCGCCGCGATCGACGAGATCGTGCTGACGCCATCGGGTGGCGCGAAGGTTCAATACGATCGCTTTCAGCGCGGCAGCGGCCGTGTTGAATTCGTGAGATCGACTTGGGAAGAGCTGCCGACGATGTTTCACATCATCAACGCGCTCGCCGACTTGCCTATCATCGCTTATCGCGGCGCGACCTTAGCGGAAACCCGTGGCGCTAAGGATCTCAGCGATCAACGCGTCCTGCGCTAGCAATTCACTTGACAATTCTTTATTAAAAGAATTAAACCGAAACATGGGAGGATCGCCATGCTGATCACTGGGTTGGACGGAGCCGTCCTGGGTGTCGAGGACATGTCCGCGGCTGCGGAATTTTATCGCGACTTCGGCCTGGCGCAGCAGGCGTCGGGAACATCCTACACGCATTTCGCAACGCTCGACGGCACGGAACTCTTGCTCCGCAAGGCCGAAGACAATGGGCTTCCGGCCGCGGTCGCGCCAGGGTCGACGATTCGCGAAGCGATCTGGGCTGTCGCGGCCAGCGACAACCTCGCCGCCATCGCGGCGGAGCTGTCGCGCGATCGGCCCGTGCAGGAAGACGACGAAGGAACACTCCACAGCACAGATGACGATGGCTACGGCCTGGCTTTCCGCACCGGACGACGCAAGCGCATTGCCCCTGCCGCCAATCGTCTCAACATTTATGGCGCCGAGCCCAGCCGTCCCCTGAACAGCCGCATCGATTTTGCCGAAGCTGTGCGGCCCGTCTCGGTGGCGCATGTTGTGCTCTTTACGCCGGACGTGGCCCGCGCCACACGTTTCTATGTCGATCGCCTGCAGTTTCGTGTCAGCGATCGCTTTCGCGACAATCGCGGCGTGTTCCTGCGCTCCTCAGGCTCCACCTACCATCACAATCTATTCCTCATTCAAGGCCCGGCGCGCGGTCTGCATCACATCGCCTTCCCGGTGACCGATTTCAACGAGATCGTCATGGGCGGGCAGAAAATGCTGGAACATGGCTGGCTCTCCAAGATCGGCCCGGGACGCCACCGCATCGGCTCGAACTACTTCTGGTATTTCAACAGCCCCTGCGGCGGCGCGATGGAGCTGACCGCCGACATGGATCGCGCCGACGACAACTGGGCCGTCCGCGAATGGGATTTCGTGCCGGAGAACACGGCTGCCTGGTCCACGACATTCAACCCGCCTGCGCGCTGAGCGCATCGCAACGCGCACCCATTCAAGGACGGAACCATGAGCGACAAGCCCTTCCATCTCGGCACCTTTGCCGGACCTGAGAAAACCTTCATCGGCCTGGTGATCGACGATAAGGTCGGCGATCTCACGCAAGCCGCGAGCCAAGCCGGGGTCGCCCTGCCCCACCATGCTCATGTCGCCGACGTGTTGGCCGACTGGGAACGGAACTTCGATCTCTTGGCAAAAGTATCGGCCCATGCGGTGCGCCAAGGCCTGCAAGACTTCACTCCGCTGACCGCCACCAGGCCGCTGCCGCCGCTCGGCCGGCCCGGAAAAATGATCTATGCCGCCGCCAACTACAGCGACCATGTGGCCGGCATGCGCAAGACATTCACGCCGCCCGTCGCCGGCAATACCAATAAACCTCTACCGCCGCTGCGGCCCTATGCCTTCGGCAAATTGAATGAGCCAACCGGCGCGTTTGACGACATCATCCTGCCCGAAGGCCTGCAACGGATCGATTGGGAAGCCGAACTGATGGTCGTCATCGGCACGCCAGGCTATCGCATCGGCCAGGCCGATGCGGCCCAGCACATCGCTGGCTATATGAGCACCAATGATGTGTCCTGCCGCGATCTGACATGGCGCGACGATCGCCCCACCATTCGCTCGGATTGGCTGGCGGGCAAGAGCTATGACAGCTTTGCGCCGATCGGCCCCTATTTTACACCCAAGGCTTTCGTGCCCGATCACGCCAACCTGTCGATCAAACTGTGGGTGAACGGCGAGATCAAACAGGACGGCAACAGCAAGGACATGACCTTCGGCATCGAAGAGCAGATCGAATATGCCTCGCGGATGATGACGTTGCGGCCCGGCGACATGCTGGCCACCGGCACGCCGGCGGGAACAGGCCAGGAGCGCGGCGAATTCCTGCGCGCAGGCGATATCGTCGAAACAGAAGTGCAGTTCTGCGGCCGGCAGCGCAATCGCGTCGTCGCAAATCATGCCCATCCGCTTCTTCGCGCATCTCAAGGTTCGGAGGCCACCCATGCTGCCTGATCCCCTTCCGCACGTCCGCCGCGTCGTGACCGCCAATGACGAAAAAGGCCGCTCCTATCTCATGGAAGATGGTGTTTCGCCCGCCATTCTGACGACACCGGGGCGCCCTGGCTATCGCAACGCCAATATCTGGCGCACCATCGATGCGCCGACAGATGTGAACGCCGCCGACACGATCACGACACAAGCCGGCGTGATGCCGCCAAAGAATGGAACCGTGCTGCGCGTGATCGATTTTCCGCCGCGCCCGGCTGATCCGGAAGAACGGCGCCGGCAAGCTTCAGCCTCGCTGACAGGCCTCTTCGCTGATGCCGCCCACAACAGCGCGCACCAGCAGCCGGGCATGCATCTGACGCAGACCGTCGATTACGCCATCGTGCTCAACGGCACGATCACGGCGATCATGGACAATGACGAGACCAACCTGAACGCCGGCGACATTCTGATTCAGCGCGCCACCAACCACGCGTGGGAGAATCGTACCAATGCCATGGCTCGTGTCGCTTTCATCCTGATTGACGGACGATGACGACACCGACCCCGACCAGCGGCGTGCACGGATGTGACATCCGTCTTGAAACCCGCCCCCCGGCACCAAGGACACGCCCCGGCTCCGGCACGGTCATCGATCTGCACTGCCACTACCTGAATCGCGAAGTCGAGACCACGGTCGCGGCGATAGCCCGCCCTGCGCCCCCGCCCCTGTCGGCGCCCGCGGCGCAATCGGCCGCTTACAATGCGGAATTGATCCGCAGTGCCTATGCGCCGAAACTCAGCGACATCGAAGTACGTCTGGCCGACATGGACGCCATGGGCGTAGACATCCAGGCCCTGAGCCCTTCGCCCACTCAATACTATTATTGGCTTGATTTGGAGCAGAGCCGCGCCATCGTGCGCGCGCAGAACGAGCGCATCGCCGAAGTCTGCGCCCGTTACCCCGACCGGCTGGTGGGTTTGGGAACCGTGGCCTTGCAACATCCTCAGCTCGCCGCCGAACAGGTGCACCATGCCGTCGTAGAACTGGGTCTGCGCGGCTTTGAGATTTCCTCCCATGTCGAAGGTGTTTCCATCGCCGATGCGCGGTTCGCGCCCTTCTGGCAGCAGGTCGAGCAGCTCAACGTCATGGTGCTCCTGCATCCGCTAGGAACGACCATCGGGCCGCGCCTCGACACGCATTATCTCTCAAACTTAGTCGGACAGCCGGCCGAAACAGCGATCGCCCTCTCGCATCTGATCATGGACGGTCATTTCGATCGCTATCCCACACTGAAGCTCTGTGCGGTCCATGGCGGCGGCTATCTCCCGCTTTACATGGGGCGCTCCGATCATGCTTACGCCATGCGTCCGGAATGTTCCTGCTGCGCGAACCGCCCCAGCGACTATCTGCGCCGGATCTGGTTCGATACGGTGGTTTACGATTCCGAACATCTGCGCCGCCTCATCGACGTCGTCGGTATTGATCGCGTCGTTCTGGGCACCGACTACCCCTTCGACATGGGCGACTATGATCCGCACGGATTGATCGAAGCTGTCGCCGGCCTCAGCGCCGCTGATCGAGCAGCTATTCTAGGCGGCAATGCTCGCGATCTTTTAGCGTTACCTGCCCGACAGGGCGTGAAGGAGACGAAAACTTCATGAGCCGGCAGAAGAATGTGCTGATTGTTGGAGGTGGAATTGGTGGTCTTTCGGCGGCCATCGCCCTCTCGCAGGTGGGTTGTGAGGTCCTGTTGATCGAACGCGATCAGCAATGGAGCGCGCTCGGCGCCGGCCTGACGTTCAATGGCGCGACGGCGCGGGCCTTCAAATCGTTGGGCGTGTTGGAGCGGATCATCAAGGCCGGCTACGTCCATGGAACTTCCCGCGTGTGCGATCGCTTCGGCAAAGTGCTCGTGGAAAGCAATACCGAAGAAGTCTATGGCCGTGACGTGCCGGTCATGGGCGGTATCCTCCGTCCGGTGTTGCACGCGATCATGAAGGAAGCAGCTATCGCAGCCGGAATCCGCTACCGGACTGGACTGACGGTGCCCCACTGGAGCGAAGAACCAGACTGCATCAGAGCCCAGTTCAGCGACGGCAGCGAAGGCCGTTTCGACTTCGCCATCGGCGCGGACGGACTGATGTCGACGACACGTCAGCAGATCATGCCGGATGCGTCACGGCCTCAGTTCACCGGCCAAGGCTGCTGGCGTGCCATCGCGCCTCGTCCAGCCCATGTGACCACGAGCGAGCTTTATTTCGGCACGCAGTATAAGTCGGGCATCAATCCCGTCTCGCAGGCGGAAATGTATCTGTTCGTGCTCGCGGCGGAGCCAAGCAATCCCTGGTACGAGGAAGCCGATTGGCCGGAGCTGTTGCGCGCCAAGCTGGCCGACTTCGGTGGCCATATCGGCACGATCCGCGACCATCTTGGCCCCCATTCGCGGATCAACTATCGCCCGCTTGAAACCCTCCTCCTGCCTTTGCCCTGGCACAAGGGCCGCGTCCTCTTGATCGGTGATGCCGCCCATGCCACCACCCCGCATGTTGGCTATGGCGCCGGGCTGGCGGTCGAGGACGGCATCGTTCTGGCGGAACTGATGCGCGACGGCGTGGCCGATCTATTCACGATCTTCGAGCAGCGCCGCCACGCCCGGTGCACCGCCGTGGTCAATGGCTCCATCGCATTGGGGCAGTTGGAGATGGAAGGCGCGCCAGTGGCGCACCAGCGGGCATTGTCGCAGCAGATCTACGACGTGATCAAAGAGCCGGCCTGAACGGGGCCAGCCGACCGGCAAATCACTATCGCTGCGGATGTCGCGTTTCTCAGCCGACCCGTCTCCGGCTCGCGCTCCATGCGGAACTCGGATCCGGCTGGTGACGATCGACGCAGAGCTTCAAGGATTTCTGCAGAACGTGGTATTCGAGCCCCTTCCCCTGAACCCCTCGCACCTACAACTGGCGCTCCGAGCATTTTCGTGGCGAGATTGGCTGGCCATCAGCGCTTGCTATTGGCGACTGTACACCGATGGTCATCATCCAAACATCGCGTCGCGTCCCTCCTTTCTGAAATCCAAGCTATCGACTTCCAGTGCTGACGGCATGCGTTGGAAAGATATACTCGGCGCTCTGCCGCAAACCTGCGCATCGGAAAATTTACTCCCTGGCTGCGCGAGCAAAGATTGAACGCAACTGGTGTCGCTCGGAAGACGTGCGGCGTGCGATCACTCGCAATACGTGCAGACATCGCAAGGAAGGAGAAAGATCAGTCGCCATCTAGTCCTAATATTTAAGAATACGACAAGTGCACTATTGGCCGGTCGGAGCCAGCGACCGAAAACGGCTAAAGCGACGTCTGCGCCCAGAGTTAAGAATGGGATTAAAGCACTATAGCTCGAAGAACTTTCTGTCCCCGCCTCCTAACGCTGTCTACGTGCCGCCGTTGAGGTCGTCGATCTCCCAGGCTCAAAGGCTATCCGTTATGGATAGTACCTATCTTAAATACGAACATCTAGAACAGATGCTTGCAACAGAGAACGCCTAATTCAATACGATCCCAGTCGACTTCACCACTTTGCTCCATCGTTCGCTTTCCTGCTTGCGGAAGGTATCGAGTTCGGCAGGTGTGCTCCCAGCGGGATTCATACCAAGGCTCTGTAGCCGCTCCGCGATTTCAGGTGTGCGTACGATCTCGGCGACAGCCTTTGACAGCTTTTCTGTTACGTCGGAAGCCAGATTTGGCGGACCAACAAGCGCCCACCATGAGGTGACGACAAAACCCGGAAAAGTCTCCTGAACGGTGGGCACGCCGGGCAGCATACGACTCGGAGCTGCACCAGTGATAGCGACGGCATGCAAAGTACCCGAAGAAATGTAAGGCCCGGCCGGCGCGAGTTCGCCGAACATAACGTCAACGACCCCATTGACCAAATCTGTCAGCGCTGGCCCGCTGCCACCGTACGGAATATGGGTCAGCTTGATATTGGCTACGGAGTTGAAGAGCTCGGCGGTCAAATGAGCCTGCGTGCCCACGCCCTGTGACGCATAGTTTAAGCTACCTGGCTTGCTCTGCGCCAACTTGACAAGTTCGCTCAACGATTTTTCTGGCACTTTTTTTGGATTCGTCAGCAAGACACTGTTAGCAGTCACCACCAGAGATACCGACGACAACATGTCGGGGTCGTAGGATAACTTTGCATAAAGTGCTTTATTGACTGCTAATGGCCCCTGTGCGGTGAACAACAGCGTGTATCCGTCAGGCTCGGACGTCGCAACGACCTGCGCTCCGATATTTCCTCCAGCTCCGGTACGATTCTCGACAAATGAGGGTTGCCCCAATTTCTGCTGCAAACCCGCGCTAATCAGCCGGGCGACAATATCGGCACCACCACCCGCCGCATACGGCACAACGATCCTAATCGGACGTTCAGGGAATGATGACTGGGCTTGTACTGCAGTGTTAGCTATTACCGCCAAGACGGAAAACACAAAAATTCTGCAAAAGCGCGACATGTAGCTCTCCCTTCTTTTTATCATTGCATTCAGATTTAACGCCCGAATGGGCGTGGATTTCCCACAATCCATTGCGTCGCTCTTTCATACGCTCGTGCCACGCGAAGTAGTGTCGCCTCTCCCAAGTGACGACCGACGAGTTGCATCGACAGAGGAAGCTCATTGTTCGCCCGACCACTCATCATCGCGAGTGCCGGGTGTCCGGTCAGATTGAAAGGGCTTCGCGCATGGCGCGAGTAGGTGCGAAGGAGCTCGGCCTGATCGGCGATTTTGCTAACCGGATCCATCGCACTCGCGGTAAGCAACACGTCGCATTCTTGAAAAGCATCATTGACGGCCTGAGTCAGAACCGATCGGCAACTTTGCGCCTGCGCCAGATGACCAGCCGTCAAAAACGCGCCGGCCATAACCTTGCGGCGCGTCGGAGTCGTATAGTCGCCAGGTCGCGTCCGCAACCACGGCGCATGCACGTTCCATGCCTCAGACAAGAGGATTACACGATGAACGGCAGCGAATTCTTGTACCCGCGGCAATCGAACTTCTCGAACGATTGCGCCCTCGCTTTCCAATACCCGCGCCACTTCGGCTAAGGCGGCGATCAACTGCGGATCCGCAATCATGTCTTCTTCGTGAAACTTGCGTACGAAACCGACACGCAGACCCTTGATACCGCTCTCGAGTTCGCTGATATCCAAACCGGCCACGCTATTCGCCGAATATCCGTCGACTTGCGTCAGCTCATGCATGGCTAACGCGATATCAGTCACCGTGCGCGCCATTGGTCCGACATGCTCAACCGATGGCGAAACGGGAAATACACCGCGTCGAGACAATAGATCGTAGGTTGGCTTAAGCCCTACCAGACCACAACTACCGGCTGGGTTCCGGATTGAGCCTCCCGCGTCAGTACCGATCGACAGCGGCGCAAACCCAGCAGCCAGTGCCACGCCGGAACCGGAAGACGATCCACCTGGATGATATTCCATGTTCCAAGGATGTTTGGCATGCGGGAATGGTAGTTCCGCCGACGGTCCCCCGAAGGCAAACTCGTGTAGTGATTGCTTGCCTAATATAATTGCGCCGGCGGCCCGCAGCCCACTTACAACGTGTGCGTCGCGATACGGAACGTAATTAAGAAGCAACTTCGAGTGGCACGTGGTCGGCAGCCCCGCCACATCGATATTGTCCTTCAAACCGAGCGGTACACCGTGCAGCGAGCCCCGGTGTCGGCCATGAAAAATCTCATACTCCGCAACCTCAGCGGCCTTGAGTGCCGCCTCAGCATCGACGTTGATAAACGAATTGACCGAGCCGTCATGCGTTTGAATTCGTTCAATAAGCGCACGTACCACTTCCAAAGGCGATAGTTTGCGCGTGCGGTAGGCCCCCTCAAGGTCAGCCACACCCAGCCAGGCGATATCGTTCATGCGATTGGCTTCTCTTGCGGCTCGATCCGGGTCGCGACCGCTCTCTCCTTTGGCAGATCCTCAAGGTCACGACGAACATCGCGATAAGCCGCGACGACATCCTCCGGAAAGCGCGCAACAATTTCGGATAGACCGACGCTTTCCGCCCAAAGCAACGGATCGATATCGTGTTCGCGAGCCATTTCCTTCCCCGATTATTCTCGAAACGAGGGTGACAACGGCTATTAAATAAGTCAAATTGATTGTTATGAATATTAATTTCAATAAGACTGAATTTGGACAGCTAGACCTCAATCTATTGTTGGTCTTTTCCGCGTTGATGCGGGAGCAGAGTGTCACTCGCGCTTCGCTAATTTTGCACCTGAGTGCACCTGCGGTGAGTATGTCCCTTGGCCGATTGCGCATCGCATTTCAGGATCGACTATTTGTGCGCACCGGCGGGCGAATGGAACCGACTGCCTTCGCAAATGCGCTTTGGCAACGTATTGAACCTGCCCTAGCCAGCTTGGAGAGTGCCTTCAGAGAAGTCGGCGACTTCGATCCTGCAACGTGTACGCGCACCCTGCGTTTTGCGATGCCTGACGATCTGGAGTTCGTTATTCTGCCAAAACTTCTACAGCGATTAGCTGAGACGGCACCTCACGTTCGCCTCAGTGTACGGCCAACCGATTTCCGCGCTTGGTCAGGACGCATAGATGAAGGCGATGCCGATCTCGCCCTCATTCCCGAACCAGCAGCGGCTATAGAGAGCCGCCATCGAATTCTTCCTCTGTATTCCGACAATCTCTCTGTTCTTTATGACGCGCGCGTTACCAAGTTCATTCCCGAAGACATAAGCGCCTACCTCACGTTACCACATGTTATCGTCTCAACGACCGGGGCTCTACGCGACAATCTGGACGCCCACTTAGAAAGCCTCGGTTACTCGCGCAATGTCGTAGCCGCAATATCTCACTACCCTACGCTTCCATTTATCTTGAAACTACGTGCAAGTATAGCAAGTGTGCCGTCTGTTGCCGCATTCTATCTGGCCGAAGCCTACGGGCTCGACTTTGTGTCTGCGCCGATTATTACGCCAAACCTCCATCTCGCGTTAGCATGGCATGTGCGAGCTGATGCAGACCCGGCGAACGCTTGGCTCAGACTCGTTATTTCTGAAATCATTCAAACGCTGAAGTCAGCAGCCCAGCTAAAGCAATCATCTAACGCTCTCCACGCAATTTAGTACTCACAAAGATTCCAATCGCGCGCAAAGCCGGGCTGGACTTAAATCTGTCATTCATCACCATGCTTGGCGTATCCTACGGCGGTCAGTTCGGTTCGACCGTCACTGACCAGACTTTCCGCGCTAGCTTGAACATAAAGTTCTGAGAGGAAACAACGATCCGCGATATCTCAAGCGAACAGGTCCGCCGCGTGCTCACGGTGGCCGACATTGCCAATCCTCAACAAATCGCAAGCATGACTAAAGACCTCATTCTTATCTCCAGCACATTTACGCTTTCGGCGAGACATTTTTCGGCTTCGGCAAGCACAGTACGTTTGTCCAGATCTTCACTATTGGGGTTTAGACGATCTGGGCCAGCGCCATTGTGATCATCGCAAGATAAATGCCAGACCAGCCGGCTGCCATAGCAACACCAACATCACTATCATAAGAATGACGACGGTGGATGAATTCTTGATAGAGCACCCTCGCAAAGCCTTCGCAGAAGCCGGCATCCTATTTCAACCCAAACATCGGATCGTTTCTTAGTGGACGAATCTCTAGGCTTGCCTATGACGGAATCCTAGATACAGCAAGACGGCAAAGACCAGGCCGATGAGGTCGTAAAGTCCGTGCACGGTCGCCATGGACGTCGGGATCGGCTGCGCCGCTCCGACAAAGACATGTTCCACGACCAGGGCCGTCAATGTCGGCGCGATCCCGATGCCGAGCACGCCCTCGATCACCAGATAGAAAGCGATCAGACGTCCCATCATGGCCGAGGGCGCGATGCGCGCGATCACTGTCGAGGTCACCACCATTGGCGCGGGCGGCGGTTCCATCGCCTCTGTCGATCGCGGTGGCTTGCTGCAAGTCGGCCCGGAATCCGCCGGCGCCGTCCCGGGACCCGTTTGCTATGGCCAGGGCAACGATCGGCCGACATTGACCGATGCCAATGTGGTGCTCGGCCGCATCAATGCCGACCGGCCGATCGGCGGCGGTCTCGCCCGGCTCGATGTCGAGGCTGCAAAAGCGGCCATCGCCAAACATATCGGCGATCCGCTTGGCCTCGATCCGGTTGCTGCCGCCGAA
>NZ_JAPDHU010000004.1:0-614481 GCF_031921685.1 Methylocella sp. CPCC 101449 | reverse complement strand
CCCAATTCACTGGAAGAAAGGCCTAACGCTCGATCGAGCCGCGATACGCCAGGCTTTCGAGCAAAAATATCGTGAAACCTACGGCCGGCTGCTGGATAGCATTGCGATCCGGGTGCTCAATCTGCACGTCGCCTTGATCGGTCGCCGCCCAAAGCTTGATCTCACCGTCATGGCACCATCCGGTGGCAGTATCGACAGCGCGAAACAAGGCGTACGTCCGGTCTACGTGGATGGCCAGTGGCACGAGACGACAATCTATGCTCGCCATCAGCTTCTGGTCGCCGCTACCTTGTCAGGCGCGGCGATCCTCGAACAACAGGATACGACTATCTTCGTCGAACCCGCGCTTCAGGCCCGCGTCGACACGCTCGGTAACATGATCATCGAGCCTGTATAGAAAGATTCGCCAATAGGTTCGGAAGCAAGGCGGTCGTGGAAGCTGAATAGCCTCAATTCACAAATTTCAGAGCTATGGCTGCGGCTGAAGTGCGGTTTTCGACACCCATTTTCTTGAACATACGTTCCAGATGCTTGTTGACCGTGCGAGGGCTTAGATTGAGAATCTCGGCAATGTCACGGTTGGATTTGCCTTGCGCAAGCCACAGCAGCACTTGCGCTTCACGGAGCGAAATCTGCAATCTTTCGCTTAAAATGCGCTCGACGCTGCCGGTCACTTCTTCAACGAGACGCAGCAGATACTCATTCGACCCGGATTTGCCGAGCAGCCCCACCCTGACTTCCAAAGGTTGATGGGGGGACGCAATTGTGACTTCCGTAATGGGCTCGGCGCCTTTGGCAACCAGAGCATGCAACGGCTCCGGCAACATCGCTCCAACAACGAGCCCATCCGCCAACAAGGCTGCGATCAATCTGCCCGCTTGCGGTGTCCACCACAATAGCCTTCCCGTATCATCCATGGCCATCAGGTGATGACCTGCCGTATCGAGCGCATTTTGCGCCGATCTGGCGATACGCGCGTTCACCAGATGCACGTGAATGCGTGCGAGAAGTTCCTTGGGATCAATCGGCTTGGCAATGTAGTCGACGCCACCCGCTTCAAGACCGCGAACGATATGGTCCGTATCGGTCAATCCCGTCATGAAAATCACAGGCACGTGGCTAAGCGCTTCGTCGCGCTTGATCCGACGACAGGTTTCAAAACCGTCCATGCCCGGCATGATCGCATCCAGCAAGATCACATCAGGTGTAACCTGTCGCGCGATGGCGATCGCTTTCTCTCCCCGCAACGCAACGAGCGCGGTGGCGCCGGTACTTTCAAGTACCTCAGCCAACATGGCGACCGTCTGCGGGGAATCATCCACCACCAGTACGATATTACGCAACAGTTGCTGCATCGCTGTCATCGAGGGCCATCTCTAGCGCGGCGAGGAAAGAATCGAGCTGAACGTCGGCAACGAGTTCGCCCAGATGATTGACGAAAGCCGATGATTGCGGCTCACGTTCGGCGATCTCCTTGAGACGATCGGAAATCGCCCGGATGAAGCCGATGTGCCCCAGAGCCACCAGATCGAGGAGGTCGCCCCGCGGCGGCAGCTCCTCGCGGGGGAACCGCGGACTGGCTGACCGTTCGGGGCGAAGCGGAACGCCTTCTCGCGTCCAGATGAGGCCGATTGCCAGGCCGATCTTATCCAACAAAATGCCGACGTCGAAAGGCTTTCCGATATAGTCGTCGTGATAGTTGAGCATACCAGCGTCACGCCTACTTTCTTGGGCCTCCGCCGACACCATGATAATGGCGCCACTACTGCCGACATCATCGCGAATCCGACGGGCAAGCTCCCAGCCATTCATCCCCGGCAATGTGATATCGAGCAGAATGAGTTGTGGCCGCACTTCTTCAACAAGCCGCAGGCAGGACGGGCCATCCTCGGCCAGGAAAACCGCTATATCGAGCGGAGTCAAAATGTCGGCAAGCAATTGTCGATGGCTCATCTCATCGTCGACCACGACCACGGAAAGCCTGGGGCCGAGATAACCCGTAATCGCGGCCGCTTGGTCGGCCGGCGTGGTCGGCCCCTTAGTGACCGACAGATGCAAGCGCACGGTAAAGCGGCTGCCCGCACCCAGCCGGCTAGTCACCGAAATCTTGCCCCCCATCACCTCGGTCATCAATTTGGTGATCGTCAACCCCAACCCTGTCCCAGGTATCCAAGGGGTATTGGGATTTTCGATACGTTCGAACGGCATGAAAATGCGATCGAGATTGTCCGGGGCAATACCAATGCCCGTATCCTCGATCGCGAATTCGGCAACGTCGTTACGGCAACGCACGACAAAACGGACCTCGCCCGAGGCGGTAAATTTAATGGCGTTCGAGAGCAAATTGATCAGAACCTGACGCAAGCGCTTCTCGTCGGTTCGAATATATTCTGGCAGATTGTCGACACTCTTGAAGCTGAAGCCAATGCCCTTCATTTCGGCTTGCAGACTGAACATGTCGACGATTTGTTCGAGAAAATCATAAAGCCGGACGGTATCGCGTTGAAGCTCCAGCTTTCCTGCTTCGATTTTGGCGATATCGAGCAGCCCTTCGACAAGGCCGGCGAGATGCTCGCCGCTGCGCCTGATAGTGCGCAGCGCATTGGTCCGATTGGGCGGCAGAAATCCGTCACGATCGATCAGTTGCGCATAGCCCAGAATGGCGTTGAGGGGCGTTCGAAATTCATGACTGATGCCGACCAGATAGCGGCTCTTGGCTAAATTGGCTGCCTCCGCAGCTTCCTTGGCCTTCTGCAATTCGCGATCGGTGCGCTCGTGAGCTTCGATTTCCTGCATCAAAAGACTGGTCTGGCGCACCGACTCCTCTTGCGCGACGGCCTGGCTCTCGTGCGCCAACACGAATAGCCAACAGACAATACCAGCAATCAGCGCCAAGCCGAGGAAGGCTTTCAGCATGGCGGCACCGATAAGCGCGTGAGGCGGACCCGTTTCCAAAAGCGTTTGCCAATAGACCAGCGCCAGGACCGCACCAATGGTTCCGCTGACCAGTATAAGCAGGCCAAGATAGTGGCCGAGATTCGAATTCAATTTCTTGAGAACGGCATCAGGCAAGAAAGCCGACAAACCCGCCAAAATCTGATCTGAAAGCCGGCTCTTCTCCTTGCACTGATCGTTGCAGCGCGCGTCGAGCGTACAGCACAACGAGCAGATCGGCCCAGCATAAGCCGGGCAGTTGGTCATATCCTCCGTCTCGAAATGGTGTTCGCAGATACAGCAGCGGATTTCGCTGAATTTTGCCCAGTCGCTCGGCGCCGCGCGCGCGATGTAAAAACGCCCCTTGGTCAGATAGGCAATCAAGGGGGCCATGACGAAGGCCACGGCTAGACCGATGAAACAAGAAAGCGCACCCGCGATATCGCCCAACAGCCCCATATAGGCACAAATCGATACGAGGCTGGCGATCAGCATGCTGCCGAAGCCGACAGGATTGATGTCGTAGAGATGGGCGCGTTTGAACTCGATATTGCGCGGGCTCAAGCCCAGGGGCTTGTTGATGACAAGATCGGCGACGAGCGTTCCAACCCAAGCGACCGCGACATGCGCGTATAGCCCCAAGGTATGTTCCAAGCTCTTGTAGATGCCTAACTCCATCAGGAGCAGGGCGATCACGACATTGAAAACAAGCCAGACAACTCGGCCAGGATGACTATGCGTCAACCGAGAGAAGAAGTTAGACCAGGCTATAGAGCCGGCGTAGGAATTGGTGACGTTGATCTTGAGCTGCGAAATGATCACGAAAATCGCCGCGATCGCCAAAGCAACGCGCGGATCTTGAACGACATAGGTGAAAGCCACGAAATACATATGCGTCGGCTCAGACGCATCGGCCGGAGGTATTCCGTAGCGGAAGGCCAGATAGGCAAGAAACGAGCCGGCGATCAGCTTGATCGTCCCGAGTATGATCCAGCCCGGTCCGGTAGCGATCAATGCAACCCACCAGCTCAATCGGTTGCCGCGACGCTGACGCGGCAGGAACCGCAGAAAGTCGACCTGTTCGCCAATCTGCGCGACCAGTGAAAAAACCACGCCGGCAGCGGCACCAAACAACAAGAGATCGAAGGATCCATCAACATGGCCAAGGCGACCCGTATAACGCATCCAACCTTCGCTGGTGCCGCTATCGTAGACCGCGATGAACGCGAACGGCAGGATATGCAGCAAGATCCAGAGCGGCTGGGTCCAAAGTTGGAAACGACTGATGAAGGTGAAACCGTAGGTCACCAAAGGGATCACGATCAGCGAGCTCACCAGATAGCCATAGACGACCGGCAGCCCTGTACTCATTTCCAACGCCTTGGCCATGATGGCCGCTTCGAGCGCGAAGAAAATGAAGGTGAAGGAAGCGTAGATCAGCGAAGTGATCGTCGAGCCCAAATAACCAAAGCCCGCGCCGCGTGTCAGCAGATCGATATCGACGCCATGTTTGGCGGCGTAATAGCTGATCGGAAAACCAGTCAGAAAGATAAGCGCGCCGACGACGAGAATGGCCGCCATGGCGTTGCTGAATCCATAAGTGAGCGTGATCGCGCCGCCGATCGCTTCAAGGGCTAGAAACGAAATACTGCCGATGGCGGTATTGGCGACGCGAAAGGCCGACCAGCGCCGCGCCTTCTTGGCCGTGAAGCGGAGCGCATAGTCCTCGAGAGTCTGATTGGCGACCCATTGGTTGTAATCCCGCCGGACTCTCAGGATTTTCTGATGTGCCCCCATGCCCGCGCGCTCCAGCTCACAACCTCCTTCTACCCACGCTTGTTTGAGCGCGTTCCTGTCCCTGGGACCCGGAAACCCATGTGTTCCCGTTCCGGTTAAGCTACCGGCCACCCATGAAAATCAATGCATTTTCCTTGCCACTTCCTGCGCATGATCGTGCGGCGACGGACCGGTTGGGAGGCGCGATCCGGCACCGCACCGCGCCATTACGTCGTTCGACGTAATCAGGCGGCAGTAAACGACGTAACGCGCGCCCTCATACGACGTATTGCTGCGGCGCAATAAAATCGACCAGCATGCCCGCATCGGCTGACGATCCCGTGCAAGCCAGAACCTCTCGCCGAGCAGGTCAAGCATGTTGAACAACCAGGACGATCCCAAGCTTCCTTCCGCACTGAGACGTAAACTCTTGATGGGAATGGCGAGTGTGCCCTTCCTTGGATTACTTCCGAGATCGGCTTTCGCTCAGGCTCCGGCGACCTCCGTGGTCAACACAACCGGGCTCGCCGTCACTGATACGGAAGTCACCGTCGGCATCCTGCATTCGGTGACCGGCACGATGGCGATTTCCGAAACCGGCTCGGTTCAAGCCGAGAAGCTCGCCATCGAACAGATCAACGCCTCCGGCGGCGTTCTGGGACGCAAGATCAAGTTCATCCAGGAGGACGGCGCCAGCGACTGGCCGACCTTCGCCGAGAAGGCCAAGAAACTGTTGGTGAACGACAAATGCGCGGCGGTGATGGGCTGCTGGACCTCGGCCTCGCGCAAGGCGGTTCTGCCGGTCTTCGAACAATACAACGGCATGCTCTACTATCCGACCTTCTATGAAGGATTGGAGCAATCGAAGAACGTCATCTACACCGGCCAGGAAGCGACCCAGCAGATTCTGGCGGGTCTCGACTGGGTGGCGAAGGAGAAAGGCGCGAAAACTTTCTATCTCCTGGGCTCGGATTATATCTGGCCGCGCACCTCTAACAAGATCGCGCGCAAGCATATCGAGAACAAGCTCAAGACGAAGGTCGTCGGCGAGGAATATTTCCCGCTCGGCCATACCCAGTTCAACTCGGTCATCAACAAGATCAAGCTGACCAAGCCGGACGTGATCTACGCCATCATCGTCGGCGGTTCGAACGTCGCGTTCTACAAACAGCTCAAGGCGGCAGGCATTGATCTCACCAAACAGACGCTGATGACCATTTCGGTCACGGAAGATGAGATTGATGGCATTGGCGGCGAAAATATCGCCGGCGCCTATGCCTGCATGAAATATTTCCAATCGCTCGACAATCCGAACAATAAAGCCTTCGTCTCGGAATTTAAAAAGATGTGGGGCGAAAAAACTGTCATCGGCGACGTCACGCAGGCTGCTTATCTCGGTCCGTGGCTGTGGAAACTCACGGTCGAAAAAGCCGGTTCTTTCGATATCGACAAGGTTGCGGAGGCCTCACCCGATATCGAATTCAAGGGCGCCCCCGAAGGCTATGTGAAAATTCACCCCAACCATCATCTCTGGTCGAAGACCCGCGTCGGCCGCGCCAAGACCGATGGACAATATGAGGTAGTCTACGAAACGGCCGATCTGATGGAGCCCGATCCGTTTCCCAAGGGCTACCAATAAACGGAGGGCGCGGCGCTCTCGCCGCGCCCCTTTTCCTTTCGTTCGACCAAGCGGGCAAGCCCCGACGGCCATCGCGCATTTCCGCGACGGGAGCATTCCATGTTCGAAAGCTACACGCTGAGCGAGCTCGGCTCGATTTTCGTGATGCAGGGCTTCGCCGGCCTGATCCTGTTCTCGGTCTATCTCCTTATGGCCCTAGGACTGGCTATCATCTTCGGCCAGATGGGCGTCATCAACATGGCCCACGGCGAATTCATGATCCTGGGCGCCTACGTGACCTATCTATGCTCACAGCTCTTCATCACCTATCTGCCCAGCCTGTTTCCCGCTTATTTCTTCATCGCCATGGCACTTGCCTTCGTGGCCTCGGGCAGTCTCGGCATATTGGTGGAATGGGCGTTGATCCGCCATCTCTACCGGCGCCCACTTGACACGCTTCTCGCCACCTGGGGACTGAGCCTTATTCTGCAGCAAGTCTATCGCTCAGTCTTTGGCCCACGCGAAGTCGGCGTTGAATTGCCATCCTGGATGATGGGTTCCTTGCAGCTCACCGATACGATCGAGGTCCAGATCAACGGGCTCTTCGTGATGACTTTGACATTGGTCATCACCACCATCGTCGGCCTCATGATGTTTCGCTCCCGCTGGGGCAAACAGGTCCGCGCCGTGGTGCAAAATCGAGCAATGGCAGGCGCCGTCGGCATCAATACGGAAAAGGTCGACCGCTACACCTTCGGCATCGGCTGTGGCATCGCGGGCGTCGCCGGTTCCGCCTTCACCATGATCGGCTCCACCGGGCCCACGGCCGGCCAGCTTTATATCGTCGATACCTTCCTCGTCGTGGTGTTTGGCGGCGCGCAAAGCCTGCTCGGCACGATCCTGTCCGCGCTCTCCATCTCCCAAGCGCAATCGACCCTGGAATTCTTCCTCTCCGGCTCGATCGCCAAAGTTCTCACCCTGCTCAGTGTCGTGGCCATTCTGATGCTGCGTCCACAGGGACTGTTCACTCTCAAGGTTCGTCGCTGAGGCCTCAATGAACAACAACGGGTCTACCAAGAGCCATTTCAAGTTCGGCTTTCTGTCCGGTTCGGAAGCGATCGGCTTCGTCCTTCTCGCTCTCTTGATCCTGATCGTCCTCCCGCTCGCAGTGGATATCTTTCGACTCAATCTGATCGGCAAATATCTGACCTATGCCTTCGTCGCCATCGGCCTTGTCTTGTGTTGGGGGCACGCCGGCATTCTCAGCCTGGGACAAGGCATATTCTTCGGGCTCGGCGGCTATTGCATGGCCATGTTCTTGAAGCTGGAAGCCTCAAGTGTCCAAAACACCAAGATCCAGTCGACCCCCGGCATTCCCGACTTCATGGATTGGAATCAACTCACCGAACTTCCATGGTTCTGGAAACCGTTTACCAGCCTGCCTCTTGCGTTGATCGCAGTCGTCGTGGTCCCAACGGCTCTTGCCTACGTCATCGGAACGGCCATGTTCAGACGCCGCGTCGGCGGTGTTTATTTCGCCATCATTACGCAGGCCATCGCCGCGATCCTGACCATTCTGATCATCGGGCAACAGGGTTATACCGGCGGCATCAATGGCATCACCGACCTGCGCACCATGCTCGGCTGGGATATTCGCACCGATCACGCGAAATACATTCTCTATTTCGCCAATGCGTTGCTTCTCCTCGCCTGCATTCTGCTCGGTTTCCTCGTACGGCAATCCAAGCTCGGGCGCATTCTCGTGGCGATGCGCGACAAGGAGGACCGGGTTCGTTTCTCCGGTTACAGCGTCGCCAGCTTCAAAACCTTTGTCTTCTGCCTGGCGGCGGCCCTATCGGCACTTGGCGGCGCCATGTTCACCTTGCAAGTCGGTTTCATGTCGCCCTCCTTCGTCGGTATCATCCCATCGATCGAAATGGTGATTTACACGGCCGTCGGCGGCCGGCTGTCGCTCTTTGGCGCGGTCTACGGCACCTTGCTGGTCAATTGGGCAAAGACAGCCTTTTCTGAGAGCTTTCCGGAACTTTGGCTGCTCGGTCTTGGTGGCCTTTTCATCGCCGTCGTGCTGGCCTTCCCCAACGGTCTGGCCGGAATTTACGAAAGCTATATCGCACCGCGCCTCGGCCGCCTCCTGAAACGCGGCAAGACCATCGCCGACGCCGATCCGCCAACCCCGCGCGGTGCGGCCGCGGAATGAACGAGCCAACGTCAGGAAAGCCCAAGAAAGCCAACGCCATGAACGTCACCCCCGCTCCTCTTTCCGATGCCATGGCGCCCGACTTCCTACTCACCGTGGAAGCATTGACGGTCTCCTTCGACGGCTTCAAGGCCGTCAACGACCTCTCGCTCTATGTCGATGCAAACGAGATCCGCGTCATCATCGGCCCGAATGGCGCCGGCAAGACGACGGTCCTCGATCTGATCTGTGGACGCACCAAGGCGACGGCTGGCTCGATCAAATTCAAGGGCACCGAACTAACCAGGCTCAGCGAAAACAAGATCGTGCAGGCCGGCGTTGGCCGAAAATTCCAGACACCATCCATCTATGACGATCTGACCGTCTTCGAGAACCTTGAAATTTCCTACCCGCGTGGCCGCTCCGTCTTGGGCGCTCTGACCTTCCGCCGCGATGCCGAGGTCCGCGACCGCATTCATGAAATCGCGGAGATGATTTTTTTAAAGGACAGGCTCGACGAACGCGGCGAATTCCTGAGCCACGGCCAGAAGCAATGGCTCGAAATCGGCATGCTGCTGATTCAAGACCCAGAGCTTCTGATGCTCGACGAGCCCGTCGCGGGCATGAGCGTGTCCGAGCGCAAGAAAACGGCGGAGTTACTTCACAAGATCATTGTTGGCCGCTCGGTGATCGTCATCGAACACGACATGAAATTCGTCGAGGACATCGCCCACCGGGTCACCGTCCTGCACCAAGGCAAGGTCTTGTCGGAAGGCCGCATGGAGCATGTCAAAAACGACCCGAAGGTCGTCGAAGTCTATCTCGGTCATTAGGGGAACGAGCATGCTGAGCGTGACCGATCTACACGTTGCCTATGGTCAAAGCGAAGTCCTACACGGCCTGAACTTCACGGTTAAGCCGGACGAAATCGTCGCCATCATGGGCCGCAACGGCATGGGTAAGACGACCTTGATGAAAGCGCTGATGGGCGTGGTGCCGACAGCGAGCGGACGGATCGCCATCGATGACAGCGAAATTGCCGGGCTGAAGAGTTTCGAGCGCGTGGCCAAGGGCCTCGCTTATGTGCCGCAGGGCCGAATGATCTTCTCCACCATGACCGTGCAGGAGAACATCGAGACTGGCTTGACGGTGACCGGCCGTAGCGACGTTCCCGAAGACATCTATGAACTCTTTCCGGTTTTGCTGGAAATGCGTCATCGGCGCGGCGGCAATCTCTCTGGTGGCCAGCAGCAGCAGCTTGCGATCGCCCGTGCCCTGGCGAGCAACCCAAAAGTCTTGCTGCTGGACGAACCAACGGAAGGGATTCAGCCCTCCATCATCCGCGAGATGGCACGCACTCTCAAACGCATCCGCGATGAAAAGGGCCTGTCGATCATCGTTTCTGAACAGGTCCTTTCGTTCGCACTCGACATCGCCGATCGCGTTTTGGTGCTGGAGAACGGTGAGATCGTCCATGAGGACGAGCGCGCCAATATCGACGAAGCAAAAGTGGCCAGCTTTCTCTCGGTCTGAGCGAGCGCCATCCACAATCCTGTCAACTGCAATGGAACTGGAGGAGCAAATTATGCCCGATACCATCGTCAAGGTCGATCTCACTCAGTCGCCCTATGAGAACGATATGATCCACAACCGCTGGCACCCGGACATTCCGATGGTAGCCTGGGTCAAGCCCGGCGATGACTTTATCATCGAGACCTACGATTGGACTGGCGGCTTCATCAAAAACAACAACTCCGCCGATGACGTTCGCGACATCGATCTGTCGATCGTTCATTTTCTATCCGGCCCGATTGGTGTGAAGGGGGCCGAGCCTGGCGATCTTCTCGTCGTCGACCTGCTCGACGTCGGCGCAATGCCGAACAATCAATGGGGTTTCAATGGCTTCTTTTCCAAGAAGAATGGCGGCGGCTTCCTCACCGATCACTTCCCCCTCGCCCAGAAATCGATCTGGGACTTTCAAGGCATGTTCACCAAATCGCGCCATGTGCCGGGCGTAAACTTCGCGGGCCTGATCCATCCGGGCTTGATCGGCTGCCTGCCCGATCACAAGCTGCTCGATACATGGAATGAACGCGAAATCGATTTCATCGCCACCAATCCAACCCGCGTGCCACCTTTGGCCAACCCGCCCTTCGCGCCCACCGCCCATATGGGCCGCTTGAAAGGCGAGGCGCGCGACAAGGCAGCAGCCACGGGCGCGCGTACCGTACCGCCTCGCGAACATGGCGGCAATTGCGACATCAAGGATCTGTCGCGCGGTTCGAAGATCTATTTCCCCGTCTATGTGGAAGGCGGCGGACTTTCGATGGGCGATCTGCACTTCAGCCAGGGCGATGGCGAAATCACCTTCTGTGGCGCCATCGAAATGGCAGGCTGGCTGCATCTGAAAGTCGACGTGATTAAGGATGGTGTCGCGAAATACGGCATCAAGAACCCGCTCTTCAAGCCGAGCCCGATCACGCCCAACTATCGCGATTACCTGATTTTCGAAGGCATTTCCGTCGATGAGTGGGGCAAGCAGCACTATCTCGACGTGCATGTTGCTTATCGCCAAGCCTGCCTCAACGCCATCGAATATCTCACCAAGTTCGGTTACACGAAGGCACAGGCCTATGCGATTCTCGGCACCGCACCGGTGCAAGGACATATCTCGGGCGTCGTCGACATTCCCAATGCCTGCGCCACCTTATGGCTGCCAACCGAAATCTTCGATTTCGATATCAAGCCGTCGGCCGCCGGCCCGACCAAATTCCTCGACGGCTCGATCGACGTGCCTCTCTCACTAGATAAGTGAACCCCAAAAATGGAACGCTCCCATGCGGAGCGTTCCACCGATCGACAACCATCAGGTCAAATACCATGCCGGTTTATGAATATCTGTGCACCCAATGCGGTTCCTTCACCGAGATACGTCCCATGGTGTTGTCGGCCGACCCCTGCGATTGTCCGTCCTGCGGTGTTGCTTCCGAACGTGCGATTCTGACCGCGCCCCAAGTGCTCGGAATGGATGCTGCGAGACGGGGCGCCTTCGCCACCAACGAACGAAGCCGCCACGAGCCAAAGCTCTCTGGTCACTCGGAAACGGCCGGCAAGAAACATCGAGCCGGCTGCGCCTGCTGCAGCGGGCAACGTCAATCAAAGGCTGTTTTCAGGGCCGATGGCGGCAAATCTTTCCCATCAGAACGACCCTGGATGATCAGCCACTGAAGCCTATCAGGCGCCGCTCGCTTAGGAAGCCAGACTGACGAGCGACGTATCCTCTTTCGGAGAGAAGATCGCGCGCCGCGTGTCGCAGGCATACATCGGCACATAGTTCGATGCGCCGCACGCCAGTTCGAGAACGGATCGGAGGATGAATTCCACCTTCTCGTCGGGCAACAGAATGCTGAAATTCAACAAGCTATCAGCTAGTTGCACATGGCGTCGCGACGAGCACGCATCCGCTCTTGCCGGCGAGTATAATAATGCCGTGGGAGCCTATCATCGAAGCCTTCTCGAAGTGGATAAGGACCCTCATCTGTGGTCGCGCTGTACAGCGACTCGCTTCTCGAAAAGCTGCTCGCCCACCACGAACCTTGATTGACGACGAAGGGGACGACCCAACACACTCGGTGGACGCCTCACAGCGCGCCTCTCCTCAGCAGCGTCATTGAGACGCTCCTCTGGCGGATATTGCATGTCCCCACAGACCCCTATCTGCTGATCACCATTTGGTCACCACGCGCGTTCTAGCGGCCCCGCGCCTCCAGGATCCAGCCACTTTCTCTAATAAAATAACCACTTTAAGTGGTGAGCGCGATGGGACTCGAACCCATGACCCTCTGATTAAAAGTCAGATGCTCAATTTAGCCAGGGCTAGACAGGTCCGATTTAATCACAGCTTTTCCCTTGATATTGCATGGGTACCCTCTGACTTGTCCGGACGGTTCGTGACATAATAAGACAGACTCATGCTTCCCCATTGCTTCCCTGCTTAAACATAACAGCGATCGACGATGAAGTTCACCAAGGCAACTGTTTCCAGATTGGCGCTGCCGCCAGGTAAGACGGAGGTGATCTATTTCGATGATGGCTTCTCTGGGTTTGGCCTGCGCTTGAGGGCGGGAAGTGGCCGCCGGCCGGCTGTTAGTAGAACCTGGATCTATCAGTACAGGTTTAGAGGGAAACAACGTCGGTATATCCTTCTGTCCGTTGATGCGGGCGAAAATCTCGCTGATACGTTTGGCCCCGCCTACGATCTAGCCGATACGGCGCGGGCACAGGTGAGGCTCGGCGTCGATCCTCAAGCCGAAAAGCAGAAAGATAAGCTTGATGCCGCCAAGAAATTGGTGACGCTGGAGATCGTTGCTAAAAAATACATTGCTGCTGTTAGCAAGGATCTCCGAAAATCGTCGGCGGCGGCATTGGAGTATCACTTAAAGACCCTATGGGCGCCGCTGAAGCAATCCGAAATCAATGAGATCAAGCTGGCCCACGTCGCCGCTCGGATTCGTACGATTGCGGATGAAAAAGGCGGTTACACCGCAAACCGAGCTCGAGCCTCTCTCCATTCGCTATACAGCTGGGCCATCGGAGAGGGTTTGGCGAACGGCAATCCAGTCGCCGGCTCCAACAAGGCGACAAAAGAACAGAAGCGCGATCGTGTTCTTTCTGACAATGAGTTGGTGCTGATCTGGCGGTATTCTGGCGACGATCATTTCGGTTCGATTGTGAAGCTCTTAATACTTCTTGCGTCGCGACGTGATGAGGTCGCCTGCATGGGCAGGAGCGAGATATCCGCCAGCGGTTCGTGGGTGGTTCCTGGACACCGAACGAAAAACGCCTTGCCGCTATCGCTGCCTTTGCCCGCCGCAGCACAGAACATCATCGATAAGCAACCGATCAGAGACAATAGAGATTTTGTGTTCGGCTATGGAGAGGGCGGATTTTCCGGCTTTTCGAATGCAAAGGAAGCTTTAGACAAACGGATAAAGAAAGCCGGTTTCAAGATGGCCTCGTGGCGCATCCATGATATTCGCCGATCCGTATCAACCGGAATGAACAACATCGGCATCTTGCCGCACGTGGTTGAGGAGATATTGAACCACGTATCCGGCCATCGAGCAGGCGTGGCCGGCACATACAATTATTCTCGTTACGACAAAGAAAAGCGGGAAGCGCTCCAGGCTTGGGCCGATCATGTGACGGCTCTTGTGACGCCGCCCGCTGCTGCGGAGGCGGCAGAATGACAGTCATCGCGCCGCACGGCTACCTGTCGTTGCAAGATGCTGTAGAGCGCCTACGCGCGTTCAAGACGAAGAAACGCCCATCCACCACTGGGCCTCTACATTATCCCGGTGGCATCACATGGGCTGATCCGGACTATGGCGAGCGGATGGACGAAGTCTTGAGAGGCGTCGAAAACGGCTCCGACCTGTTCCCAGGCGCGGTGAACTATATCTACGGTGATTATGATCGTTCCTACGAAGCCGAACGAAGGGAAATTCGATCGCTTCTGGTACAAGATATCTTAAAGGCCTTTTTGCTGCTCAAAACGGGCAAGGTGTCCCGCAAGCTTCCTGCTGAAGTTTGGCGACCGTCCTCAGCCGTGGATTCAATAGACAGCGGTCATCTCGAATATATCGATGGAAATCGCTGTCTCTCGGGCGACATACTTATCGCTGCCACGAGCTTCGAAGCTCATCTGGCAGGCTACCGCATTGATACAGAGCCCCAAAATGTGCCGCCGCCGCCGGAGAATGACGATCTCCCCCGTGTAGCCGGGCGCCCTTCGGCCATGCGTGAGATGTTGGCTGAGCTCGACAGCAGGGTGCAGTCCGGCCAGATAGAGAAGACACTTACCCAGCAAGCCGATGCATTGCTTATATGGGCGGCGGACAATGGACTGACGCATGTACCGGGGAAAACAAAGTCCGTCATAGACGCCATTACCCGACATTATAAAGGGCGCGCCAGCCCCTGGGGAAAGCGCTAAATGTTTTCGGCAAAGCGTTAAATAGAATTTATCGTCTATTTATCGCCCATTATAAGCGTGATCGCGTTTCTTTTGTTCGCGTTCCCCCAGCATCATTCTCTGTCTCATGAAATGTCGAGACAGGTCTCGACATATTTGCCGAGGGCCTCGGCGGTGTTTTCGAGCAAAAGAATGGAGCGCGGAATGCATATGGCAATTGAGTATAAGGAAGGAGGTCAAGCAGTCGACGGCGCTTCGACTTTCGAGCACAATCGTCTATTGAGCAAGGCGCGTACCTCCGAATTTTTAGGCATCTCTGAGCGTCATTTAGACCGCCTATCCGCTTCTGGCGTCGTGCCGCCACCGATCACCATCGGCCGCAGGAAGTATTGGAAATTTGGTGGCCTGGTTGATTGGACCAACAGCCATTCTGGTAGCGCGTCCGGGAAGAAAAAATAGAAACGGCCAGCAGCTCGATAAGAGCGCTGGCCGAAAAATCGTCTGCAAAAGCTGTCTGACAACGCTGTTGTAGGTGATTGTTCGATAAGGCGCAACATCGAAACGCCGGCCCTCAACCATGAGGGTTTAAATGTGAAGCAGAAGTCGCATATTTCTCATATCGGCCACCGGGTCACTCCTCGTGGCGGTAGCTTTGAAAATTGGCTCTTCAGCCGCTACCCGCAGATGGGTCTCGCTACGGTACGCTTGCTTGCTGAGCACGCGGGCTACGCGCATCGCGAATGGACGCCGAACTTTCCCGCACCTGATGACGCTGTAAAGATTATCGTCAAGACTTTGGAGGCCGCCCATGAATGAGATCATGGTAGCCTTCTGGGCAAACACCTCTCCTCTGCGTCAGTCCGATCTGGACTGGTTGCGAGCACAGGGCATCAGCACCGCATCTATTGCTCATGATCCGGAAGAGTGCGGCTTTCTCTTGAGTCGTGCCCTTGTCGTGTTCGATGACGACGGTGGCTCTTTCTCCTTCGCATCTGAATTACCGGACACGGCCGCCGCGTCGGCCTTTGTCCTGCCAGCGCGTGATGAAAGTGGCGAAGTCGTCGACGTCGTCGCATGGCGGCCCAAGGAACATGTCATCGCAGCATGGCGGCGCCATGTCCCGATGGCCGGATTGCAGAACATTTTCGCTCCGCGACTCGGGGAGCCCCTGCCCGTCTTTTCGGATCCTGCCGATTGGCTCAAGGCCGAGCGACACGGCGTACTTGTTATCGACATGGCTGGTGCCGCCATCGCACTTCGTGACGCTGGAGCCCTCGCGGTTCATTCCAGGCAGCAGGCTCGCCATCTGCGGCGCGCCTTCGCCTCTCTCACCCCTCACATCAACATTCAACCTTCCCGGAAGGAAGCCGCCTGATATGGCTTTTTACAACGATCCCCCTCCCCATGATGAAATCCATCCGTTCAACGGCCTCTCCAGTCAGCAACTGCCGGGCAGAGATCGGTGGCCTGATCCCGATATGTCTCTCTTGGGTAACGGCCGCCGGCCCGCTCAGCCCTTCCCCGTGAAGCTGCTCGGATCGTTCTGGTCGACATGGGCCCAGCAGGCTGCCGTAAATGTGTCAGCCCCAGTCGACTATGTTGCGGCCGGTCTCCTCGCCAACGTCGCGGCCTTACTCGGCAATGTCCGCTGGCCCTCTGCCGGTGCCGAATGGAAGGAGCCGCCCTGTCTGTGGCTTGCTGTCGTCGGCAGTCCGTCTTCTGGCAAAAGTCCCGCGATCGACGCTTCTTATGATCTGCTCCAATACGCCGAAGAACTGCTTGCGGCGGGTTTCGATCTCGACAAGCGCGAATACGAACTGAAAAAGCAGGTGGCGCGGGCCAGTCGAGAGATTTGGGAGAAAGAAGTTTCGGAGGCCCGGAAAGGGAACATTCCGCCGCCGCCCATGCCCGACGATGCCGAAGATCCTGATGAACCATTGCGACCCCGTGTTCGCGTTGCCGATGCCACGACGGAAAGCCTTGGTGTTCTCGCCGCTGGGTTGCCGCGTGGTCTGCTGCTCGTTCGCGACGAGCTTTCAGGATGGTTTGGCGCGTTCGATCGCTACGGCGGCGGCGGATCGGATCGGGCCTTTGCCTTGGAGAGCTACGGCGGACGGAGCTACGTCATTGACCGGCGTCGTTCACCTGAGCCCATTCGCATTTCCCATCTCAGCATCGGCATCGTCGGGGGCATCCAGCCCGACAAACTGACGGATGTACTCGATACACCCGACGATGGACTTGTCAGCCGGTTCCTCTGGCTGTGGCCGGACGCCATCCCCTCCTTTCGCCTGTCGCGCGACCACGCCAACAATTCAGGCGCTCAGGCCGCGTTCGGTCGACTAGCATCCCTGGCTATGAATGTGGACCAGGATGGCCACGTGCAGCCTCGTATCGTTCCGCTTTCCAACGCGGCGGAAGCTGCTCTGGAGATATTTGCGCAGGACATGCAGGCTCGGGCCGAAAACGCCACCGGTCCCTTTGCCGGCGCCATCGGCAAGGCCCGTGGACATTGCCTGCGCCTTTCGGCTGTTCTCGAATATCTGATCTGGTCGGCATCCTCGGAAAAGGCTGAACCAACCTGCATCTCGGAAATGGCGGTAAAAAGCGCAGCGGGTTTAATCGACGGCTATTTCCTTCCGATGGCGCAGCGGGCCTTCGGGGACGCCGCAATTCCCAAAGGCGATAGGCTTGCCATGACCCTGGCCAAGCATATCCGAGCCGAGGGCCTGCACCGGTTCAATGCCCGCGAAGTGCGTCGGACCGTTGGTGGAAGCCTACGCGAACCAGCAGCGATGGATGCGGCATGCGACGTGCTGGTTGAGGGCGGCTTGATCCGGGAGGCGTTCTCCCGCGCCGGCGGCACATATGGCAAACGCGCCAAAAACTTCATCGTCAACCCGACTGTCTTCGGAGGGAAGCAATGAGCAAATGGCTCACGCTTGCACTCGCCTCGGTTGAGGCTGCACACCCGGAACCGGATTCTCTCCGCAGTGTGCCAATAGTGTCATTAGTGCCAGAAGGCCCGTCTATCGGCACTAATGGCACTATTGGCACAGTAGGCGGACATGGACTGGAGCCCCAAAGTGCACCAAACGGCAACTCTACATCGCGTGCCAATAGTGCCATTAGTGCCAAAAGCGTGCGACCACCGGTCATAGCTCCCACTGGAAATCCGTCATTTGTCGCCGCCTTTCATGATGTGGCCAGTAAGGGCCCGTTCCAGGACATGCCCCCTCATCGTTGGCGGGCATTCCTCCGAGATGGTCCCCTGCTCTGCTCGGAGTGGTCGGATATCGCGGCCTCTCTCGGTTGGAGCCCTGATGATTTTTTCGGCTCCGATCCGTCCCAACCATGGTCGCGTATCGACCGTCTTGGTCTGGCATTCCTGATGGACGGTCATCACATATTTGCCATGGACGCCAAGCAGGCGCGTCTTGGCAATGGGTCCACGTCCTTCTATCGGCCCCTGAGGGACAGCCAATGAATCGCGCCCGCCTCCCCAACCGCCGCTCATCAGAACTCATTGACTTCGAATTCCGTGGCTTGGCCTATGTCGTCGGCCTATCCCGTTATCCAGATGGCCGCGTGTCCGAAGTCTTTATCGACTGCTCCAAGGCGACCAGCCCCCTCGGCGCCGACGCCCGAGATGCTGCCGTGGCATTGTCGATTGCCTTTCAGCATGGCGTCCCAGCTCAAGCCATCCGAGAGGCGGTGACCCGCGAGGCTGACGGGACAGCAGCTGGAATCGCCGGGGCCGTTCTGGACCTGATCGAGGGAAATGCACCATGAGCGATCTGGAAGCCCTATCCCTCAAGCACCTCTACGAGCCGGATCACAAAAGCCCGGACGTGAATCTCGCGCGCTCAGCCTTCCTGGAGGCGAGCAGCCAGCTCCGGACGGCCCTGATCCTCTCCATCGAAGACCCCGACAATGCCCTCCAGGCCGGCCTCAACGCCATGGAGTACCTTCAGGACGGAGTGAACGCCCTCCTCCGTTACGAAATGCAGCAGCGCCCGCCTCAGGGAACAGCGTAAGAAAAGGAAATCGAATGCCTGTTTTAGACAATCCCCGGCACGAGCTTTTTGCTCAAGCCATCGCCAAAGGCGCCTCTCAGCGGGAGGCTTATAAGAGCGCCGGCTACGAGGCCGGAGCCGATACCGTTGTCGACGCGGCCGCCTCTCGGTTGTTAAGTGACGTTAAGGTGAAGTTAAGGATAGCGGAGCTGTTGGAGGTGGCCGCTCAAGCTGCCGGCGCCACCGCCGAACGCATCGCAGCCGAACTTTCCAAGATCGCTTTCTCCGATATCCGAAAGGCCGTTCAGTGGGGCAAAAGCCCTGTCGACCAAACCTCGGACAATGCCGATCCGAACGGGTTGCGCATCTATCCCGTAGAGCTGGTTCCGAGCGAAACGATCGACGAGAATACGGCTGCTGCGGTTTCCGAAGTGTCGCTGACCCAGACGGGTATCAAGATCAAGATGCACGATAAGATGGCGGCCCTGAACTCTCTCGCCAAATATCGCGGCATGTTCATCGAAAAGCATGAGCTGACCGGCAAGGATGGTGGCCCTATCGAGGCCGTCGGCTGGTCCAACATGTCCCTTCCGGAGAAGCGCGATTTTGCCCGGCGCTTCGCATTCCTCCTTTCAGATGGTCTTCGGGCTTCAGAGGCCTTGGCGGGCAGTGACGAGGCAAAGGAACAGCGTTGAGCGCAAAATTGCGCTCAGTGAAGGTGGTGTGCAACGATGCTCAAATTCCACCTTTTTCGATTCTCAACAGTGAGTTGAGGTGGTGAGCATGGATAGCAGGATGGTTCTGGCGCTTGGGATAGCCGCATTATCGGCCGGCGCAACGTCGCCTACAGCGGCCTCCAACGCCGGAAGATACAGAGCTCCAGCAGTTGGCGCATCATTGGGATGCCCAGCCAGCCACGGCCGCTCCTCAAGTGTCCGCTAAGCGCGGCAGAGCAGAAACGCCGGCATCCGTTTGGCGAGAGATATTCCCCCAGCAGCTCCAGAGCGTACCGCCCTTTAAGATACCATCTGATCAGCAATCAGAAGCCCTGGCGTCAACGGCCAGTTGAAACAGCTCAGTTTAGATTGGCTTTTTTCATTGTCGAATGTTTGATTGAGCTTTCAGGCGGACGGATGGGAAGCGTCAGGGAATCCCTCCACGGCTATTCGTTACCCAAGCTGCCGGCGATCTGTCGCGACATTGTATCCACAACGTTATGACTGATGTCTGGACATGACCAGACACGGAACGACATATATCATATTGATTTATTTGATAATTATTGGCCTTGAACTTAGATTCATGGGTGTCGACAATCTCGTTCGGAGCCCCCATGGCCAATCCTATTCATCCAAACCGCGCCAGCTTTGCGGAACATAAGCAGCTGACCTACTTCGTTGTGCCGGAAGCTGGCACCTCGGAGGAGGATATTCTCGATCCCGTCTACTGGAGCCACATGGCTCGTCAGCTTTCGCAGTTCAGCGAAATTCGCGTGTTCTTCGAGGATCGCCCGCTACGTGTCGACCTCATGGTGACCAGCAGCGGGCCCGCATTCGCCAACGTCATCGTCCTCCATCGCTATGACCTCTCTGGCGCCAAGGCCGATGGCGACTATTCGAAATACGAGGCCAAGTATCGTGGCCCACATTCCAAGTGGACCGTCATGCGCAAGGCCGATGGCAAGGTCATGAAGGAAGGTTTGACGGAGGAAGCGGCCCGAGCTGAAGCCAAGGACTTCGAGAAAATCCAGGCAGCGGCGGCCTAGTCGTGCGCCTCGATGAAACTCTCCAGATCCGCTGCGATGGCGAATTGCTACGAGCCTTGCAGGCCAAGGCAGCCGAAGAGCGGGAACCTATCTCGGTTCTCGTTCGTCGTGCTGCCAGGACATACCTGCGGACCGATAGCGCTTGCGACCGTCGCCGCGGACGAAGCCAACGGAAGGAAACCATAAGCCAATGACATCCCCTGCTCCTGACTCCATCAAGAAGCTGCGTCATGAAACGGCAGCGGCTATCGCCTGCCTCGCCATCGCATTGGACCAGGCAGCCTGGACGATGGGCACGACCAATCGTTTCATCCGTCAGCTAGACTTGGTAACCAGCGTAACGCCGCCCGATGCGCGAGGCGAACTGTTCTCGCTCATCCACGAAATGCTAGCGGCCCGCCAGTCGGCGGAGGAGGAAGAACCGGCTGCTATCGAGGGAGAAGTATCGACCGAAGGGGATCGCTATATTGCTTAACGCCGTCGACCTCACTCAATCGCCATCCTCCCGAAAGTGGAATGCCATCGAGCAGATGCTCATCTCTCCCCTTCCGGATTCCGATCTCTGGCAAGTCGCGACTCGCGTCAGGAACGGCAAACAGTGGATGTTCGATCCAGCGGCATCGCTTGAAAAAGCGCTAGATGTACGGATCAAAGACCTTGCGCATGTCGAGAGCTTGTCGCTCGTTCGCCAGCCGCTCGACATAGAAACTTTCGATCCGGAAATCCCAAGCCATCGGCTGACCTATGTGCTGTGCAAGGAAGGCGGTGAAAACCGCCGCCTTTGGGTTGAGTTCTGCCTCACGCCCGATAGAGGCCCGGTCCGGCCTGCTACCGGATCGACGTTTTTCGACCTCAAAGGCAAGCTTCGATCGATGCTTCCCAACATGTACGCACCTACCTGCCCCGATCCGCGACGCACCGCGTTCGATCTGCCTCTTCTCGCCCGTGCCGATCTTTGGATCAGGCATGATCTAGCGCTCAGCGACTTCTTCTCAACCGGCGTGCTGGAGAACTAACTCTCATGGCAAAAACCTCTACCAGCAAGTCGACGGCTACCCCCGACGCAGCGGCGGCTCGACAAGAGATCGCATATCCGACTTTGGAAATCGTGGTGAGCCCCCTTTCTGATCAGGATCAGTGGCAGGTTGCGCGCCGTCATTCTGGTAGTACCTGGACGTTTGATCCGCCGGCTGGCCTTCGCGAGATATTCAACCAGCTTTTACCCCAGCTCGTATTGCCGGTCAGCTTCACCCTCGTCCGCGAGGTGGTCGACTTCTCGACGTTTGATCCCGATAGCACGTGCGCGCGCGATACGGTCGTTCTTTGTCGAGAAGGCGAACTCCATAGAGACCGCTGGACCGAGTTCAATATTCTGCCGAATAGCGGACCATTGCGGCCCGGTGATAAGGCCGCGTTTCTGGACCTCCGTCGCAAACTGGATGGATTGGTCCCAGATCTCTGCCGGCGGCTCGGGACTAGCTCATTATCTATGACGGCTTTCGACCTACCGCAGCTAGCACGCTCCGATCTCTGGATCAGACACGAAATGACGTTGGCCGATTTCTTTCCAATTGAGGGGGATGACACCGAGGAGGCTGCATAGACGATGCTGCATCGTACCCCTGCACTTTGGCATCTGGATTATTCCGGCGCAGCGCATGCTCCGTTGATGCTGCCGGCTGCACTTGCCCTGTCGGCAGTTGGAACCGGCATCGGCGCAGCAAGCACGATTGCGGCCGGAAATCAGGCTGCGAGCGACGCGGATTACAAAGCTCGTCAGCTAGCCCAGCAGGCGCAGGAGTCGCGTGCGGCTTCTCAGCGACAAGCAATGGAGTTTCAGAGAAAAACAGATCTGGCGGGGTCGACGCTTCAAGCCCGAGCCGCCGCTTCCGGTGCAGGAGCGACGGATCCTGACGTAATCCGGCTCGGCGAAGACATCGCCGGCCGTGGAAAATACCAAGAACTGATGTCGTTGTACCAAGGCGAAAACCGCGCGCGCGGCTTGGAAGATGCAGCGAGTGCCGCGCATGTCTCCGGTCAGGCGGCGCAGAAGGGATCATACTGGAAAGCGGCAGGAACGCTGGCTTCTGGCTTTGGATCTATGGCTGCGAAGTATGGTGGCGATCTGTGGCCTGGAAAGAAGGGCGGAACTGGTAACGATGACGATTGGGATTGGAACGCTCGCTCAGGATACACGATCTAATGCCGCGGCTTCCTACTGCAGAAGACCTTGGCGGTCTACCAAGCGGCAATTCCGATCGACCCGTTTCGAGCGTTGACACAACCTCTGTTGCCCGAGGCATGGAATCCTTTGGCCAAGGCATTTCCAATCTTGGCACTGGTCTCGGCTATATGGCCAGAACCCAGAACAAGCAGACGGAGGACCTGCAGGGCGCTCGTGCAAAAGCGGACGCAGCTAGTGCCCAAATCCGGTATGAGGAGGAACTATCCAAGACGAACGATCCGAAAACGATCGAGCGTCTGCGGGGAGATTTTGACCGATCGATCGCGGCAGCTGGCCAGAATATTTCAAACGAGGGACAGCGCTCTCGCTTTATGGTCGATTACTCACCTGTCATGGCGAAAGCAAAGGCTTCGGCAGATGATCGCGTTTGGAAGATAGGTCGCAGCACGGCCATGGCAGCCGACCAAGACCGTCTCGATCATCTATCTGACGATCTTCAGCGCGCCACGACGGACGAACAGCGCCAGCAGATTTATCAGGCCGGAGCGGCCATCTTCGCCGGCCAGGAAAAGGCTGGCTATCTGGATCCTGTCAACGCACGTGATCTCAGGAAGAAATGGGCGGAAGGCTCAGCAGTCAATCTGCTCAAGGCCATGACGCCGGAGCAGCGGCTAGAAGCTGTTCGACCCGTCGACGTGAACAAGACGGGCGGTCAGATTGTCGACTTCTTTAAGGCCAAGGGGTGGTCACCCGAACAGGCGGCGGCCATCGCCGGGCACCTCTATGTGGAGTCAACCTTCAATCCTGGCGCAACGAACAAGGGCGATGGTGCCGACGGCAGCGATTCCATCGGCGTTGCACAATGGAATGCAGGGAGAGCCAGAGCCTTCAAAGCCTTCGCAGCGGCGCGCGGAAAGCCTGTCAACGACCTTGAAACTCAGCTGGAGTTCATCGACCACGAGTTGCGGACCTCTGAAAGCTCGGCTGGCGACAAACTTCGCAATGCCAAATCGATCGACGAAGCGACCACAGCCTTCCTCAGCTTCGAACGACCGAAAGGCTGGGAAGGTGGCCTGAACACAGCCTCCAACGGCCTCAATCGCCTTCGGGCGGCAAAGGCCTATTACGCTGGCGGCGGCACATCCACGAAAGAGGACAGCAAGTTTTTCGGAAGCGTGCTTTCGGAAGCCCAGCGCCAGGATATCGCAGATCGTGCTGAGACTGAGATTCTCCAGCGTGAACGTCAGAATGACTTCAACCGGAAGACAGAAGCAACGGCAGTCAAAGGCCTCATGGCCGATGACAATGCCAGCATCCTAGCCACCGGTAAGCCGCTCGATAGCCTGACGCCTGATCGCGTTTCGGCATCATATGGACCGCAGGCTGAGGCAGATTTCCGGGAGGAGCGCCGCCTTGCCACGCGCACCTATGCACAAACCAATGACTTCGCCTTGATCCCGAATGGCGAAATCGCCAGTCGCGTCGCCACCTTGGCGCCGACGCCCGGCAGCGATGGCTATGTCCGGCAGCAACAATATTATGATTGGGCGCAAAAACGCGCTCAAGAAGTCATCAAAAAGCGTCAGGATGATCCGGCGGACGCCGTGTCATCCTTCCCTGCCGTCCAGCAAGCCGCGCAATCAGCTGATTGGAACGATGCCTCCACCATTGTTCCGCTCGTTCGGGCTCGGCTCGATGCGCAGCGGCAGCTGGGGATTTCCGATGCAAACCAGTCTCCCGTTACCGTCGCGGAGGCAAAGAGCCTGTTTGCGCCCGTTCTCAATGCGCCTGCCAATATGCAGGCTCAGGAACTGCGCAAGGTAGCCCAGCAGTTCGATCAGCTTTTCGGCGAATATGCGCCCCGAGCCTTCGCTAGCGCGATCATGTCGGCCGACCTCGATAAGCAATCGGCAGAACTCGCCGGAGCGATGCTTCGCAAGATCGGCCTCGGTCAAAAGCCCACCCGACAGGAAGAGCAAGCTTTAGAAGAGAGTCAGGCCAGCGCCGCCGCCGAAAAGGCTGCCAGCAATGTTGCCTCGAATCCGGTCCTGCCTTCCGGCACGCCAGTCTATTCGCCCTTACAGGATCAGGCAGCGCCAGCGCCGCAGGAGCCTCAAGCCAAGCAAATCCCGGCAGGCGCGATCAGCAAGTTGCAGGAAAACCCGGCTCTGGCTGCCGACTTCATGCGGAAATATGGCCGTAAGGAATACGGCCAGGGCACGGCCGCCCGCGTCATCGAGAAGCTGGGCTTGGGTGAACTGCTCCAATCTAAGCCCGAAGGCCAGATGCGCGGCTCGGGCATCCGTCTTCCAGAAGGACAGTAATGGACGATCTTCCCAACCCATTTGACAAATTTGATGCTGAGGAACCGGCTGCCCCCACCTTAGGCGAGCGCTTCAGCGGTAATGCCCTCTCCTCTCGCGTTGGTGGAACGCTCTTCGGCGCCGCCGGCCAAGCGGCATCTGCCTATGTCGAGCGAAACGCTCCTGATCTAGCTCGCCAGTCGCAGGAAGAGGCAGAGGCCTATCGCAACTCTGACCCGACGCCGATGGAAGGAGAAACCCCTCTCCAGGCACAAGCTCGCTCCCGGGCCGCTTTCCGCCGTGATGAGCGCGGCGTACCGATCCAGAGCCTCACCGAGCGCAATGCGGAGCTCCGCGGCGAACTCGCTCGGTATGAAGCCATGCCAGCGGCCTCGGGCATCATGGAAAATGCTGTAGCTCTCGCCGGCCAGCTTGCCGGCGGCATGACCTCGCCCGAAGCAATCATCACCCGAATTCCGGGCCTCGGTCGCTTTATCGGAACTGGCGCCACGACGGCATCGCATATTGCCGAGGCTGCGATCACCAACGCGGCCGTCAACACCGCGACCGATCCGATCGCCCAAGGCCTCAATATCGCTGGCGGCATCCGCGATCATTACGATCCCGTTCAAACGGCTCTCGCGCCAATCGTCGGCGGAGCCATCGGCGGCGGACTTGCTGCGGTTCCGGCCGCAGCCCGTGCCGTCCGAGAACGGTTTCGTCCCGGCGCTCCTGCCCCAACCGACCCGGCCCCTCAATCCGTTTTCATCGAGGATCCGCTGGCCCGGCGTCCCGGCGATGCAATGATACCACCGCAGGCGGAGAACGTCCCGGCAGTTACGCCCTTACCTGCCGAGCCTCAACCCGCTGCTCGCCCTGCATCTCCTGCCCTACCCGATGCGCTAGAACTAGCAGCTCGTGGTGAGCTTACCCCGGACCGCGCCCGCGCAATCGGCAAAGAAGTCGGGACATCGGCACGCGATACCGAAACCCAAATTCTTGGTCCCGAAGCTGATGAATGGCGTAAGCTGCAACGGCAGATGGATCGAGCAGCCAACAGCGCAGACGATAAAAAGGCAGCCCAGATTGAGCAGCGCATCGGCAAGATAGAGGACCGCCTGTCTCCAGCCGATCGCGACCGTCTTTATGGTGTCGGAGAATCCGATACGGCGGATCCGAAAGGTTGGAACGAGCTCGCGGGCAAGCTGGACGAGGCCACGACCTCACGTGAGGGGGCAGTGAGCGTCATAGCGTCTGAGGTTCGCAGCCTCCCCAACAATATCGAGCCCAAAGCTATGACAGTAACGGAACGGAATTCCATCGCCGTCATCCGTCAGGCCATTCAGTCCGAAGAAGCCCGTGGCGGCGATGCCATGACACTGCTGAAGGATGCTTTTGAGGAACGTTTCAGCCGCTACGGCAAATCGGCGGATGGTGTCGAGGTTGTAACGGGGCAGATGGAACGCTTGGCGACCTTGATGAACGCCCCTCCACCTGCCGCACCTCGTCCAGGTTTGCAGTTCCGTGAGGCAGGCAAGTCCGGCATTCAGTTCAACAACCCGCCCGCGCGGCCGGAATCCGCCGCCGTGCCCGGAGAGCGGCCGATCGATGCCGCTGTCCGTTCGCTCCAGCAGCAGGCGTTCGATCTGGCCGATGCCCTCGATCATCCCTTGCGCCAAGGCCGCCTCGCCAAGTCATCCGCCCTCGGCCAATATGACATGAAGCAGGGCGTCGCCCGCGTTCGCAATGTCGCCGACTTCGAAACCGTCGCCCATGAAAGCGGTCACTTTCTTGAACAGAAGATCGGTGCGGATATGTCAGCGCTGATCCAGCGGCATGCCACCGAACTCGGCCGCTTGGACTATGATCCCAGCCAGATGCGCCCTTCAGAAGGCTTTGCCGAATTCACGCGCCTGTATCTGACGGGCCCGGCTGCCGCGAAGCATATGGCGCCGAACTTCTATCGCGACTTCCGCGATTTCATGGCGATCAAGCAGCCCGAATTGCTCCAAAAGCTCGACACGGCGCAATTGGCCTATCAGACATGGGTGAATGCGCCGACCGGCGAAAAGCTCGACGCCATGGTTATCCGGCAGGAAACCGATGGCATCGGCAAATCGATCCATGAAGAGGGCTTAGCGGAAACCGTACGCCTTGGTCTCTCAGCGGCCTACCGGGCTACGGTCGACGATAAATCGCCTGTGACCAACATGGTCCGTATGATGACCCGTGCCATCAAGGAACAGACTGGCAAGGTCATGGACCTGAAGCATGCGGATAACCCCGATATCCTGCTGCGCCTGGCGGAGCGCGCGCATCAGGGCGCGGCCTTCGACATGCAGCATGGCGTTCGGGCTTACGGCTCCCTCGAAATTGGACCGTCGCTCTATTCGGCGATCAGCACCGCTGTTGGCGATCCTCGCTTCGGAAAATGGGATGATGCCAAGGTCAAAGCCTTCGAGGACTATCTCGTCGCGAAACGCGGCATCGTCCTCTACGATAAATATGATGCCGGCACCCTGTCCAATCGCCCCATGGCAATGTCTCGCGCCGATCTTGAGGCGCATATCGCGGCGGCTGAGGCTGCCAATCCGACATGGGCAGAGGCCGCCGTGGGCGTCCATTCCTACACCCGCGCCATGCTCACGAAGCAGTACGAATCCGGACAAATCACCAAAGACTTATTCGACAAGCTGGCAGCGGAACCGTTTTATGTCCCGCTGTTCCGCGACATGACCGACAAACCCCAAGCCGGAGGCGGTTCGGGCGTCGGTAAGCGCAGCGGTCGCGACGGACCGGGCGTAGTCGACACGATCAAGCGCATGCGCGGTAGTGATCGAGATATCATCTCACCCATTCAGGGGTTGATGACGCAGACGTTCCTGGTCAACCGAACCATTGCTCATAATGACGCCATCCGCGCCGTGGTTCGCCTCGCCGATCAGGCCGGTCCGGCCGCCGGCCGATGGGTTGAGCGCGTTCCTTCCAAGGAAATGAAGGGCAAGACTTTCGACGTTGCCGAAGGCCTGCGCGCCGCCGGCAAGAAACATGGCGTCGATCCCGACGACATGGAAGTGCTGACCGGGGCACTCACCGACGTATTCGGCGATGATCCCCTGATGGCGACCATCTATCGGCCAGAAATTGCCGGCAAGCGTGGCGAGCCGATCCTGTTTTATCGGGAGGGCGGCGAACTCAAGGCGGTCCGTTTCGCAGATTCCAAGGAGGGTCTTGCCCTCTATGAGAGCTTTGCCCAACTGCCGAATGTGGCGAGCGACCTGATCGTCAATGTGATCGGCGCCGGATCTCAGCTACTGCGCAGCGGCGTCGTATCCAACCCCGTATTCGTGGCGACGAACTACATCCGCGACCAGGGCACCGTCTTTGTCATGCGTCCGGATTTCATCCCGTTCCTGGATGGTCTACGCGGCACAGTGAAGGAGGTCGCTCAGTCCGATGCCGCCCTGCTCTATGCGGCGGCCGGCGGCGTCACTCCCGGCGCAGCAGTCGGTTCGGTCGACAAGATCATCGAGGGTGACATCCAGGCGCTGGCGAAGAAAGGCTATTTGGTTAACCGCCTGACTTCCTTTCACGGCGCGCTTGAGCTGGCCGGCGTCACCGAAACGGGCACCCGTATCGGCGTCTATGATCGGGTCTATAGCCGGGAGTTGGCCGCCGGCCGTTCGCCAGCTGAGGCTCTGATCGCCGCCGCATGGGAAGCAACCGACACGATGGATTTTAGCCGTCATGGCTCCAAGATGAATGTCTGGACCCGGTTGGTACCGTTCTTCCGCGCTTCGATCGTTGGCCTTGATAAGGCATCCCGCACCATGGTCGCCCCGCTATTACGGGCAGCGACCGGTGACATCAACACCGTGCAGGATCAGCAAGCCCTGCGAAATGCCGCGCTTGCTTGGATCAAAGCTGGCGTCGTCTATCAAGCCATGGGCTTCTTATGGGCGTGGATGTTCGGCGACCGCGATGCCTACCGGGATGCCGACGCCACATTGAAGGCCACGCATCTGGTCCTGCCTCTCGGCGCCGGCAAGGTCGCCGTTGTCCCGAAACCGTTCGAAGTTGGGCTCGGCTTCAATCTCGGCGAGGAAGCCTATGCTCGCTTCGTCCAGAACGATCCACGCGCCGTCGATCGCCTGACCGAGGCTTTGAGCGAGCAGCTTCTCCAGCCGTTCAATCCAGCTCGGATGCTGATGGGCGTTCCGGGCGTCAAAACCGCCTATGAGCTTGCGCTCAACCGAAATGCCTTCACGGGCCGCGATATCGTTCCCCAGCCGATGAAGAACATTCCGAAGAACGAGCAATATATGGATCAGACCTCGCCGATCGCCAAGGCCATTGCCCGCGGTGTCAATGCCACGGCCGGCGCTTTCTCGGAGAAGGGCGTGATCTCTCCCCTCCAGGTCGACCACATCGCGGGATCTATGTTCGGGCTTTATGGCCGCGATCTCATGGCGGCATCCAAAATGGTCGAAAGCAAGATCGACGAAGCCGCAACGCCTGGCTGGGAGGACACGGTGGCCGCCCGACGCTTCGTGAAATCGGAAATGACCGCCCGCGATACGACCCGGAAGTTCTGGGACGTGGCTGCCATGCAGACCGGCGAATATGCTGGCGCCAAGACCCATTACGAGGCGCTTGTGGCCAGGTTCAGGGATCAGGAGGCTAAGAACTATTTGAACACCCTGAACACGAATGAGCGCGCCTTCGTCACTCTGTCGAGCGCCATCAATCCTGATACCGGACGCCAGTCATTCACCGCCGATGACCGCCGATTGCATCCGGCCGTTCGTGGCGGAGAGGCAGCTCGCATCCTGACAGGTCTGGCCGGTGACCTGCGGTTCAACCGGCAGACGCAAAAGCTGACGGGCGATCGCATGACCATTGCCCCTGACGTGCGCGGTCAGTTGATTGATCAGATCAAGACATTGGCCGTCATGGAGATGCAGCGCACGCTGACTGTTCTCGATAACAAGGGTTATGCCAATCGCCCCCTACCCCCGGTCGACCAGCAGTTCGAAGTCATTCGTTCAATCTCGCCCGAGGTCGCCGAGGAAATCGCGCAGCGGTATGCGCAAGGCAAGGTCTATAAGTTCGATGCCGTTCAGCGCGCCTGGCCGGAAACCCGTAGTCGCCTCAACGGTGACGGCAGTTCAGCGATCATCGGCGATCTGCGCGCCGATGTCTCCAGCGAGGGCTTTGAATTCGAGGCACAGCGGATCAGTAAGCGCGCGCCAAGGCGGCGACTGGAGATCGAGGGTGCGAAACCCAGGTGAATTAATCCAAGGGCCATCGTCCCGGCAACGGAGAATTTTTTATCTCCCTGGATTTTCTAGCAATTCTGTCTGACGAGGAGGCCGACAGGAAGGGGCCCCATTGACTCTTTTGTTCTCCTAATGTTCTCATCTTTTCGGGGATCGTATCGAGAGCATGAGAGTAGAGACTATGGGCGAGTCTACGCTTCCCGTTGAATTCACCGTCGAGGCCACGCCAGATCGAAACGGCGCCATTCTGGGAATGGTTGTCGAAGGCGAGGCCATCTTGGGTATCCCCATGACCGCCGCTCAACTCGATCACCTGATTGAGCTATGCGGCGACGCCCGCGCCCGCCTGAACGATGAGGTGCCCGAGCGGGTCGACCTCACGAAGCCAATGCGCGCGATCCGTGAGGCCAACATGGTGGTCGGCTATGAGGAATCGTGCGGACAGAAAGCCATCGCGATCCGCGATCCTTCCTATGGTTGGACGCAATATATCGTCTCGGACCATGTGGCCGAAAAGGCCGGCACGGTGCTGCTTCAGAACTACAAGAACTGATGACCACCCGCCTCGGCAATGTCGGACAAGCTGTCGAACTATCCGTTCGTGATCGTGCGGCTGCGGTGCAATTCCTGCGGCCGTGAAGGCCAGTATCGACTTGCGCGGCTCGCACATAAGTTTGGTCCCGAGATCCACATGCAAAGCGTGTTGGAGCTGCTGACCGAGGATTGCGGCTATCACGACGAGCGCCGCCGTGGCCGATATGGCCGCCGGCATCGTGCCTGCCACGCGTATCTGCCCGATCTGCGGGGCCCGCCAACGCCACCTGATCTACCGCCAGGCCACGCCAAACTGCGCCTGATCAAGGGCGGCAAGACCGACAAGCCCGAAGAAGTCCCAGCACGAAGAACCCGAAAAGCAACACCCTGAGATGCCATCGATGAAAACCAAATTGCCACGTTTCGTTATTGAATTTTGCTGGTCCGGCCGGCCGATTGAATTAGGCACCGTCGAAGCGCGCGACCCCCAATGCGCGCTGATCCTTGCCATGCATCGCTCGCGCCCTGACATCGCCGACGAGATCAGCATTCAGAATGTCGAGGGGAAAGAGCTGCTGCGAAAGCGAGTGCAGCCGGTGCGCGCCGTAGGGGAATTGCTGCCGTGACCGAGCGTGCCGATCCAGAACCACCACGGCGCGAGTTTTCGGTTGAGCGTGAGAATGATCTGATCGCCCTCAACATCGGCGGCCCAACACCGGAGCGGCTTCTGTTCGCGCCGGAAGAGGTGCGCAAGCTCCTCTTGGAAATCGAGCGAGCCCTCGGCAGCGGCTATGGCCGCGACATGGACGCAATAAGGAGGAAACGAACATGACCCAACGGACCAAACGCCGCTTTGGTGAAGCCGACGCCCAGCGCATGCTTGCCACCAGCAAAGAATTTCAACAGCACGTCCGCATCTGGATGTCCCAAATGCCGCTACACACCCCGGCATATGTCGGACTGTGCGCGCTCAACCAATCGCTCGAAATTGCGCAATGTGCTGTTCAGGGAGATTACGACGCGCTGATCCGCAACAACTATGACAGTGGGCCGCCAGAATGAGCGGACTCTAAACGGCAGAGATATCAACGCTCATTTACATCGCGTCGAACGGCACCATCTATAGGCGCTCTAACGGGAAGAACATCTTCGCTAAAAAGCCTGCCTCGGTATAGCCAAACCATGACCGAAAGGAAGCCAAAGATACTTACGGAAATCACGGACCAAATACCAATTAACAATGAAAACCAGACCGGGTTAGCCTCAAAAGTGAAGCAATTCTTTGCCCTGCCGCAAATGACGCCGTTGGTTATGGCATAGTAAACTTGGGCGCATGCAAAAACACCAAAGCCAACGACCAGCAGGAAAATCAGGACTTCCCTCAACCACGGCCACTTCATAGATACGGCAATCCTAAAGGCTATTCACTTCACCACAGGGTATATAACGATAGCCTTTAACGAATTTTCTGAAAATCAGATCAAACTATGGCGCATCGGCCCCAGTCAGCTTCAATGAGCCGCCTCACCCGCCCCTACTCGCTTGAGCGGTTTCTGTTCTGGGCTGTGGTTGTGGCCGTGATCGTTGCGGGCGTGTGGATTACGAAATTTCTCTCGTCATAGTGGAACCTGACGAATTCCGTATCGTTATTCCGATAGGAGCTGCCCCCACCAACCGTCTAGCTCCTGTTCCAGACACTTTTCCCCCGCCAGTGACATGGCTGTGCCACTGGCGGGCTCTTTTGTGGCCGTGAGCGTTCTATGTCGGCAAAACGTGCAAAGCTCGGACCGGACGCACCGCTGCCCAAATTCGTGAAGCCGCAGCTCGCGAAGCTGGCGGCAGCCGCCCCCGAAGGCGACGGCTGGGTATATGAGCCAAAACTGGATGGCTACCGCATCGCGGCGCGGATCGACGGCAAGAACATTCAGCTTCTCACGCGCACAGGTCTGGACTGGTCATCGAAATATCCAGCTGCCGTCCAGGCTCTCTCGAAGATAAATGCCAAGGCCGCTTATATCGATGGCGAGCTTTGCGCAGTCGATGAGGATGGATTGCCCAACTTCAATCTGATGCAGAATGCCCATGTTGGCGAGGCGAATCTCATCTACTACGCGTTCGATCTGCTGCATCTGAACGGCGAGGATCTTCGGCCCCTGCCTCTGCTGAAACGCAAGCAGCTCCTGCCGCCGCTTATCGCTCGAAAGAACGGACTGCATTTCAACCAACATTTTGGCGGACCCGGCGCCGATTTTTTGGCGGCTTCCTGCAAAATTGGATTAGAGGGAGTCGTCGCGAAGCGTACGACAGCCGGCTACATGACCAACGACCGATCCGGTTCATGGATCAAGGTCAAATGCACAAAGCGTCAAGAGTTCATCGTCGTCGGCTGGACAGACCCCGAAGGATCGCGCGTTGGCTTCGGCGCTCTACTGCTGGGATATTACGATGATGACGGCAAGCTTCAATTTGCCGGGCGCGTCGGCACAGGCTTCGACGATAAGAGTCTAATCTCCATTCTCAAGCAGCTAAAGCCTCTTGCAGTGAAGAAGATGCCACTCGCAAAACTGCCGAAGATCACAGGACGCGGAAAACCTCTGCGGCCAGCAACAACACATTGGATCAAACCGAAGCTCGTTGCCGAAGTGAACTATATGACTTGGGATAAAGAAGGCCTCTTAAGAGCAGCAAGTTATGTTGGCATACGCAACGATAAGTGCCCACAAGAAGTGCGTCGCGAAGCCTGATGCGGACTAAATCGACCGCAATTGAGCAAATGACGCTCATGTTTTAGTTACAGTTTTCCAATATCTTCGTCATCGGGGCTTAAAGCGGTGCGAAGAATGGACCATTCTTCACACGATACCATTTGCGCTGTCTGTGGTGCAGCAAGGACTCTGCCGGTGGATCGCACTGCGTCCGTGCGTTTCATAGGCAGCGGATTCTGGCTCAAATTCGAATGCGTGCACTGCGATGCAGTCGACTATCGCCCTCTAACCGGCCGAAGTTTGAAGCGAGTGATCATCACGATAAGCAAAGAGCAATCACCAGAAATAATTGGACACCAGTTCGATTGAGCCTATTTTGCAAACATCGTCGGACGAAATCTATCCAGGCCCTGACGACTGTTAGCGTGGCTCGCTTTCGCCTGTCCTCAAACAGCGGAGAGAGACCGTGCAAAAAACTCCCCCTGTATATGCACTTTATCTAACCAACGAAAATGGCTTCGACGTCAAAGGCGAGATCATCATTGACGCCTCGACTGATGAAGAAGCGTTCGAAAAAGCCGAGGCGGTTTTGAAGCTCCATTCCAGAACCGCTGCCTCTCTGTGGGCCGATCGGCAGATGATCCGGCAATTTACTGCGCAGCCGGAGCCTAGGACAGATCACGCCGTGAAGCGACGTGCGCGTGATCTGATGGTCAAACTTCGCGTGGAATAGCATCGGCCATTTTAATGGCGAGCCCGCAAGCATATCGTGGGGATGGATTGCGAAATTTACCTCGTCAGAGGTAGAGTCAGACCGGAAATGACGATCGTCATCTATTCTCGACATCTGTGAATTGTTAAATTCAGCGCAACCAGGGCCGCCAGCATCGGCTCTTGGCCAGGGTCGCGCTAAAGCCCCCCAGCCCCACGCGCGACCCGTTTTACATCTGCTCTTCAGGCGATATATTTAACGCAACCAAGCCGACTGCCCAATGACGCTTGGCCAGGATCGCGCTTTGCTCTCGCGGGTCACGCGCGATCCGCTCTAATCAATCATCAACGCCATGTCGCGCATCGAATTTTCCTACACCGGCTTGATCGTCTCGGGATCATCGTCGCCGACGCCCGACTTATTTACGCGTTTGTCGACGATCCATTCCCGCAGCGCGCGCGGCGGCTTTTGCAGAAACTCTTTTCCGCCCTCGCCACTCAGCCAAGCGTCGAAGTCTTCGGGATGAAGCATCGCCGGCATACGGTCATGATATTTCGCGGTCCACTCGTCGGCCTCGCGAACGATGATCGTGCAGGAAATTATTTCGATCCCGCTCTCGTCTTTCCAGCGGTCCCATAGGCCGGCGAAAGCGAGGATCTGTCCATCGCGACCGGTGAAATAATGCGGCGTCCGATCGGCCTTTGGCCCCGTCCATTCGAAGAAGCCCGACGCCGGGATGATGCACCGGCGTTTTTTGAATGCCTCGCGAAACATGGCCGCGGATTCGACCGTCTCGACACGCGCATTGAACGTCGACGGCATGCCTTTAAGCGGCTTCTTCCACCAGCCAGGGACCAGGCCCCAGCGCGCCATGATCAGTTCGCAGCCGCCGTCGGCAGCGCGGCGGATGATCTGGACGTCAGTTGTCGGGGCGATGTTGTAGCGCGGCTGCTGATTGCCGGCGCCGGCCGGCCGCGCATCGGTCAGGCCCGAGCTGAAAGCATAGACCTCTTCCCAGGTGTAGGCTTGCGAGAAGCGGCCGCACATCGCGTGCGCCAAAATGCACTTCTACAGCGATTGCTCGTGCTAGCGCTTCTGCTTTTCTGCTGGCTTGACCTCAACGCCCTTGCGTTGGTCGCCCAATACACGTCGTACATCATCAGAAGAGGAAGCTGTTTTGCCGCCGATATATCCCGCTGCGGGGGCGTGATCGGTTGTATAGCTTCGTTGGCGGCCCTGCTTGGCGCTTGACACAAACGCACCCTTGATATGATTGTTCAGCATCACGGCGCTCCATCGATGATAGCCGAATTCCACTCTTTGTGACGCACCCAACGGAATGGCCGGTCGGCGGTAATAACCGCAATCTCGATAGGACCGCCACAGGTTTGTGAAAAATTACTAAACTTTAATGCCTTAATTGTGCTGAATATCCCGAAATGTACGAAATCTACTGCGTCTCTGATAGGAATTAATGCGGTTGGCGGCAGAAGCCTATGTTTATCAATAATATCTGCCAAGTCTTGTTGATTGCCGGTCCAATGTGGAGAATTCAGAACATCCCCTGAAATGCCGTCATCCCAGCCCAAAAACAGCCGCTGCACAACATTCGGAGCGCCCCAGAAATTGAAATATCCAGAAGCCATTTGAAAGGGCACCGGGCAAGGAGCCGCGGGGTCGAATAGCATCACGAAAGCCGTCGGCGACCGGTCAGGTTCAGTTTGACCGCCTAAGCAAAATCCCACAACCAGATTATGGCCAAGGTTTTTGAATTGCCTCTCCTCTAGTTCAGAGCGGTCATTAGGATCGCCCGCTTGATAGGCTGTTTTCGCAGCTAAGCCTTGATAATAAATATAGTCCGGGGCGGCTTGATACTCGGCCCAAAACATTTGTACCCAGCGATCAGCTGCGTCTTTCACATCTGCCGGCGGCGCAGTCTTAAAGGCATCGCCCAATCGGGCAAACATCCTCCGATAACTGCTGACCTCCAACCCACCCATGCCCCAAGTGACCGCAGCAAGGCTGGTCGGCCCTTCGCCGATCTGAAAAAGCTTTTGAGCATGATTGTAAAAATGGGCTTCACCTGACGGGGTGAAATAGGTCGCTGTACTGTCGGCACCTAAGACCAAGCCCTCAGGCGACACATAGCATGCTGCAATCGTCATCTGCCCCCCAACCGATTCGACGCCGCATCGCTAGAATATGCGCTGATCGCTAAAACGCAAAAAAGCCCCGCCCCGGCGAGCCGGAGACGGGGCAAGTGGGGCCAGTCTGGGAAGGTGGCAGACGACCGGCCTGCCAGCGGCTTGCCCCGTAGGGCGAAGGTCTATGCTCGCTGCGGCATGACGAAGATTGCTCGGGCGCTGCGAATGCTCATGGTGACGCGCCGACCGGAGCCGACAGAACATAGCCCGGCGCCGTCTCACTTACTTTCAGGACTCCTTCCATACCACTGTCAATCTGCCCCCCAATCGACGGACGGCAGCTTCGATATACTGCGGACGAGGAACAGAGCCTTTGATGCAGCCAGCCGCAAAGAACCGCCCGGATCGTGCCAATGTATCTAACTCGCTCATTGTGTATCCCAACGAACGCGCTCTTTGCCGAATATCGTCGACGAGCGGAACATTGGTTCTAAATAGGTCCAGGCGTTTCGTTAGCTTCATCGCCTGCGCCATAGATCTGATCGCACTATGAGTCCGGTTTGGGAACGCATTCCCCAAATCGCGCTTTGAGCCTTTTGGCCAAAGCTTTCTCAATCGAAGCTTTTCCGCTGCCGTCCACGACTCTAGCCGCCGAGACACGCCGATAACTCGACAACGATTGCGGATGGCGTTGTAAGATCGGCCCGACAATTTTTTCGTGAGCTTTTCATAGTCAGGATAATTTTCGCGGATAAAGTTGTCTTCCCGCTCTGTCCAATCCGGGTTGCGGGCAAAAAAATGATCTCGCCGGCTGTAGCGACCGTTAGAGGCTGTCGGCATGCCGTCCTCCGAAGTGGCTTAAATTGTCTTTGACACTAACCGGAACAGCTTGGCTATCTGCTGTTGGCTGCTTAGTTCCTCCCCATAATTCACCGCTATCTCTGCTTTCAGCGATAGGTTTTGTGGGCCGAGTCAACCCGACGCTCGATGATCGCGCTCTCCAGAGATCGAGCGCAACACCTCGACCATCTGAAAGGAATCGCGAAAGGCGGAATTCAAGCCCGATTGCGCACCACCCATTGGGCGCAAAATTGCGCTCAGTGCCGGCGCCTCAGCCTTCACCGTCCGGATCTAATTACTTCCTCGTATCGCGCTGCCTCTGCTTCGGTGATCGAGGGACTATCCAGGCCTCGGATCACCTTTAGAGCGCCAGCATCAATAGCGTCCTGCGCGTCCTGGACTGACACCTTGAGACGCTCGGCAATGGCATTAACGCCCTCGTGAGCCCAGCTCTTGCCCGGCTTGGCATAGCGGACGCCAAGTCCGCCACCGTTCTCGGGGATGAACTGGAGCCCGGCCGCCTCAAAGGCTTCCACGATGGCTTTGTTGTTCATTGTCGCCATTCGCCGGCCCGGATCGCCGTTTTCGAAAGCCTGAATTGTCGGCTCGGGCACGCCCGATTGCTTTGCAAGGTCGGCCTGCCGCCACTTCACAAGGGCGCGAGATGCGCGGCAAAGGTCAGGTGTCATCTGAATGGCCAAGCGGGGAACCCCTTCGATAAAATCCAATCGAAAAAGCTTACCTATGGCTCATCATTTTTTCAATGGATCATCCACAACCCTATTGACAGGGCATAGGGTGTAGTTAATTATGTCTTATACATAACATCATGGATAAAACATAGATGTCATGTAGAGCGGGCCGCCAAGGTGTTGGACGCACCAAGGCAGCCCTGACCAAAGCGAAAGGAACCATTCGCCATGGCTACCGTCTCGAATACCACCATCAACCGTTTCCACAATGTCTCCGACGCCGCTCTTGCCGACATGCTCGGCGCGGCCGATGCGATCATGAAGGCCGCAAAGGCCGAACTCGATGCGCACAAGGCGGAATTCCAGAAGCGCGGCTTGGCCAGCATGGCCGGTGCGAAATACCTGATCACCTGCTCCGAGCAGATTGCCGCCCGTCTCGATACTGACGCCGTGCGCAAATTCTTGGGCGCCGACACCTGCAAATTCGAAGTGCCCAGCATTTCGAACGTGATCCGGGTGAAGCCTTCCCCGGCTCTCGCTCTCGCGGCCTGATCGCCATCGGGGCCGTCGTTGCAAGTGTAGCAACTGTAGCTGCGTAGCGGCCCCCTCCTTCTCAGATTTCAGACATTCAACGGCGGCGCTGTGGCGTCTGCCGAAGGAGATCGCACATGTCCAAGATCACGAAATCTTTCTCGAAAAATCAGCTGAAAAAGTTGGACGTGAAAACCCCGCCGGGCTCCATGCTGATCTGTGTCGAAACGGTCTATGACCCGGAAAAAACGGGTAACTGGCATCCTCTGATTGTCGGGCAAATCTATACCCTGCGCTCAATCACCAAAAACACGCCCAGGCCGGCCGGCAAGTCAAAATACAAAGTTCTCCTACAGGAGATCAAAAACGGCATGACTGCGCCTTACGGTGGCACTGAATATTGCTACCGCGATGATCAGTTCCGCGTCATCCGGCCGATGCAGTGGCCGACGACCGTATCGCAACCCAGTCTCGCGTTTCATTAAGGGGGGGGCGAAATGCTCAATCGTCACGCCCCACGGCAAACAGTTCAACCGCAACCCGATCCAGTCTTTGAGGCGATCCGCCGCCACGCTGCGATCAACGCGCGGATGGAAGACCATTCAGCAGACGATGCCGGATTTGAAGGTGTCGCCTCGTCAGAGGGGCGCGCATTTTCTCAAGTGATGACGACGCGACCAACGACGATTGAGGGCGCAATCGCATTGCTCGATTATGCATTGAAGGCTCGGCCTAAAGCCGGCCTCGGCTACTACGATGATCGCGACGCGGTTCTCCTGATCAAAAACCTCGGCAGTGCGCTCAAGGCTTTCTTACCGGGCCCCGCGAAGGACAAGCGGAGGAACCGACATGGCTAAATCAGCCCGCAAGATCAGGCGTTCGCGCTGCCAGGAGGCGGCCGTTCGCGATATGCCCCGCATGGCTCATCTGATGATGCCTCTTAGCGCGAGCCGCGACGAAGCCGATTTAGAGGCCCTGTGCCTTCTCATTGGGATTTTCAAAGAGCGAGCGGCGGAAATCGTTGAGCTTTATTATAGGGAGCAAAACCGATGATAGCACCCGAACCGACCCTATCCAAGCTGATGCAGAATTATTCCTCTGCGGTTCAAGTCACCAACGCGGCCAACGACGGCTTGCCTGATGCAGAATTCAACAAGCTCACGCATGCGGAATGCGAGGCTTTCAGAGACCTTATCAAAGCATCGCCGGCCACTTTGGGCGGACTGATCGCTCTCATTGAATTTGCATTAGCCGCCGACAATGAATTGCAAGAGGGTCAGGATGCCAACGGGCGACCCCACTCCATGGTCCTGATCGATACCATTCTGCGCTCGCTGCGCCGTCTCCAGCATATGCGCTCTGGCGGCATGAACACGGGAGAAATTCAGGCTGCATTCGATGCATACGCCGAGCTTTGCGAAGCCGAGCATGAAATCAACGATCGATATCGTGAGGCGCAGGAAAACGGCGCCGATCCGGGCCGTCTCAAAAAGTTATGGGCTGAGGTCATGAAGGCCGAAAAGAAAGGTCAAGCCGCTCACGCTGCGTTGTTCAAGATCAAGCCCGCCACATTGGAGGCGTTGCATCTGAAAACGGTCCTCATCCTCAACATTGATGAACTGGCCGCAGACACGATTGCAGCGGATATCGCGTGGCTGGCCGGCATCGACGGAGGCGGCCATGAGAAAGCCACATGACCCCGTGTCAGAGTTCGAGAAACGCGCGGCAAACTGGATGCGTAAAGCAATTTGCGGCCTTCGAATTTGGCGGGCGAATGATCCGATTTCTTTTCGTGATAGTCAGGCCAGAACTCTACATCGCCTTGAAGCGATTGCCGGCACTCATGCACCTGCCCGATCTTCCCTTTGTGGCGAATGCCCAGGTTGCGATTCAACGGCTTTGAAGCCGCCTCGCACGCTTCACTAGACAACGCTTAATTTCTACGAGGAACCACAATGCCGAAAACTGTTGCGGCAATCGATGCTGGTCGCCTGTTGCGCGCCAATGCCGCCAATGATGCGAAGCTGTTGCGTCTCTATGCACAGTGGCGGGAATCTTACACGGATGTTCATCAAATCATGACCGCCATGAAGGGCGTGGCGAGCGATAATCCTCAAATGGAAGCGCTGGAAACGGCGCTCAATAAGTCCAACGGCGCTTGCGCCCGCCTTGAATTCCAGATTGCCGCCATTCCTACACAAAGTCTAACTGGCTTGCGTGTCAAGGGAACCGTCGAAGCCCTCCGCTACGACGGCTGCAAAGATGACGCTATACGTCATCTACGCGAAAGCATCGATAACCGCGACGATGGCGATGCGTTTCTGGCTTCTCTCATCCTTGATCTGGCCGATTGGGATTTTCTTGCAAATCCCAAGGGAGTGACCACGCAATGAGCAACGTCATCGACCCGCAATCGCGTCCACGTCGCAGCCCCGACAAGCTTGGAAGGCTGTTCATGCAATGGCGTCTCGCCATCCGCTCCAGGGCTGTTGCACAAGCCGCCTGGAACAAGGTGGAAGACCTGATGATTGAACATCGGAAGAAGAAACCCAAACCGGAGGCATTCCAAGATCCAATCGAGGCCACCAATGCCTTGAATGCATGGGATGCAGAGCATCAGAAGCTTATCGCTGCCATCTCCCCGAAGGAAACGGAAGCGGCCTATGTCGCGGCAGACGATAGGTGCTCGGCAATTGAGCGGGCCATTTCCGGCGTTAAGGCCACGGACCTTGATGGCGTGCGCCTCAAGCTGACTGTCCTGGCCTCACAATACGGGCAGCAATCCAAGGCAAGAGCGAAATGGGCGCGGGAGATCGACCGTGACGGCGGAGGCTGCCCGTACATCGCCATCGAAACATCCCTCTTGCTCGATTTGGCGGACTGGTCCGCGTTGGCGTGAGGGAGCGGCCAGCAGCAAGTAGAATCGTATCCCAAACGACAGTCCGCGACCCTCTTTCGAAGAATCATAAGGCCATTGATTATTAACGCCTTTGAAAAGCTTCTATTTGCGCTCAATCTCTCTTCTGAGACCAGAGCAATGAGAATAGAACTCAAGGGAGATCACCGATGACTAGTTTATATGGCGACTACCGCTTGGTTCGCGAATTCAGCATATTCTGCCCATTTCTAAAAAGGTATGAGATTGCTGGATTCGCAACGCCCGAAAAGCTTAAACGGATGGGAGATGGAGCTATCGCAAATCAAAATGACTGGAAATATGCCGAACTCAGCACACTTGTTGATGGCGCTATTTGGGTAAAACCATATCTCGCCTCGTTTACAGACAGCAGCAATTATCCTTAAGCAAGCTGCTTGCCAAACCCGGACAGTCGCTAACTTGCTCTCGGAGAGCAGCAATTCTCTTATCGCAGAGTGAGAAGAATCGAAAAGTCGAAGGAAGCTCTTTTCGTCGAGGGGTCACGCCATGAGAAATGAGTTCCGCTTTGGAAAGCGCATCGTTCTTCCATCGACGAGGCAGATCATACATGAATTACGCATGATGATTGCAGCGGAGTCGATTGCCAATTTGCAACGAGAACTCCAAGCTCTATCGAATGCGACAACCGCTGAAAGCTTAGATCGAGACAACCACTTAATTACCAATGATGGTCGTCGAACCAAATAGAATTTAGAATTGCTGGTGCACAAAATAAACTAGCACCACTAACAAGGCAGATGCTGCAACGAAAATCCAGCGCATCATGTTTTCTGAATTTATTTCGAACTTGCCCATGGCCGTTATCCTCGTTTGTGTAGCTACGTCGTGCCAGTTAGGATAAGCGTCGCTGAATATCGTCGATCTCGAAAGCGAACCATTGCGCTTTTGCAGAGCCCCGAGAATCCGAACGAAACCCCTTCAGTGGATTATGGTTGTTGAGCATCAACATGCTCCAGCAGCGCGAGTAGCCACCACATTCAAACTACCTTTATGCCACTGCTTTATGTTTTTTGGCGTTCAAGATAATAGCTCACAATTGCGACGGCACTAACGATCCCCGTCGATCTGACAAATACCCCGTGTGTGGGTTTCTATCGCCTCCAGAATCTTATCAAGAGAATGAAACGTTGCTCGGTTCAAGATACCCATGGTTTCGATGGCATGCCCCGCCGGTTGTATTCTGAAAAGCTGATCTACGCGAACAATTTGGCCCATTGACCGCCCGAGCAAATCGGACATCTCCCAAGAGGTTCCGTCGGCATTTGATTTAATAATGATATCCATTGATGGAAACTCACTTTTTAGCCAGTATAGGCAATCTTATTAGAAGACGTAACGTGAGCTAATGGGTCATTCGGCAGCCCTCGAAGGCGCCGGTACACGTAAGCCAACCTACGATTCATACTGATCAATCTCGGAAGACTTTATATTGCCGAGATGTCCGCGATCATGACTTCAGCGGTAATTAGAAGGGATGCGACTGAACCTGCATCTTCCAGGGCGATACGCACCACCTTTGCCGGATCAACTATACCAGCTTTGATCATATCGACATAAGTTTCCGCTTGGGCATCAAAGCCCTGATTCTGATCCAAACTATCTGTAAGCGTTCCGACTACGATTGAGCCTTCGATGCCCGCATTTTCAGCAATCTGCCGAATTGGGGCCTCTAATGCCTTCATGATGATCGATATCCCGGCCTTTACGTCACCGTTATCACCTATCAACGATAGCAGAACAGGCTTAGCACGAAGCAGCGCCACGCCGCCCCCCGGTACAATGCCTTCTTCGATGGCCGCACGCGTTGCGTTAATCGCGTCATCGATGCGATCCTTCTTTTCCCTAACCTCAATCTCGGTTGCGCCACCGGCGCGAATAATGGCGACCCCGCCGACCAGCTTAGCGAGGCGTTCTTGAAACTTCTCGCGGTCATAATCGGAGGTTGTTTCCTCGATCTGCATCTTGATCTGAGCGATCCGCGACGCGATCGCCGCTTTATCGCCAGCGCCGTCGACAATAGTAGTCGTGTCCGCTTCGATCAGCACACGCTTGGCCCGTCCGAGCATGTTGAGGGTGACGTTGTCGAGTTTGACGCCCATATCTTCCGATAACAATTGGCCAGAGGTCAGCACGGCAATGTCTTCCAGAATTGCCTGGCGGCGATCGCCAAACCCTGGGGCTTTGACGGCGGCGACCCTTAGTCCGGCCCGTAACCTATTGATAACCAGTGTCGCCAGCGCTTCGCCTTCTACATCTTCGCAGATGACCAATAATGACTTCCCGCTCTGAACAATGGCTTCGAGAATTGGCAAGATCGGTTGGAGATTACTAAGCTTCTTCTCATAGAGAAGAATGTATGGATCCTCCAATTCCACGCGCATTTTCGCAGCATTGGTGATGAAATAAGGAGAAACATACCCGCGATCGAACTGCATTCCTTCGACAACATCGAGTAGTGTTTCTGCGGTTTGGCCTTCCTCGACGGTGATGATGCCGGCGTTGCCAACTTTTTCCATGGCGTTAGCAACCATCTTACCGATCGCGATATCTCCATTCGCGGCGATCATGCCAATTTGTGCGATCTCATCAGAAGACCTAACCTTCCTGGCGCGCCCCTGAATATCTTTGACGACAGCTGCTATGCCTATAGAAATGCCGCGTTTGATATCCATTGGGTTCATGCCCGCAGCGACAAACTTAGCCCCCTCGCGCAGAATCGAAGCCGCAAGAATGGTAGCAGTGGTGGTACCGTCGCCAGCGACATCATTGGTCTTCGAAGCCACCTCACGTATCATCTGAGCGCCCATATTTTCAAACTTATCGGCAAGCTCGATTGCTGTAGCGACTGTCACTCCATCCTTAGTTATGAGGGGCTTCCCGAAGGCCCTGTCAATGACGACATTGCGCCCTTTAGGCCCCAGCGTCACCTTGACAGCATTGTTGAGGAGCTCGACGCCGCGCAACATTCGGCTACGCGCATCTGTCGAAAATCGGATTTCTTTGGCGGACACAGTCGTTGCCAGTTCTGTTTAGAGAAGGCTCGCAATCAACTGGCCAAAATGTCAACTTCTGGCATCTTTAGGTGATGCTTATGAATGCCGCGTCAATCGAAGTCTTCGTCATATGGGGTCTCGAGCTCTCGAATTACAGGGGCACATTGACTTCCTCTTCTTCTTTGAGATCGCCCCTTAGTTAAGCTTCTCTTCATAAGCGTCGACGACCGCCTGGAAGAGCGTCGTGACTCGCTACCGGGGCTAATGGAACCACTGGCAAATGGCACAGAGCGATCCCTTGGCGCGTCATATTTAGCGAAGTTAGCGAAATATCGGGCGGCGCCACTCCGCGCAGAATTGCGCCCAGCACCTAACCATCTGCATTGCTACTGGATCCAGCCCTCTTGGGTATGGGCTCGCCAAGTTTGATCGAAGGTTCTCATCTCGGCCACGGCCGAATTACACCGCCGACAGACCCAGCGGGGGCCGACGTCCAGGTCGCCAAAGACAACGAAGTCATCTTCCACAATGGGTTTAGCTCTGTGGACGTTCTTCCCATGTCCCAGCGAGCAGGTGATCTGCTTTCCATGCGCTGCTTTCATATGAGCGCCTCGTCAATCTCGCATTTCCATGTGCGACCTAAGCTTACAGCCACTTGCGCTTCGAAGACCAGCATGTTCGTCGCGCGTCAATGCAGTCCAGCCTTGCCGGAAGAGAATGGTTACCGGGCTGAGCGCACCAAACCTGCTACCAGGGTTATTGGCACTAATGACACTATTGGCACAGGGTCCGGAGATGTCATCGCCAAGGCTATTGGCGCTAATGACGCTATTGGCACGCGACACGGGGAATGGCGCAGGATCGACGTGCGCGTGTCTCACGCAGCAGCGGCGCCTCAAATATACGCTTTTGAGCTTCCCAGCTGCTTCCAGATTTCCAGTTTTGGGAAACACCGACCTAAAAATAAGACCATAAGTCATTGTTTTTAAGTGGTGAGCGCGATGGGACTCGAACCCATGACCCTCTGATTAAAAGTCAGATGCTCTACCGGCTGAGCTACGCGCTCCCGTGGCCAAGGGCCGAGGCGGGGCCTCGAATGAACGAGGCGGGGCCTGAGTATCCGCCGGGGCCCCTGGGGTCAATAGCCTGAGGTGCCCCATCCCCGTTTCAGGCAGGTAAATTCAGGACCTCTTGATTAAAAGTCAGATGCGCTCAGGCATATTCGACATAGGCCAGAAAGCCGCAGAAAATGATCGCCGAAATGACGGTGGTCCAAAGCGCCTTGATCAGCAGGCGGGGCGCCACCGGGGCGCCGGGGTCGGTTCCGGCGACCATATTGCCCTGCTCGTGCTGGGAACGCACGCCAAAGGGCAGTACGGCAAACAGAACCGTCCACCAGATGGTGATGAAGAGCGCGATTGAGAGCGGTATCGACATAATGGGCTTTCGTGTCCTTCTTTCTTGACCTTAACTGTTTAGACCTGGGGGCGCGGCGGCCGCCACCGGCCCGGCCTTGCCCCCCGAATAGCGCGACAGATTGCTTTCCAGCCGGCGCACCATCAGGCGGACCAGATAAAGGCCGAATTGCGGATTCTGGAAATAATGCTGCTCAAAATCGCGATAGGCCATGCGGTAAGCCCGTACCGGCCCCATGGCCCGGGCTCCGGACAGGCGGCGGTTACCCACCGAGAACAGGCCCATTTCGCCAATCATGGCCCCAGGGCCGATGATAATACCCAGTTCCGGTAGATTGAGCTGGCCTTCGGCGACCACATAGACCGCATCGGCCTCGTCGCCTTTGTTGAACAGGGTTTCACCGGCCTCGAACGAGACCGCCTGCATATGCGGCGTGAGCCAGTCGAAATTCAGCTCCTCGCGATTGGCCTTTTCGGCATCGGCGATCAGCTTGCGCATTTCCTGCAGGCGCCACAGGTTGAGGAGCAGGATCAGCACATTAGCGCCAAGAGGCGGCCAGTTCCGCTCCCAGGCGAAATAGACGATCGCGAACAGGCTGGCGGCCACCATCAGCCAGCGCAACGGCATGATCGTCTTCGGCCAGAACGCCGCGACGGCGAGTGCCGTACCGGCCCAACCGCATGCCACAGCCACACTATCCATGTCCGCCCCTCGCTGACTTCAAGCCAAGAGGTGACACGACCTGGCCAGCGCATCAAGGCGGCGGGTTGTCCCGCTAAACCTGCTCGATCTCGACCAGGGTGCCGCAGAAGTCCTTGGGATGCAGGAAGAGCACCGGCTTGCCGTGGGCGCCGATCTTGGGCTCGCCATCCCCCAGCACGCGGGCGCCCGCCGCCTTCAAGCGGTCGCGGGCCGCGAGAATGTCATCCACCTCGTAGCAGACGTGATGCATGCCCCCGGATGGATTGTTCTCCAGAAATTTGGCGATGGGCGACGACGCGCCGAGCGGCTCAAGCAATTCGATCTTGGTATTCGGCAGTTCGACGAAGACGACCGTGACGCCATGTTCCGGCAAAGCTTGCGGCTCCGACACCTTGGCGCCGAGCGTGTCGCGATAGGTCCGCGCGGCGGCTGTGAGATCGGGCACTGCGATGGCGACATGGTTGAGCCGTCCGATCACCTACACCTCCATCACCAGCACATGCACCGTCGGCCGTTTGCCCCAGACCGCGCGTACGGCGCTGCGTACGGCCCGTTCCACCGCCGACTCCACCGCATCGGGATCGCGCCGGCGCGCACGCGGCAGGCCCTCCAAAACTTCGAACACCGCTTTGTCGATGATCGCATCCATGGCGCGGCCATCGCGCGTGCGCTGGGGAATGCCCGAGATCACCACATCGGGATCACCAGCCAGTTCGCCCTTGGCCGTCATGGCCACACCGACCGAAATAATGCCGGCGAAGGAGAGACCGCGACGTTCGCGCAGCGCCTCGTCATCCGAGGGGACGATCAGATCGCCGTCGGTATAGAGACGGCCGTGATCGACCTGATCGATGATACCAGCAACGCCTGGTGCCAGATGAACGAGATCGCCATTGTTGACGACGAGCGTTTCGGCGACGCCCTGCGCGCGGGCAAAGCGCGCGTGTTCGCTCAGATGCAAGGCCTCGCCATGAGCCGGAATAGCGATGCGAGGGCGGATCCATTCGTAAAGATGTTTCACTTCGCTGCGGCGCGGATGGCCGGAGACGTGGACGAGATCGGTACGGTCGGTGATGACCTCGATGCCCTGGCGCACCAGGCCGTTGATAATGTCGTTGATGGCGCGCTCGTTGCCAGGGATCGGCCGCGACGAAAAGATGACGCGATCGCCGGACGCCAGATGCACCTGCGGATGATCGTCGTTGGCGATGCGGGCCATGGCCGCCCTGCCCTCGCCCTGGCTGCCGGTCGCCATGATGACGATCTTGTTGCGCGGCAGATTGGCAAAGCTCTCGGCCGGCAGGAAATCCGGCACGCCGTCGAGATAGCCGCATTCGCGCGCCACTTCCGACACCCGGTCCATGGCACGGCCCGCGACGACGACATGGCGTCCGGCGCGCGCGGCGGCCAGCGCCACGGCGCGCATGCGCGCGACATTGGAGGCGAAGGTCGTCACCAAAACGCGGTTCGGCGCGTCGGCGATGAGATTTTCGAGATTGGCGGCGACATCGGCTTCGGACGGGCTTTCGCCGTCGCGCAGGATGTTGGTGGAATCGCTGATCAGCGCCAGCACGCCTTCATCGCCGATAGCGCGCAGGCGTGCTTCGTCGGTCGCCCAACCGGCGACAGGGGTGGGATCGATCTTCCAGTCGCCCGAATGCAGAACCGTGCCGAGCGGCGTGCGAATGGCGAGCGCCGTGCTCTCGGGAATCGAATGGGCAACGGGAATCATCTCGACGCTGAAGGGTGCGAGATCGATGCGCACACCGGGAGCAACAATGTGAATCGGCACTTTTGGCGCGCCGTCTTCCCCCAGCCGGCGGACTTCGAGCAGGCCTGCGGCAAAGCGCGTCGCGTAGAGTGGGCAGCCGATGCGTGGCCACAGGCGCGCGACCGCGCCGATATGATCCTCGTGGGCATGGGTGATGACCAGACCGACCAGATCCTTGCGGTTCCGTTCAATGAAGGCGAGGTCCGGCAAGATGAGATCGATGCCCGGCAACTCTGGGCCGGCGAAGGCGACGCCGAGATCGACCATCAGCCATTTGCGCCGCCCCTTGGGGCCAAAGCCGTAGAGCGCCGCATTCATGCCGATCTCGCCAAGGCCGCCAAGCGGGGCGAAAACCAGATCGGTGTTGCTGTCGGTCATCTGCCGGGCGCTCCTATGGCTGTCCGTTTACATGTGGCGGCCGATTGACCGATCCCAGGAATACATCGCCCGCGTCGATTGTCACGCGCCCATCCGGCTTATCGAGAATAAGACGGCCGGCCGCATCCATATCGGCGAAGCGGCCTTCGTGCATTTGCCCACCGAGATTGACCCGCACGGGACCGCCAAAGCCCGCGGCCCGTTCGAGCCAGGCTGCACGGATGAAGGCAAACCCCTCCCCCGCCGCCCACACATCGAGCCAGCGCGCGAAGGTGATCGCAAGGGCCTGGAGAAGCATGGAGGGCGCCACTTCAAGGCCCAATGCTTTCAGATCGGTGGCGGCATAGGCAAGGCCGTCGGGATGGTTGACGCAATTGACGCCGCAACCAAGCACGCAAGCAAATCGCCGATCGGGCAAGGACGAGCCTTCGAGCAGAATGCCGGCGAGCTTCGCCTGGCCGACGAGAATGTCGTTTGGCCATTTCAGGGCGAATTTGATGTCGGGCGCGAAGTCGCGCAGCGCATCGACGAGCGCGACACCGGTGACGAAACCAAGCTGCGGCGCCTTGGCTGGAACCGAAGGATCGATCAGCAGCAGGCTGGCGTAGAGATTGCCCGACGGCGAGGTCCAGGGCCGATTGTGACGGCCGCGGCCGGACGTCTGCACATCGGCCGAGAGCCAAAGGTGGCCGGCATCGCCGCTGCGTGCCCGCGCCATCGCCGCATCATTCGTCGAAGCGATTTCGGAGAAATGTTCGAAACGGAATGCGGCGATGGACAATGATGAGCTTTGGATCAGAACAGGGATTTGGCGGCGAGGCTCGCGGCATTCACCAACGGCGCCGGATAGACCCAGAAGAGGACAACGAACAGGCCGCCGAGCGCGACGATCGCGCTGACTTCCCAGTTGGCCTTTTCGAAGGGCCGCGCCGGCTCGTCGAGATACATGATCTTGATGACGCGCAGATAGTAGAACGCCGAAACGACGCTGGCGAGCATGCCGATGACAGCGAGCCAGTAGAGATTCGCCTTGATGGCGGCCAGGAAGACGTACCATTTGGCGAAGAAGCCCGCGAGCGGCGGAATGCCGGCCAGCGAGAACATCATCATCGCCATCACGAAGGCCATGAACTTGTGATTGCGCGACAGACCGGCGAGATCACCGATGTTCTCGACATAGGTGTTGCCGACCCGCATCGACAGGATGACGGCGAAAGTGCCGAGCGTCATGGCGAGATAGATCGCCATATAAACCAGCACGCCGAACACGCCCTGCTCCGTACCGGCGGCGAGGCCGACCAGTGCGAAGCCCATGTGACCGATCGACGAATAGGCCATCAGTCGCTTGATGTTGGTCTGGCCGATGGCGCCGAAGGCACCGATGGCCATGGACAGAATCGAGATGAAGACGACGATCTGCTGCCATTGCAGCTTCATGCCCGGGAAAGCGGTCATGACAATGCGCACGGTGATGGCGACGGCCGCCATTTTCGCCGCCGAAGCGAAGAAAGTCGTCACAGGGGTCGGTGCGCCCTCATAAACGTCCGGCGTCCACATGTGGAACGGCACGACCGACATTTTGAACGCGAGGCCAGCCATCACGAAGACGAGGCCGAAGACGACGCCGATCGACGGGCCGCCCTTAAGAGCTTCGCCAATGCCGGTGAAGGACACGGTGCCGGCGAAACCATAGAGCAGCGAGGCGCCATAGAGCAGCATGCCCGACGAGAGCGCGCCGAGGACGAAATATTTCAGGCCAGCTTCCGACGCGCGCAGATTGGTGCGGTGGAAAGCGGCGATGACATAAAGCGCCAAGCTCATCAGCTCGAGGCCGAGATAGAGCGCGATCAGGCTCTGCGCCGAGATCAGCATGAGCATGCCAAGCGTAGCGAGCAGGATCAGCACCGGAAATTCGAAGAAGTCGATGCGCTCACGTGCCATGAATTCGCGCGACAGGATGAGTGACACCATGGCGCCGCCCAGCGCCAGGAATTTCATGAACCGGGCGAAGGCATCGTCGATGAAGGCGCCATCCCAGATGATGGCCGTCGGACCGACCTGGAAGAGCATGCTGAGCGCAGCGAGGCCGAGGAGCACGATGGCGCATTCGCTGATGATCCAATCGCCTGACAGGCGGCGCAGAGCGCCGAGCATCAACAGAACGAGCGCGCCGATCGCCAGAACGATCTCCGGCAGCGAGTGAGCCAGCGCGAAGGAAAGCGGGGTCATGTCCATATCCTCAGTGCAGCGCCAGCGTGGCGGCCTTGGTCAGGCCGAGCGCCGTCTGATAGTTCTTGATGAGCAGGTCAACAGAGGCCGCGCATGCGCTCAGGATCGGCCCCGGCTGGACCCCATAATAGATGACCAGCAGCGCGAGCGGCGCGAGACAGGCGATCTCGCGGGCGTTCAGATCCTGCATCTTCATCAGCGACGGCTTATCAAGCACGCCGAAAATCACCCGGCGATAGAGATAAAGCGCGTAAGCGGCCGAAAGGATAACGCCGGTGGTGGCGATGAGACCGACCCAGGCATTGGCGAAGAAGGTGCCAATCAACGTCAGGAACTCACCGACGAAGCCCGAGGTGCCCGGCAGGCCGACATTGGCCATGGTGAAAATCATGAAGGCCACTGCATAGAGCGGCATGTTGCGCACCAGACCACCGTAAGCGGCGATCTCGCGGGTATGCAGCCGGTCATAGACGACGCCGACACAAAGGAAGAGCGCACCCGAGACCAGGCCGTGGCTGATCATCTGATAGATGGCACCCTGCACGCCCTGCTGGTTCATGGCGAAGAGGCCCATGGTGACGAAGCCCATATGCGCCACGGACGAATAGGCGATGAGCTTCTTCATGTCCTCCTGCACCAGCGCCACGAGCGACGTGTAGACGATGGCGATGACCGACAGGGTCCACACGAACGGCGCGAAATATTGCGACGCTTCCGGGAACATCGGCAGCGAGAAACGGATGAAACCGTAACCGCCCATCTTCAGAAGGATGCCGGCCAGAATGACCGAACCCGCCGTCGGCGCCTCGACGTGCGCATCGGGCAACCAGGTGTGCACCGGCCACATCGGCATCTTCACCGCGAAAGAGGCGAAGAAGGCGAGCCACAGCCACTTCTGCATCGACGACGGGAATGTCGTCTTCAGCAGAACTGTGATGTCGGTCGTGCCGGCGACACCATACATCGCCATGATGGCGAGCAGCATCAGGAGCGAACCGAGCAGCGTGTACAGGAAGAACTTGAAGCTCGCGTAGATGCGGCGCTTGCCACCCCAGATGCCGATGATGAGGAACATCGGGATCAGGCCGCCTTCAAAGAACAGATAGAACAGCACCAGATCGAGGGCGCAGAAGACGCCGATCATCAGCGTTTCGAGCACCAGGAAGGCGATCATATATTCTTTGACGCGGAAGGTGATCGATTCCCACGACGCCAGGATGCAGAACGGCATCAGGAAGGTGGTCAGCAGGACGAAGGGCATGGACATGCCATCGACGCCGAGCTTGTAGATCAGACCGCTGCCAAGCCAGCTCTTTTCCTCGACGAGCTGGAAGGCCGACGAATTTGTATCGAACAGGCTCCAGGCATAGAGCGACAGAAGGAAGGTGACGACCGTCGTCAGCAGCGCCGCCCAGCGGACGTTGCTGAGCGTCGCTTCACTTTCGCCACGCAGCAGCAAAATGAAGGCCGCGCCGACGAGCGGCAGGAAAATCAGGCCGGAGAGAAGACCGAAGCCGAACATCAGTTGTGCACTCCGCCCAGCAAATACCAGGTGATGAACGCGGCGACGCCGATGAGCATGGCGAAGGCGTAGTGGTAGACATAACCGGTCTGCAATTTGACGACCCGGCCGGCGGCATCGATGACGCGCGCCGAAATGCCATCGGGTCCGAGACCGTCGATGATCCGTCCATCGCCCTCCTTCCAGAAGACGCGGCCGAGCCAGAAGGCCGGGCGAACGAAGATCCGATCATAGAGCTCGTCGAAGTACCACTTGTTGAGCAGGAACCGGTAGAGCATGCCATGGCGCTCGGCCAGTTTGCGCGGTGCGTCGGTGTAGAAGACATACATGAGCGTCGCGACGATAAAGCCGCCAAGCATCATATAGGTCGCCACATGCGCGACGAATTCCGGCACATTGTGCATGTCGTGCAGGATGTGGTTGTCGGGTCCGAAGAACAGCGCCTTCTTCCAGAAGCCTTCGAAGCCCTCGCCCATGAAGGCATCGCGGAACAGAAGACCCGCAAACAGCGCGCCGGCGGCGAGCACGTAGAGCGGGATCAGCATGATCTGCGGCGATTCATGAGGCTGCAGCGGACCATGACCGTGATCGTCATGCGCATGGTCGTCATGACCATGATCGTCGTGACCATGAGCGGCGGCCGGCGCGTGACCGTGATCATCGTGCGCGTCCGCAGCCCAGCGCTCTTTGCCGAAGAAGGTCATGAACACCAGACGCCAGGAATAGAAAGAGGTCAGGCCAGCGGCGATGACGACCAACAGGAAGGCATAGAGCGCGCCCGGGCGCTGCGACGCGAAGGCCGCTTCGATGATCGCGTCCTTCGAGAAGAAGCCGGCGGTCAGCGGCAGGCCGGTCAGCGCGAAGGTGCCGATGGTCATCATCCAGAAGGTGACGGGGATGTGCTTGGCCAAGCCGCCCATCTTCCGCATGTCCTGCTCATGGTGCATCGCGTGGATGACCGAGCCCGCGCCCAAGAAGAGCAGCGCCTTGAAGAAGGCGTGGGTGAACAGGTGGAAGATCGCCAGATTATAGGCGCCGACACCGAGCGCCACGAACATATAGCCGAGCTGCGAACAGGTCGAATAGGCGATGACGCGCTTGATGTCGTTTTGCACGAGGCCGACCGTGGCGGCGAAAAACGCCGTGGTCGCGCCGATAATGGTGACGACCGACAGGGCCACCGGCGCATATTCGAACAGCGGTGACATGCGGGCGATCATGAAGACGCCGGCGGTGACCATGGTGGCGGCATGGATGAGCGCCGACACCGGCGTCGGACCTTCCATCGCGTCCGGCAACCAGGTGTGCAGCAGGAACTGGGCCGACTTGCCGCAGGCGCCCACGAACAAGAGCAGGCAGACCAGCGTCATCGGATCGACGTTAAGACCGAAGATATGCAGCGTCTTGCCAGCAAGGCCCGGCGCGGCGGCGAAAACCTGATCAAGCGCGACGGAGCCGGTCAGCGCGAACAGGAGGAAGATACCGAGCGAAAAGCCGAAGTCGCCGACGCGGTTGACGACGAAGGCCTTGATGGCGGCGGCATTGGCCGACGGCCTCTCGTACCAGAAGCCGATCAGCAGATAGGAGGCAAGACCGACACCTTCCCAGCCAAAGAACATCTGCACCAGGTTGTCCGCGGTCACCAGCATCAGCATGGCGAAGGTGAACAGCGACAGATAGGCGAAGAACCGCGGGCGATGCGGATCCTCGTTCATATAGCCCATGGAATAGAGATGGACGAGCGCCGACACGGTGTTGACGACCACCAGCATGACGACAGTGAGCGTGTCGATCCGCAGCGCCCAATCGATCTTCAGGCCGCCGGAGGTGATCCAGTTGCCGAGAACGGGCACGCTGGTGCCGGCGTTGTTGAAACCGACGCTGATGAAAGCGATCCACGATAGGATGGCTGCCACGAACAGGAGGATCGTGGTGACGAGTTCGGACGGGCGCGGGCCGAGCTGCCGGCCGAATATGCCAGCAATCAGGAACCCGACGAGGGGCAGAAAGACGATCGCGGTATACATGCGCCCTCAGCCCTTCATCATATTGATGTCTTCAACCGCGATGGAGCCGCGGTTGCGGAAATAGGTCACCAGAATGGCCAGACCGATCGCCGCCTCGGCGGCTGCGACCGTCAGGATGAACAAGGAGAACACCTGGCCGGTGAGATCGCCCAGGAAGGTCGAGAAGGCGACCAGGTTGATGTTCACCGACAGGAGGATCAACTCCACCGACATCAGGATGATGATGATGTTCTTGCGGTTGAGGATGATGCCGGCGATCCCGATGGTGAATAGGATCGCAGCGACGATCAGATAGTGGGTGAGACCGATTTCCATGCGATCCTCTGTCAGACGCCGGTCCGCGAGGGAACCTTGCGGACCTCGACGGCTTCCTCGCGCGTGCGCGCATTCTGTTGTGAAATGTCCTGGCGCTTGACGCCGGGCTTGTGCTGCAGGGTCAGGACGATCGCGCCGATCATGGCGGTCAGCAGAACGAGACCGGCGGCCTGGAAGAAATAGACGTGGCGCGTGTAGAGCACGAGGCCGAGCGCCTCGGTATTGCTCAGTGCGGTGATCTGCGGCGCGTTGGTCGCCTTGATGCCCGGCGCGGCCGTCCAACCGCCGAGCACCATGATCAGCTCGATGGCAACGACGATGCCGATGAGCGCGCCCAGCGGCAGATATTGCAGGAAGCCCTGCTTCAATTCGGCGAAATCGACGTCGAGCATCATGACGACGAAGAGGAAGAGCACCGCCACCGCGCCGACATAGACGACCACCAGGATCATCGCCAGGAATTCGGCGCCTGCCAGAATGAACAGGCCCGCCGCATTGACGAAGGCCAGGATGAGAAACAGCACCGAGTGAACGGGATTGCGCGCCGCGATCACCATGAACGCAGAGGCGAGCATGATAATCGAGAACAGATAGAAGAAGGCGGCAGCCACGGTCATCGTTTCGTCCTCATCAATCCTTCCGCGAGCGGAAAGAGCAATTACCTATAGGGTGCGTCCATCGCGATATTGCGCGCGATCTCGCGTTCCCAGCGTGCGCCGTTATCGAGCAGACGCTGCTTGTCGTAGTAGAGCTCTTCGCGGGTTTCGACCGCGAATTCGGCGTTCGGCCCCTCGACGATGGCGTCCACCGGGCAGGCTTCCTGGCAGAAGCCGCAGTAGATGCATTTCACCATGTCGATGTCGTAACGGGTGGTGCGGCGGGTGCCGTCGTTGCCGCGCGGGCCAGCCTCGATGGTAATGGCCTGCGCCGGGCAGATGGCTTCGCAGAGCTTGCAGGCAATGCAACGCTCTTCGCCGTTGGGATAGCGGCGCAGCGCGTGCTCACCGCGATAACGCGGCGATTGCGGATTACGCTCGTGCGGGTAGTTGAGCGTCGCCTTCGGCTTGAAGAAATAGCGCATCGACAGCACGAAGGCTCCGACGAACTCGGAGAGGAACAGGGCTTTTGCGGCGCGATCGAGTTTCATGACTTAACTCATCTGCTTTGCGTGGCGTAGGGCGCGCCCACGATATAGCCGGCCAGGGGATAGATGATGAGCGCGGCGACCAGCAGGGCGTAGCGGATCGGCTTCATCAAGCGTTCGACATGGGCGATGGCTTCCGGTGCCGGCTGTTCCTGCTTCGCCTCGTTCGTCAGCATGCGTCTGATGACGCGCTGGATCAGCGAGAACTGAAACAGACCGAAAGCGAGGCCGAGCAGCGCGCCGACCAGACCGGCATTGGAAAGATCGACGTTCATACGCGCCCTCCCCATCCGGTGAACTGCAAGACGGCGGCAACCAGGACCACCATGAACAGCGAGATCGGCAGGAACACTTTCCAGCCCAGACGCATGAGCTGGTCATAGCGGTAGCGCGGCACGAACGCCTTCACCATGGCGAACATGAAGAAGACCAGAGTGGCCTTGAGGATGAACCAGATGATGCCCGGCACCCAGGTGAAGGGCGCGAACGGCAACGGCGACAGCCAGCCACCGAGGAACAGTACGGTCGTCATCGCGCACATGCCGACGATGGCGACATATTCGCCGAGCATGAACAACAGATACGGCGTCGAGGAATATTCGACCATGAAGCCGGCGACGAGTTCGGATTCAGCTTCCACCAGATCGAACGGCGGGCGGTTGGTTTCCGCCAGAGCCGAAATGAAGAAGATGATGAACATCGGGAACAGCGGCAGCCAATACCAGCCGAGCAGGCCGTAGGACGTATCCTGCGCCTTGACGATGTCGTTGAGATTGAGCGAACCGGCGCAGAGCAGCACGGTGATGATAACGAAGCCGATCGAGACTTCGTAGCTCACCATCTGCGCGGCCGAGCGCAGCGCCGAGAGAAATGGGTATTTCGAGTTCGATGCCCAGCCACCCATGATAATGCCGTAGACACCGAGCGAAGAGATGGCGAAGACGTAGAGAATGCCGACGTTCAGGTCGGCAATGGCCCAGCCATCGGCCAAAGGAATGACCGCCCAGGTCGACAGGGCCAGAAGGCCGGTGACGAAGGGCGCCAGCAGGAACACGCCTTTGTTGGCGCCCGCCGGAATGACCGGCTCCTTGAAGACGAACTTCAGCAAGTCGGCGAAGGACTGCAGTAGCCCCCACGGACCCACGACGTTGGGGCCGCGACGTAACTGCACCGCCGCCCACACCTTACGATCACCATAGAGGACGAAAGCGACATAGATCAGCAGCGCGACGGCCAGCAGCAGGCTTTTGCCGACGATGATGAGAAGAGGCAGAACCCAATCCATATCCCTACTCCGCCGCCTGCTGCATGCGCCCGCGTGCCAGGGCTGAACATTCAGCCATGACCGAGGAAGCGCGCGCGATCGGGTTCGTCATATAAAAATCCGCGATGGTGGAGGCGAAGGCCTCTTTGCCAGCATTGCCCGTCGCGGTGACGTTCAACGTCGCGCCCGGCGCGATCTGCTCGATGCGGGCGAAATGCGGATATTCGCCGTAGAGCGCCTTGCGGAGCGCCGCGAACGAGTCGAACGGCAGGCGCTGGCCGAGCACATCCGACAGTGCCCGCAGTATCGCCCAGTCCTCGCGGGCATCGCCCGGCGGGAATGCGGCGCGCGCGCCCATCTGCACACGGCCTTCCGTGTTCACATAGGTACCGAACTTTTCGGTATAGGCCGCGCCCGGCAGGATGACGTCGGCGCGATGGGCGCCACGATCGCCGTGCGACCCCTGATAGATCACGAACACACCCGGCTTGATGTCGATTTCATCGGCACCGAGGTTGAACAGCACGTCGACGCCGCCATTAGCCATGGTTGCTGCATCGAGACCGCCCTCACCAGGCACGAAACCGAGATCGAGACCGCCGACACGCGCGGCCGCCGTATGCAGCACGCAGAAGCCGTTCCAACCGTCCTTCACCGCACCAACAGCCTGCGCATATTTTGCGGCCATGGCGAGGATGGTCCCGCCATCAGGACGCGCCAAGGCGCCCTGCCCGATGATGATCATCGGCCTCTCGCCAGCCTGCGGCGGATATTCGACCAGATTGGCCAGGGATTCCGGACCGGCGCCCTGATAGTCGTAGACGTAAGTCAGATCGGCGCGCTCGCCGATGACGCTGATCTTGAGACCGCCCCGCAGCCAGCGCTTGCGGATGCGGGCGTTGAGCACCGGCGCTTCCTTGCGCGGGTTGGCGCCGACGATGAGGATCGAGTCGGCTTCCTCGATGCCGGCAACCGTCGCATTGAACAGATAGGAGCCGCGGCCGAACTTCGGATCGAGCTTGGCGCCATCCTGGCGGCAGTCGATATTGCTCGAGCCGAGCTTCTGCATCAGCGCTTTGAGCGCATAGATTTCCTCGACGGCGGAAAGATCGCCGGCGATGGCGCCGATCTTCGCGGGGCTGGTCGCTTTCACTTTCGTGGCGATCGCGGCGAAAGCTTCCTGCCAGCTTGCCGGACGCAGCTTGCCGTTCTCACGCAGATAAGGGCGATCGAGACGCTGGGTGCGCAGACCGTCGACGATCTGGCGCGTCTTGTCGGAAATCCATTCCTCGTTCACCGCGTCATTGACGCGCGGCAGAATGCGCATGACCTCGCGGCCGCGCGTATCGACGCGGATCGCCGAACCCAGCGCGTCCATCACGTCGACCGATTCCGTCTTCTGCATTTCCCACGGCCGCGCCTTGAAATTCTGCGGCTTGGGCAGCAGCGCGCCGACCGGGCAGAGGTCAGCGACATTGCCTTGCAATTCGGACGTCATCGCCGTTTCGAGATAGGTGGTGATCTCCATATCCTCGCCGCGGCCGATGGCGCCCATGTCGCCGGTGCCGGCCACTTCCGCCGTGAAGCGGACGCAGCGCGTGCAATGGATGCAGCGGTTCATCGAGGTCTTGACCAGCGGACCGATGTATTTGTCCTCGACCGCGCGCTTGTTTTCGGCATAGCGCGAGGAATCGAGGCCGAAACCCATGGCCTGGTCCTGCAAATCGCATTCGCCGCCCTGATCGCAGATCGGGCAGTCGAGCGGATGGTTGATGAGCAGGAACTCCATCACGCCTTCGCGCGCCTTCTTCACCATCGGAGTATTGGTGAAAACCTGCGGCGGTTCGCCATTCGGGCCCGGGCGCAGATCGCGCACCGCCATGGCGCAGGAGGCCGCAGGCTTGGGCGGACCGCCCTTCACCTCGACCAGGCACATGCGGCAGTTGCCGGCGATCGACAAACGTTCGTGGAAGCAGAAACGCGGCACTTCCGCGCCCGCAGCTTCGCACGCCTGCAGGAGTGTGTACTCCGCCGGGACGTCGACTTCCGAACCGTCAACGATGATCTTGGTCATCGTGTCTTCCTGTCTCTTTCAAGTTTCACGCCGCAGTCATCCACGGTGCGAATGCCAAAACCCGTTTCTTATTCCGCGGCCATGCGCACAGGGTCGCTGTGCGGATTGGCGGAATAATCGTCGATGCGCTTTTCGATTTCATGCCGGAAATGGGTGATGAGACCCTGGATCGGCCAAGCCGCCGCGTCGCCGAGCGCGCAGATGGTATGGCCTTCGATCTGTTTCGACACATCGAGCAGCATGTCGATTTCGCGCTTCTGGGCGCGGCCTTCGGCCATGCGGTTGACGACGCGCCACATCCAGCCGGTGCCTTCACGGCACGGCGTGCACTGGCCGCAGCTCTCGTGCTTGTAAAAATAGGAGATGCGGGCGATGGCACGGACGATGTCGGTCGACTTGTCCATCACGATCACCGCCGCGGTGCCGAGGCCGGAGCGCAGCTTCGACAGGCTGTCGAAGTCCATCGGGCAATCGATGATCTGATCGGCCGGCACGCACCGCACCGACGAGCCGCCGGGGATGACCGCTAGGAGATTGTCCCAGCCGCCACGGATGCCGCCGCAATGCTTGTCGATGAGTTCGCGGAACGGAATGCTCATCGCCTCTTCGACGTTACACGGCTTGTTGACGTGGCCGGAGACGCAGAACAGCTTGGTGCCGGCATTGTTCTTCTGGCCGAAGCCGAGGAACCAGTTGGCGCCACGGCGCAGAATGGTCGGCGCAACCGCGATCGACTCGACGTTGTTCACCGTCGTCGGGCAGCCATAGAGACCCATGTTCGCCGGGAACGGCGGCTTCATGCGCGGCATGCCCTTCTTGCCTTCGAGGCTTTCGAGCAGCGCGGTTTCTTCGCCGCAGATATAAGCGCCGGCGCCGTGATGGACGTAGAGGTCGAACGGCCAGCCGTGAACGTTGTTCGGTCCAATCAGATTGGCCGCATAGGCCTCATCGACGGCACGCTGGAGCGCTTCGCGCTCGGCAATATATTCGCCGCGAATGTAGATGTAGCAGGCGTGCGCGCCCATGGCGAAGGAGGCGATCAGGCAGCCCTCGATCAGCAGATGCGGATCGTTGCGCATGATCTCGCGATCCTTGCAGGTGCCAGGCTCCGACTCGTCGGCATTGACGACGAGATAGGAGGGCCGCATCGGATCGGGCTTGGGCATGAACGACCATTTCAGGCCGGTCGGGAAGCCGGCGCCGCCACGCCCACGCAGGCCCGAGGCTTTCATCTCATTGATGATCCAGCCGGCGCCCTGATCGATGAGCGTCTTGGTGCCATCCCATGCGCCGCGCATCCGCGCCTCTTTCAGAGAGGGCGAATGGAAGCCGAAAAGATTGGTGAAGATGCGATCCTTGTCAGCGAGCATGGTTCACCTTCAACTCTTGTTCGCCACTTCGGCGGCGGCTTTCTCGGCGGCAGCCTTTTCGGCAGCAAGCTTCTCGGCAGCTCTTGCTTCGTCGAAACGCGCCTTCCAGCTCCCGACGACCGAGCCGTCATACAATGTCGCGTCCGTCAGCGTGTCGCTCTTGCCGGGTTCCGGCTCGGAGCCGATACGGCCGATCTGCGATCCGGTCTTCACCGGACGGCCGGCGGCGAGATCGTCGAGCAGCTTTTCCATCAATTCCGGCGTCAGATCCTCGAAATAATCATCGTTGATCTGCACCATCGGCGCGTTGCAGCAGGCACCCAGGCATTCGACTTCCAGCCAGGCGAACTTGCCATCGGCGGAGACGTGACGTTGCTCGCCGATGCGCTTTTCAAGCACAGCCTTGATGTCGTTGGCGCCGCGCAGGGCACATGGCGTCGTGCCGCAGAGCTGAACGAAATGACGGCCGACCGGTTCGAGATTGAACATCGAATAGAAGGTGGCGATTTCGAGCACGCGGATATAAGGCATGGCCAGCATGTCAGCGACCTTTTCGATCGCTTTCTGCGGCAGCCAGTAATTGTTCTGCGCCTGCGCCTTCCACAAAAGCGGAATGACGGCCGAAGCCTGGCGACCAAGCGGGTATTTGGAAATCTGAGCGTCGCACCACGCGCGGTTTTCCGGCGTGAATTCGAAGCTGTCGGGTTGCTGTTCTGCAAGACGGCGGACTGTCATGGCTTTTCTGGACCGATCAGCGGTCCACCTCCCCGAACACGATGTCGAGAGACCCAAGGATGGCGCTGACGTCGGCCAGCATGTGCTTGCGGCACATGAAGTCCATCGCCTGCAGGTGGGCAAAACCCGGCGCGCGGATCTTGCAGCGGTAAGGCTTGTTGGTGCCGTCGGCGACGAGATAGACGCCGAATTCGCCCTTCGGGGCTTCGACGGCGGCATAGACTTCGCCGGCCGGCACATGGAAGCCTTCGGTGAAGAGCTTGAAATGATGGATCAGCGATTCCATCGAGCGCTTCATTTCGGGGCGCGTCGGCGCGACGATCTTGTGATCGACGGCCGCAATCGGCCCTTGCCCTTGCGGGCTCATCAGCCGCTCGACGCATTGCTTCATGATGCGGACCGACTGGCGCATCTCTTCCATGCGGATGACCTGGCGATCGTAGTTGTCGCCGTTGCGCCCGATGGGAATGTCGAATTCCATCTCCTCGTAGCATTCATAGGGCTGCGACTTGCGCAGATCCCACGGCGCGCCCGAGCCGCGCACCATCACGCCGGAGAAACCCCACTTCCAGCACTCTTCCAGAGTGACGACGCCGATGTCGACGTTGCGCTGCTTGAAGATGCGGTTGTCGAGGAAGAGCGCCGTCAGGTCGTCGCAGACCTTCAGGAACGGATCGCAGAATTTGCCGATATCCTCGATCAATTCCGGCGGGCAATCGCGGGCAATGCCGCCCGGACGGAAGTAATTGGCGTGCATGCGCGCGCCGGATGCGCGCTCATAGAACACCATCAGCTTCTCGCGCTCTTCGAAGCCCCACAGCGGCGGGGTGAGCGCGCCGACGTCCATCGCCTGGGTCGTCAGATTAAGCAGATGCGAGAGCAGACGGCCGATTTCGCTGAAGAGCACGCGGATGAGCTGTGCACGATACGGCACTTCGATGCCGAGCAACTTCTCGATCGCCAGACAGAAGGCGTGCTCCTGGTTCATCGGCGCGACATAGTCGAGCCGATCGAAGTAAGGCACGTTCTGCAGATAGGTGCGCGCTTCCATCAGCTTTTCGGTGCCGCGATGCAGCAGGCCGATATGCGGATCGACACGCTCGACGATTTCGCCGTCGAGCTCCAGCACGAGGCGCAGCACGCCGTGGGCGGCTGGATGCTGCGGACCGAAGTTGATGGAGAAGTTGCGGACGGCCGGGTCGTTCGCCGTCACCTGATCGTTCATAGTCTGATCGCTCATGGCGCCGCTCATCCCTTCGCCTTTTCGTCGCCGGGCAGCACATAGTCCGGCTGGCCTTCCCAAGGCGACAGGAAGTCAAACTGGCGGAATTCCTGGGTCAGTTTGACCGGCTCGTTGACCACGCGCTTCTGCGCATCGTCGTAGCGAACCTCGACATAGCCGGTCATCGGAAAATCCTTGCGCAGCGGATGACCGTCGAAACCATAGTCGGTCAACAGGCGGCGCAGATCCGGATGATCGGCAAAGAGAATGCCGAACATGTCGTAGGCTTCGCGCTCGAACCAGTTGGCCGACGGCCAGACCGGAATGGCGGAGGCGATCGTTTCGTCCTCGCCGACGGCGGCCTTGACGCGGATGCGCTTGTTATGGCGCGGCGACAGTGCGTGATAGACGACATCGAAACGCTTCTCGCGCTGCGGATAGTCGACGCCGGTGATGTCGATCAGATTGACGAACAGGCAGTCGGGCGCATCACGCAGATGTTTCAAGACATCGAGAATCCGCGCCGCATTGGCAACCACGTTCAACTCACCGAAATCGACCGAGACATGCTCGACGGCGCCAGGCAGCGCGGCGGCGATGCTGTCGCCGAGAGATTTCAAACCATCGTCCATAACCAGCTCCGGTTTACGCCCGCAGGGGCAGGCGCAGCCTCAGCGTTCAATCGTTCCGACGCGCCGGATCTTCTTTTGCAGAAGCAGCACGCCATAGAGCAGTGCCTCGGCCGAGGGCGGGCAGCCGGGAACATAGATGTCCACCGGCACCACACGGTCGCAGCCGCGCACAACTGAATAAGAATAATGATAATAGCCGCCGCCGTTTGCGCACGATCCCATAGAGATAACGTAACGCGGCTCCGGCATCTGGTCGTAGACCTTGCGCAGCGCTGGGGCCATTTTGTTGGTCAGCGTACCGGCCACGATCATCACGTCGGACTGACGCGGGCTGGCGCGGGGCGCAAAGCCGAAGCGCTCGACGTCATAGCGCGGCATCGACACCTGCATCATCTCGACGGCGCAGCAGGCCAGGCCAAAAGTCATCCACATCAACGAGCCGGTGCGGGCCCATTGGATGAGGTCATCGCTCGCCGTGACGATGAAGCCCTTATCGGCGAGCTGATCGTTGATTTCAGTGAAGAACGGATCGCGCGAGCCGACGGGCTGGCCGGTCGCGGGGTCGATGATGCCCTTAGGGCTTTGTGCAACGAGGGTCTGGTTGGCCATTAATCCCACTCCAACGCGCCCTTGGTCCATTCGTAGACGAAGCCGATCGTCAGGACGCCCAAGAAGATCATCATCGACCAGAAGCCGAATACGCCGACTTCCTTGAAGGCGACCGCCCAGGGAAACAGGAAGGCGACTTCCAGATCGAAGACGATGAACAGCAGCGAGACGAGATAGAAACGGACGTCGAATTTCATGCGGGCGTCGTCGAAGGCGTTGAACCCGCATTCGTAAGCCGACAGCTTTTCCGGGTCCGGCGACTTATAGGCCACCAGGAACGGCGCGATCAGCAGCGCACCGGCGATCACGGCCGCGACGGCGATGAAAACGACCAAGGGTAGATAGGCGTTGATCAGTTCAGACATCGGTCTGTCCAGGGGCGCCAGGGGCCGGCGCGACGCTTGCCGCATCGCCCGACGTGCGGCCCCACGCACGCCTCACCGGTAATACGGGCGGAGGACTATCCCAGCCTTCGTTGCGGCGCAAGATGAACATGACATCCAAACAGCGGCAAATCGGTGCGCAACCCGCTGGATTTCCATCAGACAATGGACATGACTCCCAGGCGATGAGCGGCAATTCCGGCCAGGGCGCCGCCGGCGATGACCCACAAAGGATTACGCTTCAGGAAAAACATGAACATGGCCGCTGCGGCGGTGATCAAAATACCCACCCAATCATGGTCCGCCACTTGGGCCGTGATGAGACCCGACGCGAGTGTCAAACCGACGACACAGGGCGCCAGCGCCCGTTTGACGGCCCCCAGCCACTGGGTCTCACGCAGCCGCTCGGCCATGCGGCCAACGAACAGGGCCAGGACGCTGGGCGGCCCGACAATGGCCACCGTGGAGGCTAAAAGCCCACTGATTCCAGCGATTTTCAGCCCCAGAAGGCTGACAACCAGCATGTTCGGCCCGGGCGCGATCTGCGCCAAAGTGACCACATGGGCGAAATCGGCATTGCTGAGCCAACCATGCACTTCGACGATCTGGCGGTGAAACTCGGGAATCAGGGTGCTGCCGCCGCCAATCGACAGAAAGGCGACACTGACGAAGGTGAAAGCAACCTGCCAGACGAGCCCCGCGCTCATGGCCGCCTCCCTGACTGGTTCCGGCGCAGCATATAAAGCGCCGTCGCCACCGATAGCGGCACGATGGTGAGCACCACGCTCGCCAGGGGCAGACGGAAAATGCCGATGGCCAGGAACGTAGCCAGACCGAAGATCGCCGCCGCCACGGTGCGATCGACGGAACGCGCCATTTTCAGGCCCGTGCCAATGATCAGGCCGGCCACTGCTGAGGCGCCGCCGGCGATCGCCGCCTGCACGTCGGGCAGGTAAGAGAAATGATCGTAAGTCGTTGCAATTATGAGAAGAATGATCAGCGGCATCAACAGCAGCGAAAACAAGCACACCGCTGAGCCCAGAATGCCGTGGTGACGGTCGCCGACCATCACCGAGGCATTGAGAATATTGCCGCCGGGCAGAATCGAGGAAATGCCGAACAATTCCACGAATTCTTTCTGGGTCATCCAGCGGTTACGCTCGACGATCACATAATTGGCGCTGGCGGCGATGCCGCCGAAGCCCAAAAGACCGATGAGCATGAAGCCGACGAACAATTCCCCCAGAGGAATGATGCGGTCGGACGGGGGCTGATCGGGCTGCACGGGAGGAATCCAGTTCGGCGGGTGCGCTTCCTCTAGCCCAGATTCGCGGGAAGTCGAATCCCACTCCGCCCGCCGGTTAACGCCCATTCGCGTCAGGCGGATACAGCGTTCCGGTAGTAGCTTTCGTCGATAAACTTGCCGTGATCACTGATCTGCTTCGGCGGCATGGCGAATTTGCTGCGCAATCTCAGCACCATATCCATGCCTTGCGGATCGAGCTTGGCACAGCGCTCAAAGCCGCCATCATCAGCCAGAAGCTTGCCGCAGGTCGCAGCAGCAATGGCTGCGGGCATTTGCGGCAGGCGCGATTGTAACAAGCCATGCGCGCCTTGCATGCCACCTTCGCCAAACAACCAATCCAGGGCCTCCCGATAGCCCGCGATGAACAGCTCAAGCTCGGTGCGATGCGCGCTGGCCCAGGCCCGGCCGGCGCAGCCGACCACGCCCTGATAGTGGGGAATCAGCGAAGCGGCGCTTTGCAGGACGCGGCAGCCGGCGGCTTGCGCCATCAGATCGAAGGGTGTCAGCACCAGGGTCGCGGCGAAACGGCCTTCCTTCAGTCCCTGGAAACGCTCCACCACGCCACCGGCGCGCTCGAAGGTCACGTCGGAGGCGGCAATGCCGTTGCGCTCGAGCATTTCGCGCAGGACGAAAGCAAAGCCCGTGGTCATCGCGTCGACCGCGATCTTGCTGCCTTTGAGATCGGCATAGGAGGCGATGTCGCCCGTTGTCACCAGACTCAGGAATGCATTGTCGCCCCCCATGAAGGCGAAGAGATCTGGCGCCCGATCGAGTTGCGCCTCGCCCTGCCCCTCCTGATAGGCGACGATATTGTCGAAGCCGGTCAGGCCGATCTGGCATTTGCCGGCGACCAGAGCCGTCACCTGCTCCACCGAACTGGCCGTGTAATGCAGACGCACATAGAGATCGCGCTTGGCAAAGTTGCCGTTGTCGATCGCCGCCCAGATCGGCAGGTTGAACCCGCCTGGAAAGGCGATGACATCAATCACGTCGGCCATGACAGGTTCCTTTATGCGCCGAGGTAAAGCCGGCGGATCAATTCGCTGTTGTTGAGTTCGTCACGGCTGCGCCCGGTAAAGGCGATCTGACCGTGGACGATGACATAGCCGGTATCGGCAACACGGATCGCCTGATTGAAGTTTTGTTCCGCCATCAAGACGGTGAGATTCTTCACGCGTTTGAGCTGATCGATCACATCGATGGTGCGCGCGACGAAGATCGGCGCCAATCCCACCGAGGGTTCATCGACGATGAGGATTTTCGGCTCCAGCATCAAAGCGCGGCCGAGCGCCACCATCTGTTGCTCGCCACCGCTCATCAAGGCAACCGGCTGACGGCGCCGCTCAGCCAGGCGCGGAAAAGTCTCGAAGACAAAATCGAGATTGGCGAGACGCTTGACGCGGGCGGCAGGACGATAGGCGCCGAGCAGCAGATTTTCTTCGACTGTCAGCTTCGGAAACAGCCGGCGGCCTTCCGGCACGAGACCAATGCCGAGATCGACGATCTCCTCCGTCGTCAGTTTCAAAAGGTCATGCGGCTGGCCGTCGATATGGGCTTCGATCGCACCGGCGCTCGGCTTGCACATGCCCATGATGCATTTGATGAGGGTGCTCTTGCCATTGCCATTGACGCCAAGCAGCACCGCCGTCTGCCCCGAGGCAACATCGAGCGATACGTCCTCCAGGACACGGACCGAGCCGTATCCTGCGAAAAGATTTCGAATGGCGATCCTATTGTCCAAGGTAGGCACTCTCTACAATCGGATCCTTCACCACCATCTGCGGATCGCCATCGGCCACTTTCTTGCCGGAGACGAGGACCACCAGGCGATTGGAAAAGCTCATCACCGCCGACATGATGTGTTCGATCATGATGATCGTCACACCATCGTCGCTGAGCTGACGCAGGAAGGCGACGATCTCGGCGACCTCGGAGCCGGACAGGCCCGCCATGGCTTCGTCCGCCAGCAAGAGCTCGGGTTCCGTCGCCACGGCGCGAATGAGTTCGAGCTTGCGCAATTCCACCTGCGTCAGCGCCCCGGGCAGCCAGTCGGCTTTGTCGTGCAGCGCCACGCGCGTCAGAAGATCGTAGCACCGCTCGTCGATCGCCTTGGATCGGCCGCGCCCCGCATAGAGCAGCGGCACGCGGACATTTTCGGCCACGGTCAGCGAGCGAAATGGTTTTGGCAGTTGGAAGCTGCGGGCGATGCCGAGGCGCGTGCGCTCGAAGGCCCGCAATCCCCGCAGATCTTGATCGCGAAAACGGATCGCGCCCAGTTCCGGCGTGAAGACACCGCTCAGGCAATTGACCACCGTGCTCTTGCCCGAGCCATTGGGACCGATCAGGCCGACGCGCTCGCCTCGGCCGACCGAAATGGTGATGTTGTCGAGCGCCGTGAAGCCGCCAAATTTTTTGGTGATGGCGTCGATTTCGAGAAAGGCAGTCATCAGTGCCCTCCTCCGGCGGCCACCATGCCCCTGCGCCGTGGGCGCAAGCGATCGAACCAACCCAGCATGCCGCGTGGCGCCAGCACGACGAAGGCGACGAGGATCACGCCGATCAACAGCAGGCTTGCTTCCGACGAGATGGTCACCGACGCGATCTGCTGCAGCGTGCCAAGCGTCAGGCTGCCGAGCAGCGGCCCCAGCCAACCGGCAGTGCCACCGACCATCGGCATAGCGATGGCATTGACCGCGTATATCAGGCTGAAGGTCGAATTGGGCTCGACATAGCCGACATAATAGGGGAACGGCGCGCCAGCCATGCCCATCAAGGCGCCGCTGATTGCCGTGCAAGCCAGTTTGAGACGCAAGGTCGGCACGCCGGCGGCTTCCGCCGCCAGTTCATCGTCGCGAATGCTCGCCAGTCCATAGCCGAAAGTGGAGCGTTCAATACCGCGCGCGATGATGATGCCGATCGCCGCCAGCAACAGCATGAGGCCAAAGAGATAATGGATGTAGTCCATACCGAAGAGGCTAGTCGTTTGCGGCCGCAAAATGGTGGCGCCGCGCGAGCCGCCGACATAATCCCAATTGACCACCAGGGTCTGCAACACCACCGCCAGCGCCAAAGTGGCGATGGCGAAGAAAACGCCACGCAGACGCAGGGTCAGATAGCCCATCAACAGACCGATAATGCCCGACAGCAGACCGCCAACGAGGATCAATATGGGAATGGGCAGCGGAAAAATCGCCGCGATCATCTCCGCCACGACGGGCGGAAAATTGTTCTCACTATAGTTCGGCAATTTATGCAGCGCCACGGTTGCATAGGCACCGACGGCAAAAAAAGCGCCGGTGCCGAAATTCACATAGCCGCAATAGCCGCCCAAAATATTCCAGGCGGTGGCGATGACCACATATTGCACGACGACATAACCGGCGAAGAACAGATATTCATTGCCAATGGCTAGAAAGGCCGCGAACAGCGCGGCGGCAACGATTAGCGCCAGAAGCGAGAAGAGCGGCATCCGCATATCAGCGCCCCAACAGGCCGCGCGGGCGCAGCGTCAGCGTCGCCAGCAGGAAAGTAAAAGAAACCGCCGGCGCCCAAGCAGGACCATAATAGGAGGATGTCAGGCTTTCGATGACGCCGAGCAGCAAAGCCGCGATCAACGTGCCCGGTAGACTGCCCATACCGCCGAGCACGCAGATGGCGAAGACACGACCAATATATTCGCGCCCGATCGACGGCTCGACGGGCTGGATCATGATGAGCAAGGCGCCCGCGAGCCCGGCACTCGCGACCGACAGACCGAATGCCAGCCGCTTGATCCGGCGCGGCCGGATGCTCAGCAGCGACAAGGCGGACGGATCCTGCGAGACGGCGATGATGGCGCGGCCCTGAAACGTCGTCGACAGGAAGAGCTGTAGCGCGACGAAAAGCAGAACGGCGACGAGACTTGGGATCAGAAGCCGTAACGGCAGATCGAGAAAGCCCAGGCGCCATGTCGAATTGAGATAGCCGGCTTCAACATAACGGAAGTCGACGCCGAAGATCATGATCAGCACCACTTCGATGATGAACATCAGACCGAAGAAGAAGGCGAGGCCGCTCAAACCTTCACGTCCATGCTGTTCGAAGGCGTGGAAATAGATGTCGTAGAACAGGCAGCCGAGCAGGAAGAACGGGATCGTCAGCAACAGGCCGCTGAGCAGCGGATCGATCCCAGCGCCCTGGTTCAGCAGGTAAGCGGCATAGGATCCGGCAATGACAAAGGCCGGGTGCGAGATATTAGCAATGTCGAGAAAGCCGAAAGAGATCGAAATCCCGATCGTCACCGCCGCGTAGAAACAGCCAATCAACAGGCCCGCAGCCAGGGCATTGACCAGGAATTCGACGCTCATGTGCCGATCGCCCTCCCCTGCGCCGGACCATCGCGGAAACCGCGATGCCTCCCTCCGGAATCGTTAAGCTTTGGAATTAATCTTTTAATTTCCAAAATCTGGATTTAAGATATTTGAATTCGGGCAGGCGTCAAGCGCCGTTCGTTGAAGGACTGGGGACATGAAGCGCGCGCTGGGCACGGAGGCGATTGGCGATTATCGACGCCCGACACCGCGCACGGTGGCCGAACAGGCCTATTGGATGATCCGCGACGACATTCAGTGGGGCCGCCTGCCGCCGGATCTGCCGCTGCGGTTCGATGAATTGCGCAAACGCTATGACATCGGCATCAGTCCGCTGCGCGAGGCGCTGACACGCCTGGCCAGCGAACGTCTCGTCACCTCCGTCGGCCAAAAGGGGTTCCGGGTCGCCAGCCTCACCAATGCAGACGTTCTCGACACGGCCGCGACGCGGCTGGTGATCGAGCGCGAGGCGCTGCGCCAATCGATCGAGAAAGGCGACGTTCATTGGGAGATGGCCGTCGTTGCCGCCTTCCACGGGCTGGCACGCCACTCGCTGCCCTCCCCCGCCGACGACGGCGCGAGCTGGCAATATTTCCATCGCGAATTTCACATGACGCTGATTTCGGCCTGCGGTTCACGCTGGCAGCTCGAATTCGCCGGCCTCTTGTTCGACCAGGCCGAACGCCATCGCATCGTGCGTACCAGCATCACGCCGGAAGACACCTTGGTGCGCGACATTCAGGCCGAACATCAGACGATTTTCGATGCGGTGATGGCGCGCGATGCCGAGCGCGCCGTCGCGGCTTTGACCGAGCATTACGAGAAGACGGCTCAGGCCGTGGACGCCGCGCTGACGCATGGCTTTCGCTTTGCCGAGCCAATAGGGAGTAGTCCAACGAAGAGCTGAAGAGATCAGTGTCCGACGAGGCACTGCATAGAGGAGGGAGAGGACATGATAGTGCAAGGCATTGCATATGCCCGGCGCATGGCCAGAACACTGGTCGCAGCCGCTGCTTTCGCAGCCGTCGCGACGACAGCCATGGCCGCCGACCCGATCAAAGTCGGCTTCAGCATCGCCCTGACCGGCGCCAACGGCCCCAACGGCAAACAACTCCTGGTGGCGCTGGAAATCTGGCGTGACGACATCAATGCCAAGGGCGGCTTGCTCGGACGCCAGGTGGAACTGGTCTATTACGACGATCAGACCTCGCCGCCGAACGAAGCGCCGATCTACACCAAGCTGATCAACGTCGATAAGGTCGATCTTTTGCTTGGTCCATATGGCACCAATCAGATCACAGCTGCCCTACCCGTTTTGGCGCAGCGTAATCTGACGACCATCGGCATTCTCGGCACCGCCGCCAATCACGAAGTTCAATACAAAAACTATTTCTCGATGATTTCGCTCGGCGAGAATCCAATCCGCGAATTCTCGCGCGGCTTCTTCGAAGTGGCCATGGCGCAAAATCCCAAGCCGCAGACCATCGCCATCGTCGGCGCGGATGCCGAATTCGGCAAGAACTCCACCGACGGCGCCCGCACCAATGCCAAGGCGGCTGGCCTCAAGATTGTCTATGACCAACGCTATCCGCCGACCACCGCGGATCTGACGCCCGTCGTGCGCGCCATCAAGGCGCTCAATCCCGACATCGTCTATGTGGCCTCCTACCCGACCGACACGGTGCTGTTCGTGCGCGCTGCGGCGGAAGCCGGGCTGTCGGCGAAAATGATGGGCGGTGCGATGATCGGCCTGTTGGCGACACCGCTCAAAATGCAGATGGGGCCGCTGATGAACGGCTACGTCAACAATGCGGAAATGTTCATCCCGGCACCGAGCTTCAACTTCCCCGGCGTCGATGCATTGCTGAAGGAATATCAGAAGCGCGCCAAGGGCCAGGGTATCGACCCGTTCGGCTATGGCTTCGTGCCCTTCGGCTATGCGGCCGGCCAGGTGTTGGCCCAGGCAGTCGAAGGCACGAAATCCCTCGATCACGCCAAGATCGCCGACTACATGCGCAACAACAGCTTTTCGACCGTCGTCGGCGAGTTCCGTTTCGGCAAGAATGGCGAATGGGCGAAACCGCGCTCCATTATGACGCAATGGCGCAATCTCACCGGCAATTCGCTCGATCAGCTCAATAATCTCGCCAATTGGACGATCGTCTGGCCGCCGGAGCACAAATCTGCTGATATCATCTATCCGTATCAGAAGCAGTAAGGGTCGAGCGACGCGGGCTCAGGCCCGCGTCGCCTAAAGCGTTTTCGAGCGGGTGGATACCTGTTCGCGTGAAGAAAACGCGTCGAGACAAGAGTCTGAAGTCTCTCACCATTTCAATGAAGCGGTGAGAGACTCTAGGGAGCGAGCCATCCGCCATGAAACACACGGTCACATTGCAGCCCAGCGGCCATACGTTCGAAGTCGAGCCCGGTGAATCGATCTTGCGTGCCGGCCAGGCGGCGGGGTTCGCCATTCCTTTTAGCTGCCGCCAGGGCGTGTGCAGCACCTGTCGCGGCAAGATCGTCGAAGGCCAGGTCGATCTTGGTGAAGTTCATCCCGCTTATTTGAACGAAGCCGATCGCGCAGCCGGTTATGCGCATTTGTGTCAAGCCAGTGCCTTGTCGGATGTCACGGTCGAGATCCGCGAACTCGAAGGGCTTGCCGGCGTCAAGGTGCGCAAGGTGCCATGCCGCATTTCACGGCTCGAACAAGCAGCACCCGATGTCACTATCGTGCATCTGCGCTTGCCGATGAACGAAAACATGATGTTCGTTGCCGGCCAGCATATCGAACTCATCCTGCCGGGTGATGTGCGCCGCTGTTATTCCATCGCCACCAAACCGAATGTCGACGGCGTCACCGCCCTTGAGCTGCATATTCGCCGCATGCAAGGCGGGCTTTTCACCGACGGCATGCTGCCCAAACTGAAAGAGCGCGAATTGATGCGCTTCGAGGGGCCATTGGGAACCTTTGCACTGCGCGAAGATTCGACTAAGCCGATCGTCTTCCTGGCCAGCGGTACGGGCTTTTCCGCCATCAAGGCCATGGCCGAACAGGCGTTCGGTCGCAACATCCACAGCAAGCGACCGATCCATCTATACTGGGGCGGGCGCACGCGCCAAGATCTCTATCACGCCGACTTGGCGGAGAGCTGGACCAAGGAATTCCCGGGCTTCCATTTCATCCCAGTGCTCTCGGAAGCGACGCCGGCCTGCGCCTGGAGCGGCCGCACCGGCTTCGTGCACCGCGCGGTGATGCAAGACTTCCCGTCGATGCAGGATATCGAAGTCTATGCCTGCGGCGCTCCTGTGATGGTGGAGGCGGCGCGCCGCAATTTCATCCAGGATTGCGGATTGGCGGAAGACAGTTTCTTCGCCGACGCCTTTTTGAGCCAGGCCGATCTCAACAATCCCCAGGCCAACGCCGCAACCGCCTGACTCACTTCGCACTCCCACCATAAGGGCCGGCCTATGCCGGCCCTTATTCATTGCGCTTGTCAAAAACCAAAGCGAATATGCGTGAAAGTCATAGTTGCGACGCGATTAGGCCGATAGTGTCGGCTATCTTGCCTGAATCCTTCAATCCTGGAGTCGTTCTCGATGCAGATAGGCGTCGTCGGTCTGGGCCGAATGGGCCTCAATATCACGCGCCGGCTGATGAAGGCCGGCCACCAATGTCTTGCTTTCGACGTGAATGCCGGTGCGGTGACGACCGCGCGGGGTGAAGGTGCCGCGGGCGCTGCTTCACTCGCCGAACTGGTCAAAGCCTTCGATCAATCGCCGCGCGTCATCTGGCTGATGTTGCCAGCGGGACGCATCACCGATGCAGCGATCACGACATTAGCCGAACTGCTGTCCCCTGGCGACATTCTCATCGACGGCGGCAATACCCATTTCAAGGATGATATCCGCCGGGCCAACGAGCTGGCGCCCAAGCAGATCCGTTATGTCGACTGCGGCACATCCGGTGGGATCTGGGGCGCCGAGCGCGGTTATTGCCTGATGATCGGCGGACCGAAAGACGCCGTCACCCATCTCGATCCGATCTTTCGTGCGTTGGCGCCCGGCCTTGGCGATATTCCACGCACGCCTGGCCGCGAGGGTGAACCGAGCCAGGCCGAACAAGGCTATATCCATGCGGGACCGACGGGCGCCGGCCATTTCGTCAAGATGATTCACAACGGTATCGAATATGGTCTGATGCAGGCCTATGCTGAAGGGTTCGACATCCTGCGCGGCCGCGCCTCGTCGGATATTCCGGAGGGCGAGCGCTACGACCTAAATCTGCCCGACATCGCCGAAGTGTGGCGTCGCGGCAGTGTCGTCACATCCTGGCTGCTCGATCTGAGCGCCACCGCTCTGATCCGCGATCCGGACCTTAAGAGCTTCAGCGGCGAAGTGGCCGATTCCGGCGAGGGACGATGGACCATCGAGACGGCCATCGAACAGGCCACGCCCGCCAACGTGCTGTCTGCTTCTCTGTTCGCGCGCTTCCGCTCGCGACACAAATCCTATGCCGACAAACTGCTCTCCGCCATGCGTCTCGGCTTCGGCGGACATGTGGAGACGAAACCAGCCGGCAAGAAGGAAGGCTGAAGGCATGAATATTTCGCAACAGCCGGTTCAGATCATCGAGGCGCCGCCACGGCGCCGTCCCATCCAGCCTGCGCCCTGCACGATGGTGATTTTCGGAGCGCGCGGCGACCTCACCCATCGCCTCGTCGTGCCGGCGCTCTACAATCTCTTCCGCGAGAAAATGCTGCCGGAGGATTTTCGCCTGATCGGCATCGACCATGGCGAAAACACCACGGATGGCTGGCGCGCTTCCCTGTTCGACAAAATCAAAAGCATGGCCAACGACAAGGCGGCCGCCTTCGAAGCGCACAGGATCAACGAAAACGCCTGGTCCTTTCTCAGCGAACGCATGTCCTACCTGCGCGGCGATTTCAATGATCCAGCGCTCTATCAACAGTTGGCCTCACAGTTGAAATCCTGTGAGCACGACGGCCAAACGCAAGGCAATGCGATTTTCTATCTCGCCGTTGCCGACCGTTTCTTCGGGCCCATCATCGACCGCCTCGGAGCGGCCGGTCTGGTCAAGCAGACACGAACCGACGAAGGGGCGCCCAAATGCTGGCGGCGCGTGGTGATCGAAAAGCCATTCGGCCACGATCTCAAATCGGCGCGCGACCTGAATGAGCGGATTCTGACGTCGCTCAACGAAGATCAGATCTTTCGCATCGATCACTTCCTCGGCAAGGACACGGTGCAGGCGATCACGGCGTTTCGCTTCGCCAACGGCCTGTTCGAACCGATTTGGAATCGCGATCGAATCGACCATGTTCAGATCACCGTGGCTGAGACGATCGGCGTCGAAGGGCGTGGCCGCTTCTACGAACAGACAGGTGCGCTGCGCGACATGGTGCCCAACCATGTCTTCTCGCTGCTCTCCATGGTCGCTATGGAGGCGCCGACGGGTTTCGATGCCACATCGATCCGCAACAAGAAGGCCGATGTCTTCGCGGCCATGCCGCCGCTCGATCCCGCCTGGGCCGTACGCGGACAATATGGTGCCGGCACCGTGCTGAGCAAAGATGTCGTTGCTTATCGCAGCGAACCGAATGTCGATCCGGCCTCGAATATTGAAACCTTCGCCGCCCTGAAACTGGAGATCGACAATTGGCGCTGGGCGGGCGTGCCGTTCTATTGCCGGACCGGCAAGCGCCTGTCGCGTCGCAATACGGAAATCGCCATTCAATTCAAACAAGCGCCCTATCTCGCCTTTCAGGATACACCGGTGGACGCGCTGCGGCCGAATTGGCTGGTGCTGTCGATTGCGCCAGAAGAAGGCATCTCGCTGCAATTCGAGGTCAAGCGCCCTGGCCCGGTGGTCGATCTGTCGGCGGTGCGGATGGAATTCAAATATGCCGATTGGTTCGCCAAGGAGCCGCATGTCGGCTATGAGACCCTGCTTTATGACGTGATGATCGGCGATCCGACATTGTTCATGCGTGCCGACATGATCGAACATGCCTGGCGCATCGTGCAGCCCGTCCTTAACGCCTGGGAGAGCCCGCCACCGGACTTCCCGAACTATGAGGCCGGCAGCGAAGGCCCGGCGGCCTCGGACGAGTTGATCGGCCGTGACGGTGGACGTCAGTGGCGACCGGTCGAGCCGCTGAAATCGCCGAAGGGCTAGCATGCCGACACCGACAAGGGCGCCGTTGCTCATCGTCGTCATGGGCGTATCCGGCGCTGGCAAGACGACGGTTGGCCGTCTCCTCGCCGTTCATCTGCACTGTCCGTTCGCCGATGCGGACGATCTGCATGCGCCGGCCAGTCTCGAGAAGATGCGGCGCGGCCAACCACTGAGCGACGAGGATCGACAGCCCTGGCTCGCACGCGTGGCGGAAAAGATCGACGACTGGCGACGCCAAGGACAGGCTGGCGTCATCACCTGCTCGGCACTGAAACGATCTTATCGCGATGTCATTCGAGGTGGACGAGATGACGTCACCTTCGTGTATCTTCAGGGCGCAAAGGCCGCCATCGCCGATCGGCTGGCGGTGCGATCTGGTCATTTCATGCCGGACCAATTGCTAGCGAGCCAGTTCGAGATTCTGGAGGAACCGGCGCCGAATGAGCGCGCGATTTGGGTCCCCATCTCAGGGGCGCCGCAGGAGATCGTCGCGGCTATTCTCACGGGCTTGAAGGAGAGAAGAATGGCGCAGGCGCCATCCACAACCATCGCCGATGACCCACAGGCTTTGGCCCGAGCCTTGGCCGATTGGTTCGTGGAGACCCTGGAGACCAAAAGTGGACGGATTGTCGTGGCGGTAGCCGGCGGTTCGACGCCAAAGGCTTTTTACCACTGTCTTGCGACACCGCCCTATCAAGCCCGCCTGCCTTGGGAGCGCATCCATTGGTTCTTCGGCGACGAGCGGTTTGTGCCACCGACGAGCCCGGCCAGCAATTATCGGATGTTTGCCGAAGCGATCGAGGCAGCCCGTTTCATCCCACCGGAGAACCTCCATCCGGTGCCGACCGATGCAGCTAGCGCCGCACAGGCCGCTGCACGCTACGCAGGGGAATTACAGGCTTTTTACGGGTCCGATCACCTCGACCCGAGCCAACCATTTTTCGACGTGACATTGCTTGGCCTGGGCACCGACGGGCACACGGCATCGCTCTTTCCCGGCAGTCCGGCCCTGGACGAGCGGCACGCCTGGGCGTGGCCGAGCATGGCCCCTGACGGCTCCGACCGAATCACCCTGACTTATCCCCTGCTCGAAAGCAGCCGGGAGACGGTTTTTCTGGTGGCGGGCGCCGATAAGCGCCCGATCCTCGCCCGCGTGCTTAGCCACGACCAGGCTTTGCCCGCCGCACGGCTCAGGCCAAGCGGGACCGTGCGTCTATTCGCGGATCGGGCAGCCTTCGACGGTCCGCCCGATTAAGAGGCGTTCAGGTGATTGGCGATATTGTTGAACTGGGCGGAAATCTGCGAGCCCGTAAATGTCAGAGCGCCGATGAGCACGACGGCGATCAGACCCGCGATCAAGCCATATTCAATGGCGGTCGCACCTTTTTCATGACGCAGAAATTGAGACAGCTTTTTCATCAATGGTCCCCAGCGGTTTCGCCTTCGACGATCCGAAAGCGGTAAAACTACTAGGGTGAAAACCCTCTAAGAACTTTAAATGAAGTCAGAAAAACCGGATTAATTCTCAATACGATAAAATTCCTATCGCCCTTTCGTAGGACATTTCTGAGTGTCGTTCAGCGATTGAAAGCCAGCGCCTGCGAAATCGGTTCCCCAAAACCCGGGCCGTGGCCCAGATTCCACCGTCCAGCGCCCATGGCCGCCGGTGGCAAAGTCTTAACTATGCCATTGAAGAAATGGCGAGAGTGACGGGACTCGAACCCGCGACCTTCGGCGTGACAGGCCGACGCTCTAACCAACTGAGCTACACCCCCGCAAACCGTCAGGCGCTAGGCGCCGCTGCGGAGAGCGTCCGGATAGGACACGGCCACATCTAAGTCAAGGACATCTCGCCACTTCTCAAAACTTCTCCGAAGCCAAATGCCAGCGGCGGATTTCCGAGGGTGTCAGAAGCCGGAAAGTCTCCGATGGCGTCTTCTCCGCCGTGTAGACCAGCTCGCGGCTCACGCCCATCATACCGGCGTAATCACCCAGTTTATTGACCATTTCGTTCTGCGCGAAGGTCTTCGTCAGCTTGGTCGTGCCGTCGAGCTGACCAACCCGCTCATAAAGAAACATGCGGTGGATACCGACCCGGCTCTGCGGCGGGACGACGCGCTTTTTCGCACCCATCAGGGCATAGACACAGGCGGAATAGCAGCGCCCGGCGGCGAATCGCATTTCGCCACCCGCTTCGACCGGCTTGGCGACGATGACGGCAGCGCCGGCACGGCGCAGCAGGCGGCCGAATTCCATCGAAGCGACCACCCGCCCACCGGGCGAGTTGATCAAAACGACGGCGTAGACGTTATTGCCAAGCTTTTGGGAGCGCAAAAAGTCGATAAAATCGCGGGGCGTCTGCTCGACGATCTCGCCTTCGGCAACGATGATCTGCGGACATTTGGCGCCGCAAGTCTGGGCATCGCCCGCTTGGGCGAAACGAAATGACATCGCGGCAGAAGCCGCGCCCGCTGTCATAAAAAAAGCACTGGCCACAGCACCGGCCAGGGCGACGACACGCAATACCGCTCGACCTACCATCTGCTTCTCCACTCCCACTCTGGATGCTCCGATCCATTTCGACACAAAGGCTACACATTTCCAACTGGCTTGGCGACGGCTATCGCGGCCGGTCGTTAAGGAATGCAAACAGCCTGCCAGGCTCCTCGACAGGGGGGAATAGCCCCTTTAAAACGCCCACCTGAAACCATCCTGACTATCCGGCAAGCAATTGCCAATTAAGAGATCGGCCGAGGCATCCATGACCAGCTTGTTCCTGAATCCCCTTCTCATCGACAAGGTCGTGCGTGCCGCCCTGGAGGAAGATTTCGGCCGCGCCGGCGACATCACCTCCCAGGCCTGTATCCCCGAGGGCACCCAAGCCCGCGCCGTCCTGGCGCCGCGCAAACCCGGCACGATCTGCGGCCTGTCGGTGGCGGAAGCCGCCTTCAAGATCACCGACCCCACGGTCAAATATGAATATCTGGCCAAGGACGGCGACGAGATCACCGTGCCGCGCGCGCCGGTGGCGCGCATCACCGGCGATGCCCGCTCCATTCTCACCGCCGAGCGGACGGCGCTCAATTTCATCTGCCACATGTCCGGCATCGCCACGATGACCGCTAAGCTCGTCGCGCTGACGAAGCACACCAAGGCGAAGGTGATCTGCACGCGCAAGACGATCCCGAACCTGCGAGCCTTCGGGAAATATGCCATCCGCTGCGGCGGTGGCATGAACCACCGCTTCGGCCTCGACGATGCCGTGCTGATCAAAGACAATCACATCGCCGTCTGCGGCGGCATCAAGCCGGCGCTGCGCGCCGCCAAAGCCTCCGTCGGTCATATGGTGAAGATCGAAATCGAAGTCGACAACCTGGATCAGCTCAAAGAGGTGATCGAGGAAGGCGCCGACGTGGTGTTGTTGGACAACATGACCCCGGCGCAAATGGCCGAGGGCGTGAAGATGATCGCTGGCCGCATGAAGACCGAAGCTTCCGGCGGCATTTCCGCCGATACCGCGAAGGCGGTCGCGGAAAGCGGCGTCGATATGCTGTCGTTGGGCGCCCTCACCAATTCGGCGCCGATCCTGGATCTCGGCCTCGACATCGAGATCGGTTGATAGGGCTGGCGCCATCGCCCTCCTGTGATTTGGGAAAGATAGCAGACAAATCGCGTTTCTATCGAACCGCGATCTGTCTTCAAATTCTACCGATCGCAACACCGGCATCCACCACGGGTGCCGGCTTCGCCCGCCGCGGAATGATCTTGAGCGTCGAGGCGCCCATGGCGTCGAGAACGGTCCGGCGCATGTGCGCGAACTCTTCACTGGCACGATCACGCGGATATGGCAGATCGATCGCGATATCGGCGGCGATGCGACCGGGGTTCGGATGCATCACGATCACTCGGTTGCTCAGATAGATCGCTTCTTCGACATCGTGGGTAACGAGCACCATCGTCACCTGCTCCGCCTCCCATATGGTCAGTAACTCTTCCTGCAACCGTTGGCGCGTCAAAGCATCGAGAGCACCAAGAGGTTCATCGAGCAACAGCACTTCCGGCTTGGTGACGAGCCCGCGCGCGATAGCGGCGCGCTGTGCCATGCCACCTGAAAGTTGATAGGGATAGACCGTCTCGAAGCCTTTCAGACCGACGAGATCGAGCAGACCCGCCACCGCCTCACGCCGTGCGGCCTTAGGCACATCGGAGTTCTCCAGCCCCAGCTCGATATTGCGCTCGAGCGTCAGCCACGGCAGCAGGCGATGGTCCTGAAAGACGATGCCGCGCTTCAGGCTCGTGCCGACGATCCGCTCGTCATCGAGCTGGATGTCGCCCTCATAATCGTCGTCGAGGCCGACGATCAGACGAAGCAATGTCGACTTTCCGCAACCGCTCGGCCCGACGATGCTGGTGAATTCGCCGGGCGCGATTGTCAGATCAACATTATCGAGAACCTTCAGCTCGCGGCCATCGACATCGTAAGATTTGCCGACGTACCGCAGGCTCAGTTTACCGGCCTTGTTCGAAGTCATCACGCGTCCTCAGGCCGCGACATGCAGGTTGGGCATGGCATGCGCCTCTTCCAGGAAGCTCGCATCGGCCCAATCGGCAACGGCGAAATCGTTCTGGATATAGCCCTCCTGCACAAGGAAGGCCTTCTGCACATCGACTGCCGCGAGATTGAGCGGCGACAGATTGGGCACGAAATCCACATGGCGGATCGCCGTCGCGATATCCTCGATCGTGGGATAATAGGTGACGCGTGCCAGAATGCTGGCGGCGGCATCGCGATTGGCATTGGCCCAATGGCCGGCCCGCACAGTCGCGCGCAGAAAGGCAACGATGATGTCGCGGTTCTTCTGAACGAAATCGGCATTGACGGTGATCGCATAGGGGCTATTGGCCACCTGCAAGGTCCAGTCGGGATAGCGTGAGAAATCCTCGATCACCTTGAAGGCGCCGGTGCGCTGCAAACGCAAAGCGCGGCCCTCGCTGGTGTAGACCGCATCGACCTTGCCTTCCGCCAGGGCTTTCACTTCCGGGGTGAAAGCGATTTCGGCACGACGGCTATCCGACCACAGTTCCGACGGACGGCGAGCCCCGCCGACCGCTTGCTCCTGGGTTTCGATATCGACGACCTGGATATCCCTTTTTGACAGGCCCGCGAGATTCAGCGCCAGATCGAGGCCGCGATGGCCCGTGGCCCGCCACCAATCGACTTTGTATTTGTTGAGGCTGCGATAGAGGCCGAACTTCTTGCCGGCCAGATCGGCAACGCGATGGATGTCAGCATTCTGACGCACTAGGATGGAACCGCCATGGTGCCCCGCCGTCAGACCGATCAACAAAGTGTCAGTCACATCGGCCCGCGCCGAAATCGATGGAATGTTGCCGCCATCGCGAAAAAGATGATCGAGCGTATGATTGAAGTGCGGCAACCAACCGACGGACGGATCGAGGCCGCGCAGATACGACAATTTGGCGCCGATGCGGATGAACTCTTCCTCAAGCCAACCAAATTCGACCGCGATATGCGAAGCGACGAAGACCGGGCAGATGGTGTAATAGGCTTCACGCGCACCAATTTTCACGCGCTTGGACGTACGAACGGTGGGCAGACGGGTGGTCATGGTAAACTCCAGAGTTTGAATGGCGGTGGAATACTGCGGCCTCAGCGCAAGGAATGAACGGCTTCATCGAGATAGCTGGCATCGGCCCAGGCCCGCACGTCGAAGTCGTTCTCGATGTAACCGCGCTGCAGAAGGAAATCCTTTTCGACGGCGAGACCCGCGAGGTTCTGCGCCGAGAGATTGGCTTCCAGATCGTATTGGCGCAGGGCCTTGGCGATCGCCGCTTCATCCGGATAGATGGTCGTGCGATGAAAGATCGCCGCAGCCGCAGCCGGATTGGCATTGATCCAACGGCCGGCGCGCACCGCCGCACGCAGATAGGCGACGATCACATCGCGATTCTGCTCGGCGAAAGCTCTGGAGACCGAGATGGTGCGCGGCGCGTTCGCGATGCGCAAAGTCCAGTCGGGGTAAAGGTCGAGATCGTCGATGATCTTGAACTTGCCGGTCCGCTCCAATAGTTCGGCCGTGCCAATCGAGTAGTCGTAGATGGCGTCAATGCGCCCTTCCAGAAGCGCCCGCGCTTCGATCGTGCGCACTTCGGGCTCATATTCGATCTGCGACCAGATACCTGCCGGCGTGCGGGCCGGATGTTCGTTATGCGCATCGCCTTCGGTGATGTCGACCCATTCGATATCGTCGCGCCACAGGCCGTGCAGGGCGAGAACTGCCAGGATGCCGTGTTCCGTCGTGGCGCGGCGATGATCGATCTTGCCGCTCTGCTGGCTGCGATAGATGCCGAAGCGGCGCCCTTTGAGATCGGCGACGCGATAGATCGGATCGCGGGCCCGCACGATGACCTTGCCGCCAGGCTGGGCCTGAGTGAGGCCAAGTAGAATTGTGTCTTGCAGATCGGCACGCGCCCAGATAGCCGGGCTGTTGCCGCCGTCACGGATCAACCGATCCGACCCATGATCATAGTGCCATTTCCACGCTGCCGGATCGTTGAGCGAGCGCAGGTAGGTCGCCGTGGCTCCGACGCGCTTCAACTCATCGTCGATCCAGCCCAGTTCGAGCGCGACATTGGACGCCACGAGAACCGGACAGATCGTATAAAGCAGTTCGCGCAGTGGCGTGGCATTCTTCAGATCATCAGCCAGCGATGTGACAACACCCATGTTGTTCTCCTTTCGCAGTTTGCGATTAAGCGATCAGCCTTCGAAGCCTTGTTTCCAGCGCAGCAGATAGCGCTGCAAGTAGTGCATGGATCGATCGATGAGGAAGCCCACGACACCGATCACAACCATGCAGACGAGCAATTGGTCGGTCATCAGCAGCGCTTGCGCACGGAAGATGAGGAAGCCGATCCCCTCCATGCCGCTCAGGCCTTCGGCGACGACAACCAGGGCCCAGGCGAGGCTCGCGCCATAGCGCAGGCCGACGAGGATGCTCGGCATGGCGCCGGGAATGATGACGCGGCGCACGAGCTGGCTGCGTGTCAACGTGAGAACCCGCGCCAGTTCGACATAGTTGCGATCGACACCGCGAATGCCCTGAAGCGTGTTCAGAAAGACCGGGAAGAAAACCGACTTGGCGATCACGACGATCTTGGCGGGCGAACCGATGCCGATCCACAGAACGATCAACGGCAGCCAAGCGATGCCGGGAATATGGCGAATGCCATCCAGGGTCGGCCCGAAAAAGCGCTCGACGGCCGGCGACAGACCGGCCGCGAGGCCAAGACCGACACCTGCGAGCGAGCCATAGAGAAAGGCTTGGCTGACGATCGAGATGCTGGACAGGAAATCTTTCTCGAAATCCTGACGCCACACCATGTCGAAGAAGGAATAGAAGGTCTTCAGCGGCAACGGCAGAAAAACCTCAGACACCCAGCGCTGTTGCGCGGCGAATTGCCAAAGCAGCAGAATCGATAGCGGCAGGATCAAACCCAAAGCGAGCCCGACGGCCGTTCGGCGATTGCCTTTCCCCTTGCCTTTTGATCCCCGGTTTTGGGCGCGCACGGGGGCCGCGCCGATTGGGTCGACGTTTGCGATGGTCATCGGATGATCCTGGGGAAGTGGGCGCAGCACTTTGGTGCCGCGCATCGTCGATCAGTTGTAGATGGAATATTCGCCGCCAGCGAAGAAGCGCTTGTCGACGAAGGCATTGATCATCTCGGGCGAAAGCGAACGCTCCTTCAGAATCTCGTCGCCATGGTCGACATAGTATTTCTGAAACTTCTCGATCGATTCCTTAGCTAGGCCCGCATTGGTCTCGCCGGCCATATATTCGAAGGACGACGGGTCGGTGATGCCGAATTTGGCGATGTTCACCGGCATGCGCAGTTCCTTGGCGACGATCTCGGCCGCTTCGTCGACGTTGTCCTTGATCCAGGCCTTGGTACGCTCATGCGCGACGAGAAAGGCGCGCACGGCGCTTGGATATTTGTCGACGAATTCACGCATGGCGAAATAGGAGACGCGGCCGGCCGCATTCACATAGACACCGTCTTTCGGGCTGCGGCCGATCACTTTGACTTGCCCCGTGGTGACGAGCGCGGCAGCGGCCGGAAGCGCGGTATGAGTGGCCGTCGCGGCGATGCGGCCGCTGAGCAGCGCGGCATTGACGGTGGCAGACGAGGTGATCGTCTCATGCCGGACCGCGCCTTCGCGGATGCGCGTCGCCAGCGGTACGCCAGCGGCATCCAAAGCTTCCTTCGGCGAGGTCCAGCCGCAGCCGACGCGGCTTGAGCCGAGCGCCTGCCCCTTTAGATCCTGCAAATTCTCGAAGGGCGAGTTCTTCAGCGCCAGGATGGGCGTGCGGTTCTCATCGGAAGGAACCGACATCCAGACGATGACCGCATCGAGCCCATTGGCTCGGTGAACGGCCGCCGGATACATCATGCGCTGAGCAATTGCGAGGCCGCCGCGATCGAGCATGGCCGCTTCGGCACCGGAGAGTTCGGACGTACCCGGGTTGAGCAGGCGAATTTCCGTCGTGCCGATCTTGTCGAATTCTTCTTTCAGAATGCCTTTCTTGAGGGCGACGGTCGTCCAGGCCGCGAGCGGCAGATTGATGGCCTTCAAAACCTCTTCGGCCTGCGCTGGTGCGGCTGCCAGAACCGCGAGCGCCCCAAGCCCAAGGCTGGCATTGCGCCACGTAGCGCGGATTTTCTGAACAGGCATCGACGTGTCTCCTCTGCGACTTGGCTCAAGACAGGTTGGCTTTTATTTACATATAATCTATAGATTTACTATTCTATGGAGAAGCCAATGTGGCCGTCAAGCGAATTGTTCCATCGCCATTGGATTTTGGCCGACCCACATGCCGTGCTCTTGGCGGATGCCCGCCCTGGCCGCGCGCTCGTGATGGCGACGTTGGGAATTTTCTTGTTGGGAGCCGGAGCCGCCACTCTGACACTCTCGAGTGAATGGACGGCCAATGCGCCAGGTGTGGAAGCGGCCGTTCCCGCGGCCATCCAAAAAGGTGTCCTCAAACTCGGTGTCGAACGCCTTCCGCGCGCACCACGGCCCACCGATTACCAAACCCGTCGCGAGGAGGGCTTCGAGGTCGTGCTGCGAGACGATCTGCAGCGCCGCCTCAAGGTGCAGGTCGAATTGATCCCGCTGAAAGCCGAAGAACAGGAAACAGCACTGACGCAGCGGCGCGTCGATGCCCTGCTCGTCCATCGTCCAGCGTCAACCGACACGAGCGAGGCGATCGTGCGCACGGGCTATGAAAGCGGCCTCACCTATCTGATGCGCAGCGACACGACGATCCGTTCCTGGAATGATGCGGCGCAGCGCTCAACGTGCGTCGTCATCGGCAATGACGCCGCGCGGGCTTTCATCCACCGCGCCGGTGGCACGCCCCTGACCTACGCCGACCCCGCTAAGGCGCTGGCGGCGATGCGGGCTGGCGAATGCGATGCAGCGATCGTCGCTTCGACGCTGGCTACATATTTCGCGCCGCTGGAACGATGGAAGAAGTTCAATGCCACTTTGCCGGCGCGCGATCTCTCGCAACTGGTGTTCGTAGCGGCACCGGGAGATCGCTTGTCGACCCGTCAGTTGCAACGCATCGCCGACGGCTGGCAGCGCCAAAAAAACTGGCAATCGTGGGCCAAGGCCTGGGTGACGGAAGTCGATTTCGAGGCCTATCTCGAACAAGATGCACCCGACTGTCATTGACAGCCGCGTCAGTCGTCCTGTTGCGTCGTTTCGCTTTCTTCGCGCGCCATGTTCTCGATGATTGCCAGGAGAACTTTGCGAGCCGTCGCCACTTCGGCGCCGGTTACGCCGCGCACGGCGACGAGATTGATGTGCTCGGCAATGGGCACGAGCTTTTCCTTCAGCGCCCGCCCTTCTGGCGTGAGAAACACGTAAACGTTTTTGCGGCTGTGCGGCAGTTTGCGACGTTCGATATAGCCGAACTTCTCCATCGCGGTCAGCGCCGAGAAGGTCGTCGGCTCCATCAGCCCCGCTTCTTCGCTCAACTCGCGCTGGGTGAGCCCTTCGCGCTCCCACAGGATGCGCAGAAACACCCAGTGGCCGAAGGAGACGTTATGGCGCGCCAGACTGATCTGCATCATGCGGGTGAGGCCGCGCGCAGCATCGCGGACCAGATGGGCGAGGCGATCGTTGGGCACCGCATCGCGCCAGCGACGCAAGATGGCCTGGTTCTCGGATGCTCCTTGCCGGTTCGACATCATGCGCTCCGCGACAGGGCCGGCGTCGGCACTTGATAGCGCAACGTCACGTCCCGCCCTTCCCGGGCGGATTGCAGAATCGCGAAGCACACTTCCATCGTTGCCAGGCCCCACACTCCATCGTGAACCGGCGGCACGCCATCGACGACGGCCGCATACAGTTCGTCGATCACCTCCATGCGCGGCACCGCACGTACCGGCACATCCTCAAGACGACGTTCGTCATCGGCGTAGATCATCACGCCTTTTGAGGTCGGGCGCAAATCGGCATGGCTGCATGAGGCAACCAGGAGACCGAAATTCTGGTGCCAGCGTGTCTGCGGCTTGGTCGACAGCCGGCTATCCCCCTGTCCGTAACGTGCGCCGCCGTAGTTGGATTGGGCTTTGATCGCCAATTCGTCGGCCTCGCTGGCCCCCTTCAGCGTCCGCCGGACGGCACCATAATCATCCGGATTTTTGGGCAATCCGCCCTCGTTGATCCAATCGACCAATTCGTCCGAATCAAAATGGGCATAGCCGCTATAGATCATGGTCGCGACCACGCCGCTGTCGAAAGTCAGAAAGGCGGTATAGGCCCCCTCCGTCCGACGTGCAGGGTCGATGACCGCCGTCGCCGCGCGCACGGACTTGACCATGCCTCCCCCGATGAAGCGCAGGTTGTCGACCTGGTGCGGCGCCTGGTTGAAGATGACGCCGCCACCCTTTGACGTATCAAGTTCTTCGGGCCGGCGCGGCCGGTAGATGAAGTCGGTGTAGTTGAGTGCGCTCATCATATGCAGCGGCCCGAAAGCACCGCTTTCGATGAGCTCGCGCGTACGGCGCACCGGTGCATCGAAAGAATGGCTATGGCCGACGACGAGCGCCACGCCAGCCTCGCGCGCCGCAGCGATCATCGCCAGGCTATCCTCCACCGACAATGCCATCGGCTTTTCGCAGAGGATATGGCGGCCAGCCTTCGCTGCCGCCAGAACATTGTCGCGATGATATTGATGCGGCGTCGAGACATAGACCGCCTCGACCGCCGGATCAGCGCACATCTGCTCGACGCTCTCATAAGCGCGTCCGGCAAAATCCTGGGCGAAACGTTCACGCGCTTCCGAGCGCGGATCGGCGCCCGCGACGATCTCGATCCGTTCGTCCTGCACCAAAGTCGGCAACATCAAACTGAAAGCCCGGCCGAGGCCGGCAATTCCTAGGCGCAGTTTACGAACGGTCATTGAGCACTCACAGATCGATCACCACTTCCCCGCCCCGCCCGCGCGAGACACACACCATGATGTTGGTCGCATATTCGTCGGGTGTCAGCACGAAATCACGATGTTCCACATCGCCGGAAACAAGTTTGGTACGGCAAGAGCCGCACGAACCGCTCTGACAGGAGAATGGCACCTCATGGCCTGCTTGGCGCAGGACTTCGAGAATACTCGTCCCAACGGGCACGTCGAGCACTTCATTCGTGTCCACGATACGGACAGTGAAAGGCTCATCATTGGGTTGCGGCTGCGAGCCATCGACGAAAGCTTCGAAATGCACGGCGCTCGACGACCAGTGGCCGGTCATGTCGCGCACAGCGTCCATGAGACCGCGTGGGCCGCAGCAATAGACGTGCCCCTTGGGCTTTTCGAGCACCGGCCAGAGATCATAACCCTTGTCCGGATCACCGCCGTCATGATGGATGATCACCTTGCCGGTGAACTCGGGCGTCTTGAGATCTTCGAGGAAAGCGGTCGAGCCGGCATCGCGCGTCAGATAGTAGAGACGGAAACCTTTGCCCTCGCTCAACAGATGGCGCGCCATGGACAGAACCGGCGTGATGCCGATGCCGCCGGCAATCAACACATAACCGGCCGAGGATGGCACCAGTGGAAAATCGTTGTGCGGCTCTGAGACCGAGATCGTACCGCCTTCGTGCAGTTGATCGGCCATGCTGATCGAGCCGCCACGGCCGTTGGCCTCGCGTTTGACGGCGATGACATAACGATCGCGTTCAGCCGGATCGTTGCTGAGCGAATATTTGCGCTCCTCGCCGCCAGGCGTGCGCACGATGATATGGCTGCCGCTGGTGAAGGGCGGCAGTTCACCACCGTCTGGTGCCCGCAGCTCGAACCCAAATATGCCATCGGCAATCTGCCCGGCGCTGGTGACGCGCAAATCCATCGTAAAGTCCCTGGCCTTTCCCCGGGGCGGCCGCCCCTCCCAAAATACTTAGACGTCTAATTATCTGATTTCAACCCGGTCCGGCGACATCTCCCTTCTCCCCTACCTGTTCGGAAACTTTTGGTCGATTTAGAATCCCTCCACCTCTCGACAAGAGGGGCGGAACGGTGTAAATTCTTAGAGACCTAATTAATTGGGAACTGGCCCCCGGAGCCGGTTGGAGGAGAAGGCGCCATGCTGACACCGGAAGAAAACGATCTCTTGTGCCGCGTCGAGGGCGACGCGCCGATGGGCCACATCATGCGCCAGCATTGGCTGCCCGCCTGCATGATCGAAGAAGTGGCCGAGCCCGATTGCGATCCCTTGAAGGTACGCCTGTGCGGCGAAGACTATGTGGTGTTCCGCGACACCAACGGTCAGGTCGGCATGCTCGACGAGCTGTGCCCGCACCGCCGTGCATCGCTGGCCTATGGCCGCAATGAAGACTGCGGCCTGCGCTGTCTTTATCACGGCTGGAAATTCGACGTGAATGGCAATGCCATGGAGATGAACTCCGAGCCCGTCGAGACCGGCCTGCTCAAGAAGATGAAGACGCGTTCCTATCCGGTGCGCGAAGCTGCGGGTTTCGTATGGTGCTATCTCGGCCCGATCGAGAGCATGCCCGAATTTGAACCGCCGGTGTGTCAACCAACGCCGGAGACACGCATCTCCATCGCCAAGTATAAAGTGCCGGTGAACTGGGCGCAGATTCTCGAAGGGGCGATCGACTCATCGCATTCTTCGACCCTGCATTCCTCCGACATGGTGCCGGCCCGCGTCGCCGGCGCCCAGGCCAATGAACAGCTCTGGCTGCGTCCTTCGACCGACAAATCGCCACGGCTGTATTCGCAGCGCACGCCGTTCGGCTTCCGTTATGCCGCCGTGCGTCGGCCGATCCAGAACGCGCAGAGTCACGACTATATCCGCACGACCCTGTTCGTCGCGCCCTATACGGTACTGATCCCGCCTAACAACAACTACAAAGTCGTCATCATGCATGTGCCGATCGATGACGAGAACACAGACTTCTATTTCCTGGCCTTCGGCGACAATGCGACGACGCCGGGCACGGAAGAATGGCGCAAGTTCCTGCACGCCCAGGTCGGCATAGATGTCGATGAGAATTATCGCAGCTACCGGACCTTCGAGAACAAGTTCAAGCAGGACCGGCAAGCGATGAAGCTCGGCAACTTCACCGGCATTCCTGGCATTCCCAACCAGGATTATGTGATGTGGCTCACCATGGGCAAGATCACCGACCGGACGAAGGAAGTTCTCGGCCAGAGCGATCTCGCCATCGTCGAGTTTCGCCGACAGATGGTCGAAGCCGCACGCACTTATCAAGCCGACGGAACGGTGATCGGACGGACCGCACCGCATATCCCCCTCAACAAGCTGCGCTCTTTCGAAGGCGTTGCGCCGAAGACGACCGATTGGCGCATTGCCGGGCTAACGCAGGAAGAGCTCGATCTGCGCGGTTTATCGGCGCCGACCACCACGGCCGCCGAATAACGCATCCAACGCACTGCGATCTGACGATTGCTTTAGCCACCATCTCACGATGGTGGCTAAATTCTTTCGGCAGCCTCACGGGCGCTGAAAATGCCTCTCGGCTGAGGCGCCGAGGTTATGCGAAATCTGTTGCGCGACCTGCAACACGACCTCGGCGTTGCGCCCTTTGAGGCTGTCGTCGAAAGCGCGTGTATTCGCCATCACCGTCAGGGCGGCCACTGCAGCGCCTTCCGAATTCAAGATCGGTGAGGCAATGCTCGGAAAGCCTGGCACGACCGCGCCACTGCGCGGGCTCAAGCCCGTTCGGCGGATTTCCTTAAGGACATCGAGGATCTGATCGAGCGAAGAGCCGTACCATGGGTCTTCCGGCAGCGAAGCCTGCAATGCGCGCTCGACGATCTCCTTCTGCAGGGGCGTTGGAAAGTAAGCGAGGATGGCACGGCCGGCCGCGCTCAAGGGCGGCAACACGGCCCCGACCTGAAGCGCCCAATAGCTGGTGCGCAATCCCGGCAGATGCAGCACGATGATCGGCCCCTTGTCGGACCAGACCGACAGGCAGACCGGCGCGCCCAATTCGTCCCGCAGATATTGCATCGGTTCGCGCGCGGCCTGCACGACGTCGATATTCGCCAGAGCGGCAAGCCCAAGATGAATGGCGGTGGGGCCAAGCGCGAACGTGTTGCCGGTTTCGCTGCGGGCCAGGAGGCCGACGCGCACCAGGCTCACGAGATAGAAATGCAAGCTTGTCGGGCTCATCCCCGACTTCTCAGCCAAATAGCGCAAGGTGAAGGGGCCCGGAGAGACGAGAAACGGCTCGATCACCCGGAATGCCGTTTCGACGGATTGGATCCCTCGCACCTCGGCAGGCTTTTTTCTTTGCTTATCAGCCATCTACCCCTTCCTGACAGGTTGCGACGTTAGCTGAAACACAAGGCCGCCTCAACGTCAGGCTTTGTCGTTAATTTGCATATGGCAATTTATATTGACTAATGCAAATTAGCGCGCCTATGCTGCTGATCATCAAGATCAAGGGAGGGCACCGATGTTCCTGAAAGACGTTTGGCAGGTGGCGGCTTTCGCCAAGGAAGTCGGCCGCGAAATCCTGCCCCGCTCCTTGGCGGGCGAAGCGGTGATTTTGTACCGCACCAGCGCAGGCACGCCGGTCGCCATGCTCGACGCCTGCCCGCATCGCTTCCTGCCTCTATCCATGGGCAAGCTGTCAGGCGATGTCGTTCAGTGCGGCTATCACGGGCTGTGCTTCGATCATCACGGCGACTGCGTGAAAATCCCCGGCCAGGACCGCATTCCCTCGACGGCGAAGGTCAAGATCTTTCCGGTGGTCGAGCGCTACGGCTTCATCTGGATCTGGCTCGGCGATGCCGCCAAGGCTGATGAGAGCAAGGTGCCCAACTTCCACTGGATGACCAATCCGGAATGGGCGGTAAGTGAGGGCTATCATCACATCGACGCGCACTATCAACTGATCAACGACAACCTGCTCGATCTCTCCCACGAAACCTTCGTGCATCCGCATACGATCGGCAATCACGCCGTGGCGGAATCACCCCTCACCGTCTCCGAAGGTGAAGGCACGGTGATCGCCCATCGCGATATTCTCGACTGCGAACCGCCGCCGTTTTACGTGCAGGCCGCCGGCTTTTCGACGCGGATCGACCGGTGGCACACGACCATCTTCACGCCGCCGGGTTTCCTCGTCATCAAGAACGGATCAGTGCCAGCGGGCATGCCGAAGGAGGAAGCGCGTGCTAAAGGCATCGCGCGCGAACGGCGCGTCCTCAATCTCATCACACCCGAAACAGAAACGTCCTCCCATTACTTCTGGGGTATCGCCCGCGGTTACGACATCGAGAATGTCGGTCTGACGGACTATATCCGCAGCGAAGTGGCGCGCACATTCGACGAAGACAAACTCGTGCTGGAAGCGCAGCAACGCAAGCTCGGCGACCATAAGATCACGCATTTCCCCATCACGCTGCGTGCCGATGCCGGCGCCGTCCGGGGAAGACGGTTGATCGAATCCATGCTGCGCGGCATCTCCGCGGCCGCGGCTGAATAGAGAGCATCATACGGGCGCGCTCGATGAGGGGTCGAGCGCGCCCGTCGCATTTCGAAACCGGGAGGGATATGTGCCTGTTCAATCTTGGACATCAAAGTGGCTTGGGAATAGGCCTCGCATCAGAACTGCGTTGATTGGCGCGACTCTGCTTTGGGGTTGCATCGGCCTCACATCGTTGGCGCAAGCTCAATCGACTTATCCAAACCAACCGATACGCTTCATCGTCACCAATCCGGCGGGTGGCCTGCCCGATACGGTGGCGCGCATCTATGGCCGTCACTTGGAACTGCGTCTTGGCCAGCCGATTATCATCGAAAACCGCGGCGGCGGTAATGGTACGATCGGCATCAACAGCATGTTGTCCTATCCGCCGGATGGATATGCCTTCGTGGTTACCGATGGCGCCGTCTATTCGGTCAATCCACTTATTCAGGCCAATATTTCCTACAAGGAAAGCGACATCAAACCGGCGGGATTGCTCGCCATCTCGCCACTCTTTCTCGCGGCCCATCCGAAAGTCGGCGTTAAAACTCTGCCGGAACTGATCGCCTATGCACAGGCACACCAAGGGCAATTGAACTACGGCTCATCCGGCGTCGGCAGTGCCCATCATCTCTCCATGGTCGCTTTCCTGACGGCCCTCAAACTGAACATGACGCATGTTCCCTTCAAGGGAACCGGTGAGTCCGTTCCCGCCCTGCTCGGCGGACATGTCGATCTTCTTTTCTCCGCCTATCCTTCTCTATCGGGGGCCGCCGAAGCCAAGCAGGTCAATCTGCTTGCGACGGCGAGCGGCACGCGTTCAAGCTTGGAACCCAACCTTCCTTCGATCAGCGAAGTCATTCCGGACTACGACTACAAAGCAATCATCGGCCTGTTCAGTCATGCGCAAACACCGCAGGCCGTCCTGGACAGAATTGCCATGGAAATTGCCGCGATCGCCAAGGATCCCGATGTCGTTCAACGTTTGAAAGTCGTGGGCGCCGAAGCCGCCGGCTATGATGGAAAAGGCCATCTCGTGGAGCTTCAGAAAGAACGCAAGCGCTACGAACCACTGTTGGATGCCGTGGGCCTGAAGATTAGCGCACGCTGATCGCATCCCACCTATGTCCGTCAAAAGTGGGCAGTCTTTTCGCTTTTGCCTTTTGATGCAAATAACCTAGCATCTTCCCTCATCGGCTGCGGCTGAAAGGGAGGATGTCATGGTGGCAAACGCGTCGCGAGGCCCGTTCAAGGCGGATGTGGTCGGCAGTCTTCTCAGGCCTGCAAAAATCCACGAAGCGCGCTCCAAACTTGCCGCCGGCTCCGCCACACGCGACGATGTCTGGAAGATCGAAACCGACAGTGTCGACGAAGCCGTGGGTTTGCAAAAAGATGTTGGCCTCAAAGTCTGCACCGATGGCGAATATCATCGTCGTCATTGGTTCGTGGATTTCGTCGAGAAGATCGATGGCGTCGGTTTCGCCGGCGGCTTGCCGACACGCTTTCAGACCGAGGCGGGTTTCATCGAATTCTCGCCGCCGAAAGTCATCACCACCGGCAAGCTGCGGCGCACGAGATCACTCGCCGTCGATGACTTTAAGGACCTCAAACCATTAGCCGACAAAGCCGGGTTGACGCCGAAGCAACCGATTCCCTCGCCGACCCTTGTGCATTTCCGCAGCGGCGATCCCGGCGTCGACAAGAAAGCCTATCCCGACATTGCCGAATATTATCACGACCTCGCGCAGGTCTACCGCGATGAGATCAAGGCGCTTTATGACGCCGGCTGTCGTTACATCCAGATCGACGAGACAAATTTTCCGTTTCTCTGCGATCCCAATATGCACGACCACGTCCGCAGCATCGGCGAGGACCCGGTCAAACTGCAAATGAAGTACAAAAATCTTATCAATGCCGTCACCAAAGACCGGCCTGATGACCTCACCATCGCCATGCATATGTGCCGGGGCAATCATGAAAGCGCCTGGGCGGCATCGGGCGCCTACGACTTCGTTGCGGAAGTGGCTTTCGGCGAGCTCGACATCGATGCCTTCTTCCTCGAATACGATACAGAACGCGCCGGCACGTTCGAGCCCTTGAAACATATGTCGAAGAACAAGACCGCCGTTCTCGGCCTCGTCACATCCAAGAAGCCGCAGCTCGAAAGCAAGGACCTGCTGAAACGACGGATCAATGAAGCATCCAAATACGTGCCACTCGAACGTCTCGCCCTATCGCCACAATGCGGCTTTGCTTCGACGATCGGCGGCAACAAGCTGACCGTCGATGAGGAGAAAGCGAAACTGCGCCTGGTGGTCGATACGGCAAGAGAGGTCTGGGGTTGAGCCTTTAAATGTCATTCCCGATGCGCGGGACGCGAGCGGGAATCCAGGACAACCACTTCTGTGCTAATCATTCTACCGCTAGCTCTGGCTCCCCGTTCACCTGCTGAGCAGATGTCGGGGATGACACGATGGGGTTTTCATGACGATCGAATTGCATGCTTGGGACACGCCGAACGGCCGCAAGATCAGCATTGCGCTGGAGGAAATGGGCCTGCCCTATGTGGTGAAGCCAATCGACATCAGCAACAAAGGCCAGTTCGATCCCGCCTTCCTGAAGATCAGTCCGAACAATCGTATTCCAGCCATCGTCGATCCCGAGGGGCCGGAAGGAAAGCCGGTGAGCGTTTTCGAATCCGGCGCGATCCTAATCTATCTCGGCGAGAAGACCGGCCAGTTTTTACCAAAGGCCGGTGCCGCGCGCATCGCAGCACTCGAATGGCTGATGTTCCAAATGGGCGGCTTCGGACCGATGCCTGGACAGGTGCATCACTTTCTTGCCGTCGCGAATGAAGCGGATCGGCGCTACGGCCTCGAACGCTACAGCAAGGAAACGGTACGGCTTTACGGCGTGATGGATCGGCGGCTGGCGCAGGTGTCTTATTTTGCCGGCGATGCGGTCTCGATCGCCGACTTCGCCATTCTCGGCTGGGCTTGGCGGCACGAGCGCCACAAGGTGGACCTCGCCACCTTCCCTCATGTCAAACGCTGGTATGAGACGATGATGGCGCGGCCGGGCGTGCAGCGGGGATTTGCCATCAGCCTGACAGGGAAATGATGGTGGGCGGTGACGGGCTCGAACCGCCGACATCCTGCGTGTAAAGCAGGCGCTCTACCAACTGAGCTAACCGCCCCAAAGCTTCAAGGCGCCCCTATCTACGGACCCGCGCGGTGGGACGCAAGGGTGCCTGCCCCTTGGCAAACGGGGTTCCCCCAACCCTCTGGAAAACAGCGGATAAAAAGAAACGGGCCGCCCGAAGGCGGCCCGAACCGTTAAGCGGAGGTCCGATTAGTGGGCGACCAGGCCAGGCGAATCCTCGCCCTTGGCGCCCCGGGCAGCGGCGGCTGCCTTTTCCTCGTCCCATTCGATCGGCGTCGGCTGACGCACGAGCGCATGCTTGAGGACTTCGTCCATCCGCGACACTGGCACGATCTCCAGCGCGTTCTTCACGTTGTCCGGAATGTCCGCCAAGTCCTTGGCGTTCTCTTCCGGGATCAGCACCTTGGTGAGGCCACCGCGCAGAGCCGCGAGCAGCTTCTCCTTCAGACCACCGATCGGCAACACGCGGCCGCGCAAGGTCACTTCGCCGGTCATGGCGATGTTGGCGCGCACCGGAATGCCGGTGAGGATCGAGACGATGGCCGTCGCCATGGCGATACCGGCGGACGGACCGTCCTTCGGTGTCGCACCTTCGGGCACGTGGACGTGGATGTCCTTACGCTCGAAGGTCGGCGGCTCGATGCCGAAATCGACAGCCCGCGAGCGGACGTAGGACGCCGCCGCCGAGATCGATTCCTTCATCACGTCCTTCAGGTTGCCGGTGACGGTCATGCGGCCCTTGCCGGGCATCATGACGCCTTCGATGGTCAGCAGTTCGCCGCCCACCTCGGTCCAGGCCAAGCCTGTGACGGCACCAACCTGATCCTCCGTCTCGGCCTGACCGAAGCGATACTTCGGCACGCCCAGGTAATCGGAGACCGTTGCGTCGGTGACGACAACCTTCTTCTTCTTGGTCTTGAGGATTTCCTTCACCGCCTTACGGACGAGGTTGGAAATCTCGCGTTCAAGATTACGGACGCCGGCCTCGCGGGTGTAGCGCCGCACGAGGGTCAGCAGAGCCGCGTCATCGATCGACCATTCCTTATCCGTCAGGCCGTGCTTCTTGACGGCCGCCGGGATCAGGTGCTTGCGCGCGATCTCGACCTTCTCGTCCTCGGTGTAACCGGCGATACGGATGATCTCCATACGGTCCATCAGCGGACCGGGGATGTTCAGCGTATTGGCGGTCGTCACGAACATCACGTTCGAGAGATCATAGTCGACCTCAAGATAGTGATCGTTGAAGGACGAGTTCTGTTCGGGGTCGAGCACCTCGAGCAGAGCTGACGAAGGATCGCCACGGAAGTCCTGGCCCATCTTGTCGATCTCATCGAGCAGGAAGAGCGGATTGGACGTCTTGGCCTTGCGCATCGACTGGATGATCTTGCCGGGCATCGAGCCGATATAAGTGCGCCGGTGACCGCGGATCTCAGCCTCGTCACGCACGCCGCCCAGCGACATACGCACGAAGTCACGACCCGTCGCCTTGGCGATCGAACGGCCGAGCGAGGTCTTGCCGACGCCCGGAGGGCCGACGAGGCACAGGATCGGACCGGTCAGCTTATTGGCACGCTGCTGCACGGCGAGATATTCGACGATACGTTCCTTGACCTTGTCGAGGCCGAAGTGATCGGCGTCGAGAATGTCCTCGGCGAGCTTCAGATCCTTCTTGACCTTCGACGGCTTCTTCCACGGGATCGACAGCAACCAATCGAGATAGTTGCGCACGACCGTGGCCTCCGCCGACATCGGCGACATCTGACGCAGCTTCTTGAGCTCCGCCATCGCCTTGTCACGGGCTTCCTTGGTCAGCTTGGTCTTCTTGATGCGCTCTTCCAGTTCGGCGGCTTCGTCACGGCCGTCTTCGCCGTCACCAAGCTCCTTCTGGATCGCCTTCATCTGCTCGTTGAGATAATACTCGCGCTGGGTCTTCTCCATCTGGCGCTTGACGCGCGAGCGGATGCGCTTCTCGACCTGAAGGACCGAGACTTCGCTTTCCATCAGACCCAGACACTTCTCAAGCCGCTTGGCGACCGAGGCCATCTCAAGGATTTCCTGCTTGTCGCTGATCTTCACCGCGAGATGCGAGGCGATCGTATCGGCGAGCTTGGAGAAATCCTCGATCTGCGTCACGGCAGCGACGACTTCCGAAGAGACCTTCTTGTTGAGCTTGACGTAGCCTTCGAACTCCGAGACGGCGGAGCGCGCGAGGGCTTCGACCTCGACCTTGCTGGAGATGTCATCCGCCAGCGCTTCGGCCTCGGCCTCATAATAATCTTGGGTGTGGGAGTAGGACTTCACGCGGGCGCGTGTCAGCCCCTCGACCAGAACCTTGACGGTACCGTCCGGCAATTTCAGCAACTGCAGCACGGTCGCCAGAGTACCCGTCGTGAAGATGGCGTCGGTCGCCGGGTCGTCATCGGCGGCGTTCTTTTGGGTCGCCAGCAGAATGAACCGCTCATTCTTCATCACTTCTTCGAGAGCGCGAATGGATTTTTCGCGGCCCACGAAAAGCGGAACGATCATGTGCGGAAAGACGACGATGTCACGGAGAGGCAACACCGGATAGGTATGCACTTCGCCGGGCTTCGCGGGGGTACGCTTTTCTGAGCTCATTTCATCATTCCTTTCCTCGCATAAGCCACGCCTTACGGCCGCGGCCTCTGCAGGACCCTCTCCCGGTGAGAAGCAAGTTCGTTGCCGAACGCTTCATCGGGACCAAGTCCCCGCCTGGAGCCCTTCATTGGCGCTCCGGCTGTTCTTGCATCGGGAGAAAGGATGATTCGAAAATCACCCTCCTCCGTTATGTTAAGAGATGGCGCTTGTGGCGGCGACTTTCAAGCCGCCGCCGGGATCACGCCACAGCTCAATTGGCACACGCCAAAACGCCGGACGCAGGTACGAAACCACCGCGAAATCAGGCGGTGGCGCCCTTTTCCGCTCGGTCGGAATAGATGTAGAGAGGCCGCGCGCGACCATCCACGACCTCCGGTCCGATGACGACCTGCTCGACGCCTTCGAGGCCGGGCAATTCGTACATCGTGTCGAGCAAGATACCTTCCATGATCGAGCGCAGACCGCGCGCGCCTGTCTTGCGCTCGATGGCCTTGCGGGCGATCACGTTCAACGCTTCGTCCTGGAACGTCAGATCGACATTCTCCATTTCGAACAGGCGCTGATACTGCTTGACCAAAGCATTGCGCGGTTCGGACAAGATTTTCTTCAGCGCTTCTTCGTCGAGGTCTTCGAGCGTCGCGATGACGGGCAGACGGCCGACGAATTCAGGGATCAGGCCGAAGCGCAGCAGATCTTCCGGCTCGACCTTGCGGAACACTTCGCCCGTGCGCCGCTCATCCGGCCCCTCGACACGCGCCGCAAAGCCGATCGAGGTGTTCTTGCCACGCTGCGAAATGATCTTCTCGAGGCCGGCGAAGGCGCCACCGCAGATGAACAGGATGTTCGTGGTGTCGACCTGCAGGAATTCCTGCTGCGGATGCTTGCGGCCGCCCTGCGGGGGAACGCTGGCAACCGTGCCTTCCATGATCTTCAGAAGCGCCTGCTGCACGCCCTCGCCCGACACGTCGCGGGTGATCGACGGATTGTCGGACTTGCGGCTGATCTTGTCGATTTCGTCGATGTAGACGATGCCGCGCTGCGCCCGCTCCACATTGTAGTCGGAGGCCTGCAGCAGCTTCAGGATGATGTTTTCGACATCCTCGCCGACATAGCCGGCTTCCGTCAGCGTCGTCGCATCGGCCATGGTGAACGGCACATCGAGGATGCGCGCCAGGGTCTGCGCCAACAGCGTCTTGCCGGAGCCGGTCGGGCCGATCAGCAGGATGTTCGACTTCGCCAACTCGACGTCGTTGTGCTTCGAGGAGTGGTTCAGCCGCTTGTAATGGTTGTGGACGGCCACCGACAGAACGCGCTTGGCCTGCACCTGGCCGATGACATAGTCATCAAGAACCTTGCAGATTTCGCGCGGCGTCGGAATGCCCTCGCGGCTCTTCACCAGGGAGGATTTCGATTCCTCGCGGATGATGTCCATGCACAGTTCGACGCATTCATCACAGATGAAGACGGTCGGGCCGGCGATCAGCTTGCGGACCTCGTGTTGGCTCTTACCGCAGAAAGAGCAGTAGAGCGTATTCTTCGAGTCGCTGCCGCTGACTTTGCTCATTTCGTTCTCCGTTAGGCCAGCGCCCGTTTCCGCGCGACTCGGCCAGTGTCAACGATATCTGCGCCGGTCCTAACAAAGCGTAGCCAGCAACTGGCTGAAACCGAGCACACTTCTTCATATATGACCGAAAATCCGGTCGAAAAGTCCACAAAATGCGGACTCAAAGCAGAAAACGTCGATTGCTGCGATGCAATCATGCGATTGCCCATCGATCAAGCGATGAAGCCACGATCACTGCCGGAACAAGGGGGGTGTCGCATGATTGCAACAATTTTCGCTCATTCTGGCTAATCTGGGGCCGAACCTGGCGCGATTATCGGAATAACCGCGCCAGGGGCAATTATTTGGCGTCGATCTCGTCCGGACGCTTGTCGAAGACCTGATCGATCAGACCGAAATTCTTGGCCTCTTCCGCCGACATGAAATTGTCACGGTCAAGTGCACGCTCGATCGCATCATAATCCTGGCCGGTGTGTTTGACATAGATTTCATTCAGGCGACGCTTAACCTTGAGTATGTCTTCGGCGTGGCGCTGAATGTCCGAAGCCTGACCTTGGAAGCCACCGGACGGCTGGTGCACCATGATGCGGGAATTCGGCAGGCTGAAGCGCATGCCGGGCTCGCCGGCCGACAACAGCAGCGAGCCCATGGAGGCCGCCTGGCCGATGCACAGGGTCGAGACCTTCGGCTTGATGAACTGCATGGTGTCGTAGATCGACAGGCCAGCCGTCACCACCCCGCCGGGGGAATTGATATAGAAGGAAATGTCCTTCTTGGGATTGTCAGCTTCCAGATAAAGGAGCTGCGCCACCACCAGGGTAGCCACCTGATCCTCGACCGGACCGGCGAGGAAAATAATCCGCTCCTTCAGCAGGCGCGAAAAAATGTCGTAGCGATACGAACCGCGCGAGGTGACTTCCTCCACGCTCGGAATGACAAACGAATTATAGACGTCGACGGGATCGCGCAGCATGTGGCTCTCTGTCTGGGGGAATCAACTCAGGTTTCCAACATAGTCATCGAAGCTGCTGGTGCAATGGGAAGGCCGGGGCCCGCGTTCGCAGGTCCCCGGCCTTTCTGATTCAGCGTGAATTTCCGGTTGCGGCCGCAGCCGCCGAGCCTGACGGCTTGAAGGCGTCAGGCCTTGGCGTCGTCCTCGATCGGCTTCAGCAGCTCTTCCTTGGACACGGTCTTGTCGGTGACCTTGGCCTTGGAAACGACCACGTCGATGACCTTTTCCTCGAACAGCGGCGCGCGAATCTGAGCGGCCACGGCATCCGGGTTCTTCTGGTAGTAGTCCCAGATCGCCTTTTCCTGGCCGCGGTACTGGCGGGCGCGCTCGATGATCGCCTGCGACAGTTCCTCGTTGGAAACCTCCACCTTGGCCTGCTCGCCGACTTCCGCCAGCACCAGACCCAGGCGAACGCGGCGTTCGGCGATCCGCTGATAATCGGCCTTGGCCGCTTCTTCGGTCGTGCCTTCGTCCTCGAAGGTCTTCTTGGTGCGTTCCTGTTCGGACTTCACCTGGCCCCAGATGCCGTTGAATTCCTGTTCGACCAAGCCCGGCGGCAGTTCGAAGTTGTATTTCTTGTCGAGGGCGTCGAGCAGTTCGCGCTTCAGTTTCTCACGGGAAATCTGGTCGAATTCGCGCTTGATGTTGTCGCGAATGGCTTCCTTGAGCTTGTCGAGGCTCTCGAGGCCCAGGGTCTTGGCGAATTCGTCGTCGAGCTTCAGCTCGCCCGGCGCTTCGACACCCTTCACGGTGACGTCGAACACGGCTTCCTTGCCGGCGAGATGCGGCGCCTGATATTCGGCCGGGAACGTCACCGTCACGGCGCGTTCATCACCCTTGGCGGCGCCTTCGAGCTGATCCTCGAAGCCCGGAATGAACTGTCCCGAGCCCAAGGTCAGCGGCGTGTCGGTGCCAGCGCCACCTTCGAACGGCACGCCATCGAGCTTGCCGACGAAATCGATGGTGACCTTGTCGCCCTTGGCGGCGGCGCCTTCCTTGGCGACGAACGGACGGCTCTGCTCGGCCATGCGGTTGAGGGCGTCGTTGACCTCGTCATCGCCCGGCTCGACCACCAGACGCTCGACGGCCACGTCGTCGAAGGAGCCGACTTCAAACTTCGGCAGCACTTCGAGATTGACCGTGAAGGCCAGGTCGCCCTGAACTTCGATGGCCTTTTTTACGCCCTCGTCGCCGCCTTCGATGTCGATCTTCGGCTCGCCGGCGAGGCGAATCTTATGGTCCTCGACGATCTTGCGGTTCACCTCGTTGACGGCGTCCTGCAACACGTCGGCCATGACCTGACGGCCATACATCTTCTTGAGGTGGTCCACAGGCACCTTGCCCGGACGGAATCCGTTGATGCGGACCTTGTCCTTCATCTCGACGAGCTGGCTGTCGAGCCGGCGGGCGAGATCGTCGACCGGAAGGACGACCTTGTAGGCGCGCTTCAGGCCTTCGGAGAGGGTTTCTGTCACCTGCATGTTCAAATACCTTCTTAACACTTCAACCTGGCCGGGATTGTCCTCCCCGCGGTCGATGGAATTCTCTTGAAACGGCGACCAATCGGCTTGGTGCGGGCGGAGGGACTCGAACCCCCACGCCTTGCGGCGGTGGAACCTAAATCCACTGCGTCTACCAGTTCCGCCACGCCCGCCCCGGACGCGGCTGCGCCCTCACGGCCCGAAAGTTTCGCCGTTCGGGTGGCGGCTCTATAGCAATGGGTCCGCCCGGAGGCGAGGGAAAAATCGCGGCCGATCAGCGCTCAAAGCCGCCCGGCTAAAACCGCCAAGCTAAAATCTCCGAGTTAAAATCTCCGAGTTAAAATCTCATGGCCTGCCCCTCTATGGTCAAACGACGCATCAGGCGGGGCTCTTCCCGAGGAAAATCCTTGCGGGCGTGGATCGAGCACCAATTATCCCAGATCACCAGGTCGCCCAGCCGCCATTTATGCTCGTAAATGATCGAGGGATCCTCGGAAATGTCGAAAAGAGTGGCCAAAGCCTCTTCGCTCTCCGCCCGACTCAGTCCCTCGATCCGTGCCGACATCAGCCGGGACACATAGAGCGCTTTGCGCCCCGTGGCCGGATGGGTGATGAAAATCGGCTGCTCCATATGCCTGATCTTGGCAATATCGACCGCCTCGAGATTGAGCCGCTCGCGCCGCTTGTAATCGTGAATTTGCAGCACCTTACGCCCCTCCAGCCGGTCGCGCAGGGGCTGCGGAATCATTTCATAGGCCTGGTAGAGGTTGGAAAAGCTGGTCTCGCCGCCCCAGGAGGTGAGCTTGAGAGCATAAAGCAGGGTCGCCCGGTGCGGCTCGGGATAATAGCTGGTGTCGTGGTGGAACCACATTTCGCCATCGCCGAAGGCGCCGATTGCCTTGCCGTCCTCGACGATATTGGTGACGAGCATAAAGGGGGTATCGAAACTCCCTCCCGGCCCATCGCCGCTGATCGGGCGGCGGCGCATCGCGACCTTGCCGAAAAGCCCGGCGGCTGTGAGCTGCGCCGGTTCGTCGAGCTGCTGATCGCGGAAGACCAGGACCACGTGATCCTCGAAGGCTCGGCGAATCGCTGCGGCGGTTTCTCCATCCACAGGTTTCGATAGATCGACGCCCTGCACTTCCGCGCCGATCACCGGATGAAGTTTCTTGACTGAGATCGCCATGGTGTTTCCTCTCCTCATTTCTGTTTTGCGTTTTCATACTCCCGGATCAGGCCAACACAAAGACCGATAGCAACGGGCTCGCCGCATCGCGCCTGTTCTTCTATAGAGAACACATGACTCTCACCCGGCGACACGTTCTCCTCGGCGCCACGTCAAGCGCTCTCCTGCCTGTGTGCGCACGCGCGCAAGATGAGTTTCGCAGCCTAGAAGCGCGTACCGGCAAGCTGCGTCTCGCCGAGACAGCCGAAACGGACATTCTTGGCGGCGATGGGCAATCGCCTGGTCCGCTGCTGCGTCTCAAACGTGGCGATGAATTGCGCCTACGCCTCGTCAACAAACTGAACGCACCGACCTCGCTGCATTTTCGTGGCATACGAGGACCCAATGCTTTCGATGGCGTGGCCCCGCTGACGCAAAAAGCTATCGCGCCGGGCGCGTCGTTCGACTATCGCTTCACGCCGCCCGATGCTGGCGTCTTTCTTTATCATGCGCATGCAGATGCGAATTTCGCCGAACAGACGGCGCGTGGCCTGCACGGACTCTTGATCGTAGACGAGCCCGATGCGCCCGAGCATGATCACGAGGTGGTCGCCGTCATCGCCGATTGGAAACTCGACAACACGGCGCAATTGTCGGCCTGTTCGACGACCAAGGGACGGGAAGCTTTCACGTCGATCGAAGAAGCCGGCGGTGTAGGCCGCATCGGCGCACTCATCACCATCAACGGCAAGCCAGCGCCGCAAGCACACAGTTTCGCGCCGGGAGAACGCGTCTGGCTGCGTCTTGCCGCCGCGACCACGGCGCGCCTGATGGCGCTGACTTTCGAAGGCGCGCAGCCTTTCATCACCGCCATCGATGGCCAGAACTGCGACGAATTCGAGCCGGTTCAACGCAGCATTCCGGTCGGCCCCGGCGCGCGCTTCGACATCATGTTCGACATGCCGCTCGAAGGCCAGGAGATGAAAGTCATCCTGCGCGGCGGCACTTTGGGCCTTGCGGGCGAGACCGATAGAGCCATCATCACCTTCGCGTCGAAGGGCGAAAAAGCGAAATCGCGCCCGCCGATCAAATCGGCGCCAGCCAATCCGCTGGTGCGCCCGGTGATCCCGCTGCAAAACGCCAAGCGGCTCGATCTCGTCATCGAACGGGTCCCCGCACCGCGTAACGCCCAATGCCTGACATCCGACATGACGCTGTGGAAACTCAACGGCAAAGTCATGCGCGCCAGCGATCCGCCGCTCTTTTCCGTCAAACGTGGCACGCCGGTGACGCTGGGCTTTCTCAACCAGTCCAGCGTCGCCCATGTGATGCGCCTCTATGGGCATGTGATGCGACAGTTGCATTTGCTTGACGATGGCTGGGAACCTTATTGGCGCGACAGCGTCATCGTCGCGCCCGGCCGCACGGTGCGGATCGCCTTCGTCGCCGACAATCCGGGCCGCTGGCGGCTCGGCAGCGGCATTCTCGATCATGCGGTGGCCGGCCTTGGCGGCTGGTTCGAAGTGACATAGCCACCGCAATCCGCACTCAACAGGGAGGACACATGCTCATCGTGAGACTTGCTTACAACGCGCCCGGCAAGGACCAGGAACGCGCGCAAAACCTTGCTGCCCATTCGGCGCATTTACGCTCTGGCAAGGCAAAGCTGCTGCAATCGGGACCGATCTATGCGGCGGACGGCGAGCGTGTCGGCGCATTGATCGTTTTCGATGCCAAAGACTTTGCCGAAGTGGAAGCCTTCAGCGCCGCCGATCCCTTTGTCATCAGCGGCGTCTACAATGACGTCCGCCTGGCGCGCTGGGAAAAGACCATCGGCTAAAGGCGGCCGAGCGCGTCCCACACAGCGGGCATGGCCTCGGGCAAATCCTCCGCGATCAGCCCTTGGCCCACCGTGCGCGCTGCAGCACCATGCAACCACACGGCCGCGCATGTCGCGTCGAATGGCGCCATCTCCTGCGCCAATAATCCACAGATCAAGCCGGCCAGCACATCGCCTGAGCCGGCGGTGGCGAGCGTCGGGGGCAGATCACAGGCAATGGCGGCACGTCCATCGGGATGCGCGGCGACCGTATCTGCCCCTTTCAGAAGAACGACGGCGCTGCTTTGGCGTGCGGCGAACCGCGCCCGTTCCAGCTTGCTGCCACCGACATCAAACAAGCGTGCAAACTCGCCTTCGTGCGGCGTCAGCACGACCGGCCCATCGTGAGCGGCAATCGCTGCGAAGAGAATATCGGGTTCGCTCGCAAACACCGTGAGCGCATCCGCATCAAGAACGATGGCACGTCGGCCAGCGGCAGTGAGCGCCGTCAGCACGAGATCGCGTGTCAGCGATGTCACGCCCATCGCCGGGCCCAGCACCATGGCATTGATGCGAGGGTCCGCTAGAATTTCGCGGCATTCCTGCACATTGTCGCAAGGGGCCAGCATCACCGCCGTAAGATGCGCGGCATTCACCGCGAGAGAGGCGCGCGGCGACAGCAAGGTGACAAGCCCTGCCCCGGCCCGCAGCGCTGCGCGCGCCGACAAACGCGCTGCGCCGGTGCGATGAGGCGCGCCCGAGAAAGCAATGGCATGGCCGCGCGTGTATTTATGGCCCGTCGCCTGCAACACCGGCAAAACCGCACGCCACAAGGCGGGCTGATTGACATAAGCGGCCGGTTTCACAGTCGCCAAGACCTGCGGCGCGATGCCGATCTGCGCCAGCACCACCTCGCCGCACAGCGTCCGCCCCGGCAATAACAGATGACCCGGCTTTAGCCGAAAGAATGTCACGGAGGCATCGGCTTCGACAGCGACGCCGCGCACCGCGCCTGTCGCGCCATCGATGCCGGAGGGGACGTCGACAGCAACCACCTTACGGCCATGCGCGCTACGCCAGGCGTTCAACCGCTCAACGACAGCTCGTGCGCGACCATCGAGATCCCGCGACAGACCGGCGCCGAACAAAGCATCGACGACGAGATCGGCTTCATCGAGCTTCACCAACGCAGCCGACATCAAGCGCCCGGTCCACGCTTCGGCGGCCAGGCGTGCATCGCCTGACAGCTTCTCGCGATCGCCCAGCAAACCGACGGTGACGTCGAGCCCGGCCTCACGCAGTACACGGGCGGCAACGAAACCGTCACCGCCATTGTTACCCGGCCCACAGAGGATGACGATGCGACATTCGCCCGCCGCCAACATCCGACCTACCTGATCGGCAACGGCGCGACCTGCCGCTTCCATCAAGACGATGCCTGCCGTGCCAGCTTCGATCGTCAGGCGATCGGCCTGTCCCATTTCGTCCGGCGTCAACAGTTCGAGCTGATCAGCCGCCATCGGAAACATGTCAGACGGCCCGCGCCGGTTTAGCGGCGGTGATCAAGACGACAGTGCCAAGAATGCCGGAAGCGATCGAACCGACAAGCACGCCAATCTTGACTGCCGCTTCAAGATCGCTCGCACCTGGGAAAGCCAGCAGGCCGATGAACAGGCTCATGGTGAACCCAATGCCGCACAGAATGCTCACACCGTAAACCTGCATCACTGTGGCATTCTGCGGCGGCTCGGCGAGTTTGAGCCAAACCGCCAGTTTGGTCGCGGCGAACACGCCTACCTGCTTGCCGACGAAGAGGCCCGCCGCAATGCCGATCGTGACCGGATGGAACAGTTGATCGAAACCGATGCCGCTCAACGATACGCCAGCGTTGGCAAAGCCGAACAAGGGTACGATGAAAAATGCCACCGGCACGTGGAGGCGATGTTCGAGTTCCTGCAACGGCGTGTGCTCTTCGCCTGCTTCACCGCCGCCGGGAATGGTCAGTGCCAGCAGCACGCCAGCCAAGGTCGCATGCACACCCGATTCATGCATGAACACCCAAAGGATGACGCCGAGCAACAGATAAGCCCACAATTGCTTGACACCGAAATAATTCAGCGCCGCCAGCACAACCATCGTCACCGCAACGCCGGCCAGAGCCCACAGCGCCAACTGCGACGTATAGAACAGCGCGATGATGACCACGGCGCCGAGATCGTCGAGAATGGCGAGCGCAGCGAGAAAAATTTTCAAGGATGGCGGAGCGCGCGTGCCGAGCAAAGCCAACACGCCGAGCGCGAAGGCAATGTCGGTGGCCGCCGGAATGGCCCAACCGCGCAGCGTGGCCGGCGTATGCCAATTCAACGCCACATAGATCAGCGCCGGCACGATCATGCCGCCAGCCGCCGCCACGCCCGGCAAGGCACGTCGCGGCCACGTGGCCAACTCTCCACCGGCGAATTCGCGTTTGATTTCGAGGCCGACAAGCAGAAAGAACACGGCCATCAGTGCATCGTTGATCCAATGCAGAACCGAGAGACCGCCCAGCTTGCGCTCCAGCGTATCAAAATAAGTGGATGACAACGCAGAATTGGCGATGATCATGGCGAACACGGCCGCGATCATCAAAATGACGCCACCCGCTGCTTCGCTTCGCAGAAACTGACGCAAGGCTTCGGCGCGTCTCGGACGCGATGACGGCACGTTTTCCTTGGTCAAAGCTTCACCCGCTGTTGATCTGACTCCTTTACGAGCCTGACAATCTAAACGAGTTTAGTGACGCGGCAACCCAAACACGACCGATTAGCCGTCTTCCTGTTCGCTCGGATCAGGCAATTTGGCGGCGAGAATCTTGTCGACGCGGCGGCCATCGAGATCGACGACTTCGAAACGCCAGCCATGCGCTTCGACGAATTCGCCCGTCGTCGGCAAACGTTGCAAAGCGCTGATGATGAGGCCGGCCACGGTCTCGTATTCGCGCCGCTCAGGCAGCCCGATATGCAGAAGCTCAGCCGCCTCGTCGGCCGGCATCCAGCCGGCGAGCAGCCAGGAACCATCCTCACGCAGCACCGCCTCGGGATCGTTCGAGCCCTCGTCGGAACGGAAAGCGCCGGCAATCGCATCCAGAATGTCGGCCGGCGTCACGATTCCGTCGAAGTGACCATGTTCGTCATGCACCAGCGCCATCGGCACTTCCGCCTGACGCAAGGCTTGCAAGGCATCGAGTGCATCGAGCACGTCGGGAAACTCCGGCGCCTTGCGCACATGGGCGCGCGGATCGAACGCGGCACCTGTCAGCATCGGCGCCAAAAGTTCGCGCACCTGCAACACACCGATCATGCGGTCGGGCGAGCCCTCGCCCACCGGCAAACGCGAATGTTTGGTATTGGCGAGAACGGTGCGGATTTCATCGTCGTCGAGTTCGAGATCGAGCCATTCGACGTCGGTGCGCGGCGTCATCACCGCGCTGACATGACGATCACCCAGCCGCAACACGCCGGTGATCATGCGCTGTTCATCGCTTTCGATGACACCCGCGTCAGCCGCTTCCTCGACCAGCGTCTTGATCTCTTCTTCGGTCGGCGCCGTCTCCTGCAATTCGGTGACACCGAACACTTTGAAGATGGCGCGTGTCGAAACATCGAGCAGGTACACCAGCGGAGCGGCCAATTTCGACAGGCCATACATGACCGGCGCCATGGTGCAGGCAATGCCCTCGGCATTGCGCAGCGCGATCTGCTTGGGCACCAGTTCGCCGACGACGACCGATAAATACGTGATGGTGCCGATCACCAACCCGTAGCCGAGCGGTTCGACCAGCCCATCCCAGACGCCATGTTGACGCAGCCAGAACGTGGCCTCGGCGCCAAGAGCCGCGCCAGAAAAGGCACCCGCCAGGATGCCGACCAGCGTGATGCCGATCTGGACCGTCGAAAGAAAGCGCCCTGGATTTTCCGCCAGCTCCAGAGCCAGACTGGCGCCGGAACGGCCGATGTCCGCCAAGGTCTTCAAACGCGTCTTCCGCGCTGAGACAATAGCGAATTCCGATAAGGAAAACAGTGCGTTAAGGGCTATTAACCCCACCGCTATGATGAGTTCGAACACGAATTTAGTTTGGCCGGCGGCCTGTCGCGCCCGCACCCCTTCTGTGAACTTCGTCGATCCACCATGCGCTAACGGCGGGGCCGGGTCAATGATCGCCTGTGGGATATAAGGCCGTACCTCTGCCACGGTAAGGTGAACGGATTTCGCCAGAATTTCACATTATTGACAGGTTATCCGGCCGCGCGTACCCAGGCGCCCAGTTGAGAAGGACAAATGGCCACCCGCTACGCAAAATTTGGAATCGGCGACGTGGTCCGCCACCGGAAATATGCTTTCCGGGGGGTGGTGTTCGATATCGATCCCGTCTTCGCCAATACGGACGAATGGTGGATGTCGATCCCGGAAGAGGTCCGGCCCAGCAAGGACCAACCTTTCTACCACCTTTATGCGGAAAACGACGAAACCGAGTATGTCGCTTACGTCAGCGAGCAGAATCTGCTGCCCGACACGACGGGCGAACCCGCGCGCCATCCGCAAGTGGCGGAAATGTTCGTGCGCCGCGATGACGGCCACTACCAGATGAAAATCAGCCGCTCGAACTGAGCCGGCTCGCAATCCCCCCGCTAAGCTTTCAAAATCAGCGACCACAAACAAAAACGCGGAGCCGAAGCTCCGCGTTTTGTTCATCGTGTCCGCTTGTCTCAGCGCGGGGCCGCGGGGGCGGCTGGCGCCGGAGCCGCCGGCGCGGTCGCGCCGCCGGTGCCTTCCAGACGCTTGCGCTCTTCCTCGGCGCGCTTCTGCAGTTCGTCCTGGAGCTGCTTCTGCTGCTCTTCCAGAACCTTCGGATCGATCGCCGCACCGTCGAAAGCCTTGCCGAAATCGGTCATGGGCACGACGAACACGACTTCGTTGTTCATCTGGTTCTTGACGACGATGTTGAGGGTCGAAGCCTTCTTCATCGTGTCGAGCTGCGCCTTGCCGATGCGCGATTCAGCGAAACAGCCGTTCGGGAAGCAGATTTCATAAGTGCCTTCCAGCATCGCGCCCTTGTCGAGCGAGAAGCGGAAGCCCGGCTTCAACAGCAGGCCGACGGGCAGAAGCAGACGAACGATGCGCTGCTCGTCGCCCTTCACGTCGTAGACGGCCACCGCCAACACCGGCTGCTGATCGGCTTCCTGGCCGAAATCGCGGGTGGTGTAGCAGATTTCCTTGCCGGCGGCCTGATCCTTGCCGCAGACCTTGGTCCATTCCGGCTGGGTCGCCTTGAGTTCGACCCGGTTGCTCGCCGGCTGCTGGCCCTGCTGCGCCTGGGCAGGCTGCTGCTGTTGCGGCTGCGCCGGGGCCGGCTGGGCGGGACGCTGCGCCGGGCGCTGCTGCGGCTGACCTTGCGCCAGCGCTTGAGCGCCAGCGAACATCACGCAGACTGCCATCGCCGCCACACCGATGCGGCTGTTAAACATTGCCATAGAGGGTCCTTTCGCTAAACAGTCGCGCGTTCGGCCAGGCGTGCCGCTGTCGCGGCCTGATACCAACCGAACGCGAAACCCGCGTCCCGGTCGGCTCTTCGCCCGCGAATGCGGCGAGATGGTGACTGCGCCTCATAGCCGTTTCCGTTTGCCAAGGCCAGCGGCGAAATCCGCCAAACATGGTATGGCCCAGAAAGGCCGCAATGCAGCCCAGAATGACGGCGAACGCCTGATTCAATAGATTGTTCCCATGAAACGGCAAACGATTCGGCCATCGGGCGCGCAATTGCGGCGCAGGGACGTTCTCGCCCTCGCGGCGGCGGCTGGATTTGCTCCTGTTTTGGGCAGACATCCGGCTCTCGCCGGCGCCAATGGACCCCAGCATGGTCTCGCCATGCACGGCGCCCCGGCTCTGCCGCCAGATTTCCCCAACCTGCCCTATGCCAACCCGGCAGCGCCCAAGGGCGGCCGCCTGGCGATGGGCTTCCAGGGCACATTCGACAGTCTCAATCCGTTCAATCTGAAGGCCGGTTCGACCGCCCAGGGTCTCAACACCAATATCTTCCAGACCCTGATGACCCGCTCAACCGACGAGCCCTTCACGCTCTACGGCCTGATCGCCGAGACGATCGAGACGGATGCCGACCGTTCCTTCGCCACCTTCCGACTCAATCCGCTGGCGCGCTTTTCTGACGGCCAGCTCATTACCTCGGCCGACCTCGCCTTTTCTTTCGACCTGCTGAAGCGCAAGGGCCGGCCGCAGCATCGCGCCGCCTTTTCGCTGGTCAAATCCGTCGACGTGCCGGACGAGCGCACGATCCGCTACGATCTGACCGGCATCGGCGATCGCGAGCTGCCGCTGACCCTGGCTTTGATGCCGGTGCTCGCCAAGCATCGCACCGACGCGGACAAGTTCGACGATGCCAGTCTCGACATTCCCACCGGCTCCGGCCCCTATCGCATCGATCAATTGCGGCCGGGCGAACTGCTGCTCTTGAAGCGCAATCCCGACTATTGGGCGAAGGATCTGCCCATTCATCGTGGCCTGTATAATTTCGACGAAATCCGGATCGAATATTTTCGCGACGGCACCAGTTTCTATGAGGCGGTGAAAGCGGGCGTGCTCGACTATCGCGAGGAAACCAATCCGACGCGCTGGATCAGCGGCTATAATTTTCCTGCCATTCACAGCGGCCAGATCAAGAAGGCCAGCCTGCCGCTGGGCGGCGCCAAAGGCATGATCGGTTTTGCTTTCAATACGCGGCGCGAGATTTTCGGCGACGTGCGCGTGCGCGAAGCGCTTGGCTATATGTTCGATTTCGAGTGGATCAATGCCAATCTCTTCGGCGATCTCTATCGTCGCACCAAGAGCTTTTTCGACGAAAGCGAATTGAGCAGCAGCGGCGTGCCGGCAAGCGCCGAAGAACGCGCTCTTCTGGCGCAATGGCCCGGCAGCGTGCGCGACGACATTCTCGAAGGCCGCTGGACGCCGCCGCGCAGCGACGGTTCCGGCCGCGACCGCGCCAATGCCCGTAAGGCACTTGATTTGTTCGCGCTGGCTGGATGGCGCGTTCAAGATGGCGCACTGAAACGCGCCGGACGCCCCTTCATCTTCGAAATCATGGTCACCGACCGCAATCAGGAGCGGCTGTCCTTGAATTTCGCGCAGTCGCTGCAACGCATCGGCGTCGAGGCGCGGGTGCGCCAGGTCGACGAAGTGCAATATCAGCGGCGGCGGCAAAAATTCGACTTCGACATGATGATCGGTACGTGGACCGCATCGAACTCGCCGGGCAACGAACAGCGCAACCGCTGGTCCTCGGCCAGCGCCAAGATGGAATCGTCCTTCAATCTGGCCGGCGCGTCGCAACCGGCGCTCGACGGGTTGATCGGCAAAATCCTCGCCGCCAAAAGCAAGACCGATTTCATCGCCGCCGTGCGCGCTTTCGATCGCGTACTGCTGTCGGGTTTCTACATCATCCCGCTCTATCACGCGCCCGATCAATGGGTCGTCTATTCGCGGGACCTTGTTTATCCCGAACGTCTGCCGAAATTCGCGTCGCCGCTCTTCGGCGCCACCCTCGATACCTGGTGGAGGCCGGGCGCGTGACTTCAGACCTTTCACAGGCGAGGCCCGTCGCCGATGCGCTGGCCGGCTTCGATTTCGCCAAGCTCATCGCCAGCGCGGCCAAACTGCGTCCCGATCGCCCAGCACTCGGCGATAGCGCTCTGCCGGGTGGGCTGAATCTGACCTTCGCGCAGATGGAAAGTGCGGTCGCCCATTGCGCCGCGCTCTGGCGCGATCTTGCCATGCCGGAAGACGCGCGCGTGCTGATCGTTGCCGGCGCGCGCGTTGCGCCCGTGATCGCGACCTTAGGCGCCCTGCGTGCAGGCTTCGACGTGGTGCTGGCGCCCAGCCATCTCCTGGCCGCCGAACTCGTTGCCATCGCCGAAACGACGGGCGCGATCGCGCTCTGCGGCGAGGTCGCCGATGGCGGTATCGAGATCGCCGACATCATTTTTTCCGCCGCAGCGTCCTCGGCGAAAATTCGCTATGTGGCGATGTTGACCGATGCGCCCATCGACGGTGCCGTGGCAATCGACGTCAAGGCGCTTGCCAATCGGCCGACCGATACCTCCATGCCCATGGTGGCGCGCAAAGGTGCAATCCTCACGCTCACGCCCGATGGCGACGTCAACAGCCATTCGCAACATGCCCTGATGGCCGCGACGGTGGATTTCATCGCCGAAGCTCGCATCGGCATGCGCCAGCCGGTGGTCTCGACGCTGTCCATCGCCTCCTTGGCCGGTTTCATCGCCGGACCGCTGGCGGGTTTCATGTCGGGTGCGCAAGCCTTTTTGCACGGACCTTTCGACAGCGGGACGTTCCGCGAACTTCTCTCCGCCACGCGCCAAGCCAATGTCGTCATTCCCGGCGCTGTCGCCCAAGCTCTGATTGATGCCGGATATACCGATGGCCCGGAGATTGGCGCCCTCATCGCGCTGACGCGCTGCGAGGAGAATGAACACAAAGAAAATGTGAGCGGGCCGCCTTTGCAAATTGCGAGCAAGAATTCCCTTTCGCTCATCGATCTATTCGCCTTTGGCGAGCAAACCCTCGTCACCAAACGTCGCCCCGGCGAGACGTCGCCTTTGATCATGCCATCCACTGAGCGGCCATCGATCAAGCCGATTTCTTTTGCGCCCCTTGATTCAAGGCGCAGCAGCGCCATTTGAGGCTTTTTGCCAAGCGGGGATGGTTGCCATATCCTGCCCGCTTCTTGCTAACGCCCTGCGGGCGCTATCTTCGTTGAAAGGGCTTGTCATGACGTCAGCAAACGGTACGGACGGCGACCGCAAGACCGTCACCATCGACGTCGTGGCCGATGTGGTCTGCCCCTGGTGTTTCGTCGGCCGCAAACGGCTGCAAGAAGCGCTGGAACAGGCGACCGATATCGACGCCGAAATTCGCTGGCGGCCGTTCCAGCTCGACGCGACGATCCCGAAAGGCGGCATCAGCCGCAAAGACTATATGGAGCGCAAATTCGGCGCCGATCGCGCCGAGAGCATGCATGAACGGCTTGAAGAGGTGGGCTACGAAGTCGGCATTCCTTTCGCGTTCGATAAGATCGAACGTTCGCCCAACACGCTCGACGCCCATCGTCTGCTGCATTGGGCGCAGACCGTCGGCACCCAGGACGCCGTCGATGAAGAACTGTTCCGCGGCTATTTCGTCGAGGGCAAGGACATCGGCGACCCGGATGTTCTCGCCGATATCGCGTCCCAACACGGGCTCGACCGTGAGGTGGTGAAACGACTGCTCGCGGGCAACGCCGATGAAGCGGAAGTGCAAAGCGAGATCGAAGCGGCGCAGCGGATCGGCGTCACCGGCGTGCCCTTCTTCATCTTCAACGGTCGCCTTGCCGTCTCTGGCGCGCAACCGGCCGAAGTGTTGGTCTCGGCCATGCGTCAGGCGACGCAAGAACCTGGTGCCCAGGAATAGTCTCGGCTCTCCATTCAACGTGGGAGCCGTCCAACGCCTGCGGCGTTACGATTCGTGTGAGCCGCGGCCCAAGGCATCCCACCATTCGCGCTATTCACAGCGCCGCAATCCTTGAAATAGAATGCTTCTTCGCGCTTGCGGAGCGGCACTCTTTTGGTCATATCGACCACGCTTTTAATTGAGGGGGCATTGATGCAGGTAACTCGACGGACGGTGCTGGCCAGCAGCGCGGCGGCTTTGATCGCACGTCCCGCTTTTGCGCAACAGGACGTGATCAAGGTCGGTGTCATTTCTTCGCAGACCGGCCCGTTCGCGGCGGTCGGTCGCCAGATGATGGCCGGTATTCGCCTCTATATGCAGGAACATGGCGATGTCGTCGCCGGCAAAAAGATCGAGATCGTTCTGCGCGACGACGCAGGCGTCGCCGATCAAGCACGACGGCAGGCGCAGGAATTGGCGGCGAGCGGACAGGTGCAGTTCCTGGCCGGCTTCACGCTGACGCCGGCGGCTTTGGCGGCGGCTCCTATCGCCACCCAGTCCAAGACGCCGATGGTGGTGATGGTCGGCGCGACATCGATCATTCCCGATCGCTCGCCGTTTATCGTGCGCTCGCATCTTTCCGTGCCGCAGTTCGCGGTGCCCTATGGCCGTTGGATCGCCGAACAGCAGGTCAAGACTTTGATCACGCTGGTAGCCGATTACGGGCCGGGACAAGACTATGAAGGGTTCTTGTCGCAAGGCTTTCAGGAGCGTGGCGGCAAGGTTGTCGCCAATTTGCGCGTGCCGCTTGCCAGTCCCGACTTCGCGCCATTCCTGCAACGCGTTGCCAATGAGAAGCCCGACGCCCTGTTCATCTTCGTGCCCGCTGGCGGTGTCGCCAACGTCCTGATGAAACAGATAAAGGAACGTGGCCTTGTCGAGAACGGCATAAAGCTGTTCGCGGAAACCAATATCGTCGATGACGAACTGGTCGACAGCATGGGCGACATCGCCATCGGTGCGGTGACGATCGGTGCCTATTCGTCGTCGCATGACAGCGACAAGAATAGAAAGTTCGTCGAGGCCTTCCGCAAACAGAACAATGTTCGCCCCAACATCGTCGGCGTCGCCGGCTATGACGGCATGCATTTCATCTACGAAGCCTTGCGTAAAACCAACGGCTCCACGGATGGCACGAAAAATCTGCAAGCGATGATGGATCTTGAGTGGGAGAGCCCGCGCGGCCCCGTGAAGCTCGATCCGGCGACGCGTGATCTTATCCAGAACGCTTATGTCCGACGTACCGAGCGCGCCGCGAATGGTGAGATGCAGAATATCGAGTTCGCGACCATTCCCATGGTCAAGGACCCGACGCGCCCGGCAAAGCCCTGAGCATTTGATTTTGTCATTGCGGGCGAACGACCGTTTCGCCCGCAATGATGCATTCTGTTAAGCGGCCTTTTTGCCCTTTTCCGCAATGGCCACCAGGGTGCGCATGATGAGCCGTGTGCCTTCAAGCCGCTCGCTGGCATTGTCGAAGTCGCGCATGAAGACGATGCGCATGTCGGGCCGCACTTTCGCGTCCGATCCCTGCTCCGCCACATAGCGCACCAGCCCCTGCGGGTTGGAAAAGGAATTGTCGCGGAAGGCAATGATGACGCCCTTCGGGCCCGCGTCGACCTTTTCCACATGAGCACGCCGGCACAGGGTCTTGATCGAGATGAGCTTCATGAGTTGCTCGACCTCTTCCGGCAACGGACCGAAGCGATCGATCATTTCGGCGGCGAAGGTCTCGATCTCCTCCTCGGTTTCAAGCCCGGTCAGGCGGCGATAGATGCCCAAACGCAAGGTGAGGTCGGCGATATAGTGCTCGGGAATGGTGACCGGCGTGCCGATACTGATGGTCGGCGACCAGGCTTCTTCCACCGGCGCCTCGATGCCAGCCTTGAGCGCGACGACCGCCTCTTCGAGCATTTGCTGATAGAGTTCGTAACCGACTTCCTTGATATGGCCGGACTGTTCGTCGCCGAGCAGATTGCCGGCGCCGCGAATGTCGAGATCGTGGCTGGCAAGCTGGAAGCCGGCGCCGAGCGTGTCGAGCGACTGCAACACCTTGAGCCGCCGCTCCGCCTGCACCGTCATCGTGCGGCGCGCCGGCACGGTGAACAGCGCGTAGGCGCGGGTTTTGGAACGACCGACACGGCCGCGAAGCTGATAGAGCTGCGCCAGGCCGAACATGTCGGCGCGGTGCACGATCAGCGTATTGGCGGTGGGAATATCGAGGCCGGATTCGACGATCGCCGTCGACACCAGGATATCGTATTTGCCGTCATAGAAGGCCGACATGCGTTCTTCGAGATCGGTCGCCGCCATCTGGCCATGGGCGATGACGAACTTGGCTTCTGGCACGTGCTGGCGCAGGAAGGCCGCCGCCTCGTCGAGGTCCTCGATGCGCGGACAGACGTAGAAGGACTGGCCGCCGCGATAGCGCTCGCGCAACAGGGCCTCGCGCACGATCAGTTCGTCGAACGGCGTGACGAAGGTGCGCACCGCCAGGCGATCGACCGGCGGCGAGGCAATGATCGAGAGTTCGCGCACGCCCGTCAGCGCGAGCTGCAAGGTGCGCGGAATCGGCGTCGCAGACAGTGTCAGCACATGCACTTCGGCGCGCATCGACTTCAACCGTTCCTTGTGATTGACGCCGAAATGCTGCTCCTCATCGATGATGACGAGACCCAGATCCTTGAACGACACGGTCTTGCCCAGCACCGCATGGGTGCCGACGATGATTTCAACCGTACCGTCGGCCAGGCCCTGTTTGGCGGTGCGCTGATCGGCGGTGGAAACCATGCGCGACAATTGCGCCACTTTGACCGGCAGGCCGGCGAAGCGCTGGCTGAAATTGCGATAGTGCTGACGGGCCAACAGGGTCGTCGGCACGACCACCGCCACCTGCTTGCCGTTGATCGCCGAAGCGAAAGCGGCGCGCAGCGCCACTTCCGTCTTGCCAAAACCGACGTCGCCGCAGACGAGTCGATCCATCGGCCGGCCGCGCGCCAAATCTTCCAGCACCGCATCGATGGCGTTCTGCTGATCCTCGGTCTCGTCATAAGGGAAGCGAGCACAGAATTCGTCGTAGACGCCTTCGGGCGGTGCCAGTTTCGGCGCTTCCTGCATCGTCCGCGCCGCCGCGATGCGGATCAGCTCGTGGGCGATCTCGCGGATGCGTTTCTTCATCCGCGCCTTGCGCGTCTGCCAGCCGACGCCGCCGAGCTTATCAAGCTGAACGTCGGTGCCTTCCGAGCCGTAGCGCGACAACAGTTCGAGGTTTTCGACCGGCAGGAACAGTTTGTCGCCGCCGGCGTAATGCAGCTCTAGGCAATCGTGCGGCGCACCGGCCGCTTCGATCACCTGCAGGCCGTGGAAGCGCGCGATGCCGTGATCGACGTGGACGACCAGATCGCCGGGCGTCAAAGCGGCGACTTCGGTAAGGAAGTCCTGGGCGCGTTTGGTGCGGCGGCGGTTGCGCACGAGGCGATCGCCAAGAATATCCTGTTCGCCGACGACGGCTATGTCACCGGCTTCGAAGCCGGCTTCGAGGCCGATCACCGCCAGTGCCACGCGTTCAGGCGGCAAAGCCATGGCTTGGCCGAGACTGGCGACAACCTCGGTCGCCTTCAAACCATGTTCCGCAAGAACGCCGGACAAACGCTCACGCGTCCCGTCCGACCAAGCCGCGACGATGACGCGGCGGCCCTGCCCTTGCAGTTCGCGAATGTGAGCAACCGCGATTTCAAAGACGTTGACGGCCTCATTGGCGCGCTCGGGCGCGAAATTCCGGCCGGCGTGACCAAAGCAGTCGATATTGTTCGTCGCGCCGCCTTCCGGACTGGCGAAGGGCGAAACATGGGCCACTGCCGATTTGTTCAAACGGCTGCGCCATTCCTCCGGCGTCATATAGAGCGCGTCTGGCGGCAGTGGCTTATAGAGCGATTCCTGCGGATTGAGATCGTGCTGCGCCTTGCGCGCGTCGTAATAATCCTTGATCTCGCCCAGCCGTTCTCCGGCGGCATCCTCGATCAGCGAATCGAGCATCAGCGGCGCGTCCGGCACATAGTCGAGCAAAGTGCTCGTTTCGCCATAGAAGAGCGGCATCCAATGCTCGATGCCTGGATGGCGCCGGCCCTCGCTCACCGCTTCATAAAGCGTATCATCGCGAGTCGCCGCGCCGAAGGCAGCGACATAGGCCTGACGGAAGGCCCGCATCGTATCGGTGGTGAGCTGCACCTCGCTCATCGGCACCAGATCGAGGGCGCGCAGCTGGCCCGTGGTGCGCTGGCTTTCCGCATCGAAAGCGCGGATCGATTCCAGCGTGTCGCCAAAGAAATCGAGACGCACCGGCAGGGGCTGGCCCGGCGGCCACATATCGAGAATGCCGCCACGCACCGCATATTCGCCCGTATCGCGCACCGTGGACGAGCGAACGAAACCGTTGATCTCAAGCCAATTGACCAACGAGTCCATAGGCACCGCATTGCCCGGCGCAGCGGAAAAACTCTGTGTGGCGAGCCAGCGCAGCGGCGGCACGCGCTGCAACAGGGCGTTGATCGTCGTGCAGATGACACGCGGGTGCTCGTCCGACGAGCGGGTACGGGTGAGACGCGACAGAACCGTCATCCGTCGTGCAGCGATGGCTGCGTTGGGCGACACCCGGTCATAGGGCTGGCAATCCCAGGCCGGGAATTCCAGCACTTCGATTTGCGGCGCGGCGAAGGCCAGAGCCTCCATGAAGGCCCTGGATCGCTGGCCGTCGCGCGCCACATGCACCAGCACCGCTGACGTATCGCCCGCCGTCGCTGCCAAGGCACGCGCCAGATCGGCGGCGACGAAGGCATCGAACCCGTCGGGGACGCTGGTGAGGGTGATGGATTTACCGCCGGCAAGCGCGGCAACGGCGCGGTTCAAACCGGCGATCGTGGGGGCAACGGACATATCAGTTCCAACAGACGGCGAGCAGACCAGCGATCACGAATGGATCGGCCGGTCGTGGGTGTGAAAGATTTTCATCTTGCGGAAGAGAGCGGTGTCGAGATTGGCCGGCACCGGGCGCTCGCCGACGAACCAGGCGAAAATATCCCGGTCGGGCAATTCCATCAGGGCTTCGAGATCGTCGAGTTCGGTCTCTTCCAGATCGGCGATATGAGCATCGGCGAAGCTGCCCATGAGAATGTCGACCTCGCGCATGCCCCGATGCCAGCAACGGAAGAGGACCCGGCGGCGACGCGGGTCGAGATCGGCGCTGCTGCGCTGGGTCTCCGGCATGATCACTCCTCAAATAGTTTGCAAAACAAGCGGTTCGGCAAACGCAAGCACCCGCCGGTTCCAAAACGGACCGCGGGTCGGCTGCCGTCATATAAAGCCTCGGGGCGTGGATGTCAGTCCTAATCGCCTGGGGAAGCCAACACTCCTGCCAACTTGTCGACGCTCAAGGGCGCGGCTACACCCGGAGGATGCGCCCCGCCCTGCTCAATCCGCTGTTCGTGCCGGTCCGCTCCCTGAGCGGCATCGGGCCGAAAACGGGCAAATTGTTCGACCGCCTCCTGGCCGACGACCAGGGCGAGGCGCGTATCGCCGATCTCCTGTTTCATTTGCCTCACAGTACGATCGACCGGCGCGCGCGGCCGAAGATCCGCGAGGCGGAACCCGGCAGCGTCGTCACCCTCGAAGTGCGCGTGGCCGAGCACCGGGCGCCCGGCGGGCGCCATTCGAAAGCGCCCTATCGCGTCATCGTCGAGGACGAGACCGGCGATGTCGAACTCGTCTTCTTCCTTGCCAATCACCAATGGATCGAGCGCATGCTGCCGCTCGGCGAAACGCGTTGGGTGTCGGGCAAGCTCGAACTTTGGGAGGGCCATCTCCAGATGGTCCATCCCGACCGCGTGCTCGATGCGGCGGGGCTTGCCAAGCTGCCGCCGGTCGAGCCGGTCTACGGGCTGACCGAAGGGCTGTTCCAGCGCAATGTGCAGAAGGCTGTCGAAGGCGCCTTGAACCTCTTGCCGCCGCTGCCCGAGTGGAACGATCCGGAATGGATGAAGGCGCGCAAGTTTCCGTCCTTCGATACGGCACTGCGCAGCGTCCATCACCCGCAAAATCCGCAAGCCATCGAGCCGACCTCGCCGGCCCGCATGCGGCTTGCCTATGACGAACTGCTGGCGAGCCAGGTGGCGCTCGGCCTGGTGCGCTCGCGCATGCGCGAAACACGTGGCCGCGCCAGTGTCGGAGACGGACGACTTGCCAAGCGCATCATCGCGGCGCTGCCTTTCTCGCTGACACCATCCCAAGAGCGCAGCATCGAGGAAATCCGCGCCGATCTGTCGTCGGACAAGGGCATGCTGCGGCTGCTGCAAGGCGATGTCGGCGCCGGCAAGACCTTGGTCGCGCTGCTCTCCATGGCCCACGTGGTCGAGGCCGGCCGGCAGGCGGCGATGATGGCGCCGACGGAAATCCTCGCCCGCCAACATTACGAGCGGCTGACGCCGCTGGCGGAAGCCGCCGGTTTACGGCTCGGTATTCTCACCGGCCGCGACAAGGCCTCCGAACGCAACCGCACGCTGAAAGCGCTGGAAGCCGGCGAGATCGATATCGCCATCGGCACCCATGCCCTGTTCAGCGAGAATGTGGTGTTTCGCGATCTGGCGCTGGTGGTCATCGACGAGCAGCATCGTTTCGGTGTGCATCAGCGCCTGGCGATCGGCCGCAAGGGCGAGGCCGTCGACATGCTGGTGATGACGGCGACGCCGATCCCGCGCACGCTCGTGCTCACCTATTTCGGCGACATGGATACATCGACCCTGCGTGAGAAGCCGGCGGGCCGCTCGCCGATCGACACGCGTGCCTTGCCGCTCGATCGCATCGACGATGTGGTGAACGGCCTGCACCGGGCGCTGGCAAACGGCCAACGCATCTATTGGATCTGCCCGCTGGTCGAAGAAAGCGAACAGCTCGACGTGGCGGCGGCACAGGATCGTTTCGAAACCCTGCAGCAGATTTTCGGCGATCGCGTCGGTCTCATCCACGGCAAGATGAAGCCGCGTGAAAAGGACGAAGCCATGGCGCGCTTCCAGAGCGGCGAAACGCAGGTTCTGGTGTCAACCACGGTGGTGGAAGTGGGCGTCGACGTGCCAGAAGCCAGTATCATGGTGATCGAACATGCGGAACGTTTCGGCCTGGCGCAGCTCCATCAATTGCGCGGCCGTGTCGGGCGCGGCAGCGCCAAATCCTCCTGCCTGCTGCTCTACAGGACGCCGCTCGGCGAAACCGCCAAGGCGCGTATCGAGATCATGCGCCAGACCGAGGATGGTTTTCTGATCGCCGAGGAGGATCTACGGCTGCGCGGCGAAGGCGAAGTGCTCGGCACGCGCCAATCGGGCATGCCGGGATTTCGTCTCGCGCAGCCGGAGGTTCATGGCGAACTCCTGCAAGCGGCACGCGACGATGCGCGGCTCATCATCGCACGCGATCCGGAACTGACCTCACCGCGCGGCGAAGCCTTGCGCGTCCTGCTCTATCTGTTCGGTCGCGACGAAGCCATCGGCCTGATGAAGGCGGGTTGACGCATTGCTGCGCCGGCAGCGCCAATGCTAAAGCTTGGGTCAAGCGACAGCGCCAAAAACAAGGTTCAAGCCCATGCATCACGTGTCCATTCGTCAAGAAATCATCGACCGGGTTGTAGCGCGCCGCGGCCGTCTGCGCTGGTTCGACACGCTTCATGCGAAGCGCACCGCGCTGATCGTCATCGACATGCAGGACACATTTTGCGCGCCCGGCAGCCCGGCGGAAGTCGCCGCATCGCGCGACATCGTTCCGCCGATCAACCTCGTGGCGAAGGGCTTGCGCGAACGCGGCGGTAAGGTGGTCTTCGTCCTGCATGCCAATTCGCAATTCGGCGAACGTAGCGATTGGGAGCTGTTCTTCAATCACGTGGTCGATGGCGCCGTGCGCCAGAAGACCATCGAAAGCCTGTCGCCCGGCCATCAGCAGGTATGGCGCGGCCTCGACCGCTCCAACGACGATATCACCGTGTTCAAGAACCGCTACAGCGCGCTGATCTCCAACGCCTCCAACCTGGAGCGGATCCTGCGCAATCTCGACATCGACACCGTGCTGATCGCCGGCACGAAGACCAATGTCTGCTGCGAGTCGACAGCGCGCGACGCGATGATGCTCGACTTCAAAGTGGTCATGCTGTCGGACTGCTGTGCAGCCCTTTCCGACGACGAACACCGCGCCACGCTTGAAACGATCATCCAGCAGTTCGGCGACGTGATGACCGGCCCGGAAGCACTGGAAGCAATGGATCGCGCCAGTTAACCCGGCAGCGATTCCAACGTCTTGCCCTCGACGGCCAGCGCCGCCAGCTTGGCCTGGCCTTCGGGCTGGATCAGACCCGCGGACATGATCAGCTTCGCCGCCTCGTCAGGCGTCATCGGCACTTCGATCACTTCGCTCACCGGCAGATAGAAATAGAAGCCGGTGGTCGGGTTGGGCGTACAGGGCAGAAACACCGAAATATATTCCGTCTCCGGCGCCAGCTTGTCGGCAACTGAGGAAGACGGTGGTGTCGAGATGAACACCACCGACCACATGCCCTTGGCCGGGAACTGCACCAGGCCCACTTTGCGGAACCCGGTTCCCGACTGCGAGAATACGGTTTCGAAAATCTGCTTCACGCTTTTGTAGATGCCACGCACGACCGGCATACGGTCGAGAATGTGCTCGCCCATGCGCAGCAAGGTGCGGCCAGCGAGATTGGCGGTGAGGAATCCGAGCAAGGTCAGGCCGACGAAAGCCATGATGACGCCGACACCGGGAACTTCGACCGGCATATAGGTGTCGGGCCAGAAGGCCTGGGGAACCAGAGGCTTCACCCAGCCATCGATGGTGCGGACGAACCACCAGACGATCCAGGCCGTGACCGCCAAGGGGCCGGCGATGATGAGGCCGGTGAGGAACCAGTTGCGAACCCGGGCGCCGAAGCCGGTCCGCGCTACCGGTTGCGGCAAAGGCGGCGGAAAAACTGTAGAATCAGGCAAAATAGGCGACGGCGAGGCTTCTTCGGTCATCCGCATCACAATTTGGTTCCGGACCATCGGGTCTACGCGCCGGACCGCGGCGCGACCATGCCCCGGCGCCGATCAACGTTCAAGCTGCAAACATGGGCAAGGTGTCGTGATCGGCCCGGGGTTTGCCGAACCCGCCGCCGACAGTGTATGGATCACTGTCATAGGGGGGCCCGAAACGGGACGGCGCATGCAACGGATTTTACAACAGGTTTGATGGATGTCCGATCCCGCCCAAGGACAGTCCAACCCTAATCCCGGGTTTGACCGGGCTACCGCTCTCCGCTTCACCCGTTTCTCCGGCGGCTTCTGGCGTGGTGCCACCGCGCGCACCGCCTGGATCTGGACGCTCGCACTGGGGCTTTGCCTCGTGCTCAAGCTTGGCGTCGACATCACCACCAATCGCTGGCACCGCTGGTTCTTCGATGCGCTGGAACATCGCGACGGCACTTCGGCTCTGCTGGCCGTGATGGCCTTCGTCGGCCTGATCGGCTGCGTCGCCGCCGTCGGTGTCGGCATCGTCATCACCCGCGAGACCTTGCAGGTGCGCTGGCGCGAATGGTGCACCAAGCGCCTGCTTGATCGCTGGATGCGCCGGCAGCGCTTCTACCGACTGGCGACGGGCACACGCATGCCCAATCCGGAATATCGCATTTCCGACGACGTGCGCATGGCGACCGAGCCGTTGACCGACTTCGCCATCGGCCTGTTCACGGCGATCCTCGCGGCGGCGGCTTTCTTCAGCATTCTCTGGTCGGTCGGCGGTTCGCTCGATGTCACGATCGCGGGCGAAAGCTATCGCATCCCCGCCTTCATGGTTCTCGGCGCCCTGCTCTATGGCGTCACCGTTTCGACCCTCATTCCGATCGTCGGACGGAAACTCGCCGGCGTCGCGGCAGCAAAGAATGAAGCCGAAGCGCGCTTTCGCTTCGAAATGATCCGGCTGCGCGAAAATGCCGAAGGCGTCATCATGGCCGGCGGCGAGAAGGCCGCACGGGCACGGCTGGACACAACCTATGGCGGGCTAGTGCGGCAATGGCTGCAGCTTGTGCGCCAGCACGGCAACGTCACCTGGGTGATGAACGCCAATAGCGCCCTCATTCCCGTGGTGCCACTGCTGCTGGCCGCGCCCAAATATCTGTCGGGCCAACTGAGCCTTGGCGAGGTGATGCAGCTTGCCTCCGCCTTCGCGCAGGTACAGATCGCCATCGCCTGGCTGGTCGACAATTACCGCGCCATAGCCGAATGGTTCGCCTCCGCCCGCCGCGTGATGGAGCTCGCCGATGCCTTCGACGATCAGGATCTCGTCACCGCCAACGGCATGCCGCTGGTTTCGCGCGGTGTCGGCGCCGATGGCGCTTTGCATCTCGCCGGTGTGCGGCTGACCGATCGCAACGGTCGCGTCGTTATCGAACAGGCTGAAGCGGTCCTTCCGGCAGGCTCCCGAATCTTGCTGTCCGGCGAGGCAGGATCAGGCAAGAGCGTGCTGCTGCGCGCCATTGCCGGCCTCTGGCCCTGGGGTGCCGGCGCCATTCTGCTGCCCGAAAATGCACGGGTGCAATTCCTGCCCGCCACGCCATTTTTGCCCACCGGTCCGTTGCGCGAGGCCGTCGCTTTTCCTGCCATGGCCAACGACATCAGCGTCGAAGCCCTCGATGCAGCACTGGCAAGCTGCGGCATCGAATATCTGCGTTTGCGGCTCGATGAGAGCGCGCGCTGGGATCAGGCGCTTTCTGCCAGCGAGCGCCAACGCATCGCCTTCACCCGCATCATTCTGCAGCAGCCCGACATCATCATTCTCGACGATACACTGTCCGTGTTCGATGAAGCCGGTCAGGTCGAGATTATCGATACTTTGATCGCGTGTTGCCCCCATACGACCATCATCAACACCGGCGGCCATGGCGGCGTCGCCCGCCGCTTCGAGCGGCATTTGTTCATCGGCAATTCAGGTGCCGGCATGATGCTACGCGAGACGACAGCCGAAACGGCCGTGCTATCCGTGGTCAGCAGCGGTGCGAGACAAATCTAAACCCGAAAAGCCAAAGGGAGTTTTGAATGGCGGGTGAAGCGAAACTGCATATCTGGGACGCCTATTGGGATCTGCGGGTGGACGAATGCCCGTGCGACGTCCAATTTTGCGATTGGCTGGAGAAGGAAAAGATCACCAATGCGGCGATCTTCCACTTCGGCACCGGCGGCCACCACATCGTCGGCATCCGCACCGCCGAAAACGGCAGCAACAATGCCGTGATGGGCATCACCGCTTCGCCGCAGGAATACGAGACCTTCGTGCAACTCGCCATCGAGCGGCCAGATGTCGAGAAGACCTACAAGACTTTCTTCGGCGATATCTACCAGCTCGACGCGCGGCTGCTGCCGCAATTCGAGGTCGTGACCCTGTTCCACCTCTGCGAGTTCCGCACCGAAAAGAACGACGCCTATGGCGCGCTGACCGATCGCCAGGTCCTCGACATGTTCACGCAGAAGACCAAATCCGGCGGCTATCTCCTGTTCTACAGCGGCTCTTTCGCCTACGACGCGGCCCTGCGCATCGTCGCCGAATGGGAAAAGGAAAGTCCGGTCGAGAAGGTCGGCATGTACGAGACCTTGCTCGTCTATCGGAAGAAATAACGGCTGAAGCACCAACGACGTTCGCGTCGTTGGTGCAAACAGCTATTCGACGGTAACGCTCTTGGCCAGATTGCGGGGCTGGTCGACGTCTTTGCCCATGAAGACCGCCGTATGATAGGCGAGCATCTGCACAGGCACCGCATAGACGATGGGCGCGAATTCGCTCGGCATGGCCTGCATCGGCACCACCGCCTCGAAAACGATGGCCGCCTCCTCGGCGGCACGCTGATCGGCGATCAGAACGATGCGGCCGCCGCGCGCGGCGACTTCCTGCATGTTGGAAACGGTCTTTTCATAGACCGTGTCATGCGGCGCGATGACGATGACCGGCATGTCCTCGTCGATCAAAGCGATCGGACCATGCTTCAACTCGCCCGCTGCATAGCCTTCCGCATGAATGTAGGAAATTTCCTTGAGTTTGAGCGCGCCTTCGAGCGCCAGCGGGAAGCTGGTGCCGCGGCCGAGATAGAGAACGTCCTTGGCCTTCGACAAGGAGCCGGCGAGCTGTTCCAGCTTGACCTCGCGTTTGATCGCCTCCGCCATCAAGCCCGGCACGTTGATGAGATCGGCGACCAGCCTTTGCTCAAGCCCTTCGGGCAAGGTGCCGCGCGCCCGGCCAAAAGCCAGCGCCAGACAGGCAAGGACCGACAACTGGCAGGTGAACGCTTTGGTCGAGGCAACGCCAATCTCAGGGCCAGCCAAGGTCAGAGCGGCGACATCACTCTCACGCGCGATGGTCGAAGTAGGGACGTTGACCACCGAGAGAACATGCTGGCCGTTGGCGCGGGCATAGCGTAGCGACGCCAGCGTATCGGCCGTCTCGCCCGATTGCGAGACAACGATCATGAGACCGCCCTCTTGCATCGGCGCGTCGCGATAGCGGAATTCCGAAGCGACATCGATCTCGACGGGAATGCGGGCGAATTTCTCGAACCAGTATTTCGCGGTAAGCCCGGCGTAATAGGCCGTGCCGCAAGCGGTGATGGTGATGCGCGACAGGTTCGCCGGATCGAAAGGCAATTCAAACGGCAGACGCACGCGGCCAGCCGACATATCGAGATAATGGGCGAGCGTCCGACCGACCACTTCCGGCTGCTCGTGAATTTCCTTCGCCATGAAGTGGCGATGGTTGCCCTTATCGATCAGGAAGGCCGAAGCTTGGCTCTTCTGCCGTGCCCGCTGCACCGGACGATTTTCGGCATCGAAGAATTCCGCGCCCGAGCGGGTCAGCACCGCCCAGTCGCCATCTTCCAGATAGGTGATCGTGTCGGTGAACGGCGCGAGCGCCAGGGCGTCCGAGCCCAGGAACATTTCGCCGTCGCCATAGCCAACGGCCAGCGGCGCACCTTGGCGGGCGCCGATCAGGATGTCGTTCTCGCCATTGAAGAGAAAAGCCAGCGCGAAGGCGCCCCGCAGACGCGGCAAGGCCGCCGCCACCGCCTCGCGTGGCGACTTGCCTTTGTTCATTTCGTCGGTGACGAGATGGGCCACCACTTCCGTATCGGTTTCGGTGGCGAAGACATGACCACGGGCAGCCAGCTCATCGCGCAGCTCACGAAAGTTTTCGATGATACCGTTATGCACGACCGCCACTTTCGAAGTGGCATGGGGATGGGCGTTGTTTTCGGTGGGGCGGCCATGGGTGGCCCAGCGGGTGTGACCGATGCCGATCACGCCCTTGAGCGGCTGTTCGCCCAGACGCGTTTCCAGATTGCGCAATTTACCTTCGGCACGCCGACGCTCAAGCTGACCGCCTTCCAGGGTGGCAATGCCAGCGGAATCGTAACCGCGATATTCGAGACGCTTGAGCGCCTCGACAATCTGCCCGGCGACGGGAGTTGTGCCAATAATACCCACAATGCCGCACATCGAGACTGATCCTCTGAAGCCCGTGCTTGAATAAGCAGGGAACGGGCCGCGCCGAAGTCACATTACGTGACCATTTATTGCCTGAGCCGGTCGAATGACGTTGAAATTAACGCTTTTTCGGCCGCCCGACCCGCGCAGCCCGGAATTTCGCCGCCCAGCCGGGCTTCACCGCCTGCCGGCCCCGGGCCACAGCCAGAGCGTCGGGCTCGACCTCATCGGTAATCACCGAACCCGACCCGACATAGGCCCCGTCACCGATTTTAACGGGTGCGACCAAAGCCGAATTCGAGCCGATGAAAGCACCGGCGCCGATCTCCGTGAGCGCCTTGTCGAAGCCATCGTAATTGCAGGTGATCGTGCCCGCGCCAATGTTGGCTTCGGCGCCGACCTTGGCGTCGCCGATATAGCTGAGGTGACTGATCTTGGCGCCAGGCCCGACATCAGCGGCCTTCACCTCGACGAAATTGCCGACCTTGGCATCGGCACCCAATTTCGTGCCAGGCCGCAGTCGCGCAAATGGACCGACGTGAACGCCACTTGCGATCTGCGCGCCTTCCAGATGAGAGAAGGCGTGAACGACGACGCCATCGGCGATGGAGACGCCGGGGCCAAACCAGACATTCGGCTCAACCAACACATCCTTGCCCAGACGCGTATCGCTAGAAAAGAAAACGGTCTGTGGCGCCACCAAGGTCGCACCAGCGCGCATGGCGGCTTCACGCAGCCGATCCTGCATCACGGCTTCGGCGGCCGCGAGCTGAACGCGATCGTTGACGCCCATGACTTCATCGGCAGCCGCCATCACCACGGCGCAGTGCAGGCCTTGCGCACGGGCCACGGCCACGGCGTCGGTCAAGTAATATTCGTTCTGCGCGTTGTTGCAGCCGATCGCGTCGAGAAGGCCCAGGGCCTTGCGACCGTCGAGTGCCATGATGCCGCCATTGGCCAGACGGACCGCGAGCTCCGCTTCGCTGGCATCTTTCTGTTCGCGAATGGCGACCAGTTCGCCGTTCTCGACGATCAGCCGACCGTAGCCGTTCGGGTCCTGCGCCTCGAACCCCATGACGGCCACGGCGGCACCCTCGGCAAGCGCTGCCCGCATCCGGTCGATGGTCTCGGCCCGCACCAGCGGCGTATCGGCGAACATGACGATGAGATCGTCGAAACCGCGCTCCAGGGCCGGCCGCGCGGCCAAAACCGCGTGGGCCGTGCCGCGCCGCTCGCTCTGGGTGAAGCTCTCCGCGCCCTCGACGGAGCGGCGCACTTCGGCCGCCACGTCGTCACGACCAGGCCCAATCACCACCGCCAGGGCATTGCCCGGCTCGGCGCGGTGAACGGCTGAGATCGCATGCCCCAGCATGGACCGCCCGGCAAGCCGATGCAGGACCTTCGGTAGATCCGACTTCATCCGGGTTCCCTCACCCGCCGCCAGAACGACGGACAGGCAGGTTCGTTGGGCGCTGGCGGTTGCCATCGGCGGCACGTCTCCACACATTCTCGACAGATTCTGGGCAGATTTACCGCGGGAACCGCGTCCAGCCCAGCGGGAACCCTAATTCGAGGGTTCGCCGGTCAAAAGTCGTCGCATTGACGTAGCGATTTGATATATGGAGATCAAGGCGTGCAGGATCGCCAGACGACTAGGATAGAAGTGCATTCATGTATCGGCGTAGGGATTTTCTAAAACTGGCCGCCGGGGCCGCCCTCCCCGCCCATGCGCTTCTTCCCGCTTCCGCCACCGCCCAGACCCAGAACGGGGTTGAAGCCGCCGCCGCGCTGCTCGCTACCGGGCCGTTCGATCCCGCCAAGGTCATCGACCTGGCGCGGGCGATGTCGAAACAGCCGATGCGGCGCACGCCGATCGAGCTGCCGGAAAACCTGCAGAACCTCACTTACGAACAATATGCCCAGATCCGGCGCCTGCCCGATTCCAACATCTGGGCCAATGCCCAGACCGGCTATGCCATTGAGCCCCTGCACCGCGGCTTCATTTTCACCGCGCCGATGCAAATCTTCGTCGTCGAAAACGGCAATTCGGTCCGCGTCAATTACGATCCGTCGGACTTCACCTTTGGCAAGAACACGGCGCCGACGGAGAAACGCGATCTCGGCTTCGCCGGTTTCCGTATTCTCCAGACCGGCAGCGACGGCACGCGTGAGGCCGCGATTTTCTATAGCGCCGGCTTCTATCAGACGATCGCCCGTGGCCAGATTCCCGGCGTCGCGGCGCGCGGCCTTTCGATCCGCACCTCCGAAACCAAGGCCGAGGAATTTCCCAATTTCGTCGCGACCTGGATCGAACGGCCCGTGCTGGCCGCCAATCTGATCACCGTTCACGCCATCCTCGATTCAGACAGCATCGTCGGCGCCTACCGCTTCACGATCCGGCCGGGCGAGATGACGATCATCGACACGGAATGCACGCTCTTTCCGCGCGCCGCGGTCGATCACTATGGCCTGGCGACGATGCAGGGAACCTATCTTTACGGGCCGATCGACCGACGTCGCGGCGACGATGTGCGTCCAGGCGTCTACGATATTTCCGGCCTGTCGATGCTCTCGGGCAAGGGCGAATGGATCTGGCGGCCGGCGTCCAACCGGCAGACGCTGCAGGTTTCGGCCTTCGTCGATGAAAACCCGCGCGGGTTCGGCCTGTTGCAGCGCGACCGCGATTTCGACGCCTTCATGGATGACGACCAGCATTGGGAACGGCGTCCTTCCCTGTGGATCGAGCCGATCGGCGACTGGGGACCGGGCTTCGTCACCCTGCTGGAGATTCCGGCGGAAGCGCAGACCAATCAGAACATTGTCGCCTATTGGCGCTCCCGTAACAGCCTGGCGCCCGGCGCTGAACCCTCGTTCGCCTACCGCCAATATTGGTGCTGGACGCCGCCCGAACGGCCGCCCTTTGCCATTGCGGCACGTTCCCGCTCCGGCCGTTCGCCGGGAACTCCGGCCAATGCACGCCGGCGGCGGTTCCAAATCGAGTTCACTGGCGATATCCTCGGCGACGAAAAAGCCTCGCCGAACGTGACACCGCAGGCCACCGCCGCCACCGGCTCAATCGTCGCCGTTCGCCAAGTTCTCGCCCGCGATGAAAAAGCGTCGCGTGTCACCATCGACGTAGATGCCGGCAGCGAACAATCGTGCGAACTGCGGCTGCTGCTTGAGTCCAACGGCAAGCCTGTCAGCGAAACCTGGTTATTCAGATGGACGCCGTGACCGAATCTCTTTCCACGACCACGGACCAAGTCAGCAGCAGCGTGCAAGATCCCCGTTTGCAACCGGCGATGCCGGCCGAAGCCCCCCTCGCCATGCCGCAACAGTCGCTGGCAACCTTCGATTCAACTACCGCGCACAAGCCGGCCCGGCAGGGCGAGGACTGGAGCACGTGGGCGGCACGTTTGTTGGTGTTCGGCGGCGGCCTGGCGCTCACCGCCTATGGCGCCAACGAAATGTACGGCGTCGTCAATGTCGGCTCGATCACCGCATTGAAATGGGCGTTGCTGGTGCTGTTCACCATCAACTTTTCCTGGATCTCGCTCTCATTCACGAGCGCGATCGGCGGCTTCATCTGGCTGTTCCTGCATAGCCGCAACAAGCCGGGCGTCGCGCCCACGCTGTCGACCCGCACCGCCGTCGTCATGCCGATCTACAACGAAGCGCCGGAGCGCGTTTTCGGCGCCTTGCAGGCGATGATCGAGGATGTGCAGCGCACCGGCCGCGGCGATCATTTCGACTGGTTCTTCCTGTCCGATACGACCAACCCCGATGTGTGGATCGCCGAGGAGCGGGCCTTCGAGGCGCTACGCGCGCGGATCGGCACGAGCGCCAACGTTTATTATCGGCACCGGCAGAACAATACGGCGCGCAAAGCCGGCAATATCGCCGACTTCGTCACCCGCTGGGGCGGCCATTACGAACATATGGTCGTGCTCGATGCCGACAGCCTGATGTCCGGTTCGACGATCGTCGCTCTGGCGGCGGCCATGGAAGCCGACCCCGATGCCGGCATCATCCAGACGCTGCCGCTGATCATGAACCGCAACACGTTTTTGGCACGGTTGCAGCAGTTCGCCGCCCGCATCTACGGCCCGATCATCGCCGCAGGTCTCGCGCTATGGTCCGGCCGCAAGGGCAATTACTGGGGCCACAACGCCATCATCCGCACCAAGGCCTTCGCCGCCAGCTGCGGCCTGCCCAATCTGCGCGGCAAGCCGCCCTTCGGCGGCCACATCCTGAGCCACGACTTCGTCGAGGCGGCTCTGCTGGTGCGCGCCGGCTATGCCGTCTACATGCTGCCGGCGCTCGGCGGCAGCTATGAAGAAAGCCCGCCGTCGCTGATCGACATCGCCGCACGCGACCGGCGCTGGGCCCAGGGCAATCTGCAGCACAGCCGCCTGCTTTTGACCAAGAAGCTCAAGCTCTCCAGCCGGCAACATTTCGCCACCGGCATCATGGGCTATCTGTCCTCGCCGGTCTGGATGGCACAACTGCTCGTCGGTATCGCGCTCGTTCTGCAAGCAAGCTTCATCCGCCCCGAATATTTCACCCATGAATTCGCCATGTTCCCGGATTGGCCGGTGTTCGACTACGAACGCGCCTTGAAGCTGTTCGGCGTGACCATGGCGGTGCTGTTGGCGCCGAAATTCATGGGGCTGCTCTACGCGCTTTTCCGCGCGCCGACGCGACGTGTAACGGGTGGCGTGATCGGTCTTACCGCTTCTTTCTTCATCGAGCTGATTTTCTCGGCGCTGATCGCGCCGATCATGATGGTCATCCAGACGGGCGCGGTCCTGCAGATCGTGTCAGGCCGCGACACCGGCTGGCAGCCGCAGCGTCGTGACGACGGCTCGATCCCGTTTCTGCATATCGTGCGGCGACACCGCTCCCATGTGGCGCTGGGCTTTCTGACTTTGATCGCCGGTTATCTGATTTCCCCCTCGCTCGTCGCCTGGATGTCGCCGACGATCGCCGGCTTGATCCTGGCGATCTTCATCTCCTGGGCCAGCGGCCAGCTGTGGATCGGCCTGGCCTTGCGCCGCCTCGGCATTCTGGTGACGCCGGAAGAAACAACGCCGCCTCGGGTCGCCACGCGCGCCGGTGAACTGACGGCGGAACTCACGCCCGATGAGACGGTCGAAGTCGATTCCATCAAAGCCGTGCACGGTGACAGCAAGTTCCGCGCCCTGCATGAATCGATGCTTCCGAGCCTCGATCGTCATAAACGCGGCGTGATTGATCCGCATCGCGCGGTTGCCGAAGCCAAGCTCAACGACGCGGAGACGATCACGGAAGCAGCGGATTGGCTGAAGCCGCGTGAGCGCATGATCGTGCTGCACGATCGCTCGCTGTTGAACCTGCTGAGCCGGCTACGGCCTGATGAAACCGCTCCGGCGCAAACTGGCAGCTAGACTTCAGTAGCCTTCAGCGTCGATCTCGCCATTGGTGGTGGTGACCACCCACTGGCCGTTACGCCGCAGGATTGCCTGTACGCGCCCTGCTCCAGGCAAAAAAGTGCCTGGTGCCACATCGACAGGACCGCGATGGCCGTGAACCACGGCGCTGCCTTCGCGCACCTCCCCCAACACATAGCCGCCCGGTGGCGGGCTCGGTCGTGACCGCGGCGCTGGAGCCGGCGGGATGGCCTTAGCGGTCACCGATCGCGCGGCCTGCGGCGCGCTCGGCGCCTGCGCCTGAGGTGCTGTATTCGGGATGGTGCCAGTCGTCATCTGAGCGGCCTCGAGCTTTTCGAGCCGCTCGGTGAGCTGGGTCAGCTTCAGATTGGTTTCGTCGCGCTGGGCCTGGACGAGGCGCTGGCCGTTCCGCAAGGCCTCCATGTCCTTGCCGACCCCTTCGACCAGTTTGCGCACCGCGGCCAGATCCGTCGCGTGCTGCTGGCGCAAGGTCGCCTCGCGTTCGCGCGCTTCCTGTTCGAACACGGCCAGGCGGGAACCCAATTGGGACACATCGGCCTCGGTGGCGATATGGGCGGGAACCTGGGCGCGGCCGCCGGCGGAATACCAGCCAGCGGCAGCCGCCACCGCGATCGTCACCACCTGCAGGGATAGCCACAACCACGACCGTGCCGCGGGGGGCTGCGCCAAGGCATAAGGTGGGATCTCGGCGCCTGGCGCACCGTCCATCCGTAGAAGCTTGGCCTTAAATGGGCCTTTCTGGCCCCGTGCGGCGCCTTCCGAGGCGAAAATCCGCATCAAATCGTCGTCCAGTACACCGCTCATGACCGCCTACTCGTGATCACCGTTCACAGGCGATCATCATTCGTTAGGCTTAATGAAGGCTAAACCGCCATTTTCTCCTGTAGATTCAGGGCAAATCATGCCAATTTAACAGGCAGCGGCAAAGTGTCGGTTTGCGTTTCCCATCGCGAGGGAAAGCATTTAGAAAGCCGCGTAACCCAGGGTGCGATAGGCGACCGGGACAAGGCTCGATTCTTTATGACTGACAAAACCGGCCCCGCCTCACGGAGCTATAACCGAATTCACGATAGCGCCGTGGGTCGCTGGGAAAAGCCTCTGTTGCAGGCAATGGCTGCGCGAACGCCCGCCTGGATCATGCCCGATCACCTGACGGCGCTCGGCGTCGCTGGCGCGGCCTTCACCGGGGCCTGTTATGCCGCCACCGTCTTTTCGCCATTGTTTCTGATTGGCGCCAGCCTCGGTCTGTTCATCAACTGGGTCGGCGACTCTCTCGACGGCAATCTGGCGCGCTATCGCGGGATCGAACGGCCGCGCTACGGTTTCTTCGTCGACCATACGTCCGATATCTTCTCGCAGATGGTCGTTTCTTTCGGCCTGGGCCTGTCGATCTACATGCGTTTCGACGTCGCCTGCCTGGTGCTGATCGCCTATCTGATGGTTTCCGTCTACACTTACATCCGCATGCAGGCGACGCGGGTGATGCAGATTTCCTATGCCGGCTTCGGCCCCACGGAACTGCGCATCCTGATGCTCGGCATGCATGTGGTGGCCTATACGGTCGGCCCGAAACAATATCAGGTGCCGATGATCGGCCCCCTGTCGATTTTCGACATGGGAGCTTTACTTCTGTTTGTTATTGGCGTGGTGTCGGTCTTCGTGGGCGCCATCAGCACGGCCAAGCAGATCGCCAACGAGGACCAACCACCGGTGCCCGCACCGGGAGAGTAGCGTTCACCCCACAACACTGGCCTGATCGGCCATTGTCCAAGGTTGCACCATGAAGGCTGTTTCGCCCGTCGCCAAACCGCAGGCGCCTGTTTCCTGGACTGACGATCTCTCCCAGTTGCGTCGCGAGGCCACGGTCTCGCACGCCAACGGCAAATGGGCGGCGGCCAAGAAATCGTTCGAACAGCTCGTCCAGAAGGACGGCGACAATTTCAAGAACTGGCTGGGCCTCGGCGAATGCTGGCTCAATCTGGACGAGCCCGTGCGTGCGCAGGAGATGCTGCGCAAGGCGGTGGCCTTACGCCCCAGTGATGCCCGCGCCCGCCTGCAATTGGGGCGCGCGCTCGATCGCGATGGCCGCCGGCTCGGTGCGCTCTATCAATGGCGTACGGCCAGGACGCTGAAACCACGCATCGAACTGAGCACTGATGAACGCCTGCGCGTCGCCCACAGCATCGACAGTCTGCGCGCGGCGCTGAGCGACAATGGCGAGCACACGATCTTCCTCGACATTTCCGACGTGCTGCGATTCCTGCGCCGCAATCTCAACCTGACGGGCATTCAGCGGGTTCAGGTCGGCATCATCGTCTCGGTGTTGCAGTCGCATATGGCCGAAGGCGTGCAGATGGGCTTCTGCGGCCGCAAGATCGGCTCGGCCCATGCAGTGCCGCTCGATCTGCTCTCCGATCTCATCGACGAGATCAACCATCCGAAAATTTCCCGCAGCAAGCTCAACGAGCTGCTGCATGCGATCACCGAAAAGTCGCCCGAGACCAGCCTGAAGCCCGGCGACGTTTTCCTGACCCTCGGCGTATTCTGGATCTTCACCTCCTACGCCAAGACGATCGCCGAATTGAAGGCGCAGGGCGTCAAGGTCGGCGTGTTCGTCCACGACGTCATTCCACTCACCCATCCCGACTATTTCGTCTTCGTTCATTCCATCGCCTATCGCGTGCAGTTCCATCGCGTCATGTCGATCATCGACTTCGCTTGCGCGACCTCGGGCTACGTGGCGAGCGAATTGAAAAAAGCGATGTCGAGCAAATTGAACCGCTCCGTCCCGGTGGTTTCTGTGCCGTTGGCGCAGGAACTGCCGCATGCCGTGGCGGATGCGGATGCGGAATTCATCGCCAAATTGCCGAAGGAATATGTGCTCAGCGTCGGCACCCTGGAGATTCGCAAGAATCACATGCTGCTGCTCGACGTGTGGACGGCGCTCAACCGCAAGTACAACGGCAAGGTTCCAACCCTCGTGCTCGTCGGCAAATGGGGCTGGAAGATCAAACCGTTTCGCCGGGCGCTGGAAAATTCGGGCTTCGTCGGTGGCAAGATCGTCGTCATGGGCGGCATTTCGGAAGCCCGCCTCGCCCATCTCTACCGCAACTGCCTGTTCACCGTGTTTCCGAGCTTCGTCGAGGGTTGGGGCCTGCCGGTGAGCGAAAGCCTGGCCTATGGCAAGCCCTGCATCACCTCGAAACAGAGTTCGATGCCGGAAGTCGGCGGTGCGCTGGCGCGCTATATCGATCCGTTCGACACCAAATCGGCGCAGACCACCATCGAGCGCGCCATCATGGATCGTGTCGATCTGGCGGAATGGACCAAGATGGTCCGCCGCAATTTCAAGGTGCGCAGCTGGGCGATGGTCACAGACGACCTGCTGGCTGGCGTGACGCGGGTGGCAGACAATCTGCGCCACAAGGGTAAAGCGGCACCCGGCAAAATCCCCAGCAAGACGCCCGACGTGCGTTCACGCGCCTTCAGCTAGCCGCCCAATCCATTCACAAAATAAAACGGCCGGCGAAAGCCGGCCGTTTTACTTTCGTTGGAACAGGCGACCGGCCCAGGCCGGTCGCCACCGCGCTTATCGGCGCGTGATGTTGTAGACCGCCGCACCGCTCGAGGCGACCGAGGCGATATTCGCCACCGGCGTCAGAGCCGCGTTGATCATATCCAGCGTCTTGCGGGTGTCGTAGTTCGGCGAGTTCGAGATGTACAACACGTCGCGATGGAACATGCGGAACCGCTGCGCCAGGAAGATGTTGTTGGCGTCGCTCATGTCGATTCGATAGACGATCGGCACCGCGCCCTGCCCCAGCAGCGGGCTGCCAGGACGGATGAGACGGGCAACGGCATCCGGCTCGTAGCGGAAGACGAACACGCCTTTCGGATCGGCGCGGAAGTCCTGAATACCACCGACCTTGGCGATCGCCTGCGACAAGGTCACGCCACCGGCTTCGAACGGAACCTGCGCATTGGCACCGGTCGCGCCGACCGCCATGAAGTATTGCGGTTCACGCAGCACGGCCAACACGTCGTCGGGGCGCAGATAAATGTTCTCGCGCGGGTCGTTCATGACGCGCGTGAACGGAACGCGCGCCGTGCGACTGCCGCGGGTCAACTGCACGAACGTCTCGTAGGATGGGCCACGCAGACCGCCGGCCGTGGCGATCACGTCGAGAATCTTGTCGCCGCGCACGCTCAGCGGCACGCGGGCGCCACCGGCGACTTCGCCGGTGATCGTCACGGAGCTGCTGACCGGCCGGGTAATGTTGACGATGACCTGCGGCTGGATCGCCTTGCCTTCAAGCGCCCGCTCGACGGTCTTTTCGACGTTTCGGGGGAACTGGCCGGCGACATGAATGCGCCCGGCATAGGGGACAGTAATCGAGCCGTCACGGCCAACCGGCTGATCCGGCATGGTGGCGCTCTTGGAGCCGGCATTGACCGGGCCCAGAACCGCGGGACCGGAGAACAGACCGCCGGGGGCCGCTTCCCAGATCGTCACGGAAATATAGTCGCCAACACCGATCGTCGGCTCGGCTGAGGGGCGGTAATCGCCAAAACTGCTGCGCAGGCTGTCGGGACCCCGGCGGGCCAAGCTGGCGAGCACCGAGTCGCTGACATCGACGAGTTCATAACGCGTCACTGGCCCAGAGACCTGCCCTTCGGCGGTCAACACGGGGGCCGTGGACTGTGCCATGACCTCCTCCGCGCTCGGGCCAGCGGTTGGATTCGAAGAAGAGCAGCCCGCCAGTGCGACGGCTACAACAAGCAGACCAAATACTCTCATGAGTCCCTTCAAACTAACCGCGCCTGCATTAACACTGACACTCGTCACGCGCCAGACGGGATTCGACGGTCCAGCGTCATTTCACTGTCGGATATTGCGGAAGAAATCTAGTTAATTTCGATACTTACCGAAATCCTAACTTGGACACACCGGATTAAAGGTAGCAAGTGTGGTTAATTTATCGCGTGACTTGCACCCGGTTTTGTTAACTTTTGGCCGAGCCTGCGCTGGAAGGTCGCAGCTTTCCTGCGAAAGCCGGCCGCCCCGCCTGCCGGCGAGCATTTTAACCCCTTATTAAGATTGCCAGGTCTTAACGCCTCGCCCGAGGTCGACCCAACCGTCGCTTAGGTGGCCCCGTGCAAGGATGCCTCTGTCAGCGGGAACAACCCCGTCCCCAAAGCCCGCTGACATAACACCGCCAAAGGGGCCGCGTGGTTCACCCGCCAACCAACGAACCCGCGGCCCCGCTTTGGGACCGCTTCTTCCCTCAGTTCCCGCGCCAACCGATTCGCCGCAGCGGATTGCCCGCCATGATCGAGTAGGCCTCAACCTCGCCGCGCACCAGGGAACCGGCGCCGATCACAGCACCCTGCCGAATCACCGTTCCGTCCAGCAAGACGCAATTGGCGCCGATCCAGACGTCGTCCTCGATAACGATGCCGCCCCGCGACTGCAGAAAGCCCTGCCGGTTAAACGGCACATCGCGGCGGATATAGTTATGATTGGTCGGTGCGAAGGTGCAATTGGCAGCCACCGCGCAATCGGCGCCAATGATGATGCCGTTGCCGGTATAGAGCACGCAGCCGGAATTGATCACCGTGCGCGGCCCGATGACGAGATCGCCCGTCCCGCCGGCAGGCTTCACCTTCACAAAAGAATCGATGACCGCATGATCGCCGATGACTATCCGCGTGCCGCGCACCGAATCCTCGATATCGGCGAGCGGCGAAACGCGGGCGGTGGCGGCGATCTCGATCATGGGCCCGTCCGGCTTTACTTGCGACGCAGGAAACCGTCCGGCGCCGAGGTGAGCAGAACCTTATCCTCGATCGACTTGTCGATCTCGAATTCCGGATGGCTTTTCAGATAGGCGTGGATCGCCGTCTTCGGATTGTCGCCCTTGCTCCATGGCCGGTCGGTCCAGACGAAATCGTCGGGCATGTCTTCGATGAACGTGTCGAAGACGACGCAATAGCTGCCGCTGGTGACGAGCGGCGCGTAAAGCTCCAGCTCCTTCAAGACGTGATCATGGGTGTGGTTGGAATCGAGGCAGACCAGCACCGTCTTCTTGCCGGCCACCCGCTCCTTCACCTTGGCGGCGGTCGACGCATCGGTCGACGAGCCTTCGATCAAGGTGACGCGCTTGGCCATCGGATGGCTCTCGATCGCCTGGCGGTTATGGGCGCGGATGTCCACGTCGACACCGACCACCTCGCCTTTGCCCAGCATTTCCAGGAGCGAGGCATACATCAGCACGGCGCCGCCATGGGCGATGCCGCATTCGACGATAATGTCAGGCTGAACCGCCAGCACGATCTCCTGCATGGCGACCATGTCGCCTGGAAGCTGGATCAGCGGACGCGACCACCAGGAGAAGTTGTTCATATATTTGCGGTCGAGCGCCATGGCCCGCCATTGGTTCGACAGGCGGCGGAATTCTTCATCCTTGGCGAGAGCGCCGATGCGCTGACGCTTCTCCTCGCGATAGTCGGCATGGGCGCCCGGCGTGGTTTCGAAATAGGTCATTGTTGATCCTTCCGGGACTGCAACGTCCGTTTGATATGATCCGAAAAATAAGCGGTGAAAGGAGCCGGCACAAATCCGAACTCGGTGGTGATCCGCGAGACATCGATCGGCGGGAAATCGGTAGGGGCCGCGCTGGTGTCGACTCTGATCGGCCAGCCGGTTTGGCGCGTGATCACGTCCAGCACCTGGCGGTGGCTCGTCTGCACGCCACTGGCGACATTATAGATGGCGTGGCGGCCGCGTTCGGAAATGGCAGCGATCAAGCCCAGCGCATCGTCAAGAGCGATATAATCCTTGGCCGAGTCCGGATGGCTGCGCAAGGCGATGGCGCCGCTGTCCAATCCCTCGCGCAACAACTGGTCGAGAAACGAATCCTGCTTGCCATTTCCGCCGATCACATTGGACAGGCGAACGATCCGCACCGCCGGATGGCCGCTGTTGAGACAGACGCTTTCGCCGGCAATCTTGCTGATATTGTAAAGAGCGCTCGGGGACGCCGGGCTCACCGAAATCGCCGCCTCTTCGTTCGTCCGCTGGTTGCTTTCGTAAACGCGCGTCGATGACAGATAGGTCAGCGATGCGAACGTGCCTTGACGCAACAGTTTGAGGACCTGCGCCACATGGGCTTCCATCGTGTCGAAGGGGCGCGTGCGGAAATCGGCGGTGACCCCGATGGCGTAGATGACATGGCCAAGAGGTTCATCGAGCGGCAGTCCGTCACCGTGATCATGGCGTCCGACCGCCCGCACGCCATAGCCCTCATCGCTGAGATAGCGCACCAGGGCGCTGCCAATGAAGCCCGAAGCGCCAAGAACGGTAAAGTCGGCGGCGCTCATTGCGAAACCAGCCCGCCCTTTTCGGCGATCCCCAGCACATCGCGCTTGAAGCGGCGGCGGATCACCTTGCGGAACTTGTAGACGCGTTTGCCCGTGTAGACCCACAGCATCCAGCGATAGAACAGGCCGGACACGCCGCCGATCTTGCGCTCGGCCAGATCATCGCGCAGCACCGCGAGAAAGCGGCCGCGCAAATCTTCCATCAGCGCCAATTCGGCTTCGACACGTGGACGACGTTTTGCTCCACCGGGGCGGACGCGCCGCAGAACCTGATTGAAGGTCACCGTATCGACGCCCAGCGCCGTATTGTCGAAAAGATAGGGAAACAAAGTGAGATGATCGGCCGCCCACTGATGGCGATAGCGCGTCACCACCGTGCGCATGCGTTCCACCAAAGGCTCGCGACGGAACAGGCAGTAGATCCAGCTTGGGTGCGAGTGGAAGAGTAACTTCCAGCGCGTCAGCGGCCCCGTGCCCTGCCCGACCTGCGGCACGGGAAACGTGCGCGGATGGGCGCCATCGAGATCGCAGGAAACGACACGCGCCCCCGCCATCAGCTTATCGGGGTTGGCTTCGAGCGCCGCATGGAGTTTGCCGACGAAATCAGGCTCGACCTGATCATCGCAGGCCCGCCATAGAAAATAAGGCGACGTTGCCGCGTTGAGCACGTCATTGAAATTCAAAAGCGCGCCACGGTTTTCGGCCTGACGAAAATAGCGAAAACGCGAATCACTGATAACAAAACGCTGAGCGATTTCCGGCGTCGCATCGGTGGAGGCGTTGTCATAAATGAGGACTTCGATATCGGTGAACGGCTGGGTGCGCAGCGCTTCCAGCGCCCGCTCCAGCAGAACTTCCTCATTATAAACGGGAACGCCTATGGTGATTGCAGCCATGATCCATCAATCCGGCGGCGTTGCTGGGAATTTCGATCTTTGGGGCATCGCCGCTGCGGACGGTTCCTTACTCAACCCGCCCGCCGGAGGCAAACCGGCGAGAATCTGCCGGATTTCGGCCTGAAGGCGCACCGGATCGACGGAAAAAGCCTGCCAATAGTCGCCCTTGCCGCCGAAAACGGCGGAATATTCGAGCCCTAAACGCCGCGACAGCCAAAAATAAGGGCTCTTAATGAAGTTCTCGGGGAAGATTTCGACCACCCGCGTGCCCGGCCGGCAAAACAACAGATTGGTGAGCGCAGCGCCATGAACGGCGACGATGACGTCGGCATCCCGGAATGCCTCGATCTGGCCGCGCTGATCGTTGGCATCGGGCGCGAAACTTTCAAATCCCTCGGCCGCCAGCATGGCGGCAATCGCGTCCTCGTTGATCAACCGCCGCAGCTTGCTGCCCTGCCGCCCAACAAAGAGCCGCTTGACGGCCGATGGCGTCGCACGTTGCGGATAATGTGCGAGGAGAATGTCGCGCCAACGGTCCGCCTGCGCCCGATCGACCGGCAACCATTCATGGGTTGCGGCGATGCGGATGAGCCAGAGCACCGAACCACCGGTGAGCTTTTCATCACGCTCCATCTCGACGAGACGGATATCCGGATACGCGGCGGCCAAAGCGCGCAATCCCTCGCGCTTGAAGGCCGCTTCGCCGCTGGAATGCACGACGTTGAGGATCTCGCCCTTGGGATGCCAATGATCGAGATAATGCAGCAGCGGCAGCACATCATTCGCGATGAAATGGAAATAATGGCTGCCGCTCTCACATACGGTGTAGAGGCCGGGCGAAACATGGCGCTCGCGCAAACGCACGGGCTTGGCCAGATTCCAATCGGGCGTGCCATCGCGAAAATGCATCAGAGCGGTATCGGATCGGCGCAGGATCGTGTTTGTGTGGCCGGCGATGTCGCAGCCTTCGAGAATCGCCGCCTGAGTGAACAGGGTCGAGCGGCCTTCGGGATAGGTGGAGGTGTCGCCCAGGTCATTGGCCATGGCCGGCCGCAGGATGGTTTCCACCTCGACAGGGGTGGCCGAAAGACCGAAGGGTTCGGCGATATTCTCGATCACGCGCGCGGCATTATCCACAGCAGCGCGGGAGACGAGCGGGAAGGACAGAGCCCGCCCCAAGGGCGGCACGATATGCACGAGCGCCCGTGTGCCAGCCCAGCGGAGCCAGCGCGCATTCAGGGTGCGACGTAATACCGACTTTTTTCCGGCCATGAATTCAGACAGTTAGCTTAAGCTCTCGCGGCCGGCTGACGCCCTGCCCGGTTTGTAATGGCATGGGCAAGCCGCTATAGACAAACTCGAATTTCAAACGAGTTTTCGCACACATGAAGGCAGTCATACTCGCAGGCGGCATGGGCACCCGGATTTCCGAGGAATCCCACCTGCGCCCCAAGCCCATGATCGAGATCGGCGGACGGCCGATCTTGTGGCACATCATGAAGATCTATTCGCATCATGGCATCAATGATTTCATCATCTGCCTTGGCTACCGCGGCTATATGATCAAGGAATATTTCGCCAATTACGTGCTGCATAATTCCGACATCACCATCGACGCCCGAGCCAATACGATCACCCATCACTCGACCACGGCCGAGCCATGGAGCGTGACGCTGGTCGATACGGGCGAGCAGACGATGACCGGCGGACGGCTGAAGCGGGTGGCACATTTCCTCGATCCGAACGAACCGTTCTGCTTCACCTATGGTGATGGCGTCGGCAATGTCGACATCGCCAAAACGGTGGCTTTCCATCGCCAGCACGGCAAGCGCGCGACGCTGACCGCCGTCGTGCCGCCGGGCCGCTACGGCGCGCTGCGCTTCAACGGCGATCAGGTAACCGAATTCGTCGAAAAGCCGCCGGGCGATAATGCCTTCATCAATGGCGGCTTCTTCGTGCTCAACCCCGACGTGGTCGATCTCGTTACAGAGGATTCCATGGCGTGGGAAGGCAAGCCGCTGGAAGCCCTCGCCGCGACCAACGAATTGATGGCCTGGCGTCATCACGGCTTCTGGCAGCCGATGGATACGCTGCGCGACAAGACACAACTTGAGACGTTGTGGTCGAGCGGCAAGCCACCGTGGAAAGTGTGGGCGTGATGGCCGCCGATCGATCCGTGCTGCCCGATCCCGCCTTCTGGCGCAACAAACGCGTTCTGCTGACCGGCCACACCGGCTTCAAGGGAAGCTGGGCGGCGCTGTGGCTGACGAAGCTCGGCGCCAAGGTTACCGGCTTCGCGCTGCCGCCCGACACCGATCCATCCTTGTTCGACCTCGCCAAGGTCGGTGATGAAATCACCTCGATCGTTGGCGATCTGCGCGACCGTTCCATGGTGGAAAGCGTCGTCGCCCGGGCGCAGCCGCAGATCGTTTTGCATCTGGCGGCGCAGCCGATCGTGCGGCGCGCGATCGCCGAGCCCGTCGATACGATCTCCACCAACGTTCTGGGCACCGCGATGGTGCTTGACGCCCTGCGCGCGGTCGAAGGGCTTGAAGCCGTTCTCGTCGTCACCTCCGACAAGGTCTATGCCAACGACGATCAAGGCCTGGCCTTCGGCGAGCAGGACGCGCTCGGTGGCAAGGACCCCTATTCCGCCTCGAAAGCCGCGGCAGAACTGATCACGCGGGCTTTCGCCAAGAGCTATTTCGAGAAGAATGGCGTCAAGGTCGCCACGGCGCGCGGCGGCAATGTGATCGGCGGCGGCGACTATGCGATGGACCGCATCGTGCCCGATATCGTGCGCGCGGCGACGCGCGGCGAAAAACTGGTTTTGCGCATGCCGCAAGCGACGCGGCCCTGGCAACACGTGCTCGACTGCCTGTGCGGCTACTTCGTCTACGCGCAACAATTGGTCGAAGAGCGCGACGCCCTACCCCGTGCCCTCAACTTCGGACCGAAAGCGGAACAGCACCTCACCGTCGGCGCGATCGCCGAGACGGTGCTGCGTTCGCTCACCGGCGAAGCGCGCTGGGAGCATGTGCCGCTCGATGGCAATATCGAAATGACGACGCTCGCTGTCGATTCCAGCAAGGCGCGCCAAGCGCTCGGCTGGTCCGACCGGCTGACCGGCGACAGACTGCTCGAATGGACGACCGCCTGGTATCGCGCCATCAGTCAGGATGCCGATGCGCGCGACATCACCCTGCAACAAATCGACCGCTATACGGACCTTTGATCATTCATGTCTGCTGATATTTCCTCCGTGCCGAACTGCCGCTTCTGCGCGACGCCCCTCACCCACACGTTCGTTGACCTGGGGCCGACGCCCTTGGCCAATTCCTATGTGACCCAGGCCGACGTCGATGCCGGCAAGGATCGCAAGTTCTCGCTGCATGCGCGCGTTTGCCCGTCCTGCTTTCTAGTGCAGGTCGATGATTCCGTGCCACCGGATGCGATCTTCTCCGACTATGCTTATTTCTCGTCCTATTCGGATTCCTGGGTCGAGCATGCCAAGCGCTATGCGCAGGCGATGACCGAGCGTTTCGGTCTCGGCAAGGATTCGCTCGTGGTCGAAGTCGCCTCCAACGATGGCTATCTCCTGAAGCACTTCGTTGCTGCCGGTATTCCGGTGCTCGGCGTCGAGCCGGCCGCCAATGTCGCCAAGGCTGCGATCGCCATCGATGTGCCAACGGACGTCGCCTTCTTTGGCGAAGCTTGCGCACAAGACCTGGTTCGGCGCGGCCACAGCGCCGACCTGACGGCCGCCAACAATGTGCTTGCGCACGTGCCCGACATTCTCGATTTCGCCAGGGGCTTCGCGACCATCCTGAAGCCACAGGGCGTCTCGACCTTCGAATTTCCGCACGTGCTGAACCTGATCCGCGAGATCCAGTTCGACACGATCTATCACGAGCATTTCTCCTATCTCTCGCTCTTCGCCGTGGAGAAGGTCTTCGCCGAAGCGGGCCTGCGTGTCTTCGACGTGGAGAAGCTGCCGACCCATGGCGGGTCCTTGCGCCTGTTCGCCTGCCGCGCCGATGCACAGCATGAGGAAACGCAGCGGCTGCGCGATCTTCGAGCCGAGGAAAAGGCAGCGCATCTCGACAGTCTCGCCGGCTACGAGGGTTTCGCGCCGAAAGTCGCCGAGGTGAAGCGCGGATTCCTGGCGTTCCTCGCCAAGGCAAAAGCCGAGGGCAAGAAGGTCGCCGCCTATGGCGCCGCCGCCAAGGGCAACACGTTCCTCAATCATTGCGGCGTCAGCAACGCCGACATCGTCTGCGTCTATGATCGCAGCCGCGAGAAGCAGAATCATCTGCTGCCGGGCAGTCATATTCCGATCTTGGCGCCTGAGCGTATCGGCGAGACGCGCCCGGACTATCTCGTGATCCTGCCGTGGAATCTGGCGACGGAGATTTCCGGACAGATGGCGAAGATCAGAGGATGGGGTGGCCAGTTCGTCACCGCCATTCCACAGATCGGGATTTTCTGATGCGCTTTGCCGCGACGAAAATCGCCGGGGTCACCTTGATCACGCTCGAACCGCACGAGGACGAGCGCGGCTTTTTCGCCCGCATCTATTGCCCGGAAGAATTTTCCGCCGCCGGCATCGGTTTCACGTCAACGCAAATCAATCTGTCGCACAATGCCTCCCGCCACACGTTGCGCGGGTTGCACTATCAGGATGCGCCCTACGCGGAAGCGAAAGTGGTGCGGCCGATGACGGGGGCGATTTATGACGTGGCCGTCGATCTGCGCCGCGACAGCGCCACCTATGGTCAATGGGTGGCGTTCGAACTGTCGGCGGAACGTGGCGATGCGCTGTTCATCGCCGAAGGGCTCGCGCATGGCTTCCTGACGCTGGAGCCCGGCTCGAACGTTCTCTACCAGATGGGTCGCCCTTACGTGCCCGGCCAGGCACGCGGCTTGCGCTATGACGATCCAACGCTCGCCATCGACTGGCCGGCTGAGCCCGCCGTGATCGGCGCGCAAGACCTGAACTGGCCGGCTTTCGTCCGCTGATCAGGGGCCGGTTACGGCCTCTGCGATCGATGCCAGGCGCGGAAATTCAAGTAGACAGTCGGCCCAGTGCTTTGCCCGCGAAGGCTCGCCAGCGCAGGTCATGAACTTCTCCAGCACGGTCTCCCGGCTCATCGGCCGTATTGGATGACCTATAATCGCAGCGATCTCCTCGCTGAATGTCCGACCCGCCGCGACAACGGTAAGCCGTGACGCCGTTTGTTTCGGCCAGACTTGGCTGAAATCAGGCGAAGCACGCACCGTGACCTTCTTGGCCAGAGCTCGCACATTAGGATCATGCAAAGTCCGCTCGATGCTGCCCGGCCCGTATTCGCCCGTCATAAGGACATGGGCGCTCAGAAACGGCAGGCTGTGATCGGCGGTCTCGACGTTCTCAGGAGCCCATTTGTCCGGCGCATCGGCGGCGTAGCGTAAAGCGAACTCATAAATATCGAGATGCGCGCTTTCGATCGTCGGCAACAACGTCTCGCCGAACGCCTCGATCATGCGCCGATGAATCTTCATCGCCGCTTCGATGGGGCCTTGGGCGTGGTAGACGGCGGGATAAAGCTTGAGATGGCTGTCACCGGTCCGATCCCGTCGCGTATTCAGTTCCAGATCGAGATCGCCCGAGATATGACGCGTGAAACCGTAAGGTCCCTCGAAGACGGGATCAGGCGCCGTCATATTGTTCTTGGCCAGCACGCCGTAGAACAGGCTGTTGCGCACGGCGGCGGCCGACGACAAAGCCTTCCAGGACGACACTTTGCCGGTGCGTCCCATCAGAATGTTGCCTGACACCACCGTCATGGAAATTGCCTGAGCAAGCTGCGCTTCGCTCAGATCAAGCGCGACACCGACAGCCACCGCCGAGGCGATGCCGAGATAGGTCGAGGGGTCCCAGCCACGCGCCAGGAGGTCACCCGTGTCGCAAAGATCGAGCATGACATGCTGGCCAATGGCCATGGCGCGCAACACTTCGGCGCCGGATTTCCCCGTATACTCACCGGCGGCCAGCACACCACCGATCAGATCGGACGGATGACCGCCGTTGCGGCCGATATAAGTGTCGTTCCAATCCTGCTGGCGTATGAGGAAGCTGTTCAGAAAGGCCGCATGTTCGAGCGAGGCCTGCCCGCCGCCGATGATGTGGCACGGCTGCTGGGCATCGGAAAACGCGGCTTTCAGGTGCGCAAATTCGGCGCTGCCCGTAGCGATCACGGCGCAGGCCATGGCATCGATGAGGCGCGTGACCATGGCCTCGGTTTCAGGTTCGCTCAATGGCCGGTGGCGACAGGCTTCGCCAAAAGCAGCAAGGCGGCGCAACAGATTGTCGGAAATGGGAGACACCACACGCCGACCCATCATTGCGACTTGAAGATGGTGGCGAGACGGTCGGCGACCGGCTTTGGTGTCGCGACCAGATCGTCGACAATCTTTTGTAATTCTTCGCCGGACACAGGATTGATGTCGAGCTTTTCGCGAGCCGCTTCCTCGTTAAAGACTTTGTCCTGCACCATCGCCGTGAAAGCCTTGCGCAACGTCGCCACGACAGGCGCCGGCACGCCAGGCGCGGTGAACACCGGGCGCCCGATGGTCGCTGGTGCCGAGACGAGCTTGACGACGGCGCGGTCTCCGTCGTTGCCGGCGAGATCGGTCAGCAAGGGAACGTCTGGTAGATCGGGAGCCCGGCTCAGGCCGATCTGCGCGATGACGACGATTTTGCCGTCACGTACCCAATCGGGGCGTGTCGCCTTCCATGTCGCCCAGGGCGCGCTGGCGCGACCGCCGACCTCGCCGTTTTCCATGGCGAGGTTGATGTCGTTGCCGCCAGGATAGCCGGTGACGATTTTGAATTTGGTGCCAAGCAGCGCGTTGGTGAGCTGCGCCATCTGCGACGACGTGTTCGGGCCCGTCGCGCCAATGACGACCTCGCGCCGCCTCGCATCCTCGAAAGTCTTCACCCCCGTACCGTGCCAGACCGCGATGGTGTTGTTGTCGGCCGCCGGATTGCCGATCCAATTGAGCTTCGTCGTGTCGAAGAGAATGGTCGGATCGCCAATGGCTTGCTGCAGAACCAGGGACTGATCGGCCATGGCGAGCGCGGAGCCGTCGCGCGGAGCCGCATTGTAGATGAAACCCGCCAGGACCCGCCCGCCGCCGCCGGGCATGTTCTTTGGAATAAGCTTCGGCTTGCCGGGCAGGAAATCACCCAGGAAGCGTGCGACCAGCCGGCCATAGGCATCATAGCCGCCACCGGCCGCATAGCCGATGTACATATCGAGCGGGCGCCCCGCTGGCACGTCCTGCGCGATGACCGGCGAGGCCAAGAACGAAACGACGACCGCTGGCCACCAGCGAGATTTCGCCAATGCTGTCGCTACGCCCATGCGTTCCTCTCCCCTTTATATCGTTGTTGGTGGCCTGCATGTGTCACGTCAGCCGTCACGCGTGCAAGCCCTAATCAGAGAGCCTTATTCCCTTAAGATTCAACAATGATTTCATCATCCTTGCACGAGTAAAAGACGGAGCAGCCCCCGCTTCAGCAATGGAAGTTCGGTTAAAAACAATGACAAACGACGTGTATGGCCGCAAAAAGCCATTGCTTGGGGAATAAAAACATGACTTTTCTCACCTGGATAAAATAACTTTGAGGGATGGGTGGTGATGTTTGGCCGCCCATCATCTCGGCGTCGCGCACGCGCGCTATTGATTTGAGTTCGGAGGCGGTATGGCGGTGAGAAAAGAGGCTCAGGGCGAGGCGTTGAACGGCGGCGCCGCTGCACCTGCTCCCACGACGATCGACCAGGTTCGTGAACTGCTGTTTGGCGAGAGCAACCGCGGCATCGACCAGCGGCTCACTCAGCTCGACGGCAAGTTAGAAGCGAAGGTCGATGCGCTTCACGCCGAAATTCTGGCGCGCTTGCAGCAGATCGAGACACGGCTCGATGAATTGCAACGCGACACGGAAGAGCGTCGCCTGAGCACGATCGACGATATTGGCAAGGCGATCACCGACCTGGGCGCTACCGTCAGGAACCTCAGTGCCTCAAGAAAGTCCAGCTAACGCAGGCGCGAACGGACACCCCGAAACGGGTGATTTGGCACGCCTGAAAGCCTTGCTGCTGGAGCCGGAAACCAACCGGCTCGACCGGCTGGAGCAAGGCTACGAGCGTATCGATCGCCGAGTTGGCTCGCCCGATCGGCTCGAACAAGCAACAGCGGATGTTCTGGTCGAAGCCCTTCGGCGTGCCGAAGTGGCGCGTCATCGCGAATTGGCGCAAGCGATCGCGCCGGTCGTCGTCGCCGCGATTCAATCGGAAATCCGCAATTCGCGCGACATGATGGTCGAGGCGCTCTATCCGATCACCGGCCGGCTGGTGTCGGCGGCGGTGGCGAACGCCTTCCGCGAACTTGTCGCTTCGATCAATCAACGTATCGACACGATGCTGTCCGCGCGCCAATGGCGCTGGCGGCTCAAATCCTGGACGAGCGGGCGGCCGATCAGTGAAATCGCGCTGGCTGAAACGGCGCGCCCCATGCTGCGCCGCTTGCTGCTGCTGGAGCGCAAAAGCGGCGTCCTAGTGGGAAGCTGGGCGCGCGATCCCGTCCAGATGCAGAATGCCGACCTGGTCAGCGGTCTGATCGCGGCCATTACCGAATTCGCTTCCAGCGTCTTCGAAGCGCAGCATGGCGAGTTGCGCACGCTTGATCTCGGTGTCAGCCAGATCATCATGCGGGCGTCGCCGAATTTTATCATCGCCGGCGAAGTCACGGGCGTCATGAGCCCCGCCGATGAGCGCGAGGCCGATGCCGCCTTCGTGCGCTACCTGAATGAACTGCGGCTGGGCGAGCCGACGACCGGCCGCCAGGTTGAACAGGTCGCGTTGAGCATTCTCCACGACGACCCGTCGACACCCCGCAGGAATGGCTTCGGCTTCTGGGTTCTGGCGGCGGCGATCGGCGCTTTGCTGCTGTTTTTTGGCATGCGTTCGGTGATGCATTGGAATATCGAACGCGGCGCGCGAACGGCTTTCGAAGACAATATCGCTCGCACGCCGCAATTAAGCGCTTTCCCGATCGATCTCACTTTCGATCACGCATCCGGCACGATGTCGCTGCGCGGCCTCTCCAATGATTCCCAGGCGACGAAGACACTGGCTGAAGCCGTGCAAGCCGCCGCGCCGAGTTACAAGCTGACGACTAACGTGCAGACCGTCACCACGCTGGCGCAGTCCGAACAACGTCAGAATACGATCGAACACCTGCGGGCTGAAGGCGTGAAAGCGGACGAACGTATCGCCGCGCTGCAGAAGCAACTGGCGGATGTGCAAGCGACTGTGCAGGAAGCCAGCCGCAACGCCAGCCAGACCAGCCAGTCGATCTCGCAGCGACTGGCCACCACCAGCGCGGCGACCGACAAGGAGCTGGAGGCAATCAAGGCACAGCTCAATACGCCGCGTGCCCGGCTGTTTGCCGCCATCGCCGGCCGAGCGGTCTTCTTCCACACAGGTGAAGCGACCACGGACGATCCGAATGCCGCCAATGTCATCGCGGCAATCGCGCCGATCCTGCGCGAGACAGGGCTCGGCCTTCGCGTCGTCGGCTACGCCGATCAGACGGGAACGGTTGCGATCAACCGGCGCATCGCGCGGGAGCGGGCCGAGTTTGTCGCGAAACTCTTCCAGCAAGCGGGCATTCCCTCGCGCCAGTTGATCCTGGCGTCGCGTGCCTATAGCCCGATCGCAGCGGACAAAGCGCAGGATCAGGACCGGCGCGTTTCCTTCGAAATGCTGAACGCCAGCGACGAAGCTAGGTGAGCGCCGCGTGATTACCGCCAAAATCATGATGCTTGGAGATATCGGCGTCGGTAAATCGTCCGTGGCGCGGCGAATGGTATTTGGCCGTTTCGAGGCCGACTATAAGACGACGATCGGCGTCGACATCATGACCTACGAATTCACGCTTTCGCCGGAGTGCGACAATTGCCCAGTGAAACTGATCATCTGGGATACGGATGGCGAATTCGGCCAGCGCATTTTCGACACCGCCTATATCGGCGGCGCATCGGGCGCCATCGTCGTCAGCGACGCGACGCGTCCGACCACAGTCACGAAAATGAACGGCCTCGTCGCATCCTTCAACGAACGCTTTCCAGGCCGCCCTGTCCGCGCCATCGTCAACAAGATCGACCTTGCGCCGGAGGTTGATGACGCAACCGTACCGGGCCTGGCCGACGGATCGGTGCTCGCGACCAGCGCCAAGACCGGTGCCGGTGTTATCGAACTCTTTCAGAGCCTCGGCACGGATCTATGGCGGCGCGCGCAACGATAATTGCCTAACGCACGGCGAAGCCAGCCCGCGCCGCATAGCCTCTGACGATGGCTTCCCTGTCTTTGAAGCTCAAGACGGTATCGATGTCGTCAAACCCTTTCGGCGCAAGCTCTTCGACTACATCGATCACGCCCTCGGGACCGCCGCGACGGTTGGACGCCACGATGTCGGCAGTCATGGGTACGCGCTGCGTCTCGTAGGCGACCAAAGCCTGCCGTGGATGTTCTGCCCGCACCAGAGCATCGCCCAGCGCCCGTGCATCGAGGATCGCCTGCGAAGCGCCGTTGGAACCGACCGGATACATCGGATGCGCGGCATCGCCGAGCAAAGTGACGCGACCGCTTGACCAATAGGGCAAGGGATCGCGATCGCAACAGGGATATTCCCAAAACTCCGGCGTAGCGTCGATTAAGGCGGCGAAATCAACCTGCGGGATGGCGAAACCGTCGATGAAAGGCTGTAGCTCCTCGCGCAGGCCGACACGCGACCAATCTTCGCGGCGTGGTGGCGGTTTCGAGCCATCGCCGATCCGCGCCATGATCGCCCAATTGGTGAGTTGCTGCCCGGAGCCGCCTTTCGCGATCGGATAAATGACAGCCTTGGCGTTCAAGCCGCCCGCGATGATCATCGAGCGGCCGGTGAGAAACGCCGGCCAGTCATGCGCGCCGCGCCAAAGCATCAAACCGTTCCAGCACGGCGGCCCTTCCTCCGGAAACAGCGTTTGACGGACCTTCGAATGGATGCCGTCGGCACCAATGAGAATATCTCCCTTCGTACTCGCCACGTGCACACCGGAGCGATTGAAGAAATAGGCCGTCACGCCGCCTTCGTCTTGATGGTAAGCGCCCAACCGACAGCCCGTGTGGACGGCGGCGGCGCCCACTCGCTCGATCACCGCGTCATGAATGACGCCCTGCAGCCGACCACGATGGATTGAAAACTGCGGTACGTCATGACCCGCGCTCAAGCCACGCTTCTCATGCCAGACCTGTTGCCCGTGACGCGTCAGGTAAAACAATTCCTCGGTGCGAATGGCGACCGCATCAAGGCGGTCCAGCAGATCAAGACCGGCGAGTTCCTTGATTGCGTGCGGCAACGTATTGATGCCAACACCAAGTTCCTGGATTTTCTCGGATTGCTCATAGATTTCGCAGGCGATACCGCGCGCATGCAGCATCAATGCGGTGGTCAGACCGCCGATCCCGCCGCCAACGATGATGGCCTTCATCGGCTCTCTCCTGGCTCGCTTTCATCGCCACCATCAACCCTGACGGCACGGAAGGCAACCGCCCTATTCCGCACGTGCTGATCCTCGGTTGACAAACTTTCGTGGCTGATGTGGCTTTGCCAGGTGAGCCGCGTTCATTTCGGTTTTTGGTCCGCCGACAGGAGATCAGGCCATGACGTTCCCGCTTGAAACCGCTGACATCACCCGCGCCAACGATGGTCTGCAGGATATTCGCTGGCATATTCTCGGCCAGACCTATGTGCCGAAATCCTACACGCAGGATTCCTTCTCCTGGCATGCAACCTTTCCGGACGGCACGTTCGTGCCGCCGCATATTCACCCCGACCAGGACGAATATCTCTATATTCTCGAAGGACGTCTCGACTTCATGCTGGATGGCCGCGATGCATTCGCGACGCCCGGCGACACCGTACGCCTGCCGCGCGGCAAGCCGCATGGCATTTTCAACAAATCAGGACAAACGGCGAAAACGCTGTTCTGGGTTACGCCGTCACAACGGCTTTACGATCTGTTCTGGGCCATTCACAACATGAAGGAACAGAAGCCCGACGAAGTCATCGCCTTGGCAGCACAATACAACATCCACTTTCTGCCGCCACCGGCTTGACAGGTTGCGTTAACGTGTCGGCCGACGGAGCGAACGGGCGACCAGCTCCGTGCGGCTGCGCGCATCATGTTTGGAGAGGATGCGGCTGACATAATTCTTGATCGTCCCTTCCGCCAGGGACAATTCGTCGGCGATTTCGCGATTGCTCTTGCCGGCCACGAGCAGAGCCAGAATACCAGCCTCGCGATCAGTCAGATCGTTGCCGTCGGCCACGACCGGTTGATCCGGATCGGGCGCGTTCATCGTCTTGAAGGCGGTCAGCAGCTTATGGGCAATGCGCGGCGACAGCGCCGACGCGCCCTTCGCCGCTACGCGGATCGCTTCGATGATTTCCGCCTCGCGCGAATCCTTCAACAGATAGCCGGCGGCGCCGGCGTTGATCGCGTTGAAGATTTGCTCGTCATCTTCGAACGTCGTCAACACGATCACATGGGTGTCTGGCAAATCGGCGATGATCCGGCGGGTCGCCGCGATGCCATCGAGGCGCGGCATCTGCAGATCCATCAGAATGACGTCAGGCCGATGGGCACGCGCCATGCGAATGGCTTCTTCGCCATCGGCTGCTTCCGCTGCAATTTCGATGTCCTCTTCCAGCGACAGCAATTTCGCGAAGGCGCGCCGCAGCAAGGTTTGGTCCTCGACCAACATGACGCGGATGCGCGAGGTTTGGGCATTCATCTCAGCGTTCCATTTTGCTGTCGACTGGAATGGACAGGGTCAGACGCACGCCCTGCCCCGGTTTGCTCCAGATGTCGAATTCTCCGCCGCGCAGGGCGACCTGTTCCTTCATGCCAATGATACCGAAGTGCCGGGTCGGTACCAATGCCGGATCGAAGCCGATCCCGTCATCGGCGATCTCGACATGGATCCGCTCCGCCGCGTCCACCCCGTCATTCTCACGCCGTACCGCGATCCGCAGATTTCGCGCACAGGCATGAATTTCCACGTTGCGTGCCGCTTCCTCCGCGATCCGAAAAATGGCTTCCGCGGAAGGGCCGGCCATATCCGCGCAGTCCGGATCGACCGCCAAAGCGAAGTCGAGGCCGGAGCGGCGCGCCACCCGCTCGCTCAGGCGCTGCAGGGCGCCGCCCAGCCGCTCCTCGTCGACGAGTTGCAGGCGGACCTGGGTGAGGGCATTGCGCGCCTCGTTCAGCCCCTTCTCCACGCCGGCCTCGGCGGTGGCCAATTCCTCCGGCAGATCGTCCGGGCGGCTGATAACGAGCCGGCGGGCGAGACGGAGCTGCGCCAGCACCGTCACCATCGATTGCACCAGCGTGTCGTGCAGATCGCGGGCGATGCGCAGCCGTTCGCGGACGATCGCCACCGACCGCGCCTCCTCGTGGGCCTTCTGCACATGGGCGCGCAACTGGCGCAGCAGCGTCACGTCGCGGCCAATCGCCTGAAATTCTCCCGGTGCCCCCTCCCCCGGCAGCCAATTGACGCTCCACCATATCCAGACGGATGCGGCCGCCGTGGAATGAGCCTCCGCTTCGAAAGACACGGCCTCGTCACGTGGACGCTCCGCTTCGAGGAGACGCGTCCATCCAGGCTCCTGCGCCCCGCCGAGCAGATGATCGATGGATCGGCCCAGCAGAGCGCCTTCATCGCGTCCAAGAAATTCGCGCAGACGCTGGTTGGCAAAGGTCACGGCCAGGGTGTCGTCGAGGCGGACGACGAAGTCGCTACTGGTTTCGACGATGTCGCGATAGCGCGCCTCGCCGCGACGGGCGGCTTGGCGTTCGGCGGCCATCTGCTCTTCGGCAACCTGCTTGCTGCGCCGTTCGCCTTCGAGCAATTGCTCGATCTGACCGGCGCCACGATCGGGGAAGGTCAACACGGTGTAAGCGCCGGCTCTGCCATCCCACAGGATCGAAATCGCCACCGGATTTTCGGTACTCACTTCGTCGAGATGCAATGTCGGCAGAGACAGGATCGATCCCGTACGCTGCATGTCGAGCATCTCGTCCTTAAGACCGAAGAGTGGCATGCTTTGCAGACAAGAGCCGCCGACGGGCAGCCATGCGCTGAGATGACCGCGACGGGAGACGACATCGAGATCAGCCGAGAGTGTGGCGAGACCGATGAGATCTTCACGCAGCAGACTATCGATGGCGAGTGCGGTCGTGGCTTCGCTCATGCCTGCATTCACCTATCAAAGATGCGGCAAAGAACAACTGCAAATCATTGCATTTGCAAAACATTGCACCTCAAGTGACTTTGGTCACGCATGTATGTGACTTTTCGCACACGACGGCATCAGCTTCTCCCTGTATTTCAACCACATTTCCGAGCACCAGTTCTGTATTGGGAGCAATATTGGCGATCAATGCCCCGGCGCTCAGCCGGGGCATTTTTTATTCTCTCCACTCTTCCAAAGACTTCATCGCCGTGCGACCTTTGATATCGGGAGATCGGTATCCAGGGAGGGACATATGGTCCGCGCGCTGACGTTCAGCATCGGCATTGCAATGTGTGCATTCGCTGCAGCACCTGCTGCAGCTCAGGGAAGCGGAGCCTTCCCCAATCAACCGGTACGAATCGTCGTGCCGTTTAGCGCCGGCAGCAACACCGACCTTCTTGCGCGTGCGTTCGGCGCGCAGCTCGAAGGCATGTGGAAGCAAGCCGTCGTCATCGAAAATCGTCCAGGCCTGCCTGGCACCGCCAGCGTCGCCAAGGCGGCGCCCGATGGCTATACGATCATGTTGACCTCGAATGGTCATTCGATCATCGGCAGTCTCAATCAATCGCTCAACTTCGATCCGATCAAGGATTTCGCCGGCATTACGCAAGTGGCTTCCCAGCCGGTCGTGATGCTCGCGCCGATCGAAGGCCCGAAGACGGTAAAAGACCTTGTCGACCTCGCCAAATCCAAACCGGGCCAGTTCAACTATGCCTCCGCGGGCGTTGGCAGCGCCGGCAATATCGCCTCGGAACTGTTCAAACAGGTGGCCGGCGTCAATCTGGTGCATGTTCCCTATCGCGGCACGCCGGAAGCCAACATCAGCATCATGCGTGGCGACACGGCGATCTTCATGAGCTTCTACAATGCATCCGGCGATCTGGTGCAATCGGGCAAGATGCGCGCGCTCGCCGTCACCGCCCCCAAGCGCATGCCGGTGATGCCTGATGTGCCGACGATGAAAGAAGCCGGTTATGGGGACGTCGACTTCGACGGCTGGTTCGGCGTGTTCGCGCCGGTTCAGACGCCCAAGCCGATCATCGCCAAACTGAACAAGGATCTCGCGACGGTGATCGCCGATCCGGAGCAGAGGAAGCGCTTCACGACGCTCGGCGTTGACCTTGTGGGCAGCACGCCGGAAGCCCTCGATAAACTGCTGGCGAGCGATGCGGCCCGCTATGGGAAGTTCTTCACTCCGGCGGCCGCGGCGGCAAAATAAGCGGCGGTAGCTCACGCCACCGCGCGGGTATCGCGGGCAAGCTCTCGTAGCACGCCAGGCAGATTTTCCGCGCGGATCGGCGGGCAGAAGAAATAGCCTTGCGCTTCGGCGCAGCCGCCTGCCCGCACCCGATCCAATTGCTCCTGGGTCTCGATCCCCTCAGCCGTCACGATCATGCCAAGGCTCGCCGCGACGCTCGTTGCGGCCCGCACGATGGCGATCGCATCTTCATGGCTGGCGACATCGCGGACGAACGACCTGTCGATCTTGATCCGGTCGAAGGGAAAACGCCGCAGATAGTTGAACGACGAATAGCCGACGCCAAAATCATCCATCGAGATGCGCACGCCCAACGCATGCAGTTTGTGCAGGAGGGTCAGCGTTTGCTCGGTATCGGCCAGTAAGGCCGATTCGGTGATTTCGAGATCGAGCCGGCTGGCGGACAAACCGCTCATCGCCAATGCGTCGCTGACGTCATGCAGAAAGTCGCGGCCTGTGAATTGCAGCGGTGACACGTTGACCGAAAGCTTGATGTCGCGTGGCCAATTTACGGCCGCCTGACAGGCGCGGCGCAGAACCATGGCGCCGACTTCACCGATCGCACCGATCTCTTCCGCCACGGGAATGAAGTCGAGCGGGGAGATCAGCCCGAGCGAGGGATGGTGGATGCGCAGCAAGGCCTCGCAACCGGCGACGCCGCCCTGGCGGATGTTCATATAGGGCTGATAGTAGACCTCGAACAAATCCATCGCGATCGCTTCACGGATCGCGATTTCCATCTGCCGGCGTTTGTCAGCCGTCGTCGCCATCTGCGGTTCGAAAATGCGCAGCGTGCCCCGCCCTTCATCCTTGGCATGGCTGAGCGCCAGTTCGGCCATCTTGAAAAGATCATCCGCCTCGACGGCATCGATATCGGCGTGAGCGACCTTGAGATGGGCAATGCCGCAAGACGCCGTCATGCGCAGCACCGTATCGTCCAGCTCCAACGGCGCCGCGATACGCTCACTCAACGTTTTGGCGACCGTCGAGATTCCCAACGGTTGCTCCGTGCCCACCTGCAACACGCCAAAAACATCAGGCGCGACGCGGGCGGCCGTGCAATTGTCGGGCAGAGCCGTCTTGATCCGCCCGGCCAGCATGCACAACAACGCATCGCCAGCCAGATGCCCTTGCTCCTCATTGATCGCCTTGAAGCCATTGAGGTCCATGAACAGGACAGCAATTTCCGGTGCTACCGCTTCAGTATCCATCAAAGTGGCTTCGATCTTGTCGCGAAAAGCCCGGCGGTTCAGCAAGCCGGTCAGCATGTCGTGAGAGGCCAGGAAGCCGACGCGCAGATCGGCAAAGCGGCGCTCGGTGATGTCATGAAACGTCACGATCGCCCCGCCGCCTTCGGTCGGGCGATGGGTGATCGACAAGACACGCCCGTCGTCGCGGGTCTCGTAGGCGTAGTCGACATCCCCCGCCAACATGCGTTCACGCGTCCGGCGCAGAATGCCCAGCATGTTGAAATCGTCAGAGAGCCGCCGCTCCAACTCATTATAAGGGACGGCCGGTTGGTGGTGGCCATGGCGAAGGTCGAAAAACTCGGCAAATTCCCGGTTGGACACCGTCAGATTGCCGCCGGCATCAAACAGACCCAGAGCCTGGGGCATATCGTTGAACGCCGCGTCCAGGGGCCGATCCGCTGCGGGCTGCTCCCCCATGGCTGCCCGGCCCGTCCACCACACGGCCAGCAGAAGTAGGCAGCCCATCAAGATATGGGCGATAACCGGGACCGAAAGCTGCGATTCAGTGAAAAGGAGGTAGAGCGCGCCAAGCACGTAAAGTCCGATAACCGGAACGAAGATGCCCCTGGCAACTCTTGTCACGTCGCGCTCCCTGACCGGAGACAATCACGCTGTAGACGCCACTCGTTCTTCTTGTTCCCGTCCGTTGCTCAGCCAACCGGTATCCCGTGCAGACCAGGCCGCCGTCGTCGGAGGAAATTGGAACGATAAAACCTGGGATTAAACGCTAGGACCGATTCACTACCGGACGGTTACCGCACGGAAATTCGCTCTTACTGGCAACGGTTTGCTTGCTATCCCCTTGAGAAGCTCAAGCCGTTCGGAGGGGCATTGATCATACTGTATGATCAGGTGCTTATTGCTCAACATACGGACGGCATCTGTCAAGCCATCTTAATCGCCTGAACAAATCTAAATACCGCAGTATCCCACAACTAACCACATTTGCCGGATGTCCCGTCGATCTACCAAGCTTATCGGCTGGAAAACCGAGGAAACCGATTGCAAAAAGCTATCAGAATCGCGGCTGCCGAACTGGAGACCATGACCGCTGCGATCTTTAAAGCGGCGGGCCTGCCGGGGGACTGGGCGCAGATGGAAGCCGAAGTTCTGGTCTGGGCCGATCTGCGCGGCCTTGGCTCGCACGGGGTTCTGCGCGTCCCGGGCTATGTCGCCGGCATGCGCCACGGGCTGCGCCGCCCCGATGCCGATATTCGGGTCCTTTTTCAGAAAGGCGCTCTGGCCGTCGTCGAGGGCGATCGCGGGCCGGGGCTCTATGCCATGCGCAAGACGATGGAAGAAGCCATCGCTTTGGCGCGCGACCATGCCATCGGCTGGGTGACGCTGCGCAACGGCACCCACACCGGGCCACTCGGCTTCTATGTGCGACAAGCAACCGAGGCCGGTTTGATCGGCATCGCCTTCTCGTCGTCCCGTCCCCTGATGGCCTATCACGGCACCCGCGCGGCAACCGTCGGCACCGCGCCGCTGGCAATCGGCGTGCCGCGCCTGGGCAACGGCGCCCTTGTCCTCGACATGGCTCACGCCGCCATCACCATTGGCAATTTGGCGCAGGCGCGCCTCTCCGGAACGCCCCTGGCCGCAGGCGTGGCGCTCGATGCCACCGGACATGTCACCACCGATCCGACGCGCGCCGTAACGCCTCTGCCCGTCGGTGGCCCGAAAGGTGCCGGCATGGCTTTGATGATCGAATGCCTGGCAAGCCTCCTGGCCGGCGCGCCGCTGTTGAACACGGCCTTCGACGATCCAGCGCTCCGGCATGAGCACGTGCAGAACGGCGTCTGTATCGCGCTTGATCCCGAACTGTTCCTAGCGCCTGGCGCCTTCGCCGGGGAGGTCGAGCGGCTGGTGGACGGCGTGAAGGATCAACCGATCGCCGCCGGTTTCGCCGAGATTTTGATGCCAGGCGAGCGTGGCGATCGCGAAGCCATGCGGCGACAGCGCGACGGCATTCCGCTGCCAACAGCGCTTTGGGACGAATTGGCGGCGCTCGCCCGTCGGCTCGGTGTCGCTCTGCCCGAACCGCTCAACGACGGCTAGATTTGTTCGAGATCGGTGCGCGGGCGTGTTGGCGTAAAATATCGATAAAGCGCTGTGCCAGAGGCGTCAGCGACCGGTCGGCGGCATAAGCGAGCCCGAGTGCACGCACGGTGCCGGCTTCCTTGAGGCCATTGCGCTGGAGCGCGCCTGCCTTGATCTCAAGCTGCACGAGTTGTTGCGGCATGATGGCGATGCAATCGCTGTGCATGACGATCGTCTTGATGACGACCATGGAATCCGTCAGCACGGCACGCACGGGCCAAGGCACACCGCCGACGATGAACAAAGCTTCCAATTGATGGCGATAGGCACTTTGATCGCTTGGCAAAACCCACTGGGCGTCCGCCAGTGAGCGCAGAGACTGGCTGCGCTTCTGAAGGATGTCATTGCCGGCGCGAGCGATGAGACAGAACGTATCGCTCGACAATCGCTCCTCGATCACGCCTTTCCACGACGGATAGACACCGATCGGGCCGAGGCTGATGTCGAAACTGCCCTGCAAAAGCCCCTGCATGGCATCGGCAAAAACCGTTTCGCGAATATGGATCGCGGCGTCAGGCCATTCGGCTTTCACGGCGGCAATGGCGCGCGGCAGCACATGGGCGGCCGCGACCGGTGTCACCGCCAGATTGAGCGGGCCTTGCGCATCTGCGCGGCTGTGGACGGCCTCCTCGACAGCGCGTCGCATCTGCATGTCGATAATTTCGGCATGCCGCACCATCGCCGCACCAAGGGTGGTGGCAACGGCGCCGTTGCGCCCACGCTCGAGCAGCTTGCCACCGATATTCGCTTCAAGCTGCGCGATACTGGCCGACAGAGCCGGTTGCGAAATCCGTAGCTCTCGTGCCGCCAAGCTGAACGAGCCGCTGCGGACGATGGCCAGAAGATGACGAAGTTGACGGTGCTCGATATTCATAGATTTTGATTATGGAAATGGTGATTTTTCATATTTGACTTGGATAGATGAACTTCGTCAACCTCCGCCCGTTCGATCGATGGCCGCTGAGGGGAAAGCTGCCTGACCGTTTGTCGCTTGGTTTGTCACTTGGGAGGGGGACAACATGCATTTTCGTTTCGCGCTTGCCGTGTTGCTGGCGCTGACCGGTATGGTCACGGCGCAGACTTCACCTGCACAGACTTGGCCCGACCGCCCGGTGAGGATCATCGTCACGCAGAGCGGCGGCAGCACGCCCGACATTATCGCGCGACTTATCGCCGATCGCTTGACCACACAGTTGAAACAGCAATTCGTCATCGAAAACCGGCCTGGCGCTGCGAATATCCTCGGCACCCAGGCCGGCGCGCGGTCAACGCCGGACGGCTATACGTTTCTGTTCGCGACTACTGCCGGCCTGGCCACCAATCCGCATACCTTCGCCACGCTGCCCTACGATCCGGTGAAGGATTTCGTGCCTGTCGCCATGATCGCGAAAGGCCCATTCTTCCTGCTGGTCAATCCATCGGTCCCTGCGAAAACCCTGCCAGAACTCATCAGCCTGCAGAAGGCCGCGCCACGGACATTCTCCGTCGCCACCGATGGTCCGCGCTATTTCGGCGGTCTTCTCATTGCCTGGCTCGACAAGCTGGCCGGCACGCAAAGCGTGGAAGTGCCGTATCAATCGATCACGCAAGGTATTCAGGACACGATCGAAGGTCGCGTGCAGGTGATCGCGCTGCCGATCACTTCCGCCGTTCCCTTCATCGAATCCAAACAGCTCAGGCCACTGGCGGTGAGTTCGATCAAGCCGATGCCGAAATTCGAAAACATCGCTCCGATCGCCGAAACGCTTCCCGGCGTCGACATGATCGGCTGGTTCGCCATGATGGCACCCGCCGGCACGCCCAACGCCGTCGTGCAGAGCCTCAATCGCGAGATCGCGCGCATCCTCGACATGCCCGACATGAAAGACAGGCTCGTCGAACTGGGCTTCTTCACCGAAGGCGCCGGCACGCCGGCAACAACCGGCGACTATATCGCCGCCGAACGGGAAGCCTGGGGCCGCGTGGTCAAGGCGATCGAACTACCGCCCCTGGCGCAGCAATAAAGCGGAGCATAACTATGTACATGTACAACAGCTGGTATGTGGCCGCCTGGTCGCGCGACATCGACAGGTCGCTTAGCGCGCATACCCTCCTCGGCCAATCCATTCTGCTTTATCGCAAGTCCAATGGCGAGGTCGCCGCGCTTGAGAATCGTTGCGCCCATCGACATGTGCCGCTCTCCGCCGGGTTCATCTCCGGCGACGATGTGGAATGCGCCTATCATGGCCTGCGCTACAACAGCGACGGCATCTGCACGCGCGTGCCCTCGCAGGAGCGGGTTCCTGGCAAGGCGCGGGTGCGCGCCTATCCTATTGTCGAGCGCTACGGCTGGGTCTGGATCTGGATGGGCGCGGTGGAAGAGGCCGATGCCTCCAAAGTGCCCGACTTCTCCCGCCTCTCCGACAAAGGCTTCGCATCGACTGGCGGCACGAAACTGGTGCGCGCCAATTACGAATTGATCACCGACAACCTCATGGATCTCTCCCATGTCGGCTTCGTCCATCGCGAAACCATCGGCACGACCGAAATGGGCGAGAAAGGCGTGATCAAGGTGGATCGCTCCGAACAAGGCGTGCGCGTCACCCGATGGGTGATCGACGTGCCGGCACCGCCGACCCATGCGAAGACCGGCCTCGTGCCGACGGACAAAGGCGTCGACCGCTGGCAGATCATCGATTTCGAGCCGCCCTGTTACGTCAACATCTATGTCGGCAGTGTCGAGACGGGCACCGGCGCACCCCAGGGCCATCGGCAAGGCGGTGTCGGCCTCTGGATCATGAACGCGATGACGCCCATCGATGAGCATACGACCCATTATTTCTGGGGCGTCGGCCGTGATTTCAACGTCGACAGCGAGCAGGCGACGGCCTTCATCCATGACGAGATTTCACGCACCTTCGACGAAGATCTGGCGATTCTCGAATTGCAACAGAAAGCCATCGTGCAATTCAATCACCCTGCCAGCGTCGACATTCTCGCCGATGCCGGCGGCGTACAATCGCGCCGCCTGTTGCGAGGATTGATCGAAAACGAGCATGCCACCGAGAGCGACAGCCGGATTCAGCAGGCAGAACTGGCAAACTGACGTCACGCCTTCATGGGTGGGCGGCTCCGCACCGGGTTCGAACCATCCCACCCCACGGAGGCTTGCTGCATCTGGGTGAACATACGCTCGGTGATCGGAGTCATCTCGATGACTTCCACCATGCCCCCGACCAGCGACACCGTATCGAAATAGCCGACGCGAGCACCGCTCGGGACGGTGGCTTCATAAGCAAGGTCGAATCCCTCGGCCCGATATTTCGCCACGCCTGCCTCATAATCAGGCGCCGATATGCCGAAGTGGTGAAAGCCGTAGCCGCGCGCCGCGATGACCTCGGTATAAACCGACGGCGCGTCGTTCAACTGTTGCATGAGTTCATATTGCATGGAGCCGGAATAGCCCATGGCAATGGCGAGTTCGACATCGGTCGGCTGGCCGCGATAGGTCTGAACCGGAAACTTGCCGCCTTCGCGTAGAAACCAAGGACCTGCACCGGTCAGTCGTGTGAATTCGCGCATGGCAGCGTGAACATCCTCGACGACAAAAGCCATCTGGATAATGCCGTCCACCGGCTGGCCGAAATTCAGCAGCATGGTTTCCTCCGCTTTCGATGCCTTGACGCGCATCATTGCAGCGAAGGTAGGCGAGCGCCACCGCTGGAGGCAAGCTGCTAGTCGCTTTGAGCGGCGCGCGTGCGGCCCCATGCGCGGATCAGCGCCCGCTCCTCATCCGTCATGCCGGTGAGATTGTTGGGCGGCATGGCACGGGTCATCCCAGCGAACATACGGATTTCCTCGCGATAGCGCTCGACGAATTCGGGATGATCGAGACGGATGCCTTTGGGCGCGATGGAAATGCCCGGCCAGACAGGTTGCTGGGCATGGCACATGGCGCAGCGCGAGCTGACGATGTCAGCAATCTTTTCCGGCGCCTTGGGCAGGCCGGCGACCGGCGTATCGGGCTTCATCTCGGAGAGGCCCAACGTCTCGCGACCGGCAGAGGTCTGCGGCATGCTGATCCAGATCGCCGTCCACATGGCGAGCGCGGCGACGAGCCAAGCCCACCAGTGATTGCCACGACCGGCGTGACGCTCGTTGTAGAAATGGCGCACGACCGCGCCAGCGACGAGCACGAGGCCGATGACCACATAGGCATGCGGGCTCGAGTAGGACAGCGGATAATGCCCTGAGATCATCAGGAACAGCACCGGCAGGGTCAGGTAGTTGTTGTGGGTGGAGCGCTGCTTGCCGGTCTTGCCGAGCGCCGGATCGGGCTTCTCGCCTTTGATCAGCGAGTCGATCACCTTGTACTGATTGGGGATGATCACCAAAGCGACATTGCCGGTCATCATCGTCGCCATCAAAGCGCCGGTGTGGATGAAGGCGCCGCGCGCCGAAAACACCTGCTGATAGAGAAACGCCATCAGGATGATGAAAGCGAAGCCGATGGCAGCCAGCGCCAGATCGCTCTTGGCGATCGCTGAGCGGCAGAGCTGATCGTAGACGATCCAGCCCAGCACCAGACCGCCGATACCATAGGTGGCGGCGAGCCAGGGCGAGATCTGCCGCACGGCCGGATCGATCAGATAGACGTCGGCTGAAACGTAATAGACCCAGACCAGCAGAAAGAAGCCGGAGACCCAGGTCGAATAGGATTCCCATTTATGCCAGATCAGTTCGTCCGGCAGCTTCTCGGGCGCCACGAGATATTTGCGCACATGGTAGAAACCGCCGCCGTGGACTTCCCAGGCCTCGCCGCCCTTTTCCTTTGGGATTTCCGGCGTGGCCCGCAGCGCCGCGTCGATATGCATGAAATAGAAGGAGGAGCCGATCCAGGCGATGCCGGTGATGATGTGCACCCAACGGAGCAGCATGCCGCCCCATTCCATGATGATCCCGTCCATACGCCCCAGGTCTCCCAAACAGCCAGCCTGCGCCAAAACCAGCGAGGCAAATCCCACTTGCAAGTCTAGCAAGAAACCTGCCTTGCGATAGAATGAGAAAATTGCAATGATTTTCAAATCAGATTTGCAAGACTGACCTTTAGAGACCTCAAGTTCCTTGGCGACACTCGAAAACATCTCGGTGTTCATTCGGTCGGTGGAGGCGGGCTCATTTTCCGCCGCCGGCCGTAGCCTCGGCCTGTCGGCGGCGGTGGTCAGCCACCGCATCAAGACCCTGGAGCGCCATCTCGGCTGCCGCCTCTTCCACCGCACCACCCGGCAGATGCGGCTGACCGAACAGGGCCGCGTCTTCTACGAGCGCTGCATCGAAATCCGTGAGGCGGTGCAACGGGCGGAAAGCAGCGTCGCCGAAATGGGCGCGGCGCCCCGTGGGTCCTTGAAAATCACCGCCCCGCTCGGCCTCGGCCGCGAGGTCATCACCCCGGCCATCGTCAATTTCCGCTCGGCCTACCCGCTGATCGACGTACGGCTGCGCCTGTCCGACTATCTGATCGATCTTTTGATGGAATCGGTCGATATCGCCGTGCGCATGGCAGTGATGGAGGATTCCTCCCTCACCATGCGCAAGATCGCCGATGTCGATCGGGTGCTGGTCGCTTCGCCTGCCTATCTCGCCCGGCGCGGCAAACCGCAGCAGATCGAGGATCTCTTCAACCACGAATGCCTGCTGCTGCGTTTTCCCGGCAGCCAGCAGGTGCGCTGGTCGCTGCTGGAGAACGGCACCGCGCGGCAGGTGCCAGTCTCAGGTTCGACCGATGCGGATGACGGCGACGTCCTCACCCAATGGGCGCTGGGCGGCCTGGGCATTGCGTTGAAACCGGCTTTCGAGGTGTCGGAACATTTGCGCTCGGGCGCCCTTGAGACGGTGCTGGACGATACGCCGCCGATGCCGGTGACCTTGAGCCTGCTCTATCCCTATCCGCGCGCCATGCCGAGCAAGGTGCGGGCCTTCGCCGATATGGTCATCCCGATGATCCGGGCGCATCTGGCCGAGCGGGCCCTGCCCAAGGCGGTTCGCCCGGCCCCGATCTTGCCTCGCACCGCCTGATCGCCATTGCCCACGCCGTGTGCGATCACTTTCAAATTCTTTTTTCAAATCTGACGATTTCTCTGCGCTAGCATAGAGTTGTGGAGCTGACGTATGGCCGGTCTTTCAACGCATATTCTCGACACCCATTCGGGCATCCCGGCCCAAGGGGTGAAAATCGAACTCTTCGCCATCGGCCCTGACGGCACAGCCGTCAGCCAGGGCAGCTTCACCACCAATGCGGATGGGCGCACCGACGGACTGCTCCTCAGCCCCGAGGCGATCCGGCCTGGCACCTTCGAGCTGCGCTTCCACATGGGCGCCTATTTCCGCGGCCGCGGTATCGCGCTTCCCGAGCCGCTGTTTCTCGACGTGATCCCGCTTCGCTTCGGCATTTCCGATCCGGCCAAGCACTATCACGTGCCGCTGCTCGCCTCGCCCTGGTCCTATTCCACCTATCGGGGGTCGTGATGAGTGATTATCCCCGCGACATGATCGGCTACGGCCGCAACGTGCCCAACGCGCGCTGGCCGGGCCAGGCGCGCATCGCCGTGCAATTCGTCATCAATTACGAGGAGGGCGGCGAGAACTGCATCCTGCATGGCGATGCGGCTTCGGAAGCGTTTCTCTCTGAAATCGTCGGCGCCGCGCCCTGGCCGGGCCAGCGGCACATGAACATGGAATCGATCTACGAATATGGATCGCGGTCCGGCTTCTGGCGGCTGCATCGCATGTTCACCGAACGGAACATGCCAGTCACCGTCTTCGCCATCGCCACCGCCTTGGCGCGCAATCTCGAAGCCGTTGCCGGTATGAAGGACGCCGGCTGGGAAATCGCCAGCCATGGCCTCAAATGGATCGACTATCGCGATGTCGATGCGGAGATCGAGCGCCGCCATATCCGCGAGGCGGTCGCGCTTCATACGCAAGTGACTGGCACGCCGCCGCTCGGCTTCTACCAGGGCCGCACGTCGGAACAAACGATCCCGCTCGCCACGGCCGAGGGCAGCTTCCTTTATTTCGCCGATTCCTATGCCGACGAACTGCCCTATTGGATCGAGGCGCATGGCCACCACGAACTGGTTGTGCCCTATACGCTCGATGCCAACGATATGCGCTTCGCCACGCCGCAGGGTTTCAACAGCGGCGACCAGTTTTTCAGCTATCTGAAGGATAGCTTCGACACGCTCTATGCCGAGGGTGCCGACAGTCCGAAGATGATGTCGATCGGCCTGCATTGTCGGCTTGTCGGACGGCCGGGCCGCGCGGCTGCTTTGGCGCGCTTTCTCGATTATGTGCAATCGCATGAGCGGGTCTGGGTGACGCGGCGTCTCGATATCGCGCGGCATTGGATCAAGGCCCATCCGCCAGAGGGTGGCTACAAGCCGAGCCGGATGGCGCTGCCGCTGTTCCTCGAACTCTATGGCGACATTTTCGAACATACGCCTCAGATCGCCGAGCGCGCCCACCGTGCCGGCCTGACCAGCAGCGAAGACACGGCCGGCGGCATGCATGCCGCACTGGTGAAAGCCATGCGCGCCATGGACAATGGCGAAAAGCTGAAACTCATCCGCGCCCATCCCGATCTTGCCGGCCGTCTCGCCGTGGCGAAACAGCTCACGGCGGATTCGACCAGGGAGCAGAGTTCCGCCGGCCTCGACAGGCTGACACCGGATGAGCTGAAACGCTTCACCGAGATCAACGACGCCTATCGCAGCAAATTCGGCTTTCCCTTCATCATGGCGGTGAAGGGCGCGAGCAAGGAACAGATCCTTGCCGGCTTCGAACAGCGCATCGGCAATTCGGTGGAAGCCGAAACGGAAACGGCGCTCAGCCAGATCGAACGTATCGCCGCCCTGCGGCTCGCCGATCGGTTGCCGCAATGAGCACGATCGCGCCGCTCGTCCAGACCACGGGCCAGGCCTTGGTGGCGCGCATCGAGGCGCTGGCGCAATTCAGCGCCGATTCCGACATGCTGACGCGACTGACCTTGACGCAGGCGCATCGCAACGCCGCCGACATGGTGACGGCCTGGATGATCCAAGCCGGCATGAAGGTACATATCGATGCCCTCGGCACGGTCGTCGGCCGCATCGAGGCTCATCGGCAGGCGGGCAAGGCCGCCAAGACGCTGCTGCTCGGCTCCCATATCGACACGGTGCGCAACGCCGGCAAGTATGACGGCAATTTCGGCGTCATCGCGGCCATCGCCGCCGTCGACAGATTGAAGAGCGAGGGCGCCGCCCTGCCCTTCGCCATCGAAGTGCTGGCTTTTGGCGATGAAGAAGGTGTGCGCTATCCCTCGACCCTGACGGGATCGCGCTCGATCGCCGGCACGTTCGATCCCGCTGCGCTCGACCATCAAGATGCTGACGGCATCAGCCGCCGCGAAGCCCTGATCCGCTTCGGCGCCGATCCGGGCTATGCGACGAAACAGGCACGCGATCCGGCCAAGACCCTCGGCTATGTGGAAGTGCATATCGAACAAGGGCCGGTGCTCGAATCCGAGGGCCTGCCGATCGGTATCGTCACCGCCATCAACGGCGCCACACGCGGCACGATCTCGATCACCGGCAAGAGCGGCCATTCCGGCACCTTGCCGATGAGCCTGCGCCACGATGCCTTGACGGCGGCGGCGGAGATGATCCTTGCCATTGAAACCATCGGCCGCAGCCAACGCGGCCTGGTGGCGACGGTCGGACAGATCGAGACGCCTTATGGAGCGGTCAACATCGTGCCTGGTACCGTGACCATGTCGCTCGACGTGCGCAGCCCGTCCGACACGGAACGCAAAGCCGCGGTGGCGCGTATCGCCGAGGAGATCAGCCGGATCGCCCAGCGGCGCGGCGTCGAAGCGGTGTTCACGCCAAGCTACGACATGCCGGCAGCGCCGTGCGATGCCGCGCTGATGGATATGCTCGGCCGCAGCTTCCAGCATCTGGGCCATGCGGCTTACAGGCTTGCCAGCGGCGCCGGCCACGATGCCATGTCGTTCAACGGCCGCATCCCCATCGCCATGATTTTCGCGCGCTGCCGTGGCGGCGTCAGCCACAACCCGGCGGAGTTCACCTCGCCGGGCGACATGGAGGCGGCCACCGTCGCCCTCTACGAATTCCTCAAAACGCTTTCTGCTGAATTTGGAGCCGGATCATGAATGTCGTCATCGACGGGCACTCGCTCACCGCTGCGGATGTGGTGGCGGTCAGCCGGCGTGATGCGTCCGGTGCCTTTGCCAAAGTCGGCCTGTCGCCAGAAGCGCGCGCCAAGCTCGCGGCCACGCGCGACTGGCTCGATCAGAACTTCATGAACGACGAAGCGCCGCTCATGTATTCCTTCAACACCGGCGTCGGCCTGTTCAAGGATCAGCGCGTGCTGATGAAGGACATGGTCGAATATCAGCGCAAGTCGGTCTATGCGCATGCGACGGGCATCGGTGAACCCTTCGATGAAGACGTTGTGCGCGCCACCATGTTGCTGCGCGCCAATGCCTTCGCCTCCAACTATTCCGGTCCACGCGTCGAACTGGTGGAACGCCTGCTCGACTGTCTGAACGCTGGCCTTGTGCCCTATATTCCGCAAAAGGGGTCCGTCGGCGCCTCTGGCGATCTGGCGCCGCTCGCCCATATGTCGGGTGCGATCTGCGGTTTTGCTGAAGCGCAGATGTTCTGGCAGGGCAAATTGATGAGCGCGCAGGATGCGCTCGCCTCCGCCGGTCTGTCGAAGACATTCGATCTCTCGGCTAAGGATGCCTCCTGTCTGATCAACGGGTCCACCGTCTCGCTGGCGCTGGCAGCGCTGGTGATCGAGGATGGCAAGCGCATTCTCAAACATGCCGATATTTCGCTGTCTCTGTCGCTCGAATGCTTGCGCGGCGAACTCGCGGCTTTCCAGGCGCGCGTTCATGCGGCCCGCCCGCATCCAGGCCAGGCGGCGACGGCGCGCAATGTGCTGAAACTCGTCGGCGACTCGCAGCGCTGTTCGGAAGCGGCACGCCACACGGTCTATCCGGATGAAGGCCGCGATCCCTCGAAACCGCCGGCCCCGCGGGTGCAGGACGTCTATTCGCTGCGCTGCGGCCCGCAGGTGCATGGCCCGGTGCGCGAGGCGCTCGCCTATGCCGATCGCATCATCGCCACCGAAATCAATTCCGCCACCGACAACCCGCTGGTCTTCGACAACGGCAAAGGTGGTTATGAAATCATCTCCGGTGGCCATTTCCATGGGCAATATGTGGCGCAGGCCATGGACATCGTCGCCATGGTGCTGACCGATCTCGGCTCGATCTGCGAACGCCGGCTCGCGCGCCTGATCGACCCGACCATGAGCTATGGCCTGCCGCGCAACCTGCTCGCCGGCACGCGTGGCCTCAACACCGGCTATGCGACGGTGCAGTGCTCGATGTCGGCTTTGGTGATGGAGAACCGCACCCTGTCCACGCCGGGCTCGGTCGATTCCATTCCCGGCAAGTCGAATGCCGAGGACCATGTGTCGAACTCCACCTGGTGCGGCCGCAAGGCGCGCACCATCGCCGAGAATGTCGAACAGATCGTCGCCGGCGAACTTCTGCTGGCCACCCAAGCGCTGTCGCTGATCGACAAAGTCGCGGCCCAACATCCCATCGGCAGCGGCACGAAAGCCGCCCTCGGCGCCGTGCGCGCGGTGATCGCCCCGGCGCTCGACGGCGACCGCTGGTACGGCATCGAAATGGTGCAGGCCCGCGATCTGGTTCAATCGAATGCCATCGTCACCGCCGTGGAGACGGCAGTCGGCGGGTTGGAATAGATCGCGGTCGCCACCGCTTTGACATGAAACCGGCGCGCCTCGCTGGAGGGCTTGGATGGCGCACCGGTTGAGGAGGACTTTTGGCGCGCATCGAAGCGCGCCAACTGAAGGGGGATGTCATGAGCGATTCAAATATAAGCAAAGTCGATCAAAAGCTGCCGCTCGGCATTTTGACGGCACTCGGCCTGCAGCATGTTCTGGTGATGTATGCGGGTGCGGTGGCCGTCCCCTTGATCATCGGCCGCGCTCTGAAACTGCCGCCCGAGGATGTCGCCTTTCTGATCAGCGCCGATCTCTTCGCCTGCGGCATCGCCACTTTGGTGCAAAGCTATGGCATCTGGGGCACGGGCATCCGCCTGCCAGTGATGATGGGCGTCACCTTCGCCTCCGTCGGGCCGATGCTGACCATGGCCAACATGCCCGAGATCGGCATTCTCGGTATTTTCGGCTCGGTGATCGCCGCCGGCATATTCGGCACGCTGGTCGCGCCGTTCATCTCTCGGCTGCTGCCGCTGTTTCCGCCCGTCGTCACCGGCACGATCATCATGATCATCGGCATTTCGCTGATGCGCGTCGGCATCAATTGGGCCGGCGGCGGCATCCCCACTCTCACGCGCGTCGTCGATGGGGTAGCCGGTCAGTTTCCCAATCCGGCTTATGGACAGGTGCAGGGGCTGGGGCTCGCCTTCTTCGTGCTGCTGGTGATCCTGGCCATCATCAAATGGACGGACGGCTTTCTGCGCAACATCTCGGTTCTGCTCGGCATCGTCATCGGCTGCATCATTGCTTCCCTGATGGGCGTGATGCATTTCGAGAAGGTGGTCGCCGCGCCGTGGTTCGACATCGTCACGCCGTTTCATTTCGGCATGCCGAAATTCCATCTCGTGCCCGTGCTCACCATGTGCATCGTCATGATCGTGGTGATGATCGAGTCGCTCGGCATGTTCCTGGCGCTAGGGGAAATGACCGGCGTCAAGGTCAAACAGAACGATCTGACACGCGGCCTGCGCGCCGACGGCGTCGGCACGCTCATCGGCGGCATCTTCAACACCTTCCCGTATACGTCATTTTCGCAGAACATCGGCCTCGTCGGGGTTACGGGCGTGCGCTCGCGCTGGGTGACGATCACCGGCGGTGTCATCCTGTTGCTGCTGGGCCTGTTGCCGAAAATGGCGGCGCTGGTCGAAGCGGTGCCGACCGTGGTACTCGGTGGAGCCGGCCTCGTCATGTTCGGCATGGTGGCAGCGACCGGCGCGCGCATCCTCACCGGCGTCGACTTCAAGGGCAATGCCAACAACATGTTCATCGTGGCGATTTCGGTCGGCTTTGGCATGATCCCGCTGGCTGCGCCGAACTTCTTCAAGAACCTGCCACACGATCTGCATCCGCTGCTCGAATCCGGCATCTTGCTGTGCGCGATCTCCGCCGTCGCCTTGAATGCCTTCTTCAACGGCATCAAGAGCATGGACGAGGCACAGGCCGAAGCGTCGACCTCGGCTGCTAAGATCGAGCACGCCTGACATACCCACGCAAAAAAGGGGCCGCCGGACACATCCGACGGCCCCTGTTCTTTTGCCTCGAGATCAGCCGCGCAGCTTGAGCAGCTTGATGGCGTTTTCCTTGAGGATCAGCGGACGCACTTCCGGCTTGATGTCGATCGCTTCGAAATCCTTCAGCCAACGATCCGGCGTGATCGCCGGGAAGTCCGAACCGAACAGCACTTTGTGCTTCAGCAGCGAATTGGCGTATTGCACGAGGATCGGCGGAAAATATTTCGGCGACCAGCCGGAAAGGTCGATGTAGACGTTGGGCTTGTGCAAGGCGACAGCGCAGGCTTCTTCCTGCCAGGGGAAGGACGGATGCGCCATGATGATCGGCATATCCGGGAAGTCAGCCGCCACCGCATCGAGATACATCGGGTTGGAATATTCGAGCTTGATGCCGAAGCCGCCGCGCATGCCCGAACCGACGCCCGTCTGGCCGGTGTGAAACAGAGCCGGCTTGCCGGTCTCGGCGATCGCTTCGTAGAGCGGATAGCACATGCGGTCGCTGGGATGAAAACCCTGGGTCGAGGGATGGAATTTGAATCCCTGCACGCCGAAATCGCGCACCAGCCGCTTCGCCTCCCGCGCGCCAAGCTTGCCCTTGTGCGGATCGATCGAGGCGAAGGGAATCATGATGTCGGAATTTTCGTTGGCCAAGGTCGCCACTTCCTCGTTGGGATAGCGGCGGTGGCCGAGATTGTGTTCGTGATCGACGGTGAAGATGACGACAGCGATCTTCCGCTTGCGATAGTATTCGGCGATTTCCGGAATGGTCGGCTGCTCGAATTCCTTTTTGAAATATTTCTTCATGCCCTCCTGCAGTTCGCGGGAATCTTCCCATGATGGGCAACCGCACGGCCCCTCCGCATGGGTGTGAACGTCAATCGCCACCAGATTATCTAAATCGAGCATCGTCTCGCCTTGCCAAATCGCCTTGCCAAACCGCGCCCCTCGCGCGGCCGCATACTAACTATCATGGACCCTGATATGCAACCTCGCTCCACTGCAAAGCTGGGGCGGATCAAGCGGCCAGGGTCGGCGTCGTATTGGGCGTGATCGTCTCATCCGGCTCGCCGACAGTCGACACCGGCAGTTGCTCGACATTGAGGATCGGCAGCACTTCGCCGAACCACAGCGCATTGACCAGATGGTCCTGGCGCGGGTGGCGGGTGTCGGGATGGACGAGAATGGTCAGGCCGGCCCGATTGATCATCAACCAAGGCACGAAAGCGGCGAATTGGTCGACCTCGAACGCCACCTGATACATCGGCCGCGCATGCGGGCCGACGAGCCGGTCATGCCATCGGCCCAGCTGGACGCGAAAGCGCTCGCCGATCTGCGCCCGCAGGGTCTCGGCCACGGCCCGCTCGGCCGCGTCCTTGAAATAGATATGGGCGTGGTAGCCGATGATGGTGTCGAGCGCGTGGGGTGTCTTCATCGTTCATTTCCGCTGCAATTTTCGAAGCTGAGCGATCCGCGCATATCTCCGCCGCAATCGCAAGCGATTGACAGACGGCTTATTCAATTATACCTATTAAATAGGTGATATCAATATTTCTACATTAGAATAATGATAAATAGCGACTTGACAAGCGAACCCCGTCCCTGTCGTCTGCGGGGCCCTTCTTCAGCTTAGCTGTTAGGGTCGCGCCGGCCAAACCTGAAATCAACGAGCCAGTATGTCAGCCTTCAACAAGGAACAAGTCCTCTCGGTCCGCCACTGGACCGACACGCTGTTCAGCTTCACCACCACCCGCGATCCCGGTTTCCGCTTTTTGAACGGCCAGTTCACGATGATGGGCCTCGAAGTCGAGGGCCGGCCGTTGTTGCGCGCCTACAGCATGGCGAGCGCCAATTATGAAGAGAACCTCGAGTTCTTTTCTATCAAGGTGCCCGATGGTCCGCTGACCTCGCGCCTGCAGAAGATCAAGGAAGGCGACATCATTCTCGTCGGCCGCAAGGCGACCGGCACCCTGGTCACCGACAATCTGCATCCGGGCAAGCGCCTGCTGCTGCTGTCGACGGGCACGGGCCTCGCGCCCTTCGCAAGCCTGATCAAGGACCCCGAGATCTATGATCTCTACGAGAAGGTCGTACTCGTGCACGGCTGCCGCCTCGTGTCGGAACTGACCTATGGCGAAAAGCTCGTCGCGCGCGTGCGCGAAGACGAAGTGCTAGCCGACTTCGTCAATGACAAGCTGATCTACTATCCGACGGTGACCCGCGAGCCCTTCCAAAATCGTGGCCGCGTCACCGATCTCATCGAATCCGGCAAGATGTTCGACGATATCGGCCTGCCGCATCTCGACCGCGAAACCGACCGCGTAATGCTGTGCGGCAATCCGAGCATGCTGGAAGATCTGCGGCGCCTCTTCGAGGAACGCGGCTTCGACGAAGGCAATCACAGCGAACCCGGCCATTTCGTCATCGAAAAGGCGTTCGTGGAACGCTGACCAAATGCGGGGAGGCTGGCCCATGCCCCTCCCCGCCTTTTCAAGCTCACATATGGCCCGGTTGCGCTTGCGGCAGGCTCGCCGCATCCGCTTCATTGGTCACGGGCTTGCGCCGCGAGCAGAAGCCGATGAGCAGCGGCAGATAAATCAGGATCAGGATCGGCGCCAATAGAATGCCGCCGACGACCACCATGGCCAAGGGCTTTTGCACCTGCGAGCCGATGCCGGTGGAGACCGCCGCCGGGAACAGGCCGACGCAGGCCGCGACGCATGTCATCATCACCGGCCGCATGCGGATCGTCGCCGCCTCATAGATCGCCTTTGCTCGCTCGACACCTTCATCGATCAATGCGTTGAAGGTCGTCAGCAGAATGACGCCCTCCATCACCGATATGCCGAACAGCGCGATGAATCCCATGGCCGCCGATACGCTGAAGGCCGTGCCGGTCAAGAACAGTGTGACGACACCGCCGACCAATGCCATTGGGATGACGGACATCGCCAGAAACGTATCGATGAGGGATGAGAAGTTAAGATAGAGCAGCAAGGCGATCAGCAACAAAGTGAGCGGAACGACCACTTGAAGACGCGCGATCGCATCTTTCAGATTACCGAATTCGCCGACCCATTCGAGACGCATGCCCGGCGGCAGCTTGACCTCCTCGGCGATGCGTCGCTGTGCCTCCTCAATGGCGCCACCCAGATCGCGATCGCGGACGCTAAACTTGATTGGCAGGTAGCGCTCCTGCTGTTCGCGATAGATGTAGGAGGCCCCCGTGACGAGCTGAACGGTGGCGACATCGCTGAGCGGAATTTGCGAGATCGATCCGTTGGCGCCTTGAACGCCGATCGTCAGATTGCGAATGGCCTCCGCGCTCTGGCGGAATTCCGGCGACAGCCGCACGATGATCGGGAAATGACGATCGCTGCCGTTCTCATAGAGATCGCCAGCGGATTGGCCGCCGATCGCCGCGTGGATCGCCGTGTTGATATCGCCCGGCGCCAGACCATAGCGAGAAGCACGCTCGCGATCGACGTCGATCTGGATCGTCGGCTGGCCAAGCGACGTGAAGACCGAAAGATCCTTGATGCCCGGCACGGTGGCCAGAACCGCCTTGATCTTATTGGCCGTGTCCGTCAGCACCGCCAGGTCGTTGCCGAACAGCTTGATCGAGTTCTCGCCTTTCACGCCAGAGACTGCCTCGGCGACGTTGTCTTGCAGATATTGCGAGAAGTTGAACTCGATGCCGGGAAAACGGTTTTGCAGCCGTTCGAGAATTTCGGCGGTCAGTTTGTCCTTGTTCATGCCAGGCCGCCAGCTCCCGGCCGGCACCAGCGGCGCGAAGAATTCAGCGTTGAAGAAACCGGTCGCATCGGTGCCATCGTCGGGGCGCCCGTGCTGCGACACAACCGATTGCACTTCCGGCACGGCTTCGATGACCGCGCGGATCTGATTCACGTAGCCATTGCCTTCGGTGAGCGAGATGGTCGCGGGCATAGTGGCACGGATCCACAGATTGCCTTCTTCAAGCTTCGGCAAGAATTCAAGACCGAGGCCGCGACCGGCCGCGAGAGCGCAGCCGAACAGCACGACGGCAGTGGCCACCGTGCGGCGTGGATTGTCCAACGCCTTGCGCAGCAACGGCCGGTAGATCCTGTCGAGCGTGCGCACCAGCCAGGTCTCGGTTTCGCGCACGCGCTCCGGCAAGAGAAGAGCCGAGAGCGCCGGCGAAATAAGGAATGTCCCGAACAGACCGCCAGCCAGGGCATAGGCATAGGTCTTGGCCATGGGTCCGAAGATATGCGCCTCGACACCGCTCAACGTAAACAACGGCAGAAAAGCGGCGATGATGATTGCACCGGAAAACAGGATCGCCCGGCTCATGCTCACGGCCGAACCATAGATGATGTTGAGCTTACCGTTGCGGCCAAAAGGCCCGGCCGGATCGACGCTTCCCGGCGACGAACGATGCGCCAGATGGCGGAAGATATTCTCCACCATGATGACCGTGGCATCGACGATCAAGCCAAAGTCTATGGCCCCGACGGAAAGCAGATTAGCGGATTCGCCGCGCATCACCATGATGCCGATGGCGATACATAGGGAGAAAGGAATCGTCGTGGCGACGATGATGGCGCTGCGAAGGTCGCCGAGAAACAGCCATTGGATGAGGAAGACGAGAAGAATGCCGACGATCATATTGTGCAGAACGGTATGGGTCGTCAGGTCGATCAGCTCTTTACGATCGTAAATCCGTTCGATCTTCACCCCAGGCGGCAGGACACCGGACGTGTTGATCTGCTCGACGGCGGCATGCACGTTGAGAATCGTCGGCATGCTCTTTTCGCCGCGCCGCATCAGGACGATGCCTTGCACGATGTCGTTGTCATCGTCTTTCCCGGCAATGCCGAGACGTGGCTGATTGCTGATGATGACGTCGGCGATATCCTTGACCAAAACAGCGCTGCCGCCGGTCTGGGTCAGCATGGTGTTGCGGACATCGTCGACGGTGCGGATGGAACCGACACCGCGAATGACGGCCGATTGCGAGCCGATGTCGACCGTATTGCCGCCGACATTGATATTGGCATTGTTGATGGCCTGGATAACCTGCGGCAGTGTCAGCCCATAAGCCACCAGCTTGTCGAATTTGACCTGAACTTCGTAGGTTTTCGTCTTGCCACCCCACCCCGTCACGTCGATCACGCCCGGTATGGCGCGGAACCGGCGCTGCAGCACCCAATCCTGCAAGGTCTTGAGGTCGAGAACGCTATAGCCCGGCGGTCCCGTAAGTTTGTAGCGGTAGATTTCGCCAATCGGCGAAACGGGCGAGATCGTCGGCTGCGCGCCATTAGGCAGATTGGGCAATTGCGAAAGGCGATTGAGAACCTGTTGCAACGCTTGTTCATAGCTGTAGTCGAAGGTGAACTGAACTTTCACATCCGACAGCCCATAGAGAGAAATGGTCCGCATGACGCGCGAATTCGGGAGACCCGAAACCTGCGTTTCGATCGGAATGGTGATATAGCGCTCGACCTCTTCCGCCGACATGCCATCGCTTTGCGTGACGATATCGACCATCGGCGGCACCGGATCGGGATAAGCCTCGATATTGAGGTTCTGAAAGGCGACGAATCCGCCCAGTAATACGGTACCAAGCAGCAGGATCACCAGGACGCGCTGACGCAGCGCGAATTCAATCAGCTTATGCACTGACCTACCCTCGAACAGAATTTAAAGACGTCAACCGGCGCTGGCGACGCTGGCACGATCGATGAACAGGCCGCCACGCGTCACCACGGTTTCGCCGGGGCGCAGGCCGCTTTTGATTTCGACGAAATCGCCGTTGACCAAGCCCGTCGTCACGTTACGTGGCGTGATCTCGCCATTGCGGTAAATCCAGAGGCGGATGTTGTCGCCCTCATAGATCAAGGCATGGCGCGGAATGCCGACGGAAGAGGTTTCGCTGGCAACATCGATCGTCGCACTGGCGAACATTTCCGGCCGCAATTTGCGATCCGGGTTAGCGATGGTGCCGCGCACTTGCAAACGGCGTGAGGATGGATCGACCGAGGAAGAGATGTAATCGACGGTCGCCTGAAACCGCTGCCCGGAATAGGCCAACAGGGACACGCTGATCGGTTGACCGAGGCGGATCGCGCTGGCATCGCTTTCGCGCACATTGGCGACGACCCAGACGGATGAGAGGTCGCCAATTACGAACGCCGGATCGCTGCCGCCGCCCGAAATGAATTGGCCCGGTCCGATCTTGCGCTGCACCACCGTGCCGCTGAGTGGCGCATAAATGGGCGTCTCGGCGCTGATACGTCCTTCATTCTTGAAGCGTTCGATCTCCTGGTCCGTGCGGCCGAGCAGACGCAAACGATTGCTCGCGGCCTCGACCGCGACTTTGCCAGAGCGCACGTCATTCTGCGCGGCGGTCAGGTCGGCCTGAGCCTGCTGCCAATCCTTCTGCGCCAGCGCGTGAACGAGATAGAGATCATGCGAACGCTTTTCAGCGATCTTGGTGAGGTTTTCCTGCGAGAGCGCTTTGTTGAGCGTGGCGACGGCGGCAATGAAATCGGACTGCGCCTGAACCATATCGGCGGCTTCGACCGTGAACAGCACCTGTCCACGTTCGACCTGATCGCCAGGCTTGGCGAGAATCCGAATGACCCGGCCCGAATAGGCCGGATAGATCGGCGTGGCTTCATCTTCGTTGACCGCGATCTTGCCATCGGTGGTCAAGGTCGAACGAAAGCGCATTTCGATTGCCGGTTCGAGCGTGACGGAAGCGATTTGCGCTTCGGACATTTTGAAGGAAGAGGTGGCTGGCGTGGATATTTTGCGGCCACCCTCCGAGGTCTCGGGCTTCGGCGCGGTCTGCGACGGCAGCGCCCAGGCCAAAACCCCACCGACGGCGACGACGCCAGCGACATAAGGCAGCGCGCGCCAGACCGGTTTCCGGCTGCTGGAAGTATCAACCACGGCGATGCCTCGAAAATAATGTTGCGATCTGCTTTTGCGATAGGCGCGCAGACTGACAAAAGCCTGACCGCGAACTGACGCGAAGCTGACCGCAAGATTTTCGGCACAAATCGCCGATCAATTCGCCGCGACCCACGCGTTCTTTTTGGGCGGAACGATCGTCCTGCGAATTGATTGACCTCCTGTAAGGCAAAAGGAGAGGCCAATGACGAAGATTGCAACCGCTGTCGGTCTGGCAGCGATGCTGGCCGTGCCTGCCTTCGCGCAGGCACCGGCGCCCAGCAACACCAGACCAACCGACAATACGACGGATTCAGGCACGAGACCTGGCGCGCGAGCGCCATCAGGTGCTCCGGGTGTCGGCGTCGATCGGCAGGATCGCCGCGAACAGCGGACCGACGATGCCAAACAAAGCACGACAGGACAGGGCTCAACGGGCGCCGCCGGCATGGCACCTCCGGGCGTGCCCGGCGCAACGACACCTCAAGACAGGCGCGAACAGAGAAGCAATGATCTCAAACAGCAGAACAGTGATCCAGGTACATCGGGCGGCAGACCAACACGTTAATTCTCTGATGATGGGAACAAATGAATTATCTCGGCATTAAATGAAAAGAGAACCGCCCCATCGGCCGCCAGCCGCGGTTCTCCCCCAACCTCCTCATCCGCCGGTACTTCACCGGCGGATTTTTTTGTCACTGCCGCACGTGACGCGATCACACTACATGAAAAGGTATCGTTGCATTATCGACAAACCCAATTGGATCGATTTTGTTTTACGTGTCCTTTGGAAGGGCACATGAGAAATCGAATCCTGATCTCCATCATGCGCGACGGGATCGCAGTTCATCCTGCAATCGTCTTCGGTCTGGTTGCGCTCTCGGCTATTTTATTCGTGATCGCGACGACGCTCACGTTCGATGCCCTGTAGTCGTGCGGCGCGGGCCTTCAAAAGAAGCTGTCGAGAAACCTCGCCGTTGACACGGTAATGCCAACGATCTTGTCGGTAGCCTGACGATAAAGTTTGAAATTGAGTTCGGTCTGCGGTTGGCCATCATCCCATGTGGCGAACGCCTTCACGTCGGCTCGGCCCAGCGACGCTTTGGCTCTCGCCAGTCGCTTGATCCGCACACTGACGCGCGGCGTCTGGCGTTCGATACGGGGATTTCGTGCAACCGGCGTGGCCGCTTCCACGACACCGCGCGCGAAGAGCCCCTTGCCGCCCGCATTCTCGCTCGCGATCAGAAATATCTTATCGCCGGCGGCAATCAGCTTGCCGCCATACATCGTCTTTCGCGCCGTGAAGGCGTATGTCGCGGCGTCGAGATCCTCGACCTCGGTTTTGATCACGTAGGCCGTTTCAGCTTGCGGCGTCATGTCCAGAGCCCTTCCGCCAGTGAGCGAGATAGGCCGATAAGATACCGAGAGAAGCGCCGGAGGGGACCGCTCTCACAACGTCACCTCACAACAGCCGTTTGACCCGGCGAAAAGAGATCAAATGCATGATTTTGGCAAACCAGTTTCGCAAACCGGCGATGCTTTAGCGAAATAAAGAGGCTAAGTGCTTGATTTTATGGTGCCCGGGGGCGGAATCGAACCACCGACACTGCGATTTTCAGTCGCATGCTCTACCAACTGAGCTACCCGGGCGTTTCGCGCTGAGAGCGGAAAGTGGGGCGCTTATAGGAAGCGCCTGAGAGCTTGTAAAGTCCGCAAGAGCGCCACGGGACAGATTGTCCTCATCCCTGTGCAAACAGATGTTTGGCCAAGGGTTTGACGAGTTGAATCCGGCCCTTTGCAACCATCTGATGACCAGCCACCACTTACAAACTCCGCCGAGCGGCCGCGATTGCCTCCACCTCGCTGGCCGCCACGGCCATGGGGTAAGGCGAGGCCTTGGCGCGGCCGGGCAGCGCCCGCTCCATTTCGGCGCGTTCAACGGCATCGACGACCACATAAATGGTCTGTTTTACCAGGCGGCGGAGATCGGCCTTGCGCGCCTTCATCCAGAGAATCATCGGCTTGCCCGCCGACGGCTGCGGCCGGTCCTCGGTGTGGGCGATGATGACCAGAGGCCGATCGCGGGCCAGCAGGCGGTCGTATTCGGCGACCCAGTCCTGCCCGTCCTGCTCGGTGATCAGTTGGCCGGTGGCGACGAAAATATCCGGTTCGGCTTCGCGGAAGAATTTCATGGTGTGCTCCTCGCAGTGTTGGATCGACGGGTTTTCAACAGCAAGGCGAGCGGCACCAGCAAGGCGAGCGGCACCAGCAGACCGAACAGGCCGGCGCAGATGGCGGCGCTGGAGAAGCCTTGCGCGAAGGCACCAGCCAGCATGGGCTTGAAAAGGTCTGGTCCGAGCGTGAGGCCGGCGGGCATTTCATGGCGCTGCACCGCCAGGCCCGCGAGTGTCGCCGCATCGGCCACGCGGGCTTCCGACAAGGCGCCGCTCATGGCCGAGATGGCGCGCGAGCCCATCACCGTGCCGAGCAGCGCGATACCGATCGTCATGCCGCTCTGGCGCAAGGCATTCAGCGTCGCCGAAGCCGAGCCGCTGACGGCACGCGGCACGGCGACCATCGCCGCAGCGCCCGTGGCCGGCACGGCGAGCCCAAGGCCAATGCCAAGCACTGTGAAGAAGCCTGCGATAACCACATAGGACGTCTGTGGCGTGAACGATGCCAGCGCCAGCATCGACGCACCCAGCACCCCATAACCGCCCATCATCAGGCGGCGCATGCCATAGCGCTGCGCCAGAGGGCCAAATCGCGAGGCGGTTGCCGCCATGGCCAGAAACACCGGCACCATGCGCCAGCCGGCCTGGGTTGCCGACCATCCCTGCGCCTGCTGCAGAAAGATCGAGAACAGAAACAGGCTGCTGTAGCCGGAAAAACCCAGCACGAAGGAAGCAAAATTGACGCTGGCGTAGGTGAGGTCGCGAAACAGATTAAGCGGCAGAAGCGGCCGCGCCACACGGCTCTCGACGACGACAAAGAGCAGCAATGCCACGACAGCAACGATTAAGCCAACAGCGTTGACGGCGCCGTCCATCCCACTTGCCCCGCGCCAATCAGCGCATAGGCCAAAGCACCGAGGCAGAGCGCGCTCAACACCTGACCGATCGGATCGAACGAGGCCTGATCCGGATCGGCGCTTTCCTGCAATCCGCTCAATCCGATCAGCAACGTCAAAGCGCCCAGAGGCAGGTTGATGAGGAAGATGCTGCGCCAGCTGACGTGGTCGACCAACAGACCGCCAAGGATCGGACCGACGATGAGCGCGATACCACTGAAGGACGACCAGCCGCCGATAACATGGGCGCGCTCGTGCGGATCGGGAAAAGCCTGGGTGAGGATTGACAGCGAACCAGGGATGACCACCGCGCCGGCCATGCCCTGAAGCGCCGAGCCGGCGATGAGAACGGAAAGCGAGGGCGCGGCAGCGCAGACCGCCGAACCCAAAATGAACAGTGCCACACCGACGAGCCAGACCCGCTTGCGACCGTAGCGATCGCTGAGCGGGCCGGCCGACAGCATGAAAGCCGAAAGGCACAGAGCATAGGCGCCCACCACCCATTGCAGGCCCGAGAAATCGACCTTGAGAGCCGCCTGAATGGCCGGCAGCGCCACGGTGACGATGCTGATCGCCAGCGAGGCCATAAGCGTGCCGAGATAGACGGCGGTGAGAACCAGCTTCTTGCGCGAGGGGGACATGACGGCCTTCCCATTTGCCCGCCTATTTGCCGGCGATCCGCCCTCCATAGTTATAGACTGACCGTCGGTCAATTAAATTATCTATTTGAAAATAATTCTAAATATCGACTATTGACTATCAGTCGGATGGGAAAATAGGTTCGCTCGATGGCGATCAAAGCAGAATCAGCGACCCGACAGCCCCGCAAGCGGCGTGTCCTGCCCGCGGAAGTGCGGATCGACGATCTGCTGAGCGCCGCCGCCGATCTGTTCCTCAGCAAGGGCATCGAAGCAACGACCGTGGACGATATCGTCGGCCGCGCCGGCGTCGCTAAAGGCACGTTCTATCATTACTTCCCCACCAAGACCGACGTGATCCTAGCGCTGCGGGAGCGTTTCTCGCGCGGCTTCGTCGATCGGGTGGCGGCCGCGATCTCGGCCTGTCCGCCGCACGATCATCCGGCGCGGATCACCGCCTGGCTCCGTGGCGCGGTCGCCACTTATCTGGCCAACTACGAGCTGCATGACGTGGTCTTCCACGACTTCACCCACAGCCGTCGCCAATCGCAGGAAAAGGACACGGTGATCGCGCAGCTCGTCGCCCTGCTTGAAGCGGGCGAGAAAGCCGGTGCCTGGACCCTGCCCGACACCCGCATGACCGCCCTGGTCTTTTTCGACGGTATGCATGGCGCGGTCGATGACGCCATCGCCGGCGGCGGGCGCGATCCGGAAGCGATCGTGCGCCTCTTATCCGCGTTGTTCACACGGCTCTTGCGGGCCTGACCGGCGAACGCCAGCAACTGAGGCTGGATCAGGGCACCGAATTTCACAACAATGTCAGGATTGGCTGCCCTATGACGGCGCTCCCTTTTCTGAAAGACTTCCTTTGGCCACCGCCACCTTCATTCTTCTGCTTCTCGTGCTGGTCGCTCTCTCGGGCGTGATCGTCCGTTTTCTGCCGATCCCGCTGCCGATCATTCAGATCGTTCTTGGCGTGCTGCTCGCCTGGCCGGCCGATGGTTTGCAGGTGCAGATGAACCCCGAAATCTTCATGCTAGTGTTCGTGCCGCCGCTGCTGTTCATCGACGGCGTTCTGGCACCCAAGCGGGAGTTCGACGAACTCAAGGGACCGATCCTCGGCCTCGCCTTCGGCTTGGTATTTCTCACCATCCTGGTCTTCGGCTTCGCACTCAACTGGCTGGTCCCCGCCGTTCCCCTGCCCGTCGCCTTCGCGCTCGCTTCCGTTTTGGCGCCCACCGATGCGGTCGCCGTCGGTTCGATCATCAACAAGAACCTGGTGCCGAGCTACGTCATGCACGTGCTGGAAGGCGAGTCCCTGCTCAACGATGCAACGGGCCTGGTCATCTTCCGCTTCGCGGTCGCCGCCGCGCTGACCGGCCAATTCTCGGCCGCCGATACCGCGCTCTCCTTTCTCGCCGTGGTGATCGGCGGCGTGTTGTGCGGCGGCGTGATGCTGGTGGTGACGGCGAAACTGCTGCGGCTGGTCGCCAAGTTGGGCGACGTCCGCTCCGAAGTCGAAGTGCTGATCCTGATCCTGCTGCCCTTTGCCGCTTATCTGTTGGCCGAACACTTCCATGCTTCGGGTATTTTGGCCGCCGTGATCGCTGGGCTTTACATCAGCGCATCGGGCCTGTTCGGCTCGCTCAGCGTGCCTGCCCGCTTGCAGAACATGTCACTGATCGAGGTGATCTCCTTCGTCTTCAACGGCGGCGTGTTCTTGCTGCTCGGTTTGCAGCTCCCCGAGATTCTCCGCAAAACACCGGCGGAACTCTCGCTCTATGGTTCGGTCGCCGAGCCGATGGTGGCGGTCTTCCTCCTCACCCTCATCCTGCTGGCCATCCGCTTCGCCTGGATCAACTGGGGTTCGCTGATGCGCAGCCTGGTCGCGCGGTTGCGCGGCAAAACGCGGCGGCGAGCGAGCATGCGCATCAAGATCGTCATGTCGCTGGCGGGTGTGCGGGGCGCGATCACCTTGGCCGGTATTTTGTCGTTGCCGCTGGCCCTACCCAACGGCTCGCCTTTTCCGGCGCGCGATCTCGTCATCTTCATCGCCGCCGGTGTCATCATCTGCTCCATCCTGATCGCCAGCGCCACCCTGCCGTTCGTGGCTCGCGGCATTCCATTGGACAGGGAGGATGTCGTTGCCAACGAAGAGCGGCTGGCGCGCGTCACGGCAGCGGAAGCCGCCATCGCGCGTATCGAACAAATGGTCGACGAGAGCCAGGGCGACAGCGAGAAAGCGGCCATTCGGCAAGCCGTCGCCAATCAATTGATCAACATCTATCGACAATATGTCATCGCCGGTGAGGCCGATGAACAACCCTCGCAGCACCTCATTCCTGTCATCACCGAAATGCGTGAGGCAGCGCTTGAGGCCGAAACCGCCGCTCTGACGCAATTGATGCGCGACAAGAAGATCAACGATAATACCATGCGCGCGATCATGACCGAGATCACCATGCAGCAGGCGTTGACCGTGCAGCGCAAGGCGAGATGAACGCCCCAGACATCGCGCCTATGCGATGAACGAAAGGTGACGACGAGGCCAAGCTCGGCTATTTATTCCATTCCGCTTCGCCAGACTTCGTTTCATCCCTCATTGGAGGTCCGCCGATGCACCTTGGCCAGATCCTCGACTCCCTCGCGCAAGCGCCCGTGGGACCCGGCGCGCTCACGCAGTGGGAATTCGTCCTACGGCTGTTCATCGCCGCCATCCTTGGCAGTCTCATCGGCATCGAGCGGGAGCGGCTTGCCTGGGCTGCGGGGCTGCGCACCCATATGCTGGTTTCGGTCGGCTCGTGCCTGGTGATGATCGTTTCGGCTTTCGGCTTCGCCGACATCTTAGGCGGCCAGAACATCGTTCTCGATCCATCGCGTATTGCAGCGCAAGTCGTCTCTGGCATCGGCTTCGTTGGCGCCGGCTGCATATTGCTGCGAGGGGAGATCGTTCGCGGGCTGACCACAGCGGCCAGTCTATGGACCGTGGCGGCCATCGGTCTTGCGGTCGGCGGTGGGCTTTATATCGGCGCGACCGCTGCAACGCTCATCGTGCTGATCATCTTGGCCGGCGTCAAACCGCTGGAAGAGTGGCTACAACACCGCAACGAAGTGCATCAACTGGATATCTTCGCCGCGCCCCGCGCCCTCTCCTACGATGTGGTGCGCGATACCCTGGGTTATCGATCAACGCGAATGGTGAGCTTCGTTTCCGTGCCAAGCGAGGATGGCGCAAGCGATCAAATCCAGATCCGGTTGCACCGGATGCCGGCGGCGGACTTGCGTGAAGTTGTCCGCCTGCTCGCGGCCGTGCCGGATGTTCGCAGCGTCACGTCCGTATGACGCCACGTTCAATTGTAGAGAGAATATTTCCTCCAGTCGTCTCGCTCGACCTTCTCGCCGATTTCGTAGGTGAGGGTCTTGACCTCAACACGGGTCGGAGTCGTGCGGCACTGATAGGAGAGATGATACCAGTCGCCCCGGCTGCGGAACGATGCGCCGGGCGCGTTGATGGAATCGCCTTTATAAGAGGGATCAGAGAAGGTGTAGGCAATCACCTTATCAACGCGGAACTGATTATGCTCCTTGTTGATCTGCGACATTAGCTGCGTATCGCAAGCTTGCTCCAGACGCGCGGTCGGCTCGAGGCGCAAAAGCTCCTTCTTGATCCGCTCGTCAAAGGAATAGGCGGGGCTGCTCACCAGCACCGCGGCCGTCAGCATCCATAGGCTCTGTTTTGCAGTCCACACGATATGTCGCACCTTCATCTTTCTCCCCAGACTGTGTTACCCCGAACAAGGCAAAAATGCGACCGAAATTCAGCTCTTTAGGGCTGTCGGGCCGGCAAGCGGACGCACCTGCGCGTTTTCCCATGCCTTCACCACAAATTGATAGAGCGGCTAGGCCATCTTCGACCGCTGCACACATCTTTCGAACGTGCCCTCTTGCGTCGGAACGAACAAAGCATTCGCTGCGTAAAAGCTGGCTCAGCTCAGCGATCAAAGGAATGACGATATCGCGCAGTCCTAGCCGGCCTGTTCAACTGGCATCGCGTTCACAGACCTGTAGCCCTCATTGAAACGTCAGATTGGCCGCCTTCACGATCTGACTGAAGCCAGCAATATCGCTATCGATCACCTTGCGAAACTCTTCCGGCGAAATGGCGCCCGGTTCGGCGCCCAACAGGCGCAACTTGCTGCTGACTTCTTTGTCCCGCACCGCTTGCTGGAACACCATGACCAGCTTCTTGACGATCGCCGGAGATGTGCCGGCTGGCGCCAATACGCCCGACCATAGCATGGTGTTGACGCGCGGCACGCCGGCCTCCGCCGTCGTTGGAATGTCAGGCAGTTCCGGCGAGCGTTGCGGGCCGGTAACAGCCAGGGCACGTACGCGGCCATCCTTGACCTGCGGCACCGCGGGCGGCGGATCAGTGATCGCCAACAGACAGAACTCTTGATTCACGCATTGCACCATTTCCGCACTGCTCTTCAGCGGCAACGCGACGCCGGGCATGCCGGTCTCGAGCTTGAGAAGTTCCGTGGTGATCGTGAAAGCCGGCGACGTCGTTCCATAGGTCGACTTGTTCGGATTTGCTTTGGCATAAGCAACGAGGTCGGCGATCGATTTGATCGGCGATGTCGTGGGGACGATCAGCACCATCGGAAAGCTGGCGATCGTCGTCAAAGGTTCGAAATTTTTCGTCGGATGATAAGGAAGATTGGGATAGACGGCGGCGGCGATCGACATGTTGCCGCTGGCGCCAACGAAGAGCGTATAGCCATCGGCCGCCTGAGTGGCGACATATTCGGCAGCCATGCGGCCACCGGCGGCCGGCCGGTTCTCGATGATCAGTTGCTGGTTCATGATCTCAGAGGCTTTCGCGCCGACCAGACGCGCGAAGATGTCATTGCCGCCGCCTGCCGCGAACGGCACGATCATCCGGATCGGCTTGTTGGGATAATCGGCGGCTTCCGATTGTGCTCGAACCGATGTCGTCGTGCCCAGCGCAACAAAGGCCAGCAAAACGCCCCCACTCAATTGCCTCACGATGCTCGTGCAAAAGCCCACGAGTCTACTCTGCCTTGTCGCGGCCATGCGGACGTCCCTCCCTATTTTTTACAGTGAAAGCCTAGTCCGTTTCCCGCCCGGAAGCGAGGGCGAGCTTGGCGCGTTCTGGACAAATCCAACGACAGGAGCCATGACACGTCATTCGGCTCCACTGGTTCTGGCATGAAACAACCCGCTCCAAGACAAAGACGCACGCAGGCTGAACGACGCAGCGAGACACAGGCAGCCATTCTGGCCGCCGCCATGCAGATCCTCGCGGAAGACGGCTACGCCAATTTCAGCGCCAGCCGGGTCGCCGCCGTCGCTGGCGTCTCACGCGGTGCGCAGGAACATTACTTTCCCCGCAAGGCCGACCTCATGGCCGCGGCCGTCAAACACGCCATGGCCGAGGCCGTCGATCATGCGGAACGGCTGTCGCGCACGGTCAATCACACCAGCGACCCGATCGAGAAGTTCCTCTTGGATTCCGAGCATTTCTTCTTCAGCCCGATCTTCCTGGCGCTGATGGAGATCATGATCGCCTGTCGCTCCGATCGCGAACTGGCGGCCGTCGTCAATCCGGTGGTGAAGAAGGCGCGTGTCACGCTCAACCGCATCTGGACGGAAACATTGAGCGCCGCCGGCTATCCGGCGGACAATGCCCGGCAGTTCGTCGAGATCAGTCATTATGCCATGCGCGGCTTCTTCGTGGTCAGCACATGGCTGCCCTATACCGTTGATCGAAAAGCCATGATCGCGGCTTTGCGCGATCTGGCACCGACTGCGCTGCAACTTGGAACGCTACCGCGCCCAACCGTGAGGAAAGCGCCCACGCGTCGCACGCTTAAAGGTTGAGCTGAAGCAAGTTCCCATTTCAGCCCAACGGGCACATCAAAATCAAAAACAAGGAGCGCTCCTTGTAAGTTGATTTCCGTCTGCGTTTATGCCTATCGTTGCATCATGTCGCCGGCGGTGAGGGCATGCTCCGGCCGATCTGAACTTCTGGGAGGAACGCAGATGGCGCTGCAACAAAATACCAATCGTATTCAGACCACTCACATCGGCAGCCTGCCGCGCCCCCATGACCTGCTTGATCTCATGCGACAGAAGTTCGCCGGCAAGCCTTACGATGAGAAGGCGCTCGACGGATTGATCGCCAAATCGGTGGCGGATTCCGTACGCAAACAGGTGGATTGCGGCATCGATATCGTCACCGATGGCGAATTCTCCAAGCCCGGCTTCTTCACCTACATCCGTGAGCGGCTAGAGGGTTTCGAGGCGCGCCCCAATCAGAAACTGCTGATCTTCCAAAAGGAAGTGGCGGCCTTTCCGGCTTACTATGAGCAATATTTCAAGGAAGCGATGATGGGCGGCACGATCGTGCCTATCGTTCCTGTCGTTTGCACCGGACCAGTGAAATATCGTGGCGAAGCCGCCGTGCAGCGAGATATCAAGAACATCAAGGCCGCCGCAAAGGCTGCTGGCATTCCCGATGAACACGTCTTTCTGCCGGCCACGGCGCCGTCCGGCGTCGGCATCAATGAATATTACAAGACCGAGGAAGAGTATTTCCACGCGCTCGCGGCCGAGCTGAACAAGGAATACAAACTCATCATCGACTCCGGCATTCTGCTGCAGGTCGACGATCCGTTCCTGCCGGATATTTTCGTCGAGCCCGATCTCGACGAAAAGCAGATGAAGCGGCGCGCGGAAATCTACATCGAAGCGGCAAATGCTGCACTGAAAGGCATTCCGGCCGAGCGTGTCCGCTATCATACCTGCTATGGTGTGAATGAAGGCCCGCGCCTTTACGAAGCCGCTTTGTCGGAAATCATCGGTTATGTGTTGAAGGTCAAGGCGGGCTCGGTCAGCTTCGAAGCGGCGAACCCGCGCCACGAACATGAATATCACCTGTTCGAGACGATCAAAGTGCCAGATGGCATGGTGCTGTGCCCCGGCGTCATCACCCATGCGAGCAATATCGTCGAACATCCAGAATTGATCGCCGAGCGCCTGATCCGTTTCGCCAAACTGGTGGGGCGCGAGAATGTGATGGCGGGCGCCGACTGCGGCTTCTCCTCACAGGCGCTCTACAAAACCGAGGTCCACGACACGGTGATCTGGGAGAAGTTCAAGGCCATGCGCGAGGGAGCGGATATCGCGACGAAGAAACTCTGGTCTTGAGGCTTTCGGTTCCGACGAACTCGGAACCGCGCTTCAGGTTTTTCAACGCTACGTTTTCGGGAGGGGAAAATGGATAAGCGTATTTTGCTGCTCGCCGCGGCCGGCCTTTTGGCTGTCCCGGCTCAAGCCGCCGATAAAATCACCTTGGGCTTCATGTCGACGCTCTCGGGGCCCAATGCGATCATTGGCACCGAGATCCGCGACGGCATGCAGCTTGCCGTGGAACAGCTCGGCGGCAAGATCGGCGGCCTGCCGGCCCGCGTCATCGTCGAGGACGACCAGCAGAAGGCCGATGTGGCGCGGCAACTGGCGGAAAAATTCGTTCAGTCCGATAAAGTGGACGCGGCGATCGGCTTCAGCTTTTCCAATCTGATGCTGGCGGTCTATAAGCCGCTCGTCGATGCCAAGACCGTCACCATCAGCTCCAATCCCGGGCCGTCGCAACTCGCCGGCAAGGATTGCTCGCCCTATTTCTTCTCCACATCGTGGCAGGGCGACAACTGGGCCGAAGGCATGGGCGCCTATCTGCAGAAAAAAGGCCTGCAGAACATCTATCTGATTGCGCCGAATTATGCGGCAGGCAAGGACGTCATCGCCGGACTGAAGCGCTTCTACAAGGGCTCCATTGCGGCGGAAGTCTACACGCCGCTGACGCAGCTCGATTTCTCCGCCGAGCTGTCGCAGATCAAATCGAGCAATGCCAGCGCCGTCTTCGCCTTCTATCCCGGTGGCCTGGGCGTGCAATTCGTCAAGCAATATTCGCAGGCCGGCCTGAAAGAGAAATTCCCACTCTACAGCGCCTATACGGTGGATGAATCCACCCTGCCGGCGATTGGCGACGATGCGCTTGGCCTGATCGTCGCCACCTCTTGGGCGCCCGATCTCGACAATGCGGCGAACAAGAAATTCGTCAGTGGCTTCGAGAAGAAATATGGCCGCGTGCCGGCGCCCTATGCGGTGCACGCCTATGATACGATCATGCTGCTCGACACCGCCGTGAAGGCCGTCAATGGCAAGATCGAGGATAAGCCGGCTTTCCTTGCCGCCCTGCGCAAGGCACAATTCGAATCGCCGCGCGGCGCTTTCAAATTCAACACCAATCAGTTCCCGATTCAGACCTTCTATCAGGGCGAGGTGAAGAAAGGTGCTGACGGCAAGCCGCGCATCGTGATCCAGGACAAGGCGCTGGAGAATTATGGCGATGCCTATGCGCAAACCTGTTCGATGAAATAGGATCGCGATACCGGATCAGGACCCGCCATGAGCGCGACCCTGCTGCTCGAACAATGCCTCAACGGCATGCAGCTCGGCATTATGCTGTTCTTGATGTCGGCCGGGCTGACGCTCGTGTTCGGCATCATGAACCTGGTGAATCTGGCGCACGGCTCATTCTATATGGCCGGCGCCTATCTTTGCGCCTTTGTCTATGCCTCGAGCCAATCCTTCCTGCTCGGCGTGATCGCCGGGCTGGGCGGCGCGCTGCTCATCGGACTGATCGCCGAATTCCTGATCTTTCGGCGCATCTATAAGGGCGATCATCTCGACCATGTGCTGGTGACCTTCGGCCTCACCCTGATCTTCAACGATCTTGCACGCCTGATCTGGGGGCCGGCCGCGCTCTTTGCCCGCGTGCCGCCGTTCCTCGCCGGCCAGGTCAATATCTTTGGCCTGATCTCCTATCCTGCTTATCGCCTGGCGATCATCGTCGTCGGCCTGGCGGTCGCCGCCCTGCTCTACGGGCTCCTGCGTCACACGCGGCTCGGCATGCTGATCCGCGCCAGCGCGTCCAACCGCACCATGGCCAGCGCGCTGGGCGTCAACGTGGTCGTTCTTTATGCCCTGGTCTTCGCTCTGGGCGCCGGGCTGGCCGGTCTTGCCGGCCTGATGGCCGGGCCGATCTTCACGGTTATCCCGGGCATGGGCGACAATGTCTTGATCCTCGCCTTCGTCGTCATCGTCGTCGGCGGACTGGGTTCCGTTGAAGGCGCCTTTTGCGCCGCCCTCGTCATCGGCCTCATCGATACGCTCGGCCGTTCGTTCATGAAGCCGCTGTTCGGCCTGTTTCTCGAACGCGCCGCCGCCGACAACAGCGCGCCGGCCATCGCCTCCATGCTGATCTACATTCTGATGGCCGTGATCTTGTTCTTCCGGCCGCAGGGCCTCTTTCCCCCCAAGAGCCGCTGAGGCCCATCCGCGACATGACCAAAGAACGCATTGCTCTGGCCCTGGTCGTCGTTCTGGCGTTGCTGCCGCTGCTCTTCGCCGCCATGGGCGAAAGCTATTATCTCACCGTGGCGACGCGCATGATGATCTTCGGCATCGCCGCCCTGAGCCTCGATCTCATTCTGGGCTTCGGCGGCCTGATCAGCCTGGGACACGCGGTTTATCTCGGCATCGGCGGCTATGCGGTCGGCATTCTTGATTTCTACGGCATCAACAATGGCTTCGTGCAATTGGGCGTGGCGACGCTGGCCTCGGCGGGCGCGGCGCTGTTCATCGGCGCGGTATCCCTGCGCACCAGTGGGGTCTTCTTCCTGATGATCACGCTGGCCTTCAGCCAGATGGTCTATTTCCTGGCCATCAGCATCAACAGTTTCGGCGGCGACGACGGACTGACCTTGAACGCTCACAGCGATCTCGGCCTCAATTTCGGCAATACGCAGGTCTTTTATTATTTCGTGCTCGCCTGCCTGGCCTTCTTCCTGTGGCTGAGTTTCCGCGTGGTGCGTTCGCGTTTCGGCATGTTGTTGCGCGGCATGAAATTCAACGAGAGCCGCATGATCGCCATCGGCTTTCCGACCTTCCGCTACAAGCTGACTGCCTTCGTCATTTCCGGCGCCATCTGCGGCTTTGCCGGCGCCCTGCTTGCCAATCAGACGCTCTTCGTCTCGCCCTCGATCATGCAATGGACGCGCTCCGGCGATCTGCTCGTCATGGTGATCGCCGGCGGCATGGGCACCATCGTCGGCCCCGTCATCGGCGCCATTCTGTTCCTGCTGCTCGAAAAAGTCCTGGCCTCGTTCACGACCTATTGGGGGGCGCTGCTCGGCATGGTTCTCATCGCTCTGGTGCTGATGGGCAAGACCGGGCTGCTCGGCAGCATGACGAAAGGCGGGCGCTCCCATGGCTGAGCCGATGAGCCACGTCCTGCTCGAAACCCGCCAAATCCGTAAACGCTATGGCGGCATCGTCGCCAGCGACGGCATCGATCTCGACGTGCAACGCGGTTCTCTGCATGCCATCATCGGCCCCAACGGCGCCGGCAAGACGACATTGATCGCGCAGCTCGCCGGGCAGTTGCGGCCCGACAGCGGCTCCATTCTGTTCGATGGTCAGCCCGTCGATCGCCTGCCCGCTTATCAACGGGCACGTGCTGGCTTCGCCCGCTCCTTCCAGATCACCAATGTCATTTTGGAGCTGACGGTACTCGACAATCTGGCTCTCGCCGTGCAGGCTCGAGAGCCGCATAGCTTTCGCTTTTGGACGGACGCCAGCCGCGATCCCAGCCTGCGCGAGCCGGCGCGCCATGTCCTCGATACCATCGGCCTCAGCGCACGGGCCGATGTGCCCGCTGGCCAATTGTCCCATGGCGAAAAGCGCGCGCTTGAAATCGGCATCGCTTTGGCGACAGAGCCAAAATTGCTGCTGCTCGACGAACCGCTTGCCGGCACCGGCCCGGAGGAGGCGGCGCGTGTGGTCAAGCTTCTGGCATCCATCAAAGGCCAACTGACCATTTTGATGATCGAGCACGACATGGACGCGGTGTTCGCCCTGGCCGATGTCATTTCGGTCTTGGTTTCGGGCCGCATCATCGCCAGCGGTTTGCCGGCCGCGATCCGAGCCAATGCGGATGTGCGCCGCGCTTATCTCGGTGACGAGGGCGCGGCATGAGCAGCGCTCTCCTCTCTGTGAACGGCCTGGACGCCGGCTATGGCGAAAGCCGCGTGCTGTTCGGCCTGTCGCTTGATATTCACGAGGGTGAAGTCGTCACCTTGCTCGGCCGCAACGGCATGGGCAAGACCACTACGATCCATTCGATCATAGGCATCGTCACGCCGACCGCCGGCGACATCCGCTTTGCCGGCGCGGCGGTGGAGCGATTGCCAGCCTATGCCATCGCCCGGCGCGGCATAGGGCTCGTGCCGGAAGGACGACAGATCTTTCCCAACCTGTCGGTGCGTGAAAACCTCGTCGCCACGGCAACACGAACCACATCGAATGGCTGGGATGTGGAGCGAGTGCTGAAACTGTTTCCGCCGTTACGTGAGCGGATGTCGAGCTGGGGCAATCTCCTGTCCGGCGGCGAACAGCAAATGCTCGCCATCGGCCGCGCGCTCCTGACCAATCCACGCCTGCTGATCCTGGACGAGGCGACCGAGGGGCTGGCGCCGCTGGTGCGCGCCCATATCTGGAACGTCATCGCGGAGATCAAGGCAACGGGCATGTCGATCCTGATCGTCGACAAGAATGTCGAAGCCCTCACGCGTATCGCCGACCGCCATTATGTGCTGGAACGAGGCCGCGTGGTGTGGAGCGGCACTTCAGCGGCGCTTGCCGCCGACGGCGAGATCAAGACCCGCTATCTCGGCGTGTAGGCCGCCTCACTGCCTTCTTGCCGATCGCTTCGCCACAGGCTTTTCGACCGCGTTGTTCATCAGCAGTTGCGCGAAATGTTCGGCGGCCGGCGTCAACGGCATGGCGGCGCGGCGGATCAGAACCAAGCGCGGGGCCGACAGGCGCTCGCGAATGGGGATCATCTGCAAGGTCTCGCCCATCAGCTCGAACCGCTCCCATTGCCTGGGCACCATCGCCAGAAGATCGGAAGAGGCGAGCGCAACCAAAAGGCTGAGCGCCGATTGGGTGCGCATCGCCAGTCGCGGCGTGCCCAAACCATGCTCGGCGAATAAGGCGCTGAGTTCGCCATCAGCCGGTTGCGTGATGGTATTGTTGGCCCATTCGGCATCGCTCAATTCCTTCAGCGAACGGGCACCCGCCAGAGGATGGTTCTTACGGCCGATGACGATGCGTTCATTGGGAGAAAGCACGATCTGTTGCAGGCCGGGCGCGAAGGTCGGATCGGCCTCGGGACCGATATAGAAATCCATCGTGCCTTCGAGCAACGCTTTCTCGACCGTCGGATAGAAGCCTTCGATGATGTTCAGATCGACGCCCGGATAGCGCTGTCGGAAAATCCTGAGCGCGTTCGGCAGAAGTTGCATATGCGCGGCGATCGACAGGCCAGCGACGATCTGGCCGGCACCGCCACCCCGCATCTGCTCGGCCTCCTCGCGAATGCGGCGCACGTCCTCGAGCACGGTGCGGGCGCGGCGCACGAAGGCTTCGCCGAGCGGCGTCAGCGCCATGCCGCGCGCTTGGCGCTCGAACAGCGGCCCGCCGATCTCATGCTCCAGCTCCTGAAGACTGCGGGTGAGAGCCGGCTGGGCGAATTGTAGGCTGCGCGCCGCCGCCCGCAGGCTGCCCCGTTCGGCGATCTCCAGCACATTTCGGAACTGATTGAGCTTCATCGTGGCCTTTGATGCTATTTTGCTATCAGAAGAACACTTTTGGCATCTTCCTGCAATCGGTGGGATGGCGATAATGCCGGCAAAGCTGCAATCCGCGACACTGGGAAGGAAACATGGACCGCCAGCCCCCCGCCAACACCGAAGTTCTGATTATTGGAGCGGGTCCCGTCGGCCTGGCGCTCGCCATCGAATTGGGGTCGCGCGGCATCTCCTGCCTGGTCGTCGAGCGCAACGATCGGGTCGGCTACAACCCGCGCGCCAAGACCACCAATGCACGCACGCGCGAACACCTGCGCCGCTGGGGCATTGCCGACAAATTACGCGCGGCCTCTCCGGTGCCGGCTGATTATCCCGCCAATGTCGTCTTCGCCACGCGTCTCAACGGCCCCGAAATCTGCCGCTTCGAGAATGCCCTGCAAGCCTCACCCGACAAGAACAATCTCTATTCGGAAGGCGCGCAATGGGTGCCGCAATACGTGCTGGAGCAGGTGCTGCGCGATCATGCGGTGTCGTTGCCTGGTGTAACTGTGCGTTTTGAAACCGAATTCGAAGCAGCGCGCGATTTCGACGATCACGTCGACGTTACGCTGCGCGACCTGCCGCAGAAGCGTTCGGACACGATCTCCTGCCGTTATCTCATCGGCGCCGACGGCGCCCGCAGCGCGGTGCGCGAACATATCGGCGCCAAGATGCATGGCCCAGGTGGCGCCTTGCGCAACATCAATCTGGTGATGCGCGCGCCGGGCCTCGATCGCATGCATCCGCACGGGCGCGCCATCCATTACTGGCTGCTCAACGAGGAAATTCCAAGCCTCATGGGGCCGCTCGATGGCGGTGACCTCTGGTACTATATCGTCACCAAATTCGATGGCGACGGGGTGCCTGATGCGGCGACTTGCAAGGACATGATCCGCCGCTCGACAGCCCTCGATATCGATCCGGAGATCGTCGGCATCGATCCCTGGGTGGCGCGCAGTCTCGTTGCCGACCGCTATGCAAGAGGCCGCGTCTTTCTTGCCGGCGACGCCTGCCATCTGCACCCGCCCTTCGGCGGTTTCGGCATGAACATGGGTATCGGCGATGCTGTCGATCTCGGCTGGAAGCTTGCCGCGACGATCCAGGGCTGGGGCGGCCCTGCCCTGCTCGATTCCTACGCGATCGAGCGCCGGCCCGTGCATGAGCGCGTCATCGAGGAAGCGACCATCAACTATTCAGCCACCGGCAATCAGCTCATCCAGCCGGGGTTGGAAGACCCCGGCGAAATCGGCGAAGCCGTCCGCCGTGAAGTGGCCGAAACGATCCTGGCCACCAAGGTGCGTGAATTCAAGACGCTCGGCGTCGTACTCGGCTCGCATTATGCGCATTCGCCCATCGTCGCCGAAGAGAAAGGCGAACCGCCCCCGCAATCCGTCGGGCTTTACACGCCCTCCGCTTATCCGGGGTGCCTGGCACCTCATCAATGGCTGAAGGACGGACGCTCGCTCTATGATCTTTTCGGCAAGGGCTATACGCTGCTGGTCTTGTCCGATGAAGCTGAAGGCGCAGAGCGCTTCCAAACAGCAGCGGACAAATTGAACGTTCCGCTCACCATCGTGCGGCCGGGAGATGCCCGGCTACCGCGCCGTTACGAAGCCCGGCTGGCGCTCATTCGGCCTGACCAGCATGTCGCGTGGCGCGGTGATCGCGCACCCAGCGACCCTGTCGCCCTCTTCGCCAGAATGACCGGCCATGCGATGGCGGAAGCGCATTAGCGACAATCATCTTTGAAGGAGGGAACCATGACCGTTATTCGTCCCGCGTTGCATCACGTGACGTTCAAAACCAGCCGCCTGCAAGAAATGATCGACTGGTACGGCACGGTCGTCGGCGCGAAGGTGCAGTTCCAGGATGCCAATGCCGCCTGGATGACCAATGACGCGGCCAACCACCGCGTCGCCTTTCTCTCGGTGCCGAAGCTCGAGGACGATCCCGAGAAAGTCACGCACAACGGCATGCATCACAGCGCCTTCGAATATGACAGCTTTGACGATCTGATCGCTTCTTACGAGCGCCTGCGCGATGCCGGCATCCGCCCGGCCTTCTGCCTCGACCACGGCCTGACGATCTCGATCTATTATCGCGATCCGGAAGGCAATTTCGTCGAATTACAGAGCGATAATTTCGGCGATTGGGAGAAGTCTGCCGAATGGATGCGGACATCGCCGGATTTTAAGGCCAATCCAATCGGCACGTTCTTCGATCCCGACAAAGTGGCCGCCGCTTTCGCTTCCGGCCGGCCGTTCAAGGAATTGCAGAAGGCCATTCGCGGCGGCGACTATCTGCCGGCGGAAATCCCGAGCATCGGACTGCCCGTCTGATCGCTCTCCTCACGCCTTAGTGAGATAGCGGAAGTCCGGTTCGCGGCACGGCCAGAATTGGTAGCCGCCGATCGACTTCTGCATCGCCACATCGTGCAAGGGCTGCGCAATCGGAATGACCGGGGCGTCCTTGGCCGCGAGCGCAACGAAGGCTTCGATGTTACTTTTGTAGGCGCCCGCATCCTGCGTAAAGCGTGCGGCATCGATCAGCTTGTCCATCTCCGCGCTTTGATAGCTGGAGATGTTGAAGATCGAATTGTTGCCGTGGAAGTTCCAGAAGAAGTAGTAATCGGGAAAATCGAGCCAGCCGCCGAAGCGGTTGATCGCCATCGGGTGAATCTTCTTATTAAGTTCGCCGCGGAAATTGGCGCCAGGGATCTTGCTCAGCTCCACATCGATGCCGATCGGCGCCAAGGCCTCCTTGATGAGCACGGCCATCGGTTCGGCGATGGTGGCCGAGCCCGTGTCGAAGATCAAAGAAGTCTTTACCCCACCGGGCGCCGCTTCCGACACCAGCGCCTTCGCTTTCTCGACATTGGTATTGTATGGATAAGGCTGCGGCCACAACGTCGAAGGTTTTTCGGGGCCGCCCCACATGGCCACGCCACGCCCGAACATCGAGGCTTGCAGGATTTTGTCGTAAGGCATGGCCCAGGCGACGGCCTGGCGCAGGCGCCTGTCGACGAAAGGCCCGGTGGCCGCGTTCAACGCGAGATACCAGAGCGCGTTCGGCACAGGCACACCGACCACTTTGACCTTGCCCGCATCGGCCAGATCCTTGAAATCCTTCAGCGGCAGGCCATAGGAAATGTCGGCGTCACCGCGTTCGATCAACGCGCGCCGTGTCGAAGGGGAAGGAATATCGCGCGCGATGATGCGGCGCAGCGCTGGCAGCTTGCCGCCCTTCCAGGCCTCGTTGCGCACGTAGATCGTCTCGGTGCCGGGCTTCCAGCTCCCCACCTTGAAGGCGCCCGAGCCCGCGACATTGTTCTTCAGCCATTCCTTCGCCCACGGATCGTCACCGCCATTCTTGATCGCCAATTCGCTATCAATGACGAAGGGAATGGTGACCGCGAGATTGGGTAAGGTGAGTTTGTCGCGGCGCACGAAATCGACGCGGAAGGTTTTGTCGTCAACGGCGACGAATTGCTCCGGACTTTCGAGTGAGCCCGCCGCCATCTGGGTCTTGGCGAAGCCACCGATCGCCACCGCGCGATCGAGCGACCATTTCACGTCCTTGGCAGTGACCGGACGGCCGGAATGAAAAGTCGCATCCTTCAGTTTGAAAGTGACGCTCATGCCGTCCGACGCCTCCTGCCAGCTCTCCGCCAGTTCGGGCTCGAAGTCGGTCATGTTGAACGTGCCGCCCCCGCCATCGGGCAGAGGCACGGGTTTGAAGCGGATCAGACGATCATAGCAATTCAAGGCCACACCATTGACCGGCTGCGACGAGCCGATGCCCTGCATGTCCATGCTGTTGGGGCCATATTCCTGGACAAGCAACAGCGTTTCGCTGCGGCTCGGCGCCTGGGCCGCGGCCTTTGCGACGAAAGGCGCCGAGACAACCGCGCCGACCACCGTGCGACGACTGATCATGAAATCCCCTCTCCGTGCGGCGCCCAACGCGCGCAAAAGAACGAAGCAGGAGTCGTGCCAGACTGGGCTTGTCTGTCTTGGCTGGCGCTGCCATAGCTTCGGCATGACCGGGACATCTCCATGCTGATCGCCATTGCCGGATGTGGCATCGCGGGACTTGCCAGTGCGCTGCTCTTGGCGCGCGAGGGCCATCGCATTGTCATGTTCGAGCGGTTCGAGACGCCGCGACCGCTGGGCTCGGGATTGATCATCCAGCCGACGGGATTGGCCGTTCTGCGGCAGATGGGGCTCGATCGCGCCACCATCGCCGCAGGCAGCCGCATCGACCGGCTGTTCGGCAAGGCGATCCCCTCGGGCAAGACCGTGCTCGATGTCCGCTATGCGGCGCTCAAGGGCGATGAACACGGCATCGGCATTCATCGCGCCACGCTGTTCGCCCTTCTCTACGATGCGGCACGTGCCGCCGGCATCACCATCGAAACCGGACGCACGGTGATCGATGCGCCGGTGCAGGATGGTGGACGGCGGCTCGCCTTCGGCGATGGCCGCAGCGACGGGCCGTTCGACCTCATCATCGATACGCTCGGCACCTACAGCCCCCTGGCGCCACCGACAGGACGCGAACTTGCCTATGGCGCGCTCTGGGCGAGCCTGCCCTGGCCCGACGGCTTTGATGGCCACGCGCTGGAACAGCGCTATGTGCGGTCCAACAAGATGGCTGGCGTTCTGCCGATCGGCACGCCGCCTGGCACCAACACACCACAGGCCGCCTTCTTCTGGTCGCTGCGCGCCGACCGTCTGCAAGCATGGCGCGACGGCGGGCTGGAACGCTGGAAGGACGATGTGCGCGACCTTTGGCCGGAGACATCAGGCCTGCTTGAGACGATCACGGCCCCCGATCAACTCACCTTTGCCCGCTATGCCCATCGCACCTTGATGCAACCCGTGACCGATCGCCTGATCCACATCGGCGACTCCTGGCACTCGACCAGCCCGCAGCTCGGCCAAGGCGCCAATATGGCCTTGCTCGATGCCTGCGCGCTGGCGACGGCGCTGCGACGGCATAGGAACGTGAATGAGGCGACGGCGGCTGCGATCGCGCTGCGCCATCGGCATGTGCAGATATATCAGGCGATGAGCCTGCTGTTCACGCCGGTCTATCAATCGGACAGCACGATCCTGCCGTTCCTGCGCGACTGGGTTGCGGGGCCTCTATCACGGCTGTGGCCGGCGCCAGCGCTGCTGGCGACCATCGTCACAGGCCTCATTGGCGCACCGCTGCGCGCGCTTGATCTTCAAGCGTCGCGATCGACGGCCTCGCCGTCTTCTTCGTCATCATCGTCGCGGCCCGCTGGAATGGCATAGGAGCCACGCAGCCAGCGGCCAAGATCGACGTCGGCGCAGCGACGGGTGCAGAAAGGTCGATATTCCGGCGTGGCCGGACGGCCGCAAATGGCGCAGGGACCGAGGTCGGTCGTGGCGGCATCATCGGCCATGAATTTGGCAACGAGATCGTCAGATCCCGGTTTCTTGCCCGATTTATTGTCGGACATGGGCAGCTCCGAAAATCAGATGCGGTTCAGCCAGAACATATGGGCAGGATAGCCCTCGCCCGCCAGCAGGGCCATGGTTTCGGCGAGCGGCAGGCCGACGACCGCCGAATAGGAGCCGACGATCTTGACCGGGAACACCCCCGCTAGGCCCTGAATGGCATAGCCGCCGGCCTTGCCGCGCCATTCGCCGGAGGCGAGATAGGCCTCCATCTCCTGGGCCGACAGCCGCTTGAAGCGAACGCGGGTTTCCACCAGCCGCCGCCGTTCCGCACCCTTCGGCGTGATCAGGCTAATGCTGGTCCAGACCCGGTGGGTGCGCCCTGACAGCAGCCGCAGGCAGGCGCCCGCTTCCTCGGCCAGTTCGCATTTCGGCAGAATGCGCCGCCCCACGGCCACCACCGTATCGGCGGCCAGCACGAAGCAATCGGCATAGCCATCGCGGGCGCCGGCGATCTTCGATGCGGACTGCGCCTTTTCGCTGGCGAGCCGGGTCGCCAGAGTGCGGGGCAATTCGCTGCGTTTCGGGGTCTCGTCGAGATCGGCGGGAATGAGCGCGTCAGGCTCGATGCCGATCTGCTGCAGCAGCGCCAAGCGGCGTGGCGAGCTGGAGGCGAGCACCAGTTTCGGCCGCCAACCGGCCGTTTCGTGCCCGGTCATCCGCGGGCCTCCCTGCGGGCGGCGCCCCCCATCGGGCTTATTTGAACCGGTAGGTGATACGGCCCTTGGTCAGATCATAGGGCGTCATTTCAACCAGCACCTTGTCACCCGTCAGCACGCGGATGCGATTCTTGCGCATCTTGCCTGCCGTATGGGCGATGATTTCGTGGTCGTTCTCAAGCTTCACGCGAAACGTCGCGTTCGGCAGGAGTTCGGTCACGAACCCCGGAAATTCAAGTAGTTCTTCTTTCGCCATAAACCTCGTCCAATCTCGGCCAGACGGCCGACCGCAACCGACGGCTGCGGAAAATTGCGCGGAAATTACTGCAACGCTGCCGTTTTGTGAACAGCGGCGGCATGGTCATGCATGAAATTGTGACAAAATCCCGTTTTCGCAAGGATCAGGGGGAGTTCTCCACCGCCGCGGCCTCGATATCGGCACGCTGCAAGGCCCGATATCGCCGGTAAGCGAAGGGGATATGGGCCAGATAGAGGACGCTCAGCCCCGCCAAAACCTCCATCGGGAAGCTGTAGAGGAACAGAATGGCGACCACGACGCCAAACAGCACCACGATGAAATATTCGCGCGGCACCCGGCCCATTTCCTTGCCGGACAGGTGCGGAATGCGGCTGACCATCAGGAAAGCGATCAGCAGAGTGTAAATGATGAGGATCACCACCATCGCCTTGCCGCTGGCCAGGCCGAACAGGGAATGGGTGAGATAGACCGGCAGCAGCACGACGATGGCACCGGCGGGCGAAGGCATACCGATGAAGAAACGGGCGGCCCATTTCGGCTTGTTGGGATCATCGATCGCCACGTTGAAGCGGGCCAGGCGCAGGGCGCAGGCCACCGCATAGACCATGGCCGCGAACCAGCCGGCGGATTTGATGTCGTTGAGCGCCCACATATAGAGAATCATCGCCGGGGCGACGCCGAAATCGATGAAGTCGGCCAGAGAATCGAGCTCGGCGCCGAAGCGCGAGGTGGAATTCAGCGCCCGCGCCAGGCGGCCGTCGAGGCCGTCAAGCACCGCCGCGCCGGCAATGGCATAGACGGCGAGATCGAAGCGCGCCTCGATGGCGAAGCGAATCGCCGTCAGGCCGAGACAGAGGCCAAGCAAGGTCACCAGATTGGGCAGCACATAGCGCAGCGGAATGCGCGAGAAGCGCCGCCGCTGTCCTGTCTGCGTTTGCTCCGGTGTGGCCAACGGATCGTCCATCACGGCAACCTCAAGCGGAACGGAAGACGCGGCGGGGCGTGCGCGCCGCGAGATCCGCGATGACGGTTTCGCCGGCCACCGTCTTGGAACCGATATCGACCGTTGGAGTCGCGGTGTCGGGCATATAGACGTCGACACGCGAGCCGAAGCGGATGAGGCCGATGCGCTCGCCCGGCTGCACGCTGTCGCCCTCCTTGCTGAAGCTGACGATGCGCCGCGCGATCAGGCCGGCAATCTGCACCACGCCGAAAATCCCGGCCGGCGTTTCGATGACGAAGCCGTTGCGCTCGTTGTCCTCGCTCGCCTTGTCGAGATCGGCATTGACGAACAAGCCGGGCTTATAGGCGATGCGTTGGATGCGGCCGGACACCGGCGAACGGTTCACGTGGCAATCGAACACCGACATGAAGACCGAGACGCGCTTCATCGGCCGTTCGCCGAGACCCAATTCCGGCGGCGGCACGAAGGAGCCGACTGAACAAACGACGCCATCGGCGGGCGAAATCACCAGCGTCTCATCGATCGGCGTGACACGCACCGGATCGCGAAAGAAATAGATGCACCAGAGCGTCAGCACCAAGCCGATCCAGCCCAGCGGCGACCAGAGCCAATAGAGAATCAGGGACGCGATCGCGAAGCCGGCGATGAACAGATAGCCCTCCGGGTGAATGGGGGTGACCTGCCGGCGTACACTGTCCAAAATGCTCATGAATCTGCCTTTGTCCTATCTTGCCCCCGCGCGGGCGAGTGGAGCCGGTCTTTTGCCACCGAAACGGGTTAAAGTCACGGCCAAGGAGGGATTCAGGGGTAAATCCCCGGTTTTGACCTGAATCAAGACCCTGGGCATCGCGCCGCTGGACGCGATCGGGCGCGCAAACCTACAGTCGGCACACGGTCGCACTCGTTAACGGGCGGCACGCAAAGACGGCCTGCAACAGGGCGACCGGCACCGGAGCCGGTTGAGGGAGGAGGCGATCCATGACCGCGCTCGAGCGAACCTATGACGGCATCATCATCGGCGCCGGCCACCACGGACTGGTGCTCGGCAGCTATCTGGCGAAAGCCGGACTCGACATTCTCCTCGTCGATCGACGGCTCGATTATGGCGGCGGCCTGTGCACCAAGGAAGCGACCCTGCCCGGCTTCTATCACAACCTGCATTCGATCAATCATTTCCACATCAGCGAGACGCCCTGGTTCAAGGATCTCGGCCTCGCCGAGCGCGTCACCTACATCACGCCGCGTTATGAATTCGGCCAGCCGCATCTCGATGGATCGGCCTTGGTCTTCGGCCGCGATCTCGAAGAAACCCTCGCCAATGTCGCCCGCTTTTCGCAGAAGGATGCGCGCACCTTTCGCGAGTGGAACCGCAAGGCCGAACAGATCACCCGCGATATCTTTCTGCCCGAGCGCTACAGCGAACCGCTGCCGCAGGCCGAGCGCGAGCGGCTGCTGGCCCGCACCGCTGGAGGACGCGACTTCCTGGTGATGACGCAGCGCCAGCCGCTCGATGTGGTCAACGAATTGTTCGAAAACGACCACGTCAAACTGCTTTTCCTGTTCAAGGTCTCGCTGTTCGGCACCTGGCTCGTCGACACGATGTCGAAGACGAGCCCGATGGGCTCGATCATCCGGGCTTTCGATCTGCAAAGCGGCTATCAATTGTGTCAGGGCGGTTCTTTCAATCTGGCACGCGGTCTGATGGAAACCTTCATCGCCGCCGGCGGACGTTTCCAGCCGCAAGTTGCCATCGACAGGATCGTCGTGGAAGGCGGACGCGCCACCGGCATCGCGCTGACCGATGGGCGCACCGTGCGGGCGCGCCAGTTCGTTTCTTCGACGCTTGACGTGCATCAGACCTTCGAGAAACTCATCGGGCGTACGCAACTGCCGCAGGCTTTCACGCGAAAACTCGATGACTTCCAATATACTGGCTGGACGCTCTTCGGCGTCCATCTGGCACTAGAGGAGTCGCCAAATTTCACCGCCGCGCAGTTCGACCCTAACGTCAATCGGGCGCTTAAATGGAGCCTGGGCGCGGAAACGATGGAGGATTTGTTTTCCGCCTTCACCGACGTGCGCGCCAACAAAGCTCCCAAGGTCATCCAGTTCGGCTCCGGGCCGATGAGCCTGCTCGATCCGACCCAAGCGCCGTCGGGCAAACACACCACCTATGCCTGGCACGTGATGCCGCTCGATCCCGACATCGGCACGCAAAGCTGGGACGATTTCAAGGAAGAGTTCTCCGAGAAGATCATCGAGACCTTCGCTCGCTATGCGCCCAATGTCAGTGGCAAGAAGATTCTCGGCAAATATGTCTACACCGCCAAGGAATATGCGCAGGAGATGATCAATATGCGCGGTGGCGATATCTTCATGGGCGCCTTCAACGCCGAACAGGTGATGTTCAATCATTTCGGCTATCGCACACCTATTCCCAATCTCTATATGAGTGGATCGGCGGCGCATCCAGGCGGTGCCATCTCCGGCGGTGCCGGCTACATCAGCGCCGGCCTCATCGCCCGCGACATCGGCGCGAAATTGTGGTGGAAGCCTTGGGACGCGCACGAGGCGCTTGGGGCGATGCAGGAGGCGTGAGCCTCAAACCCACTGGACGTTCCAGCGCCGCGTTCTATAGTCAGCTTCAACAAGCGGCCGCCAGATGCCGCTGGGCTGGAGGAATGCACCATTCGCGATCGTTCGCGCATGCTCCTTCGTGCCATGCAATAGCTTTCAGGAAGGAAACATATGCGTCGGTTCGTTCTCTCCGCTCTCTTTGCCTCTGCTCTCGCCTGGAATGCCCAGGCGGCGGACAAGATCGTCGTCGGCACCGTGCCTAACACCAGCGACGGGCCGATCATCTGCGCCATCGAGAAGGGCTATTTCAAAGAGCAGAACATCGAGGTGGAACTGACCTCGTTCCGCACCGCTTCGGACATGACGCCGATGGTGGTGCGTGGCGATATTCCGATCATGGGCGGCGGCGTCAGCGTGTCCTATTTCAACGCGCTCGCCCAGGGCATGCCGCTACGCTATTTCCTCAGCCGGGCGCAAATCCGCTCGCATCACAAGATCATCCTGCGCAAGGGCCTGGACGCGAAGGTCAAGACCGTCGCCGATCTGAAAGGCCTGCGCATCGCCACCACGGCCGCCGGTGGCTTCTCGGAATATGAACTGGGCAAGGCCTTGGAGACGGTGGGGCTGACGCTCGACGATGTCGATACCAAGCCGCTCGCCATGCCGCAGACGCTGACCGCCATGGCCAATGGCGCCATCGACGCCGCCGTGCTGATCCCGCCCTTCGATGGCGGCGCCATGCGCGATGGCGCTACCATGCTGGTGCGCCTCGATCATATCGTCAAACCGGAGATGGAGGTCGCGGGCCTCATCTACAACACCGATTGGGCCGCCAAGAACCGCGGCCTGCTCGACCGTTTCACCGCCGCCTATATCAAGGGCGCGCGCTATTTCCAGCAGGCAGTCGAGAACGGTCCCAACCGTGACGAGGTCATCGACTATTTTCTGAAATATGCGCCGATCAAGAACCGCGCCATTTTCGCCGACACGTCCTGGTCGGACGTCAATCCGAACGGCAAGGTGGTCGTCGCCTCCCTGCTCGACCAGCAAGATTTCTACATCCGCCGCGGCTATCTGAAGACGAAAATCCCGGTCGAGAAACTGGTCGACGAAGAGACCGCCGTGCGGGCTTTGAAACTGCTGCAGGCCAAGGGCGAATGAGCGCGCTTATTTAGCGCTCTCATTCGCCGCGCTGCGCCGCACCGCCTTCTCGTCATCGCTCAATTCGTCGCTGTTGACCACGGCAGCGGTCTCCTGAATGAGTTCGGTGAGATCGCCGCTGATCGCCACGTGATTGGATTTGCCTTCGGCGGCTTCGGCGCGACGCAGGGTCTCTTGCGCCTCATCGACCTCACGCTGACGGTTCCACATGGCGCTATAGACGCCGCCCAGGGCCAGCAAATCCTCATGCCGGCCACGTTCGACGATCTCGCCGCTATCCAGCACGAGAATTTCGTCGGCGTTCACGATGGTCGACAGGCGGTGAGCGATCACCAAGGTGGTGCGATCCTTGACCACCCGTTCCAGCGCCCCTTGGATTTCCCGCTCGGTGAAGGAATCGAGCGCCGAGGTCGCCTCATCCAGCATCAGAATCGGTGGTGCCTTGAGGATGGTGCGGGCAATGGCGACGCGTTGCTTCTCGCCGCCTGAAAGCTTCAAGCCGCGCTCGCCGACCTGAGCCTTGTAGCCGCCGGGAACGGTGCGAATGAACTCGTCGATCTGCGCCAGTTTGGCGGCCGCCTCAACCTCGTCCTGCGTCGCATCCCAGCGGCCATAGCGGATGTTGTAGGCGATGGTTTCGTTGAACAGCACCGTATCCTGCGGCACCATGCCGATCTTCTCACGCAGAGACTCCTGGTTGATGTCGGCGATGTTCTGGCCGTCGATCAAGATGCGGCCGCTCTGCGGTTCATAGAAACGGAACAGCAGCCGTGACAGCGTCGACTTGCCGGCGCCTGACGGCCCGACGACAGCAACGGTCTTGCCGGCCGGCACCTCGAACGAAATGCCCTTGAGGATCGGTCGCGCCGGGTCATAAGCGAATTGGACTTTTTCGAACGTCACCGTGCCCTGAGCGATCTTGAGGGGCTGAGCATCCGGCCTGTCCTTGACCTCCGGCTTCTGCCCCAGCACGTCGAACATCTGCTCGATGTCGATGGTCGCCTGTTTGATCTCGCGATAGACCATGCCCATGAAATTGAGCGGCTGGTAGAGCTGGATCATCAGCCCGTTCAGAAGAACGAAATCGCCGATCGTATTGGTGCCGTTGCGGATGCCGATGACGCATAGGATCATCACGATCGACAGCGCGGCGGCGAAGATGATGCCCTGGCCCGAGTTCAGCACGGCAAGTGAAACATAGCTCGAAATGCTGTTCTTCTCGTAACGCGCCATCGACTTGTCGTAGCGCGCGGCCTCGCGCTTCTCGGCGCTGAAATATTTCACGGTCTCGTAGTTGAGCAGCGAGTCGATCGCCTTCACATTGGCGTCGGTATCGCTCTCGTTCATGTCGCGGCGGATCGAAATGCGCCAGTCGGTAGCGACCTGCGTGAACCAGAGATAGACGACGATCATGATGCTGATCGTCAGCATGTAGCGCCAATCGAAGGCGAAGTAGAACACGCCCAGGATGAGCGCGAATTCGACGACTGTCGGCACGCCCGTCAGCATGCTCATGCGCACGATCTGCTGGATCGCCTCGCGGCCGCGCTCGAGAATGCGCGTCAGGCCGCCGGTCTTGCGTTCGAGATGGAAGCGCAGCGACAGGTCGTGCAGATGGACGAAGACCTCGTTGGCCAGACGGCGCACCGCATGCATGGCGACGGCGGCAAACAGCGCATCGCGCGCCTGGGTGAAGAGCTGCATGAAAATGCGCAGCAGACCGTAGATGATGCAGATGACGATCGGCCCGGCGAGAATGGCCGGCAGAGGTACGTTGGCGCTGCCCGGATGAGCCAGAGCATCCGTCGCCCATTTGAACGAATAGGGCACGAGAATCGTGACCACTTTCGCCGCGAGCAGCAGAACCATCGCGCCGAGGACGCGCATTTTCAGGTCGAGCCGGTCCGTCGGCCAGACATAGGGCCAGAGATGCCGGACGGTTTCAGCAAGCGTTGCCTCGCGGCGCGCATTGGTGCGCGGCGGCGGATTGGCTGGAGGGGTCATCGGTTCAGTCTGTACAGCCGGCGGCCAAGGGCGGCGGGCAAGGTCACGGTTTGATTGTTATGATTCTCATATAGGCGCTTCCACGCCAAAAGGCACGGGTTCCAACGCCCATTTCAAAAATTGGCTTTCAATCAGGGCGTTGGATTGGGCACGACGAGAACCTGGCCTGGGTAAATCAGGTCCGGATCGCGGATTTGGTCAGTATTGGCGTCGTAAATCTGGGTGTAGCGCACGCCATGGCCGAGCATGCTCCGGCTGATCCGCCACAGGCTGTCGCCGCGCTCGACCCGGGCGGTGCGCAGTTCCGGCACGACGGTGGACTGGGGCGCGGCATCGGTGCGCTTCTCCGGCCCGGCGGCCGTCGTTGCCGGCGTGACCGCCTCGGCTTGCCGTTGCGCGGCGGATTCGGAGGCCGTAGATGCCCCTTCCCGCTTGCCCGACGTAGCGGCCATCGTGCCGGCAGCGGGATAGTCGAACGGCACTTCGGCGCGCGCCACCACACCGCCATCCTGGCCCAGAACATCGGCGCGAACCGCATATTTGCCCGACGACATGCCCTTTTCAACGCGCACCGACCAACGGCCATCGGGCCCGGCCTGGGCCGATGCGATGAGAGCGCCATTCAGATAAAGCCGGATCCGAGCGCCGGCCGTCGCCAGACCGGAAAGGAAGAAGCCACCGCCTTCCTGCGCCTCGACCGCGCGAATCGCGACGGGAGGGCTGGCTGGCGGGGTACTTGCCGGCGCGGCTGCGGGCTTAACGTCGGCAGGCTTTGCATCAGCAGGTTTGGCATCGGCGGACTTGGTGGCATCCGAGAGAATGCGCGTCGGCTTGTCCGGCTCCGCCAAGGCGACCACCACGTCGCGCCCGCCCGGTTTCGGCACGGCAATGGCCACGGTCTGATCGGAGATCACCGCATCGGCCTGGAGCGACAGGAGATGATCGCCCGGCGGCAGCGCCGGTGGCAGAATCACGAACTGGCCTTCGCTGTTGGCCGTAACCTCGCCAACCGGTTTGCCCGCGGAGAAGAGAGTGATCTTGGCGTTGGGCGCCGCGCGGCCGGCAACCACCGTTTCACCCGAGGGCTCGACGCGCACCACGTCGAATTGCGGTTTCTGGCTGCTCGTCGCCGGCTTGCTGATTTCCGCTTCAGGTTTGGCAGAATCGGGTTTGACAGGATCAAGCTTAGCCTGGGACTGCGCCGCAGCCGGCGCTTGGCTTTGCGTGGTCGGCGCGGATATGGACCAGTTGCGCCACAGGTTCCAGCTGATGAAGACAGCCGCGATCAGCGCCACCAGCACGGCAACCACGTAGACAACCCTATTCGACACACCCAACATCCCGCGTTCCATTTGCCTCGCGCCACCTGGCCGACATCGCCTGATTATTCAGGTGATTTAACCATTATGGCATTGAAAGGCCAATGATGGCGATTCGCGCGGCCAAGCTTGCCGGAACCGTGCCTTGACCCTGCCACAAGCGCACGTCAAAGCTGTGCCATGACTGAAATTCGCAATGTTTGTGTTTACTGTGGTTCCTCTCCTGGAACCGATCCGATTTTCGCAGATGCAGCCCGCAAGCTCGCCACCGAACTGGTGAATGCTGGCATGGGTCTCGTGTATGGCGGCGGCAGCCATGGGCTGATGGGCATTCTCGCCCGTTCGGTCTTCGAAGCCGGCGGCCACGTCACGGGCATCATTCCCGACTTCCTCGACGTACGCGAACGGCGCTTCAAGGAAGCGCAGGAACTCGTCGTCGTCGCCGACATGCATACACGCAAGCGCATGATGTTCGAGAAGGCCGATGCCTTCGTCGCTCTGCCCGGCGGCATCGGCACGCTCGAGGAACTCGTCGAGCAGCTCACCTGGGTGCAGCTCGATCGTCATAACAAGCCTGTCGTGCTCGCCGATATCGGCGGCTTCTGGCGGCCGTTGCTCGATCTGTTCGCGCACATGCGCTACAAGGGCTTCATCCGCAGCGATCTTGAAGTGCGCTATCAGGTCGCCGAGAAAATCGAGGACGTGGTGCCGATCCTTCGTGCGGCGAAGGAACAAGGCAAGCGTGCCGGCATGGAATCCGCCGATTTGACGTCACGCCTCTAGTTGGCGATGGTGCGTTCAAATTCAGAGAGCCGATGTAGGAGAGGAGCAGCCATCATGACGTTGACCCGTCACACCCTCACGCGTTCCATGGTCGTGGCTGCGGCCGCGGTGACTTTGTCGCTGACAGCGACGTCGGGCTTCGCGCAATCGAAGCGTGGTCCCTCGAGCCCAGGCCGCATCACCGTCGAGAACAAGCGCGACGCCGCGCTGGTGGAACTGAAACTCGTCGGCAAGGAAGGCGCTGCCGCAACCGAACGGGTGGTGGCGAAGAACCTGGCGCCGGGCAAACGCGTCACCTTCACCCTGCCGCCGCGCTCGGGCTGCACGTTCGATCTCGCTGGTACGTTCGAGGACGACAGCGTGATGGAAGCGGAAGACCGCAACCTGTGCCGAGACAAGGTGCTGCGCCTCGTCGAGTGAGGCATGGCCTGAATTCGAGGGCGTGAAATGCGAGGAAAGCGCCCTTGCATGGGGTTGTTCCTCAGAATCGCGTGACACCCCCTCCCCTCAGTCCCAGAGCCCTTCTCCTTGCCGCGCTCATCGCGGCAAAATCAGGCTGAAAGATACAAAGGGAGGGCGGCGGAATTATGCTCACCCCAAACGAGAGTGATCAGCCGCAACAGGGCTGCTTGCTATTGGAAGGAGAGCAGCTGGCGGACGCTTGCTTCTGTTCTTCCAACCAGCGATCACGTGGCTTGCAACTCGCAGCACGCGGCGCCAGAGCCACCGACAGCACGCCATCAGAGAAGACCGGTGCAGCAGCACAGTGAAGCTGCATCGGCGCAACGCCATCGCTGACCTCGAAGGTGAGCCGCACGTTGGCGCCCAGCGCAAAATGCCTGGACACCTTACGAATGATGGCGGCGAACTTCCCCGCCGTCATATGGGTGCGGTCGCCGTCGATCACATCCCAAAGCTGGACGAAGATTTCCGACCACGCCTCGGGATTTCCGCCGCAATCCAGCGCAGCGAACTGACCCGTTTTCACTTCGGTGACATGATAGCCGCGCTGAATGGCGCGACCATCGTAGGAAAAGACGAGGGGTGTGTCCGGGCTCGCGTCACAGGCTGCGAGCAGATCGCCAAGCGTGATGTCATCGATGGCGGCGGGGGACGGTAAGGCAACGTCCATCTTGTCAATCTCGATCATCTTTGCTATCCTTATTTCAATGATCATATGAATATAGGATTATTGAATTATGGAAGAACGTCAAGCCCTCGCGGCCTTCGCGGCTCTTTCTCAGGAAACCCGCCTTCGCATTGTGAGGTTACTGGTTACCGCTGGCCCGGAAGGCATGGCGGCCGGAGCCATTGCTGAAGCCGCAGGCGTCTCAGCGTCGAACGTATCGTTTCACCTGAAAGAACTAACCCAAGCCGGACTGGCGACCGCAAAGCGGGAAGCGCGCTCGATCTTATACACGGCTGACTATTCCGCGCTGTCGGGACTGATCGCCTTCCTCATGCGCGACTGCTGCGCCGGACATCCTGAAATCTGCATACCCGCAGCCACCCAATCGTGCTGCGGCCTCGAAGTGAAGGAGCTTCCCCGTGCTTGATCGCGTCTACAATGTGCTGTTTCTCTGTACCGGCAATTCTGCTCGTTCGATCCTCGCGGAATCGATCCTGCGCAAGGATGGCGCGGGTCGCTTCAATGCCTTTTCAGCCGGAAGCCAGCCGAAAGGCGAGGTCAATCCGATTGCACTGACCACTCTCCGAAATTGGGATTATCCGGCGGACGGTTTTTACTCGAAAAGCTGGGATGTTTTCGCCGAGCCCAATGCACCAGTCATGGATTTCGTATTCACCGTCTGCGACAGCGCGGCCGGAGAAACCTGTCCGTTCTGGCCGGGCCAGCCTATGACGGCCCATTGGGGCATCGAAGATCCTGCGGCCGTCGAAGGCACCGATATCGAGAAGCAGCGCGCGTTCAACGACGCGTTCCGCTTCATGAAAAACCGGATTTCCGCTTTCATGGTTCTGCCGATCAAGAGCCTCGACGCCATGGCGCTCGGGACGAAATTGCGCGAGATCGGCCAATTGGAGGGATCGACGAACAAGCGCTGGGACGTGGCATGAGCGCCACCGATATCGTGATTTATCACAATCCCGAGTGCGGCACGTCGCGCAATACGCTGGCCATGATCCGCAACGCCGGGATTGAACCGCATGTCATCGAGTATCTGAAAACGCCGCCTTCGCGGGCGCTTTTGATCCAAATGTTGGAACGCGCCGGCATATCCGTTCGAGACGCGCTACGGGAGAAGGGTACGCCTTATGCAGAACTTGGCCTCTCTGACCCAACACTGACAGATGATGCATTATTGGATGCCATCGAGGCGCACCCCATTCTTATGAATCGCCCGATTGTTGTTTCTTCGCTGGGCGTGAAGCTCTGCCGCCCCTCAGAAGCCGTCCTTGATCTTCTGCCGAACCCGCAACTCGCTGCCTTCACCAAAGAAGATGGTGAGTGGGTCATCGACGCAGAAGGCCGCCGTGTCCTGCATGAGGCAAAATCATGACCCAAGCAGCGACAGACGCAACAACCTCATCTGCCAAAGCCTCTCCTATGGGCCTATTCGAGCGCTCTCTTACGTTGTGGGTGGCACTCTGCATTGTCGTTGGCATCGTTCTTGGCCGGATGATGCCCGACGTTTTCCACGTGATCGGCGCGACGGAAATCGCACAAGTCAATCTGCCCGTGGCGGTTCTAGTCTGGCTCATGGTCATTCCCATGCTGCTGAAGATCGACCTCGCCGCGCTTGGTCAAGTCGGCGCCCATTGGCGCGGCATTGCCACGACCGTCGGTATCAACTGGCTGGTCAAACCCTTTTCGATGGCGCTGCTGGCGTGGATCTTCATCGCCAATGTTTTCCGGCCTTATCTCCCAGCCGATCAGCTCGAAAGCTACACGGCGGGACTGATCCTGCTGGCCGCCGCACCCTGCACGGCCATGGTGTTTGTGTGGTCGAATCTCGTGGACGGGGAACCCCATTTCACGCTCGGACAAGTGGCCCTGAACGACACCATCATGGTGGTCGCTTTCGCACCGATCGTCGGCCTCCTGCTCGGCCTCTCCTCAATCGTCGTGCCGTGGGGCACGCTGCTCCTGTCCGTTCTGCTTTACATCGTCCTCCCGGTAATCGTGGCGCAGCTTTGGCGACGGGGTTTACTCAATGGCGGCGGGCAAGCTGCCTTGGATCGGACGCTGAAAACCTTGTCGCCGTTGTCTCTGGGCGCACTGCTGCTGACACTCGTTCTGCTGTTTGGCTTGCAGGGCGAACAGATCACCCGTCAGCCAGCGATCATCGCCATGCTGGCGGTGCCAATTCTCATTCAGGTTTATTTCAACGCCGGACTGGCCTATTGGCTCAATCGCCGCCTCGGCGTCGAATGGTGCGTCGCCGGACCGTCTGCACTCATTGGCGCGAGCAATTTCTTCGAACTGGCGGTGGCCACGGCCATTGCCTTGTTTGGCTTCCAATCGGGAGCAGCGCTCGCAACCGTCGTCGGCGTCCTGATCGAAGTGCCGGTGATGCTGTCCGTCGTTCGGATCGTGAAGGCATCAAGAGGCTGGTACGAACGCGGCGCGGCCGTGTGACGCGATGGCCAGGCAAAGACGGCTCTAGTTGAAACGAGACCACAGCCTTGATGTCATCCCGGACACCTGCGCAGGCGATCCGGGATGACACAGAGGTGGCGGCAAGGACGGCGGCGGCACATGGTTCGATGCCGGCGCTTTGGCGCCAAGCCCTCAAGCCTCAGCCTTCATCAGCTTGTAGTTGATCGAGTCCAACAGCGCCTGGAACGAGGCGTCGATGATGTTGGCTGACACGCCGACCGTCGACCACCTGTTGCCCTGGCTATCGCCGAATTCGATCAGCACGCGAGTCACCGCATCGGTGCCGCCCTGGAAGACGCGCACGCGATAGTCAAGCAGTTCGAGGTCCTCGATATAGGGCTGGTATTTGCCGAGATCCTTGCGCAGCGCGAGATCGAGCGCGTTGACCGGTCCCGCGCCCTCGGCGGCGGAGATGAGGGTGTCGCCGTCGACACGCACCTTGACGATGGCTTCCGACACGGTGACCAGTTCGCCGACCGCATTGTGGCGGCGCTCGACATTGACGCTGAAACGCTCGACGTCGAAATAATCGGGCGCCTGGCCCAAAACGCGACGGGCGAGCAATTCGAAAGAAGCATCGGCGCCTTCATAGGCATAGCCCTGCGCCTCTTTCTCCTTCACCTCCTCCAACACGCGCATGACGCGCGGATCGTCCTTCGCGACGGTGATGCCGAGGCGTTCGAGCTCCGCCAACACGTTCGATTTGCCAGCCTGATCGGAGACCAGAACCTTACGGACATTGCCGACCGCATCCGGTTCGACATGTTCATAGGTCTTGGGGTCCTTCAGCACGGCGGAGGCATGGATGCCCGCCTTGGTCGCGAAAGCCGATGCGCCGACATAGGGCGCATGGCGATTGGGCGCGCGGTTGATCAGCTCGTCGAAGGCGTGGCTCAGCTTGGTCAGGCCGCGCAACTTCTCGTGCGTCACGCCGATCTCAAAACGATCGGCAAACTCGCTCTTCAAGAGAAGCGTCGGGATGATCGAAACGAGATTGGCATTGCCGCAACGCTCGCCCAGGCCATTCAGCGTGCCCTGGATCTGCCGAGCCCCGGCGCGGATGGCGGCAAAGGAATTGGCCACCGCATTCTCGGTGTCGTTGTGGGTGTGGATGCCCAAATGGCTGCCGGGGATGTGGCGGGCCACTTCGCCGACGATCCGCTCGACTTCATCGGGCAAGGTGCCGCCATTGGTGTCGCAGAGCACAACCCAGCGGGCGCCGGCTTCATAAGCGGCGCGCGCGCATTGCAGCGCATAAGTGGGATTGTTCTTGTAGCCATCGAAGAAGTGCTCGCAATCGAGCATGGCTTCGCGGCCGTTCTTCCCGGCATAGGCGATGGAATCGCTGATGCCTTCGAGATTTTCCTCAAGCGTGATGCCGAGCGCGACATGCACCTGGAAATCCCAGCTCTTGGCGACATAGACGATCGCATCGGCCTCGGCCTCCATGAGGCCGGCAATGCCCGGATCGTTGGAGGCGGAGCGGCCCGGCCGCTTGGTCATGCCGAAGGCCGCGAAACGCGCCTTCTTCACCGCCTTCTTGCGGAAGAATTCGGTGTCGAGCGGATTGGCGCCGGGATAGCCGCCTTCGACATAATCGAGGCCGAGATCGTCGAGCAGCGCGGCGATGCGGCGCTTGTCGTCGATGGAGAAATCGACACCGGTGGTCTGCGCGCCATCGCGCAAAGTGGTGTCGAAAAGATAAAGGCGTTCGCGGGTCATTGGGTGGTTTCCATCACCAGCGGCTTGGCCATCGTCGTATTGGCGAGCCAGACACCGGCCCGCTCGACGCTGTTGCGCTGGCGCGGCTCGTAGCCGCGTTGTTTGAAGAAAGGTTGCGCCGTGTCGCTGGCGTCTGTGGTCAATTCCTTGACGCCGCGCGCCGCTGCCAGCCGCTCAAGCCCGTCGCACAGCGCGCTGGCGACACCCTGGCGGGCGAAGGCCGAATGGACATAGAGCATATGGAGCACGCCGCCCCGCAAGGTGGCGAAGCCGGCGATCTCGCCATCCACTTCGGCGAGAATGGTGAGACCATTGGCAAGGTTTTCGCCAAACTTCTGTTCATTCTCGACGCTGGCGATCCAGGCCGTGCGCTGTTCCTCGTCGTAATCGTCCTGGGTCAGCTCCTCGATGCTGTCGACGAAGACATCGATCAAGGCCGGCAGATCCTGCGGCAGCAGGATCGGGCGAAGGGCGGGCGCGCTCATCGTTTGATCTCCCAAGTGGTGACCATTTCGCCGGTCGCAGGATCCTTGCCGTCCATGAGCTGCAAGCCCATGGCGACAAGCTCGTCGCGGATTTCGTCTGAGCGTTTCCACTCCTTGTTCTTGCGTGCCTCGATGCGTTCACGGATGCGCGCGGCGATCAACTCTTCGTCGAGTTCCGCCGCAAGATGCTGCGTGCGCGGCTGATAGGCCTCAAGGTCGATGCCGAGCACTTGCAGGCTGGCCGCCAGCGTGTTTGCCTCGCCGGCACGCGCCAGACGATGCAGCTCGGTCAGCGCCAGAGACGTGTTGAGATCGTCGGCCAGTGCCTCGATGAACGCTTCCGACGGCGTTCCCGGCTTCACGCCCTTCGCCAGCGCGGCCCAATCGTCGAGCGTCGCTTCCGCTTCGTTCAAGCTGCGCACAGTCCAGTCGATCGGCTGGCGGTAATGGGTGCGCAACATCGACAGGCGCAACACCTGCCCCGGCCATTTGCGGCCGCCGAAATTTTCCGTCTCCAGCAATTCGTTGATGGTGACGAAATTGCCGAGGCTCTTCGACATTTTCTCGCCTTCGACCTGCAGGAAGCCGTTGTGCATCCAGACATTGGCCATGACCGGATGATCGAAGGCGCAGCGCGACTGGGCGATCTCGTTTTCATGGTGCGGGAACACCAGATCGATGCCGCCGCCGTGGATGTCGAACGTTTCGCCGAGATGTTTCCACGACATGGCCGAGCATTCGATATGCCAGCCCGGCCGGCCACGGCCCCAGGGCGATTCCCAACCGGGCTCTTCGTCCTTCGACGGCTTCCACAGCACGAAGTCCATGTCGCCCTTCTTATAGGGCGCGACATCGACGCGGGCACCGGCGATCATTTCGTCGAGCGGCCGGCGCGACAGACGGCCGTAGTCGGCCATGGACGGCACCGAGAACAGCGCATGACCGTCGGCCACATAGGCATGGCCGCCGGCGATCAGCTTCTCGATGATGGTGATCATCTCGGCGATATGTTCGGTGGCGCGCGGCTGTACGTCGGGCGGCAAGGCGCCGAGCGCCGTCACATCGCTCTGGAAGATGGCGTTGGTTTGTTCGGTCAACTGGCGAATGGAAATGCCGCGCTCGGCGGCGCGCTCGTTAATCTTGTCGTCGACGTCGGTGATGTTGCGGACATATTTGACGCGGCCGACGCCGTAGATGTGGCGCAGCAGACGGTAGAGCACGTCGAAAACGATGATCGGCCGGGCATTGCCGATATGGGCATAGTCATAGACCGTGGGGCCGCAGACATACATGCGCACCTGGGCCGGATCGATCGGGCGGAAGTCCGCCTTCGTCCGGGTCAACGTATTGTAAAGGCGCAAGGACGGCACAGTGGACATAGATTCCCCTCTCCGGCCTGCTGGCGGGGGGCGATGTCGTTTTCAATGCGCGAAAAGACGGCTCCAGCCAGCGGGCGGGCTAGCTAATAATAATCCGGCAGAGGCAGTTGTGGAGCGACAAGCTGCGGAGCGACATGGCCGGCACCATGATGGAGAGCCGTCGCTGCGTCAAGCGCATTGCCCGGCTATTTATAACCGCGGTTAAACGAATTTTCACAGGATGGCGCCATCTTTCGGTCACCAAGACGACCGCGCCGGTGCCCCCCATGCGTAAGCTGTTCCCGTTTGAAGTCCCCGTCCCGCCGGTGATCATGCCGTTGGCCGCCGCTTTCCTGGCGTTGGCCGCCGCTTTCGGCCAGGTCCGAGCAGAACCCGTCCGCTCCTTCGTCATCGCGGCGGAGGATGGCTATGGCATCAGCGAGTGTGTCGCCAGCCGTCAGGCCTGCGGCCGTGTGGTGGCCGACGCCTGGTGCGAAGGCCATGGCTTCGGCAAGGCCTCGGCCTATGGTTCGGCCGACGATGTCACCGGCTCGGTCGCGGTCGCCCAGATGTCGGCGCCGCCGCGTGGCTCGGTGATCATCACCTGCGGCGACTGAGTCTCTTCTTAAAGTCCGAATTTCATCAGCAGCGCCCGCCATGGCGTGATGGCGAAGATGCGCGTGTTGTGGAAGGCCGCGAACCGCCAGTCCGTCCCTTCGCGCACCGCCACCAGGGTCTGGATGGAGCGGCGCGACGGCGGAAAGGTCTTTTGTCCCGCCAGCCGGCTATTGCCGATGCCGTGAACGAGGATCGTCGCGGTATCGACCGGCTTCAGATCGACGCTCTCGAAGATGATCCGCGAGCCTTTGAGGTGGGTGTCGAACAGAAGCTGATGGCTCTGCGCCACCGCCGCGCGCCCGCGCAACCGATCGCCATTGAAAGTGACGTAATCGCAGGTTTCGGTGAAGCCGGCGCCATAGGCCGCGCTGTCGCCGGCATTCCAGGCCTTCGTCAGTTGCGCGATCAGATCGCCGAGGGCTGTAGCATCCCCGGCTGCCACGCCGTCGCTTTGGCTGATGGCACCGCCCGTCTGGGTTTGCTTTCCCGTGTCGGTCACGTTAGCCTCACTCACGATGTATAATTCTCAGATTCTAAGATATATTTCCTGTAAGATAAAGCAGAGGCGATGTCAACGAAACCGGGTGTGATGGACGGCGTGAACGGCTGGCGCGAACTGAGCGCGCGGACGATTTTTCTGCATCAGGCGATTGCCGATCATCTCGGCCTGAACATCACCGATCATAAATGCCTGGATCTCGTGCTGACCCATGGCCCGATGACCGCCGGCCGGCTGGCCGAGGACAGCGCTCTGACCACCGGCGCCATCACCGGCGTCGTCGACCGGCTGGAAAAGAAGGGGTTCGTGCGCCGCGTCGCCGATCCGCACGACCGGCGCAAAACCATGATCGAGGTGGTGCCCGAAAGCCTGACCGAGGTGGAACAGATTTTCGCCAGGCTGGCGCAGAAGACGGCGGAGATCACCACGCGCTACAGCGACGCCGAGCGCGCGGCGATCAATGATTTCGCCCACCGCGGCGCCGTCATGATCGATGCCTTCGTCCGTGAACTGCGCAACAAAGGCGCTTAATCCTTCAGGAAATCAGCGCATTTCGGGATGTCGCCGCTCGCGCCCCACGGCATGATCGGCACGCTGGAGGTCGAGTTCTTCGGGCTGCCGTCGATCAGCTTGTCCGAATAGACCATATAGACCAGGACGTTGCGTTTGGGGTCGCAGCCGCGCACGATCTGCATCTTCTTGAAGATCAGCGAGCGGCGCTCCGAAAACACCACGTCGCCCTGTTCGAATTTGGCCTTGAAACTGATCGGGCCGTACTGGCGGCAGGCCAGCGAAATGTCCGACACTTCCTCGGCGACACCGAACATGCCTTTGAAGCCGCCCTTTTCAGGCACAGTGTAATGGCAGGCCACCCCGTCGACGACCGTGTCGTCGATCGCATAGGTCGCCAGCTTGTCGTTGGGCGTCAGCCATTTGAAGACTGTGGATTTGCGGAAGATCAATTCTGGTTCACCAGCCGCCTGAGCAGCGCTGCCGGCGGCCACGACCATGACGGCCAAGGCCCCGCAAAATCTGGCAAATCCCTTCAATCGTGACATTTCAGCCTCCGAAGCGAGCGCTTCTCATATGGGGTGTGAGCTTGGCGCTACAACGATTGCCATCAAGGGAACAAGAAGTTAACGAAAGTTCGCCGCGCGTCGCCCCCAAAATGGGTCGGCTTCCGAATCAATGGCCAGAGCCGATGAATCTTGGCCGACGAGTTTCAAACGCTTGATGCCAGTCTCAACACCCAGCCCTTTGCCGATCAAGGCTCCCGCCCGGGGCCTGCGCGCCGCACGGCGGATCGCCAGCGTGGCCTCCATCTGTCTTCTCTCCTGGCTGACGCCTGCCCTCTCTCCCGCCCTGGCACAGGTCGATTGCAGCGCCTTGCAGGCGCAGATCGCCCGCACGGGCCAAGGCGGCAGCGCCGGGCGCTATCTCACCGCGCTAAACCGTCAGCGCGGCGAACTCGCCCGCACCCAGGCCTATGCGCAATCGCTCGGCTGCGACCGCCGGCAGTTTCTCTTCTTCGGTTCGCCGCCGCCGGCGCAATGCGGGCCGCTGGAACAGCGCATCGGCGCCATGCAGGCCAATCTCGCCAATCTGCAGGCGCAGGTGCAGATGGCCAGCGGTGGCCGCACCCAGCTCATCGCGCAGTACAATACCTATTGCCGCAATAATCAGGTCGCCGTGCAGCAGCCGCGCTCCTTCTTCGAACAATTGTTCGGTGGCGGGCCGCAATATGAGCAGCTGCCGGTCAATCCCCTGCCCGACGACGATCTGGGCGGCGACGAACAGCGCCCGCGCGGCGGCGGCTCGACGGCGATCTGCGTACGCACCTGCGACGGCGGTTTCTTCCCGGTCAGCTATAGTGCCGGCAGCCGCGATCTCGACAGCTTCGCCGATCTCTGCAAAGCGCTGTGCCCGAATGCCGAAACGGAAGTCTATCGCTTCACCAATGGCGGCAATATCGAAGATGCCGTCAACAACGCCGGCATGAGCTACACGAGCCTGCCCAATGCCGGCAAGTTCAAGAAGAGCTATGATCCGACCTGCTCGTGCAAGCCGCCCGGCAAGTCCTGGGCGGAAGTGCTCGACGGCGCCGAGAAACTGCTCGGCTCGCGCCGCAACGATCTGATCGTCACGCCGGAGAAATCCGAAGAACTGTCACGCCCCCGCGCGCCGCGCGGCACCCAGGCTTCAGCCAATCCGCGCAACCCACCGCAACCGCAGACACAGCCGCCAGCTTCCACCCTGTCGGCCATTCAGGAAACGGAAAAGCAGGACGCGGCGAGCGGCGAAACCGTGCCGACCGCGGGGTCCGCCAGCGCCGGTATCGAAGGCGGACGCGCCACGCGCGGCAGCGTCTATGGCGTCACCGACGGCCAGCGCCAGGAGAGCAAGGATGCGCAAGGCCGCAACCGCCGCGTGCGGGTGATCGGCCCGTCGCAGTAGGCCTTAGTTCGACAGACGCAGTTGCGACAATGACGCGCCGATGGACTGGAAAGTCGTGATGATCTGATCGGCCGTGGTGAGCATCACGAATTTCGAGGCATCGCTGGCGCAATATTTCAAAGCCTCGGCGGTGGGGTCATTGTTGGTATTGACCTGCACGCTGTAGATAACAACGCCGGTCTTCTTGATGTTGTCGCACAAGGGTTTCTGCCTGGCATCGACCTCTGGGGAATAATCGCGACCATTGCCGTCCCAACGGTCCCTGGTATTGAGACCGTCGCTGAGGATGATGATGACATCTGTATATTTGTAAGCCTCGTCTTTCGCCGGCGCATTCAGCGGCGCCCCCTCGGTGAGCGACTGCCACGCCCAAGCAATACCGATGGTTTGATTGGTGGCGCCATTGGGCGTCATCGAGTCAACCTTGGCTTTCAGCTTCGCCCAATCATAGGTCAGACCCATCAGGCTGACCGGAGAATCAGAGGCCTGCGTAGCTGGAAAAAGCGTCGAACTGCTGGTTGGCGTTATATTGCTGAGGTTGGAATTTTTATCACGGTCCATGACCGAGCCGTCCCAGTTGGTTCGGCTGCAGGTGGTCCCGCACCACCTCAGGACGTCATTGGGAAGCCAATAATTCCAAGTGATCCATGATGCACCGACACTCGCTTTATCGACATTGACGACCCTGGCGAAGGGGATGATCGACACGTAGACATCGCCATCCTTGCCAGCGGCGCTCTTCAAGGAGGTAATCAGATTGTTGGTAGCCGTTCTCAGCGCTTCAATTTTTTTGGGGTCGCCCTTTTTTTTGGGGGGATCGTCCATCGAGCCCGTGTTGTCGAGCGCCAGCGCGACGCGCAGCCGGGTGCTGCCCCAGGTCGACGTGGACGTTGCCGACACGTCGTTCGTCGCGACGCCGATCAAGTTCATGAACGTGGTCGGGACGGAAACTCTCGCCGTCACCTCGATGGTCGCGTTCTTGGTTCCGACCGGCGTATAGGTCAACGTCGTGGTCGGGTCGCTCACGCCAGAAACGCTGAAACCCGCCGCCACGGAATTTTGCGCGATCGCCAGCATCTGAGCGCTCGTCAGCCCGGGCGATTGGCGGGCGGTGTTGAGCGCGGCGGCATCAACAGCGGCCTGCAAAGCCGTCTGCACGCGCAGATCGCGGCTGTAATCGACGGCCGCACCGATCATGATCAGCATCGGCAGGAGCGCGAAAGCGACCATGACCGCGACGTTGCCATCGGTGGCTCGCAACAAATTTCGGAAATGTTTAGTCGCCATAGTAGAGATCAGCCCCAATGGATCGCGGCCGTTCTTGTAGCGACATTCTGTTACACAACTGTTTTAACGCATCGGCCGCGGAGCTTTTTTCGATTTACCGATCGTTAAGGATAAGCGTCAGGTGCTGGCGCGTTTGGCAATCGCCTGCAATGCAATGCCAAGCGCGATCGCCACGGTGATCGCCAACAGCGCCGCCACGGCGACGACAGCGCCGGCGCCCGGCCAGCCAAGGGCTTCGAACGCGCCACTGACCAGGACAGGGCCAATCACCTGACCGAAGTTGACGCCGGAATTCATCAGGCCAACGACCACCGGTGCGAGAACCGCCGACGGAGCTAGGATCGGCACGGTCGAAAACAACGTCGCCGGGATCAAGCCACCGACGGCTGCGAAAAGCACGCAGAGCAGAAACGTCACCGTGTCGGGGAACACCGGCAGGAACACGCCAAGCCCGGCGATGCCCATCGTGGCCGCGGCGAAGACGATCAGTTTGGCGCGCCCGACGCCGCGCGCCAGAAGATGGCCGGCGGCAAGATTGCCAACGATATTAGCGCCGGTGGCGAGCGCGCTCAGGGGACCGGCCCAGCCATGGGCCACCTGCATGCGTTGGTTCAACAGCACCGGCAGGAAGTTGAACAGCGCGAGAAACATCAGGCTGTAGAGCGCGAAACAGACCGCCATCAGAACCGGACCACGGCTCCGCATCGTCAGCCATGTGTTGGCGACGAGCGACCGCCAAGACGATGACAGAGCCGGCGCCGTAGAGGCGGCGCGGGTCGGAACGATCAGAAAGACCGCATAAGCCGCCACGGCCGCCAAGGCCGCGCCCCCCCACCAGAGCATGTGCCAATCGACAAAGAAGGGCCCGATCAACATCGCCAGCGCCATGCCGATCGGCATGAAACAACTCCACAGCCCAAAGGCGACATCGCGCCGGCTCGGATCGACCACCCGTTGCAGGATCGCCGGACCAGCGACGGCGATCAGCAGGATACCGAGCCCCTCGATGGCGCGCGCCATCAAAAGGACGGCGAAAGCCGGCGCGAGCGCACCCAGCGCCGATCCCAAGACGATGACGGCAAGACCAAGAATGAAGATGCGGCGATCGCCCACCCGCGAGACGATGGCGCCGGCGGGAATGCCGCCGAGAAATCCGAAGACGGCGAACATGCCGGTCAGCCATCCCAGCGCCGTGAGGCTGACGTTGAAATCGGCCTGCAACAGCGGGGCGGCGACGACGGCCTTGCCGATCTGCAGCGACGATACGACCCCCGATCCAACCAGCAAGGTCACGATGGTCCGCTGCAAGGCGGCAGGCATCGCCTGAGATCGATCCGGCAAAACCATGCTCGTCATGTCCACTCCGTTTCGCCCAGTCGGCTTCACCTGGTCAGCCGGGTGGAAATGGTGGCTTTCTCTGATCTATAGAAGTGAGATAATTTAGATCAAACCGATCTATGGAGCAGATCATGCTGGAGACCGTCAGTCTCGACCAGATCCGCACCTTCGTGACGGTCGCCGATGCCGGCAGCTTTCGGGCCGGCGCCAAGCGGCTGTCGCGGGTGCAATCGGCGGTCAGCCACGCCATCGCCAATCTGGAAGCCGACCTCGCTGTGCAATTGTTCGATCGCTCCGGCCATCGCCCGGTGCTGACGCCCGAAGGCCAGGCCCTGCTGGTCAACGCCCGGGACATTCTGCTGCGCGTCGATACCTTGCGCGCCCGCGCCCGTGGCCTGGGCGAAGGGGTCGAACTGGAGCTGTCGCTGACCGTCGACACACTCTTTCCTCTCGCCAAGGTCGGCGCGGCCTTGCGGGAGATGCACGCGGCCTATCCGTCGGTGGCGATCCGTCTGGCGGTCGAGCCCTTGGGCGGGCCCGTCGCGGCGCTACTGGAACAGCGCAGCACCTTGGCGATCCGCGTCGGCGAGGATTTTCGCGATCCGCGCATCACGCTGGAAGCGCTGTCGTCGATCGAGATGGTGGCAGTGATCGCCTCTCATCATGCCCTTGCGCAGGCCACGGCTGATACAATCGGCCTGCCGGAATTGGCCGACCATTTGCAGATCGTCCAATCTGACCCTACCTCGCTGTCGGAAGGACGCAGCTTTGGCGTCCTCTCCCCGCAGATCGTTCGCGTCACCACGCAAGACACCAAACATGCGTTGATCGTCGCGGGCCTCGGCTGGGGCCGATTGCCGTTTTGGCAGGTCGAGCGCGACCTCAAGGAAGGCCGCCTCAAACGCCTCAACACCACGGCGCTTGGCCGCAATGCGCAGGTGGTTTCGGAGGCCTATCTCGCCCATCGCGTCGATCAGCCGCTTGGGCCCGCGGCCCGCGCTTTCAGCGCCGCCCTGCGGCGCCTCGCTATAACCGATTGACCAACGGATTGTTCCTGAGCCGCTGCGCCGCCAGCTCGACGAAGGCTCGGACTTTCGCCGTAACCTTGCGGCCTTCCGGATGCACCACATGAATGGGCAAAGGCTCTTCTTCATCGTCGGTGAGAACGGCGATGAGTTTGCCTTCGGCGATCAGCGGCGCCACTTGATAGGACATCACCCGCGTCAGCCCCCAGCCCTGCACCGCCGCTTCGATCGCCGCATCATTGGTGCTGCAAAGGAGCCGTGGTGTGATGCGCACGCTGGTCTTCTGCCCCTGTCCGAAATGCCATTCCGACAGCGACCAGGTGCTGGTCGCGCCAACGATCCGGTGTGCCGATAAATCGGCGGGCACGCGCGGCGTGCCATGGCGGCGAAAATAATCGGGCGAACCGCAGACCACGCGCCGCACCGTTCCCACCCGCGTGGCCATGAGATTGGAGACGGGTAACGGTCCGAGGCGAACGGCGACATCGATCCCCTCTTCCAGCAGGTTCGTAACGCGGTCGATAAGGAAGGCGCGTGCCGTGACACCCGGATAGCAATCGAGATAGTCCATGATGATCGGCAGGACATAGATGCGCCCGAACAGGGCCGGCGCCGAGACCGTCAACGTACCCGTCGGCGTCGCGAACGAGCCGGCGGCGGCGGCTTCCGCCTCCTGCACCTCGGCGAGGATGCGCCGGCAATCGTCGAGATAGCGAGTACCGGCCTCGGTCAGGGTGACGGTGCGCGTGGTGCGCACGAAGAGCCGTGTTCCAATCACGTCTTCCAGCGCCGCCACGGCCCGGGTCACCGCCGGCGGGCTGGACCGCAAAGCCTTGGCGGCCTGGGCGAAACTTCCAGTCTCCGCCACCTTGGCGAAGACCCACATGGCTTGAAAGCGATCCATGGCTTCTATTCCTGAAAATGGAATAATGAGTTTCAAATTACGATTATTCAGCCCTATTACGCAATAGTTTAGAGCTTGCCGCCTGGTTCAGGAAAGGCCGTCTCATGAAGCTCTATCACCACCCCCTGTCTGGCCATTCGCATCGTGCGCGGTTGTTTTGCGCGCTGGCGGGGCTGCCGCTCGATCTCGTCGAACTCGACGTTCTGAAGGGCGCCCATAAGTCGACCGACTACCTCAAGCTCAATCGCTTCGGCCAGGTGCCGTTGCTGGATGACGATGGAACGCTGGTGCCGGATTCCAACGCCATCATGATCTATCTCGCCAAGAAATATGATCGCGGCGAATGGCTGCCGGAGGATCCCCTCGGCGCGGCCCGCGTGCAGCGCTGGCTGTCGGTCGCCGCCGGGCAGATTGCGTTTGGTCCGGCGGCCGCTCGCCTCGTCACCGTCTTCGGCGCCAAGTTCAATCCCGACGAAGTGATCCAACGCGCGCATGCGATCCTGCGTTTGCTCGATGCGGAACTTCAGGAGCGCGACTGGCTCGCGGCCGCGCAGCCAACCATCGCCGACATCGCGCTTTACAGCTATGTCGCCCGCGCGCCGGAAGGGAATGTCGATCTTTCCGCCTATGGCAACGTCAACGCCTGGCTGCGTCGCATCGAAAACCTGCCGGGTTTCGTGCCGTTTCAAGAAACCGTCGGCCTCGCCGCCGCACGTTGAGACCGATCCCATGCGCGATCATGAAATCCTGACACATCCGCCGGAGGGCTCGCCGTTTCATTGGGGTGAAACGGCGCTGCAGCAGCGGATGGGCATCGCCGAGCGCATGGCGGCGCTTGGCGGCAAGGTCGTGCGTCCCTTCATGCCCGAACAACATCGCGCGTTCTTCGCTCAACTGCCGTTCGTGCTGGTGGGCGCCGTGGATGCCATGGGCGATGCTTGGGCCGGCCTGGTGGCCGGCCAACCGGGCTTTATCACCTCGCCAACCTCGACATCGCTTGCCATACGCGCCGAGCGCAACGACGACGATCCTGTCGCGGCGGGGATGGAGGATGGTGCCAGCATCGGTTTGCTGGGCATCGAACTGCACACGCGGCGGCGCAATCGGATGAACGGCTGGCTGCGTCGCTACGATGGTCACGGCTTTAGCGTCGATGTCGAACACAGCTTCGGCAATTGTCCGAAATATATTCAACTGCGCGACTACGAAATCGCGCCCACCGACGGTGGATCGGCGCCGCTTTGGATGTCAGAGTTGAACGACCGCGCGCGCCAGATGATCGCGCGCGCGGATACGTTCTTCGTCGCGACCTATGTCGATCGCGACGATGGGCGGCGGCAGGTGGATGTCTCGCATCGCGGCGGCAAACCGGGCTTCGTGCGCCTGTCAGGCCATCGGCTGATCATTCCCGACTTTCTCGGCAATCACTATTTCAACACGCTCGGCAATATTCTGGCCAATGGCAGAGCCGGCCTGCTGTTCATCGACTTTGCGACCGGCGATCTGTTGCAACTGACGGGCGATGCAAAGGTCGATCTCGATGTCAATGCCGAGGCAACCTTTCACGGCAGCGAACATATTTGGTCCTTCGTGCCACGGCGCGCGGTTTACCGGGAACGGGCGGCTGGCTTGCGGTGGAGCTCACGGCTTGACGGGCAATCACCGTTCAATGCCACAACCGGCGCGTGGTGAGACGCATACGGAAGTTTGGAATCCTTGGTGTCATCCCCGACGGCCGCGCAGCGGCTGAGCGGGGATCCAGAGCGAGCGGTAAAATGCTGCTCGATACACTTTACCACGCGCCCCTGGATTCCCGTTCGCGCTTCGCGCGTCGGGAATGACACTGAGAGTTGCGCGACAGCCCGCTAAATCCAGATCTGCGCCGCGTCGGCGCCTGAGCGATAGGTGCCGGCCGTCTGCGAGGTGTTGCGATTGATCAGCGGGCGGCCGAACATCGGATGCGTCATGCTGCGCACTTCATGGTCGATGGTGAACAGCGTGCGGCCGTTTTCGAGATCGACGATGTTTTCGAAGCGATATTGCTGGCGATTGCTCTCCTCCGAGATCAAATCGCGTTCCCAGAGTTTTTCATAAGGGCCGGAAAAATCCGCCACGTAAATCTGGATGTGATGAGGCAGACAGATCACGGGTTCAGCTTCTGTTTCGCGGAAGATCAGGGCCTGCCCGGGGCCACAGGCGACGCGCAGGAAACTGCCCTGCCCGTCGGCATCCATGTGATGACGGGCGCCGATCATCTCCTCATAGAAGCGGCCGATCCCAGCCAGGGATCCGCGCGGTACTTCGAATTCCACATAGGCCATGCCCAGCGACATCTGGCCGAAGCGTTGCGGATCGGGCGTATGGCAGCGGGCGCGATTGCCCCAAGGGCAGGTCAGTTCGATGGCATCGTTGGTCGCGGCCCAGGAAAAGCGCGTCCCGGCGAGATCGACGGAAACCTTCTGCAAGCGGGCCACGAGCGCGGCGCGATCCGGCACGACGAGGCCCGCCACGGTGCGCGGCGCATAGGCCGCCTCGCCGGTCGGCAGATGAAACTGACTTTGGCCGACATTGACCCACATATTGTCGACGCCGGTCATCAGAAAAGGATCACGCGTCAGGCCCAGGCCCGTGACGTAATAAAGTGTCGCCAGCCGCTGGTCCGGCACGCGCAGATTGATATGGCCGACATCGACAATATTGCCGAGATCTTCGCCGGCCCGATCGAGCATTTTTCTCGTCATGTTTCGCTCCCTCGCGCCAAACTAGACCCGCCGCGCAAAGCCGGCAATGCCCTCGCTTGCTGCAAATCTCTCAGCGCCGCGCGCCGCCCGACCGCGACGGACGAACCCCAATGATCATCGAAACCAGATAGCCGTCGCTGTCTTCCTTTACGTTCGCCAGCGAAGCTTGCCCGGCAGAGCGGGCGATGAAATCGCGCGTGTTCGACGTATCGCGCGGCAGCCTGCGACCGGCATAGGGCGATTTGCTCTTGTAGACGGCATCGCTGACCGTATCGGGAAAGAAAATCTGTCCCGTCAGCACGCTTCTGGAATCGATGAAGGCCTTGAAGTGAACATGCGGCGTCCGCCCCGGATACCAGCCGGGATAAATCGACTTGAAGTCGACGACACCACGCTCGTCCGCCATCTGCGTGCCGCGTAGATAGGTCGTGCCCTTCGTGTTGACCGGATGGGCCCGGTCATCGCCCTGCCCGGCATAGTTCGAATAGAGGCCCAGAGCATCGCAATGCCAAATGTCCATGCGGGCACCCGGCAGCGGCTTGCAGGCCGCGTCGACCATTTGCAGACGCACGCTCATCGGCACGCCCGCCCGGCCTTCGGTGATATCCGAACGCACGAGCTTGGGATCGAAATAATAAGGCCCCTCGGTCGATGCCGGTGTCATGACGCAGACGTCCGCATGGGGCAGAAGCGGCGCTCCCGGTGCCGCTTGCGCGAAGGCGCCGCGCGGCACGAGCACGCCGCCGGCCACGCTGACGGCAAGATGCTGAAGGACTTGCCGGCGATGAACACTCAGATGAACACTCATGGGGCACGCCTCCTGAAAGCCCTGAAAGAAAGTGCCTTCCGGGTTCCATTACCATAGGGCGCCCTCTCGGCACGTCATCTGAAAAAACCGTAATGTCAGAACGGTCGGCGGCCCGAGGCCTGCCACAATCGATCGAGCGGCCTCCATCAAAAATCTTTCATTTTCGCCTGGGGTTTCAGCATGATTGCGGGAAAGACCGGCAATCTGGCGCTTATTCGCGCAAGCCGTGCATTCAGTTTTTAAGGATTTCGAGTACACTGAGTGAGTCGTTAACAGCCGAAAGGAGGTGGTCTAGTGTCTCATTGTCAGTTATCGCAGTTGTCGGTTACTGAGACCTGGACTCTCGCTCAAGCGGAGTTCTGCCCCGCGTGAGCGGCGCCAGTGTCATGTCAGTTTAATGTGACGTGGGTCCAACCGACCGCGGTCGCGACAATGGAAGGGCCATCGCAAGATGGCCCTTCTTGTTTCAGAAGCCTGTGATTTCACGCAACCGATGCCTGCGAGACAAACGGTTGTGCGAGTAGCGCTTTATCGCCGGCAACCGTGGTGCGATGCAGAAGGCGCCGCTCGTTCTGCATGTCATATTCCATCGCCCGGTGCATGGTGCAGCGGTTGTCCCACATGACGAGATCGCCCAGGCGCCACTGATGGCGATAGGTGAATTGCGGCTGGATCGCGAATGCCGTCAGCTCGGCAATGAGCACCTTGCTCTTCTCAGGATCCATACCTTCCACATAGGCGATGTGGGAACCGAGCAGCAGCGCCTTGCGGCCGTTCTCAAGCCGGCGCACCAGCGGCTGGCGCACGGGCGGCGTGGCCTTGCGGACAGCTTCCGGCCGCGACGGCAGATTGTTGCGCCGGCGCGTCTCCTCGAAATCATGAATGACGACGATGTCGTCGATCTCGGCTTTCTTCGCAGGCGGCAAGGCATCATAGGCCTTGCCGGTGTGAGCGAACATCGTGTCGCCACCGGCTTTGGGAATTTCGCGCGAGAACAGCAAGGAGGCTTTGCTCAACACCGGCCGATAAGATGAATCGGTGTGCCAGTCGCTGGTGCCCAGCCAAAAGGATTTGTGGCCGGCATCATCGATCGGCTTGATCCGATCGGTGTGCTTCTCGACATTGGAGACGCGCAACACGGTTTTAAAGCCATGGGCCTGATCCTTCGGATCGGGAAAATCCTCCAGCGGGCCGAACCAGCGGCTGAACGCAACCTGCTGTTCGTCCGTGCATGTCTGTCCGCGCAGAACGACGACGCCATGTTCCTCGAAGGCCTCGTTCCAAAGGCCGAATGTCTTTTCATTCAAGGGCTGCGACAGATCGAGACCGACAATCTCGGCGCCGAAGCCCGTGGAAAACGGGCGCGCCTGTGCTTGTACTTGCGACATCGATTGTTCCTCCCGCGCTACTTTTAACACGAATTCCGGGATGATTGCAGCGACGAATGGCGTGGGCAGCGGCCTTCACCGGTCCATAGGCCTGAAAGGCTGCGGCGTGGTGTTCGCGCCTCGAATCATTTTAGAACGGCGACAGATTTGCAACGCACGATGATTTTAACCCGGCCGGGCCGGAACCTGCGGGGACGGCTGGCTGTTGCGGCAGAGCGACTCAAACCAGCTTCGCCGCCCAGATTTTGCTCCTGATTTGGAGAAGGACGAGCACGATGAATTTCGAGATCTTGCATCAGCGCGCATTGGAAGCCTTGCAGACCACCGTGCAATGGCTGGTCAGTCCGCAATTCTATGCGCAGATCGGCGCCATCATCGTGGCGGTCGCAATCGCCTATTTCGTCGCGCAGAAAGTCCGCTCCCGTTCCGGCCTGTTCTCGGCGCAGCCCGATGATGGGCCGATGCTGCGGTTGCGGCAGTGGCTTTACACCTGCCGCGATTTGCTCTTCCCCGTCTTCACCGTTCTTGCCCTCGCCATCGCCGCCGAACTGGTGCAATCGGCGGTGGGCGCGGCTTGGCTGGTGCGCATCTTCCAGAGCCTCGCCGTCATCGGCGTGCTCTATACGGCGATCAATCGCTTCATCACCCATCCAATTATCAATTCAGTGGCACGATGGGTCGGCATTCCGATCGCCACTCTCTATGTGTTCGGCGTTCTCGGCGCCGTCGTCGGCTATCTCGATTCCATTTCGCTCGAAGTCGGCAACATCCGCTTGTCGGTTTACACCCTGGCCAAAGCATTGCTGGCGGCCACCATCCTGTTCTGGCTCGGGCGGGCCTCGAACGATGCCGGCCAGAAGGTCATCCGCAAGCAGGAGGCTTTCGACATCCCGACCCGCGAGCTGCTGGCAAAAGCCTTCCAGATCGCGCTGTTCCTTTTGATCTTCGTGCTGCTGCTGCAGGTTCTCGGCCTCGATCTGACGGCGCTCACCGTGTTCGGTGGCGCGCTCGGCGTCGGCCTCGGCTTCGGCATGCAGCAGATTTCGTCGAACTTCGTGTCCGGCATCATCCTGCTGATCGAACGGTCGATGAAGGTCGGCGACTATGTCGATCTCGGCGGCGACCGGGCCGGCGTCTTGCAGGAAATGAACATGCGCTCCAGCACGCTGCGCACCGACGATGGCCGCGACATCCTGGTGCCGAACGAAAAGTTCATCACCTCGGAGTTCATCAACTGGACGAAGAGCGACCTGCACCATCGCTGCGAGATCAAGTTCGCCGTCGGCTACGACGTCGACATCCATCAGGTGCCGGCGATCGTCGAGGCGGCCGTCAAACAATATCCGCTCGTATTGGACACGCCCGCGCCGCCCAGCTGCCGCCTGGTCAATTTCGGCGGCAACGTCAATTTCGCCGTCACCTATTGGGTGGCCGGCGTCGACACCCACAGCTCGCCGATTCAATTCCTGATCTGGGACGCGCTGAAAGCCGCCGAGATCAAGATCCAGGCAGCGTGAGCGCGGGATAAATCCCGCGCCTATTCCTCAAACCGCTCCGACACGCCCACCGGCTTGCGCGGTGCAATCGAGGGGTCGTGCGCGCGTTGCGGCGCGCCGGAATCGCGGAAGCGGTTGACGATCGGATAGCGGCGGTCGCGGCCGAAATTCTTCTTCGTCACCTTCACGCCGGGCGCCGACTGGCGGCGCTTGTATTCGGCGATATAGAGCAGGCGCTCAACCTTCTTCACCGTTTCGAGATCGTGGCCGCGCGCAACGATGTCGGACACGCGCATTTCCTTCTCGATCAGACACTCCAGCACGTCGTCGAGCACTTCGTATTCTGGCAGCGAGTCCTGATCCTTCTGGTTCTCGCGCAGTTCGGCGGTTGGCGGCTTGACGATGATGTTATTGGGGATGACCTCGCCATTCGGCCCCAAAGCACCTTCCGGCTTCCAGCGGTTGCGCAGATGACACAGGCGGAAGACCTGCATCTTGTAGAGGTCCTTGATCGGATTGAAGCCGCCGTTCATGTCGCCATAGATGGTGGCATAGCCGACCGACATTTCCGACTTGTTGCCGGTCGTCACCAGCATCGGACCGAACTTGTTCGAGACCGACATCAGCAAGGTGCCACGGGCCCGCGACTGCAGATTTTCCTCGGTGGTATCGCGCGGCTTGCCTTGGAAAAGCGGCTTCAGCACGCTTTCCAAGCCTTCGACGGCCGGCGCGATCGGCAGGATGTCGTAGCGCACGCCGAGCGCACTGGCACAGCCCTGCGCATCCGACAGCGATTCGTTGGAGGTGAAGCGATAGGGCAGCATGATGCAGTGAACGCGCTCAGCACCCAGCGCATCGACGGCGAGCGCGGCGCAGAGCGCCGAGTCGATGCCGCCCGACAGGCCCATGACGACGCCGGGGAAACGGTTCTTGTTCACATAGTCGCGCAAACCGACCATGCAGGCGGTGTAGTCGGCTTCATCGCCTTCCGGCACGATCACCTTTTCACCCGGCAGGCAATGCCAGCCCTTGGGGCCGCGCTCCCACACCGATACCGTCAGATCCTCGCGGAAGGCCGGCATCTGGAAGGCGAGCGAACGATCGGCATTGAGCGCGAAGGAGCCGCCGTCGAACACCAGTTCGTCCTGGCCGCCCACCTGATTGAGATAGAGCAGCGGCAGGCCCGACTCGGTGACGCGCGCCACCACGACGCCCATGCGTTCTTCATACTTGCCGTGCCAATAGGGCGAGCCATTGGGCGAGAGCAGGATTTCCGCGCCGGTCTCCACCAGGCATTCGACGATATCGGTGCCCCAGATGTCTTCGCAGATCGGCACGCCCAGGCGCACGCCGCGAAACACGATCGGCCCCGGCATCGGCCCCTGGGTGAAGACGCGCTTCTCGTCGAAGACGCCGTAGTTGGGCAGATCGACCTTGAAGCGCACGGCTTCGATGCGGCCGCCGTCGAGCAGCGCGTAAGCGTTGTAGAGCCCGCCATTCTCGGCCCACGGCAGACCGATCAGCACGGCCGGCCCGCCATCGGCGGTCTCGCGCGCCAGATCCTCGAGGGTGGCGCGGCAGGCCTCCTGAAAGGCCGGCTTCAGCACGAGGTCCTCGGGCGTATAGCCGGCGAGGTAGAGTTCCGAGAACAGCACCAGGTCCGCGCCCTGGGCCTTGGCCTTGGCGCGGGATTCGCGCACGCGGTCGGCATTGCCGGCGACGTCGCCGACGATACAATCGAGCTGCGCCAGGGCGATCGACAGGCGATCGGCGGGGCGGGAGGAAACTTTCGCGTTCATATCCGGCATGTAGCCCGGCGCGCCGGCAGCGGCAATGCGATGAGCGCATTTCACCTCACCGGCCAAGGCGGGTTCGTTTTTCGCCGCCAATCACGATATAGGGCCTTATCCTGGCATCGCTGTAGCCGACCAAGGAGTATTTTCGTGTCTTTCGCCACCCGACAGCCCAGCCCACCCCTCATTGCCGCGCCACCGACGCAGGCGGTCGTGGTCGGCGGCGCGGTGGTGCTGGCGGCGGCGCTGGGGCTGCATCTAGCGCTGGGCCAGGGCATCCGCATGGCCCTGCTCTATCTCACCGGCATTCTGCTGGGTCTGGCGCTCTACTATGCCTCCTTCGGTTTCACCGCCGCCTTCCGGGTGATGATCTCCGACCGGCGTAGCGCCGGCATCCGGGCGCAGATGATCATGTTCGCCCTCGCCTGCCTGTTGTTCTTCCCGGCGCTCGCGGCAGGTTCGGCCTTCGGCCAGCCGGTCAGCGGCTTCGTCTTCGGCATCGGCCCGGGCGTGGTGCTGGGGTCCTTCATGTTCGGCGTCGGCATGCAGTTGGGCGGCGGCTGCGGCTCAGGAACCTTGTTCACCACCGGCGGCGGCAATGCCCGCATGCTGCTGACCTTGATCTTCTTCATCGTCGGTTCGATGGCGGGTTTCGCCCATCTGCCGTGGTGGGAAAGCCAACCCGGCCTGCCGGCCCTGTCGCTGGTCAATCTGTTCGGCTGGCTGCCGGCGCTGATGCTCAATCTGGCGGTTTTCGCTGCGATCTATTTCGCCGCGCGTGCGCTGGAACAGCACCGGCACGGCAAGGTGGCGCCGATCACCGGCTGGCGCGGCTCGGAAACGCAGCGGCCCTTTCTGGCCCGGCACTGGCCGATGGTGGCCGGTGCGCTCGCCCTGGCGCTGCTCAACTTCGCCACCCTGCTGCTCGCCGGCCGGCCGTGGGGCATCACCGCCGCCTTTCCGCTGTGGGGCGCGGCCGCCCTGCAAACGCTTGGGGTCGACGTGGCACAATGGCCGTCCTGGTCCGACCCGTTCTATCGCGACTGGCTGGCCGCCGGCGTTTTAGGCGACGTCACCTCGGTCATGGACATCGGCCTGATGCTTGGCGCGGCGGCGGCGGCGGGCCTTTCCGGTGAATTCCGCCCGACTTTGCGCATCCCTCTCCGGCAGATCGCCGCCAGCATCATCGGCGGCCTCTTGATGGGATATGGCGCGCGCATCGCCTATGGCTGCAATATCGGCGCCTATTTCGGCGGTGTCGCCTCCGGCAGCCTGCATGGCTGGGCCTGGATCGTCTTTGCGCTAGCCGGCAACTGGCTCGGCACGTGGCTGCGCCCCAGCTTTGGCATGGCGGTCGAACGAACCGCGCCCACCGCCTCCTGCTGAAATCAGTCTCGCTCCGACACGTGTTGCCGAGAAGCAACGGGGAAGTTAACCCGATGCCTGTCAAGCACATGTGAACAGAAAATTTGTTGCACTGCTGCCAAGGTTGGCGAGAATGGGGCGTGATTACGGCGATTGATTCACAATTGCGCCGTAGCCTCTGGGAGAGCCCCTTGGGGAAAAGTTCCCGAGGGCCGCCAATCGGCGGAATGCCGGCTGGTGCTGATACGACCAATATTGATGCGACTTGATAGATGCGACTTGCACCGAGGAATGTCTAAATGACGAGAATTTTTTCCGCTGTCGCTGCCGCAATTCTGGGTGTAGCGATCTTTGCCCCTGGCGCCGTCCAAGCCCAGGAGACTCACGCGTCCTTCTTCTCACAGGTTTTCAGCGCCGACCCGGCTGGTGGTCGGCCGCAAGTCAGCGCCATCCCGCGCGAAGTCGTGTCCTTCACCGGCGGTTATGCCCCCGGCACCATTCTGATTTCGACCAAGGAGCGCCGGCTCTATTACGTCATGCCGAACGGCCAGGCGATCCGCTATGGCGTTGGCGTCGGCCGTCCGGGCTTCGAATGGGGCGGCACCAAGGTCGTTTCGCAGAAGCGCGAGTGGCCGGATTGGACACCGCCGGCGCAAATGCTGAAACGCCGCCCCGATCTGCCGCGCCACATGAAGGGCGGCATCGACAATCCGCTCGGCGCCCGCGCCATGTATCTGGGCTCGTCGCTCTACCGCATCCACGGTTCCAATGAGCCCAACACGATCGGCCAGGCGGTATCCTCCGGCTGCATCCGCATGACCAACGAGGACGTGACGGACCTCTACGAGCGCGTCCGCGTCGGCACGCGGGTCGTCGTCCTGCGTTAAACTGCGGTTTCACTGCGAAATCCGCTGAAAAGCCGGGGTAACCCGGCTTTTTTGCTGCCCAAAAGTCTTTATCCAAACACGACCATCGTCGCCCTTTCGAAACCGGCAAACGCTCTATATATGAGGGGGATGGCGCTGGATGCAGAAATCGCCAAGGTAAAGCCGGCGGCCCGCCCGATGGGAACGGCCCCTGCCCTGATCGATCCGTTCGGAAGAGCGGTGACCTATATACGCGTGTCCGTGACGGACCGCTGCGATTTCCGCTGCGTCTATTGCATGTCGGAAGACATGACCTTCCTGCCCAAGCGCGATCTGCTGACGCTCGAGGAACTCGACCGGCTGTGCACGGCTTTCGTCGACAAGGGCACGCGCAAGATCCGCATCACCGGCGGCGAGCCCCTGGTGCGGCGGGGCATAATGACCCTGTTCCAATCGCTGTCGCGCCATCTCGACAGCGGCGCGCTCGATGAAATCACAGTCACCACCAATGGCTCGCAGCTTGCCCGCTATGCGAAGGACCTCGCGGCCTGCGGCGTGCGGCGCATCAACGTTTCGCTCGACACGCTCGACGCCGACAAATTCCGCCGCATCACCCGCTGGGGCGATCTCAAGAAAGTGCTTGAGGGCATCGACGCGGCGCAGGCCGCCGGCCTGCACGTGAAGCTCAATGCGGTGGCGCTTGCCGGCGTCAACGAAGACGAATTCGTGCCGATGATCCGTTGGGCGCATGGCCGCGGCATCGACATCACCTTCATCGAAGTCATGCCATTAGGCGAAATCGAGGGCCAGCGCGCCGATCAATATCTGCCGCTCAGCAAAGTGCGCGCCGATCTGATGGACCATTTCACCCTGCGCGACAGCAGCTATCAGACCGGCGGTCCGGCGCGCTACGTCACGGCGGAAGAGACCGGCGGGCGCATCGGCTTCATCACGCCGCTCACCCATAATTTCTGCGAAAGCTGCAACCGCGTGCGCCTCACCTGCACCGGCACCCTCTATATGTGCCTCGGCCAGGAAGACGCGGCCGATCTGCGCGCACCGTTGCGTGCCTCCGAATCCAACGACCTTCTGAACGCGGCCATTGAGCGTGCCATTCTGCGCAAGCCCAAGGGCCATGACTTCATCATCGACCGCACCACCCGGCAGCCGGCCGTCGGCCGGCATATGAGCGTCACGGGCGGCTGACGTTTTCTTTATTTTGGGTGTTTTCTTCAAGCGAACTGCTATGCACTTCGCTTGAAAACGCTATGGTTATTTTGACGTATTTTTTTCGCGCGAGGTATCCGCTTCGCTCGAAAACGCTGTGAAAGCCCGGGGGGACATGGGCGAGGGCTATCGTAAGGGCATTGCCGCGATGTGCGCGGCCGTCGCCTGTTTCGCGACCACCGACGGCTTGATGAAACTGGCAACGGAAACCCTACCCGTTTCACAGGTCATTACGACGCGCGGCCTGATCGCGCTCACTCTCATGTGCGTCGTCGCCATTGGTGCCAAACTATGGCGCCACATCGCCGACCTGTTCCATCCGCTGGTCCTGCTGCGCACCGTCTTCGAAATGTCGATGATCGTCACTTACGTGACGGCGCTGAGCCGCCTGCCGCTCGCCAATGTGTTCAGCGTGCTGCAAGCGGCGCCCATCGTGATGACCGCCTTTGCGGCCTTCGTTTGGGGTGAACAAGTTCGCCTCGGCCGCTGGATCGCCATTCTCGTCGGCTTTGTCGGCGTCGCGCTGATCACCAAGCCGACACCAAGCACTTTTGAGCCGGCTATGGCGCTCGCCATCATCGCCAGCCTGTGCGTCGCCGGTCGCGATCTCACCACATCGCGCATTCCGCGCACCCTGCCCTCTCTTCTGATTACGTTTTCGGCCACCCTGGCCAGCACCCTGGCCGGCGGGCTGCTCTCAACCGTCGAGCCCTGGCATCCTGTCGGACTGCGGGAAGCCCTGCTGCTGGGCGGGGCGGCGCTGGCCCTGGCGATCGGCAATTACGTGATCATCGTCGCCTATCGGAATGCCCCCGTCTCGGTCGTCTCGCCGTTCCGCTACATGGGTGTGGCTTTCGCCATCGTCTTCGGCTTCGCGGTCTGGGGAACCATTCCCGACGCGGTCGCCCTGGCGGGGATCGTCATCGTCGTTCTGGCCGGCCTCTACACCATGCGGCGGTGAGGGGCGCCATCCACATACGACAAAAGACCAATGGTCAAACGCCCGGAACGGCGCCTTTGGTGGCGGATTGCAAAACGCGGTGCTATCAAGGTTTCAAAGCATTGAGGCCGTGGAGGCGGCAGGGGGCTTTATGCAGTTCTTGTTACGACTGAGTCGCGGCATTGACGCACTCAACCAGCGGGTCGGTTACCTCTGCGACTACCTTATCCTGATCGTCTGTTTCATCAGCGCCGGCAATGCGCTCATGCGCTATACGTTCAGCTACAGCTCGAACGCCTTCCTCGAAATTCAATGGTATCTGTTCGGCGCCGTGGTTCTGCTGGGGGCCTCCTATACGCTGAAACGCAATGAGCATGTGCGTGTCGACGTTCTCTACGCCAATCTGTCGGAGCGCGGCCGCCTGATCGTCGATGCGGTCGGCCTGCTCTGCTTCATGCTGCCGGTGATGATCTTCCTGATCTATCTCAGTCTGCCGGTCTTTCTGCAGTCCTATGCCAGCGGCGAGAAATCGGTCAACACGGGAGGTCTGATCCTGTGGCCGGCCAAGCTGCTTTTGCCCCTCGGCTTCTTTCTTTTGAGCCTGCAAGGCTTCTCCGAATTCATCAAGCGGTGCGCCGCCCTCATGGGCCTCATCGAACTCGAAACAAAATACGAAAAGCCGCTGCAATAAAGCGGCTCGACAGTCTGAGGGGCTGAAATCATGTTCTCGCACGGCATCATGCCGCCACTGATGTTCGCCGGAATGATCTGTTTCATGGTCATCGGCTTCCCGGTTGCTTTTTCGCTTGGCGCTGTCGGTCTGTTCTTCGGCCTGGTCGGCATTCTCACCGGCCATTTCGACGCCCTCTTCCTGCAAGCCCTGCCGCTGCGCATCTACGGCATCATCAGCAACGATCTGCTGCTGGCCATCCCCTTCTTCACCTTCATGGGCGCGCTGCTGGAGCGCTGCGGCCTTGCCGAAGACCTGCTCGAAGGCACGGGACAATTGTTCGGGCCGATCCCCGGCGGTCTCGCCGTCGCCGTCATTCTCGTCGGCGCGGTGCTGGGTGCCATCACCGGGACGGTGGCGGCTTCCGTCATCGCCATGGGCGTGATCTCGCTGCCGGTGATGATGCGCTACGGCTACGACATGAAGCTGACCACGGGCGTCATCGCCGCGTCCGGCACGATCACGCAGCTCATACCACCATCGCTTGTCTTGGTGGTGCTCGCCGACCAGCTCGGCAAATCGGTCGGCGATATGTATCTGGGCGCGATCGGCCCCTCGATCCTGCAAGTCACCATCTTCCTGGCTTATGTGGCGGTGCTGGCGATCCTGCGCCCCAATTCCATGCCGCCGATTCCGCCCGAAGCGCGTCAGCCCTTCGGCTGGCCGCTGCTGCGCCGCGTGCTGTGGGGCATGATCCCTTCGATCGTGCTGATCTTCCTGGTGCTCGGCACGATCTTCTTCGGCCTGGCGACGCCGACGGAAGCCGGCGCGCTTGGCGCCGTCGGCGCCATCGGCCTCGCGGCGCTGCATCGCCGTCTGACCTGGAACCTGGTGCGCCAGGCCATGAGTTCGACCATGACGCTGACCTCGATGGTCGTGTTCATTCTGATCGGCTCGACGGTCTTCAGCCTGGTGTTCCAGGGCATGGATGGCGGCCGCTGGATCGAACATATGTTGTCGGGCCTGCCCGGCGGTCAGGTCGGCTTTCTGATCTTCGTCAACATCTTCATCTTCTTCCTGGCGTTCTTCCTCGACTTCTTCGAGATCGCCTTCATCGTCATTCCGCTGCTGGCGCCGGTCGCCGCCAAGCTCGGCATCGATCTGATCTGGTTCGGCGTGCTGCTGTGCGTGAACATGCAGACGTCGTTCATGCATCCGCCGTTCGGTTTCGCGCTGTTCTACCTGCGCGGCATCGCGCCGCCACAGGTGAAGAGCTCCGACATCTATTGGGGCGCCGTCCCCTGGGTGGTGATGCAGCTTATCCTCGTCATCATCGTGATCGCGTGGCCGGGATCGGTCACCTATTGGCTCGACCACGGCCCCAAGGTCGATCCGAATTCGATCAAGATCGAAATCCCGCTGGGCGGCGGGGACGCACCGCCACCGCTCAAGTTCTGAGCGAACGGCCTCAACAACCGCGCATAAAAAAATCCCCGGCCGAAGCCGGGGATTTCCTTTTGCGGTGCCGCTCCGATCAGCCGCGGGTGCGGGCGCGGATCATGAAGTTGTCGAAGTTATATTCGGCAACCTGCCACCACAGATATTCGTCGTTGCGGAACGCCATATAGGCGTCGTGCATCTTCTTGAACTTCGGATTCTTCGCCGACAGTTCCGCATAGAGTTCGTTGGCCGCCTTGTAGCAGGCTTCCATCATATCCTGCGGGAACGGCGTCAGCTTGGTGCCGGCCGCCACCAGACGCTTGATGGCGCCAGGGTTCACCGCATCGTACTTGGCCTGGCAATCTTTGTTGGCGGCTTGCGCGGCCGTCTTGACGATGGACTGATAGGTCTTCGGCAGTTCCGCCATCTTCTTTTCGTTGATGAGGAAGTGCAGCGCGGCGCCACCTTCCCACCAGCCGGGGAAGTGATAGTAGGGCGCCACTTTGGCGAAGCCGAGCTTTTCATCGTCATAGGGGCCGACCCATTCGGCCGCGTCGATGGTGCCCTTTTCCAGCGCCGGATAAATATCGGGGCCGGGAATGCCTTGCGAGACGACGCCGAACTTGGCGAGCACGGCGCCGCCGATGCCGCCCGTGCGCATCTTCAAGCCATCGAGATCCTTGACCGACTTGATCTCCTTGCGGAACCAGCCGCCCATCTGCGTGCCGGTGTTGCCGCCGGGCAGACCGATGACGCTATAGTCTTTCAAGAACTCGTCGATGAGCTGATTGCCGCCGCCATAGTAGAACCAGGCGTCGAGCTGGCGCGAGTTGAGGCCGAAAGGCACCGCCGTACCGAAGGCGAAGGTCGGATCCTTGCCCCAATAATAGTACATGCAGGTGTGGCACATTTCGACGGTGTTGTTCTGCACCGCATCGAGCGCCTGCAAGGCCGGCACCACTTCACCAGCGGCGAAGCACTGGATCTGAAACTTGTTGTCGGTGGCTTCGGCAACCGACTTGGCGAAGGTCTCGGCCGCGCCATAGATGGTGTCGAGCGACTTGGGGAAGCTCGATGTCAGTCGCCATTTGATTTCCGGCGCGCTCTGCGCGATCGCCGGAGCGGCAATGGCCGTGCCTGCGGCGCCAAGGCCGGCGGCCTTGATGAACTGACGACGTTTCATGCTCATGCACTTCTCCCTTCACAACAATCCATGCCGCCGGATCGCAATTGCCTCCGCCCCGGTCGGCCATAAGGTGGGACTATATTTCAAGGACGCGGGCCCGTCATCAATGCGTGCCGGCATTGGCTGATTCAGGCTTGTGAATGCTGGATTTCCGCTGGTTTGCTACCCTTGGCCGTTCCCGCGCGCTTGTTGAATCTGGTTGCTTCGATTATCCGGTTTTACCGTGCCAAACCCGCTTCGTCTGCATTAGACTTTCGAATAAGATTTTCATAAGTGCAAATGCCGGTGGATGGCGGCGCCCTGCCCGGCCATCGGGCGAGCAATAAGGAGACGGCGTATGCAAGCGCGTTTGAATGTGGCTTTCCTCGGTCTGGGCGTCATGGGCTACCCGATGGCCGGTCATCTCAAACGCAAGGGCAACCACACCGTCACCGTCTACAATCGCACCGCCCCCAAGGCGCTGAAATGGGCGAGCGAATTCGACGGCAAGGCCGAGCCGACCCCGGCCGAAGCGGCGCGCGGTCAGGACATCGTCTTCGCCTGCGTCGGCAATGACGACGACCTGCGCTCCGTCACCCTCGGCCCGCAGGGCGCCTTCGCCGGCATGAAGAAGGGCGCCATTTTTGTCGACCACACCACCGCCTCTGCCGACGTCGCGCGCGAACTGCACGCCAAGGCGCAGGAGCTCGGCATCGGCTTCATCGACGCGCCCGTCTCGGGCGGACAAGCTGGCGCGGAGAATGGCGTGCTCACCGTGATGTGCGGTGGCGACGAAGCGGATTACGAACGGGCCGAGCCGCATATCATGGCCTTCGCCCGTGCCTGCAAGCGCATGGGCGGCCCTGGTGCCGGCCAGCTCACCAAAATGGTCAACCAGATCTGCATCGCCGGCCTCGTTCAGGGCTTGGCCGAAGGCATCGCCTTCGCGCAAAAAGCCGGACTCGATGCCACCGCCGTGATCGACGTGATCTCGAAGGGCGCGGCGCAATCCTGGCAGATGGAGAACCGCTACAAGACGATGATCGAGGACAAGTTCGACTTCGGCTTCGCGGTCGATTGGATGCGCAAGGATCTGTCGATCTGCTTGAACGAAGCGCGCAACAATGGCGCGCATCTGCCGGTCACCGCCCTCGTCGACCAGTTCTATTCCGACGTGCAGGCCATGGGCGGCAGCCGTTGGGACACATCGAGCTTGATCGCGCGCCTCAACAAGAAGTGAGGCGCGCGAGCCTTCGGCTTATTCGGCCGTCGCTTCGACCATCAGCACGTCGAGCATGAAAGAGCCGTTGGCTTCGATGCTGAAATGCGCGCGCGTTTCAGCGGAAGCGGCTTCCTGCAGGATATGGATGGCGCGGATGTTATCGGGCGGCGTGCGCATGCGCGCCGTCCAGGTCGGGAAATCCATCCGCAGGCGCCAGGTACGGCTCGACTGCACGGCGAAACCGGCGCGGCCAAGACCCGAGAACCATTGCGCGGCCGTATAGTCGCGCACATGCGAGGTATCGCGCAGCAGTTCGATGGCTTGCAGATGGGTATCGAACAAGGCTTGCCCGGGCGCATAGGCATCGACGAAGATGGCCGGCGCCTGGCGCTTCAAGACACGGCGCGCCTCGCGCAGGCCGCCTTCGAAATCGCGCCAGTGATGAGCCGAATAGCGACAGCCGAGAAAGTCGAACGTCGCGTCCTTGAACGGCAGATGCTCGGCCGGCGCTTCGACGGTTTCGATGTTGGTGAGTTTGCGATCGCGTGCGGTGGCGGCCACCGCCGCCAGCATGTCGCGCGACAGATCGGAGGCGATGACCGAACCGGCGTGTCGCGCCATCGCATAAGAGACATGGCCGCCTCCGCAGCCCAGATCAAGCGCGCGTTCTGGCCGATGCGCCCGGGCGCTCGCCTCGATCGCCGCCAGATCCTCGCCCTTGGCGTGGACGGCGCTTTCCACATAGGCCTTGGCCCTGGGGCCGAACTGGGCTTCGACGACTTTCTCGTGCGCTTTCGTCATTACGGTGTTCATTTCCGCGCTCCTTCAAGCTTGAAGGCAGAATGGCTCAGATTTAAACTGTTACAAGCTAGATAGTTATCCTAGTATAATTGCTTCCATGCTCGACGCGGACCAACGCCGGCTTCTCGGCGCCTTCATTCGAACCCATCGCGAGCGGCTGCGCCCCAATCTGCCGGGGCGCCGGCGCACCCCTGGCCTGCGCCGCGAGGAGCTGGCGGCGGAAGCCGGGCTCAGCGCCACCTGGTGCGCCTGGCTCGAACAGGGCCGGCCCGTGCAAGCCTCGCCCGACGCGCTTGGCCGGCTGGCCAAGGCACTCTCGCTTACGCAGGCCGAGCGTGCCTATTTGTTCGAACTCGCCGGCCGGCTCGATCCGCAGGCGCCGACGGAGCTGGAAGCCGACGCGCCGGCCTCCCTCGTCGCCATCGTGCAGGATTTGGCGCATCCAGCTTACGGCCTCGACCGGTTGTGGAATGCGTGTTGTTGGAATCCGGCGGCCGCGCGGTTGTTCCATGGCTGGCTCGACGGCGATCATCAGCGCAATCTGCTGCGCTACATTTTTCTCGAAGAGACGGCGCGGCGGTTGATCCACGAATGGGAAGACCGTGCGCGCCGCTTGCTGGCGGAATTCCGCGCCGACTACGGCCACACTTTTCGCGATGCGCGCGTCAAAAGCCTCGTCGACAGCCTGCGACAGGAGTCTCCGCTGTTCGCACAGGCCTGGGCGGAACAGGATGTGCAGCATCGCGCCGGTGGCTTGCGCACGTTCGACCATCCGCTCGACGGCCCGCTCGCCTATACGCAGCACACGTTCACCCCCTCCGAACGGCCAGATTACAAGCTGGTGATGCTGGTTCCCCTCGCACGGGAAGAAGGCCGGAGCGCCAAGACACGCGCTAAGACGCCGCGCATCAAGAAAGAGCGCGACGGCCGATAAGACCGCCGCGCTCCAAAAGCTCAGCCAGACCGCGTTAACCGCGCATCGTGTTCACGGTTCCCTGCGGGGCCGCTGTGGCTGTTGCGGAGCCCGCGGCGGCTGTTGGTGTTGCTGTTGCTGCATCTGCCTTTGCTGCTGCATCTGCTGCTGTTGGCGCTGTTGCATCATCTGCTGCTGTTGCTGGCGTTGCTGCTGCTGCTGTTGTTGCATCTGCTGCTGACGTTGCTGCATCATCTGCTGTTGTTGTTGCTGCTGACGCTGCTGTTGCATTTGTTGCTGCTGACGCTGTTGCATCATTTGCTGCTGCTGTTGTTGCTGACGCTGGCGAGCCTGATCAGCTTGCTGGCGTTGCTGCTGCAACTGCTGTTGGCGCGCCTGATCGGCCTGCTGGCGCTGCTGCTGCAACTGTTGCTGGCGGGCTTGGTCAGCCTGCTGACGCTGTTGCTGCAACTGCTGCTGGCGTTGCTGCTGTTGCAGAAGCTGCTGCTGCGCCGGGTTCGGGCCACCCGCATTGGGCGGCGCAACCGGCGGACGCGGCGGCTGTGCATTGGGCAGAGCCGGACGGTTCGGCTGCGGCGCAGGCGCCGTCGTGGCTGGGGCACCCGGCGGATGCGCGGCTTGGTTCGGCACCGGTCCCGGCTGCGCTCCCGGCGGACGGCCGGGCTGCTGGACATTCGGCAGAGCCTGACCACCCGGCACGGCACCACCCGGACGACCCGGCTGAGCCCCCGGCACAGGCGCCGTCGTTGTCGGAGCCCCCGGCGGGTGCGCGGCTTGATTGGGCACCTGACCCGGCTGCGCTCCTGGCGGGCGACCCGGCTGCTGGGCATTGGGCAGAGCTTGACCGCCCGGCACCGGACCGCCCGGACGACCCGGCTGCGCTCCCGGAACGGGCGCCGTCGTTGTCGGCGCGCCCGGCGGATGCGCAGCTTGATTGGGCGCTTGTCCGGGCTGCGCTCCCGGCGGACGGCCCGGCTGCTGCACATTAGGCAGAGCCTGACCACCCGGCACCGGAGCTCCCGGACGACCGGGTTGAGCCCCCGGAACGGGCGCAGTTGCCGTCGGCGCGCCTGGCTGCAAGCCCGGCAAGGGCTGACGGCCGGGTTGCGCGCCTGGCACCGGCGCGGTGACTGGCGGCTGCGCGGCCTGCCCCGGTTGCTGGCCCGGCACGCCGGGAAGTCCCGGCGGACGGCCCGGCTGCGGCGCGCCCGGCTGAGGCGCGGTTGTCGGCGCTATCGTGACCGGCGTGCCCGGCTGGCCAGGGCGCGTGCCCAGGCCCGGCGTGTTGAGCAATTGCTGCGGATTGCCCTTCACCACCACAGGGGCCGGCTGCACCGGCGCGCCGGTGCCCGGCCGCAGGTTGATGAGCTGCGTCGTGCCCGGCCGCACCGCGCTCGGCGGCGCCGCGACCGGCGGCAGGAACGGGCGCTGACCGCCGCCCATCGGCATGGTGGTCGGACCGCCCGGTCCACCCGGCGGCGGCGCGCCGACGATCGGCGGACGGCCGGAACGATTGGCGATGATGCGGCCGGCGACGATGCCGACAGCGAGCGCCGCCGGGATGGCCACATAAGGCGCGATCGAAGCACCGGCCGGACGATCCTCTTCATAGACGATCGGCGGCGGCGGCGCGGCGACATAAGCCGGCGGATAGACCCAGGCAGGCGGCGGCACGACGGCAGGTTCGGCGAGGAAATATTCCGAACCGGCGCTCCACACTGGCGGCGGCGGCGGCGTCCACCAGGGCGGCGGCGGCGCCATGAAGACAGCCGGCGGTGGCGGCGGTGCTGCCACATAATAGACCGGCGCGCCTCCGCCCTCGAAGAAAACGGCTTCGGTCGGCGGCGGCGGCGGCACGTCATAAGTGATTTCAGTGAAGCTCGGCGGCGGTTCCAACGCGGCCGACAAGCGGCCCAGGCGTCCGCGCGCTTCCAGCGAATGCGGACCGCGCGGATAGCGACGCAGATAGCTCCAATAGCCGTCCGGCGAATTGACGATCAGCGTACGGCGCCAAATGAAAGCCTCGCGCCGCGCCGCCAACATGCCGCGCACGTTGCGCGAATAAGGGCTCGACGGGAAAGCCGCGATGAAATCCTCGTAGCCACGAATGGTATCGAGTTCGAGCGCGGTTGCATAAGCTTCATCGGCCGAGAGTTCGCGCAGTGGCCGGCGGCGACGTTCGATCATCGCTTCCGGCGAGACCTGCATCGCCGGGGCGCCGGCACCGCGATCGAGCAGAGCCAGCGGCGGATCGATCTTCGAGACATGCCAGGGCACTTGCGCACCGGCGGTCAATTCGGCGGTACGGGCACGCACGCGCACCATGATCTCGTTCATGTCGAGACCCGGCTGCCGCAGCATTTCGGCGAGCGCTTGGGCATAAGGTCCATAAGGCGCCTTCGGCATCGGCGCGACTTCGCCCGGACCGGCGTTAAAGCCGACGAGGCTGCCGCGATCCGGATCGGTCAGCGTCAAGCCCGGCGGCGTGGCGGCTTCCTTGGCGAAGGGGCTTGGATAAGCCAGATCGAACAGCACGATCTTGGCGCGATTTTGCAGGCCAGCGAGCGGGCGCGTCAGATCGGAGAGGCGAATGGCAGCCAGCGCCAGATCGGCCTCGCGCGTGATGCGCGCGCCGGCCGGAACGAAATAGTTCTCGCCGTCGCTCTGCACGCCATAGCCGGACAGATAGATGGCCGCGACCGCGCCGGGGCCGGCGGCCTGCACCTTCTCGACGAATTCCCGATAGGCGGAGCGGAACGTATCGACATCGAGATTGCGCGCGCCCGTCACATCGAAGCCGGCGGACTTCAGAGCATCGGCGACGAGCGCCGCATCATTGGCGGCCGTCGGCAAGGAGGCATTGCCATAGTCATCATTACCGATGACGAAACCGAATCGCGCTTCGGTGGGTTGCGCTGGGGCGGGCTGCGCGATGGAAGGGGTGTGAATTGGGATTGCGAGCAAGGTGGAAACGATGAGTGTCCAGATCAAACGCATGATTTCCCTCGTCGTTCGTTTCGCCCGCACCGCACCCTACGGAAATTGTCAGGGTACAGTTAGCCGTTGTTCACCTGAACCGTGGCTGAACAAAGACAACCGCGCGCAAAGCCTATCGTTCCATTTGCTATGTTGTAGATACTAACACGGCTTCCTTCGCTTTACGATCCACAAGCAAGCCTTGCGCACGACGACACGGCCTCGACTTCGTCTTGCAGCGCAGCGAGATTCGAAGCTGACTTGAAACTGACGCGCGAACAGACGAAAGCCAATGTCTCTACGTCACACCGTAGCTGGCGCCGCACCGACATAGCGCGCACGCGGGCGAATGAGACGACCGCTTTGGAATTGCTCAAGAGCATGCGCGATCCAGCCGGTGCAACGCGCCGTCGCAAACAGCAGGAACGGTGCGTCATCGATCAGCTTCAGCGCGGATGCGAGTGCGGCCAGCGCAAAATCGATGTTCGGGGCTTCGCCAGTAATCGTCTCCGTCATCCGCTGAACGTTGGCGAATTCTTCCGGCATCTCAAAAGCCGACAGCAAGGCACGCGCGCGCGGATCGCCTTCCGGATAAAGCGGGTGACCGAAGCCCGGCACCACCGTTCCCTGATGAAGCCGCGCTTGCACAGCGCTCTCGATGCCGACCCGTCTCGTTTCCTCGAGGAAGACCAGCACGCGCCGCGCCATGCCGCCATGCAGCGGCCCCGAAAGCGCGGCAAGCCCGGCCATGACGCAAGCGGCAAGAGAGGCACGCGTCGACGCGGTGACACGCACGGCAAAAGTCGAGGCGTTCAATTCATGATCGGCGAGCAAGACGAGCGCGCGACGAATGAGATCGGCGCCCTGCGCATCGCATCCCCAAGCACGCGCCAGACGATCATGGATCGGCCCTTCGCCCGGCCCGCCCGCCACTGCATCGACCAAAGCATCGAGCACGGCGGCGGCTTCGAAATAAAGCGCCTTCGGCGTGCGCCCGGCGATGGCGGGATCGTTCGCGGCGCGCGCCGCGATGGTGGCGAACATGCGTTGCGAGGGCGTGCCGGGCCCAATGCGGTTGGTCTGCGGCGGAAAGCGCGCGTTGCCGCAGGCCCACAGCAGCCGCGCGACATCTTCAAGCCGCGCGGCTTGTGCGAGCTCTTCCACATCCTGTCCGCGATACCACAGGCGTCCTTGCGCCACCGTGGTGATGGCGGACGCCAGCACCGGCTCGCCCCAGGCGATGGCATCCTCGGCGATAACAGCATTCCGACGGCCGCGCGTCTTGCGATAGCTCAGACGATCGACATCGGCGGCACGATAGAGCCTGCGACGTGGATCCTCGTCATCGGCCTTCGCTTCGATGCGGCCCCGGCTGACATAGGCATAGAGCGTCTGCGGCCGCAGTTTCAGCCGTGTCATCACTTCTTGCGCGGTCAGCCAGTCAGTCATGGATTTGCACGCATGGGTTTGCACGCCGGGGGTTCGCACGTGGATATATTGATTATATTTATCAATATTGATTCTATGCCCATCAAGGCCAATCCTCAAGCCATCATTTGATTTGCTTGATGGAGTTCAGCCATGTCCGACCTCATTCCCATTTCCGATGGTCTGGAAAATGTCGTCGCCGCCCAAACGGTTCTGTCCGAGGTCGATGGGGCCGCCGGCCGCCTGATCCTGCGCGGCCATGCGCTCGAAGACATCGCCGGCCATACGGACTTCGCGCAGGCGGTGCGCCTGATGTTCGATGGCTTCTTCCCCGATCTGCCTTCGGATGCAGATCTCGCCGCCGCGCTCGGTTTAGCGCGCGTCGAAGTGTTCGGCGAAGTCGCCGCGCTCGACAAAACGCTTGTCAGCCGTTCTCCCACCGAAGCTTTGCGGGCGCTCATGGCGCGGCTGGCGGATGGAGACGATCTCGCGACAGCGCTGCGGCTGCTGGCGGCCCCCGCCGTGTTCACGCCGGCGATCGTGCGCGCGCAGCGTGGCCTTGCGCCTCTGGCACCCGATGCCGCCCTGCCCCATGCCCAGGACATTCTGCGCATGATGAGCGGCAAAACGACTGGTACAAAGCAGGCGGCGGCCCTCGATGCCTATCTCGTCACCGTGTGCGATCACGGCCTCAATGCCTCCACCTTCGCCGCGCGTGTCGTCGCTTCGACGCGCGCCGGCCTCACATCCGCGGTCCTCGCCGGCTTGAGCGCCTTGAAAGGCCCGTTGCATGGTGGCGCTCCCGGACCCGTCATCGACATGCTCGACGAGATCGGCGACGCCGCCCATGCGAAAGCCTGGCTCGAAGCGGCGCTTGAGCGCGGCGATCGGCTGATGGGCTTTGGCCATCGCATCTATCGCGTCCGCGATCCGCGCGCTGACGCACTGAAGCGCGCCATCCGCAAGCTCGACGCGACTGCCGGCCGCCTCGCCTATGCGGAAGCAGTTGAGGCGGCGGCTTTGGCCATCCTGCGCGAGCGCAAACCGAACCGCTCGCTGCAAACCAACGTGGAGTTCTACACGGCGCTGCTGCTGGAAGCCCTGGCCTTCCCGCCCGATACGTTCACCTGCGTTTTCGCCATGGGGCGCACGATCGGCTGGCTCGCCCATGCGCGCGAACAGATCGCCGGCGGCAAGCTCGTGCGGCCGCAATCGATTTACATCGGCCCCATGCCGAAACAGGCGGCGTGAGCTTATAGTAGGCGGGAAACTCTCCGTGTCATTCCCGACGCGCCGTAGGCGCGAGCGGGAATCCAGGGGCGTGCGCTAAAGCGTTGCATCATCGCCGTAAAGAACATTCTACCACGCGCTCTGGATCCCCGCTCAGCCGCTCCGCGGCCGTCGGGGATGACACTGAGGTTTTCAACACTCCTGCCAAACTCGCCTCCTCTTGTCATGATCTGGCAGTAGGTTCTGCTTCAAGTCGCATCCTATAGTAAAGTCGGCGCGTTCATCGCCGGGCCGGCCAGGGATGTGATTATGAATGATCAGCAGAGTGAACTTTTCGAACGTCTTTGGTCCGGCGCGGCCACTTTGGAAGACTGGACCGCCAGTGTCGCTGGTGGCGTCACGCAGAGCATCGCCGACGATGTGGTTGCCATCCACACCAGCTATTTCTTCGGCAATGCAACGGCCGTGCGCACCGCCGAGGGGCTCGTTCTCATCGACAGCGGCAGCCGCGAAACCGCCGCGCAAACATTCGCCGCCCTGCGTCGCTGGAACGAGGCGCCCGTCCATACGATCATCTATACCCACGGCCATATCGACCACACGTGGGGCGCCCGGCTTTACGATCAAGAGGCTGATACCAAGGGTTTCAGCCGGCCACGCGTCATAGCTCATCGCAACGTGCTCAACCGTTTCAGACGTTATGACACGACGCACGGCCTCAACTCGCTGGTCATGGGCCGGCAGTTCAACCAGCCGGGCTATACGTTCCCCGACCATCATCGTCGCCCGGATGAGGTCTATGACGATACCCTGCGCCTCGACATCGGCGGCGTGACGTTCGAACTTCTGCATGGGCGCGGCGAAACGGACGACGCGACCTTCGTCTGGCTGCCACAGCAACGCATTCTGGCGAGCGGCGATTTCGTCGTCTGGGTGTTTCCCAATGCCGGCAATCCGCGCAAGGTGCAGCGCTATGCGCCGGACTGGGCGCGGGCGCTGCGTCAAATGCAAGCTTTATCGCCCGCCGTTCTCGTGCCGGGGCATGGTCCGGTGGTGCAGAACGCGGCCCGTGTCAGCGAATTGCTCGGCAGCGGCGCCGACGCCCTGGAAAGCCTTGTCACGCAAACCGTGGCGCTGATGAACACCGGCGCATCCCTCGACGATATTCTGCATCAGGTGCGCCTGTCGCCAGAGCTGCTGGCGCGGCCGTGGCTTCAGCCCAAATACGACGACCCGGAGTTCGTCGTGCGCAACATCTGGCATCTTTACGCGGGCTGGTTCGACGGCAATCCGGCGCATCTGAAGCCCGCGCCGGATGAGGAGCTGGCCACCGAGATCAGCGCGCTCGCCGGCGGCGCTGAACGGCTGGCGCGACGCGCGACAGAACTGGCGGAGAGCCGCCGCACGCGGCTGGCGGCGCATCTGATCGAATTCGCCAGCGATGCGATACCGCAGTCGCCGGAGATTCAGACGGCTCGCGCGCAGGTCTACGAGCACTGCATGGCAGCCGAAACATCGTTGATTGGCAAAGCCATCTTTGCCGTCTATCAGCGTGATGCGAAGGCGCGGTCCGGCGATTGAAGCGTTGGCGCAGAACGACGCAAATCTTTGGTGTCATCCCCGACAGCCGCACAGCGGCTGAGCGGGGATCCAGAGCGAGTGGTACAATGCCGGCCCGACTATGACGCTTGGACATCGCGTAACATTTTACCACTCGCTCTGGATTCCCGCTCGCACCTGCGGTGCGTCGGGAATGACACCGCGAACTTTCAACAATGTATGAGGGGTTTGCACGGATCGCGGAAGCCGCTACATCAGGCGCTTCTTTCCTGCCGAGCCTTCTCATGAATCTGACCATCCGAAACGCCCTGCCCGATGACGAAACCGCTGTCGTGGCGCTGTGGCGCGCCTGCGACCTCGTCGTGAGCTACAACGATCCGAGTGCCGATTTTCGTTTCGCACGCGGCGGCGCATCCTCTGATGTTCTGGTCGGCATCGATGCCGACGGCCGCATTGTCGGCACGGTGATGGTCGGCCACGACGGCCATCGCGGCTGGCTCTATTATGTCGCCGCCGCCCCCACAGCGCGCAGCAGCGGCATCGGCCGACAGATGGTGACGGCAGGGGAAGACTGGCTGCGCCAGCGCGGCATCGGCAAAGTGCAATTGATTGTGCGCGAGAGCAACACCAAGGTGATCGGCTTCTACGATCACCTGGGTTATGAGGAAACGCCGCGCGTCATCATGGCGAAATGGCTGGATCGGTGACGCCAGCGACGATCAGTTAGCCCGGCCCTCGTCCCCGGAGCGCGTGCCGTTCTTGATGTTGCGGTATTCGCGTGGCGTCGCGCCGACGATCTGCTTGAAGCGGGCGGCGAAGTGACTTTGCCCGCTGAAGCCCACTTCCAGCCCGATGTCGACGATCGACTGCCGTGTTGCGACCAACAGTTCGCAGGCCCGGTTGATCCGTTTGTTCGTCACATATTGATGCGGCGACATGTCCGTTCGCGCCTTGAGGCGACGCGAAAATTGCAGCGGGCCGAGGTTCAGCACCCCCGCCAGACGCGAGACATCGATGTCCTCGCCGAGATAGGTGTGGATGTATTCATCGACGATGGCCATCTGCTTGCTGGTCAGTGGCGACACCGACAAGGTCGGGACGGTTTTGATGTCGGTGAATTGCTTCAACAAACGAACGGCCAAAAGATTGGCGACCGATTCCGCATAGAGCGCCGACGCCAGCGGATTGGCCTCGGTGTCGCGATACAACATAAAAGCCAGATGCCAGATCGTGTCGTCGCGACCGCTCGGGGTGCCATGCAAACTGATATCGTCACGCAGACCAAGTTCACCGGCGATCCGCCGGACGACCGCACAATTCAACTCGAGCATGATCCGCTCCAACGAACCTGTCCAATCAATGGAATGGCTCGCTTCAGCGGGATTGACGACGATGTTGCGATGTCCGGCCAGAACCTTGCGAAAGCCGGCGTCCTCGTTCCACCATGCCAGATTGGCGCCGCCTTTCAGACATACGCCAATCTGATGAAATTCGTGCCGGTGGCGCAGATGCGCCGGCCTGAAGGCCCGCTCATGCTTGACCTCCAGCCACAGGGACTGGGCAGCATCGGCAAGCGGCAGTGTTCCCAACGGCATCCGGCTACACCTGCGCTTTAAGGGATGGGCATTGTTTTTTTACCAGCAACGCTTGGCCCCAGCAATGTCCCGCGCCCTCCGCCTTCCGGGAACCGCCCTCTTCCAAAACTCAAAAATGACGGGAATCCGATAATTCGCCGCTTCGTGATAGACGCGCATTCGATGGCGACCTACAGCCCGGAGAGATAAATCAGACCGCGTGGGAGGCGGATATGGCTCTGCACATGATGCCTTGGCACAAGATGACTTGGCGCAAGATCGTCTCGTGTTGCATCGCGATATTGGCGATGAGCGTGTTCTCCGTTCCCTCCAAAGCGGCCTCCGACAAGACCGAGATAGCGCAAAACTTTCCCACGCAAACGGTCAAAATCGTCACGCCGATCGGCGCCGGCAGCGCCGTTGACGGGCTGGCGCGCGTGATCGCCTATAAATTGCAGGAAATCTGGAAGCAGTCCGTCATCGTCGAGAACAGGCCGGGCATGCCGGGAACCGCGAGCGTCGCGAAAAGCACCCCGGACGGCTATACGCTGATGATGATGTCGAATGGTCACGTCGTCGGCGGGCTCATCAATAAAAATCTGTCTTTCGATCCGATCACCGATTTCCAGGGCGTCATCAAACTCGCCTCGGTGCCGCTTGTGTTGGTGACGACGCCGACGCTTCCGCCGAACACACTACAGGACCTGATCACTCTCGCACGGGCGAAACCCGGCCAATTGAATTATGGCTCCGCCGGTCTCGCCAGTACCTCCTTCCTCTCCGCCGAGTTGTTCAAGAAAATAACCAAAACGAATTTCGTTCAAATCCCCTACACGGGCGGCACCGATGCGCTGATGAGCGTTCAGCGCGGCGATTCCCATATTTATTTCCTGGCGCTCAATCTGACCATCGAACAGGTCAAGAGCGGCATGCTCAAAGCGATCGCGATCGCGACGTCCCAGCGCAGCCCCGCGCTCCCCGATGTGCCGACTTTCGCCGAGGCCGGCCTGCCTGACTATCAATATGACGCCTGGTTCGGCGCCATGGCGCCGGCCAATACGCCGGTGCCCGTGTTGAACAAAATCAACGCCGACATTGCCCGCGTCTTACGGATGCCCGATGTCATCGAGCGATTGCACGCACAGGGCTTCGAGCTCACCAGCAGCACGCCCGATGAATTCAACGACCTCATGAAGTCTGACGAAAAGCTCTACCGAGAGCTTCTGAAGGACACCAAGGTCGGCTCGCCCTGACCGGCAAAATCAGAACCACGAAACACTCACATTCTCGATGGAGTAAACTTATGGCCGGCCAGACGATGCAAGCGACGCGCACGAACTCTTGGCAGGATATACGCGATCGTTTGGACCAATCGATCCCCTTCACCAACATGCGCGATACGCCCTATTATCGCGATGCGGTTTACGAGCAGTTTTCCGCGCAGGAATATGCGCGCCGCTACGAAGCTTTGCGAGCGAAGATGCGGGAGCATCGGCTTGATTGCATGATCGTGCCGGGCGGGCCGAGCCATTGGAGCTTTGGCGCCGGCATGGCCTGGCTCACCGGCCATTGGGAATGGCATGCTTTGTGTTGCTACATCCTGGTGCCGCTGCATGGCGAGCCGACCATGATCTATTCGATGGGCGGCACGCATGCGGAAGCCGTCCGCCGGTTGGTCGAAGTCGCTGTGACGGACGTTCGCCACAGTCGCGGCGGGCGCTATGCCGACGTGATGGTGGAACGGTTGCGCGAACTCAAGCTCGAACGCGGTCGCATCGGCCTGATGGAGATCGACCCGCGCCATGGCGATTATATGCCGGTCAACCAATACGAAGTTTTACGCCGTGGCCTGCCCGATGCGGAACTCGTCTTCACCAAGGATTTTTTGCACGAACTGCTCGTCATCCATAGCGAGGAGGAACTCGCCTGCGTGCGCAAGGCGGGCGTCCTGACCCAGCGCGCCATGGAAGCCCTTGTCGCGCGCGCCAAACCAGGCGTGAAGGAATATGAACTGCGGGCGGCGGCGGCCAATGCGATCCTCGAAGGCGGCGGCGATATCGACTTTCTCATCATCGGCTCGACCCCGATGGCGAACCCGGCGATGGTTTTCGGCAATCCCCGCCCGTCCAATCGCGTGCTGCAGAAGGGCGACATCATCAATATGGAGCTGGCCGCCGCCTATCGCGGCTATACCGCGCAGATCGGCTCACCCGTCTGCATCGGCGAGCCAACCGATATGGTGCGCCGGTTCTGGGAAGACATTACCGTGCCCGGCTACAAAAAAATCGTCGCCGAGATGCTGCCCGGCAATCCGATCGCCAATATGTGGGAAGCCTCAAAGTTCTTTCGCGAGAAGGGTGTGCAATCGCGGCCGATCCATTGCCATGGCATCGATCTCGTCACCGACGAGCCTCATGTCACCACGGAATATGATAAGCATCCTCATTCCGATACCGTACTGAAACCGGGGATGGTGATCATGGCCGAACCGAATCCGATCACCATGGACGGTCTCTTCGGCATTTTCCTCGGCCACACTTTCATTCTTAACGAACAGGGCCGCGAAGTCGTCGACAGCTTCCCCCTGGAGCTGGCGATCGCAAGCGCCTGAGCAAAGTCCGAAGAGTATCGGCGGGCGCGTGACTTGCCACGCTCCCGTCACTCGTCCTCGGCCTGCGTCTCCAGATTGCTGCGCAGCACTTTGAGAACGTTGCGCGCCGTTTCGATGTCTTTCGACGTCAGGCCATTGGCGACGCTTTCAGCCCAGGGGCCCTGCAGCTTCAGCGCCCGGTCGTAAACGATCCTGCCGCGCTCGCTGAGATCGACCAGTTGGGCGCGGCGGTGATGGGGGTTCGGCAGGAAAGCGACGAGCCCTTCCTGTTCCAGATCGTTGACGATGCGTTGGACATTCTGCCGGTTGGCGCCCATGTCGCGCGCCAGCCACGCGACGGGCTGCGGCCGCTCGGTGGCCACGATGGCACCCAAGACCTGCCAGCGGGCACTCGTCAGCCGGAGTTCGGCGACGAGCCTGTCGCCAGCCGTCAGCAGACGGTTATTGACCTGAAACAGCTCGAGAATGAGGTCGGTCACGGCCGACCCCGCGGTCGCTTTCTTGGGCTTCACCATATGCACCATACATCTTATTTGACATCATGATGTCAATATGCAATTCATTTCGACACCATGATGTCAATATAGTTCATTCGAGGAGCGTGTCATGCCCGTTCGGCGTTCGATGGACCCCACCTTTCCGATCGAGAAACAGATTGCCGTTGATGCTTCGCCCGTCGTTCTGGTGAACGTCTTCACCCTCGATCCCGCTGATGAGGCCACTTTCCTCGCCGCATGGCGCCACGACGCCGACTTCATGACGCGACAGCCCGGTTGCATCTCGACCCAGCTTCATCGCGCCGTCGGCGACAGCCCGATCTATCTCAATTACGCCGTCTGGGAATCGACGGCAGCTTTCCGAGCCGCCTTTACCCATCCCGAGTTTCACGCCCGACTGACGGCCTATCCGGCCAGCGCCGTCGCCTCGCCGCACCTGTTCCAGAAGATTGCGGTGCCTGGCATCTGCGTCGCGTAGGGAGGAGACCATGGCCCGTTTGCTCTTCAACATCGTGGCGATAGCGGGCTCGGCCGCGTTCGCCGGCGTCATGCTCGCCATCGGCATCATCCTCGGTGCCTATTGGAAAAGCCTCGCGCCCCAGGCGTTTCTCGACTGGTTCGCTCAGAACAATCATTTCGTGGCGCAAGCCATTCCGTTCGTCGTCGTTCCCGCTCTCATCGGGCTTGCCGGCTCGCTTTACATCGGCTGGAACGATGGAGGGCGCACGCTCTGGCTGGCGGCATCGGCCTGTATCATCGCGGTTCTGATCGTGACTTTCGCCTATCATCTGCCGAGCAATGCGCAATTCGCGGCCAAGACCGTGCCCTTGAATCAAGTCCCCGGTAAACTCGACACTTGGCTTTGGCTGCACGGCCTTCGCATTGGCCTGGCCTTCATCGCGTCGATCCTCGGCATCGTCGCGATCGCGCGCTAAGCCCCATCACGATTTCGGCAGCAGCGCCGCGATTTCGCCGGCGGCGATGCCCTTGGCCGCCGAAGCGATATCGCCGGCTTTCAGCGCTTGCGCCGCATCGACGAGATCGGCCATCACCCGGCGATAAAGCGCGCCGCCGAGGCTGACGCGCTTGACACCGGCCTCTTCCAGCACGCTGAGCGGCACCGGGCCGCTGCGCGGGCCGACCACCACATTGACGGGCTTGGGCGCTACGGTACGCACGACCTTCTTGATCGCCTCGATATCCGGCAGGCCCGGCGCATAGAGCACGTCGGCGCCGCATTCGGCGAAGGCGACGAGACGACGGATGGTATCGTCGAGATCAGGGCGGCCTTGCAGAAAATTGTCGGTGCGCGCAGTGAGCACGATGCGGCCGCGCGCCGCCTGGACCGCGCCTTTGATGCGCGCCACCGCCGCATCGAAATCATGGATCGGCTTTTGCGGATCGGCGGTCGTGTCCTCGATGCCGAGCCCGGCGAGACCAGCATCGATCGCCGCACGCACGGTGAGCGCGCAATCCTCGGGCGACGGCCCGAAGCCGTCTTCGAGATCGCCATTGACCGGCAAATCGGTCAGCCGGGCCAACATCGTGGCATTGTCCAATGCCAATTCGCGGCTCACCGCATGAGCGCCATCGTTGCGCCCCATCGCAAAAGCGATGGCCAGTGACGTGGAGCCCAAAGCCTCGAAGCCCGCGCGTTTCAGCAGAACGGCCGACGTACCATCCCAGGCATTCGGCATGATGAACGTGCGCCCGTGCAGTGCCAGGAAGCGCTCGTAAGCTTGCGGCTGCGACATGAGTTTCCCCGCTTAAGGCTCTTCGCCGGGTTTGGTGGTGAACGCATCAGCCCATTCGGGATGTTTCGCATATTGCGCGCGCACATAGGGGCAGCGCGGAATGATTTTGAAACCCGATTGGCGTGCGTCGTTGATCATATAGTCCACGAGGGCACCCGCCGCGCCCGTGCCGCGCATCGCCGGCGGCGCACCGGTATGATTGGCGCTGATGATGCCAGGGCCTGGAACGGTAAAGGTAATTTCCGCTTCGGCATCGATGCCGGCGATGCGCGCGAAGTAGCGGCCATTGCCGGCATCCTGCATTTCCTTGTTAACGGTGATCGCACTCATGGATTCGTTCACCTCGATCTCTACGTTGGTTTCTCTGTGGTTTGATAACATGAAAGTCAGACCAATGGGATAAGACGATAGGGCTGGCTCCCGGAAAAACATCCCGCTACGATCGCGGCATCGGTGCCTTTCGGCGCCATCCGATGCAAGCGAGGTTGCGATGAACATTGCCAACGGACGGCGCGCGGCTGCGATTCTTGCTCTTCTTCTCGCCACCTTGACCCATGCCACGCTCGCGATCGCCAAACCGCGCACCTTGAGTGGCACCGTGACCTATCGCGAGCGCATGGCGCTGCCCCCGTCGGCCATCGTCGAAGTGCAATTGATCGATGTTTCGCTGGCCGACGCGCCAGCCCGGGTTTTGGCGCGCACGACGCTGTGGCCACGCCGGCAGGTGCCGCTGCGTTATCGGCTGCGTTATGACGATGCGCAGATCAGGCCCAATTTCAGCTACGCCCTGCAAGCGCGCATCACGCTCAATGGCCGGCTTCTGTTCATCAATACGACGCGCCATAGCCTGTCGGCGGAAGGGCTGGCCGGCGGACGGGGTGGCTTTGGCAATACCGACATTCTGGTCGAACGGGTCGGCGACGGGCCGCGCACGGATACGCCGGTCGCCCCCAGCCGGCCCGATGGGCGCTGGCTTGCCGAAGACATTGGCGGTGGCGGCGTGATCGATCGCCTGCAAACGGTGCTGGACATCGCGCCTGATGGCGCGGTGAGCGGCAGCGGCGGCTGCAACCGTATGGCTGGCCGCGCGACCATCAACGGCGAGCGGATCAACTTTGGTCGCGTTGCCAGCACCAAAATGGCCTGCGTGCCCGCGGCGATGAACCAGGAAGCCAAGTTCTTCGCGGCCCTCGCCGATGTCCGCGCCTGGCGCGTCGATCCGCAGCGCGGCAAGCTGATGCTGCTCGATGCGCAAGGCCGAGCGATCGTGACGCTGGCGAGCATGTGAGCGCGCCAAGCCTTGTTTTGGCGCGCTTTCTTCACGCGAACCAGCCTCCACTTCGCTCGAAAACGCTCACCCATCCTTCTGATAGATCAGCCGTGCTTGGCTGAAATCGCGCGCGCGCAAATGGCGGCGCCGGATCCAGACGTAATAAAGGCCGTTAAAATCGTTGATGTCGTTGTCATAGGCGCCGATCTGCAACAACATCACCCATTCCTGAGCGGCTTCTCCCAAGAGTTTGAAGATCTCGCGATATTTCAACGACGCGATGTTGATGCGGGCATCCTCGGCCGAAAGCGCGATCGTCATCTCGCGTCGGATGTTTTCAGGCCAGCCGCCCAAGCGATTGGAAGCATCGAGATGGGTCGGCTGGCCGTCGCTCCAGTTTTCGTGCGGATAAGGCCGGTTGAGATAGCTCGGTGTGATCGGCGCGGCGCGCTGATCGGGCAAAGTATAAGTGAAAATCGGTTTGAACTGCGCCGACGGCAGGCAATTGCGATAGGCTTCCACGCCGCCGAATAAAGGAAAACCAAGATCGGGCGAGACATGCCGCGTCAGATCGCCTTCCACATGAATCAATTGGAACAGACGATTGCCGTTCGTTTCTCGGCCTGTTTCCGGGTTGAAGACGAGATCGTAGAAAAGCAGAAAGTGACCCGTGCGCGGCATATCCGCATCGCATGGCCCAGCCGCGGCGCAAGCGGCCAAATCGATCTGCGCCATGAACGCTAAAGGCGCCACACGCTTGGCCAAATGTTCTTTCAGGGCGATCTGGCTCTTAAGGTCATCTTCCGCACTGTCGGCTAAATAGCCTCGCAAGGTTTCGACGACCGACAAGCCAAAAGCCGTGGGCTGGCGCTCCGGCCAGACAAAGTCGCGCGGCACATCGGGTGAACCACCGATCTTGCTGGCACCAAGCGCGATCGTCGTATCGTCGGCGGCCGTGGATTGCAGAGCGATGGCGGGTTTCGCCAATGGCAAAAGAATCTTCGCCTCCTCGGCGGAAACACCCGATGCGAGGAGTGAAGCCGACAATTCATCAAGCGTGCGATAAGGGCCCGGCCGAAAGCTGGCAGCGGTCTGGGCCAGGAGCTGACGCGGCAAGGCCGGGGCACAGAATGCCGACGCCCCCATCGCCTTCAGAACCTGCCGGCGCGGAAACCGCGCAAGATTATGACGCGTGAACCCCCTCATCGCGGAAGCGTCCATATTTTCCGAGAGATGATGCGATGATAGGCGGGTGCTTCACGCGGAGCAACAGCCTTGCACACGTATGCATCGTGTATTCGAATTTTCGCAAGAATGGGGCGATTCTTGCCTAAGAAACATCAATTAAGCCAATGCATCAGAGCCGACAGGTGCCCCAAAATGTAAGCTCACACATTATCACGCAGCTTCTGTCGCAACCCGTCCGGCATGTCGTCATCCGGCAAAACGTTGAACTGATTTTTGTCGAAGAAGATCATCCAATAGCCCGGCCGCTGCCAGACTTCGGTCAGCTGCGACCAGGGCACTTGGGCGCTGCCCAGATCGGACGTGAACGACAATGTCGTTGCGTCATAGGCGATCTCCGCGACCGGCTCTTTCATGCGCGAGAAGCGGCCCACCGTATTGGCGCTATGGGCGCGCCAGCCGGCGATCAGCAGCAGAGCAGGCAAGACGGCGGCCGCGCCCACGATGCCGGTGAGCCAATCGCGCTGCCCACTCCACAGCAACCCAATGAACAACACGGCCATGGCCCCGGCGGCGATCCACAAGCCCTTCTGCTCGGCGAAAAGCCGGCGGCGCACATAGGTTTTCACCGCGTCGCGCACTATCTCAGGTGTGTAGCGCGCGCGATAGGAAACAGATGAAATTTGAGAAGAATCCATCATTGCAGAGCATTTTAAGGTCGGCAATGACGGTTTGTCACGACAGCCCTATCACCACTTCGCTCGCTTGAAGCGATGGCTCCCGACGTTCCGCCAACCCGCGCATTGAACCTCTGACATTTAATGCCATAATTAAAGTGGCCTTATGAAATGGATGCATGAATGAAACGGGACGATCTCAGCGATCTCGCCCTCTTTGCCGCCGTTGCCGAGCATAGAAGCTTTACGCGCGCCGCCGCCCGCCTCGGCATGTCGCAATCGGCGCTGAGCCACGCCATGAAGGCCTTGGAAGAGCGGCTTGGCCTGCGGCTCCTAGCGCGCACAACCCGCAGTGTCGGCACGACCGAGGCCGGACAACGCCTGTTGCTGACCCTTCGGCCGGCCTTCGACGAGATCACTCAGGAATTGGCGGCGCTTGGCGAATTGCGCGACCGGCCGAGCGGCTTGATCCGCATTACCGCCGGCCGTCATGCGGCCACCACTTATCTTTGGCCGGCGCTGCGGCGCTTCCTGCCGAAACATCCTGACGTGCAAGTGGAGATTTCGGTCGATGCGGGGCTCACCGATATCGTCGCCGATCGTTTCGATGCCGGCATCCGGATCGGCGAGCAGATCGGAAAAGACATGATCGCCGCGCGCATCAGCCCGCCGCTGCGTTCCATCATCGTCGGCGCACCGGCCTACTTCAAGAAGCATGCCCCGCCGCGCCGGCCGCAGGATTTGGCCGAACACGATTGCCTCAACTATCGCTTCGCCACCTCGGGCAGTCTCTATGCCTGGGAATTCGAGAAGAGCGGACGACCAATGAAGGTGCGCGTCGAGGGTTCGCTGATTTTCAACGACGCCGAAATGATCATCGACGCCGCCCTCGATGGCCATGGCCTCGCCAATGTCTTCGAGGATCAGGTGAAGTCTCACCTTGCCGCAGGCCGCCTGCGGCAAGTGCTGGCGGAATGGTGCCCGCCCTATCCCGGCTACTATCTCTATTACCCCAGCCGCCGGCAGACGCCGGCGCTGAAGGCATTGATCGAAGCGATGCGGGTTTAGCGAGAAAGCCGCTGAGCCGTCGTCTGGGATATGCCGGTCTGCCCGGTCGTATAGGCCTGGGTCAACAGGCTGCGAATATAATCGCCAGCAATGACCGGATCATAGGCCGCCTGTGCGGTCTCGCAACTCGGCAAGGTCGCGATCGTGGCGCGCGGATTGGGATAGGCAAAGAAGGAAATCGACAAACGCGGGCGCGGGCTCAGATTGCGCACGCGGTGCAAGGTCGAGACATAGAGATTGTTGGTCCAGCGCGAAAGGAGATCGCCGACGTTGATCACGAAGGTGCCCGTCTTCGGCGGCACATCGATCCAATCGCCATCGGCATTCTGAGCCTGCAGACCACCGACATCGTCCTGCTGGAGGATGGTGAAGGTGCCGTAGTCGGTGTGTGGCGAGAAGCCCCACAGACGATCGGCGACGTCCGGATCAACCGCCGGATAATAATTGAACGAGTTGATACATCCGAGCCGGTCATGGAAATCTTCCAGATAAGTCTCCGGCAAGTCGACGCTTAGAGAAAAGGCCCGCGCCAACTGGCGCGCAAGCCTCACCTTATTGGCGATAGCCGTCTCGATCGCATCCTTGAAGCCGGGAAGGACAGTTTCCGGCAACCATTGCGAGCGGCCCGCGGGAGATGTTTCATCGATCAGCTCGCCAGGATAGAGCGCGCGCGACGAATAAAGCCGTTCCTTGCGATCGGCCTTCGCCAGCTTTTCCGCATCGGGATCGAGGCCGCCGGTCTGAATGAAGCCGAGGTTGGCATCGTTATGGCGCGCGAGAATCAATTCCTTTTGCGCGATCGGCAGGGCAAAAAATTGCCGCCCGAGACTCACAGTCGATTCCATTTCGGCAACCGAAATGCCGTGGCCGGTGATGTAGAAGAAGCCGATATCGATACAGGCACGACGAATCTGCCGCGCCGTCTCCTGTCGCTGCGACAAGGATCCGCCGGCCGTGAAGGGCGACAGATCAATGACCGGCACGGCCGATAAACTGCTTCTCGTTTCGCTTCCGCCTGCTTGACCCATCACACCCTCACTCATGATGATTTTCTGATCCGCCGGCCCTCGCCCGACCGCCGCGACTTGGCGCCCTCGACAGCCTCCGCTTCAAGATCGACCTCGGCCAAAGCGTGATTGACGCTTTTGAGCATCGCGACGAGGTCCGCCAGATCGACGTGGCGCAGGCGTGGCCAAACCGATTTGCGATAATCGACCCCTGCTTCCGTCAGCGCGTCGAGCGTTTCCTGTCCGCGCGGCGTCAGCACAAGATGCGGCGAGGCCTTGTGATCCTGATTGAGCACCAATTGCACCAGCCGATCGGCGACGAGTTCATCAGTGATGCGCTGCACGTTTTGGCGGGTGACGCCGAGACGGCGCGCGATCTGCGGCACGGACAGCAATTCCATGGATGCCGCCCGCAAGACCTGCCAGCGCGGCTGCGTCTGTCCGGCTCTGGCCGCCAGCACGGTGCCGTGACGGCGGAACGTGGCTGAAAGCGCATAAGCCTCAATGGCCAATTGATCGATGATTTCAATATCCGATTTCAGCATCATATTTTCATATTGACAATAAATTGTCTGTTTGTCAATCTATATTCACTGTTGAAGCGATGTGGGAGACGAGCGTGAGACTGCAAGGCAAAACGGCAATCGTGACGGGGGGCGGCCGCGGCATCGGCGCGGAATATTGCAAGGCGTTGGCCACGGTCGGCGCGGCGGTTCTCGTCGCCGATCTCGACATCGAGGGCGCGAAGCAGGTCGCCGCAGACATCGCCGAAGCCGGTGGCCGGGCCCATGCTTTCCGGCTCGACGTCTCCTCGCCGCAAGACACGCAGGCCATGGCCGAAGCCGCTCAAGAGCAGTTCGGCGGCATCGACATTCTCGTCAACAATGCCGCCATGTACGCCAATCTCACACGCAAGCGCTACGACGAGATCACGCCCGACGAGTTCGATCGCGTGATGGCCGTCAACGTCAAAGGTGTCTGGCTCTGCACCATGGCGGTCGTGCCCGCCATGACGCGGCGCGGCGGCGGCCATATCATCAACATCGGATCAGGCAGCGTTTTCGTCGGCGGCAATGGGCTCGTCCACTATGTCGCCTCGAAAATGGGCGTCATGGGCCTGAGCCGGGCCCTGGCGCGCGAACTCGGCCAACACAACATCTGCGTCAACACGCTGATCCCGGGCCTGACCGACAGCAGTTCGAACCGCGCCAATACGACGCCGGAATATCTCGAGAGCGAGGCCAAACAGCGTTCGATCCAGCGTGTGCAGACGCCGCACGACCTGATCGGCCCCCTGCTCTTCCTGGCTTCCGACGACAGCCATTTCGTCTCCGGCCAGAATCTCAACTGCGATGGCGGCCGTCTGTTCATCTGACAGGAGTCTTCATGGATCAGCCTTCCGACCGCATGCGCGAGCAGCTTGAGCAGCTCGCGCTCGCCTGCCGCATCCTGGAAATGGAGGGACACGGTGATCTGGCGCAGGGGCATCTGTCCCTGCGCGACGAGAGCGGTTCCTTCTTTTGGATGAAGCGCAACGATATCGGGCTCGGCGAAGTCATGGGTCCTGAGGATTTCGTCAGCCTCTCGTTTGAGGGGCAGAAGCTGTCGGGCAGCGGCCGCCCCCACTCCGAATGGCCCATCCATTCTGAAATCTTCAAGGCGCGCGACGATGTGCGCATTGTCGCCCATAGCCATCCGCAATTCGCCTGCCTGCTCACGGCAGCCGAGCCGATCTTCCATCCTTATACGATCGAAGCCGACAAGCTGACGCGCATCGGCTTCTTCAATGGCACATCCGCTTTGATCAACGACATCGAGGCGGGAGCCGAAGTGGCCAAAGCGCTTGGAGAAGCAGATTTTTTATTTCTCGCCAATCATGGTGTCGTTTTCTGCGGCGCCACCATCGCCGAAACCGTATGTCGCGGCATCTTTCTGGAACGGGCGGCGCGCGTCGAAGTGATGGCGGCCAATAGCAACCTGAAATGGCGCCGCTTCCCCGATGCGGACGAGCGGGCGCTTCGTCACCGGCAGATGATCAGCCCCGGTCATATCGATCAGACCTGGGCCTATTTCCAGCGCAAGCTCGCCGCTCTGCATACGGGACGCGATGGAGCGCCCAAGGCCGTTTTTGGCGAACGTATCTAAGCGACATCCTCATCGCGTTCAGTGTGCAAGTTCAGTATGAAGGAGAGTTGGCATGAAGGGTTTCCGCATCAGCCTGTTGATGGCCGCTCTGGCAATCGGCGCTTCATCCTCCAGCCAGGCGTTGGAGAAAATCAATTTCCTGCTGGCGGCGCCGGCCACCTTGCCGGCCTTCTCCCCTCTGATCATGGCGCAGGAAAACGGCTATTACAAAGACGCCGGCTATGATGTCGAATTCCATACTGCGCGTGGCGGCCTCGACATTGCCAAACAGGTGGGCGTCGGCAATGCCGAGTTCGGCCTGTCGCTGGGCGATGCGCCCATCGTCGTGCGCGGCAACGGCATCCCGATCAAGATCGTCGGTCTGCTCGGCGGCGGTGCTCTTGGCGTTCTGGTCGCCCGCAAGGATCGCGGCATCGCCAAGATCGAGGACCTGCGCGGCAAGAATATTTCGGTCATGTCTTTCCAGGAGGCAAATTTCTACGCCACCCTGGGCGCCCTCGCGCGACACGGGATCCGCCGGGACGACGCCAACATTCAAGCCGTGGGCCCGACCGGCGTGATCGGTCTCGTCATCGCCGGAGCGGTCGATGCCTGCATCTGCACGCCCGACTGGGAAGTGAGCGTGCAAGATGGCGTCGGTGAAACCCTCTCGATGCCGCTCAAGGATTATATCCCGACGACGGCCCAGGCGATCGTCGCCTCCGATACGATGATCGCCAAACGGCCCGAGATGGTGCGGGCGATCGTCCAGGCCACCTTGAAGGGCATGAAATTCGTCATGGACGATCCGCAGGCGGCGACGAAAATCTACATCCGCGCCGTGCCGACCTTTGAAGGCAAGGAAGATGTGGTTCTACGCATGTTCAAGAACTACATCGAACGCACCTACAAAGGTCAGAAGATTCTCGGCGAAACGGACCCTGACATTTTGGCGCAGATCCAGAAGCTCTATATGGATCTCGGCGTGATCGAAAAGCCGGCACCGGTCGAGAGTTTCTACACCAACGCTTTCGTCCAGCCGAAGTGAGGCCTTCTATCGGCTCTCGCTTGTTTTGCGCAGGGCGCTAGAGCAAATCACGTTTCGATAGAAACGTGATTTGCTTAGCTTCTCTTGTTTTGACGCGTCTTCATGGCGTTCGACGATTCCGCCGAACTGTGAAACGCTATAAGGATGAAGACCCCGAAGGCCACGATCAGCGCGCCCGTCCAATAGGGCGCGCCAGAGCCGAGATTGAGCGCCAGGGCCGCGGCGAGCAGCGGACCAAAAATGCGGGCGATGGCCTGCTGTCCCTGATAAGCGCCCTGGACGCGGCCCTGCATCTCGTCGGGCGCCGCATTGGCCACGATGCCGTTCATCGCCGGCATGAACAGGCCATCGCCGAGGGTGAAAACGACGATGGCTACAATCAGCAGCCAGACCGACGGCAGCCAAACGATGGCGCCGATGAGCAGGAAGCCCACGGCGTTGATCATCAACCCGGCACGCGCCAACCGATATTCACCGAAGCGCGGCAGCAAGCGGCGTGTCAGAACCCCTTGCGCCAGAATGTCCATGATGCCCACGACGAACAGCGTCATGCCGATGCCGAGCGAGCCGAAGCGCAGCACTTCGATCAATAGAACGGAGATATTGCTCTGCATCATCGTGGCCGCGAAATAAAACAGAAACGACGTCGCAAAGGCGATACGCAAGGTGGGATCGCTGAAGATGCCGGAAAACTGCGAGATGACATTGAGCTTGCGCCAGTGCAAATCTTTCGCGCGCCGTTCGACCGGCAAGGTCTCACCGAGCGCCAATTGCACCCAGACCATGTTGAGCAAAGACAGGACAGCGGCGGCAAACAACGGTGCAGTCGGCGAGATTTCGCCGAGAAGACCGCCGACCACCGGGCCGAACATGAACCCAACGCCGCCGGCAGCTCCCAGCAAACCATAAACGCGACCGCGCTCGGCGGGCGCCGACACATCGGCGACGCTGGCATAGATCGCACTCAGATTGCCGGCAGTCAGGCCATCAATGATGCGCCCGGCAAAGAGCACCCAGAGCGCGCCGCCGATGCCGAAAACAACATAGCCAATGGCCGAACCGAAAAGGGACAGCAACAGCACGGGCCTGCGGCCGTAGCGGTCGCTGAAAGCGCCCAGCAGCGGTGCCGCCAGAAAGGCGCAAGCGGCATAGACCGAAACAATCACGCCAACCGTGAGCGCGAGCTGAGATTCCGGCACATAGCTGCCGACCAGCAGCGGAACGACCGGATTGATGATGGTGAAACCGCTGACATTCAGAAAAACGGTCACCGCCAGAATGGCGGTACGGTCAGTCAGCAGGGTTGCTACAGGGGAGGTAAGGCCTTGACGATGCATAGACTGGTCTCTCGTAGTGGGTCCAGCCGATGCGGGGCAAAAGAACAAGCACCCAGCCGAACCTGCGCGCCGAAGCGCTTGGATCGCCGTGGTGCCTCTGGTCCCGCGAACGGGACCGGACAGTGCTTCCCTCACGGGAAGGGTCTGGACCTACCATACCAGACCTGCCTTTTTCGACGCGGCCAATATAAGGGTGCCGCGCCCATTGCGCTAGCCCATGTTTCGTACCGTCAGATGGACCGAACCTTCATGGCCCCACAAGCCGCGCCACCTCGTCGCGCAAACGCGGCAGAACATCCCGTTCGAACCAGAGATTTTTCTTCAGCCAGGCATTGTTGCGCCAAGAGGGATGCGGCAAGGCGATGACCTTCGGCGTAGCGGCGAAAGCCGTGCGCCAATCGCGCACGAGATCGGTCATGCCGCCGGAAGCGGGTACGGGCAGACCCAGGCGCTGGCGATGCCAAGCCTGCGCATAGATGCCGATGGCGAGAATGGTTTCGATCTGCGGCATGGCCTGCATCAGGTCTTCGTGCCAGTGGCGGGCGCATTCGCGGCGCGGCGGCAGATCGCCCTTCTTGGCATCGTGTCCGGGGAAACAAAAGCCCATCGGCACGATGGCGATGCGGGCCGTGTCGTAAAATGTTTCCTTATCGATCCCCATCCACTGCCGCAGGCGGTCGCCCGAGGGATCGGTGAACGGCATGCCGGAGGCATGGACGCGCACACCCGGCGCCTGCCCCGCGATCAGCAGACGGGCCGTCGATGACGCTCGCACAACCGGTCTTGGTTCATGCGGCAGCGGCGTCTTGTCGGGCGTATCGATGCAGATGCGACAGGCTTCGATATCATGAACCAAAGCAGCAAGCCTTTTCTCTCGGCCCCTGCGCGTCATCTCCCCCATCGCCTGCCCGCTCAAGATCGATCGTCCTCTTTCCGCGACAGATATCCGATCAGGCGTCGTCGTTGGGATCTATCCTGTCAGCGACGGCATTTTTGATCCGTTGCGGCAAGATCGTCATGATCAGAATGAAAGCGGAGAGTAACAGATTGAAGCCGTTGCTCACCATAAGCGGCCATGCATCTAGCAGCACGCCATAGGCGGTCCACAGGGCAAAGGCGAGAACCGTCAGGAAATAAGTCCCCGGCGAAATCCCTTCCGTATCCCGCGTCCGAATGATCCGCCAGGCCTGCGGCACGAAACTGGCCATGGAACAGAGCGCGGCCGAAGTTCCTAAAATGATCATGATCATCGCAGATTTCGAACGCCGCCTCCTTTGGAATGGTTCCAAGAGTTTAGCGAGATATTTCCGTTGGTTGCGACCAAGCGAAAAAATTCTGCCGCGAGTCATTTTGACGCAGGAACCTTGGGCGTTGGAGGCCGTTACTGGAGCGTCGAGTGGAATATGCGCGTCGAACTGAAGAAGCACCTTCAACTGCTCCCTTATCGGTTCTAGCACCTGGAAATACCCCCGTGGGAATTCATCTGAAAACCAAGCTTCCCCTATCGCGCCGCCCAACCGGGCCACGCTGGCGATAACGCTTCCGCTTTATCCAGACGGGAGCATGCCCCCGCCCTGCGACTCGCGGCTCATTGCCGTGAGCCTTCCATCGAAAACGATCTTTGGCGCGACTGAGCAAAGCTGACGCGTCAATCCGCATCGCCCGCACTTGAGGCCCCGGACTTGGGGCCGTGACCGTTCCATTGAGGAGAAATCCATGACCGTTGTCACACGGCTTTACGACGACTTCACGCACGCGCAGGAGGCCGTGGCCCTGCTGGAGCGCAGTGGCGTGCCAAGCGTCGATATGTCCCTGGTCGCCACTACGGCCGACAGATGGCGCGCCTATCACGATCAAGATGAGCGAAGCGATAGCCATCTCCTGGCCATCGGCACGATGGCGGCTGGCGAGAACCATGAAGTCGTGTCCGGCCTGCTCACCGAGCTGAGCATTGTCGCCGTTCCAGGCCTTGGCCCGGTGGTCGCGGGCGGCTGGCTGATGGCAGGCGGTGCAGCCGGCAGCATGATGGGCTCGCTCATGGAGAGCGGCGTCAGCGAAGCCGAAGCCCATGCCTATGCGGAAGCCGTGCGGCGCGGCGGCACTTTGCTGGCGGTGCGCACCCAAGTGGCGACGCACGACAAGATCGAGATTCTGCTCGATGCCATGACGGACCATTGGTCGGAACAAACCAATGCGCTCGGCGCCAATGTTTGGCCGAAAGCCGGACGCGCACGCCTTGTCGCGGCGGCCAGCCACTGATTGTGATCAGCCTCCGGTTTCGCCTTCTGCGGAACCGGAGTTTTCCTCATCAAAGATCGAGCGTGGCGCCGTCCTCAGCGACCAGGACGCCGGCGGCGATGATGTCCTGACGCAAAGCATAGGCGCTGGGATTCATATGGGTCGCCATGATCCGACGCGCCTTGAGACGCGGCAGGTTGGCTTTCAAGGTCGGCCAGTCGATGTGATAAGGCACGGTCTCCTGGCCTGAATAACATTCGACCATGAACAGATCGGCGCCGTCGCTGATCTCGACCAGATTATCGACCCAGCAGGTATCGCCGGAAAAGGCAAAGGTTTTTCCGCCATTCTCGATGCGCAAAGCGCGCGACATGGCGCCTGACGGATGATCGACAGGCAGCACCGAAATCTTGCAGCCAGCCACCTCCGTCACAGGACCAGGCCGGTTTTCGATCAAGGTGAGCGGATAGCCCCAGCGGTTCGACCAACTGTCGGGGAACAGCGCTTCGCAGGCGGCGCGAAGGCGCCCTTCGAGCCCCTCGGGGCCGACGATCGTCAAAGGCTTCTTGCGGCGGCTGACGAACTGGCCTTCCAGGAGCAGCGACGGCAGGCCGCCGAAATGGTCACCATGCAGGTGGCTGAGAACCACCGCGTCGATCTCGTTGGTGTCAAAGCCAAGTTTATGCCAAGCGACCAGGGCTGACGAGCCAAAATCGACGACCAGCGTCTGGCCGCGCCCATCTTCCCCCGAACAGTCGAGCCTCAGACACGTGTTGGAACGGCCGCCGCTACCGAAAGCATCGCCGCTACCCACGATGGTCAGATGCATTCGCTGATCCTTATGTGCCTGATTTTCGGCTTCTCCCGCTCTTGAGTTGACGGGTGCGAGGGGGTGGGACGGGGACGTAGAAAACATAAAAAATCCTATACAATAGATGGCCTTCCGCCAAAACGGCGCACGGGAAAATCCTTCAAGAAACCATCGCATTTCATCTTAATTTGCGGTGATCAATGTGCGCTAGCGCACATCCAGGGGCACGAATCCTCTCGTACTGCCGGCATCCTGGGCCCGATGCGTCTTAACTCGACATTAACCCAAGTAACTTCGGAACCTGTCAGCCGATCGTTAAGCTTTTTGGCGGAATATGGCCGCGCCGCCGATCGCGGGCATTTTTCCAGTCCATTCGCGTTTTGAGTCCGGGTCTATTGTGTCCATGCGTGAGGTCACCGCCGAAATGATCGAGCGGGGTCGCGGCCCCGATCCGAGAACGGCTCAGCAGCGCCGTGACATGGCCACGCAGATTCGTGCCACGCGCGAACGCATCACCTCCTCCGGCACCGGCCATCGCGCTTTCGATCTCGAACTGATCCGCCAGTTCGCCGAAGCGCGGAAGTCCGCCGCCCCCGTGGTCATGGCGCTGGCGTTCATCGTTGCCGGCAGCACGATCATCTGGACCACGCCTTTCCGGGCCTTGATCTGGCTGACCCTCATGACGAGCGCCAATGCCCTCGTCTATGGCTTCGCCACTCGTTTCCTGCAGGATGACGAACCGGAGCGGCGGCTGCGCGCCTGGCATCGCAAATTCATTTTCGCCGAAATCGTCCAAGGCTTCGCTTGGGCCAGTCTCGTCGCCATTCTCCTGCCCGTGGCTGACGAAAGCGCGCGGCTCTTCGTTCTGTTCGTTCTGCTCACCGTAGCGGCAATGAACGCGGTGCTCTCCGCCCCCATTCCCCTGGCCGTCTATTGCAGCCTGCTGCCGGTCACACTCGCCATCGTCATCTTCACCCAAGGCAATCACATGGCATCGGCGGCGGCTTTGCCGCTGACGATCATGGCGGCCGCAACGCCGATCTATTTCGCCGTTCTCGCCAAGCGGCTCTACGCGTCTACGCTCGATTCCTTGTCGCTGCGCATGGAGAAAGACGAACTGATCGCCGAGCTTGAAGCGCAGAAGATGAATTCAGACGAGGCCCGGCGACGCGCCGAAGAGGCCAATCTCGCCAAATCAAGATTCCTGGCCACGATGAGCCACGAGCTGCGCACGCCGCTCAATGCCATTCTCGGTTTCTCCGAAGTGATGAAGAACGAATTGTTCGGCCAGCACGCGGTGCCGACCTATCGCGAATATGCCAGCGACATTCATTCCAGCGGCGAACATCTGCTGAAACTGATCAACGAAATCCTCGACCTGTCGCGCGTCGAAGCCGGACGCGTCGAGCTGCGCGAGGAATCGATTTCGATCGCTCACATCGTCGAGGACTGCCAGCATCTGCTCACCATGCGCGCGCAAAAGCGCGGCATCAATGTCGTCAACACGATCGAACCCGATCTGCCGCGTCTGTGGGCCGACGAGCGTGCCATTCGTCAGGTGACGCTGAATCTTCTGACCAATGCGATCAAGTTCACGCCGCAAGGCGGCACGGTGACCATCAAGGTCGGCTGGACGGCGGCGGGCGGACAATACATTTCCATCCGCGACACCGGACCCGGCATCCCGCCGGAAGAAATCCCGGTGGTGCTTTCCTCCTTCGGCCGCGGCTCGATGGCGCAGAAGAATGCCGACGAAGGTTCAGGCCTTGGCCTGCCTATCGTGAAAGGCCTCGTCGAACTGCACGGCGGCACATTCACGCTGAAATCGGAAGTGCGTGTCGGCACCGAAGTGATCGTCATCTTCCCGCCGGAGCGGGTTATGGACGCGCTGCCGCATATGGATGTGGTGGCCGAGGAAAAACGGACGCCGCGTCGCTTCGTGCGCCGTTCCGCCGCCTAGCAAGCTGCTGATTTTAGTTCAGCCTTCTGTTTTAGCTTTTTCCTGTTCTTGCAACCAGCCAGCGTAAGTCGGGCGGTCGATGCTGAACAGATCTGACGTGCGCGCATACCAGCCACCCCCGTGCATGCGGCCGATGAGCCGCAATGCCGGCGTATCGATGTGCCCGCGCGCACCGTCGATGATGAATTCATCCGCGACATGAGCGGCGACGATGCGACCGATGACGATGGTCTGCTGCGGCCCCGTCACCACCGCCGAGAGGCTGCGGCATTCGAGCGAGACCGGCGCGGCCTTGATGCGCGGCGGCGCGACGAGCGTGCTCGGCGCGGCTTCGAGGCCAGCGCAATCGAGTTCGCTGATCTCGCGCGGCGCATCCATGCAGGTGATGTTCATGGCCGAGGCGAGATTTTCCGAGACGAGATTCACGACGAATTCGCCCGTCGCCAGAATGTTCTCCGCCGTGTCCTTGAAGCCTTTCACCGGATCGCGCAGGAGCCCCAGTACAAGCGTCGGCGGCTCGTGGCCCATCACGTTGAAGAAACTATAGGGCGCCGCATTGACGATCCCCGCCGCAGACTTGCTCGTCACCCAGGCGATCGGTCGCGGCGTCACCGTCGCGGTGAGCACTTTATAGCGGATGTCGGCGGCGGTGGCGTCCATCTCATAATACATGGCGCTACCGCTGCTCGGCGAGAGAGGCGAGATTGGAAACCGGATGTTTCGGCCGATCGTCGACGATCAACTGGAAAATGTCGGGCCGCGCATAATGGCCGCTGACGTCGAAATCGAACTTGCCACGCGGCACGTCGTCGAGATCGAGATTGGCGTAAAGGATGGTTTCGCCCTCAAAATTCGGGCCGGCGAGCACGCGGCCCAGCGGATCGATGATGGCGCTGCCGCCGCGCATCATCACCGTTTCAGGTTTATCGCCGAGCGCGGACTCGTGGACCTTGCTGTAAGCGCCACGGGTGATGTGCTGACAGGCGGTGAGCACGAAGCAGCGGCCTTCGAGCGCGATGTGGCGCATGGTCGGGATCCAGGTCTCACGATCGTCCGCCGTCGGCGCGCAATAGATGGAGATGCCCTGCGCATACATATGCATGCGCAGCATCGGCATGTAGTTCTCCCAGCAGATCACCGCCCCGACCGTGCCGAGAGGGGTTTCGAACACCGGCATGGTCGAGCCATCGCCAAAGCCCCAGATGAGCCGTTCGCCGGCGGTCGGCATCAGTTTGCGATGCTTGCCGATCAGGCCCTTGGCACCATCGAAGAAGAGCACCGTGCAATAGAGCGTACCCTTGTCGCGCTCGATACAGCCGATCACCGCGAACATACCGGTTTCGGCCGTCGCCGCGGCGATCGTCGCGACCTCTTCGCCATCGAGTGAGATGGCGGCGGAATGATAAGCGCGGAAGGCTTCGCGACCTTCCGGCTTGCGCATGCCGATGGGCGCGCCGAAGGAAGCGCCCTTGGGATAGCCGCCGATGAAGGCTTCGGGGAAGACGATGAGACGTGCGCCATTTTGCGAGGCTTCACGGATCATCGTCGCCGCCTTCTCGGCGGAGGCACGAGGGTCTTCGGGAAAGGAAGCGGCCTGGGCGACCGCGGCTTTATATGTCGTCATGGCTGTCCTGTTCCCTTGCTTTCCCGCCGGTTCTTAGACCGCGACCACCGGATGGCGGATCTGACCGATCTTCTCCACATAGGCTTCGACCACGTCGCCGGGCCACAGCCATTCCTGCGGATTGCGGCCGGCGCCGACACCTTCCGGCGTGCCGGTGGCGATGATGTCGCCAGGCTCGAGCGTGATGCCAGCGGAAATGTCGGAGATCAGCGTCTTCACGTCAAACAGCATGTGCTTGGTGTTCGACTTCTGCTTGATCACGCCATTGACCGTCAGCCACAGATCGAGTGCCTGCGGATCGGGAATTTCGTCGGCGGTGACGATGCAGGGACCGAAGGGGCCATAGGTGTCCATGCCCTTGGAATAGATCCACTGGCCGGCGCGACGGTTGTCTCTCGCGCTGACGTCGATCATGACGCTGTAGCCGAACACGTAATCAAGCGCCTTGTCCTTCTCGACGCGTTTGGCGGTACGGCCGATGATGGCCGCCAGTTCCACCTCCCAATCGAGCTGTTGAGTGATCGCTTTATTGTGCTCGATGGCATCGCCCGGGCCGATCACCGTGGTCGGCGGCTTGGAGAAAATTACCGGCTGCTTGGGCAGATCCTTCGACGTGTCGAGGGTGCGGCTCGATTCCGCGACATGTTCGACATAATTGAGACCAATGCCGAAGATGTTCTTGCGCGGACGCGGGATCGGCGCGAGCAATTTGACATTGACGAGCGGCAGCGCCGCGCCGATCGGCCAGGACGGCCGCGTCTGATCGACGACATCCTGCAATTGCGTCACCGCCAGGGGCCCGAGATCGATGAGATCGAGCATGGTGTCGGGCAAATCAAGCCCGAGGGAATCTCCCAGCATGGCGACGTCGACGACATAATCGCCATCGATGAAGCCCAAACGCGCGGGCGCCTCGACCGAGGCGCGATAAGTCACAAGACGCATGGATGTTCTTTCGTTGGTTAGGTTAGTTCACCGACGGCTGATAGCCGCGGTTGTCGAGGAAGGCTTCCTCGCGATAGAGGCCCAAGGCCTGCATGACCGGCAGGTCATGGAAGGCGAAGAGACAGGCATCGTCCTTGTCGGAGCCATTGGCATGTTCGTGCCAAGCCCAGGACGGCACGCAGAAAATGTCGCGCTCCTGCCAATCGAAGCGGCGGCCGCCGATGATCGAGAAACCACTGCCCTTGGCCACCTGATAGATGAAGCTGCCGGTATGGCGATGCGCCTTGGTGCGCTCGCCGGGCCGCAGCATCTGCATGCTGGCGCCGATGGTCTGCATGACCGGACCGCCGGTGACCGGATTGACGTAATTCATCATCACGCCATCGAAGGGAGAGCCTTCGGTGGTGCCGGCAAAGCGCGTCAGCGCTTCATAGGTCGGCGCCCATTCATATTTGAGCAGCGGCGAATAGCCCTTCGACCAATCGCCCGTCGACGGACGCAGGCCCGGATTGCCCCAGGTCTTGCTCATATCGTCGACCGCATATCCGACAGCCTGCTGCAGATCGGGATGGACGACATAGAAATTGGCTTCCAGCGCATTGACGAGCGGAATGTCGAGACCGTCCTGCCAGATGCAGGGCGAACCGCTGGCCTCGACACCGTGTTCATGCCAGGTGCCATTGGGCGTGAGCACGAAATCATTGGCACCGAGCGTCATCTTGTGACCGTCAACGATCGTATAGGCGCCCGCGCCTTCCATGATGAAGCGCAGCGCCGAAGCGGAATGGGCGTGGGCGGAAGCGACTTCGCCCGGATGCATGACCTGCAAGCCGGAATAGAGCCAGCCGACGGCGGCGGCATCGTCCTTGCGGCCGGGATTGTTGAGATAGATGACGCGACGGCCAGCCTTCTCCGGCGAGACCAGTTCGACCGAACGCAAGACGTGTTCGCGTAGGTCACGATAGCGCCACAACACCGGCACGGAGGCCGACTTCGGCTCCCACGGCTCGATCTTATTGGCGACGGTCCACAGCGCCGCCGTCTCGAGCCGTTCGAGATCCTTGTAATAGGCGATCAGCTCGGGCGTATCCTCGACATTGGCGCGACCGGCGACTTCCTCGCGATACTGGTCGTGCCGTCCTTGCTCTTGGTTTTTTTCGGCGCTCATGGCCTGATCCTCGCTCGATCCTGATCTGCTCAAAGGCTAGGAAGGATTTTCGAAAGAATCAATCTTTTTCGTGACGATTGACGATTTTAGGTGATTTTTTCCGCAGACCGCCTATTCTAGCACCAGACCAGGAGGAAAATGTGCCGTCTAGACGCCTCACCGCCACGGCCGTCGAAAATGACCGGACGGGATCGGAAACCTTGACCTTGGTGGACACCGCCTATCGTGATCTGCGCCGCGACATCATCGGCGGTGTATTCGCGCCAGGTCAACCGTTGCGACTGGAGGTGCTGCGCGCCCGCTACGGCCTCTCGTTTTCACCGCTGCGCGAGGCACTCAACCGGCTGCAAAGCGAGCGCCTGGTGCAATCGGCGCCGTTGCGCGGCTTCTCCGTCGCGCCCTTCTCGGCCGCGCAAATGTGGGACGCGGTGGAGACCCGCGTGCTCGTCGAATGCGAAGCGCTGCGCCGCGCCATCGCCGCCGGCGATGATGCCTGGGAAGCCCGGATCGTCGCCGCCTTTCACGCCCTCAATCTCAAGACCAAGCGTTTAGCGACGCGCACGACGCCGCCCTCGGCCGAAGAAGCGCAGGAAATCGAGACCAGCCATTACGAATTTCACCGCGCGCTCATCGACGTCTGCGGCTCGCCGCGCCTGCTCGATCTCTCCGATAAGCTCTATGCCGAAACCGAACGCTATCGCCAGCCGACCCTGACCGGCCGCACGCCGAAGGGAACGCCGCGCGACGTGGCGCTCGAACATCGGGAAATCATGGATGCGACACTGGCGCGCGAGGAAGCCCGCGCCATCGAACTGCTGGCGGCGCATTATCGGCGCACGGCAACTTTGGTCGAGGCCAGCCTCGAAGCAGAATAAGAGCATTACGCCTGCTCGGCCCGGCGCCAAGCGCGCCAGGCCAGAAGCACGGCGCAGACTTGCACGCCAGCGCCCGTGAGCATGGCGACGCGTAGGCCCGTCGCACCAGCCCCCGCCATCACATGGATAGCCCCGAGCAGCGCGACGCCCATGCTGGCGCCGACCATACGCGCGACATTGAGAAGCGCACTCGCTGTTCCCGACCGCGCCGCCGGCACCGCGCCAACGGCCGCGCCCGTGAGCGGGCCCGTCGCGAAGCCCATGCCAAGCCCTGTGAGCGCGAGGCCAATCTCAGCCCCCAGGACGGACGGTGCACCTGCTGACAAGGCGATCAGGGCCAGGCCCGACGCGATGATGGCGACACCGCCCGTCGCCAGGGGGCGATTGCCGAAGCGCGCCGCCAACCCGCCGGAGAACGGTGATGTCGCAACGAACACCAGCGCCATGGGCATCAGCGCCAGGCCAGCGCCTGTCGCATCGAAACGGCCGGTCGCCTGCCAGGTCATCGGCATCAGGAACAGCGCGCCATACATGCCGAAGGTCATCGCCGCAGTCGCAGCCAAAGCGCTCGTAAAGATTTTCGAGCGAAACAGATCGAGTGGCACCAACGCCGTTGCCCCGCGCCGGCCTTCGACATTGATGAACAAGACGAGAGCGATCAGCGCCACAACGAAAGCCATGCCGCCCATCAACGGCGCTTCGTGAAATTCGATCGCGGCAAAGGCAAGGCCAGCGATCGCGAGCGCGCCGAGGACCTGTGCCGTCACGTCGAAATCGCGCCCCTGCGGATCGGAGGTCTCGCGGATCGAGAGCGGCGCCAATACCATGGCGATGAGACCAAGCGGAATGACGACGAGAAAAATGCTGCGCCAGCCGAAATGATGGATCAGCACACCGCCGAGCGTGGCGCCGATGGCCATCGCCAGGCCATTGCATGCGGCCCAGATGCCGAGCGTGCGGCCGCGTCGTGCCGGATCGGTCCAGGTGACACGGATGATCGCCAAGGAGGCCGGAATCATCAGGGCCGCGCCGAGGCCCGTCACCGCACGTCCGGCAATCAAGACCGTTACCGAAGGCGCGAAAGCGCAGACCAAGGAGGCCAGGGTGAAAATGCCGACGCCGATCATGAACATGCGCCGACGGCCCCAGAGATCGGCGAGCAGGCCACCGGTCAGCAGCAGCACCGCATAGACCAGATTATAGCTGTCGATCACCCATTGCAGCGCGCCGGCGCGGGCCTGAAAAGCAGTGCCTATTGGTACGACGGCGAGATTGGCGACGGCGGTATCGACCTGGGCCACCAGAACCGCCAAGCAGAGGGTGATCAGCGCCAGCTTTTCGCGCGGCGGTTGTGTCGCGAGCCGCAGATCATAAGAGGTTGTGTGCAAGGTTTGCACGCGATGACGGTCGTCGGGCATGGTCGGTCTCCAAAAGGAGCGCGGACGTTAGACCTCACCGTGCTGACATGTTTCGACAGCAACCGAAGCATGATGACTGCGTTGCCCCTAGGATCAGTCTCCCCGTCCTTCCATTCGGGAGCAGGACCATGACATTTGCTGCCGGTTTCTCCACCGCTGCGGCCCTCATCGCCGATCCGGCGCGGGCGCGCATGCTGACATTTCTGCTCGACGGCCGCGCCTATCCGGCCGGCCAATTGGCGGAGGTTTCGGGCGTGACGCCGCAGACGGCGAGCTCGCATCTGGCGCAATTGCTCGCCGGCCACCTCGTGGCGTGCGAGGCGCAGGGGCGCCATCGTTATTATCGTCTTGCCGGACCGCGGGTGGCGCAGGCGCTGGAACATTTGGCAACGCTCGCCGCGCACCAGCCCGTGAAGCGCCCGGCTCTGAGCGCGGAAGGGCGCGAGCTACGCTTCTGCCGCTCCTGCTATGACCATCTCGCCGGCCAGATCGGCGTTGCCGTGACGCAGGCCCTGCAAAGCCGCCGCTGCATCGCCATGGCGGACGATCAGCGATTCCACCTGACGCCACAGGGCGTCCTTTGGTTCGAAACCATCGGCATCGACACGCAGAACCTGAAACCGACGCGACGGGGGATCGCCCGCCCCTGCCTCGATTGGACGGAGCGCACCTATCATCTGGCTGGACCGCTCGGCCGGGATCTGCTGGCCAATTTCATCGCGCGGGGCTGGCTGCGCCGGGCGAAGGACTCCCGTCGTCTGCTGGTCACACCCAGGGGTCAGTTGGAGTTGAAGCAGCGGCTCGACATCGACACCGATCTGCTCGCCCGGTTGCCACAACAACAACCGGCCACGGCCGCCCTCGCCATAAATCCAGCACAATCCTGAAATCTAGATTGTCTTGATTTTTACGATTGACTCAAAATCAAGCTATAATTTATAAATCATCCATGGCGACCTGCTCGATGGCCGGCGAACGCCATCGTCGATGTGTTCGAGAGGAACTTGTTGTGTCGCCCCCGGTTAAAGTCGAATTGCAGCCGCATGATCCCTCCTGGGCGCAAGACGCGGCGCGGGAAAGCGCGGCATTGACGGAGGCGCTCGGTCCGGTGCTCATCGGCGTTCATCACATCGGTTCGACGTCGATTCCGGGCATTCATGCCAAACCGATCATCGATTTGATTCCGGTGGCGACCGATCTCGCGGCGCTTGATGCGTGCCGCGAAACCGTCGAGGCCCTGGGCTATGAATGGTGGGGCGAATATGGCCTGCCGGGGCGGCGCTATTGCCGCAAGAGCGATCCCGTCACCGGACGCCGGCTCGTTCATCTGCATGGCTATGCGCAGGGGTCGCCGGAAATCACCCGACATCTGGCGTTCCGCGACTATCTGACCGCTCGCCCCGCGCTCGCCCAGGCTTATGATCAGGAAAAAGCCCGCTGTCGCGGTCTTCACCCGGACGATATGAACGCTTACAGCGATTGCAAGGATGCCTGGATCAAACGGGTCGAGGCGCAGGCTCTAGCCTGGGTTCGTGAGCGGACCGGGGAGAAACAGTGATGCGGCTGGTGGCCCTTGTCCTGACCTTGTTGGCCGGGTTCTTCGTTCTGACGCCGGGCGAGGCGCAGACGATCCGCGTCGGCGGGCAGCCCGTGCAGATCGATGCGCAAACCGTCGACCTGTCGGAACTGACCGTGCTCACCGATATTTCGGCGCTGGCGAAACTGACGGCGGTGAAGAAACTGCTGATCAACGGCACGGGCATTACCGATCTGTCGGCCCTGGCCGCTCTGCAGACGCTCGAAGAACTCGACATCTCCGACACCTCCATCGAAGATCTCTCGCCGCTGCGGAAACTGGCGAACCTGCGCGCCGTCTTCGCGGCCCGCAGCCGCGTCTACGACCTCGCGCCGCTCGCCGGCCTGCCGCGCCTGAACCAGCTCGATCTGCGCCAGACCCGTCTGGGCGATCTTGAGGGTTTGCGGCCGCTGACCAATCTCGAAACCCTGTGGCTCTCGGATCTGCCGCTAAAGGACATCGCCGCGCTGGCGGAGATGAAGAAACTGGTCTCGCTCGACCTATCGCACACCAAGGTCGCCGATCTCTCTCCCATCGCTGACACCAGCACGTTGACCACCCTGCTTTTGCAGAGCGCGCCGGTCGGCGACCTGATGCCGATCGCCAAACTGAGCAAGCTGATGCGGCTCGACGTCGGCTATACGCAGATCACCTCGCTCGAACCGCTGGCCGGCTTGCGCGCGCTCGAAGACCTGCGCGCCGATGCCACCCATGTGAGCGATCTGGCGCCACTGAAAGAGGCCACGAGCCTGATGGTCTTGTCGGTCGCCTTCACGCCGGTCAGCAACGTGACGCCCCTCGCCGGGCTCGTGCAATTGAAGAATCTCGTCCTGGCGCGAACCGACGTGCAAGACATCGGACCGCTGAAACAACTGACGCAATTGTGGTCGCTCGATATCCAAGGCACGCCGATCAGCGATTTTTCGCCGCTCATTGGCCTCATCTCGCTGCGCCGGCTGGCGGTCGGCGAGCCATTGCCGAGAGAAAGATACAACGCGCGCACGCCGATCGATGTCTATGCGTTGAATCTCAACTGGCAGACGTTTGACGGGCAGAAGCAGATCCAGGACTTCCTCACCGGCCAGGCCAGACCCAGGCCACGGTAATCCCCTCTCAGCGCCTCAGAACAGATACGTAGGATGCCACTTCCGGTGCGCTGAAGATGGCCTTGGCTTGTGCGGCGGCGGCGACATAAGCCGACATGTCGCCCTCCTTCGGCAAGGCCAGCTTGCCGTCGCAATAGACGTAGATGTCCTTGACCTCACGGATCACCCGTGCGCCTGGAATGGCATAAGACGGCGCGGAAAAGGTCGCCTGGGTGCGTGTGATCGCATAGTGAGACGGCGTGACGATCAGCAGGCGCGTCTCGACCCAACCGCTCTCCGCCCCATCGCGACGGACGATTTGACGGAGCAGGCGTTTGCCTCGGCCGGCATAGATTTTCCAGGTCGCCCCTTCCGACGATTGCATCTGCGAGGCATCGAACTGCGCGCTGGCCCGGTTCGGCAAAGGCTGGCGCAGCAATCGCTCGAGGCGCGCATCATCACAGGCGAAGGCCGTCGTGGCGAAAAGGCAAAGACAGCCGGCCAAAACGGAAACTTTCATGGGGTTCGTTCTCCGAACATGGAACCGTCGTGGATCGAAGCGTATTCTATACGCAACGTGGGCCGAAAGCATTGATTGACGCTGCGACAAGATTCATTGTGAAATTCGGTTAAGGCCCGCGGTTCGAGAACAACAGATGACCCACCAGCGCAAGATTTTCGTCGCATTGTTGAGCATTACCCTCCTGGTAAACGCCAGCACGCAAGCACAGGATGAGAACTATTGCTCCGCCTCTTTTGCTTCGCGCCAACCGACGTCAACCTTTGCGCTGCGTACGGTCAAGGAGGACGTCAAGCGCCTCCACTTCATCGACGGCCCCAGCAAGCCCGGTTGTCCATCGCTCGAGGAAAGCTGTCAGTTGCCCGGTTTCGTCGTGGGCGGTGACAAGCTCCTCGTTACGTCCATCAACAACAAGCGCATCGCCTGCGTCCATTATTTCTCCAAAGCCGGCAAGCTCAGCAGCGGCTTCGTCGATCTCGGCAGCCTCGGCATTCCCTCCTTTCCCGAGGACAAGCTCAACAGCCGCGCCGGTTATGGCTCCTGGAGCAATGGCTACACCGGATTGATCGAGATCAAGCCGGGATCGGATGATTATGTGATCGTCTCCGGTGACATCAATCGCGGCCCGCCTTCATATAACAGCGGGACACTCAACGGGCCGGCCTTTCTTTCACCGAACGGCGACGATAAAACGGCTGGCTATGTCGACGACCATTACAACGGTGACAAAGCGCCCACTGAAAAGCCAGATGCGAGTGCGGCGGCGGATACATGCCGGGCCCGGCTGCGCCTGATGGGTGATTTTCTCATCGTCGATGACAATGATCGCTGTGGCGGCAATGGCGTGATGTTCACGGGACTTTACAAGAAGAAGCCGTGAACTGGCTCTGAATCTTGCTTAGACGACAATGGAGATGGAATGGACTTCAAGACGCGACTGAGCGGCGCCTGGTCGCTGCTGACGGGACGAGGCAATAACACCGCCGTATGTTCTTTCTGCGGACAGAACCGCTTTCACGTCGAGCAGATCATTGCCGGCCCCGGCGCGACCGCCATCTGCAACCGCTGCGTCTTCCTCTGCAATCAGGTGTTGCTCGACCATGCGGGGCCGCCCGGCTTCCGACGGCAGGCCGACGGCCCGCACGTCCAGACCATCAGCATATCGCTGGCGCATAGCGAACCGCTGCTGGGCGCGGCCGAACGTGTCGCCGTGGAGGAATTGCTGCGCGTCCTCGTTGCCGCTTTGCCGGACAGTCAGTTGATAGGCTGGAGCTATCTGCACGGCAAGGATCGCTTCGATCTGCTGACGGTTGAAATTCAGACGACATCGGGACGATCGGCCGAAGAAATGCGGGCGCTCGCCACCTCCCATTGGCAAAGCCTGCGTGACGCGAATCTCGCCGCACGGAAAGTGCCTGCCAACGAAGAGACCCCTGCCTTGATCGCCATTGGCGAAGCCGCGACGCGCGCGGCACAAAACTTCGCCGTTGCCGTGGCCCAGGCTGCCACAGCAGAGGAACAGAATTCCACGCCGGCTTAACCGTACCGCCCTGAACACGCGATTTTGACCGCCATAATCCGCGCACAGAAATTGCGCAGGATCGCCGCCTATGATGCGATGATGCTCCCTGGGAAACGGTAGGAACATGACCTTGCAGAAATCACTTCGGCAGAACTCCCCCCACCGCGCCTCCATTCTCTTCGCCCTCTTCGCAACATTCGCCAGCAGCCTTCTCGCCATCCCGGCCGCCCATGCGCAGCCCGCCGAGAGCAACGTGCGCGAACGGCCAGCCGCCAACCGCGGCGGGCGGCCGGCGGAACAGGCCCAGCCGGCGAGCGAGGCGCGCTCCGAAGTCCGCCCTCTGCCCGCCGACCGCACGACGACGCATCGCGTCGACATCAACGGCAAGACCACCGAATTCACCGGCACGGCCGGGACGATCCGGCTCAACGATCTCGAGAGCGGCCGTCCGATCGCCGACATCAGCTATATCGCCTTCCAGCTCGCGGGTGCCGACAAGCGCACGCGGCCTGTCACCTTCGCCTTCAATGGCGGTCCTGGTTATGCCTCGGGTTGGCTCAATCTCGGTGCGCTTGGCCCGTGGCGGCTGCGCATGGACGCGGATGCGGCCTTTCCGACCGCCGATCCGGCACCGCTCGACAATAACGAGAGCTGGCTCGAATTCACCGATCTCGTTTTTATTGATCCGGCCGGCACCGGCTATAGCCGCGTCATCGGCGGCGAGGACGTGCGCCGGCGTCTGTGGGGTGTCGATGGCGACATCTCCTCGCTCGCCACCACCATTCGGCGCTGGACCGAAGCCAACGGCCGCAGCTTCTCGCCCAAATATATCGCCGGCGAGAGCTATGGCGGCTTTCGCGCGCCCAAGATCGCCCATCAGCTCACCACCGATCAGGGCGTCAGCGTCAACGGGCTGGTGCTGATCTCACCCGTGCTCGACTTCCGCCGCTTCAATGCGCGCAACAGCCCGCTGAGCCTGGCCGCCGGCCTGCCGTCGATGGCGGCAACGGCGCTGGAGCGCAAAGGCACGATCGAGCGCAGCAGCTTGAAAGCGGTCGAAGATTATGCGCGCGGGCCTTTCATCACCGATCTGATGCGCGGCCTGAAGGATGCGGACGCGCTGTCGCGATTGACGCGCAACGTCTCCGAATTTACCGGCCTCGACGTCGATCTCGTGGCGCGGCGCAATGGCCGCATCACCACCTCGACATTCGCAGCCGAAACGGCGCGCGCCAATGGCAAGATCGCGTCCCTCTATGATGGCGCGGTGCTCGGGCTCGATCCCTTCCCCGGCTCGCCACGTCCTGAAGCCGACGACCAGATGCGGCTTGGCCTGCATGCCCCGATCACGCAGGCCATGGTCGACATGTTCCACAATCGCCTGGGCTGGAATGTCGAGAATGGCCGCTATTTCTTCATCAACGACCAAGCTTCGCGGTCGTGGAACTGGGGCAACAGGCAGCAAGAGGCGGTGAACGATCTGTCGCAATCTCTGGCGCTCGATCCGCGCCTGCGCGTGCTCATCGCTCATGGCCTGACAGATCTCGTGACGCCTTATTTCGAAACCCAGATGGTGCTCGACCAAATGGCGCAGATCGGCCCGGCCGAACGGCTACGCTTCGAAGTCTATCCCGGCGGCCATATGTTTTATGCGCGCGATGAGTCTCGTCGACGGTTTCGCGACGCGGCGCGCGCAATGATGGCGGCGCCATAAGCTTCGCAGCGGCACATCCTACCCGTCGCAAGAATTTTATCGCGGCGGGTATCCCGTTCCACGATCGGCTTCCCTATCTTATAACCCTTCTGATCTTGTTCGCTGCGCTGAACGCGCGAGGGGAACGCAAGGGTTGATGGGATGAATCCGTCGCGACGCGATCTGACGTTGCTGCTGACCGCCGCGCCGTGGCTTTTCACCAGCCATGTTTCGCCGGCGTTGGCACAGAGCCGACGCGGGAGCGAGGCGAGACAGCCGCAAAAGCCGGACGGCAAGGGGCGCGCGCCAACCGGCATAACGCAGATCGTCGAATTCCTGGCCTCGCCTTTTCCTTATAGCGGGCGCGCACCTGGGCGCGAGACGCCATTCCTCGATACCACGAAAGATGGGCGGCGTGGCCGCCTCGCGCCCCGCGGCGGCTTCACGCCGGATAATGCTTATACGGACAAACGCGTGTTGCTGCATCTTGGCGCCGGGTTCGACGCACAGCGGCCCGCAGCACTGATCGTCTTTCTGCATGGCCAACGCAGCCAGCTCACGCGCGATCTCCGCAATCGCCAACATATCCCCGCGCAATTCGACGCCTCCGGCTTAAACGGTGCGCTCGTCGCGCCGCAACTGGCCTTCGATGCGATCGACAGCGCCGCCGGGCGTTTCTGGGAGCCGGGTTTCTTCAACGACTTTCTCAACGAGGCTGCTTCGCGGCTCGGCGAATTGTCGAGAGATGGCGGCGCCGTGTTCCGCTCCATGCCGATCATCCTCGTCGCTTATGGCAGCGGCGCGGAAGCCGCCGCCTATGCCTTACAAATTGGCGGCGCGGCGTCCCGCATTCATGGCGTCATCCTGCTCGATGCCTGGCTCGACGAGCGCGCCCGTTTCGTCACCTGGCTGGTGACCAAGCGCAATGATGCCTTCCTGCTCAGTGCCTATGGTCCAGCGGCGCGCGCCGACAATGCAGCGCTCAGGAAAGAGCTGGCAGCCCATGGTCTCACCGGCCGCGATGGTCGCCCAAGCGTCTTGTCGCCTGGCAGTCTCTGGTTCGTCGATGCGGGCTCTGCCGATCATCGCGACTTCATGACCAAGGCGTGGACTGTCGATCCCCTGAAAGTGCTGCTCTCGCAAATTCCGGAGTTTCGGCGACAGACGCTCAATACGTCATCGCGCGGGGATCGATAAGGTCACGCGCAATCCGCCAAGCGGGGAACGGTCGAGCGTCAGCGTGCCACCGTAAGATTCAACCAGATCACGCGTGATGGCGAGACCAAAGCCTGTTCCCGGCGTCGTCTCGTCCCAACGGCGACCGCGTTCGATTTGCGCGGCCTGTTCGGCCTCCAAGCCAGGACCATCGTCCTCCACCGTGAAGACCGTGGCGCCGCCGATCATCGCAACCGTAAAGCGGATATGCCCACGCGCCCATTTGCGGGCATTGTCCAGCACATTGCCGAGCATTTCCATGAAGTCCGCTTCATCGCCGGCAAACACCGCGCCGGATGCCACCGACACGTCCCAGTCCAGCGGCCGCTCGGATGGCAGGCGACGCAAGGCGCCGGCCAGTTTTTCGACCAAGGGTGCCGCGGGCATGGTCGCCCGGCGCAAAGCACTCACGAAGCCGGCGCGGGCGCGAGCCAGCGCGCGATTGACCTGCTGTTGCATCAAACTCGTCTGTTCGTTGATGGCGCCTGACAGTTCGGTACGGCCCTCGCCTTGCGCCTGACGCGACAGCGCATCAAGAACGGCGAGCGGTGTCTTCAAGCCATGGGCAAGATCGCTGGCGCGCGCCCGCGCCTTCTCCGCCGCCGCATCCTGGAAGGCGATCAAGCGATTGAGATCATCCACCACCGGCTGCACTTCAGTGGGAAAAGCGCCCGGCAGGGCGCGCGCTTTGCCAAGATGGATCTGCTGTAAGCCTCGCGCGAGCCCCTGCAGCGGACGCAGCGCCAGGCGCAGGAACAGCCACATGGCGAGCGATAAACACAGGCCCAGCGCCACCAGCGACGGCACGAGCAGATTGCGGAACGAGCGCTGCGCCGAGGCCAGGTCGCTACGGTCGAGCGCCGCCGTCACCTGAACAGGGGTTTCGGCTTCACCATCGCGATCGCCTTTCGATACCGCGATGGTTTGCGTTACGGCAATCAAGCGGCTGCCATTCGGCCCACTCAGATCGATCGTTCGCCTTTCGCCGGGCGAGGCATCCGAGGGTACCGCCAATTCGAAATCCCACAGCGAACGGGAGCGCAGATGGCTGCCCGTCGCTGGCGCCACTTGCCAATAGACACCGCTATAGGGTTCGGAGAAACGCGGATCGGGCAAAGCCAGATTGCCGATCGGCGCGCCATTTTGATCGAGGGTGACTTGTCCTGCCAGAATCCTGACGATCTGCGACAGTTCGCTTTCCGCTCGCCGATCGAGTTCGCGATCGAAAATGGTTGCAAGTCCCAGCCCGGCCAAAGTCAGAGCCAGAACGATCAAGGCGGCCGCGAGAGCCGCCAGGCGCACGACGAGCGAACGGCTTTTCATGGCCCATCCGCGGCAATGCAATAGCCATAGCCGCGCCGCGTCTCGATCACCGGCGCACCGAGCTTGCGGCGCAGCCGCGCGACGAGTGCTTCCACCGCATTGGTATCGCGGTCGCTATCGCCGGAATGAATATGATCGAGCAGTTCGGTCTGCGAAACCGCGCGGCCACGATGCAAAACGAGATAGGACAACAATCGATATTCCAGCGCCGACAGCGCCACGGCCTTGCCGTCAACGCTGACGCTTTGCGCGCGCGTATCGATTTCCAGAGGGCCGACACTGACGAGCGACGAGGCATGGCCGGCGGCACGGCGGGTGATGGCGCGCAGGCGCGCGAGCAGTTCCTCGATGCGAAAGGGCTTGGTCAGATAATCGTCGGCGCCGGCATCGATGCCTTCGACCTTTTCGCGCCACCCGTCCCGTGCGGTTAAAATCAAAACCGGCGTCGTCACCGCCGCCGCACGCAATCGCTTCAGCACCGACAGGCCATCGAGACGTGGCAGACCAAGATCAAGAACGATCGCATCGTAATTTTCGGTTTCGCCACGAAACCACGCGTCTTCGCCGTCGCGCGCGACTTCGGCGACATATCCGGCGGCCGTCAGACCGTCGCTGATATCCTTGGCAATGCGCGGTTCGTCTTCCACCACCAATATGCGCACGGTCAATCGCTCTTGTCGCTTTTGATAACTTCGAGCGTCTGCGCGTTGATCTCGATCTCACGCCGACGCCCCTTCGGGGTCAGGATCTTGATCTCATAGACCCACACGCCGTCTTCTCGATCAAGCTCGATCTTGATGACTTCGCCCGGCAGATGCTGCCGTGCCACCGCCAGCACTTCCGACAGCGGGCGGATTTCGCCCTGCTTGCGGGCATCGAGCGCGCAATTCTGCCCGCCGTCACAGTCCGAGCCCTGCACGTGCTGCACGGCCAGAAGGCTTGCTGCGACAATCAGACCGGCCGTCAGAAACTTAAGACCCATCGGGGGACCCGCTTCGAAACCAAAATTGCATCATGACCCCATCATGCGCTTTTTCCGGGCGCATGGAAGATCGGCTTGGGGGCCGCAAACTGCGACGATATGGCCGTCCCGACAGGAACGTTCATCCGCGCGGATTTGACTTTAACCGTATAGGCCGGCGGCACACGGCCGCCAAACGCCGCACTCCGACCCCTCTCTTGGCTCGCTTCGTCTTCCTCGTCCTGCGAGGTCGAGAGACCGGCGACCAAGGCCGCGAGCAGCAGGAAGACGACGAAGCCCTCCAAGCTCAGCGACATACCGGCGAGAATGGGCGCAGCCAGGAAGAGAATGACGATCGCCGCTTGCATGAAAGAACTCCATGGTCGAAAACAACTGTGCGCCAACAACCATATCGTGCCTGACAGTTCGCTGACGGTCCCTGTCAGCCTTCCAGCGGGTGGGCCGTGCAAAATCCCTCCCGCAACACGAAAGGAATATTCATATGCGCTCTATCGCCCTGATGATTTTGCCGGTTGTTCTCGTGAGCCAAGGCGCGCTCGCCGACAGCCCGTCTTGCGCGGCCGCCGCAAGCGGCAAGATGACGACGCTCGAGGCCGCGACACAGCAGGCGGAGACGCTCGGTTATGCGGTGAACAAAGCCAAACGCAGCAAGGGCTGCTGGAAGATCGAAGGCTTCGACCGTAACGGCGCCGAAATCGAGATCACCTTCGATCCCGGCTCCGGCGAAGTGGTCAAGCCGCGAGACTGGCACGCGCCGGCGCGCTGAGAACGACATAGAATCAGTAGATGATATTCGGATGCCCGACGTCTCAACGTCGGGCTTTTCTTTCGCAACAGTTCAATGACAAAGCGGCCATCGCATTGTTATATCTCGTCGCGACAGACATCTGCCAGATCATCCATTTTAGAAGACTTCTCAGATTGCGCTGCACAATCGTAGCCCGTTAAACTTCTGAGCAACAAGACAGCATTGCCGTCTTGAACACCTGCATAAATATCTCCATATGGGGGTCGCACTTCCGCCGCACGAACCGTGTGGAAGGGGCTCGGGAGGTTCTGGCATATCGCCCATGCGCGACGCCAACCACCACAGATTGATGTGTCAGAAGGTGCAGGGAAGCGATGGAAATCAGACTGGCCCAAGTCGAGGACGCGGCTGCCATCCTCGCCCTGCAGAAACTCGCCTATCAGAACACGGCCCGGCTCTATGACGGCCCTGTCATTTCGCCGATGACCCAGACGCTGGAAAACCTGGCCGCTGATTTCGAGCGCACCATTTTCCTTAAAATGCAGACGCCGCAACAACAGATCGTCGGCTCGGTCAGAGGCTTCCAGGTTGGATCGACGGTTTTCGTCGAACGTCTCATCGTCGATCCCAATTATCAGCGCCGTGGCATCGCCAGCGCACTGGTGCAACAGTTCGAAGCGCATTTCACCGATGCGCAACGCTTCGAGCTTTATGCCGGCGAGAAGAATGAACAGGCCGTGCGGCTGTGCCAGAAACTCGGCTATCGCGAATTGAAGCGCGAGCGCATGAACAACCGCCGCACGCTCATCTTCATGGAAAAGCTGGTCGGTGCCTTCGCCTATCCGCCGGCCGAACCGGCGAAAATGCGTTCCTTCTCTTAGCCGCTTCCGCTCTCAACTTCCTGATTTGACGCATTCGTCGCCTTGCGATGATTTCGGCTTGAGCCTGAACGCTCGAAGCCGCATGCACCGGCCGTGGTGAGGTGCTAGCCTCCGCAATCCAGCGGGGCTGGCAGCGGCGATCATGCGATCGCTGCCCCGTTGACGGGGGCGATCATGTTCAAAGCTTTCATCGGCATGTTTGCGCTGGGCGCAATCGTCGGGTCTGCGTTACCGGCCGGGGCGCAGGTGCCACCCTTCCCGTCTTCGTTTCGCATTCAAACGATAGAAACCAATGGTGCCAAACTGCATGTCCGCGTGGGCGGCAAAGGGCCGACGGTCGTGCTTTTGCATGGCTACGGCGAAACAGGCGACATGTGGGCGCCCTTGGCGGCGGATCTCGTCCGCGATCATACGGTCATTGTACCGGATCTGCGGGGCCTCGGCCTTTCGTCAAAGCCGGCTGGTGGTTTCGACAAGAAGACCCAGGCCGGCGACGTCTCCGGCGTGCTTGACGCTCTCAAGATCGAGCGCGCCGATCTGGTGACCCACGACATCGGCAACATGGTCGGCTTTGCCTTTGCGGCCCTCAATCCGACACGGGTCAATCGCTTCGTCCTCATCGACGCGCCGGTGCCTGGCGTCGGCCCGTGGGAGGAGATTCTCAAGAATCCCCTGCTCTGGCACTTCCGTTTCGGCGGCCCGGACATGGAGCGTCTGGTCGCTGGACGCGAACGCATCTACCTCGACCGCTTCTGGAACGAATTCTCCGCCAACCCGAAGAATTTCACCGAAGCGTCGCGCCAGCACTATGCCAAGCTCTACGCCTTGCCGGGCGCCATGCATTCCGGCTTCGCGCAATTCGCGGCCTTCGATCAAGACGCGATCGACAACCGTGCCTTCCTCGCCAAGGGCAAGCTCGCCATGCCAGTCCTTGCGCTCGGCGGCGAAAAGTCGTTCGGTCTCATGATGGCCACCGTGATGCGCGACGGCGCCAGCAATGTGAGCGAAGGCATCGTACCTGCCTCTGGCCACTGGATCATGGAAGAAAACCCCAAGGCGACCGTCACGCTTGTGCGAGAGTTTCTCGACAAAAAGTAAAGCTTCTTGTCACGATATCTCGCGACATCACGTGCCCCCTCCCTGTAAGGAGGCCGTGTTTCAGCAGCTCGGGCCGAGAACGCGCGATCCGGGCATGTAGGCCACGTCGAAATTCGGCCGCAGCCTGATCCGGTCGTACCAATCGGTGACCTTGGGCAGATCACTCCACATGGACGAGAGGCCCAGATCCTCCATGCGCACGATGGTCGGCGTGATGCTGACATCCGCCAGCGTATAGTCATCGCCGTTGAGCCAGGGGCCAAGCGTCAACGAACGCTCCATGCGCTCGAGCGTCTGGCGCAATTTCTCCAAAGCCTCGGCGATATCCTGTTCGCTAAAGCCGGTACGGCCCATCTTCTTGTAAAAATGCTTCCGCAGCGGCAGCCGATCAGCATAGGCCTCGAACTGCTCGTCGGTCATCTTGGCCCAGATCGGCACGAAATAGGCATTGAACGACGGCGGCCGGATCGCCGGGGTCGGCACTTCGTCGATATACTGGCGCCACGCGCGCATGCGTGCGCAGGCCTTGGCATCCTTCGGGCGAACGGAGATCTGCGGATAGACGTCTTCCAGATATTCGTTGATGACGGAACTATCGATGATCGGGTCGCCGCCATCGATCAAGGTCGGCACGACGCCATTGGGATTGAGCTTGAGATAGTCTCGCTTCACATGATCGCCGTTGGCGAAGACGATCGTGTGCCCCTTCCATGGCAGGTTCTTTTCCGCCAGGACCAGCCGCACCTTCTGACTGCACGTGGAAATAGGCGCATGATAAAGCTCGAGCACCGCGACGTCCTCCCATGTTGGTGAGACATAGTGAGGCCGCCGTATGCAGCTTTGTCAATCCGCTGCTTTTTGCGCTTCGGCGGAAGCTCTAATTCGGCTTCGACGCCACTTTCGCCTGTTCGAACGTCGCCATGTCGTTGTGGCAGGCGAGCGCCGCTTTGACGACCGCCACGGCCAGCGCCGCACCACTGCCTTCGCCCAGGCGCATGCCAAGATCGAGCAGAGGTTTCTTGCCGAGCCGGCGCAGCACTTCGGCATGAGCGCCTTCGGCCGACACGTGGCCAGCGATACAATGATCGATCGAAGAAGGATCGAGCGCATGCAGGATGGCGGCGGCGGCCGTCACCACATAACCGTCGAGGATCACCGGAATGCGTTCCATGCGGGCCGCGATGATGGCGCCCGCCAAGGCGCAGATTTCGCGACCACCCAAGCGGCGCATCACCTCCAGCGGATCGCTCAGATGCGCCTTATGCAGCGCCACGGCGCGCTCGACGGCGCTGACCTTCCGGGCGAAGCCGGCATCGTCGACGCCGGTGCCGCGACCAACCCAGTCCTGCGCGCTGCCGCCATAGAGCGCATAGTAGATCGCCGCCGCGATGGTCGTATTGGCGATTCCCATTTCGCCTAGGCACAGAAGATCGGTGCCCCCGGCAATCGCCTCCATGCCGAAAGCGAACGTCGCCGCGGCCGCCTTTTCATCGAGCGCCGGCTCTTGCGTGATGTCGGCCGTCGGCAGATCGAGCGCCAGATCGAAAACCTTGAGGCCGATGTCGAAGGTCGCGCAGATCTGGTTGATCGCCGCGCCGCCGGCGGCGAACGTGTCGAGCATCTGCCGCGTCACCGCCTGCGGATAAGCCGAGACGCCCTGGGCCGCGACACCATGATTGCCGGCAAAGACCGCCACCAGCGGGCGCAGGACCGCCGGCTGCGAGCGGCCCTGCCAAGCGGCCAGCCATTCGACGATGTCCTCCATACGCCCCAGCGCACCGGCCGGTTTCACCAGTTCCCGGTCCCGTGCCCGCACCAGATCGACGCATTCCTCGGCGGCCGGGGGCAATTGCGCCATCAGCGCGCGAATATCATCGAAAGGCAAAGCGGTGGGACTGAAGGTCATGGGAATACTGAGGTTGGAGACAGAACGTGCCGCACGGTGTAGCGGGCGCGCCGGCAATTGCAAAGAGGCTTGGCCGTGCTTCAGGTTCCGAAGGTATTGCCTTGAAATAACAGGACCATCGTCTCGCGAATCCAGATCGACCGCAAATTGCTGGCAAAACGCCGATGCCAAAATTGCTTGACCGGGATCAGGGGCGTCGGCATGGGCGGATCCAGCATTTTGAGCCTGTAGGAGACCAGCCGCAGCCCCATGACGCGCGGCACGGTGACGATCAAATCGGAAGAAGCCAGCATGAAAGGCACGCTGAGGAAGTGCGGAACCTGCACCGCCATGTGCCGCTTCAGGCCCAGTTTCTTCAAATTGTTCTCGAATATCTCCTGGCTGCGGCCTTCATGCGTGACGACGATATGATCGCAGTTCAGAAACTGCTCGAGCGACAATGAATCGCCAATCTGCGAATGATCATCGCCGACCAGGCAGACGAAGCCCTGTTCGAACAAGAGCTGCTGGTAAATGGTCGATTGGGTTATGTCGGGAAAATAGCCGACGGCGATATCGATCTTGGCCTCTCCCAAGGCTTCCTCTAATTCGGCCGGCTTTACGACAACTGAACGGATCGGCATGTGTGGCGCGACGATTTTCAGTTTGGCGATCAAATTCGGCAGCAGAATCATCTCGCCGACATCGGATGTCGCTATGATGAGCGGACGCGTCTCGAAAGACGGATCGAATTCCCCCTGCCCTATGATCTCCTCGTTCAGAACATTGAGAATCTGCTTGATGGCCGGCGCGATGCTCAGCAACCGCGGCGTCGGTAGAAACCCCGCGCCTGACTTGACGATCAGATCGTCCTTGAGCAGCGCCCGCAACTTGGCGAGCGAGGCACTGACTGTCGGCTGACTGATCTTCAGATTTTTTGCCACGCGCGATTGATTGGGATCCTGCACCAACGCGTCGAGCAGCAGCAGCAAATTGAGGTCGAGCCCCCTGAAATCCATCGGCCGCCTCCCGCATCGACCACGTGTTCGGCATCCACGCTCACGCGGTGCCAGTCATGATCTCATCGTCGGCCGGTTCTCGCAACAGCGCTGGCGGCTTCGCCCTGACCCGCGCATTCGCCGGAGCCGCTGCATCGTCACACCGCCGGCAACGGCCGATCGGCGCGCATTACCGCCTCCTCGAAGACCTCAAGCCAATTCTTGTCGGTGGACGAGTTTGCGAAGCCGCCCCAGGCCCGGCGATAGGCATCCGGATTTTGCGCGCTTGGCGGCACCTTGCCCTGCTCCATCAGCTCCTTCGCAGCACGCAGCAGACATCGGCGCGTGCGCACGACCATGATATCGCTGGGCGCCAAATGCTCGCGGTCGCGATCGACGATCGGCCCCATGCTTTCGCTGATGGCCATGTCCTGAATCTCGACCCCTTCGATACCGCTGTAACTGAGGTGCTTTTGCACCTCGCGATCGATCAGATAATCGTTGTCGATGTTTTGCTTCAATCGCCAACGGCCGTACCAATCGGTGGTGTTGGGCAGATAATCATAGAGGAAAGAAATTCCTGGCCCGCCGCCGAGAAGTGTCTTCTTGGCCGGATTGTCGATCGCCGACAGCGTATGCGCCTTACTGGTGATGGAGAAAAACATCGTATGCGTATCGTCCATCGGCACGAAAGCGCGTAGCGCCGGTTCCTGACCGAGCGGAACGGGCGGAGGCTGCGTGAAGAACGGCAAATTGAATTGCCCGAAGCGCCAATTGCGATCACCATTCGGAGCATCACGATAAGCGGCATACATCACGCCGCATTCCGTATCGGTGACATGATATTCCGGCGCGCGATTGGCAACAGCAGGATCATCCCCCTCCACCTTGCCGCCGTGCAAAAAGCCCAGATGAGAGGTGTCGATATCGCCCTCAAGCGCCTGCAGATAGTTGCATGGCCGCAGCGCGCACCAGACGCTGACATCGTTTGCATCAAGACCAAGCGCCGGCGCTTTTGGCAGATCGGGCGGATCCTTGCTATCGCCCATATAGGCCCAGACGATGCCAAGATGTTCTCTTGTCGGATAGGCCTTGATGCGCACCTTCTCCCGATAGGAGGAATCATCAGGCAGATTTGGCGCGTCGAGACATCTGCCGTTGGTATCGAACTTCCAGCCGTGATAGACGCAGCGTATGCCGTTTTCCTCGTTGCGCCCGAAGAAAAGCGACGCGCAGCGATGGGCGCATTGATGTTCGACGATCCCAACGTTTCCGGAGGTATCGCGAAAGGCCAGCAGGTCTTCGCCCAGAAGCCGCAGGCGAATGGGGGGACCATCAGCAATCGCCTCGCTGGAGAGGAGCGCAGGTACCCAGTATTGCCGCATGAGCCGGCCCATAGGCGTGCCGGGCCCCACCCGGGTGAGTGTTTCTCCGTTGGTCACGCGATCCTCCCTGTCGATTGCAGCCGTGGATCGCAGGTGTAGCGGGCGGAAATTTCGTCCAGAATAGAAAAGATCTAATTGTCGCTATTAGGAATTTTGACTATCCGCTGCGCGAAGTCGGCCAGGCCTGTAAAAGGCCGCGCCAAATCTGCTATGAAATTCAATCGCAAACGGCCCTAGAAAGCTTCCCATGTCCCGCAATATCACGCTGTCCTTTCCCCATGGCATGAGCGCCCTGGAGGCCCAGCAGAAGGCCGATGCCGGCATCCGCAAGGTTTTCACACAATATCAGGACAAACTCTCCAGCCACGATATCCGCTGGACCGGCTCGCACGCGGATATTTCGGTCGGCGCATTGGGGCAGAGCCTCAACGGCACGCTCGATATCGACGCGACCAATGCGGTGGTCACTGTCGCTCTGCCATGGCTGCTCGCGCCCTTGGCCGACAAGATCGAAGGCTTCCTGAAAAATCAGGGTCAGATTTTGCTGGAGAAGAAATAACGGGCATGGCGGCACTCCTTTCCGACCTGCTCTCTTGCCTGCGGTTTTATTCGCGCCTGCCGGTGCCAGTGTTGACCTTTGAAACATCGCCGCATGCGATGCCTGATGTTTCGCGCATGGCGCGCGTGTTGCCCTTAGCGGGCCTCATCATCGCGCTGCCCGCCGCCGTGGTGGTGATGATAGCTCATGGCCTCGGGCTGCCGGCTGTGATCGTCGCTGGTCTCGCGCTGGTGGCCCTGGTGATGACGACGGGCGCGTTTCACGAAGACGGGCTTGCCGATACGGCGGACGGCTTTGGCGGCGGCGCGGAACGCGCGCGCAAGCTCGAGATCATGAAGGACAGCCGCATCGGCACCTATGGCGGCGTGGCCTTGATCCTGTCGCTGGGCCTGCGCTGGGCCGCCTTGGCGATCCTCATCGAGCGTAGCAGTTTTGGGGCCGCCGGTTTGTTGATCGCCGCCGCCGCCCTCTCGCGCCCTCTCGGCCTGATGCCGCTGTTCGCTTTGCCGCCGGCACGAACGGATGGCGCGGCCAGCGCCGCCGGCCGGCCGACGACCGACGCCTTCGTCACCGCACTGGGCGGTGGCGCGGCGGTGGCCCTGCTCTTCGGTGTTCCGCAAGCCGGCCTGCATGTGGTGCTGGTAGCAAGTGTAGTGGCGGCGGCCGGCGCGCTCGCCGTCACCACACTGTCGCGGGCGCAGATCGGCGGCCAGACCGGCGATGTCGCGGGCGCGGCCCAGCAATTGGCCGAAATTGGATTTCTACTGGCTTTTCTGACACAAAATCCTGTCTAAAACCGATTATTCTCGCGGTTTTCATCTTAAACATTTGGTTCGATATGAAATTCGTACTGATTGTCATTGCCGTCGCCATCGCTTTCGCCGTCGGCGGCACCATGATCGATGCAAAAATATTCGGCCTATCGCCCGGTGCTTTCGCCGCCGTGCTGGCCTTCAGCCTCGTCGCCCTCGCCAATGTCGGCTGGTATCTCAGCGAGCATCGCGGCCGGCTCTCCACCACGGTGCTGCAGGCGCTGGCCTGGGTGGCGATCTTCGGCATCGTCATCACCGGCTATACGTTCCGGCAGGAATTCGCCGGCGTCTCCTCACGGGTGATGGACGGATTGGTGCCGGGCCGCACGCCGAAAGCCGGGGCGGATGAGGCCATCGCGGTGCGCCGCCGCGACGGCCATTTCGGCTTCGACGCCATTGCCGACGGCACCAAGGTAACGATGATGTTCGACACAGGGGCGTCCAGCGTGGTGCTGACATCGGAGGATGCGCAGCGCATGGGCGTCGATTTGTCAGGGCTGAATTACACGGTGCGCGTTTCGACCGCCAATGGCACCGCGATGGCGGCGCCCTATTATCTCGAAGCCCTGACGGTGGGAAACATCACGGTGCGCCGCGTGCGCGCGCTCGTTGCACGGCCGGGCGCCTTGAGTGAAAGCCTGCTCGGCCAATCCTTTCTCGACAGGCTGGCGGGCTTCAATGTCGAGAAAGACAGGCTTGTGCTGCGGGGCATATGAGCCATGACGCTCTGGCGACCACCATCGGCTATTCGCGTCAAAGTGCTCGGTCTCGTGTGGCGCGACAAGCGGCTGCTCGCCGCGGAAGTGGAAACCGACACCGGGCTCGTCAAGGGCGTACGCCCGCTCGGCGGCTCCATTGAATATGGCGAAAGCCGCGAACAGGCTTTGCATCGCGAATTCAGGGAAGAACTCGGCACGGCCATCACCATTCACGGCCCCTGGCATGTGTTCGAGAATATTTACACGCACGAAGGCGCGCTCGGACACGAAATTGTTTTCGCCGCCGATGTCGCGCTGGCTGACCAGGCACTTTATCAGCAAGACGAAATCGTCTTTGCCGAAGACAATGGCCTGACTTGGAAGGCGAGATGGGTCAACCTTAACGAACTCAAAGCGTCCGGGCTGGCGCTTTATCCGGAGGGTTTGGCCGATTATCTTGTCGCCTTGTCGCGAACGAATTGAGGAGAGGGATTTGGCCGGCCATCAGGATCAAGCCGCAAAAACCTTCATTGCCAGCGCCGAACCGCAATTATTCGTCGCCGACATCAAAACCTCCTGCGATTTCTTCGTTGAAAAGCTCGGCTTCGCGGTGGCCTTTACCTATGGCACGCCACCCTTTTATGCGCAGGTCAAGCGCGACGGAGCGGCAGTAAACCTGCGTCACGTCGACGAGCCAGTGATCGACGTAGCACTGCGCCAGCGCGAGCAACTGCTTTCCGTATCTTTCACCGTGGCGGCGGCGGCTGCCGACATCGAAGCGCTGTGCGCTGAATTTCAATCCAACAGCGCGACTTTCTTTCAGCCGTTAAAAACGCAACCGTGGGGTACGCGGGATTTCATCGTCCAGGATCCAGATGGCAATCTGCTGCTCTTCGCCGCCCCCCTTTCTGCAACAGCGAGCACCCCATGACCAAGCGCTTTCTCGATGAAGCCATCGCGCTCGCCCGCGAGAACGTCCGCCAGGGCGGACGCCCCTTCGGCGCCGTGGTGGTGAAAGACGGCGAGATCGTCGCGCGCGCCGTCAATCGCCTGCTTGCCGACAATGATCCCACCGCCCATGCCGAACTTCTGGCGCTACGCGCCGCCGGCAAAGCGCTGGGAACGCCGCGCCTTGAGGGCTGCGCGGTCTATGCCAGCGGCCAGCCTTGCCCAATGTGTCTCGCCGCCATGCGCATGTCGGGCATTCGCGATGTCACCTTTGCCTATTCCAACGCCCAGGCCGAGCCTTTCGGCCTGTCGACGGCGGCGATCGCCGTCGAACTGATGAAGCCGCTCGATCAGCAGAGTGGATTGTCGATCAAGCACAGCCCGCCGGATGAGGCCGAAGAGGATCAGCTTTATCGGCTCTGGCAGAAACAATCCGGCTGACCGGCCCCTATCGCGCGAATTTTCTCGCACCGGCCACGCAGGCGACCACGGCGATCGTGACCAGCAGCATCCACGGGCTCACCGCCTCATGCAGCAGGGTTGCCGCCAGCGCCAGACCGAAGAAGGGTTGCAGCAATTGCAACTGGCCGACAGCGGCGATGCCGCCGAGCGCCAGGCCGCGATACCAGAAGATGAAGCCGATGAGCATGCTGAACAGCGACACATAAGCCAGGCCCAACCACGCCGGTTCGCTCACATGGGTGAAGGAGCTCGGCCAAGTGAATGCCGCGAGCGCCAACATGATCGGCAACGACAGAACCAGCGCCCAGGAGATGACCTGCCAGCCGCCGAGCTTGCGCGACAGGCGCGCGCCCTCCGCATAGCCGAGGCCGCAGACGACGATGGCCGCCAGCATCAGCGCATCGCCCAACGGTGACGCCGTCACCCCTTGCGCCAGCGCAAAGCCCGCGACGAAAGCACTGCCGAGGCCGGAGAACAGCCAGAAGGCAAGACGCGGACGTTCGCCGCCCCGCCACACGCCGAAAATCGCCGTCGCCAACGGCAGCAATCCGACGAAGACGATGGAATGGGCCGACGTGACGTGACGCAGCGCCAGAGCCGTGAGCAGCGGAAAGCCGACGACGACGCCGAGAGAGACGATGAACAGCGACAGCAGATCGCCGCGCTCGGGCCGCTTCTCACGGAAAATCAGCAGGAGGCCAAGCGCCAGCACGCCCGCCAGAGCGGCACGGGCGACGGTGAGGAAGACCGGATCGAAATCAGCCACGGCCACCCGCGTTGCCGGCAGGGAACCGCTGAAAATCAGCACACCAAGAAAACCGTTGATCCAGGCCGTCGCCGTCTTGTCCATTGCACACCTCGTCGAGCCTCTATCGGCGCGACGGGCTGGAACAACCAGGGACAATACAGTACAATCTATCTGAACTGTTATGGTCTTTGATACAGTACAGATGGACACATCAGTCGATATAGCGCGCGACGGCGCCGGCACGCGGATATCAGCCGTGATGCAGGCGATCGCGCAGCGGATCGCCGTGCGCAGCCTGACCCCTGGCGCGCGCCTGCCCTCGGTGCGCGCTTTCGCCAAGACCATGGGCGTGTCGATCTCGACGGTGGTCGAGGCTTATGAACGCCTGGCGGCGGAAGGGGCCATCCGCTCGCGCCCAGGATCCGGTTTCTATGTTGCCGCGCCCCTGGCACCGCTGTCCTTGGCCGAACTTGGCCCGAAGCTCGACCGCGAAATCGACCCGCTGTGGATTTCGCGCCAGTCGCTCGATGCGGGCGATGACATCCTCAAGCCCGGCTGTGGCTGGCTGCCGCCCGCGTGGATGCCGGAAGAGGCGATCCGGCGCGCCTTGCGCAGCCTGTCGCGCGCGCCGCACGCGGCGCTGACCGACTATGGCGTGCCCCTTGGCCTGCCGCCGCTGCGCCAGCTTCTCGCGCGCCGTATGAGCGAACATGGCATCGTCGTCTCACCCGATCAGATCATGCTCGCCGATTCCGGTACGCAGGCGATCGATCTTCTCTGCCGCTTTCTGATCGAGCCCGGCGATACGGTTTTGATCGACGACCCCTGCTATTTCAATTTTCATGCGCTGCTGCGGGCCCATCGCGCCAAGATCGTCAGCGTGCCCTATCGGCCCGATGGCCCCGATATCGATCTGTTCGCGCAAGCGCTGACGACCCATCGCCCCCGCCTCTACATCACCAATTCGGCCGTTCACAATCCGACCGGCGCGACGCTCTCGCCCGTGATCGCGCATCGGCTGCTGACCTTGGCCGATCAGGCGAGTTTGACCATTATCGAAGACGATATTTTCGCTGATTTCGAACAGACGCCGGCGCCCCGGCTCGCCGCCTTCGACGGTTTGAACAAGGTCATCCATATCGGCAGTTTCTCGAAGACGCTGTCGGCCTCGGTACGCTGCGGCTTCATCGCCGCGCGGCCCGACTGGATCGAGGGGCTGGTGGATCTGAAGATCGCCACCAGTTTCGGCGCCGGACGGCTCGCCTCCGAACTGGTGCTGGCTTTGCTCACCGACGGCAGCTACCGCAAACATGTGGACGGCCTGCGCACCCGCCTGGCCGCGGCCCGCGCCGAGACGGCGGCGCGGCTTAAACCCCTCGGCGTCACCCCCTGGCTACTGCCACAAGCTGGCATGTTTCTGTGGTGTATGTTGCCGGAAGGCGTCGATGCCGCGGAGGTCACGCGCATGTGTCTGCGGGACAATATCGTGCTGGCACCGGGCAATGCGTTCAGCCTGTCGCAAACCGCGCATCGCTTTCTGCGCTTCAACGTGGCGCAATCGAGCGATCCACGCCTCTATCGTTCCCTCGCCGCCGCTGTGAGACAGAAGTCATGAAGTCCACCAATTATGTGAACACCTTCATCCTCGCTTCATCTGACAGCACGGCCAAACACGGCATCGTGCCGGAGAAAGCGGGCACCATCGCCGCGATCCAGCATCGCCTGATGCACGACAAGCCCTATGGCCTGACCAGCGACGATGTGCTGTTTCTCACCCACGCGGAGCGCGCGCAAATTCCACGATCGGAATGGAAACAGGCGCGCCTCGAATTTTTCTCGAAACCGAAAGCCTGCCTGCGCTGCTCGCCGCTGGTCAAACAATTCGGCTGGGGCCTGCATCATGACGACAAGGGCCGCGTCGCGCTCTATGGCGTGGAAACACCGGCCTATCGCCAATTCACCAAGAAACCTGATGTGAAAACCGTCAACGGCATGCGCAGCAGCCGCGTCTAACCCGTCACCATACTGACGACGAAGCGCGCCGACACGGTCAAAAGAAACAGACCGAACGCAACTTCGAGCGTGCGCTTCGACATGGCATGCGCCAGCTTCACGCCGAGCGGCGCCGTCAAAACGCTGATCGGCGCCAACAAAAGAATGCCGAGAAACGAGACATAGCCGATCGAAAACGGCGGCAGACCTGTCTTGTCGTAGCCGGCGATGGCATAGCCGATGGCACCCGGGACGGCGATCAGCACGCCCATGCCGGCGGATGTCGAGATCGCCTGATGGATCGGCCGGTTGTAGAGCGTCATGAACATCGAGGAGATCTGTCCGCCGCCAATGCCCATCAGCGCCGACAACACGCCGGTGACGAAACCGTAAACCCGCATCAGGATGCCCTTGGGAAAGTCATTGCCGAGGCGGAAGGGAAAACCGCTGAGCAGACGGATGGCCGACAAGCCCGCGACCACGATGAAGACGATCTTGAAGACGTTTGAAGGCACCCAACGCGCGGCGAGTGCGCCAAGGATCGTGCCGATCACCACCGGCACGGCCCAGACGCGCAGGACCGACATATCCACCTGGCCGCGTGCCTTATGACTGCGGAAGGAGACGATGGACGTCGGCACGATGATGGCGAGCGACGTACCGATCGTCAGCGGCATGCGTATATCATCGCCGACGCCGAGAATGCGGAAGATTTCATAAAGCACCGGCACGATGACCGCTCCGCCGCCGACGCCGAACACACCCGCCAGAAGCCCCGTAATCGCGCCTGCGGCAATCATTCCCGCCGCCATCAAAGCAAAATCGTGCAGCGGCATTCCCAAAATCGTCATTCCTGGACCTCGGTTTTATTTTTGCGCTTGTTTTCAGGCCCGCTTGCCAGTCGACGGGTCAATGCGCGCGACCTTTGCGGCATTGCGGCAACGGGCGCAAGGCCAAGCATCGCTTCGTGATGCACATTTATCGGGCGAAGTCAGGCAGCGTCTTGCGCGGAATCGTCGCGGTTCACATGCGCGGCGGCCGCCCGCAGCACATCAAGGCCAGCGCCACGCTTGACCGCCTCGGTCGCCAGATGACGGCGGAAGGCACGCGCGCCTGGCATGCCGGCGAAGAGACCGAGCATGTGACGGGTGATGTCCGACAGACGAGCGCCTTTGGCCAGTTCATCAGCGATATAGGGCTCCATCAAAGCCACCGCTTCGAAGGCATCGGCAACGGGCGCGGCTTCATCGAACAGCTCCGGATCGACCTCAAGCAGCATGCCGGGGTTATGATAGGCTTCGCGGCCGACCATCGCGCCATCGACTTCTTCGAGCTGCGCCTTGATGACGTCCATGCTGCGCAGACCGCCGTTGATGGCGATCGGCATCCCCGGAAAGTCGCGCTTCAAAGCATGCACGAGGGGATAATCGAGCGGTGGGATGTCGCGATTTTCCTTCGGCGAAAGGCCCTTCAGCCAGGCCTTGCGCGCATGGACGACCAGCGCATCGACACCAGCGGCGCGCAGCTTCTGCGCCATCGTCCACAAAGCCTCGCGCGGCTCCTGATCATCGACACCGATCCGGCATTTGACCGTGACGGGGATGTTCACGGCCGCCTTCATCGCCACCACGGATGCGGCAACGAGATCGGGCTCGCGCATCAGGCAGGCGCCAAAGGCGCCGTTCTGCACGCGATCGGACGGGCAGCCGCAATTGAGATTGATCTCGTCATAGCCGAAATCTTCGCCGATGCGCGCGCACTGCGCCAAAGCCTCGGGCTCGCTGCCGCCGAGCTGCAAGGCCACCGGATGTTCGGCCTGATGATAGCCAAGCAAGCGCTCGCGCGGCCCGAACAGGATCGCGCCGGTGGTCACCATTTCCGTATAGAGCAGCGCGCGGCGCGACAGCAGACGGTGGAGGAACCGGCAATGCCGGTCCGACCAGTCCATCATCGGGGCGACGGAAAATTTCCACTTGGATTGAGACACTTACACTTCTCTATCGATTTCGCTTCATATACGCCAATCCGGCAGCGTTTAGAAAGCCCCCTGCACATCGGGCAAAGAATGCCCATCAATCAAGCAGTTGCATGCTTTTGCAGCCACCGTGGCCATCGCGATAGCGGCCGTAACGGACCAGGCGAGCTGCCGGCTATACGCCATAGCAATAAATCTAGCACCTACACCTATAAGTCAGCATCGCCTTCGCGTTGCGTCTCCAATCGCGAAAGTGCGATGAATATTTTCAAAGAGGAGACGCTGGGAACGATGCAGCAGGTGGATTTCGACCACATCAATCATGTCGGCATGGCCGTGCGCGATCTAGCTTTGGCCACCGCCACTTTCGAAGCGATGGGCTTTCAACTGACGCCTTATTCGCCGCAGTCGGCGGCCTGGAAGCCCGGCGATACGGTGAAGCCCCTGGCTTCCGGCAATCGCTGCATCATGTTCGCTGACAATTATCTCGAAGTTCTGGGCAGCGAGAATCCGAAACAGCAGGCGCCACGCATCGCCAATTTCCTGGCTCGCCATCAAGGCGCGCATATCATCTGTTTCAACTCGGAAAACCCGCATGCCGTCGACCAGCGACTGCATGCCAGCCAGATCGAGACATCCGGCGTCATCCCATTGCAACGGGACATCGACACACCGGACGGCGTCAAAACCGCGAAGTTCGAGCGCGTGCAATTCGCGCCGAATGACTCGCCGGAAGGTTACATCCAGTCTGCGCGTCATCTGACACCGGAATACATCTATCAGCCGCGCTACATCGTTCATCCAAACGGCTGCACGAAACTCGTCGATACCATCGTCGTCGTCGACGATCTCGATCGCTTCAGCGATCGCTATACCCGCTATATCGGCGCACCGCTCGTACGAGAGGGCCGTGTCGCCCGTTTCGACTTCGCACTCGGATCGCGCTTGACCCTGGTGCATTGGCGCGATGCCGCGGCACTGTTGCCCGGCACGCTCTTTGCTCCAGTGCCCTGTATCGCGGCCGTCAGCTTTCGCGCGCCAGACCTGCGCGCCGTGCGCGAGCGACTGCTGGCCAAGGGTTTCACGCCCGCTGAAGTTGGCGAACGTCTCGTCGTGCCCGCCGAACAGGCGAGCGGCGTCGCCGTTGTTTTTGAGGTTTGATCATGATGCTGTCTCGCCGTTTCCTGTTGCCGCTCGCCGCCCTTCTCCTGTCGCCGACGCTGACCATGGCGCAGGACTTTCCCAAGCAAATGGTCCGCATGATCGTGCCTTATCCGGCCGGCGGCGGTGTCGATGGCCTTGCGCGCGCGGTGGCCGACAGTCTGGGCCGGAAATGGGGTCAGTCGGTCATCATCGACAATCGGCCCGGTGCCAGCACGATGATCGGCGGCGAATATGTGGCGCGTGCGCCAGCCGATGGCACGACCCTGCTGTTCACCAGCGATTCCTCGATCACCAGCAACCCATTCCTGTTCCGCAAGATGTCGTTTGATCCGATCAAGGATCTGGCGCCGATCACGCAATTGGCCGATCTGCACCAGATGGTGCTGGTGCATCCTTCCGTTCAAGCCAACACGCTGCAAGAACTGGTGGCGCTCGCCAAAGCGAAACCTGGCGCGTTGAATTATGCCTCCTATGGCAATGGCAGCCAGCCGCATCTGCTGTTCGAGGCGCTGAAAAAGCAGGCTGACATTCAGATCGTCCAAGTGCCGTTCCGGGGCATCGCGCCGGCCCTGCAGGCGGTGATCGCCGGCGACGTACAGATGACGCTTGGCGGCCCGGCGGCGCTTGGCATGCTTGAAGCCAAGCAACTCAAGGCTCTGGCAATCGGGCGCAAGCAGCGCCTGCCCGCCCTCCCCGACGTGCCGACATTGGCGGAGGCGGGTTATCCGGAAGTCGATCCGCTGTCGTGGTTCGGCCTGTTCGCACCGGCTGGCACGCCTCCTGCGATCATCGACACGATTCAAAAGGACGTCGCTGCCACCCTCGCCGATCCGGACTTCAACAAACGTTTCGTGGCGGGATTGGGCTTTACCGGCGTCGCCAGCACGCCGCAGGCTTTCGCGCAGTTCATCAAGGATGACCTGGCGATCAAAGAGCGTTTGATCGCGACGTCGGGCGCGACGGTCGAATGAGCTTTCTTCGCAGCTCTTGCGAAGTCGCATCCAATCTGTGAGCTTCGAACCATTCACGTATAGGAATCGATCATGGATCGTCGTCATTTCAATCTGATGTTGGGAGCCACGCTCGCTATGTCCACGCAGGCCTCGGCCGCCGGTGTTTTTCTGAATTACACGCAGCAAGAACTCGATGACGCCTATGACCAGGCGAAATGGGCGCCGAATTCGAAAGAAGTGATCGCGCGCTATGCCACCGACAGCGCCGCGGTCCGCCAGAAATATCCGCCAAAGACAGAGAAGTTTGGACCTACCGAAGCAGAAACGCTGGATATTTTCGCGCCTCAGGGCGCCAAAGATCTGCCGGTCATGGTGTTCATTCATGGCGGCGCCTGGCGCGCTTTGACCAAGGATGATGCTTCGGCACCTGCGCCGACTTTCATCGAGAACGGTTGTATCTATGTGGCACTGAACTTCGCCGTCATTCCGGCCGTGCGCCTGCCCGACATGGCGCAGCAGTGCCGCGCCGCGATGGTGTGGGTACATAAGAACATCGCCCGTTTCGGCGGCGACCCCAACCGCATCTTCGTCTCGGGCCATTCGTCCGGCGGGCATCTCTGCGGCGTCATCGCCACCACCGATTGGACGAAGTTTGGCGGGCCTGCCGATCTCTTGAAGGGCGCGGTGCCGATGAGCGGCATGTACGATCTTTATCCGGTGATGCTGTCGCAGCGCAGTTCCTATGTGAAACTCTCGTCGGAGGAAGTGGTGGCGCTGAGCCCGATGCGGCATCTCGAGCAGATCACTTTCCCGGTTCTCGTCGTTCACGGCGACAAGGAAACCCCGGAATTCCAACGCCACTCCAGAGAATTCACGACGGTGCTCGCCGGCATGGGCAAACTTGCCGGCAGCATCGTGCTATCAGGCCGCAACCATTTTGAAGTGCCGGAAGAGCTGAACAAGGCCGACACCGAAGTGTCGAAAGCGGTGCTGAAATTGATGAAGGGGTGATTACGCCAACCGCGTCGCGTATGGCGCCACCACCGGCAGGCGATAGAAGCCGGGCGCGGCATCGCAGACGTCGGGAATGGCTCTGATCATCAGCGCCGCCGTCGCGTCCATCGTTGGGCGCGAGAGAGGCGCCGCGGGATTGGGGTCGGTGAGCGCCAGCGACAAACGCACGTTGGGGCGACCGTCGATTTCGACGCGCCAATGAGCCTCGTCGGTCTCGCCATGCAGAGCCGGCGACGAGGTCCACAGAATTGAATGGGTCATCTTCACGCCGTTGGCGAAGGTGGCCTGCCAGCGCCAGGTGGTGGCGGCGACCGTGCCGCGCGGCAAGGTGCCGACTTTCACCTGAATGTCCTGCGGCGCAAGCGTTACTTCGTGATCCGGCGTCATGGTCGCCAGCGTCGTGCCAAGCGCCTGCGCCACATAGGTGAGCGTCTCAGCAAAATAGATATCGTAGAGTTTGGCGATCGGCCCTTTGGTCACATCGACCTTCGCCGGATCGGAGCCGAAGCCCATCACATCGAAGACGAGTCCCGGCGAGGGCGCGGGCGAGGCGTCGACCACTTCGAAACATCTGATCGCATCGAGCTTGGCGACAATGCCCGTCACCATCACGGCCAACCGCTCGGCGACGAAGCCCGGGTTGAAGCCAATGCCCGCCAGCGTCGCCTTGCCGGCCAATGCCGCCTCGCGCAACGGACTAGCATAGGCCTCGCCCTGCACGTCAGGCAGAAAAAAGCCGTTCGGCGAAATGACATTCTTGCCGCTCGCCAGGAGTTTGGCGATCTTCTCATTCTGCTTCTCATAGGGAATGCTGATCAGCGAGGCATCGATCACCACATCGGCATCAAGCGCCAGAATGTCCTCGAATTTGTCGGTGGCGAGAACACCGGTTTTCGGCCGCTTGGCAATATCACCTGCATCAAGGCCGGCTTTCTTGGGATCATGCACCAGGAGGCCGACGAGCTGCAGGTCGGGATGATCGATGATGCGGCGCAATGCCGTTCTGCCAACCGATCCCGTGGCCCATTGCACGACCTTGCGCATGCGCTGCTCCCCTGATGTTGAAACTTAGGATTCCTTGGCCTTTCTGGCCGGACGCAACGCGATGTGAGCGGTGCCGAGAACGATGAGATTGCCTGCGGGATCGGTGACCTTGGCGTCACAGATCGCCTTGCGGGCGTCGTGATAGGTGACGACCGCGTTGGCCGTCAGCTCTTCAACCGCGAGCGGTGCCGGATTAAGGTAACGGATGGACATGTCCACCGTGAGAATGGTTTCGCCTGGCCCGATCAAAGTCATGGCCGCCGTGCCGGCGGCCATATCGACCAGGGCCGCAGCCACGCCGCCGTGCACCAGGCCGACGAAATTGGAATGCCGGCTCTCAACGGCGCAGGTAAAACGCGCCGCGCCCCGCTGCGCCCAAACCGGCTTGATGCGCAGCGCGCCGCTGAAGCCGGACACATAGCCCTGAGCGATCCAGTCCTGCGCGACCTCAAGGCCGCTCTTCGTTCGATCGAAGTGAAAAGCCGGCAGACCCGTGTGATCGTCCATCAGGCTGGCTCGTAGGCATGCGCGCGAAAGCGATCGATGGCGGCGGCATATTCGTGATCGAGGCGATCGACGATCTCATCCACCTGCTCGACGGCACGCACTTTCCCCAGGCCCTGGCCCGCCGCCCAGGTGTCGCGCCAGCGCTTGAGCGAACTTTCGCCGGTCGTATAGCTGCGCGGCGGCGCGCCGGCCGGCGCGTTCGGGTCGATACCACAGGCGATCAGGCTCGGCTTCAGCCAGGAGGCCGGCGTGCCGCTGACTGCCGACGAGATGACGAGATCGTCAGGCCCGCAATCGACCACCATCTGCTTATAAGCATCGACCGCCATGCTTTCGCGCGCGGCAAGAAAACGGGTGCCGAGATAAGCGAAGTCGGCACCGGCGGCGATGGCGCCAGCCAGGCCAGCACCATCGGTGATGCCGCCACCGACGACGACGAAGCCATCGAAGAATTCGCGCACCGCCGAGACGAAGGAGAAAGGTGAGAGATGACCGGTGTGGCCCCCGGCCCCGGCGCAGATGCAGGCAAGACCATCAACGCCAGCCTGCACGGCCTTGCGCGCTAGGCGGATGTCCACCACATCGCCGATGACGATGCCGCCATAGCTTTTGACCACGTCCATCACCGGCAGCGGCGAGCCAAGCGCCGTGATGACAATCGGCGGCTTATGACGTGCAACCAGTTCCAGCTCGTCCTTCAGCCGGGCATTGGTGGAATGGGTGATGAGATTGAGCGCCCAAGGCGCGGCCGTGCGCGTGCCTGTCGTGGTGGCCAGTTGCGCGCGAATGTCCGATATCCACTGGTCGAGCTGTTCCACCGTGCGGCAGTTGGAACTGGGGAAGGAGCCGATCACACCGGCACGGCAAGCGGCTACCACGAGATCGACGCCGGACACTAGAAACATCGGCGCGGCAAAGACCGGCAGTCTGAGTTGAAAGGGGAAAGGCTTGCTCATGCGGCTTTCTCGCTTGCCAATTGCGCGCGCAGTTCGCGCTTGAGGAGCTTGCCGACGGGATTGCGCGGCAGAGCCGGGAAAATTTTCAGATGTTCGATCTGCTTGTAGATCGCCACCTGCTTGTCATTGAGCAGGAAGCGATTGATCTCTTCGAGCGACAGGGCTTCGTTGCCGCGCGGCGCGATACAGGCGCAGATGCGTTCGCCCATGATCTGATCGGGAATGCCGACGATCGCCACCTCAGCCACCTTCGGATGACCGGCGAGATGGCCCTCCAGCTCCTCGGCCGAAATATTCATGCCGCCACGGATGATGATGTCCTTCAGGCGGCCCATGAAGCGAAAGAACTGGCCACGCTCGCCGGCCAGTTCGAAGAGATCGCCGGTGCGATACCAGCCCCGCGCATCGAAAGCGCGGGCATTCTGCTCCACCGAACGCCAGTAACCGGAGAAGATCGGCGCGCCCTTGACGCGCAATTCGCCGAGACCGCCGATCTCCGTGATTTCCTCCTCGGTCGCCGGATCGACAAGCCGCGTCGCGACCTGATCGGCATAGGCGAAATCCCATTTGAATTGCGGCGCGAAGCGCGGAAAGAACACGGCCCGTTCGGCGGGATCTGGAATATCGGCCAGCGTGCCGGCGAAAGAGGCGCCTTCGTTGGAGCCGAAATAGTTGATCACTTCGACGCCATAACGCTCATGCCAAGTGCGCACCATCCATTCCGAGAGCGGCGCGGAACCGGAACCCAAGCGCGAGAGAATGTTGAAGTCGATGCCGGCCAGAAGCTGTTCGTTGTGCAGCAGACGATTGAGAATGGCCGGCGGCGCCACCGTATATTCGATCTTCTCGTCGCGAATCTGCTGCAAGAAGACGTCGAGATCGAAAGGCTGATGCTGGACCATGGTGGCACCAAGCACCAGCCAGGCCGAGAAGCCGGTGGAAATGCCGGCCATGTTGATCATGGGGAAGGGATTGAGGAGACGCGCGCCGGGACGCAGATAAGCGGCGGCGATGACCATTTCGCCGACGACGAACCATTCGTTATGGCTGCGCGGCACGCCTTTTGGCGCAGCCTCGGTGCCGGACGTCCAGCAGATGGTGACAATGTCGTCGGCGCTGATCGCTGCGGCTTCCGCCGCCGCCAGGGCTTGTAGGCGGCCGGTGGCATCGACGCCAGCCAGCAATGCCCGCAGATCATGCGTGCCTTCGACGGCACCGCCATAGGTCAGGACAGCTTGGAGCTTCGGCAGTTTCGCAGCCAGGCGCGCGAACATGTCACCATGCGCATGTTTGCCGATGCGCACCGATGTGATCACGGCCTTGGCGTCGGTCTTGTCCGCCACATGGGCGAGTTCATGCTCGCGATACTGGATCGCGACCGGCGTGGCGATCACACCCAGTTTCATGCATGCGAGATAGACGACGAACAATTCGACCGTATTGGCGAGCTGCACCAAAACGACATCGTCCTTCGCGATACCCCTGCCCCGCAGAACCGCCATGAGACGCGTCACCTGGTCGTCGAGCATGGCCCAGGTCAGGCGCTGCGGCGTCTCGCCGGTGATGACAGCGACGTTAGGCGGGTCGACACAGGCTTCCGCTTCCGGGCGCACGCGCACGTGTTCGTCAAACAGGTCGAACAGGCGCCGCTCGCCCCACCAGCCTTTGGATTTAAAATCCTTGGCTCTTTCCTCCGACACGAGAATCATTGTTGGCCATCCATCCCATGAGCCTGAGCCATCGGCCGTCGCCGTTGCACGATCCGAAACCGCCCGGCGACGAAGGCGAGATCGGCGAGGCAGGCATTGCCAGCCGGGTTCAAGCCGGTCACGTGATAGTCGCTATAAGCGGCGGCGAAATTAATCCACATGGCGCCATGCAGATTGATCGACAGATTGGCGCCCACCCTCTCATAGGCACCGACGGAGCGATCGATGAAATCTTCATCCGTCGCATAGAGATAAGAGGAAATAGCGCCGCGCTCCCGCGCGAGGCCCGCGGCCTCCGCCACGGCTTTATCGCCATCTTCTGCCGCGATCAGGAACAGAATCGGCCCGAAATGCTCCTCCGCGTAAAGCGCCTGATGCGAAGGATCGACGGCGACAACGAGCGGTGTCAGCGTGCGTGCCTTGGGAAAGTCCGGATGGGCATAAGGTTGGGCCGAGCGCAGGACGCGAGCGCCCGGCGTGGCATCCAGGCTATGCTCCAACCTCTTGACGAGATCGACGCTCGCCTGCGCCTGAACCGCGCCCATGATGCCAGCGGCCATGGCAGGATCGTTCGCGATCTCATCGATTGCGGCAACCAAAGCCTGCGCGACGTCATCGAAGGACGCGTGAGCACCATCAGCGACGATACCGTCCTTCGGGATATAGACCGTCTGCGGGCTCGTACACATCTGCGCTGAGAACAGGCTGGCGGCGCGGGCAATGGCGCGGGCGGTCTCGGCTAGATTCTGTGCCGACTGCAAGACGACCGAATTGACGCCGGCTGTTTCCGTGAACAGCAGCTTGCCCGTCACCGTGCGCTCGAGATGGCTGCCATAGCGCGGGCTGCCGGTAAAATCGATGATCTGCACCGCCGGATGATCGATGAAGCTCTGCGCCACCGGCGCGTCCAGCGTATCCGTCGCCAGAGTCACCAGATTGGGATCAAGGCCATAGTCGGCGAGCACCTGGCGGCAAGTCTGGACGACGATGGCCATCGGCAGGATGGCGATCGGATGCGGCTTGACGATCACCGCATTGCCGGTGGCGAGACTTGCGAACATCGCCGGATAGGCATTCCATGTGGGGAACGAAGCGCAGCAAATCACGAGGCCGATGCCGCGCGGCACCAGCCGATAGGTTTTCTCCAGGGCGACGTCCTCGCGGCCGAAGGTTCGGTGCCAGGTCGCGCTTTCGGGCACATCGGCCATGGCTTTCGCCGCATAGGCCAAAGCCTCGATGCCACGATCGAGCGCATTCGGCCCGCTGCCGCTGAAGGCCTGGGTATAGCTTTGGCCGGTGACATGCATGATGCCATGGGCCATTTCGAAATTGCGCTCGTAAAGCCGATGGCTCATTTCGCAGCACAAAGCGATGCGCGCCCGTGGCGCCACCTCGCGCCAGTCGTCCATCGCTGTTTGCGCGGCGGCGATCAGCGCTCCCGGATCGCTTCGCGGATAATCGATCCCAAGGGCTTCGTTGGTATAGGGTGAAATCTCATTGCCAACGCGGCCAATGATACCCGGCTGATCGAGCCGGAACGGTTTTCCGCGCTGCGTCTCGAAAGCCTTGCGGCCAGCTTCGGGCTTTTCGGCCCCATGTATTTTGGAGCTCGGCGAATCCTTATACGGGCTCCAACTGCGGCGCGTTTGCACGGCCTCGATCGCCGCCGCCATCAGCGGTGCGTGGCGTTCCAGCAGAGCATCGAAAGCGGCCTTATGGGTTTGCACGTCCACGGTGGCGCCTTCCGTTTTCAAACCAAACGTTCAACGACCATGGCGGAGCCGACACCGGAAGCACCGGTGGTGACGACGAGGCCGTAACGTCCCTTCGCCGCATCAAGCGCATCCAGCAGCGACGACAGCAGGATCGCCCCGCTGGCGCCGAGCGGGTGACCGCGCGACATATGTCCGCCGGCGACATTCACCTTGTCGGGATCAACGTCGTAGTCGCGCAGGAATTTGACGATGGTGACGCCGAAGGCCTCCATGAATTCGATGCGATCCATGTCCTTGAGCGACAGATTGGCGCGCGCTAAGGCCTTATCCATCGCGGCAAAACCGGCCAGCAAGGAGGCCTGCGGATCACCGCCCGCGTCCGCATAGGCGACGATGCGCGCGCGCGGCGTCACATCGAAGGCATCGCGGCCCGCAACCACCGCCAGGGCAGCCGCGTCGCACATCGGCGGCGCATGGGCGATGGTGTGGCGATGATCGAGCACTTCGCCTTCCAGCGCGGCGCGATAGGCATCGGCAACAGGACCGAAGGCCGCCTGCAGACCGGCGAGGCTTTCTGATGTCTGCGCCCGCACGCATTCATCGCGCGCCAACACGGGCGCGCCCTGCGCATCCTTGATGGGGATGCGCGATTTCATCAGCACGGGATCGGCCTCCGCCACACCGGCCCGTTGATTGGAGCGCAGAGCTGCCGCGTCGAGATCGGCCCGCGAAATGTTCTCCACCGTCGCCAGTCGATCGGCGGCGAGCGCCACCGGCACATAGCGCGTGCGCAGCGGAAAATTCATATCGGTATAATAGTCGGCTTTGTCCGCCATGAAGGTGACGCGCGACATGCATTCGACGCCACCGGCCATGGCGACGGGCGTCGTGCCTGCCGAGACGAAGGCCGCTGCCTGACCGATCGCGCTCAGGCCGGACACGCAGTAATTGTTGATCACCTGAGCGCTGACACCATCGGGTAGACCGGCGTGCAGTTTCGAGATCAAGGCGATGTTGCCGCCCTGCGCGCCGATCTGGCCGACGCAGCCGAGAACCAGGGCCTCGGTGCTTTGCCGCGCACCGGGAATCCGCTCTTCAAGACCATCGACTAATTGCTTGACGAGTTCGTGCGGCGGAATGGCGGCGAGGCCGCCATCGGGCCGCGCCTTGCCGCGCGGCGTGCGCAGCGCGTCGTAGATATAGGCGTCCATGAGCCTTACGCCGCGATCTGGTCGCCACGCGCCCATGTCGCGTGGAAACCATTGGGGACGCGCACCGGCAAAACCACGCGGGCAACCGGCCCATCCTCAAAATTCTTGGCGTCGATGATCTGCACTTCCGAATGGCTGCGATCGGCGGCCTGGACGAAGGTCACGACGTAACCATCGTCTTCGTCCTTGGCGCCGATGCGCGGCGCGAAGGCGGCTTCGGAACCGAACCAGCCTGGCTCGAATTTATAGCCCTGCCGCGCGCCGGTCTCGAGATTGTATTTGAACAAACCGTCGAACAGCAGCAGTTCGCTTGGTGCCATTGACACGTGATAAGACCATTTCGACTTGCGGCCGGAATAATCCTGGTTGATCACGGGAAACTCGCCGAAGGCGTCATCGAGCTGGCGGAATTTGACGGTGCCTGTGCGCATGTTCATGCGCCATTCCACAGGCACCGCATGCAGCTTCAGTACCGCCACCATGGCGGCATAATCGCCATAGGCCGCATTAGGGCCATAGCCATGGGGCACCATTTTGCAAGCGTGCATGACGACGTCGTCGCCATCCTCCCAGCTATTGGTGACGTGATAGATATAACATGGGTCGGTCTCGAACCAGCGGATGTCGCTGCCGCGCCCGTTGCGCGGCACCACGCCGAAGCGGGCCGGCTGATTGCGCTGCTGAATGCGCCAGAGGTTCTGCCGCAGACCCTGTTCTGTGAAGACGATCGGCAGGTCATGCAGAATGATATAGTTTTCGGTCAGGCCCATATCATGGGGCAGACGCGGACCCGGCAGTTCGACACGGTCGAAATTGGTCAGCACATTGTCCTTGCTGACGACGCCGAAGCTCATCCAGGGCTCGTACAGCGAATAGTCGAAGAAGGCGAATTCGCCGGTGACGTTGTCGACCTTGGAATGGGCCGAGACGTGACGCGGCAGCTTGCCGCCGAAGCTTTCGTCTCCAATCGTCTCCAACGTGCGCGGATGAACGCGAACGGGCGTGCCGGAGATGTACCACAGACCCATCAACTGGCCGTTGTGGATGACGACGTCGGTATTGGCCGTGTCCTTGTAAACTTTCTCGCCGCGTTCGCGATGCGCCGGCAGCAACACGCCGCCAGCACCGCAGCCACCGTTCAGATCGGCGAGATGATCCTTCGAGCGGATGTAGCGATTGCGATATTCCGCCTTACCGTTCTCGAAATAGACGGCATGCAACATGCCGTCGCCGTCGAACCAATGATGCAGGTCCGTCGGCATGTGAGTGGGGTTCGGTCCGTTGCGCACATAGGCGCCATGAAGATCGCGCGGGATTTCGCCGATGACTTTCGGCGACAGCACCGTGACCTCATCGCTGACCGGCGCGAAGAAGCCTTGCAGGTAGGGATTGCGCGCGTTGACGTTATCCGAGTTATGGCCGAGTTCCGCCATCTCATCCCTCCTCCACTGATCGAGCCCCATCCCGGCTCTTGTTTCAGCTAACCACTTTTGGTCTGTTAACGCAAGTTATAAGAAACATGCTGTCGCAACTATTTTCCGGCAGGCAACTATTTTCCGGCAGGCCTGGGCCAAGGGAAGAAACGCGGCGTGCGCGCGACATAGGCCGCCCAGACGTCCGGGCGCGTGCGGCTCATATGCATTTCCTTGAATCGCCCCGCCGAGCCATAGCCCATGAACCAGGTGACGTAAGCCGGGCAGACGATGGTGAGGAAGCCATAGGGATTGGCGAGGGCGAAGACGAAATAACCCCACCACATCACGGCTTCGCCAAAGTAATTCGGCTGGCGCATGACGCTCCACACGCCGGTTTGCAGCAAACCACCGCGATTGGCCGGGTTCTCCTTGAAACGGCGGAGCTGAAGATCGGCGAAGGATTGAAAGAGGAAGCCGACCAACCAAACGAGAACGCCCAGAACAGCCGGCCAGACCATCTGCGGGCTCGGCGTGCCGAACGCAAAGGCGAAGGGGGCACTCCATATCCAGATCAGGACGCCTTGCAACACATGGATTTGGAAGAAGCTCCACCACAGCCAGAAGTTGCCGCCCCGCTTGCGCCAGGTGGCATAGGGCTGGCGTTCTTCACCAATATTGTCGTGATACGTTTGAAAGGCAAGCCGCAACGACCACGCCGCCGCCATGGCCAGAAGCAGGCCCGACCACCAAGTGAAATTGGCGCGGAAGAGATAGGCCATGAAACAGGCGGCGCCGAACGGTAGCAGCGGATAGGCGACGTCCATGATGCCGTGGTTACGCAAAGCCGTGCCGATGGCCCATGTCGCGACCAAACCCAACAGAATGAAAATGCCGGCGGTCGCCCAAACGGTCAGCACATCGCGCAGGAGACCGTCGCTCAAGCCGCAGGCAACGAGCAGGACAATTAACGGTACGGCAGCATGAACGTAGTGCCAAGCTTTGCCGCGCGTATCCTTCGGCATGACGAGCAACCAGATCGCCGCGATCACGCACCAGCCGATCAGCATTTGCAGAATCAGGTTCACGGCCAATCCTCCCCACTCGGATCGCGTTGTTCCCGCGGCCCGCACGCGGCTTCAACAGAACCGCGTGCGAAAGACTTGCGAGAGTTGTGCAAGAGTTGCGAATGGGAGACTTGCAAAATTAGTCCATTAATGCAAGCTAATGCATGCGAACCCCTGGGAGGGATGGTTTTGCGTCAGGATAAGACGGATCTGTCAGCGGCGCGCGGCAGCGCGCATGTCTTCGCGTTCCCAGCGAATGCGCTTGGCGTCCGCCGGCACACCCGTCGCGACATTGCAGACGACCGGCGTGATGCGTTCACCGGTTTCGCGATCGATGAGTTTCATCGGCGGGTTGTCGAAGTCGCACAACCAGCGCTCGCTCCAGCCATAGAGCGCCAGGATCACGGGATAGAGACCAAGCCCTGCTGGCGTCAGCCGATATTCGAAGCGGATCGGTCCATCCTGATAGGGATGTTTCTCGAATATGCCATTGGCGACAAATCGGTTGAGCCGCTCAGTGAGAATGTTCGAGGAAATGTTCAGCACCTGGGTGAACTGATCGAACCGGCGCAGGCGGAAGAAGGCCGCCGACAAAATGGCGGCGCTCCAATAATCGCCGATGATTTCGACAGAACGCTCGATCGGCAGTTCGCCCCTGCCCGTTTCCAGCCGACGTCGCCTGGAACTCACCGGCAGGCGCCGCTCTTCAATGCCCGGACCGCGCGTATAGGTGATGCGGCGCGGATCGACCGGCTTGCCATGCGGCCGGTCGAGCACGGCAAAGCGCACACGCTTGCCACTTTCGCGGTCGAAAAAGGCCAGGGCATAGCGGTTGCGCAGCGGTTCGGGCGCATAGAGCCGATCCCACTGCCCCTGCATCACCGACACACCGAAAAGATCGAGCCCCATCGCCGTGAGGCCATATTCGGTGCGCACGCCGCCTTCGCGCGTGCGCAATTCGAGAAGGCCGGAGGAGACGAGGCGCGTCAGCCGATCGGACAGAACGCTGCGCGGCAGGCCGAGACTTTCGCGCCAATCGGAGAAGCGATGCACACCGAAAAAGGCATCGCGCAGAATCAACTGTGTCCAGGTGTCGCCCATGATGGCGAAAGCACGCGCGACCGGATTTCCCAAAATCGCATCTATCAATTTCTGATCCACGATTTCGGTTCCGCTCCGTGGGTTCGAGTGCAACGCAAGCGACGCGATGGTGGTCATGAACGCGCAAATCAACGGTGTCTCTTCAATCAAATGCACAGAAACGATGGCAACAACAAGAGCCTTTTGCAGCACGTCTTGGCGCGTTCGGACGGCGCGGCAAGATTGACAACCCGCAGGGCCACCGATACCCTGCTTCACTAATTGAAGTAATAAGCGGAGGGGACGACACGATGACGGACCTTTCAGGTCGTGTCGCGATTGTGACCGGCGGCGGTAAGAGCCTTGGCCGCGCCTATGCGCTGGGCCTGGCGGAACGCGGCGCCGCCGTCGTCGTCAACAACCGTCGCCATCAAGGCGAAAGCGACGAACAAACCTCGGCCGCGCAAGTCGTCGCCAGCATTCGCGCGCGTGGCGGCCGCGCCATCGCCAATTACGACGAAGTGGAACAGGCGCAGGCTGGCGAGAACATGGTCCAGGCCGCCCTTACCGCCTTCGGCCGGCTCGACATCGTCGTCGCCAACGCGGCCGTGCCGCAGGCCGCCGCCTTTCACAAGACATCGGCCGAGGACTTCCGCACCATTTTCGATGTCGGCTTCTACGGCACGCTGCATCTCTTGCAGGCGGCCTGGCCGATCCTGCGCGAGAACGGCTATGGCCGCATCGTCACCACCACGTCGAGCGCCGGCCGCTTCGGCAATCATGGCCTGACGGCTTATGGCGCCGCCAAGGGCGCCATCGAAAGCCTCACCCGCAGCCTCGCCGCCGAGGGCGCGGCACGCGGCATCAAAGCCAATGCCATTTCGCCCTATGCGCTGTCGCAAATGACGTCGGCCTATCTTTCCGGCGAGATCGCCGAACGCTTCAGCCCGGAACAGGTCGTGCCGATGGTGCTTTGGCTCGCCAGCGAAGACTGCACCGCCAATGGCGAAGTCATCATCGCCGGCGGGGGTCACTTCCGCCGCGGCTTTCCGGTCGAAACGCAAAGCGCCGACGGGGTGGGCCGCAACATGGCCGCCGTGTTCGACGAAATCCGCGACAAGGCAGGCGTCGCCTACAGTTCATCGAACGCGGCCTTCGATGGCTTGCTCAAGGATATGCATCTGGACGCGGCCAGCGCCCGCAAGAAACCGAACTAAGGGAATCGCCGATGGATGCCCAGGTCGTGCAGATCCTTCAGTTGACCCTCAACGGGATCTCCATCGGCTCGATCTACGCCTTGGTCGCTCTTGGCATCGTGTTGACCTACAAGGCAACTGAAGTTTTGAATTTCGCCTATGGCGATATTCTGATGATGTCGGCCTTCATCGGCTGGGGATTGATCGTCGTCGCCGGCATCCCGTTCTGGCCGGCCGCCCTCATCACCATCCTCATCGCTGCCCTGCTCGGCTATGTCCTCGATCGACATGTGATGCGCACGATCGTCGGGCAACCGCAGTTCGCCGGTGTGATGCTCACCATCGCGCTCGCCTTCATGTTGCGCGGCCTGGTCAGCATGGGCTTTGGGCCGACATCGCGCAGCTATCCGACACCATGGACCGGCCATATCACCCATATCGGCCCCATCGTCGTAACCGATCTCAATCTCGTCATTCTCGCGGCGGCGCTGATCGTCACCGCGCTGCTGTTTCTCTTTCTGCGCTACACCCAGCTTGGCGTCGCCATTCAAGCTTCCTCGCAAAATCAGCTCGCCGCCTATCTCTGCGGCATCCGCGTCAAGCGTCTGAACTCGTTTGTGTGGGCGCTCACCGCCGCCATGGCCGCCGTAGCCGGCCTGCTACTGGCGCCCATCGCCCTCGTCGACATCAGTCTCTGGTTCGTCGTGCTCAAAGGGCTCGCCGCGCTCGTGCTCGGCGGCTTCGGCAGCATTCCCGGCGCCATTCTCGGCGGCCTGCTGATCGGTCTGATCGAACAATTCGCCGGCGTCTATCTGCCAGACGGCGCCAAGGAAATGTCGGCGCAGCTGATATTGATCGCCGTTCTCATCCTCTGGCCACGCGGCCTCCTCGGCGAAGCACACGGACGGCGGGTGTAACATGCGGTTTGCCTATGACACTTCCTACAGCGACGCCCAGCAGTTGCTGCGTTATCGTTCGCAATGGTTTTGCTATGGCGCGCTGGCGATGGCACTTATCCTCGCGCCCTGGCTGCTGCCGGCCTATTATGTCGGCGAACTGAGCTATCTGTTCATCGTTTGCATCGCCAGCCTGGCGCTCATGGTACTGACCGGCTTCACCGGCCAGGTCTCGCTCGGCCACGCCGCCTTCATGGCGATCGGCGCCTATACCCACACCTTGCTGCTCGACCAGGGCATCGGCTTCATTCCCTCCATTCTGGGCGCCGCGACGCTCACCGGCTTCGTCGGCCTCATCATCGGCCTGCCGGCCATCCGCGTCTCTGGCCTCTATCTCGCCATGGTGACGCTGGCCTATGCCATGTTGACCGAGCAGATCATCGGCCGCTGGAAAGACGTGACCGGCGGGTTCACGGGCATTCCCGTGTCGCCGCCCTCGCTCTTTGGCTATGACTTGAGCTCGCTCAAGGGCTTTTACTTCCTCTGCCTCGTCATCCTAGTCGCGGTTCTACTCGGCCTGATCAATCTGATGCGCGGGCGCACGGGCCGGGCCTTCATCGGCGTGCGCGATTCCGAGGCCGCCGCCGCCACGCTCGGCATCTGGGTTGGCGGCTACAAGGTTCTGGCCTTCGTCATTTCCGCTTTCGTCACCGGCATCGCCGGCGCCCTGCTCGCCCATCACCTGCAATTCCTGACACCTGACGGCTTCAGCGTGATGCTGTCGATGGAACTGGTGCTGATGGTGGTGATCGGCGGCCTTGGCTCGTTGCGCGGCGCGATCTTCGGCGCGGTGCTGATCGGCATGCTGCCAACGCTGATCTCCAAGATCAAGCCGCTGCTGCCGACCAGCATCTCCTCGCAATTCGGCCTCGAAACCTTCGTCTTCGGCCTGATCCTCGCTCTCTTCGTTATGTTCGAACCCAATGGCCTCAACGGCCGCTGGCTGAAGCTGAAAATTCTCTTCGAGAATTTCCCGCTCTACCGCCGCAACACCTTCCGGCGCGGCAAGACCTATATGCATTCGGAGCGCTATCGATGAGCTACTTCTCAGTCGACAGCGTCTCTCTCTCCTTCGGTGGCGTGCGCGCGATTCGTGACCTCAGCTTCGATGTCGCGCAGGGAGAGGTGTTCGCGATTATCGGCCCTAACGGCGCCGGCAAAACGTCCGTATTCAACGTGATCACGCGGGTTTTCAACGCCAGTTCGGGGCGCATCAATTTCGACGGTAAGGACATCACCAACGTTCCCAGACATCGCATCGTCGATTATGGCATCGCCCGCACGTTCCAGAACATCGAATTGTTCGAAGGCGCGGCCGTCATCGACAATCTGCTGCTCGGCCGCCATCGCTTTCCCTATGGCAATCTGATTTCTGAAATCTGCTGGCTGCCCAACATTCGCCGGGCGGAGGCGGAATCGCGCGCCCGTGTCGAGGACATCATCGACTTCCTGGAACTGGCGCCGTATCGCAACAGCCTCGTCTCGGCCCTGCCCTATGGCGTGCGCAAAGTGGTCGAACTTGCCCGCGCGCTCGCCACCCAGCCCAAACTGCTGCTGCTCGACGAACCTGCTTCCGGCCTCAATCCCGAAGAAGCGCGCGACCTCGCCTTCTGGATCGACGATATCCGCAGCGACCTCGGCATGACCGTGATCATGATCGAACATGACATGTCGCTCGTTTCGCAAGCGGCCGATCGCGTCATGTGCATGAATGCCGGCCAAGTCCTTGCCATCGGCGCGGTGGACGAGGTGCAGTCCAACCCCACCGTCATCTCCGCTTATCTCGGGACGTGATCGACATGAGCGAACCCCTGATGAGCATCCGCAATATCGAGACCTGGTACGGTCCGATCAATGCCATTCGCGGTGTCAGTCTCGATGTCCATGAAGGGCGGATCGTCGCCGTCCTGGGCGCCAATGGTGCCGGCAAATCGACCCTGCTGCGCACCATCGCCGGCGTGATCGATCCGTTCAAAGGATCGGTGGTATTCGACGGCCAGACGATCCAGGGGCTCGATCCCGACGAAATCGCCCGGCGCGGCGTCGTGCTGGTGCCGGAAGGGCGGCAGGTGTTTCCCTTTCTCACGGTGCGCGAAAACCTGATGATGGGTGCTGTGGCGCGGCGCGACAAAGCCGGGCTCAACGACGATCTGGAGCAGATTTTCGACTGGTTTCCGCGCCTGCGCGAACGCACCGGCCAGAATGGCGGCCTGCTTTCCGGCGGCGAACAACAAATGCTCGCCATCGGCCGGGCGCTGATGTCGCGGCCCCGCGTGCTCCTGCTCGACGAGCCGTCGCTCGGCCTGTCGCCGCTCATCACCAAGGATATTTTCTCCATCATCGGCCGCGTCAATGCCGAGACCAAGACGACCATCCTGGTCGTCGAACAGAATGCCGCCATCGCGCTGAAGAATGCGCAGGATGCGTATATCATGGAGCTTGGGAGGATCGTCGCTGCTGGTCTCAGCGAAGAGCTGATGCAGAAACAGGACGTCAAAGAGTTCTACCTCGGGACGGGCGCGACGACGGGAGCGGACGGACGCATGCAGCGGTGGAAGAGGCGCAAGACATGGCGGTAATAGCAGCCCAGCGCGTCGAAACACCATCGGCACCGCAGAGCCTCATCACGGTCGCGGGCGAGGACACGCCGACGCGGCTGTTTCGCGCGCGCTGCCGGGACTGGAAGGATCGGCCGGCTCTGCGTCAGAAACGCAAGGGCATCTGGCATTCGCAGACCTGGGGCGAATATTACGCCGATGCGCGTGCCGTTGGCCTCGCTCTGCTGGACACGGGCTGTGCGCGTGGCGATGTCATCGCCGTCCTCGCCGAGAACCGTCCCGAATGGCTCTTCGCCGATATGGGCGCGCAGTGCGTCGGCATCATCGGCACGGGCATTTATCCGACCTCTTCGCCCGATCAGATCGAATATATCCTCACCAATTCCGGCGCCCGCACGATCTTCGTCGAAAACGAGGAACAGCTCGACAAGACCCTGGCGATCCGGCCGAAGTGCCCCGATCTGCTCACGATCGTGGTGATGGATTGGGACGGATTGCGCGACTTTTCCGACCCGCAGGTGTTGCCCTTCTCCACCTTCCTGGCGCGCGGTCGCGAACTGGCGAAAACGCAAGGCGCAGCCTTCGAGCAAGCCATCGACATCGCAGACCAGGCCGATACGGCCTTCCTGGTCTATACGTCGGGAACGACGGGCGCCCCGAAGGGCGCGATGATTTCCAATCGCAATGTAATGTTTCAACTGGAGGCGATCGCGCGGCATCTGCCCGTCGCCGAGTTAGATCATTCCATTTCCTTCCTGCCGCTCTGCCATATCGCCGAGCGCATGGGCACCGTATTCAATCAGCTCCGCCTCGGCGTCATCGTGCATTTCCCGGAAAATTCCGGCACTGTGTTCAACGACATGCGCGAAGTGGTGCCGCATATGCTCTTTGCGCCGCCGCGCTTCTGGGAAAAGATGCATTCCCAGATCGAGCTGTTTCTGCGCGACGCCATGCCTATGGCGCGCAAGATTTATGCGCTGGCCGTCGCTGACGGTGCTTCCATCGCCGAGGCGACCATGGCCAAACGCCCGGTCTCGGGCTGGCGGCGCTGGCGTTTCGCGGCTCTGCAATTCGTCGCCTTGCTGAACGTGCGCAAATTCCTCGGCCTGCAGAACATCAAGGTCGCGACGACGGGGGCCGCGCCCGTGCCGCCGGAACTGATCAAATGGTACATGGCCATGGGCATCAATCTGCTCGAAGCCTATGGCATGACCGAAACCACCGGCTATGCCACCGCCATGCCCGCCGATGGTATCCGCGTCGGCACTGCCGGCCTCGGCGTCGACAACACCGAACTCAAGATCGGCGCCGAGGATGAAATCCTGGTGCGCGGCGCGCATGTCTTCCAGGGCTATTGGCACATGCCGCAGAAGACCGCCGAGGCGATCGATGACGACGGCTGGCTGCACACGGGCGATTGCGGCGAGATCGACGCGGACGGCTATCTGAGGGTGAAAGACCGGCTGAAGGATATCATCATCACCTCGGGCGGCAAGAACATCACGCCGAGCCAGATCGAGAACGATCTCAAGTTCAGCCCTTATATCGTTGATGCCATGCTCGTCGGCGATGGCCGCAAATATCTCACCTGCCTGGTTATGATCGACCAGGACAATGTCGCGAAATTCGCACAGGATAAGCAGGTGCCCTACACGGATTTCAAGAGCCTGACCCAGACCGCCGAAGTGCAGACGCTGGTGCGCACCGAGATCGAGAGCGTCAACGGCAAACTGGCGCGGGTCGAGCAGATCAAGGATTTTCGTGTCATCGAGGATCTGCTGACGGCGGAAGACGAAGAGCTCACGCCGACGATGAAATTGAAGCGCCGCGCGGTCGCCAAGAAATATGCCACTTTGATCGAGACTATGTACCAGGGTTGAGGGTTGAACATCGTAACGGAGGGGATGATGCGCTTGAAAACGGCAATACTGGCGGGCGCTTTGGCTGGCGCCCTGTTGACGGGACTGGGAGGCCTCGCACGCGCGGCCGGCGTGACCGACACCGAGATCGTATTGGGCACCCATCTCGATCTTTCAGGCCCAGTAGCGGCGGCCATGCCGCAACTGCGCAATGGCATGCAGATGCGCTTCGATGAAGCCAATGAAGCTGGCGGCATCAACGGCCGAAAAGTCCGTCTCATCGTCGAGGACAACGGCAGCCAGCCGCAGCTCGCGGTGCGTGCCGTCGACAAGCTGATCCGCAGCGACGGCGTTTTCGCCATCGTCAATGCCTTCGGCTCCGGCACCAATGCCGCCGTGGTCAAACGCGCCGTCGATGCCGGCGTCGTTTATTTCTCGCCCTGGGCGGCAGCGGCCGTGTTGCAAAAGATTTCCGGCCGCAGCCCGCTGCTGTTCACGACGACGGCCGATTATGACACGACGGCCAAGGCCGGCCTTGGCTGGATGATCGACGAGAACAAAGCCAAGAAGGTCGGCTTCATCTTTCAGGAAGGCCCGCTGGGCGAATTGACCAAGATCGGCGTCGTCGCCGCCTTGGAAGCGCGCGGCATGAAGCTCGCCGCCGAAGCCTCCTACAAGGTCGGCGATATCGACTTTTCATCGCAAGTGGCGCGCATGAAGGCCGCCGATGTCGACGTAATCCTGGCTGCGACCCTGACGCGCGAGACGGTCGGCGTCATGTCGGAGGTGAAGAAACTCGGCTGGGACAGCGTCAAGGTCGTTACCACCATTCCGGGACGGACGATCGTCGTCGCCGAAATCGGCAAGGGCGCGGTAGAGAGCCTCTATGGCATCGGCACCTGGTATATCTGGCCGCCGGGCAGCGAACCGGCCGATGTCAAAGTCTGGCAGGAAAAATATCGCAAGCTGTTCAAGATCGAACCGGACGAGAACGCGTTCCTGGCCTATGCCTATACGGATTGGTTCGTGAAATTCGGCCTGCAACCCGCCGGCCGCGATCTCACCGCCGACAAAGTGGTCAAGGGCCTGCAAGAGTCGACCTATAGCGGCAGCCCGATCTTCTATGGACCGAAGCGGTTCAAGAATAATCACATCGATCCGGAAACCGTGCAGGTCAGCCAGGTCAAGAACGGCGTCTGGATGCCGGTCAGCGGCATGATCGACCCGAAATAAGCATACTCCCGATTGCCGGCGCCGCGTTCCCTCGCGGCGCCGTTTTCTTGTCTATGTGGAGCTTGGAAAGCATGAGCGACCTACCCGCGATCGATTTTTCCCGCCTGGGCCCGGCCGCCGGCGCCCGTATCGCCGTCGTCGGCGGGTGCGGTGGGATGGGGCGTGCGCTCGTCCGTGCTTTGCTCGATACGGGCGTTGAGGTCGCAGTGCTCGACTTGCCGACATCGATCGAACAGCACGCGCCGCCGGCCGGCGTCGTCGTCAGCGCCATCGACGGCAGCAAGGAAGACAGCGTCGTCAGCGCTTTCGCTGATCTCGAATGGCAATGGGGCCATCTCGACGGCTTCGTCAATCTCGCCGGTTTCATGAAGGGCTTCCATCCGATCGCCGAACTGCCGGTCGCCATCTTCGACGAGGTTCTGGCCGGCAATCTGCGCAACCAATTTCTGTGCGCCCGCGCCGCCTTGCCTCTCCTGCACAAGGGCAAGCAGGCGGCGATGGTGAATGTCACCTCTACCCTCGGACTGGATGTCTATGGCGGTTATGTCCACTATTCGACCGCGAAAGCCGGGATCGTCGCGCTGACCAAGGGTCTGGCCCGCGAAAATGCGCCGCGCGTGCGCGTCAATGCGCTGGCGCCGGGACTGACGGACACGGCCTTTCTCGTCGGCGGCACGGGCCGTGAGAAAGTCTTCGACGACATGGACCCGACGCTTTACGCGAAACGCGTGCCGCTGAAGCGCGTCGCCGTGGCCGCCGACATGGTTGGGCCGATCCTGTTCATGCTGGGCGCGGCCTCGCGCTACATGACCGGCGAGACGATGATCGTCGACGGCGGCACTTATGTGCAGTGATCAAAGTCTGATTCAAAATCGCCTGCGGAGAAAGTCGAGGACGATGTCGTTGAAAGCCTCCGGCTGCTCGGCCCAGCCGAAGTGACCGACGCCTTTCATGCAGACATATTCGGCGCCGGCGATCTTGGTCGTCATTTTCTCCATGACGGCAGCAGGCGCCGTGCGATCCCCCTCGCCCGCGATGCACAGGGTCGGCACATTGATTTTCGGTAAGATGTCGCGGCCGTCGTAATGGACGATGGCCGTAACAGCGGCCCTGAAAGTCTCTTCCCGCATCGTGCCGACGGTGCCGATCACCAGATCGACGGCCGACCCATGCGCGTTCGATCCCATCATCTGGCGCAGCATGCCGGGCGTATATTCGGCGATGCTTTGCCCCGCATCGAGCGGCGCGACACGATCGCGGACGAATTGCTGCTGCCACTCGCCGTCGGGCCGGCCGAAGGCAGCGCTCGTCGCCGACAGTATGAGACCGGCGACTTTATCCGGAAACAGGCCAAAGGCGCGTTGCGCGATCATGCCGCCCATGGAATGGCCGACAAGCACATTGCGCGTCCCGCCCGCGACATCGAGCAGGCGGCCAAGCGCCTCGGCGGCGACCTCGACCGAGAAAGGATGCGGCAAGGGGCTCAAACCATAGCCCGGTGCATCCCAGGCCAGCACGCGATAGCCGGCGGCCACCAAGGCCTGGATCTGCGCCCGCCAATAGTCCTTGGCGCCGAACGCGCCGTGCAGGAGGACAATGGTGATATCGCCTGCACCGGTGACGCTGTGATCGGGGATGGCCGGCTTGGTCATGCTGTACTCCAAGGGATTTCGCCTTAAACTTCATTTATTGAAGTGATAATTGCAAGCCCTTTGTCCGCAGATAATTGAACTCTTCAATTCTCATGCGGATGACGCTGCTTCATTCCCCGGCGGGACTCAGTTAAGAACTCAATGAGCTTTTCGGATCGCATGTGGTGAGCAAGGACAAGTCCGCACAATTGATAACCCCGGCCCGCCTGGCCCAGGCGGTCACTGGCGATGCTTGGACATTGCATATTTTGCGGCATGCCTTTCGCGGGGCGCGGCGCTATAGCCAATGGCGCGAGCTTTTCACCAGCGAGGGCATGCCGATTCCCGAGCCGGTTCTCAGCGATCGCCTGAGCCGCCTCGTCTCCTATCAGATCCTCGAACGGCAGCCGGCGGCGCCCCAGGGCGTGCATCGCGAATATCGGCTGACCGACCGTGGCCTGGAACTCTGGACGCTGTTGATTTCGATCAGGGATTGGGAAGCCCGTTATGCCAAGGGGCGACGCGGCAAGACTACGTCGATGATCCTGCACACGAGCTGTGGCCATGCGACGCATCCGGTCCTGATCTGCACCCATTGCGGCGAAAAGGTCACGGCCCGCGATACGCGGCTGGAAATGATTGCAACGCGGTCCAGCGCTTTGGCCGCCAAACTGGTGAACGTGCCGAACACGCGCCGCTCCAATGCGGTGGGCCGTGGAGGGCGCAGCAAATTCCTGCAAAGTCAGACCTTGCAGATCATCGGCGACCGCTGGAGCAATATGCTGCTGGGCGCGCTGTTTCTCGGCAAGCACGGTTTTGACGAGCTGCGGCTCTTCTTGGCCATTCCGCCCGCCATCCTGTCGAACCGGCTAGCGAAATTCGTCACGCTCGGCATTTTGCGCAAAGAGAGCCACGACGAGACGCCACGCCGCAAATTCTACCGCCTGACCGAAAAAGGCCTGGAGCTGTTCTCCATCGTGATTTTCACGGTCGATTGGGGCAATCGCTGGCTGACCGCCCATCCGGAAAACTTCCGCATCTTGCACACCACATGCGGAGCGACGCTGCGTCCGAGCCTCAATTGCAGCCACTGCCACGAGCACCTGCAGCGCCAGACGGTGCAACTGATCCCCTGATCGCGCGATATGGGCGTTATTTCTCTGTGGGGACACGCCCCGCTTGTTTACTTCAATAAATGAAGTTACATTGTCAGTGGAGGACGTGCCATGGATGCCTATCTCGTTGATGCAGTGCGCAGCCCGCGCGGCGTCGCCAAGCCGACCGGCGCCTTGGCCGGGGTGAAACCCGTCCATCTGCTGGCGCAAACACTGACCGCTTTGCAGGAACGGGTGGGTTTCGATCCTGAACGGCTCGACGATCTTATCGTCGGCTGCGTGACCCAGAGTGGCGACCAGGGCGCCAATGTCGGCAAGACGGCGGCGCTCTATGCCGGCTGGAGCCCCAATCTCTCAGGCATGACGCTCAATCGCTTCTGCGCGTCCGGCCTCTCGGCGGTCAATCTCGCGGCCGCGCAAGCTGCCGCCAATGACGGCGCGGTGGTTGCCGGCGGCGTCGAAATGATGTCGCGCGTGCCGATGTTTGGCGACAACGGTGCGCTGTTCACCGACAAGGACGTCGCCAAGCGCACCAATTTCGTTCATATCGGCCTGAGCGCCGATCTCGTCGCCACCCAACATGGGTTCAGCCGCGAGCAATGCGACGATTACGCCTTTCTTTCCCATAGCCGCGCTGCCGCCGCCAAGGCCGACGGCCGGTTCAGCCGCGCGCTGACACCCATCAAGAATGCGGAAGGCGCGATCGTTCTCGAAGCCGACGAGACGGTGCGCAGCGACGTCACCCGTGAAAAACTGGCGGCCCGAGATGCGGCTTTCATCGAGGTTGGTGCCAAGGGTGGCGATGATCGTCTGCGCGCCCTCTTCCCTGAACTTGGCGAAATCAGCCACGTGCATCACGTCGGCAATTCGCCGCAAATGGCCGATGGCGCGGCGGCGGCGCTTGTCGTTTCAGAAAAAGCAATGAAAAATCTGGGCCTGAAGCCACGCGCCCGCATTCTCGGCTGGAGCGAGGCCTGCACCGCGATCACCCAGACCGGTGCCGTGGAAGCGACGCGCAAATGCCTGGATCGCACGGGTCTTCGGATCGAGGATATCGACCTTTTCGAGGTGCGCGATTCCTTCGCCGCCGTGACGCTGCATTACATCCATACGCTCGGCATTCCGCTGGAGCGGTTCAATGTCAACGGCTCGTCCATCGCGCTTGGCCATCCTATGGGAGCCACCGGCGTCATGCTGGTGAGCACGCTGCTCGACGAACTCGAGCGCCGCAACGGCCGCTATGGCCTCGTGGGCATCGCCGGCGCGGCCGGCGTCGCCGCCGTCATGCTCGTTGAAAATCTCGCCGTTTGACGCTTGGAGCTTGGAGTTCCGTCATGAAAACCTCGACCCTGTTTCCCAGCACCATCGTCTACCCCAATGAAAATCCTTATCTCAACGAAGCTTGGAAGCCTTGCGACACCGAATGGACGGTGACGACGCCCGATCTCGAGGTCGTCGGTGAGATTCCGCGCGATCTCCACGGCGTTTATCTGCGCAACGGCCACAATCAGGTGCATGAACCGATCGGCCGCTTTCATCCCTTCGATGGCGACAGCATGGTGCACGCCATTCATCTTGAGAACGGCAAGGCGGCCTATCGCAATCGCTATACGCGCACCGTCGGCTTTCTCGCCGAACAGGGCGCCGGAAAATCGCTCTGGCCCGGCATTATCGAGCCGCGCAAGGGCACGCGGCGCGGCTGGGGCAGCATCGGCAAGATGAAGGACAATGCGGGGACGGATATCATCGTCCACGGCGGTAAGGTCATCGTCGCCATGTCCCAATGCAGCGAGCCCTACCGGCTCGATCCGATCACTTTGGACACGTTTGGGCCGGATGAGAATTGGGCACTGGACGTGCAGCCTTATGGCATCTGTTCGCATTTCAAACACGACCAGGCGACCGGCCATATGATGTTCTTCAACTATGGCGAACGTCATCCCTATATGAACTACGGCGTCGTCGACCGGGACAACAAGCTGGTCCATTACGTACCGATCGAACTGCCCGGCCCGCGCTGGCCGCATGACCTCGGCTTCACGAGCAATTATTCGATCCTGCACGACCTGCCGATGTTCTTCGACGAGAAGTTCCTGGCCAAAGGCGCGCATCGCCTGGCCTTCCACCGTAATGTGCCGGCGCGCTTCGGTATCATTCCGCGCTTTGGCACCAATGATGAGATCAAATGGTTCGAAGCCAAGCCCTGCTACATCTTGCACCTCGCCAACTGCTATGAAGAGGGCGACGACGTGGTCATGGAAGGCTGTATCCAGACCAATCCGGTGCCGGACCTCACGCCGTTCCCGAAAGAAGGCTATGCCCGCATGATGGCGATGCTCGACATGCATCTGCAGGAAACCCACATGCACCGCTGGCGCTTCAACATGAAGACTGGCCAGACGAAGGAAGAATATCTCGACGATCAGGTCACGGAATTTCCGATGACCAATGCGGACCTCGGCGGCCGTCCGTATCGCTACAGCTACAACGCCGTGCCGGCGAAAGGCTTCTGGCTGCTCGAAGGCTTGAAGAAATACGATTTTCAGACCGGCCAAACCCAGACCTATATGATGCCGAAGGGCTGCTACATCAGCGAAGCGCCTTTCGCGCCCCGGCCACACGGCAAGAGTGAGGACGACGGTTATCTCCTGACCTTCGTCACCAATCTCAACAGCGGCAAAGGCGAATGCGCCATCTTTGACGCCCAGGACATCACCAAGGGGCCAATCGCGCGCATCCTCCTGCCCCATCAAGTGCCGACCGGCGCCCATGCCTTCTGGGCGCCGGCCGAACTCCTCACCCCGTAAAGATGCAGGACGCCTCATGACCAACCGGCCATTGCCCGCCACCCTCACCGACGGGCTGCAACTGCCCTTGATCGTCGCGCCGATGTTTCTCGTCTCGGGCGTCGATCTCGTCGCGGCTGCGTGCCTGAACGGCGCCATCGGCGCCCTGCCTTCGTTGAATGCACGTTCGCCCGATATTCTCGACACTTGGCTTGACGATCTGACGACGCGCCTTAGCGATGCCCGACACGCCGGCCGACCGGCGGCGCCCTGGGCCGTCAATCTCGTGGTTCATTCCACCAACAAGCGGCTGACGCCGGATCTCGATCTTTGCGTCAAATATCGTGCGCCGCTGATCATCACCGCGCTCGGCGGGCCGAAGGCGGTCGTCGATACGGTGCATGGTTATGGCGGCTTGGTTTTCGCCGACGTCAACACGCCGACATATGCCCGCAAGGCCGCCGAAAGCGGTGTTGATGGACTGGTGCTCGTGTGCTCAGGCGCCGGCGGCCATACAGGACAGATGACGGCGCCGGCTTTCGTGGCAAGTGTCCGCTCTTTCTTCGATGGCATCATCGTCGTTGCCGGCGGCCTCACCTCCGGCCGGCATTTGAGGGCCGTTCAAGCCATGGGCGCCGATCTCGGCTATATGGGCACGCGCTTCATCGCCACCGACGAAAGCCTCGCGCAGCCGGGCTACAAGCAGATGGTGGTCGACAGCCAGTTCTCCGACATCATCTGCACCAATGCCATCACCGGCGCCTATGCAAACAAGCTGCGCCCGAGCCTGGTGGCCGCGGGTCTCGATCCGGACAATCTCAAGGCGCGCAGCAAATTCGACATGACGACGGCGGCGGAGGACCAGAAAGCCTGGCGCGATCTGTGGTCGGCCGGGCACAGCGTCGAAGAGGTGAAAGCGATCCGCAGCACGGCCGAGGCCATCGCCGACATCGGCCGCGATTATGACGCGGCCCTCGCTGCCGAAGTGAACGACCCTTGGCGAGGTCTGCGCCAAGCTGCGGGACATGTCCTGAAAAAGGTCACGGCATGAAAATTTGCGATGCCGCAACAGCGCAACGCTTTCGCGACGCTGGCTGGTGGCCGGATACGACCCTCGACGCGCATCTCTTGCGCCATATGCGGGAGCGGCCCGATCAGGAGGCGATCGTCGATCCGCCCAATCGCCAGGAAATCGATGGCCTGACGCCGGCACGGCTGACCTGGGCCGATTTTGGCGCCGCCGTTGAACGGCTCGCGAGCGCGCTGGCGCGCAACGGCATCGGCGCGGATGACGTTCTCGTCGCGCAGATGGCCAATACCTGGGAAATCATCGCGCTTTACTTCGCCGCCGCTCGTCTCGGCGCCATCGTCTCGCCGGTGCCGACACAATATCGCGAACGCGACGTCGGCTATGTGGTCAACCACGTCCGCGCCCGCGCACTCGTCATCACGCCACGGATCGGCCGGCACGATTTCGGCGCGATGGCCTCGACCATTGCACAGGATGCTGCGATCACACTGTTCAGCATCGGCGCCTGCGCAAATGCGATCGATCTGACTGTCGAGATGGACAAGGCATCCGCACCGATTGTCAGCGTCGCGCAAGCCGACGATATCGTGTGTCTATGCTGGACATCGGGCAGCGAGGGCCGGCCCAAAGGCGTGGCGCGCAGCCATTCGCAGTGGCTCGCCATCGCCCCGATGATCGTCGAAACCGCCAATTTGCAGCCGGGCTGCCGCATTCTCAACGGCCGTCCCGTCGTCACCATCGGCGCGATGACGGCCACCTTGTCGCCCTGGTTGCAACTGGGCGGCACGCTGGTCAATCATCATCCGTTTTCACTGGATGTCTTCGTCGATCAGATTTTCAGCGAAGCCATCGATTTCACCGGCTGCGCCCCGGCCATGCTGGTGAAAATGGCGGAACATCCGGCGATCCAGAGCCGCCGCGATCTCGGCCGGCTGCGCACCATCAGTTCGGGCTCGGCGCAATTGCCCGCCCATCTGATCACCCTCTATCGCGATCGCTTCGGCGTCGATCTCCTCAACGTCTTCGGTTCGACCGAGGGTACGCTGCTTGCCAGCACGCCGCAGGATATGCCCAAGGCCGAAGATCGTGCCGCTTACTTTCCACGCTATGGCAACGGGCGCCAGTGGTGCCTGTCGATCACCCGCGGCATCGAAAGCAAGCTGAAAGATCCGGAAACCGGGGCCGTCATCGAAGCATCGGGGCGGCCGGGCGAACTGCACCATCGCGGCCCCTTCACGTTTCTGGGCTATTTCAATGCTCCCGATCTGACAGCCGCCGCTTTCGACGACGAGGGTTTCGCGCGCACGGGCGATCTGTTCGAAATCGCCGGCAACGAACAGCAATATTATCGTTTCGTCGGACGCCTGAAGGATATCGTCGTGCGCGGCGGCATGAATATCTCGACGGCAGAGGTAGAAAGCCTCGCCATCTCCCATCCGGCGGTGATGGAGGCCGCGGCGGTCGGCATTCCCGATGCGACCCTTGGTGAGAAGGTCGCTCTGGCTCTGGCACTGCGCGACGGCGCGTCCCTTTCGCTGGCCGAGCTCAATGCGTTCTTGCGCGAAACCTGCGGCATCGCTTTGTTCAAACAGCCCGAACATCTTGTTATTCTCGAGGCCCTGCCACGCACGGCCGTCGGCAAGATCGACAAGACGGTTTTGCGCAAACTGATGGCCGAGAGGGTCGGGGCAGAGACATGAGCCGGCAAACTCTCGTTCTCATTCCCGGCATGCTCAACAATGCCACGGTATGGAGCGCCGTGGCGCCAGCCCTCACCGATGTGGCGGACGTCCATATTCCGCTTTTTCCCGACGAGGACAGTATCGGTGCGATGGCCGATCGGGTTCTGGCCGCCCTACCGGACGGCCCCTTCGCCGTCGCCGGGTTTTCCATGGGCGGCTGGGTGGCGCAGGCGGTCTTGCAACGCGCGCCGGATCGCGTGTCGCGGCTTGCCTTCATCAGCTCGGGCGCCTGTCCCGCCGATCAGAAAGAACACGAGACTTTCGCGCGCACCGGAAACAACGTCCCCAGTAACTTCGAGAGCCTGGTGGCCCGCATGTTTCCGGCCGCCACGCATCCGTCGCGCCACGGCGATGCGGCCTTGGAGGCGATCGCTACGCAGATGTGGCGCGAGGTCGGTCCGGTCACCTATGTGCGACAACGCCAGGCGGTTATCGATCGGCCGGATTTGCGCCCGCTGCTGCGCGATCTCGATCGTCCCGTTCTCATCGCCTGCGGCCGCGAGGATGTGGTCTGCCCGCCTGCTTTCTCGGAAGAAATCGCCAGCTTGATTCCAACGGCGCACGTTGCCTTCGTCGAGCAATGCGGGCATCTTTTACCCTTCGAGCGTCCGGACGAACTTGCCAGCCTGATGCGGCAATGGCTGGCGACCGAGAAGAGCCAAACGCGGGGAGAGCAGCATGGCTGAGCCGATCTATATTCTCGGCGGACACCAGACCGATTTCGCCAAGGCATGGTCGCGCGAAGGCCAGGACATTTCCGACATGGTGCGCGTGGCAACCGAAAGCGCGCTCGCCGACGCAGCACTCGATGCCTCCGCCATCGAAACCATCCATGTCGGCAATGCCTTTGGCGAAGTGCAGCGCCAACAGGCGCATCTGGGTGCTATGGTGGCGCAGGTCGTCCCTAACCTCTGGGGCGTGCCCGCGATGCGGCATGAAGGCGCCTGCGCATCCAGTTCGCTCGCCGCGCTTGCCGCCATGGCCGAGATCGAAGCCGGCCGCTATGGCTGCGCCTTGGTGCTCGGCGTCGAGGAATTGAAAAATCTGCCTGGCGATGTCTCGTCACAGAACCAGAACGCCGCCGCGTGGCAAGGTCATGAGAATATCGACTGCCGCTTCATGTGGCCCGCCGTCTTCGGCCGACTGGCCGGCGAATACGATCGACGCTATGGGCTCGACCGACGCCATCTCAACCGTATCGCCGAGATCAACTATGGCAATGCCAAGCGCAATCCGAATGCGCAAACGCGGCAATGGCAATTCAACGAATTGAGCTTTACCGACGACGACAATGCCAATCCGGTCATCGAGCCCGGCACGCGGCGCCAGGATTGCGGACAGATCACCGATGGTGCCACGGCGGTGATCCTCGCATCGGCTGGCGTCGCCAAGGACTATGCCGATCGCCGCGGCCTGCGCCTTGAAAGCCTGCCGCGTATTCTCGGCTGGGGCCATCGCAATGCCGGCCTCAAATTTCTCGACAAGATCGAGCGCAGCCGCGACAGCGATTATGTTTTTCCGCATGTGCGTGAAACCATCACCGATGCCTGGCGGCGCGCTGGCATCGGCAGCGCCGACGATCTCGACGGGATCGAGACCCACGATTGCTTCACCACCACGGAATATATGGCAATCGATCATTTCGGCTTGACGCCGCCCGGTCAAAGCTGGCGCGCCGTGGAAAGCGGAGACATCGAAATGGGCGGGCGTATCCCCATCAACGCGTCGGGAGGATTGATCGGCGGCGGCCATCCAGTCGGCGCGACGGGTGCGCGCATGATCCTCGACACGGCGCGGCAAGTGACCGGCAAGGCCGGCGATTACCAGATCGACGATGCCAAGACGCTCGCGACTTTGAACATCGGCGGGTCGTGCGCGACGGTGGTGAGCTTCGTCGTCGGCGTCCGCGATTAAGCCTTTCTACTCCGTCGAACAAAACGACATTTCGATGAAATTTTAGCGACGCGCCGAGGTCGTCCATCCACAACCTTGGCCACGCCCGCTTTACCTCTCGCAAATATCTGGCCTAGATTGGCTTGCGGATGGTGAGAGGATGCACACGTGCCGAACTGGCCAGGGCCGACAGGCCGACGACTTCAGCCGGGAACACAACGTCTCTCAATCTTTTTGGCTGTCGCCGCGGCTCTGGCGCTGACGGGCTGCCAGGACCGGACGCCGACCACCCCCAAACCTCTCGTGCGGGTGCGGGCGGCCGATGTGGCCATCACCGACTACACCCCTGCGATTTCCCTCACGGGCGTCATCGCGGCGCGAATCGAGAGCCAGATTTCGTTTCGTACCAGCGGCCGCATGGCGGAACGGTTCGTCGAAGTCGGCGATCACGTGAATCCCGGCACGTTGCTCGCCCGTTTGGATCCGCAGGAACAACAATCGGACATTCGCTCCGCCCAGGCCGCCGTCGATTCCGCGCAGGCGCAGGTCACTCAGACCTCCACCACTTTTCAGCGCCAGCAGACCTTGTTGAACCAAGGGTTCACAACCCGCCGGGAATACGATCAGGCCGAGCAGGCCATGCGCGTGGCGCAAAGCTCGCTCCAGTCGGCCCGCACCCGGCTGCAAAATGCGAAGGATGCGCTGGGTTATACGGAATTGAAGGCTGAGAAAGCCGGAATCATCACCGCGCGCAGCGTCGAAACCGGACAAGTCGTCCAGGCGGCGCAAACCGTCTTCACCCTCGCCGAGGATGGCGATCGCGATGCGGTCTTCAACGTCGACGAAGCGCTCGTCGCCGCCTCGTCGCCCAATCCGCAGGTCATTGTCACCCTGCTCAACGATCCCCGCATCAAGGCGCCGGGTACGGTGCGCGAGGTGGCCCCGGTGATCGACCCCACGTCCGGCACGATCCGCGTCAAAGTCACCATTCCCAACACGCCGCCGGAAATGACGCTCGGGGCGATCGTCGCCGGCTCGACCGTTTTGCATGGCACTCAAGCCGTGATCCTGCCATGGCAGGCCTTGTTTTCAGACAGAGGCAAACCAGCCGTCTGGACGATCGATCAAGGCACACGCGCCGTGACGCTGACGCCCGTCACCGTGCTCAACTATAATTTCGGCAATGTTGCGATCAGCAAAGGCTTGGCGAGCGGCCAGCAAGTGGTGACCGCCGGCGCTCAATTGCTGCGGCCGGGTCAGATCGTCGAGATCGCCCAGGGGAGCGCACCATGAGGACGAAGCTCCTGTCCCTGCTGACGCTCAGCCTGGCGCTGCCGTTGGCCGCCTGCAACGATAAAAAGAAAGACGAACCGGAAATCGTGCGACCTGTTCTGTCGGTTGTCGTGCAGCCGCGCAGTGACAGCGAACAGGGCTTCGTCGGCTCCATTGAACCGCGCATCAGCGCGCCCCTCTCCTTCCGCCTACTCGGCCGCCTGATCGCCCGCAACGTCAATGTCAGCAGCGTGGTCACCAAAGGCGCGACGATCGCCTCGCTCGATCCGACAACTTTGCAATTGCAGGTCCAGGCCGCGCGCGCCGACCTGTCCAGCGCCGAAGCCCAGTTTTCCAATGCCGCGGGCAATGAGGAACGGCAGCGCACTCTGCTGCAATCGAAAAATACGCCGCAGTCGACCTATGACGCAGCGTTGCAGGTGCGCGACTCCGCCCAAGCGGGTGTCGAACAGGCACAAGCAGCCCTGGCCAAAGCGGAAGAGCAACTCACCTATTCGCAGCTCTTTTCCGACTTTGACGGCGTCGTCACCTCCGTCGGCGCCGAAGTGGGCCAGGTCGTTTCGGCAGGCCAGATGGTGGTGACGGTGGCGCGATCGGACCAGCGGATTGCCGTGGTCGATATTCCCGATCAGTTGACGGCGGGCCTGACGACGGGCACCGAGTTCAACGTCGTGCTGCAATCGGCCCCTACGGTCCGAGCGGTTGGCTCCGTTTATGAAATCGCGCCCCAGGCCGATGCCGTCACGCGGACGCGCCGCGTCAAACTCAATCTGGCCAATCCGCCCGTAGGCCTACGCCTGGGCTCGACGGTCAATGTCACACGCGATGTCGCGGTCAAACCATCCATCTCGCTGCCGCTCACAGCCCTGGTTGAGAACGACGGCAAGGCATCGGTGTGGACCGTCGATCCCGCGAACTCGACCGTCGCCTTGCAGGCCATCACCGTCGCCAGCAAGGAGGACGGCACTATCATCGTCGGCGGCGGCCTCACAGCAGGAGCGCGCGTGGTCATCGCGGGTGTCCATAGTCTGCGACCGGGCCAGAAAGTGAAGATCAATGGGGAGGCTCAGCCGTGAAAGGGTTTAACCTCTCCGAATGGGCCCTCAACCACCGTTCGATGATCTGGTATTTCATGCTGGTCTTCACCCTGGCCGGCGTCTTCTCCTATTTGAATCTTGGCCGCGAGGAAGATCCGACCTTCACCATCAAGACGATGATCATTCAGGCCAATTGGCCGGGCGCTGCGATCAACGATCAGGTGACGCAGGTGACCGACCGGATCGAGAAGAAGCTCGAAGAACTCGATACGCTCGATTTCAGCCGCTCGATCACAACGCCCGGTCAGTCGATCATCTTCGTCAATCTCAAAGCGGATACTCCGGCCGCCAAGGTGCGGCCGACCTGGGTCGAAATCCGCAATATGATCAACGATATCCGCGGCAACTTCCCGCAAGGCGTGCAAGGTCCGTTTTTCAATGACCGGTTTGGCGACGTCTACGGCAATATCTATGCCTTCACATCCGACGGGCTGACGCTGCGACAGCTGCGCGACTATGTTGAAATGGCGCGCTCGCGCATCCTGACCGTTCCCAACGCCGGCAAGGTCGATCTGATCGGCGCGCAGGACGAAGCCATCTATCTGGAATTTTCTACGCGGCAGACGGCGGCACTCGGTATCAACCAACAGCAGGTCATCCAAAGCCTGCAGGCGCAAAACGCGATCACGCCGTCGGGCGTCATCCAGGCCGGGCCGGAGCGGATCATCGTGCGTGTCTCCGGCCAGTTCACCTCGGAAGACAGCCTCAAAGACATCAATCTGCGCGTCAACAATCGTTTCTTCCGTTTGAGCGACGTGGCGACGATCCGGCGCGGTTATACGGATCCGCCAACCGCGCTGTTTCGTTATAACGGCCAGAACGCCATCGGTCTCGCCATCGGCATGAAGCCCGGCGCCAATCTGCTGAAATTCGGCGAAGGCCTGTCCGAGGAAATGAAGAAGATCACCGCCGAACTGCCGATTGGCGTCGGCGTGCATCTGGTGGCCGACCAGCCGCATGTGGTCGAGGAAGCGGTGTCAGGTTTCACGCGCGCGCTGTTCGAGGCGGTGATCATCGTCCTGGCGGTGAGCTTCGTCAGCCTGGGCATGCGCGCCGGCATGGTGGTCGCTCTCTCGATCCCGCTCGTGCTCGCCATCACCTTCGTGGTGATGGAATATATGGGCATTTCGCTGCAGCGCATTTCGCTGGGCGCCTTGATCATCGCGCTGGGTCTTCTGGTCGACGATGCGATGATCGCCGTGGAAATGATGGTCACCCGGCTCGAATTGGGGGATTCGCTGCGCAAGGCCGCGACTTTCGTTTACATCTCCACGGCCTTTCCGATGTTGACGGGTACGCTGGTCACCGTCGCCGGCTTCATTCCGATCGGTCTGAATTCGAGCAGCGCCGGCGAATACACGTTCACCCTGTTCGTGGTGCTCGCAGTGTCGCTTTTGGTTTCTTGGGTCGTTGCGGTGATTTTTTCGCCGCTCATCGGTGTCACCCTTCTACCGGAGACGATGAAGAAACATTCCCAGGAACCCGGCCGGTTCCATAAACTCTTTTCCAACGTGCTGATCTGGTCGGTCCGCCATCATTGGATCACGATCGCCGCCACCGTTCTGCTCTTTCTGCTGTCGCTTGTCGGCATGCGGTTCGTGCAGCAGCAATTCTTCCCCTCCTCCGACCGGCCCGAACTGATCGTCGACTGGAACCTGCCGCAGAGCAGTTCGATCGCGGAAACACGCGCCGAGATGGAGCGGTTCGAAGCGATGGCTCTGAAGGAAGCGTCGGAGATCGATCACTGGAGCACCTATATCGGCCAGGGTGCTGGACGTTTCGTGCTGTCCTTCGACGTGCAGCAGCCCAGCCCCTATTTCGGCCAGATCATCATCGTCGCCAAAAGCTATGAAGCACGGCGCCAATTGCAGCCCCGGTTGGAAAAGATCCTGCGCGAGCAATTCGTCGGCACCGACGCTCTGGTGAAGACGCTGGAACTTGGTCCTCCCGTCGGACGGCCGATCCAATACCGCGTCAGCGGGCCGGATGTGGAAACCGTGCGCTCGCTCGCCATGAGTTTTGCCGGCGCGATTGACGGCAATCCAAACCTTAGCCTTCTGACCTATGACTGGATGGAGCCGGCCCGGGTGGTGCGTGTCGACGTCATGCAGGACAAGGCGCGCCAGCTTGGGATTTCCTCCCAGGATATCGCCCAGTCGCTCAACAGCATCGTCGGCGGCGTGACGATCACGCAGGTGCTCGATTACACTTACCTCATCAATGTGATCGGCCGCTCCCAAGCCAGCGAGCGTGGTTCGGTCAAGACCCTGCAAAATCTGCAGATTCCCTCGGGCAATGGCGAGTCCATTCCGCTCGCCGCCATCGCGCGGCTGCAATACAGCCTCGAACAACCGACGATCATGCGGCGCGGCCGGTTGCCGACGATCACGGTCAAGGCCGGTGTGCTCGGCACGGTGCAACCCGATACGGTGGTCAAGGAGCTCGAGCCGGCGGTGCAGGCCTTCCGCGCCAAACTGCCACCGGGCTATGCGGTCGATATCGCGGGCACCGCCGAGGAAAGCGGCAAGAGCCAGGGGCCGATCGCCGCCGTTGTGCCGCTCATGCTCTTCGTCATGGCGACGATCCTGATGATCCAGCTGCAGAGCTTCCAGCGCCTGTTCCTGGTGGTCGCGGTGGCGCCGCTCGGGCTGATCGGCGTCGTTGCCGCACTCGTGCCTTCAGGGGCGCCGCTCGGCTTCGTCGCCATCCTCGGCGTGCTGGCGCTGATCGGCATTCTGATCCGCAATTCGGTGATCCTGATCATGCAGATCGAGGAATTGATCTCCGAGGGCGTCGACAAATGGACGGCGGTCATCGAGGCATCGGAACACCGCATGCGGCCGATCGCCTTGACCGCGGCTGCCGCGAGCCTTGCGCTCATCCCCATCGCCCGCGAAGTGTTCTGGGGGCCGATGGCGTATGCGATGATGGGCGGCATCATCGCCGGCACAGCGATCACGCTGCTCTTCCTGCCCGCCCTCTACGTCACCTGGTTCCGCATCAAGGAGCCGCCGCGGCCGGCGGAAACACAGGCAGCCCCGCCCCTCCCCGAAGGGCCGGTCAGCCACGCCCAAGTCTGATTTCAGCGCCTGATTCCGGCGCTTGAGTTCGGCCGCCATGAGCCAAAAAGAAACGGGCGAGATCGCTCTCGCCCGTTGCGTTAATATTTCTAATGTCTCGACGCTTCAGCGGACGCAGTTCCTGCCGGCGTCACGTTCCTCGCGACGCCAAAAGGCTTCCCCTTCGTCATCAAGAGCAGCCTCGACGATCAAGCGCAGGCCGGCAAGGACCGGCATCGGCGACCGTTTCATGGCCCGTTTCAGGCCGCGACGATCGCAATCGTCAAAAGTTTCCCCAAAGCTCCGCACCATCGAGGCCACGAATTCACCGTCCGACATACCCGCCGCCGCAGCCAGCAGGTTCATACGTTTGCTGAAGTCGCCTCCGATCGAGCGAACGGCCGCTGACGCGACCGGGGGAAGCGAGCATGTGGCGACGATCTCTTCGATCTCCATGTGCCTCTCCATTTCTCGTTCGGCCCCCACGGCCCCCGCCGGATCCAGTCAAAAGCACCGCATCCGTTGGTCTGAGCATGGTGTTTAGAGACGAATGCTGACGTTAACATGACGCAAAACGCGTGGAATAAGGTCTTTTCGCGGCTATTGCGGTGCATCAAAGCCAATCGCGCTGCTACAGAAACGCGATTGGCCAGGATTTCTTTTTAGATCGCTATTTCTTTTAATGCTTCAAAAATGCTTCGGCGATCAGCCACCGTCAGCGACGAGGCCGGCGGCGGCGATGCCGGTCGCGGCGGCCAGTTCATCGTTGTCGGACGTGTCGCCGGAGACACCGACCGCGCCGAGAATGCGATTGTCCTTGTCGCGGATCAGCACGCCACCGCCGACCGGCAGGATACCGCCCTCGGCGAGATGGGCGACGCCGCCGAAGAAATGCGGGCGATCGGCCGCCAGCTTTTCGATGCGCTTGCTGCCGGCGCCCCAGGCCACCGCCCCATAAGCCTTGCCGAAGGCGACCTTCCAGCGCATCAGGCTCGTCCCATCTTCCGAGGCGCTGGCCTTGAGCGCGCCGCGTGCGTCGAGCACGACAATGGCAAGCGCATTAAACTTGCCCTTGCGGGCATGGGCGAGCGCGTCGCGAACGATGGTCTGGGCTTGATCGAGCGTAAGGTCGGACATCTGGTTCCCCCTGTTGGAATTGACCTGACGACGTTCTCGCACAATCGGACAGGGGCGTCGATTCTCGGACATGGCAATTGGGCGTGGCAATTTAAGCAAAGCCATTTCCATCGGGCCACGATCTCTCGAATACCCGTCGTGTTAACCTTCAGCCGCCTCTCGCTTTGCTCGACGATGTGCGCTGGCGCACATCTTTGACAAATTTCGTTGCCATTCTTGCCGCTCTAGGGGAACATTCATGTGCGGCGAAGCATATGTATGGGCGGGAAACCGCGAAAAGGAGATAGATATGGATCGCAGATATTTTCTGAGAGCGCTTTTCGCCGCTGGCGGCGCCGCCGTTCTGGTTCCCGTTTTGGGCGCCGGCAACGAGGCATCCGCCGCGCCGCGCCCCGACGTGAAGCCGGAACAGGCTCCCGAAGTCGTTGCCGATGCCGATGTGCCGGCTGAAGGCGCACAGGACGCGCAGTTCTATTATTATCGCCGGCCGCGTTACTATTATTATCGGCGCCCGCGCTATTACTACCGGCCCCGCTATTATTATCGGCCGCGCTACTATCGGCGGCGGGTCTATCGCCGCTACTGGTAAATTGCAGCCACTCTAAAAAATGCCCCTCGCGACACCGTCGCGAGGGGCTTTTCTTTTTTACGTGTGGTGACGACTACCACACGCCGGTGTTGGGCATGGAAGCCCAGGGCTCGGCCGGCGGCAGTTCGGCCCCGCTCTGCAGAAGCTCGATCGAAATATTGTCGGGCGAACGGATGAACGCCATCCGACCGTCACGCGGCGGGCGATTGATCGTCACGCCGGCCTTCATCAGCTTGTCGCAGACGGCGTAAATATCGTCGACCTGATAGGCGAGATGGCCGAAGTTGCGCCCGCCGGTATAGGCCTCCGGATCCCAATTATAGGTAAGTTCGACGAGCGGCGCCTGATTGGCCTTGGCGGCCTCGGCATCCTGCGGCGCTGCCAGGAAGATGAGGGTGAAGCGGCCGCGCTCGCTCTCGATCCGGCGCACTTCGACCAGCCCCAGCTTATTACAGTAAAAATCGAGCGAGGCGTCGACGTCGGCAACGCGAACCATCGTGTGCAAATAGCGCATCCAATTCTCCAGAAGACCGCCGGCAGAATTCCCGGCCGGCGCAAAGTTGCGTATGAGGGTACTATGGAAGAAATAGGGTGCTGACGCCAGTATGACCGTCTCCGAAGCCACCAACGACGCCGCGGCGCGCAAACAGCGCGCGGCAGCGGCTTCCGTCGCCGCCAGCGCCCTCCTGACCCTGGGAAAACTCGTCGCCGGGCTGCTGTCCGGCTCCCTGGCGCTGCTGTCGGAGGCCCTGCACGGGCTGATCGACACCGGCGCCACCATCCTCACCCTTTTTGCCGTGCGCGCCGCCGACCGCCCGGCCGATGCGGAACACCACTACGGCCATGGCAAGGTGGAGGCGGTGGCTGCGCTGGCCGAAACCGGCCTGCTCATCGTGCTCGCCTGCGGCGTGCTCTATGAAGCCATCCAGCGGCTGATGGGCCATGCCAGCACGCCCGTCGAGGTGAGTTGGATCGTCTTCGCCGTGCTCGGCGTGTCGATCGTGGTGGATGCGGTGCGCTGGCGCTCGCTCGCCAAAATCGCCCGCGAGACGAAGAGCGAAGCATTGGCCGCCGACGCCATGCATTTTTCCAGCGACCTCGTCGCCTCGATCTGCGTCAGCATCGGCTTGATCGCGGTGAGTTATGGTTTTCAGCGCGGCGATTCCTTCGCCGCCATCGGAGTCTCTCTCTTCATCTTCATCGCCGGCTATCGGCTTGGCCGCCGGACGATCGACACGTTGATGGACAAGGCGCCGGACGGGCTGACCGACCAAGTGCGCACGATTGTCGAGCGTGTGCCCGGCGTCGCCGATGTCGAAGATATCCGCCTCCGCCAATCCGGCGCGATGCTGATCGGCGAAGTGGCCGTGGCAGTGGCGCGTACGCTGCCGGTCGAACGCATCATGACGATCAAACAGGAGATCACCGACCGCATCACCGCCGCCCTGCCCGAAGCGGCTCTGGTGGTGATCGCCAATTCGCGTGCGCTCAATGACGAGACCGTGCTTGAGCGGGTGATGATCACGGCGGCGCGCAAGCGCCTGATGGTGCATCACGTCACCTTGCAGGAGGTCGACGGCATTCGCTCGATCGGCTTCGACCTGGAAGTCGACGGTCGCATGACTTTGGGCGCCGCCCATGACGTCGCCTCGCAGCTTGAGGCGGCGATCCGCGACGAACTCGGACCGGAGATCGAAGTCGACACCCATATCGAGCCGATGGAAGCCCGTGAACTGCATGGCGAGAACGCGCCCGCGGAACGCACCGCCGCCATCGCCGCCACGCTCCAAGAGGCGGCGAGCGCCTCGACGGTGATTTCCGACGTCCACGACGTGCGTGCCCGCCAGACGCCCGCCGGTCTCATCGTCAATTACCACTGCCGCGCCACGGCGGAGGCGAGCATTGAGGATGTGCACCAAGCGGTCGATCTGCTCGACCGGCGGGTCAAAACCCAATTCACGGACGTCGCCCGCATCGTTGGCCATGCCGAACCCTACGGCGCCTGATCCCCTCCCCGCTCCTGCCCAGGCCCATTGACAGGCGTCTCAAAATATGTGAGTGAATATTCACTTACTTTTTGGGAGCCTTTTTGAAACCCAGGGCGACCGAAATTTTGGGAGGCGGGCATGTTCGCGGAACTTTTGACCTCGCGCCGGTTCTGGCCGCTGTTCTGGTGTCAGTTCTTCTCTGCCTTCAACGACAATTTCGTCCGCAACATGCTGGCGATGCTGATCCTGTTCAAACTGGGCGCCGAGGAAACCGGCGCCCTTGTGACATTGGCGGTCGGCATTTTCGTTCTGCCCTCGATTTTCCTGTCGGCGCTCGGTGGCGAAATAGCCGATTCCCATAACAAGGCTTTGATCGCCCGGCGGCTGAAGTTCGCCGAGATCTTCGTGCAGATGGTCGCCGCCGCCGGCTTCTGGTTCTCGTCCCTGCCCCTGCTCTATGCGGCGCTCTTCGGCCTTGGCGTCATCGCCGCTCTGTTCGGGCCGATCAAATACGGCATCCTGCCCGATCATCTGGAAACCCACGAGCTGCCGGCCGGCAATGCGCTGATCGAAGGCGCGACCTTCGTTGCCATCCTGCTTGGCATCATCGTTGGCGGGTATGCCGCCTCGCACGGCCGCGATCCGTCCGGCGTCGTCGTACAATTGATGATCGTCGCGCTCGCCTGCTGGCTGTCCAGCCGCGCCATTCCGCCGACTGAAGTTGCTGCGCCCAATCTGCGCGCCGACCGCAACATCCTGCGCTCCACATGGCGGCTCGCCAGCGAATTGCGCGACGACCGCCGCATCTGGATCGGCGGCCTAGCGGTGAGCTGGTTCTGGATGACGGGCGCCGTGTGTCTGTCGCTTGTGCCGGTGCTGATCAAACATCGCATCGGCGGGGGCATCGACGTTGAGACCACCATCAACGCGCTGTTCGCCATCGGCATCGCCGTCGGCTCGATCGGCGCCGCCATCGTCGCCCATGGCCGCATCGTCCTGCTGCCGGTGCCATTAGCGGCGCTTGCCATGGCCGCTTTTCTGATCGACCTCGGCTGGACCACCCTGTCGCTGCCCCATGCGGCGAGCGAAATCGACATGGTGACGTTCCTGACCAGCGCGATGGGCCTGCGCATCGCCATCGACGTGGCGGGTGTGGCCATCGCCGGCGGTTTCTTCGTCGTGCCGGCCTTCGCCGCCGTGCAGGCCTGGGCTGGCGTTGATCGCCGCGCCCGCGTGGTCGCCGCCGTCAATATCGTCACGTCTTTGTTCATGGTCGGCGGCGCGCTTCTCACCGCGATCTTGCAGACAAGCCTGTTCGGCATCACCGAACCGGCTTTGCTGATCCTGCTCGGTGCGCTCAATGTCGGCGCCGCGATCTATCTCTTCGTCCGCCTGCCCGGCTCCTTCGTCGGCGATGTCCTGCGGCTGCTGTTCAAACTGGTGTTCCGTATCGAAGTCCGCGGCATGGAAAATGTCGCCAAGGCCGGCGACCGTTGCGTCATCGCCGTCAACCACCTGTCTTTCCTCGACGCGCCAGTGATGATGTCGCTGCTCGATGACAAGCCGGTCTTCGCCATCGACTGGCAGATCGCCAAGGCCTGGTGGGTGAAGCCATTCCTCGGCATCGCCCGCAGCTATCCGATGGACCCGACCAAGCCTTTGTCGACGCGCGGCCTGATCAACGAGGTGAAGGCTGGCCATCGGCTGGTGATTTTCCCGGAAGGCCGCCTCACCGTCACCGGCGCCTTGATGAAAATCTATGACGGCGCAGCGATGATCGCCGACAAGGCCGACGCCATGGTGGTGCCCGTGCGCCTGGAAGGGTTGGAGCGCACGCCCTTCACCCGCCTGCCGCGTGGCTTCGTGCGCCGTAGCCTGTTCCCGAAGGTGCGCGTCACCTTCCTCGAGCCACGCAAGCTGACGCTGCCGGAAGATCTGCGCGGCCGCAAACGCCGCCAGGCCGCTGGCGCCGCCCTCTATGACGTGATGTCGGATTTGATCTTCCGCACCACCGACATCGACAAGACCTTGATGCAGGCCCTTGTCGACTCCATCCGCGAGAGCGGCAAGTCGAAGGTGATGCTGGAAGATCCGCTGTCGGGCAAGCTCAACGGCCGCAATGTCCTGATCCGCACCGACATCCTGGGCCGCAAGCTGATGCCGCTGACCCAAAACGGGGAATGCGTCGGCGTGATGCTGCCCAATGCCAATGCGGTGGCTGTCACTTTCTTCGCCCTGCAATCGGCCGGCCGCGTCGCCGCCATGCTCAACTACACGGCCGGCGTCGCCAATCTTCAAGCCGCCTGCAAGGCCGCCGGCGTGCGCTCCATCCTCACCTCGCGCGCCTTCCTCGAAAAGGCCAATCTTGGTGCGGTTGCCGCCGAACTGGCGAAAACGACCAAGGTGATCCACCTAGAGGATATCGCGACGACAGTCGGCACCGGCGACAAGCTGCGCTCGCTGTTCACCGCAGGCAAGGCGCTGGAACAGCGCTCACCCAACGATCCGGCCGTGGTGCTCTTCACGTCCGGCTCGGAAGGCGCGCCGAAAGGTGTCGTGCTGTCGCATCGCAATTTCATGGCCAATATCGCGCAGATCGATGCGCGCTTCGACATCACGCCCGCTGACGTGATCTTCAACGTGCTGCCGGTGTTCCACTCCTTCGGCCTGCTCGGCGGCATGCTCCTGCCGATGCTGTCGGGCATGAAGTGCTATCTTTATCCCTCGCCCCTGCACTACCGGCAGATTCCCGAATTGGTCTATGGCAGCAATGCCACCGTCCTCTTCGGTACCGACACGTTCTTCAACGGTTATGCGCGCACGGCCAATCCTTACGACTTCCGCTCGCTGCGCTATCTCGTCGGTGGCGCTGAGCCGGTGAAGGAGACGACGCGCAAGGTCTATATGGAGAAGTTCGGCCTACGCATTCTCGAAGGCTATGGCATCACCGAAACCGCGCCAGTGCTGGCGGTCAATACCGCCATGTTCAACCGCAACGGTACCGTCGGCCGCCTGCTGCCGGGCATCGACTATCGCCTCGAACAGGTGCCCGGCATCACCGAGGGCGGCCGCCTGCACGTCAAAGGTCCGAACGTCATGATGGGCTACTATCGCGCCGACAAGCCCGGCGTGCTGGAGCCGCCGCACGAAGGCTGGCACGACACGGGCGATATCGTCACCGTCGATCCGATGACCTTCGTGACGATCAAGGGCCGCGCCAAGCGCTTCGCCAAGATTGCCGGCGAGATGGTATCACTGGCGGCCATCGAACAGATGTGCGCGCCGATGTGGCCAGAGAATCCGCCCTGCGTCGTCGCCGTGCCCGATACGCGCAAAGGTGAACGCCTCGTCATGGTGACGACCAAAGCCGACGCCTCTCGTACGGAGGTCCAGACCTTCATGAAAGCGCGTGGCGCCAACGAACTGATGTTTCCCTCCGAACTCCTGATCGTGCCGGCTTTGCCGCTGCTCGGCTCCGGCAAGACCGACTATGTCGAACTCGATCGGATGGTGAAGGCGAATATCACCGCCAATGCGGGAGCGGCCTGAGATGACAACGGCTTCCGCTCCCCTGCGCAAAGGCGCTGTCACCCGCAATCGCATCCTCACCGAGGCGCTGAGCCTATTTGCCGAAAAAGGTGTCGAGGGCACGTCGATCCGCGACATCGCGCTGGCCGTCGGCATCGTCGATGCCGCGCTCTATCGCCATTTCCGCAGCAAGGATGAAATCGTCAGCGAGGTCTTCCTGCTGCACTATGGCGCGCTGGCCGAAGCCGTCACCGAGATCGGCGCGCGGCAACAGCCGTTCCGGCAGACGGTGCGCCAGCTCGTCGAACATTTCTGCACGTTGTTCGATGAGCAGCCGGCTGTGTTCTCTTTCATTCTGTTGAAACAGCACGATCATCTGGCCGGGGTGAGCGATGAGGCCAATGTGGTCGAAACCCTGCGTCAGATCATGCAGCGGGCCTATAAAATGGGCGACATTGTCGTCGATGACGCCAATGCGGCGGCCGCCATGGCCCTGGGAATGGTCATCCAACCTGCTGTTTTCAAGCTCTATGGCCGTATCGACAAGCCGATGAAAAGCTATGTCGGCGCATTGACCGATGCGGTCTGCCGCGCTCTTGGCATTCCCTCGGGCGTGCCCTGAATCGGCCCAACTTGCATTCTGCGGTTCAGACCCCATAAATGTTTTGAACCCTTGCAGAGCGAGTCCACATGCGTACCGATACCGCCCGCCCCGTCCGCCTTGCCGACTACCGCGTGCCTGACTACCTGATCGACAAAGTCGATCTCGTCGTCCGCCTCGACCGGCATGAAACGCTGGTCCGGGCGCGGCTGACCATGCGCCCCAATCCCAAGGGCAAGGCCGGTGCTCCGCTTCTGCTCGATGGCGACGGCCTCAACGGCAAACTGGTAGGGATCGACGGCACGCCGCCCGCGCAAGACAGCTTCCGCATCGGCCCCGATCAACTCGAATTGTTCGATCCGCCACGTCAGCCCTTCACGCTCGACATCGAAACCACGGTCGATCCGACCGCCAATACGCAGCTCATGGGCTTGTATCGCTCGGGGGCCGCCTATTGCACGCAATGCGAAGCGGAAGGCTTTCGCCGCATCACCTATTTCCTCGATCGGCCGGATGTTCTCTCCGTCTATTCGACGCGGATCGAGGCGCAGCGCAGCGACGCGCCTATCCTGCTCGGCAATGGCAATCTCGTCGAGACAGGCGATCTTGCGGACGGCTGGCATTATGCGGTGTGGAACGATCCGTTCCCAAAACCCTGCTATCTCTTCGCCATGGTCGGCGGTGACCTCGATGTGCTGAGCGACAGTTTCACCACCATGTCCGGGCGCAAGGTCGGGCTCGGCATCTATGTGGAACATGGCAAGCGCGACCGCGCCGCCTATGCGATGGACAGTTTGAAACGTTCCATGCGCTGGGATGAAGAACAATTCGGCCGTGAATATGATCTCGACGTGTTCAACATCGTCGCCGTGTCCGACTTCAACATGGGCGCGATGGAGAACAAGGGGCTCAATGTCTTCAACGACAAATATATCCTGGCCTCGCCGGACACGGCGACCGACACGGATTATGCCGGTATCGAGACCGTTGTGGCGCACGAATATTTCCACAACTGGACCGGCAATCGCATCACCTGCCGCGATTGGTTCCAGCTCTGCCTGAAGGAAGGCCTCACCGTCTTCCGCGATCACGAATTCAGCGCCGATCAGCGCTCGCGTCCCGTGCAGCGCATCGGTGCCGTACGCAATCTGCGCGCCACGCAGTTTCCGGAAGATGCCGGCCCGCTGGCCCATAACGTGCGGCCGGAGCTTTATCACGAGATCAACAATTTCTACACGCCAACCGTCTACGAGAAAGGCGCCGAGGTCATTCGCACGCTGAAGCAATTCATCGGCGCCGATGCGTTCCGCCGCGGCATGGATCTTTATTTCGAGCGCTATGACGGCACGGCGGCGATCGTCGAAGAATTCATCGCCTGTTTCGCCGAGGCAAGCGGCCGCGACCTGACGCAGTTCATGCGCTGGTACAGCCAGGCCGGCACGCCGGTTCTGACCGTGCGCGAAAAATACGACGAGAGCGCGCAGACCTATACACTGGAGCTCGAACAATCCTGCCCGCCGACGCCGGGCCAGCAGCTCAAACTGCCGCAGATCCTGCCCATTGCCATTGGTCTCGTCACTCCTGATGGCGAGGCGTCCCTCGATATGCCGGGCCCCAATGAGGCGAATGGCGCCAGCGCCGAGGAGATCGCGCGCGGCGTCTTCGAACTGTCGGGACGCGCACGCCGGCTTGTCTTCCGCAATCTCGCCCAGAAGCCAGTGCCTTCCATTCTGCGTGGCTTCTCCGCGCCGGTGCGGCTCGAGTTCGACTGGAGCGAGGACGCTTTGCTGACCCTGCTCGCCCATGACAGCGACAGTTTCAATCGCTGGCAGGCGGCGCAGACTTCGGCCACCCGGCTGATGCAGGCGTCCGTGGCGGCGATTCGAGGCGGCGGTGCGCCGGCGGACCCGACCCGCTTCTGCCAGGCGCTCGGCCGCGTCATCGACGGCTGGAAGGCCGATCCGGCCTTTGCCGCGCTCGCCATCAATCTGCCGAGCGAACTGGATCTAGCCCGCGAGATCGCCAGCGATGTCGATCCCGATGCGATCCGCACCGCCCGCCAGCACATGCGCGGCACTTTGGGGCAGATGAACCTGCCAGCGCTCATGGCCATCCATGACGCACTCTCGGTGCCCGCGCCCTTCACGCCCGATGCGGCCGGTTCCGCCAACCGCAGCATGCGGCTGATGGCCCTCGATCTGATCGCCGCCGGCGATCCGGCCGAAGGCGCACGCCGCGCCAAGCACCAGTTCGAAACCGCCGACAATATGACGGACATGTTCGGCAGCCTGAGCATTCTGGCGCTCAACGCCCCGGCCGAGCGCGAGGCGGCGCTGGCGGCTTTCTATCAGCGCTTCGCCAACGACCATCTCGTCATCGACAAATGGTTCGCCTTGCAAGCGATGATCCCGGACGGCGAAGCTTTGGCGCGTGTGCGCGGGCTGATGGCTCATCCGGCCTTCTCGATGACCAATCCGAACCGGCTGCGTTCGGTCGTCGGCACTTTCGCCATGGCCAATCCGACCCAGTTCAACGCCGCCGACGGCTCCGGCCATGACTTCCTGGCCGAGGTGGTGCTGGATGTCGATCGCCGCAACGCCCAGGTGGCGGCGCGCCTGCTCGTCGCTTTCCGCTCCTGGAAGGGATTAGAGGCGAAGCGCCGCGCGGCGGCCGAGGCCGCGCTGAAGCGGATCGCGGCGCATAACGACCTGTCCGCCGACGTTCGCGACATCGTCACACGATCACTCGCATAAGCCGATCGCGTTTCGACTGAAACGCGATTTAACTTGTTTTGACACGGCTTTGAGACGTTTGATCTTTTCGCTCAAACGGCTGAACACTATGAGTGCGGCAAAAATTTCGTAAATGAATCGTTAAAGGGCTGGACAAATCAGCCCGTCGGGATTCAACTGGCCCTGATTCGACGCGATGCGGCACATGGCGGCGGACAAAGTTTCAAGTCGAGGGGGCCATTCATGGCACGTGCAAGCGTGCTGGAGGAATCCGTTTACGCGGATTCATCCAGAACGGCAGCGCATGCGATTCCAAAAGCGAGTGGTGGACCAGATCGAAGCGGTCTGGAAAGCGCACTCCGCCTAATCGCCCCCGCAGCAGCCGCCCTTTTCTGTTTGATCCTTTTATCGGCCAGCTTTCTTTCTCTTCTTCAAATTCGCGGACAAGCCTTTCAAAGCACCACTTCGGACATCGAACTCACCGCCGCCGTCGTCGCTCTTTCCCTCGACCATACAGACGCCAATCCATCCAACGTAACGGACCTGCTTGCCGGCGCGCTGCGCACCCATGCACCGCTCAAGGGCACGATCGTTTTGATCAGCAATGCGGCCGGGCAGATCATCGCCTCCACGCCGACGGTTCAGGGCACGACGAGCGATCTGTTGGGCGATGCGCAGCCGTTGTCGATCCTCGGCGAGCGCGCCGGCGTCGTGCGCACCCATCTCGCCGATGGACGCGAGGTCTTCGCGGGCGCCTACACATTGAAAAGTATTTCTGGCCAGGCCTTCGTGATCCGTCCCGTGACGGAAGCCGTTGCCGACTGGCGCCGCGCCGCTCTTTTGCCTGGCGTGCTTGGCGTTCTATCTGCCGTCGTCATCGGCGCGCTGGCCTTTGCCTATTTCTGGCAGGCGAACCGCGCGCGCCGCGCCTCCGCTCAATGCGAACAACTCGGCCGCAAGTTCGACATGGCCCTCAACCACGGCCATTGCGGCCTGTGGGATTGGGATTTGTCGCGCGGGCGGATCATGTGGTCGGACTCGATGTACGAGCTGATCGGCTTGCAGCCCGATGGCGGCTTCCTCTCCGTCGGCGACGTGGCCGCCCTGATCCATCCCGCCGACCTCAACCTCAGCCAGATCGCGAAAGTGCTGCTCACCTCGCGACCGCGTACCATCGACCGGACGTTCCGCGTCCGTCACAGCGACGGCCGCTGGCTATGGCTGCGGGCGCGCGCCGAAATCGTTCGCCAGTCCCCGGAGGCGACGCCGCATCTGATCGGCGTCGCGCTCGACATGACCGAACATCGCAGCCTCGCCGAGAAATCGCGCACGGCCGGTGTGCGCTTGCAGGACGCGATTGAATCGATCTCCGAATCCTTCGTGCTCTGGGACGTGGATGACCGCCTCGTCGCCTGCAACGCGCGCTTCATGAAACTCTACGGCCTGCCACCCGACTATACGCGCGAGGGGACAGCGGTCGAGGACATCCTGGCGCAAGCCGAAATTCCCATCGTCGCCGCGCAATCGCAACCGGGCGCCACGCCCGGTGCGCGTTCTTATGAGGCGCAGCTCGCCGACGGCCGCTGGTTGCAGATCAACGAACGGGCGACGAAGGACGGCGGCTATGTTTCGGTTGGCTCCGACATCACCGTGCACAAACAGCACGAGGAGAAGCTGCTCGATTCCGAACGCCGACTGATGGCCACCGTCGCCGATCTTCGAAAGTCACGCCAGACCCTGGAAGTGCAGGCGCGTCAGCTCGCCGACATGGCGGAACGCTATCTCGAACAGAAGGCCGAAGCCGAGCTCGCCAGCCGCGTCAAATCGGAATTCCTCGCCAATATGAGCCATGAGCTGCGAACGCCGCTCAATGCCATCATCGGCTTCTCGCAGGTGATGGAGCATGAGACGTTCGGGCCATTAGGTTCGTCGAAATATCTCGATTACGCCTGCCACATACGCGAAAGCGGCCAGCATCTTCTGAGCATCATCGCCGACGTTCTGGAAATGTCAGCGCTCGAAGCCGGCCATGTGGAACTGCGCAAGACCGAATTCGAAATCGCTCTCGCCATCACGGCGGCGGTCGAAAGCGTGGCCGATCACGCGCAACGCAAGAATGTCACGCTGACGAGCGAGACCTGCCCCGGTGTTCACGTCAGCGCCGACCGCAATGCCATCGAACGGGTGCTCGGCAAGCTGTTGCGCAATGCGATCCGCTTTACCCCCTCGGGCGGACGCGTCGGCGTGCGCTGCCGGATGATCGACGGTGCCATCAACATCTATGTGGAAGACACGGGCTGCGGCATTTCGGCGGAAGCCTTGGTCCGAATCGGCCGCCCGTTCGAACAGATCAATGCGCCCCTGGAGAACGGCTCCAAAGGCTCGGGCCTTGGGCTGGCCATCGCCCGCTCATTGGCGGAGCTGCATGGCGGCTCGATGCGCCTGCGCTCCACCGAGAATGTCGGCACGATCGTGCGCATCCGCCTGCCGCTGCCGCCGAATGCATTGAAGGCCATGGCGCGCGTGACCCGGGCCCCCGCGCCGCCGGCGGCGCAGTCCGAAAGCGCCTGATCCTATTCCCATTTCCTATTTCTTGGCCGATGCGGCTTTGCCCGGCGCTCCGATCAAACGCGTGAAGATTTTGCGCACTTCGCTGCGCGTCTCAGTCAGCATCAGTTCGACACGGCCGAAGTCCGGCAGGTTGACGCTCGAAGCGATGCGACGCAGCACGCTGGAGGCCACTTTGGTCGGATCGAAAGGACCTTCGATGGCAAGCCGCATCATCTGCGTCACCGCCTGATAGAACGTGCAAGCGGTGGTCAATTGCTCGCCATCGCCCGGCGGCAACAGGCCGGCCGCCGTCGCCTTGCGCAGCACGCCGATGGTCGAGGCATCAATGATCTCGGGATGCTCGGGCGCATGGGCCAGCACCAGATATTGGGCGATGAATTCGACATCGATGATGCCGCCCGCCGCCAGTTTCAAATCCCACGGATCGCTCTCGCCCTTCTCGCGGGCGATGAGCCCGCGCATGGCCGCGATATCCGTTCGCAAGATCTTTTCTTCGGTCGGCTGCCGGATGATCGCCGTTTGCGCCGCTGTGATCGCCTCAGCGAGCGAGGAATCGCCGGCGATGACACGTGCCCGCACCAGGGCCATGTGCTCCCAGGTTTCCGCCTCGTTCTGCTGATAGTCGACGAAGCTGGTGAAGCGCGTTGCCACCGGCCCCTGGCCGCCCGAGGGACGCAATCTGAGATCGACGTCGTAGAGCTTGCCGCGTCGGGTTGCCGAGGTCAGCACGGCCACGAGCCGCTTGGTCAGGCGGGCGTAATATTGCGCGGCATGCAGCGGCCGCGCGCCATCGGACTCCGGCGTTTCATCGTCATAGTCATAGATCAAAATGAGATCGAGATCGGAAGCCGCCGTCATCTCGCGCGAGCCGAACTTGCCCATGCCGACGATGGCGCAACGCGCACCCGGCACGACACCATGATCGGCGGCGAAGGCGCTCTCCACATGCTGCAACGCCGCCCGCAGTAACGCGTCCGCCAATGCGCTGTAGAAATTGCCCGCTTCCTCCGCCGAAATGGTGCCGGCCAGAAAGCGAATGCCGATCACGAACATTTCTTCCTGCGCCAGATCGCGGCAGTCGTCCATGAACTGTTCGCTGTCCCGCGCCGTCTCGAGAATGCGCCGTGCGCGGGCCTCGAAACGGCTCTCGCCAGGCCGCGTCGCGCTATGGGCCGGATCGATCGCGGCGTCGAGCACGTGCGGGCGCAGAGACACCACCTGCGCAAGGCGCGGTGCGCCGCCAAGGATATCGGCGAACAGTTCACGCACCTTGTCGTTCGATTTGAGGATCGAGAACAATTCGACGGCGGCGGGCATGCGCATCAGCGCATTGTCGAAGGCGAGCAATGCCGCATCGGGATCGCCGCTGCCAGCGAAGGCTTCGAGCAAAGCCGGCACCAGCGCTGTCAACACTTCGCGGGCGCGAGCGCTTTGCATGGCCGGGCGGCGGCCGAAGTGCCAGCCACGCACGGTCTCGGCCGCCAGGGCCGGATTGGCGAAGCCGAGCTTCGATAGGGTTTCCAAGGTTTCGGGATCGTCGGTGACGCCGGTGAACACCAGATTGCCGACACTGGAAGATAATTCCGGCTCGGCCTCGAAGAGCCTTGCATAGTGGCTTTCGACACAGGCCAATTGCGCCAGCAGCGCGTCGCCGAAAGCCGCCGCATCGCGATAACCGCAGAATTGCGCGAAGCCTTCAAGCACCGTGGCTTCCGCCGGTAGGCGTTGGGTCTGCTCATCGGCCACCATTTGCAGCCGGTGCTCGATTTCGCGCAGGAAACGATAGGCGGCGCTCAGCTCCGTCACCGCATCTGGCGTGATCCAGCCGTCGGTGGCGAGCTCCTTGAGCATATCGAGCGTGCGCGGACCGCGCAGTTGTGGGCGACGGCCGCCGAAAATCAATTGCTGGGTCTGAACGAAGAATTCCACTTCGCGGATGCCACCGCGCCCCACCTTGATGTTGTGGCCGGCGACAGCGATCTCGGCGAAGCCACGCACCGCATGAATTTGCCGTTTCATCGCATGAATGTCGGCGATGGCGGCATAATCGAAATAACGCCGCCACATAAAGGGCGTGAGGTCCTTCAGAAAGGCCTGCCCCAGCGCGATTTCGCCGGCCACAGGCCGCGCCTTGATGAAGGCGGCGCGCTCCCAATTCTGGCCGAGCAATTCGTAATAGGAGAAGGCGGCCGGCAGCGACACGGCGACGGGTGTCGAGCCGGGATCGGGCCGCAAGCGCAGATCGACCCGAAAAGCGTAGCCGTCGCCCGTATGCTCTTGCAGCAGTTTGGCGATGTGCTGGGTGATGCGCACATAAATGCGTGTGCTCTCGGACGGATCGTCGAGCGCCGGCGTTTCCGGATCAAAAAAAGCGACGAGATCGATGTCGCTCGAATAGTTCAATTCGCCGGCACCGTGCTTGCCGAGCGCCAGGAGCACGAGACCGCAGGCCTCATCCGGCTGCACCGGATTGGCGAGCTTCAGCCGCCCGGCATGATGAGCCGTCCGCAAGGCATGGCGCGTGGCGGCGATCGTCGCCGTATCGGCAAGACGCGACACGGCGGCCATCACCGCATCGACCTGCCAGACGCCGCCGAGATCGCTGAGCGCGATCAGCAAATGGCCTTCCTGCTTGCCTTTGCGTAAAGCTTGCAGAACGACCTCGTCGTCATTGGCCAGATCGCAGGCAACCCGCATGCGCTCCAGGCAGTCGGCGAAGCGGTCTTCCGGATTGCTCGTCAGAAGATCACGCAGCCGATCAGTGTCGCTGGCGATAAGGCCCCAGAGATAGGGCGAATGCTCCGCCACGCCGAGCAGCAGCGCCTGGATCTTGACGGCGGTTTCCGCGTCGGTGCCGAAGGACAGATCACCGTCAAGATCGGCCAGTTTGCGTGTGGCCGTCTCACCCTTGGCGAGCGGTGCGGTGACAAGGCGCCGTGCCAGAGCGCGGTCATCGATCCGAATCTGTTCGGCCGCGGGCTTGCGGCGTCGGCTATCTCGCGGTTTCGACGGTGGTTTTTTCGTTGCGCTCATTCGTTTTATCCACCTGCGTCCTGTCCGCTTGCGTCTTGTCCGTCTGGACAGGCGGGGCGGCGGCCGCTGGTATGACGAGCGTCACAAGCAATCCCGGCGCGTTGTCCTCGATTCTGATTTCGCCATTGTGCAGACGGGCGACCGCCGCCGCAAGCGATAGTCCAAGGCCAGATCCCGGCCGGGATCTTGACCCTTCGAGCCGGACGAAACGCCCCAGCACATGCTCGCGCTCGGAGGCGGCAATGCCGGGGCCACGATCGCCAACGCGCAGCAGCACCTGGCCGCCTTCGGCGGCGGCGCTGACACGGACGATCGAGGGGTGATCGGCATTGGGCGAAGCGCCGTATTTCAAGGCATTGTCGATGAGATTGGCGAGCGCCTGGCCGATCAATTCGCGGCTGCCATGAACGGTCAAGCCGGACCCAATGTCGGTCTCGATGCGCATCTGCGCATCTTCGGCGGCGGGTTCGTAAAGCTCGACGAGATCGCGCGCCACATCGCCGGCGTCGAAATCGGTCTTGCCCTCGATCTCGCTACCCGCCTCCATCCGCGCGATCATCAAAAGCGCGTTGAAGATACGGATCAGCGTATCGGATTCCTCGATGGTCTTTTCCAGCGCACCACGGAATTCATCCGGTGTCTGCGCGATCCGCAGCGCTTCCTCGGCGCGATTGCGCAGCCGGGTGAGCGGCGTTTTCAGATCATGGGCGATATTGTCGGAAACCTCGCGCAGGCCCTTCATCAGTTCGACGATGCGATCGAGCATGGAATTGAGGTTGATGGCGAGGCGTTCGAGTTCGTCGTTGGCGCGGCTCAGCGGCAGGCGGCGGGACAGATCGCCACTCATGATCGAGCGCACGCTGTCGTTCATGCCATCGACACGACGCAGAACGCGACGGGCGACCAATAGGCCACCGATCGTGCCGATGACGATCAGCCAGAACAGCGAGGTGAGCAGCGCCCGCGAGAACACGCGCCGCAGCGCTTCGCGATCTTCGAGGTCGCGGCCGACGAGCAGGCGGAAGCCGCCCGGCAGAAGGAAGATGCGGGCCAGCGCCCGGCGCTCGACCCCCAGTTCACCCTGGCGCTCATAGGTGGTTTCACGCACGCCCGGCTGATCGAGCACGCCCGACGGCAATTGCGCGATATTGCCGGCGATAGCCTGGCCAGCGAAATTGGTGACGAGATAGAGCGAGGCACCGGGCTGGCGCGTGCGCCGCTCGATCACATCGACAATGACGCGGATGCCGCCACGGGCATATTGTTCGGACAGGCCGTTGATTTCGGCTTCGACGGTCGCTGCGATCTGCTCGTCGAGCAGGCGGCGCACGTTCCAGCCGACCCAGCCGATGATGACGCCGGCACCGATCGAAAAAATCAGCAGATAGGCGAGCGACAGCTTGAACGCCGTCGTGCGGAATAGATTAGCGAGCGCCGTCACGGATCATATATCCCGCGCCGCGGATCGTGTGCAGGAGCGGCGGATCGAAGCCTTTGTCGATCTTGCTGCGCAAGCGCGAAATATGCACGTCGATCACATTGGTCTGCGGATCGAAGTGATAATCCCAGACGTTTTCGAGGAGCATGGTGCGCGTCACCACCTGGCCGGCGTGGCGCATCAGATATTCGAGCAGGCGATATTCGCGCGGCTGCAGCGGAATGTCCTTGCCGTCGCGGGTGAGCGTGTGGGCAAGCCGATCGAGTTCGAGGCCGCCGACGCGCAATTGGGTGGTCTCGCCGGCCGCACCCGCGCGGCGACGGGCCAGCACTTCGACGCGGGCGAGCAATTCGGAAAAGGCATAGGGTTTGGCGAGATAGTCGTCGCCGCCAGCGCGCAGGCCCTTCACCCGGTCATCGACCTGGCCGAGGGCCGAGAGAATCAGCACCGGCGTCTCGACCTTCTGTTCACGCAAGCCACCGATCAGGGAGAGACCGTCGAGCTTCGGCAACATGCGGTCGACGACCAGCACTTCATAGGCGCCCTCGCGCGCCATGGCATAGCCTTCTAGGCCATCCGCCGCATGGTCGGCCAGATGGCCAGCCTCGCGGAAGGATTTCACCAGATAGCCCGCCGCTTCGCGGTCGTCCTCGATCACAAGAATGCGCATGAGAGACATATAGCGGACTTTCACGGCGAACGGCAGGCCATTTGGCCTGCCGTCGAAGCAATCCCCCAGGGGGATCAGGACGCCGGGTTGGTGACCAGCGCGACGAAACGAGTGTTGTCGCCTGACTTGACGCGCAGCAGGACCGCCTTGCGACCGTCCTTACGCGCCGCCGCGAGAGCCGCCGACACTTCCGACGGGCGGGTGACCGGCTGGCCGGCGGCTTCGAGGATCACGTCGCCCGAGCGTAGGCCCATGCGGGCACCGGCGCCATCGGGATCGACATCGGCCACCACGACACCTTCCTTACCGGCACCCGGCACGGCGCTGGCCGGCGCCAGCGAGAGACCGAACTTCTGGTCGAGCTGCTCGCTGCGGCCATTGTCGCGGCCCGGGCGGGCATCGGCGCGCTGCTGATCCGGCAGGGCTTCGAGAACCACGTTGGTGGTCATCTCCTTGCCGGAGCGCAGATAGGCGACACTCACCTTGTGCTCGGGACCATAAGCGGCGATCCGGCGCGACAGGTCGCGCGGACCATCGACATTCTGGCCATCGACCGAGATGATGACATCCCCCGACTTCAGGCCCGCCTTGGCGGCCGGCGTGTTGGGCTGCGTCTCGGCGATCAGCGCGCCATGGTTGTCCTTGAGGCCGAGCGAATCGGCGATCTCCGCCGTCACCGGCTGGATCTGCACGCCGATATAGCCACGGGCCACGACACCCTTGTCACGCAGGGCCGCGACGACGTCCTTCACCGTGCTCGACGGGATGGCGAAGCCGATGCCGACGCTGCCGCCCGACGGCGAGTAGATCGCCGTGTTGACGCCGACCACCTGACCGTTGGTGTCGAAGGTCGGACCACCGGAGTTACCACGGTTCACCGGCGCATCGATCTGCAGGAAGTCGTCATAGGGGCCGGCGCCGATGTCGCGGCCACGGGCCGAGACAATACCCGCAGTCACCGTGCCGCCGAGGCCGAACGGATTGCCGATGGCCACCACCCAGTCGCCGACCCGCGGCGCATTGGCGGCGAAATCGACGAACGGATAAGAGCCGGCTTCGTTGATCTTCAACAGGGCCAAGTCGGTCTTCTCGTCGGTGCCGATCACCTTGGCGGTGACGGTCTTGCCACCATCGAGCGTCAACGACACGTCGCCACGGGCGTTTTTCACCACGTGGTTGTTGGTGACGACATAACCGTCAGCCGAGATGATAAAGCCCGAACCCTGCGCGATGCCACGACGCTGCTGCTGACGCTGGTTCGGCATCTGGAAAGGCAGACCTTCCTCGCCGAAGCGACGGAAGAAACGTTCGAGCGGATCGCCCGGCTGCAGACGCGGCATGCCCTGCGGGGCCTGGCCCGGACCGGCTTCGTCATTGGCGGACTCAACGATGTTCACCTTGACCGACACGACGGCGCCACGGACGCGCTGAATGGTGTCGGCGAAGGACGGCATGGATGCATTGGCCAGCGGCGCCTCGGCATGGGCGCTGGTGGTGATTTGCGGTGCGATATTGACGGCGCCAAGAGCGCCACCGAGAGCCAGCACGGCCACGGCACCAAGGAGCGCCGCACGCACGGTCTTGTTCGGCTTCGGATTGAGGAGGGACTCAGACATTCACGCTTCTCCTGAATAGGGGCGCTGGTGGAGGGCCAGCGGTGATGGAGAAGATGGGGGACGACAGTTTTCACCGCCATTTCCGGCAGATGAATTCTTTGTAACGTCGACAAGCGCCTACTTTTCGCGCTTTTCCAGCAATTCAGCCAATTTTCGCGCCTCTTCCGGCGTCAGCTCATCGGCCAATTCGCGCACCGGACGACGGCGCCGCAGAAAGACCACAATCAAAGCCGCCGCCAGAATGGCCGGCGTGGCGGTCCACAGCAGAATCGTCCCGGTGTTGAGCGGCGGCTTCAAGAGAATGAATTCGCCATAGCGCGCGACCAGATAATCACGCACCGCATCGTCGCTATCGCCGGCGACAAGCCGTTCGCGCACGATGACGCGCAGATCCTTGGCGAGCGGCGCGTTGGAATCATCAATCGACTGGTTCTGACAGACAAGGCAGCGCAGGCCCGCCGAAATCACGCGTGCCCGCGCCTCCAGCTTCTGATCGGCGAGCATTTCTGAAGGCTCGACCGCATAAGCCGTGGAAGCCACGAACAGGCTGACGGCGAGAAGAAGATAGCGAAGCAGGTTCGCGGCGCGCATGATCTATTCCGCCGGCTGCATCGCCGCCTGACGCGCGCGGCGTGCGACGCCGACACGCAAGCGACGATCGGCGAGCGAGATGGCGCCGCCAAGAGCCATGATGATGGCGCCGATCCAGATCAGCGCCACATAGGGTTTCCAATAGAGACGCACGTCGATCTCGCCGTTGCTGTTCTGTTCGGTGACCACCGCATAGATCTGGCCGAGCGAGAAAGTGCGCAGACCGGCATCGGTCGTGGTCATTTGCCGCGCGCGATAGAATTTACGCGACGGCTCGATCGTGCTGATCGCGTTGCCGCCGCTGCGGATCGTCATATGGGCGACGGTTTCATCATAGTTCGGACCTGGGCGCGGCTCGACCTTGTCGAGGGTCAGCTCGTAGGGGCCGACCGTGACATGGTCGCCAGGGCGCATGGCGAGAATTTTCTCGACACCCCATCCCGTCGCGGCAAGACCCAGCAACGACACGCCGACGCCAGCGTGAGCGATGGCTGTGCCCCAGGCCGACCAGGGCAGGCCGGTGGCGCGCGCGAACATCACCGACGGCGACAATCCACCGCCGGAGATGCGGCCCCAGATTTCGACGAAGGCGCCAACGATGACGAACAGGCTAAGCCCGGCGAAGACGGCCGAGATCACCGGCTCGCCCTGCATGGCGGCCAGGATCAAACCGCCGCAGATCGCGACAATCAAGGCGACGACGAGACGTTGGGCGGCACCCAGCAGGTCGCCGCGCTTCCAGGCCAGCACCTGACCCAGCGGCATGGCGAGGAAGATCGGCACGAACAGCGGCACGAACGTGTAGTTGAAGAAAGGCGGCCCGACGGAAATCTTGTCGCCGGTGAGCGCTTCGAGCGCGAGCGGATAGAGCGTACCAACGAAGACCGTAGCGCAGCTCGTCGTCAGCAGGAGATTGTTGAGCACCAGGGCGCCCTCGCGCGACACCGGCGCGAAAATACCGCCCGCTTTCAGCAAAGGTCCGCGCAGGGCGAACAAGGCCAGCGATCCACCGATGAAGAAGACGAGAATGGCAAGGATGAAGACGCCGCGCTGAGGATCGGTGGCGAAGGCATGCACCGATGTCAGCACGCCGGAGCGCACCAGGAAAGTGCCGAGCAGAGACAACGAGAAGGCGAGGATGGCGAGGAAGATCGTCCAGATCTTCAGCGCATCGCGCTTTTCCATCACGGTCGCCGAATGCAGCAGCGCCGTGCCGGCAAGCCATGGCATGAGCGAAGCGTTTTCGACCGGGTCCCAGAACCAGAAACCGCCCCAGCCCAAGGTGTAATAGGCCCAGTAGGAGCCCATGGCGATGCCAAGCGTCAGGAATATCCAGGCGATCAACGTCCATGGCCGCACGTAGCGGGCCCATTGCGCATCGATGCGGCCGTTGATGAGCGCTGCGGCGGCGAAGGAGAAGGTGATCGAGAAGCCGACATAGCCGAGATAGAGCAGCGGCGGGTGAATGGCGAGACCAGGATCCTGCAAGATCGGATTGAGGTCGTTACCCTCGGCTGGCGGCGGCAGCACGCGGGCGAACGGATTCGACGTCAGCAGAATGAACAGCAGGAAAGCGCCGCTGATCCAGCCCTGCACCGCCAAAGTGGTGGCAAGCAAATTCTGCGGCGTGCGCCGCCCTCCCACCGCGACCAGCGCGCCGAAGAAGGCGAGGATCAGCACCCAGAGCAGCATGGAGCCTTCGTGATTACCCCACACCCCGGAGAGCTTGTAGATCAGCGGCTTCTGCGAATGAGAGTTCTGCACCACATTGGCGAGCGAGAAGTCCGACGTCAGATAGGCGTAGGTCAGCGCACCGAAGGCGATGGCGACGAGAACGAATTGGATGATCGCCGCCGACGGCGCCATGGCCATCAAAGCCGGATCGTTCTTGCGGCTGCCCCAGAGCGGCAAGGTCGCCTGCACGAGCGCCAAAGCAAGGGCCAGAACGAGAGCGTAGTGTCCGGTTTCGACGATCATCGCGGCGCGCTCATTTCTTCGGTTCGTTCGGCTGCCAGTGGCCCTGCTTCTTCAACGCATCGGCCACTTCGCGCGGCATATAGTTCTCGTCGTGCTTGGCGAGCACGGAGTCGGCACGGAAACTCGTCGGGCTGACCAGCACGCCTTCGGCGACGACGCCCTGCCCTTCGCGGAAAAGGTCCGGCAGCAGCCCCGTGTAAGACACGCTGACCTCGCGCTCCGCATCGGCGACGACAAAAGTGACGGAGCGGTTTTCGCCGCGTACGATCGAGCCTTGCTTGATGAGACCGCCCAGGCGCATGCGCGTGCCAGGGGGCGGCGCCTTGGAGGCGATCTCGGCCGGCGAATAGAAGAAAACAATATTGTCGCGCAGAGCGAACATGGTGAGACCGGCGGCAACGAAGAGGACGCCGAGCGCACTGCCGATCAAGATCAGCCGGCGTTGCTTGCGGGTCATCATCAGCCTCCCAATCCCAACTCGCTGGCCATGGCCTCGACGCGGGCGCGCGCCTCGTTGTCATCAGCCAAAGCCTTGCGGGCCTGCGCCAGTGCCGCGCGGGCATCGTCGGGCTGTTTCAAAACCATATAGGCCCGGATCAACATCGCCCAGCCGTTACCGTCACGCCCATCCTGGGCAAGCCGCGCGGCAAGATTGGCGACCATGCCGCGAATGGCCGTGTCGCGATCGGCATCCGGCAGAGCGGCAATCGCCTGGCCGGCCTCGCTCGAAGGCCTGCCATCGGCCGATGCATCGGCTTCCGGAAGGCCCAGTTCGCGGATGCGCTCGCGCACGACACCAGCCCATTCGGCATCGACCGGTGCCTCGGCGACGAGCTTCGTCCAAATGTCGCGGGCGCGCGTCTTATCGCCCGCCTGCGCCGCAGCGAGGCCAATATAGAAACGCGCCTGCTGAAACTGCGGCGCCAGAGCCAAGGCCCGTTGAAAAGCCGCAAGGGCTTCCGGCGTGACGTGGCCGTTGGCGGCGAAGACCAGGGCTTCGCCCAGCGACGTCTCGCGCATCGGACTCGCGCCCAGCGTCCGCACCACATTGGCCCAAGCCTTGGCGGCGTCATCGTAACGGCCAAGGCGCAAATAAACCGGCGCGATCACTTCATAGCCGCGGCCGTCATCGGGATTCTTTGCCAGATGCGCTTCGATGCGGGCGATCGCCATCATCAAGTCTGGCGTATCCGGCGGCGCCTGTCGGCGCGCTTCAAGCGGCAGGTCGGGCACGTCGGGATTGCCGATGCGAGCGTAGAGGCCAAGCGACACGCCGCCGATGATCACGATGCTGGCCAGGGCCGCGATGCGCCGGCGCCAGGTGGTGCCCGACGTGGCCGCGTTGTCCTCGCGCGCCCCTTCGGTGCGCATCAGGCGGCGAGCCGCCTCAGCACGCATGGCCCTGGCGTCGGATTCACTGACAAGCCCACGCTGGAGGTCGGTGTCGATGCCCGCCAGTTCGCTGCGATAGAAAGCGGTGTCGCCGTCCGACGAGGCGCCGCGCGCGCGCGACAGCGGCCACAGAACGCCGATCGCGGCAAGCCCGGTCAGAACAGCGAAAACGACCCAGATCATGGCGCGGTTTCTGTCATGGCTTGATGGCGAATGAAAGCCGCCACAAGGTCACATCCTCATCAAGATGGGGCGATTTCACCCGCCGGCAGGCGCAAAACCGCCCGTAACCCGCCCATGGACGCCTCTTCCAGGCGCAAAGTGCCGCCATAGACCCTTGCCAGATCGGCAACGATGGAGAGGCCGAGGCCCGAGCCGGGCTTGGTTTCGTCCAGACGCCGGCCCCGGGTCATCGCCTCCTCGCGCCGTTCCGGCGGCAGGCCGGGGCCATCGTCCTCGACGCTGATTTCGATGAATTCGTCGGGACGCCGGAACGCCCGTACGGCGACCTGGCTCGCGGCCCATTTGCCGGCATTGTCGATGAGATTGCCGGCCATATCCTCGAAATCCTGCCGCTCGCCGCGAAAGCGCAGGCCGGGCGCACCGTCAAAGTCGAAATCCACCCGGCTGTGCAGCTTCTCGAAGGTGCGCATCAAGGCATCGAGCGACGGTTCCACCTCGGTAATGGCACCGATCACGCTGGAGCGGGCGGCCTGCCGCGCGCGGTCGAGATAGTAGGTCACCTGATCGCGCATCACTTCGACCTGCTCGCGCACCTTGCCGCCCAATGGCGAAGCATCGGTGGTCGCTTCATTGGAGATGACGCTCAAGGGCGTTTTCAACGCATGGGCGAGATTGCCGACCTGGGTGCGGGCGCGCTCGACCACTTCGCGGTTCGAGGCGATGAGCAGATTGAGTTCGCCGGCCAGAGGCGCAAGATCCTGCGGATAAGACCCCGCGATCTTCTCGCCATCGCCACGCCGGATGGCGGCCACTTCGCCGCGCAGCAAGCGCAGAGGCCGCAGGCCGAAGCGCACCTGCAAAGCCGTCGTGCCGACGAGCGCCAGGGCCAGAATGCCAAAGGCCAGCGCCAAGGTGAGCGTGAACTTGCGGATTTCGAGTTCCACATCCTCGTTGGTCGCCGCGACCTGGACGAGATAGGTGCCGTCATCGCCGACATCGATGACCCGCTCGATCATCCGAAGATTGCGACCGTCAGGCCCTTCGATATAGCCCTTGCGCAGGCCGCTCTGATCAGCGCGCACGCCGATGTCGGCGAGGCGCGGCAGGCGCGAGGCAAAGAGCGAGCGCGACGCGCGCATCTGCGGCGTGGCGCCATCCATGCGCGTTACCTGCCAGTACCAGCCAGAGCGGGTGAGTTCGAACAGAGGTTCGCCAAGCTGGCCAGGGCTGGTCGGCGCTTCATCGCCGCTCAGCGCCACATCGGCGACCAAAGCTTTCAGATAAACCGACAGGCGATCGTCGAAAGCCTGTTCTGTTGTCTGCCGGAAAGCGGCGACGAGGCCTGCGCCGGCGATGAGCAGCAGCAGCACGCTCCAGAACGCCGCGGACAGGAAAAGACGTGTCGGGATCGACAGCGCATCGCGGCGCGGCAGGGCCATCGCGCCTATCTGCTCGATTTGGCCGGAGAAGCCGGCGGCTCGCCTGGCGGCGCGATCAGATAGCCCAAGCCACGGATGGTTTGCAGCACTTCGACACCGAGCTTCTTGCGCAGGCGTCCGACGAACACTTCGATCGTGTTCGAGTCGCGATCGAAATCCTGATCGTAAAGATGTTCGACCAGTTCGGTGCGGGAGACGATACGGCCGGCATGATGCATCAGATAAGCAAGCAGGCGGTATTCATGCGAGGTGAGGCGGATCGGATTGCCATCGACGACGACGCGCCCTGCCTTGGTATCGAGCCGCACCGGGCCGCACACCAATTCGCTCGTCGCATGGCCGGCAGCGCGGCGCACCAGGGCGCGCAAACGCGCCAGCACTTCTTCCATATGGAAGGGCTTGGCGACATAATCGTCGGCGCCCGCATCGAAGCCTTCGACCTTGTCGCTCCAGCGATCGCGGGCGGTGAGCATCAACACCGGCGTCTTGCGGCCGGCGGAACGCCATTCCTCCAAAACGGTGATGCCGTCCTTCTTGGGCAGGCCGATGTCGAGAATGATCGCGTCATAAGGCTCGGTCTCGCCGAGGAAGTGCCCCTCCTCGCCGTCAAACGCCGTGTCGACCGCATAGCCCGCCTGTTCCAAGGCGGTGACAAGCTGACGATTCAGATCCTTGTCATCCTCAATAACCAGCAGTCGCAACAGACCCGCTCCTTCAATTATCCAGGGCCGCCATCACCTAGCGCCGCTATTACCTAGGGCTGCGAAATCGGCTTGCCGTCCACGGCATCAAGATAGATGCGGACGACCTTCCCATCGCGACGCAGCAGCGCCATCTCATATACGTATTTGTCGTCCCATCGACAAAGGCGCGACCGCAACGGTTCGCCACCGGCGGTGCGGGCAGCATTGCGGAGCATGGCAAAAGGATCGGCAAGCTTGCGCTCTTGCACGGCGGTGCGCGTCTCGGAAGGCGACAGACAGGTGTGCGCGGCCCGTTCGGCGCCCAAGGCGGGCGGCGCGGACATGTGACCCATCATTGCCAGTACGAGCAGGATTTGCATCGCCCGATCCTGCCTCAATTCCTCTGAACCCTAGATGAACTCCCACACCATCACAAGAAATTCAAAGTGTTAGCCAAGGCCTCTGTCCACCGCCTGGGGCAAATTTCGAACACAGACCGGCCGAAGATGGTGAATCGAGCGGCGACCGACCGAATCTTCGCCCTCGAATCAATATTTGGCCGCCGCGCGCCATCGGGCTACACAGCGCCTCAAGGAGTATTCGTTGATGAAATCCGTCCGCCTGCTGCTGGCCTCTTTGTGTCTCCTGTCGATCCCCGCAACGAGCTGGGCCCTGGTCGGTCCCTCGCAGGACGGTGGTGGACTGGGGGCGCATACGGTGATGCTGCTCAAACGGTCCGGCAAGGCCTCCGGCTTCTGTACCGGCGTGGTGCTAACCCGCGAGATCGTGCTCACGGCGGGCCATTGCGCCCATGGCGCCAGCGATCTCGCCGTCTATCTCAACGAAGGCGGCGCCCCGACCGTCATTCCCATCAACGGCTCGGTGATCCATCCGGAATTCCGCGCCGATGCGATCAAGACGCGGCAGCGCTCCATCGATCTGGCTTTGGTGCGCCTGTCGAAGCCCCTGCCCGCCTCCCTGTCGCCGGCACGCCTGTCGTCGCGCCAATCGGTTTCCACCGGCGATACGTTCCGCATCGCCGGTTTCGGTTTGACGCGCGAAGGTGATGGACGCTCGGCCGGCACCTTGCGCAGCGGCACCATTGCCGCGCGCGCACCGCTTTCCTCGATCCTGCTATGGGCCGAAGATCCCCGCCATGGCGGCTTTGGCGCCTGCACCGGCGATTCCGGTGGTCCGATCTTTTCGGAAGACGGCAGCGAAGTCGTCGCCGTCACCGTCTGGTCGCGCGGCAGCGGCGGCAAACAATGCGGCGAACTCACACAAGGCGCGCTGATCGGCCCGCAGCGCGGCTGGATCGATCAAGCCCTGACCCGATTGACACGCTGAACATGACGATGAACGACAACGACTCTTCCAACGCTCTCTCTCTCGCCGCCCTGACCATCCTCGATGCCGGCCCCATCGGGCAAGTGCGCGCTGCAGCGGAAGCCGGCTTCACCTCGGTGGGCCTGCGCCTGCAACCCTTGCTGCCAACCGATGTCGCCGTCGTCGGCGATGCAAGCGCCATGAACGAGCTGGCGCACCTCATCGCGCAAACCAAAATGCGCGTGCTCGAAGTCGGCGTCTTTCCGCTCAAGGCTGGCATGGATCTGGAATCGCTCGGCCCGGTGCTGAGCTTCAGCCACAAGCTCGGCGCCCGTTACATCGTCTGTCCCGTGGAGGATGACGATAAGAAGCGCCGCGCCGAGACATTCGCTGAGTTGTGCGATCTGGCAGAAACCTGCGCTCTCGAAGCCCTGGTGGAATTCAATCCCTACAGCGCGTGCCGCTCTCTCAGTGAGGCTTACGAACTTGTCACGAAGGCCGATCGGCCGAATGGCAAGCTGCTAATCGACGCCTTTCATCTGTCGCGCTCTGGCGCCCATCCGCTCGATTTGCGGTCGGTTCCCAAAGATCTGCTGGCATTGGTGCATTTATGCGATGCCGAGCCGCTGCCGACGACGCCGCGCAGCGTCGAGGATTTGCGCCGTGAATCGCGCACGGCGCGCCTGCTGCCCGGCGAAGGCAGTCTGTGGCTTAACGCATTGCTCGATGCGCTGCCGCCCGGGATTCCCCTCAGCATCGAGGCGCCGGCGGCCAAGAATGCGCATTTGCCGGCGGCTGAGCGCGCGCGTCTCGCCTTGGTCGCGTCCCAACGCCTGTTGGCGAAGCATGGCCGGACAGAATAGATTTTAGAATTATTCTGATTTCCTGCTTTCCGCTTGACCTGCGAGGCCGCCACGACAAGGCTCGTCAGAGGCAAAGTTCATCAAAAGATTGCCTCAGCATCCTATCCATTCGTCACGACCGATGAGAGTTCCACACATCTGATGTCCGCCACCCTGCCGCCGCTGCCCAAGGAAATGGAAGTTTTGCGCCAGGTGCCGCTGTTCGCGGCCCTCCAGCCCGAAACATTCGCACGGCTGGCGCAAGCGGCACGCATCGAGCGGCACGCCAAAGGCGACATCATTTTCCGCCAGGGCGACACGGCCCAGTCGGCCATCGTCGTGGTCGATGGTTTCGTCAAAGTGTCGCGCCTGTCGGCCAATGGCGATGAAACGCTGATCCACATTTTCGGCCGTGGCGAAAGCGTCGGCGAATCCGCTGTCGTCGCCCGCGATCGCTATTCGACGACGGCGGAGGCTGTTGGCCCGACGGTGGTGGTGCGCGTGCCCGGCGCCTTGTTCATCCAGACGGCGCGTGAATTTCCCGATCTCGCCTTTGCCATCATCAATGAGGCGCAGGCCAAGGTCATCGCGCTGATGGATGAAATCGAAATCTTGAAAGTGCAGACCGCCGATCAGCGCGTGCTGCGCTTTCTGCTGTCGCTGTGTCCGCCGGATGTCGAGACCTGCACGGTGCGCCTGCCCTATACCAAGGGCGACATCGCCGCTTCGCTCGGCCTGAAGCAGGAAACACTTTCACGCTCCTTCGCACGGCTGAAAGCGATCGGCATCGAGATCGATGCACGCCAGGTGACGGTTGCCAGCTTGCGCCGCGTCGAGGAAGAAATCGCGCGGCTCAATCAACTCGTCTAACTTTTCTCAATTCACGCGTTCGATGGCGATCGCCGTGGCTTCGCCGCCACCGATGCACAACGCCGCGACACCGCGCTTGAGATCGCGCGCCTTAAGCGCATGCAGCAAGGTAACGATCAGCCGCGCCCCAGTAGCGCCGATCGGATGACCGAGCGCGCAAGCACCGCCATTCACGTTCAATCGGTCGCGCGCGATGTTGAGGTCCTTGGCGGCGGCCATGGCCACCACGGCGAAAGCTTCGTTGATCTCGAAGAGATCGACATCCCCCACTGACCAGCCGGTCTTGTCGAGCAGTTTGCGAATGGCCGGGATGGGCGCGGTCGTATACCAGGCCGGTTCCTGACTGTGGGTCGCATGCGCCTTGATCTCGGCAAGCACGGGCAGATGGTGACGATCGGCATGGGAGCGGCGCGTCAGGATCAGCGCAGCCGCGCCATCGGCATTGGCGGAGGCGCTGGCCGCCGTAATCGTTCCATCGGCGCGAAACGCCGGCTTGAGGGACGGAATCTTCTCCGGCGACACTTTAAGTGGATGTTCATCCGTATCGACGAGGCGCTCGCCGCCCTTGCCCGGCACGGCGACAGGCGTGATCTCCGATCTGAAAGCGCCGCTCTCCACCGCATCGCGGGCACGCGTCAAAGTCTCGGTGGCGTAAGCATCCTGATCGGCGCGGGTGAATTGATAGGCCTGTACGGCGGCCTCGCCGAAATCGCCCATGGGGCGGCCGCGTTCATAGGCATCTTCAAGCCCGTCGAGCATCATGTGATCGAAGATGCGATCATGACCGACGCGATAGCCGCTGCGGCCCTTGGCCAGGAGATAAGGCGCGTTGGACATAGATTCCATGCCGCCTGCCAGAGCGATCTCGGCCGATCCGGCCAGCAGAAGATCATGCGCCAGCATCGTGGCCTTCATACCTGAGCCGCAGACCTTATTGATGGTGGTGGCGCCAACTTGATCGGGCAGATGCGCGCCGCGCGCCGCCTGCCGCGCCGGGGCTTGTCCTTGTCCGGCCGGCAGGACGCATCCCATCAGCACTTCATCGATCTGTTCGGGCGCCAGGGTCGCACGCTCCAGCGCTGCCTTGATGGCTTGGGCGCCAAGCGCCGGGGCTTCCACGGGAGAGAGATCGCCGAGAAAACGGCCAAGCGGCGTGCGGACGGCGGAAACGATGACGACCGGATCGGAAGCGGACATGGGGCTTCTCCGTGGGGCACTCGGCGGCTTCGATGGTCGCCTTGTGCAATGCAGCTAACATAAAATTATGGTCATAATATAATAAGTCAAGCGTTCCGGATCGTGGGCCGGCAGCCGCTGCCGCCCGGTGGTCAGAATGGCACGTCTGAAAGGGCTAAAATTTGCGCGGCGGCGGTACTTTGCCCGGCCAGCGCACGATGTGATCGAGCAGCTCATCCTCCGGAACATCGTCCTCGGACGGTCCGGCGCGGCCGCGCAGGGAGACGCCGGCCTTATGGACGGTCTCGCGCGAGCCGGAAATCAGATGGTGCCAGGGATAAAGGTCCTTGCCTTCGTCGACCAGGCGATAGGCGCAGGTCGGCGGCAGCCATTTGATCTCGCGCACCCGCTTGGGGGTCAGCTTGATGCAATCAGGCACCTTGGCCTTGCGGCCGGGGTAGTCGGAACAACGGCAGGAGTTTGTCTCGAACAGCCGGCAGACGATATCGGTGAAGTGAATCTTGCCGGTGTCCTCGTCCTCCAGTTTGACGAGGCAGCAGCGGCCGCAGCCGTCGCACAGGGCTTCCCATTCCGCCCGGCTCAGGGCCTCCAGCCCCTTTTTCCAAAACGGTTTGGTTACCGCGGGCGCGGGTTTTGCAGCGACGGCAGGCTTGCGAACCGGTTTTGTTCCATTCTGGGGCATGGACCGGGCATGCGCCTCGGCAAGGCCATCGTCAAGGGGCTCGGCAACGTGGTATATAGAGAACCGATAATTTTACGGGACCGGATCGGGATCCCCGCACGTGTTTGATGATTTTCAGACAACCGGCCTTGGCCAGAAGATCGCCCGCGCGCTTCTCGCCTTCGACGCCTGGATCAATTCGAGCCTTTACGAGAGCGGACAGCAGGCCCGCCAGCGCTACGATGCCTTTGCCGCCTTCATGGATCGCTTCCATGTCTCCGGCTGGCGGAAGGCCGGTGTCGAACTCGCCTGCGAGACGCTGACGCTCGGCCTGGCCGGCGCCGTGCTGATGCTGGCGCTCGCCGTGCCCGCCTTCCAGGAAACCAGCGACGAGGACTGGCTGAAGAAGCAGGATCTCGCCGTCACCTTCCAGGACCGCTATGGCGAGGAAGTCGGCCGGCGCGGCATCAAGCACGACGATTCCCTGCCGCTCGAACAGGTCCCGGATTTCCTGATCCAGGCGGTGCTCGCCACCGAGGACCGGCGCTTCTTCGAACATTATGGCATCGATCCCGTCGGTACTTTACGCGCGTTCACCGTCAACGCCCGCTCCTCGGGCGTGGTGCAGGGCGGTTCGACCATCACCCAGCAGCTCGCCAAGAATCTCTTCCTCAGCAATGAGCGTTCCATCGAGCGCAAGGTGAAGGAAGCCTTCCTGGCGCTGTGGCTCGAGACCCGCCTCACCAAGAACGAAATCCTGAAACTCTATCTCGATCGCGCCTATATGGGCGGCGGCGCTTTCGGTGTGCAGGCGGCGGCGGATTTCTACTTCGGCAAGTCGCTACGCGAGATCAATCTGGCGGAAGCGGCCATGCTGGCCGGCCTGTTCAAGGCGCCGACCAAATTCGCGCCGCACATCAATCTGCCGGCGGCGCGCGCCCGCGCCAATGACGTCTTACAAAATCTGGTCGATGCCGGCTTCATGACCGACGGCCAGGTGTTCATCGCCCGCAAGAATCCCGCCTCCCCCATCGACCGCCATCGCGCCACTTCGCCCGACTGGTATCTCGACTGGGCCTTCGAGGAAGTGAAGAAACTGGCGCAGGCGGGCAAGCTCGGCGACGACCGCGTGCTGACCGTGCGCACGGCACTCGACAGCGGCATTCAGCACCAGGCCGAGAAAGTGCTGGAAGACAATCTGCGCCAATACGGCAAGCAATATCGCGTCAAGCAAGGCGCCATCGTCGTGCTGGAACCCAACGGCGCGGTGCGCGCCATCATTGGCGGTCGCGACTATGGCGCGAGCCAGTTCAACCGCGCGACCGACGCGCTGCGCCAGCCCGGCTCCTCGTTCAAACCCTATGTCTATCTGGCCGCGCTGCTGACCAATAAATTCAAACCCTCGACCATCGTCACGGACGGACCGGTCTGTATCGGCAACTGGTGCCCGAAGAACTATGGCGGCGGCTATGCTGGTTCGATGCCGCTGATCTCGGCGCTCACCCGCTCGATCAATACGATCGCGGTGAAACTGTCGATCGCCATCGGCGATGGCTCGCCCAAGGCCGGGCGTGCCAAGATCGTCGAACTGGCGCGGCGCATGGGCATCACCTCGCCTTTGACCGACACGCCGTCACTGCCGATCGGTGCCGGCGAAGTGACGCCGCTCGAACATGCCAATGCTTATGCGGTGTTCGCCAACGGCGGCAAGCGCGCGCCGGCTTTCGGCGTTGTCGACGTTCGCAATTCGCGCGGCGATCTGATCTATCATCACGATGCCGAAGCGGCGATGACGCAGGTGGTGCCGCCGGCCAAAATCGCCGAGATGAACACCATGCTCATGTCCGTGGTGGAGAACGGCACGGGACGCCGCGCCATTCTTCCCGGCATCAAAGTGGGAGGCAAGACCGGCACGACCAACGGCTATAAGGACGCCTGGTTCATGGGCTTCACCGGCAATTATGTCGGCGCCGTCTGGTACGGCAATGATGATCCAAGCTCGATGAACAATATGACCGGCGGCACCTTGCCGGCACAGACTTGGCACGATGTCATGGAGTTCGCTCATCAAGGCATCGAACTGAAGCCGCTCTACAGCGCGCCGCCGCCGAGCCCAGAGGCGATTGCCGCGGCGCTTGCCAGCGGTGGTGGCCAGGGCACGAGCCTTGGCCAGCCGCAGCGCCCCGTCACCTTGTCGCGCAAATCCTCCGAAACGCTTGGCGCGTTGGAGAGCCTGCTGCGTTCCTCGGCCGAACGGCAGCGCAAGGTCGATGTAATATCGCCGCAAGGCACGATACTGCGTCTGGGTTCCGCCAAGCCGCCGGAAACACTCACGCGTTGAATGGGCCATAGCCCAGAATCAATTGCGTTTTAATGGCAGCCGATCCCGCATTGACTTGCGCGGCTTGGAATGTTGCGATCGTGCGCAAGATCAAGATCAACAGCGGGAGGATGAGCTATGACGGCCGCAAGCGGCGTCAGACAGGCGCTTATCATCGGTGCCGGTTTTGGCGGCGTCGGCATGGCGATCCGCCTCAAGCGCGCCGGCATCGACGATTTCATCATTCTCGAACGGGCTGATGGTGCTGGCGGTGTCTGGCACGCCAATCGTTATCCAGGCGCGGCCTGCGATGTGGAATCGCATCTCTATTCCTATTCCTTCGAGACCAATTTCGATTGGGAACGGCCGCATGGGACGCGCAGCGAGATCCTGCGCTATTTCGACCATTGCCTGCGCAAATACGCGATTGCGCCGCATATCCGCTTCAACACGCCCGTCGAGGCGGCGACGTTCGACGAAGACCAGGGCATCTGGACCGTACAGACGAAAACGGGCGAAACCCTGCGTGCCCGCGCGTTGATTTCTGCCATCGGCCTGTTCAATACGCCGGCCATTCCAAAGCTCGCCGGCATTGAGCAGTTCGAAGGGGAAGCTTTTCATTCAGCTGCCTGGGATGAGGATTTCGATCCACGCGGCCGCCGCATTGCCGTGATCGGCACCGGCTGCAGCGCCGCGCAATTCGTTCCCGAAATCGTTGAACGAGCGGCGCGCCTGGCGGTTTTCCAGCGCACGCCCGCCTTTGTCGGACCGAAAGCGGAAGCTGCGTTCACCCCTGCTCAACGTCGTCTCTATCGGTTGCTACCGATCCTGCGGCGGTTCGACCGGTTGAGCATTTTTCGCCGCTACGAACAGCTTTTTCGTATCCACGAAGATCCGGCTTTTCGTGCCGCGCGTGGCGAAGATGCCCGCGCCTTCGTCGCCGCCCAGGTCAGCAATCCATATAAACGGCAGCAGCTTACCCCCACCTATGATGCCGGCTGCAAGAGAGGTGTGCGTTCAGGTCATTTCTTGAAGGCGCTGGATCGGGATCATGTCGACGTGGTCACGACGCCGATCGCCCGTGTCCACGCGGATGCCATCCAAACCACGGACGGTGTACGTCATCCCGTCGATACGATCATCTATGGCACGGGCTTCACACCCTCCGACTATCTTTCGACGTTTCGGCTGCAGGGCCTCGGCGGCATCACGTTGAGCGAGGCCTGGAAAGAGGGACCGGAAGCTTATCTTGGCATGACGGTCAACGGCTTCCCGAATTTTTTCATGATCTACGGCCCCAACACCAATGCGCCGGCATCGATCATCTACATCATCGAATGTCAGATCGATTACATTCTCAAATGCGTTCAGGCTCTCGCGCGCGGCAAACTGCGCCAGATGAATGTCGCGGCGGAAACCCAAACGACATTCAATGTCGATTTGCAAAAGCAGCTCCGCTCCACTGCCTGGGCCAGCGGCTGCATGAGCTATTTCATGACCGCCGCCGGCAAGATCGTGACGCAATGGCCGGGGGCGAGCCGCAGCTATTGGCTGCGCACCCGCCGCCTCAACATGAAGGACTATCAGACGACGCGGTAAGCGTTACTGGCCTTTCATCACCACTTTGCGGATGCGCTCGCGCTGCTCGGCCGTCACCGTGCCAAGCGCTTTGACCGCCAGGTCGCGCGCCACCTCCGGCTCTTGAAAGGCAATGTAGCGCTGGCTCTTCTCGCCTTCGGCGATCAAAGCCGGATCGGTCAGCGCCCGTTTGACGGCGGCGCGCAACACGGCAAGCCTGGCCGGCGGAACGCCCTGGGTGGTGACGAGAATGCGGCCGAGATCATTGATGGAATTACGGAAATCGAGCCACCAAATCTGATCGTCGTCCAATTTGAAAGACTCAAACACCGTCGGCACGTTGGGCAGCAGTTCCGAACGTTTGCGACCCATCGACAGGAAAGCGCGGGCCTGGCCGGACTTGTCGATCTGCGCTGCGGAGGAATCAGAAACGTAAAGCGCATCCTGCTCGCCACGTTCCATCGCCAAAGCGATCTCGGCGCTGCCCTTATACCCTAAGATGATCTGGCAGTTGAGGCGCAGGGCCTCGCAGGTGATGGCGGCGCCATCGCCCGGCCCATCATTGAGGCCGGTGCCGCCCCAGCGCACGCGCGCACCAGGCTTCAGGACATCGGCTGGCGCCTTGAATGGAGAATCCTTGGCGACGAGCCAGATCCACGGATAGGCGCTGACAATGCCGAGATGTTCCAGCTTGGTCAGATCGTAACGCGCGTTCTGATTGTCGACGATCTGGCCAAGCGCCGCCGGCGTGCCATTGGCGATATGCAGTTGCAGGCCGTCGGGCGGGGAGTTGGCGATGCGATTGAGCGCGACGATGCCGCCGGCGCCGACCTGGTTTTCGACGACCACATTCGCGCCCAGCTCGCGCGCAAGATAAGGCGCAATCATCCGCGCGTAGGTGTCGAACCCGCCACCGACACCAACGCCGACAACGAATTTGATGATCTTGCCTTTGTAGAAGGCGGCCTCATCCTGGGCGGCGGCGGGTGCTGCCGCCAGCAAAAAAGCCGCGACGGCCACCGTGGTCGCTCTAGCAATCTTGGCACTGCTCATGATCTTGGCGATCATTAATATTACTCCTCCCTGGGAGCCGCTTATGGGGCTCTCGATGACCCGACGCGCCTTTGCGCGACCGGGCGTTTTCGGTCCTGCTCTTGCCATGGTTCGCGCCAGCATGGCAATCGTTACCTGGCAATCGTAACTTGGTCACGGCCGACTCAATCGGCGGCGCGAGCGGATTCTGCTTCTGGAGCAAGCGCATTGGCGACGTTTCTGAAATCGCTGCTGGCGGCTGCCATCGGCGTTGCGCTTGGCCTCACGGCGACGTGGTTGGCGGTCGAACGCGGTTATGGTTTCGGTGCCGTCAGCTCCGGCCCCTGGACCGGCTGGCCCAAAACCGGCTCAGACGGTGCCGATCCTTATGCGCGCGCCGTCCTGGCGCGCACTGGCGAGGTTCCGCTCGGCCTGGCCGAGGGCCTAAGCTTCACGGCGCGCACCGATGAAGCGGGCGCCAAGCTCGATCCGACCTGCGATTACATCGTCACCGGCCCCATTCCACCGGCCCGTTACTGGACACTCACCGCGCTGACGCCGCGCGGTCTCGTGATCGACAACGGTGCGGGGCGTACGGGCATCACCTCGGCCGAAATCGTGCGGGCCATGGATGGCTCGTTTGCGATCACCCTCTCGCGTCAGGCGCGGGCCGGCAATTGGCTGCCGCTCGGCAATACATCTGATTTCGTCCTGCTGCTGCGCCTCTATGACACGCCACTCAGTTCCGCCAGTTCGTCCATCGGCACGACACCCATGCCGACTCTGCGCAAGGAACGCTGCGCATGAAGTCGCTGACGAACCTGCGCGAAACCCTGATCGGCAATTCGCCTTGGATCGCCGGCGCCATCATCGTCGCCGGTATCGTCCACATCACGTCGATCTTGGCGATGCCCTATCTCGCGCCGAAAGACGCCTTTGCGCGATTGGAGCAAGCGGCCCCGCTCAACCAGATCACCGTTCTGCCGCAGCCCTCTTCCGCTTCGGCGCTGATGCCCTTCGAAGATCCGGCGACCGTGGTCGCCGTCTGCCGTTACGATCTCAATCAGGCGCCATTGCGCATGCGAGGCCCCTTGTCGGGCGATGGCCTGCTGCTGTTCTCCTTCCACAATCGCTTTGGCACGACGTTCTATTCGATGACCGACAAGGGCGCGCTGCGCGGGCGGCTCGACGTGCTCGTGCTCAATCAAACGCAGTTGGAAGCGGTGGAAGCTTTCGATCCGGAAGACGAACTGCCGCAAGAATTGCGCTTGCTCAGTCCGACGCAACGGGGATTTGTGATTGTCCGTTCATTGGCGCCGGAGCCTGGCAGCCGCCCGCAAGCGCGGGCTCGCATCGGACAGATTGCTTGCGAAGCGGAAGGCAATCGCCGCGATTAGACCCTCATGCGGCTCAACGACAACGCATATCGGCAAAATCGCATTTCTATCGAAACGCGATTTGCCCTAAGCCCGGCGCTTGCGCTTACGCGAACGCTGGCTCGACGTGGATTGTCCTACCCCAGGGCGTGAAGCACCGGGATCGGGTGTAGGTTCGTAACGGACACCGGTGAAGAACAAAATCTCAGCCGCTGTCCCAGAAGCATTCACGCCCCCAGCCGGCGGGCGTTTTGGAGTCGGAAATTGAATCACTATCGCCATTTCGCCAGCTCCGGGACCAAACCGTTCCTTCAAGCAAGCAGAAGCAGAACGATTTAATTAAAGGTTTCGGAAGTTAATAAATAGTCAACACCAGTTTCATTTCCGGACGAGTGCGCGGGCGCACATGCCGGGACATCAGCGGCATGCACGAAACTCAACGAAACTGCGAGATTTTAAGCGCCGGAAGCGAGGTCGAGAAAATTGCGCCCGGCCCGATCCTCGACATCAATGATCCAAATGTCGGGGTCGAAGGCGATCTCGCGCTGCAAACGGGCGCTGATCGATGGTGGGTCCAGCCAGTCTTCGGCGTGCATGCGCGTCCACAGACGCTCCACGCCATCATCGCCAATTTCACTTTGCGGCGCCGGACCGAACAGCGCTTGCTGTCCATCCAGGCGATCGACGACGACAAAGATGGCGCCGGCTTCCTCGGCGCCGCGACGACGCAAGGTGGCATAAGCCCCTTCGACCGTACAACGGCGCAAATAGGCCGACACCCATATGCCAGCCTTGAGCCGCACGATCAGTTGATCTGAATGCCGGAGCGGGTCGCGAGTTCGCGCTGCGTGCGGCCTGATATCTCGCCAGTAAGCGGCAGCTTGCGATCCTGCTCAAACTTTTGAATGGCCTGTTTGGTGCCGCTGCCGAAAATGCCGTCAACGGTGACGGAATAGCCGAGTTTGGCCAGCGCCTTTTGCGCTGCCGTCACGCGTTTGGCGGCCGGGTCGCTCTGGGCCACGGTGGTCGTCGACGCAGCCGGGGCCTGACCCGGCCCCACGGCACCCTTGAGAAGTGCCGCGATCGGGTCATTGCCCCTCGGCTCGCTCGCGACAGGCTTCGGCGGATCGATAAGATCGGAAATACCTCTCGGCGCGGCGACTGGCCGTTGCGGCGCAGCCGCAACTTCGGCAGGGCGCGGCGCTGGTGTCGGCGTCTCGGTGGCCGGAACGACACGCGAAGCCGTCGACGCAGGCTGTGGCGCGGGCGTCGATGCACCGACATGGCCGCCGGAGAACAAGGGCGCGGGATGACGCGCCGTCTGGAAGAACAGCGCGTTGATCACGACGGCCCCCAGCAGCGCCGCCGACGTGAGGATGAGAAAGCGGCGCCAGTTCATCACCAGCAATCCGCGCATGGGCGAGGCGGAACGCGCCTGCGCCTTGGCGGTGGCACGGCCACGATTGCGGCTCGGCGGCGTGTCGAAATCGGGCTCTTCGCGAAGGGCAAGATTACGCAATTTTCTTCACCTGCTGATTGGAACTCGAATGGGCCCGCGCCGCGGTCTGGCCGGCTTCACGGGTCAGCGGGCCGCGGGCAATCGTCGCAATCGTCGCGAGCTTGCCCTTACGCGCTTCCGGCTCCTGCCGACAATCGATCGGCAGTTTCACCGTGACGCGAGTGCCCTCACCCAGACCGCTTTCGATCGTCATTTCGCCGCCATGCAGACCAACGAGACCGCGCACAACCGACAAGCCAAGGCCCGTGCCTTCATAAGGACGATCGTAGCTGTCACGCGCCTGGAAGAAGGGATCGCCGAGACGCGCCAGATCCTTGGCGAGAATGCCAATGCCCGTATCGGCCACAGCGATGGTCAATGCATTGCCTTGCGGACGCACGGCGATCGTCACCGTGCCATTGTTGGGCGTGAACTTCACGGCGTTGGAAAGAAGATTGATGAGCACCTGCTTGATGGCGCGTTTGTCGGCGACGAGTTCGTCCAACCGCTGCGGCACATCCTGCACGATGGAAATATTCGCTTGCTGCGCCTTCAACATCACCATCTTGGTGCATTGATCGATGAGCGGCGCCAGATCGAAGGGCTCCGACACGATGTCGAAACTGCCGGCTTGAATCTTCGAAATATCGAGGATCGAGTTGACGACGGCGAGAAGATGCTCACCCGAGGAATGGATGATGTTGGCATATTCCTGCCGCTTCGCCGGATCCTGCGGTGCAAGTTCTTCAGTCCCGAGAATTTCGGAAAAGCCGATGATGGCGTTCAGCGGCGTGCGCAGCTCATGGCTGACATTGGCCAGGAAACGGTCTTTCCAATGGCTGGCGCGCTCGGCCTTCTGCAAGGCCTCGTCAAGCTGAACGGCATGCAGTTTGGCCAAGGAGACGTCGCGCAACACGGCGATCACGCCATGATCGCGTTTCAGGTCGAGCCGGCGCAGGCGCATTTCGATCCAGGCGAAAGACGGATCCGTCGGCTGCCCGCGATCGTCGACGACCGCGGCGGCGCGCAACCGCACTTCGATCGGCGCGATCGCGCCGAAAGCCGCGGCATCGGACACCGCCTTGAGAAAAGCCGGACGATCGGCGACGTGAATGCGTTCGAACAGGCCGCGCCCTATGACGTCACGCGCCGTCAGGCCCGGCCCTTCGAAACGTTCGCTGGAGACGAAGGTCACCGCGCCGGATCGATCGAGGCGAATGACGAAATCGCCGATCGCCTGTGTCAGCGCTTGATATTGAATCTCGTTGTTGCGCTCGCTGTCGCGGCGCGCGCGGTGCAATTTCAATCCGGCCAGCGCCACGGCACCCGCATAAATGACGGCGACCACCAGCAGCAGCGCCGCGACGTGATCCTGCGACGGGCTGGCCGCGGCCGTCCATTGCGTGACACGAGCGAAATGCAGACCAGCCAATGCCCCAATGGCGCCGATACAGGCCATGATGATCAGCCTGGCGTGCATCGAGAACATCGCTTCGAGCGGCACCAGAATGAGCCAGACGGCGGCCACGCTATGAAGCGAGCCGGATTTCAAACCGAGAAGCGTCGCGAAGGCCAGCATGGCCGCGGCTGAAATGCTCTGACACAGCAACAGCCGGCCAGTCGTCGATACGATCATGGCGGTGACGGGCGGCACCAGGAGCAGCGCCAGCAGAGCCGTATCCCAAAGCGAGGGCGCACCATAGAGCGCCAGATAGATCGGCACGAAAGCCAGGCCCACGGCACCGAGCAGAAGACGGCTGGCAATAAAGAGACGATGGCCGATGTGATCTATCGGCTGGGTCACACTCGCGTGCACCAGTCCACCGATCCGATCCCACAATCCGCTGAGGAAGGACACACCGTTACTCGTAAGCCATCTCCGCCCCAGTGGCGGGTACGGCTCACCTTCGCAGGGCGACCTTATTGAACCCTAAACCGCCATCGGCCGAAGCCACGAAAAGCCCTTTCCGGCAGCGGATTTAGGCCCGCGAAGAACCGAAAACTGCCTGCATGGTTTAGAAGACCTTGCCGATTTATGGCGCTTGCGCATCACCATGGTGAACGGACCGTTGCCAACACGTGTCGGATTTGCGCGAAGGATTTGACGTCAATTTGAAGGGTCGTCGGCATCATCGCGATGTCCGCCAATTCCGGCGGCGCAGAGAGCCGACATGTTGTTTCTCGCTCGCAGTGTCTTCTGGCTTGGTCTTGTCTTCTCCTGGATTCCCTGGAGCGGCGGCGACGGTGCCGTGACCGGCCCGCGCGAGGCAGCGGCAACTCTGGTGCGCCAGGCGGCCGAGAGCGTTCCCGGCGAGATCAGCCGTTTCTGCCAATCCTCCCCCCGCTCGTGCCGGGACGTGGCGGCCAAGGCCGGCAAGGTTCTGACCATCGAATCGCTGATCGAGGCGGATGCCGCCCAATTGCTGGCCGAGCAAACTGGTCCACGGCTGCAATAGGTATTTCCTAGCATTCATTTTGACGCTCACTCTGCGTCATAGTATTTCTACCGTAGTATTTTTACTTTCACCTCGTTTGGCTTCGCTGGACCGTGCAGGCCCAATTTCAGCAAAAATATCGGAATTGCGTGCGATTTGTCGCTGGCGCCAGCGCGTCGGCTCTTCCATATAGGCCAAGAAAAGGACAACAAGTGCCCATGGCCGACCTGCAGAGCATCATCGACGATTTCGAACTGATCGACGATTGGGAAGATCGCTATCGCTATGTCATCGACCTCGGCCGGACGCTCGATCCCTTGCCGGAAGAGGCCCATAACGAAGCCAATAAGGTGCATGGCTGCGCCAGCCAGGTCTGGCTGCAGACCCACGTGGCCGATGGCGCCGACGGACCGGTCTTGAACTTCCTCGCCGACAGCGATGCTCATATCGTGCGCGGCCTGGTCGCCATCATCCTGTCGATCTATTCGGGCCACCGCGCCCGGGACATTCTGGAAACCGATGCTTTGGCGATCTTCCGGCAACTGGGTCTGATCGAACATCTGACGCCGCAGCGTTCCAACGGCGTACGCGCCATGGTGGAGCGTATCCGGCGGGAAGCAAACGCCGCGCTAACAGCCGCTTGAAGAAGTAAAACTGTAAATAAAAAAGCCGCCGTGAACCACGGCGGCTTTTTTAATCTTAGTATAGCAAGGTTTTATCGGCCGCCGCGACGCTGCTGGCCCAGGCCCATTTCTTTGGCCAACTGGGAGCGTGCCTTGGCGTAATTGGGCGCCACCATCGGATAGTCCGTCGGCAGACCCCATTTCTCGCGGTATTGCTCGGGGCTCATGTTGTATTGCGAGCGCAGATGCCGGCGCAACGACTTGAAGCGCTTACCGTCTTCCAAACAAATGATATAGTCGTCGTGGACCGAGCGACGGGCCGATACTGCCGGCTTGGGCGGCTCGACAACCTTCGGGACCGAAGAAGAACTGCCAATTCGCTGCAGTGCGGAATGAACTTCCGCGATCAGATTCGGCAGCTCGGTCATCGGAACGGGGTTATTACCTACGTAGGCCGACACAATGTCCGCCGCGAGTTCGATAAAGTTGGAACCGTCGGTGTCATTCATGGATTTTTTCACCTAAACAATATTCTAAGAATCAATGCATGTCGTGCAATAAACTTACACTAACCAAGGCACAAAGCTACCTTTATAGCAATATACTTTCGCAACAAAGGGCAAAATGAAGTTGTCAAAGACAAACTTCACGCCTCATCTTCAATCGTCACACGATCAAACGTCTATTACTTAAATACATGGTTTCACTGCTGTCCGCGCCACAACCGTGGATTATCCTGCTGGATCGCCGCCGACATCGCGCACTTCTGCTATCAAAGACGGGACACAAGGGTGGCCCATGAAGAAACCGTCGCATTCCCAGCTCCGCCGCAAGCCGAAAACCGCCAAATCGGCCCCAAAGGCTGCCAAAAGCCAGCCGAAACGCCGGGCGGCGCCGACACCACCCGAGCGCATTCCGCTGACGAGAACCTTTCACGGCCAAGACATCAGTGATGATTTTGCTTGGTTGCGCGCCGACAATTGGAAACAAGTGCTGAAAACACCGGCCAAACTGCCGAAAAAGATCCGCGCTTTTCTCGAAGCCGAAAACAAATACGCCGATGCGGTGCTGGCGCCGGTGAAGACGCTGCGCAAACAGCTCGTCAAGGAGATGCGCGGACGCACCAAGGAGGACGACTCGCAAGTCCCTGCCCCCGATGGTGCATGGCTTTACTACGATCGATATCGCAAGGGTGGGCAACATCCCTTGGCCTGTCGTAAGCCGCGCGAGGGCGGGAAGGAACAAATTCTCATCGATGGCGAGAAGCTTGGCAAAGGCAAAGCCTTTTTCGACATCGAGGCCACGGCGCATTCGCCTGACCACAGCCGCATCGCCTGGTCGGCCGACACGAAAGGCTCGGAATATTTCACCATCCGCATTCGCGAGGCCGGCAAGGAGCGGGATCGGCGCGAACAGATCACCGATACCGATGGCTCCATCGTCTGGAGCGCCGATTCCAACGCGCTCTATTACGTGCGTATGGATGAGAACCATCGTCCCTATCGGGTCTATCGCCATCGGCTCGGCACATCCGTCGACAAAGACGAATTGGTATTCGAGGAGAAGAACCCGCGCTGGTTCATCCATCTGTCACAGACACAATCGGGTCGGTTCGGCGAAATCGAAGTGGCCGATCACGAGACGTCCGAAACACGTCTCATCGATCTGACACAGGACGCACCCAAGCCACGCCGGGTGGCGGAGCGGCGCGAACGGGTGCGCTTCGATGTCAGCGATCACGATGACACGCTATTCATCCTCACCAATGCGGATGGCGCGGTTGATTTCAAAATCGTGCAGGCGCCGCTCAAAAGCCGATCGTCCGAACAGTGGCACGATTTGATCCCGCATAAGCCTGGTCGTCTGATCACCGGCATGACCGCCTTCGCACGCCATCTGGTGCGCACGGAACGAGAAGATGGCCTGCCGCGTATCGTCATCCGCGAGATCGCCAGCGGTGACGAACACGCCATCGCATTCGATGAAGAAGCCTATGATCTCGATCTCGGCGAAGTGCTGGAATACGACACCGACGTTCTGCGCTTCAGCTATTCGTCGCTGACCACGCCCTGGGAGACGTGGGATTACAACATGGCGACGCGCGAGCGCACGCTGCGCAAACGCCAGGAAATCCCCTCCGGCCACGATCCCAAAAAATACGTCACGCGCCGCATCTATGCGACATCGCACGACGGCACCGAAGTGCCGATTTCAATACTGCATGCGCGCAAGACCAAGATCGACGGCAAGGCGCCGCTGTTTCTCAACGGCTATGGCTCTTACGGCTATTCGACCGATGCGGGGTTTCGCAGCAACATATTCTCGCTGGTCGACCGTGGCTTTGTTTATGCCATTGCGCATATCCGTGGTGGCACCGACAAAGGTTGGAACTGGTATCTCGACGGCAAGCTCGAAAAGAAGACCAATACGTTCCACGACTTCATTGCCTGCGCCAAACATCTTGCCCGCAAGAAATTTACGGCGGAAGGCAATGTCGTCGCCATTGGCGGCAGCGCCGGCGGCATGCTGATGGGTGCGGTTGCCAATATGGCGCCGCAGGTCTTCGCCGGCATCATCGCCGCCGTTCCCTTCGTCGACGTGTTGAACACCATGCTCGACGACACATTGCCGTTGACGCCGCCGGAATGGTTCGAATGGGGCAACCCCATTGCCGACAAGACGGCCTTCGATACGATCCGCGGCTATTCGCCCTACGATAACGTACGCGCGCAATACTATCCGCCTATCCTGGCCGAGGGCGGCCTCACCGACCCACGCGTGACCTATTGGGAACCGGCGAAATGGGTGGCTAAACTGCGTAGCGAAATGACCAGCGGCGGTCCGATCCTGTTGCGCACCAATATGGGCGCCGGCCATGGCGGCTCACCCGGCCGCTTCACGCGGCTTGAAGAGGTCGCCGTCGAATATGCCTTCGCCATCATGGCGGCCAAGCATCAACTGAAAGCTTAAAGATGCTGCTCGACCGTCATCAATCGCAACTGCTGATCGTCGACATCCAGGAACGATTGCTGCCGGCGATGACGGCACCCGAGGACTTGATCGCCCAGGTGCAAAAGCTCTGCGCTGGCGCGCGTGAACTCGCCGTACCGATCACCATATCGGAACAATATCCGAAAGGCATCGGCGCGACGGTCGCCGACATACGCGAAGCGGCAGGCAATGGTGCGCTCGTGTTCGACAAGCTGCATTTCTCCTGCGCCCGCGACGCAAAGACCGCCATGCGCATCAACGAACTTGGCCGCGTGCATCAGCGCCAGCAGCTCGTCGTCTGCGGCATCGAAAGCCATGTCTGCGTGCTGCAAAGCGCCGTCGATTTTCGGGCAGCGGGCTATCAGGTGGCGGTGGTCGCCGATGCGGTGTCATCGCGCAGCGACCACTCAAAAGTCATCGCGCTCGAACGCTTGCGCCAAAACGGCGTGACCATCGTGACGACCGAGATGGTTCTGTTCGAATGGCTGGAGGTTGCCGGCACCGATCAGTTTCGAACGGTCTCGAAACTGATCAAGTGAGGCATTCTCATCAAGCCGGCTTCGTCAGGAAGTCACGCAATTCGTCAAGCGAATTGAAGCGGAACACGCCGTTCGGCGTTTCGGCATCCACCGAACCGTTGTCGTAAAGCGTGTAGACAACGCCCTGCGATTCATAGCGACGCACGATGGTCGCCTCTGGCTCTGGCTCTGGCTCTGGCTCGGGTGCAGGCTCCGGTTCAGGCGCGGCTTCTGCCTCCGGTTCGGCGGCCGGCGCTTCGGCATGCGGCGGCGGCACGGGCTCGGAGACAGGTTCCGGCTCGCTCTCGGGTTCCGGCTGCGGTTCCGGCACAACAGGCGCTTGTTCTGACACGGCGGGTTCGGCCGGCAGATCGTCGAGCAGTTCGTGCTCGAGACGCTCCTCGATCGAACGCATGATCGCGGCATGATCGGGCGCGGCAGCGGCGGGCGGTGCGGTTGGAGCGGGCGCAGGTACGGGCTCTGGAGCCGGCGGCGGTGGTTCGGCCGCTTCCGGACGCGTCACCCACTCCGGCTCTTTCGGCAGTTCGATGCCGCGCAATGCGGCGTCGAGCCAAGCCAGCTCATCGACCTCAGTCGTTTCCGGCAGTGACGCGACGTCATCCTTCTCGGCCACCGGAGCTGGCGCTGGAGCGGGCTCCGCGCTGGCGGGAGCACTCACAACCTCGATCGTTTCGTGGGCCTCTTCGTGAATCTCCACGACGTCTAGAGCCGGCGGCGGTGTTTCGACGACGGGCTCGGGCGGCGGCTCCGCGGCTTTGGCCTCGGGCTCAGGCGGCGGTGGTGCCGGCGGCGCCGAACCAAACAACTTGCCTTCGATCTCGGCTTCCAGACGCTTCAATGTTTCCGTCGGATCAATCGACGGAGCGCGCGGCGGTTCGACAGCCGGTGCAACAGGTGCGGGCGCCGGTGGCGGCTCCACAGGCCGCGCGGGTTCGGAGCGGCGACCGAAGAGAGAGCCCGCAGCAACGGCGCCGGCAGCCCCTGCCAATGCGCCGATGGAAATGCGGCTCTTGCGGGCCGGCTCCGCCGGAGGCGGCGGCACAGGCTCGGGCCTGATAACCGGCGGCGGGGGAGGCTCAGGCGCTACATAGGCCGGCGGAGAGACGGGCCGTGGCGCTTCCACCGCCGGCTCGCGTGCGACGGGTTCGTGTAAAACAGGTTCTTGCAAGACAGGTTCACGCAAGACAGGTTCATGCAAGACTGGTTCTTGCGGCGCTGGCTCATGCGGTACCGGCTCATGAACCGCAGGTTCTTGCGGCGGAGCCTCATAGGCCACCACCGGTTCGTGAACGGGGGCCTCGACCGGCGCGTCCGGCAGGGAGATTTCGGGAAGCTTGGTTTCCTGAACGGCTGCTTCAGCCATCGCGGTCTCAGCGATCACCGGCGAGGGCACGAAGGGCGGCAGCGGCGCGGGAATGGCCGTTGGCATCGGCAGCGGCATGTCCTGCGGGCTGGGCAAGGCGCCAGGCACGCCTTGCGGCCGCCGATCGACGACGGGCGGACGGGCCAAGGACGGTGCCGAAGGACGACGCACCGGACGGGGACCACCCTGGATCACTACATCGAGCCGGGCCACGACGACGGAAATCGCGGCAAGAATGGCGCCAGCCGACAATAGCATCGAGCCCGCGATGAATTGCGCCCAGCCCCGCTCCACCTGAACGATCGACCAGCCATTCACCATCGCGGCGATGCCCAGAACGATCAGAAGGAGGCCGGCAGCAAGAATGGCACGCCGCATCAATTTCTGCCTTTCTTTCAGCGAAACCCGAATCAAGGGCCTAACGCTTGAAAAACTCACAAGGTCACAAAAAGAGGTGGAAATACTTAAAAATGCATCAAAATGGGGCGCCACTGGCTTAACCGTTGGGCGCGCACGCTCATCTCGCACTTAAATGCGGCTTATTTTCAATACGTTAGCTAAGCCACAAGTGTTACCGGCCTCAGCCTCCAGAAACCGAATGGAGGAAGCCCTCGATCGTCTCGTTGAGCCGTTTGGCCTGCTGAGCGACGTCGGAAGCGGAACGGTGAACCTGCGCCGCCGCCTGGTCGGTCTCGCCCACGGCCGTCTTCAGGCCATCCATATGGCTGGCCACGGACTTGGTTTCCTCCGCCGCTTCAGCGGCGCTGCGGGAAATTTCCTTGGTCGCCGCCGCCTGCTCCTCGACCGCCACGGCAATGCCGGCGGTGAAGCCTTCGGCCTGCTGCATGGTGGCGCCGATGGCGCCGATCGCCTCGACGGCGCCGGTGGTGGCATTCTGGATGGAGGCGACATGCTCGGCGATGCGATCGGTGGCCTGGGCCGTCTGATGTGCTAGCGATTTGACCTCCTGAGCGACGACGGCAAAGCCGCGTCCTGCCTCGCCGGCGCGGGCGGCTTCGATCGTGGCGTTGAGCGCCAGCAGATTGGTCTGCGCCGCGATCGCCTGGATGATGCCGATGATCTCGCCGATCTTCTGCGCCTTCTCGGCCAGGCCGTTGATCGTCTCGCTGGTGATCGCCGTGGTGCGCGAGGCCTCGATGACCATGTTGCGGGTGCGCACCACCTGATTTTCGATTTCGCGGATCGCCGTCGACAGTTCTTCGGACGCACGGGCCACCGTGGTCACGTAATTGGAAGCTTCCGAGGTCGAGCCCGAAGCCTGGCGTGAGCGACGCGCGCTCTCCGCAGCAATGGTCGACAGGCTGTCGGCCGCCACCGTCATATGCTCGCTATGGGACGACACTTGCCCAAGCAACGAGCCGACGGTCGAACGGAAATCCAAAATCAAAGTTTCAAGCCGGCTTTGACGTGCCTGCGAGGCAGCAGTGCCGGCCTCGATGGTCTGCAACAGCTCGTTGCGCTCGACCAGCCGCTGCTTCAATTGGCGGATGGCAAGGGCCATTTGCTTGAGTTCGTGGGTCGCCTTTTCTTCCGGCACATCCGCGTCGAGATTGCCAGCGGCAAGCTGCTTCAACGAGACCGTCAGATGCTCGATCGGCTCGGTGACCGAACGCAGCACCACGTTCAGCGAAACCGTCAGAACGGTGACGACGAGAAGCGCGGCGGCGCAGGCCCACAAGGCGTCCTGCACCAGATCATTGCCCGTCTGAGGGCGGGTGACAAAGGCAATCAGGAGAACGGCAAGGACCGCGAGGCCGCTGACCAGCGATGTCAATTTGACGATCGTATCGCGGATCATCTTTCTGCCGCGCACGCCCCCGTTGGTCGCGCTCGCCCTTGTTCGTCCGGCCATGTCCATGAATGCCTCGAAGGAATCGGTCGGCCGCATAACCTCCTGCGGCCTGTGCCGGCACTTTGAAGGAACAGGCTTAACGCGGGGTTAAGTCTTGATCTTGCTGGATTATTGGATGGAGGGATGCGCCAGGACGGCGCCCGCCGCGGAAGTGCGGGCGACAAAATCATCGGAGAGAAGAAAAGCCAATTCCTGAGGCCTGGTGCCAGTGACCGGATCGGCGGCGGTCAATTCTTCATCGACATAGCCTGGATGGCACATGACGAGATGGCGTGTGCCGGGCGCGACGAGATAACGCGAGAACGCCCGCGCATAATCGACCCGCTCGTCGAAGGCCGAGAAACCGGCGAAACCATCGTTCACGGTAAAGCCATGACGACGAGCCGCCGATGCAAAACCGCGACCAAGCCAGGACACCATGGCCGCTTTGGCCAACGCGCTGCGCCGCAGAAGCATCCGCTCCCATCGATCGGCGCTGTCGCGCAGCCAGAAGTCATGCGGCAGTGGAAAACGACCAAGCTCGCCGAAGAGAATGTCGCTGATCCCGGGCAAAGCCTGCACATGCTGATGGCCGTCAAGAAAATCCGGCATGCGGCCCATCGCCTGCGCGTAGGAATCGATCTGCGCGTGGATTTCAGCGGCGATCTCGCGCTGAGGCAAATCGGCAGCCTTCGCTCGCGCGAGAGCGCCGATGCCCGGCAAGCGACCGTTGCCAGCGAAGGCGGGCATCGATGTCAACGGCGTGCCGAGGGTGAGATTAAGGTGAACGCCAAGCCAAGCCTGGCCGACATGGGCCCTAAGATCACGGGCAGCGTCGCGCCAGGACGGGCGGTTGGTCATGGCGCCGGTCGCCGACAGGCTGCCGGCTTCCAGCGCCTCCAAAATGCCGCGGCTCACCGCCGGCGACAGCGCATAATCATCAGCGCACAGAATGAACTCGAATTTGGCCAATTTTCCTGCTCAAAGCCCGACAATCAACAGCCTGGACCTGTACAGCTTGCACAAATTGGCCGGCCCGCATAGGTCTTGGCTGACGCGGGCGGCAGGCGCCATCACCAAGGAACTTAAGTCAAGGCGATGACCCAGACCACGATCAGCGAGCGAGCGCCCGGTGCAACGGCCCGTCCCTCGCCACAGATTTCCGTCGTCGTGCCGATGTATAATGAAGCGGACAATCTGTCGCCGCTGATCGCGCAGCTCATCCCGGTGCTGGAACGCTGTACCGCATCCTTCGAAGTGGTCTTCGTCGACGACGGTTCGCGCGACAACACGCTTGACGTGCTGCGCGCCGCCCATGCCGCCGACCCGCGCGTGACCGGCATTTCCTTCTCGCGCAATTTCGGCAAGGAGGTGGCGATCGCCGCCGGCCTCGATCATGCGCACGGCGATGCAGTCATCATCATGGATGCCGATCTGCAGCATCCGCCTGAGGTCATCGAGACCTTCGTTGAAAAATGGCATGCCGGCTTCCAGAACGTCTACGGACAGCGGACCGATCGCGAAGGCGACAGTCCTTTGCGGCGCTGGCTGACGGAAAAATTCTACGAGATGTTCGCCATTTTCGGCGAGACGCGGCTGCCGCCCGGTGCCGGCGATTTCCGCCTGCTCGACCGCAAGGCCGTCAACGCCTTGCGCGGCATGCCGGAGCGCGCGCGCTTCTCCAAAGGGCTTTACGCCTGGATCGGGTTCCGCTCGATCGGCGTGCCGTTCGTCGTCGCCGATCGCGCCCATGGCGAATCGAAATTCAGCTACCGCAAGCTGACGCGCTTCGCCCTCGACGGCCTGATGTCGTTCACGACGGTGCCCCTGCGCATCTGGACCTTCATCGGCACTTTGGTTTCGACCGTCGCCCTCATCCTGGCCGCCTATTTTCTGATCAAGACCGCGGCCTATGGCGTCGACGTGCCTGGCTATGCCTCGTTGATCGTCTCGATCCTGTTCTTCGCCGGCATTCAGCTCATGTCGCTTGGCATTTTGGGCGAATATGTCGGGCGCATTTTCGCCGAAGTGAAACGACGCCCGCTCTATCTCGTCGCCGAACGCATCGGCACGAGCGCCATCGATCCGGCCAATGATGCTGCCGATTCTCCCTTGCCCGTGCGCCTCGTGGGCCGGTCCGTCCAGTGAGCGGTCTGGCGCGCAATCTGCTGTCGGTCGGCGGCTTCACGCTGCTGTCGCGCGTGACGGGCTTCGTCCGGGACGTCGCGCTCGGCGCCGTGCTCGGCGCCAGCGCGCTGGCCGACGCCTTCTACATCGCCTTGCGCCTGCCCAATCATTTCCGCGCCATTTTCGGCGAGGGGGCATTTAACGCCGCCTATGTACCGGGCTATTCGCGGGCGCTGGAAGAGCGCGGCGAAGCGGCGGCGAAACTGTTCTCGGCGCGCATGTTCACCTTGCTGCTCGCCGTGCAGATCGTCGTTCTGCTGCTGGCCTGGACGTTCATGCCGCAGGTGATGGACATTCTGGCGCCGGGTCTGGAAAAAGATCCGGAACGGCTGATGCTCGCCGAGACCATGACGCGCATCACTTTCCCCTATCTTCTCTGCGTCACCCTGGTCACGCTCGTCGCCGGCACGTTAAACGCCAATGGCCGTTTCGCCGCCGCCGCCTTCGCACCGGTGCTGTTGAATCTCGCCATTCTCGCCTTCCTCGCCGTCGCCTTTCTGTTTCCCAATGCTGGCTATGCGGCCGCCGCCGGTGTTCTCGTCGCCGGTGCGCTCGAACTGGCGCTCGTCATCTATGCGGCGCGACGTGCCGGCATTCTTGCGCTCTTCGCGCGGCCGCGCTGGGATGCCGACGTCAAGCGCTTCTTCAAGACCTTCCTGCCGGCTGTCATCGGCTCGGCCGGCGTGCAGATCGCGCTCTTCGTCGACACGATCATCGTGTCGATGCTCCCGACGGGCGGCGTGTCGTCGGTCTATTATGCCGATCGCATCTATCAATTGCCCGGCGGCGTCATTGCCATTGCCGCCGGCACGGTGCTGCTGCCGGAAATGAGCCGTCGCTTCGCCGCCGGCGACAACAAGAGCGCCTATGATGCGCAAAACCGTACCATGGCGCTGACGGCGGCTTTGAGCGCGCCCTTCTTCGTCGCCTTCGTCGTCATCGCCGACATCATCATGCGCGGCGTTTTCCTGCGCGGCGCTTTCGATGAAGCCGCCGCTTCGGCCGCCGCCCGCGTGCTCACCGCTTATGGCTGGGGCCTGCCCGCTGCGGTGCTGGTGCGCTCGGCCGTCGCCAGCTTCCAGGCGCGTGGCGACACGACGACGCCGATGATCGTTTCGCTGCTCGCGGTGGCGGCGAACGTCGGCCTCAAAATTCTGCTGTTTCGCCCCTATGGCGCGGCCGGCCTCGCCATCGCCACGTCCGTCGGCGCCTGGATCAACCTGCTCCTGCTCGTGGCCCTCGCCGTCAAGCGCGGCAGCATGCAGCCCGATGCGATCACCGGACGCGTTTTCGCGGCGGTCGTCGGCGCGACCGCGGTCCTGGCGGTCGTGGCCTTTGCCGCGCAGCCGCTCGCCGATGCTCTTGCCCTCCATGCCGGGCGCTGGGTGAACGAGACGCGTCTCATCGTCATGGGCCTCTGCGGCGCGCTTGCTTATGGGCTGGCGCTGGTCGCAGCGCTTTATGCCGTTGGCGTGCGGCCGGGCCGATTGCGGCCGTTGCGCCGAACGGCAGCCGACAAAGCATCCGCTCCGGAGCTCTGATCATGACCGCAGCGATCTATGTCTTCGATGCTTATGGCACGTTGTTCAACGTGCATGCGGCCGTGGCACGCCACCGCGATGCCATCGGAGAGCATGCGGATCGCCTGTCCGATCTCTGGCGCAGCAAACAGCTCGAATACACCTGGACGCGCACGCTGATGGGCGCCTATCGCGATTTCCGGGTGCTCACCGCCGAAGCCCTCGATTTCGCCGCCGCGCGCTTTGGCGGCATTGACACCGCGACCCGTGCGGCTTTGCTCGCCGCTTACGAAACGCTCGATGCCTATGCGGACGCCAAGCCCTGTCTGGCAGCCTTGAAGGCGCAAGGCGCGCAACTGGCCATTCTCTCCAACGGCACGCCGGCCATGCTGGAGAACGCCACCAGGGCGGCTGGCCTGAACGACCTGTTCGACGCCCTGCTCTCGGTCGATGTCCTGCAAGCCTTCAAGACCGAGCCCCGGGCCTATGAACTCGTCACCCAGCGTTTCCAGGCCAAGCCTGACGCCGTGACCTTCCTGTCGTCGAACCGCTGGGACATCGCCGGAGCGCGCCGGTTCGGCTTCCGGCCCGTCTGGGTCAACCGTACCAGCCAGCCTAACGAATACGCCGACCTGCCACCGGTCAAAACCATAAAATCCCTTGCCGAATTACCGGGCTTGGAGACAGAGCCGTCGCCCCTTACATAGGGCCGGCTTACAGAGGTCGCCCGCGAACCGGAAACCGTAATGAACAAGCCTGCCGTCATCAGTACCGTTGTCGACCTGCGCGCCGCGCTCGCCCCGTGGCGACGCGCCGGCGAAACGATCGCGCTCGTGCCGACCATGGGCGCCCTGCATGCCGGACATATCTCGCTGGCGCAGCTCGCCAAGCGCAAGGCGCGCCGGGCCGTGGCTTCGGTTTTCGTCAATCCGACCCAATTCGCCCCGCACGAGGATTTCGCCAAATATCCGCGCACCTTCGAGGCTGATCTCGAACGGCTGACGGCGGCCGGCATCGATGCTGTGTTTTCGCCGACACCGCAGGTCATGTATCCGTCGGGCTTTGCCACCACAGTCTCGTTGGAGGGACCGGCCAAGGCCGATTTGGAAGATCGCTTCCGCCCCACTCATTTCGCCGGCGTCGCCACGGTCGTCGCCAAACTGCTGATCCAAAGCGCGGCCGACGTCGCCATTTTTGGCGAGAAGGATTTTCAGCAGCTCGCGGTGATCAGGCAGATGGCGAAGGATCTCGATCTGCCCGTCGAGATCATCGGTGCGCCCACTGTGCGCGAACATGACGGCCTCGCCATGTCATCGCGCAACGTTTACCTCGACACCGAGGAACGGCGCCGCGCGCCGCTGCTGCATGCGACCCTGCAAGATGTCGCCCGCCGCATTGCCGCCGGTGAAGAGGCCGACGCCGCGCTGGCCACCGGCCGGCAGGCTCTCGCCGATGCCGGCTTTGTGCTCGACTATCTCGAGCTGCGCGATGCCGCTTCGCTGGCCGTTGTCGCCAAACCATTTATGCAACCGTTGCGCTTGCTCGTCGCCGCCAAACTCGGCAAGACGCGCCTCATCGACAACATCGCCGTTTCGTTGTCTTAGAAAACATCAACAAGCTCCAGGATTCCGCCATGGCCTATCTCGCCGATGCCAAGCCTTCCGACATCAAGCCGTTGAAGCTGACCGACTTCGAGAAGATGCGCGCCAGCGGCGAGAAGATCGCTTCGCTCACCTGCTATGATTCCAGCTTCGCCTCATTGCTCGATCGTTGCGGCGTCGACATCCAGCTCGTCGGCGATTCCCTTGGCAATGTGCTGCAGGGCCATTCGTCCACCCTGCCCGTCACCATGGAACACATGGAATATCATACGAGCTGCGTCGCGCGCGGCGTGCGCCGCTCCTTCATCATGACCGACCTGCCGTTCGGCTCCTATCAGGAGAGCCCGTCGCAGGCGATGCGCAATGCCGCGAAACTGATGGCCGCTGGCGCGCAGATGGTGAAGTTGGAAGGCGGCGCCCATATGACCGAGACCGTGCACTTTCTCGTCCAGCGCGGCGTGCCGGTCTGCGCCCATATCGGCCTGACACCGCAATCGGTGCATGCTCTGGGCGGCTATCGCGTGCAGGGCGCCAATCAGCTTGCCGCGAAAATCCTGATGGACGATGCCAAGGCTTTGGCCGAAGCGGGCGCCGCCTTCATCTTGATCGAAATGGTGCCGGCGAAAGTGGCGGGCGAAGTCACCGCCGCCCTGACCACGGCGGGCACGATTGGCATCGGCGCCGGCGTCGATTGTTCCGGCCAGGTGCTGGTGCTGCACGACATGCTCGGCGTCTATCCCGGCAAGAAACCGCGCTTCACCAAGGATTTCATGGTCGGCGCTTCAAGCATCGACGATGCGGTGACGCGCTATGTGCAGGACGTAAAGGGTAAGAATTTTCCCGCCGCGGAGCATTCGTACTAACCGACCAGCCTGACGACCGCATAGCCCATTCCGCCGATCAGCAGCATCGAAGCGAGGGCCGCGAGCGAAACGCGGCTGCCTGAACGGATTAGGACACGCGCATCGGCCGACAGGCCGAGCGCCGCCATGGCGACGAGCGTCAAGAGATTGGACGTGCCGAGCAGCCAGGCGCGCGGTTCATCGGGGATGAGGCCGAGCGAGCGCAGCGCGACAAGGCCGAGAAACGCATAGATGAACCACGGCAGGGTGACGCGGACGTTGCGGCTGCGCGCATTGGCCAATGACACAGCCAACAACACCGGCGCCAGCATCATCACCCGCACCAGTTTGGTGAATGTACCGATCTGCGTCGCCACCGCACCGATCGGCATGGTTGCGGCCAGCACCTGCGGCACCGAATAGATGGTCAATCCGGCAAAGGCACCGTACTGCACCGCCGTCAGCCCCAACGCATCGAAGAGAAACGGATAGAGGATGGCAAGCGGCAGCCCCCAGATCGCCGTGAAGGCGATGGCGGAGGTGACTTCCGGCGGTTCGGCGCGAATGGCCGGCGCAACAGCGGCGATAGCGGAATTGCCGCAGATCGAGCTGCCGCAAGCTACCATGATGGCGAGGTTTTTCGACAGGCCGAGTGCGCGCCCGATGGCGAAGCTGAGGCCCATGCCCATGGCGACGATGGCCATGGCGCCGAAGACGAGGCCAAGCGACAGGCCCGGCACCAGGCCATAGCCGATCGAGGCGCCGAGCAGCGCCACACCGATTTCAAGCAAGGTGCGCGCGGAAAAATCGATACCCTTATCGAAGCGGCGCCCAGGCTGCGCGAATGTGCGGATGGCGATACCGATCAGGATCGCGCCGACATAAGCGTCGATCACCTGATGGCCGAAAGCGCGCTGCGCGAGGCCTGCCAGATGCGCGGCCAGCGCGACGGCACAGCACAATAACAGGCCCGGCCATGGGCCGATGGCGCTGCCTGGCTGCAACGCGTGGCGTATCCTCTCTAGATTCATTTCGTATTTTTATGGGCTGGCGTTTTTATTGGCCCAACGCTTCCAGGACACGCACCCAGGAGCGCATGCCACCCTTGAAGGAGGACAGTTCGTATTTTTCGTTGGGAGAATGAATCTTATCGCTTTCGAGCGCGAAGCCGACCATCAGGGAATCAAGATTCAGCTCGCTCTTGAACAGACCGATGATGGGAATGGAGCCGCCAGAGCCGACGAGCACGGTCTCCTTGCCCCATTCGCTTTGCAGCGCCGCGCGCGCCTTGCTCAGTTCCGGCGAGGCGAAGGGCAGTTGCAGCGCAGGTGACGCGCCGTGCGAAATGAATTCCGCCTTGCAATCGGCCGGCAAGCCGGCGCGCACATGCGCTTCGAAGGCCTTGACGATTTTAGCTGGCTCCTGCTGGCCAACGAGACGGAACGAGACCTTGGCGCGGGCCTCCGCCGGCAGCACGGTCTTGGCGCCTTCGCCCGTATAGCCGCCGATAATGCCATTCATCTCGCAGGTCGGCCGCGCCCAAATCTGTTCGAGCACGCTGCGGCCCTTCTCGCCCGCCGGCACCGACAGGCCGACATAGCCCAAGAAATGCTTGGCATCGAAAGGCAGCGCCTGCCATTGCTTGGCTACATCGGCCGGCAATTCGCTCACGCCATCGTAAAACCCCGGCAGGGTGACGCGGCCGTCGGCATCGTGCAGGCCGGCGAGAATGTGGGACAGGATGCGAATGGGATTGGCAGCCGGACCGCCAAACATGCCGGAATGCAAATCGCGGCTCGCCGCCTTGATCACCACTTCATGGAAGACGAGACCGCGCAGCATGGTGGTGATGGCTGGTGTCTGCGTGTCCCACATATTGGTGTCGCAGACGAGCGCGATGTCGGCCTTCAATTCGTCCTTGTTGGCCTTGAGGAAGGCCGGCAAGGAGGGCGAGCCGCATTCTTCCTCGCCCTCGAACAGGATGGTGACATCGCAAGGCAAACCGCCGTTGGCCTGAAGCGCGCGACAGGCTTCGACGAAGGTCATCAACTGACCTTTGTCATCGGAGGAGCCCCGCGCCACGATCTGCTGGCCCTTCGGCGCATCGACCAAGCGCGGCGCGAACGGATCGGTCTCCCACAGGTTCAGCGGATCGACCGGCTGCACATCATAGTGGCCGTAAAACAACACGTGCGGCGCGTTGGCCCGGTTGGCCTTGGCATGGGCGACGACCATCGGATGCCCAGCCGTCGGCCGCACCGAAGCGTCGAAGCCGATGCCCTTCAGCTCATCGGCCAACCATTGCGCGGCGCGCTGGCAGTCGCCCTTGAATTGCGGGTCCGTCGAGATGGACGAAATCTTCAGCAGATCGAAAAGCCGTGCCAGCGCGGCATCAGTGCTCTTGTCGAGAGTGGCGAGGGCCGAGGAAACGTCTGTCATGGGATGTCCGCTATGTGTTGTGCATCGGCAGGGCCAGTAAAAAACGCATGCCGCCAGCGAGCGGCGGCACTTGGTCTCTCAAGAGTTAGGGCGACGACCGGCTTTGTCATCGGGACGATCGAGAGGATTTTCAGAGGCGCCCGCGGCAGGCGGATTCGACGGCAAACCATCGGCGATGCCAAAGCGGCCGCCCTTGCCGCCCAGAATGCCACCCAAGACATTGCGCAGGATGGCGCGGCCGATTTGCGAGCCGATGGTGCGGCTGGCTGATTGGATGGCCGATTGCACGATCACCTGGGTCGTGGTTTTCGGCGTACGCATCGGCTTGCCGGTCTTCGGATTGATCTTCGGCGCGCCGCCGCCCAACGCGCCACCGATCGCATTGCCGATCTCGCTCAAGATGCCGCCACTGCCAGCTCCGGCCTCCACTTCCGGCGAGTCGGCGTCTTCCATCTGCCCGTTGGCCCGCTTGGCAAGAATTTCGAAGGCGGATTCGCGATCGATCGCGGTGTCGTATTTATCCTTGATCGGATCCTTCGCCATCACGCCCTTGAGTTCTTCGGGCGTGACCGTGCCGACACGGGCGGACGGCGGCGCGATGAAAGCGCGCGACACCATCGACGGCATGCCTTTTTCATCGAGCATCGAGACCAAAGCTTCGCCGACCTTCAATTCCATGATCGCCTTGACGGTATCGAGACCGGGCGTCTGGCGGAAGGTTTCGGCGGCGGCGCGCACGGCGCGCTGATCGCGCGGCGTGAAGGCGCGTAGTGCATGCTGGACGCGATTGCCAAGCTGGCCCAAGACGTTGTCTGGGATGTCGAGCGGGTTCTGCGTGACGAAATAGACGCCGACGCCTTTCGAACGGATGAGGCGCACGACGCGCTCGATCGCATCGAGCAACGCCTTCGGCGCGTCGTCGAACAACAGATGCGCCTCGTCGAAGAAGAACACCAGTTTCGGCTTCGGCAGATCGCCGACCTCAGGCAGTTTCTCGAACAGTTCCGACAGCATCCACAACAGAAAGGTCGCATAAAGACGTGGGCTCTCCATCAGCTTTTGGGCCGACAGAATGTTGATGACGCCGCGACGTTCCTTATCGGTCTGGATGAAGTCGTTGAGATCGAGCGCCGGCTCACCGAAGAATTTTTCAGCGCCCTGGTTTTCCAACACCAGCAATTGCCGCTGAATGGCACCGATGGAAGACGGAACGATGTTGCCGTACTTCACCTTCAAATCGGCGGCATTGTCAGCAACATATTGCAGCAGCGCTTTCAGATCCTTGAGATCGAGCAGCAGCCAGCCCTTCTCGTCGGCGACGCGAAAGACGATGTTGATGATGCCTTCCTGTGCATCGGTACACTGGAGCAGGCGCGACATGAGCAGCGGGCCCATTTCGGAAACCGTGGCGCGAATCGGATGACCGGCCTGGCCAAACAGATCCCAGAAGGTGACGGAGAACTCGTCGGCCTGATATTCGAAGCCCAATTCCTGAGCACGCTTGACAAACGGCGGCTTGGCATCGCCCGGCATGCAGATGCCGGAGAGATCGCCCTTGATGTCGGCGGCGAACACCGGCACGCCGTTGCTGGCGAAGCCTTCGGCCAGGGTTTGCAAGGTGACGGTCTTGCCGGTGCCGGTGGCGCCCGTGATCAGACCATGGCGGTTGCCGACGGAAAGCGTCAAATATTCATATTTGTCGCTTTTGCCGACGAGTATCTTGCCGGGTTCGGTACGCGGATCGCCTGACATTTCAAGATTCCCACTTAATTCTGCCAATGGTGAAGTCTTATAAGACAGCCGCATGACGCTTTCCACCTTAACAGCGTCTGAATGGTACTAGTGACGCCTTAAAGATGCTCGCGGCACTCAAAATGCTGGCGGCGCCTGGAAAACGCTTTCGATCGCAGACAAGTTTCCCGTAGAGCAAAATATCCGCTTGATCGACGGGCCAAACGCGGCGCAAATGCGCCACAGATGCCCTCCCGCCCTTTCGGCGCGGGCGTAACTGGCAGGAAGGGAAAATCATGGAAGAACTGATCGCACGGCTCACCTCGAGCGTCGGCATCGACGCGGATACGGCCCGCAAGTCCGTCGGCGCCGTCCTCACCTTCCTCGAGAAGGAAGGCCCGGATGCGGAAGTCGGCACTCTGATCGAAAAACTGCCCGGCGCGCGCGACGCGATGAACGAAGCGGCGACCGCTGGCGGCGGTGGCGGCCTGATGGGCGCTCTCGGCGGCCTGATGGGCGGCGGCATCATGGGCCTTGCCGGCCAATTGCAAGGCTTTGGCCTCGGCATGGGGCAGATCCAGACCCTCGCCAAGGAATTGTTCGCCTATGGCCGCGAAGTGGCTGGCGAAGACACGATGGGGGCGATCGCCGGTGGCATTCCCGGCCTCAGCCAGTTCGTCTGATACGGAACGACGATGACCGGCCCGACGGACACAGCCTTCGCGCCGTTTGCTGCTCCCTTCGCCGGCCCCGGCGAAGGTGAATGGCACGCGTTGGTCGAAAAGGTCCTCAAGGGCAAGTCTTTCGACAAACTCGTTTCGCATACCGCCGACGGCATCGCTTACGGCCCGCTGATGCCGCGCGCCACGCAATCCGGCTGCCGCGCGCTGCGCGCGGATCACGGTCCATGGCGGGTGATGGTCCGGATCGAACATCCGGATGCGGATATCGCCAATGCGCAAGCGCTCGATGCTCTGCTGAACGGCGCCACCGGATTGCATCTGGTGATGGCCGGCGCCGCCGGAGCGCATGGCTTCGGTCTTTCGACCGATGATCTTCCACGTGTGCTGAAGGATGTCGATCTCGCCGGCGCCGCGCTTGAGATCGATGCCGGCGCCGATGGCGAAGCGGTTGCGAAAGCCCTCGTCAAACTCGTCGCCGAACAAGGTTTGGAACCGTCGCTGACGCGGATCGCTTTCGGTATCGATCCGATCGGTCTCACCGCGCGAGGACAAGCGACGTCGAACACCCATTCTCTCGGCCGTCTCGCCAGCGATCTCGTGGCGCGCGGCTTTCGCGGGACCGTAAGCGTCGCTGACGGCCGCATCATCCATCAGGCCGGCGGTTCGGAAGCGCAGGAGCTCGCCTATGTGCTGGGCACCGGCATTGCCTATCTGCGCGCGCTGGAAGCAGCCGGCCTCGATCTTGAAACAGCACGGCGGCTGATCGGCTTTCGCCTCGCCGCCGACGCCGATGAATTCTTGACCATCGCCAAGCTGCGGGCGTTGCGCAGCCTGTGGGGACAGATTGAAAGCGCCTGCGGCCTGGAACCGCGACCCCTGTATCTGCATGCGGAAACCGCCTGGCGCATGATGACGCGGCGCGATCCCTGGGTGAACGTGTTGCGCACGACCACGGCGGTCTTTTCCGCCGCGGTCGCCGGCGCCGACGCGATCAGCGTGCTCCCTCATACGCAGGCGCTTGGCCTGCCCGATCAGGAAGCGCAGCGGCTGGCGCGCAATGCGCAACTGGTGCTGATGGAGGAATCCAACCTCGCCAAGGTCGACGATCCCGCTGCCGGCTCCGGCGCATTCGAGGAGATCGGTGCGGCGCTGACGCAGAAAGCCTGGGCGCTGATGCAGGAGATCGAAGGCGACGGCGGCATTGCCGCAGTGCTCGCTTCGGGCCGGCTCTGCCAAGCAGTGGTGCAGGTCCGTGCGCAACGCTTCAAGAACATCGCCCGGCGGCGCGAACAGATCACCGGCACCAACGAATTTCCCAACATCCATGAAGCATCAGCGCATGTGCTGATGCCGCTGAGCGCAGACGCTGCATCCGGCGATCTGGCGGCCGACACACTGGCGCCGATCCGTTTGGCCGTGCCGTTCGAGCAGTTGCGCGACACGGCCGAGGCTTTCAGGGCGAGCCACGGGCAGACGCCAAAAATCTTCCTGGCGACGCTCGGCTCGGTCGCCGCTTTCACGGCGCGCGCCACCTGGGCGCGCAACTTCTTCGAGACCGCCGGCATCGAGGCCATCGCCTCGCCCCTGCTGACGCAGGCCGCCGATGCGGTGCGCGCCCTTGTCGACAGCGGCGCGCAGATCGTCTGTCTGTGTTCAAGTGATACTGTCTATGCCGAACAGGCGGCAACGGTCGCCACGGCCCTTACGCAGGCAGGCGCGCAGCAGATCTGGCTGGCGGGTCATCCGGGAGCTTTGGAAGACGAACTGCGCGCGGCGGGCGTCACGGATTTCGCCTTCGCCGGATGTGATGCGCTCGCGGCTTTGACGCGTGCGCTCGCGGCTGCCACGAGCCCGAAATAATATCTCTCTTGCGTCGTGCCTCGTCCAGCCCTAGGCGAAATCCGCTGGGCCGGTCGCGATTCTCCCAGGCGTGATCATGCGTGATCTCACGATGGACATCCCATGCGCCCTCACATCCTCTCTCGCACCTTCGTTTCTTGCACCTTCGTTCTGGCAATGGCCGGGCATGCCGTGGCCGCGCCCTTCGACGGCCAGTGGTCTTTCGATGTGTCCACCGAGGTCGGTAATTGCGAGCCGGTGCGCCAATATCCGGTAATTGTCGCCGACAGCCGCATGGCCTCGGGCGAAAATGCCGCCGCGACGACCGTGGGTACGATCGAGACGAACGGCTCCCTCTGGGGCCGCTTCTCCAGCGCTGAAGACGTGGTGCGCCTCCAGGGCAAACTGACCAAAACTGGCGGTTCCGGCACTTGGTCGTCGGGAAGTCGCTATTGCGGCGGCAAATGGCACGCCCATAAAGGCTAACGCCTGCCGCGTGGCCCTCGCGGCCATCGCCGGTTATACTGCGGCCCATGAGCCGTATTCCCGATTTCTCGGCCGTCGATTTCCGGCCGCAGGCCGCAGCGACCGGCCGCCATTCCAGCCCATCGTCAGCTCCCTGGCTGACGCCTGAGGGCATCGCGGTCAAATCGCTGTACGGACCCGCCGATCTCGTCGGGATCGATTTTCTCGACACCTGGCCCGGCCTCGCCCCCTTCCTGCGCGGCCCCTACCCGACCATGTACGTCAACCAGCCGTGGACGATCCGGCAATATGCCGGCTTCTCGACGGCGGAGGATTCCAACGCCTTCTACCGGCGCAATCTGGCGGCCGGACAGATGGGCCTCTCCATCGCTTTCGATCTCGCCACCCATCGCGGCTATGATTCCGATCATCCGCGCGTCGCCGGCGACGTCGGCATGGCGGGCGTGGCGATCGATTCCATCTACGACATGCGGACCTTGTTCTCGGGTATTCCACTCGATCGCATGTCAGTATCGATGACGATGAACGGCGCGGTGCTGCCGGTGCTGGCGCTCTATATCGTCGCCGCCGAGGAACAGGGCGTGGCACAGGAGAAGCTCTCCGGCACGATCCAGAACGACATCCTCAAAGAATTCATGGTGCGCAACACCTATATCTATCCGCCAGCGGATTCGATGCGCATCATCTCGGACATCTTCGCCTATACGTCGAAGCATATGCCGAAGTTCAATTCGATCTCGATCTCCGGCTATCACATGCAGGAAGCCGGCGCGACGCAGGATCTTGAACTCGCTTACACGCTCGCCGACGGTGTCGAATATGTGCGCGCCGGCATTGCCGCCGGCATGCAGATCGATGATTTCGCGCCACGCCTGTCGTTCTTCTGGGCGATCGGCATGAACTTCTTCATGGAAGTGGCAAAGCTGCGCGCCGCCCGCCTGCTCTGGGCCAATCTGCTGCGGCCGTTCAATCCGAAATCGCAGAAGTCGCTGGCGCTGCGCACCCATTGCCAGACGTCGGGCTGGTCGCTCACCGCGCAGGACGTCTACAACAACGTCGTGCGCACGCAGATCGAGGCGATGGCTGCGACACAGGGACATACGCAATCCCTGCACACCAATGCGCTCGACGAAGCCTTGGCGTTGCCGAGCGATTTTTCCGCCCGCATCGCCCGCAACACGCAGATCTTCCTGCAACAGGAATCCGGCACCACGAAGGTCATCGATCCCTGGGGCGGCTCCTATTATGTCGAGCGGCTCACCGCGGAACTCGCGACCCGCGCCAAGGCGCATATCGACGAAATCGAATCCCTCGGCGGCATGGCCAAGGCGATCGACATGGGGTTGCCGAAACAGCGCATCGAGGAAGCCGCTGCGAAAACGCAGGCACGTATCGATACCGGTCAGCAGTCGGTGATCGGCGTCAACAAGTTCCGCCGCGAAGACGAAAAGCCGATCGACGTTCTGGTGGTCGACAATTCCGCCGTGCGCGCGCAGCAGATCGACAAGTTGAAACGATTGCGCGCCGAGCGCAACGAAGGCGAAGTGACGCGCGCGCTCGTGGCGTTGACGCAAGGCGCACGCGGCAACGGCAATCTCCTGGCGCTGGCCATCGATGCCGCGCGGGCGAAAGCGACGGTGGGCGAAATCTCGCTGGCGCTGGAAAATGTCTTCAATCGCCATGTCGCCAAGATTTCGACGATCAGCGGCGTCTACGATCGCGAGGCAGGTCCTGAAGCCGACGCGGTCGATCGGGTGAAGCGCATGACACGCGCCTTCGCCGAGAACGAAGGCCGCAAGCCGAAGGTGCTCGTCGCCAAGGTCGGTCAGGACGGCCATGATCGCGGCCAGAAAGTCATCGCTTCGGCTTTCGCCGACATGGGCTTTTCAGTCGAGGTCGGGCCGCTGTTCGCAACGCCTAGCGAGGCCGCGCAACAGGCCGTCGACAACGATGTGCATGTCATCGGCATCTCGTCCTTGGCGGCCGGCCATCTGACTTTGGTGCCGGAAGTGCGCGACGCTCTTGCCAAGCTTGGACGAGACGACATCATGATCGTCGTCGGTGGCGTGATCCCGCCGCAGGACTTCGAAGCACTGCGGCGCGCCGGGGCCGCCGCCATCTTCCCGCCGGGCACGCCGGTGGCTGAATCGGCCGAAAAACTGCTCGAAGAGCTCAATGGCCGTCTCGGCTACGCGCAAAAACCGGCGGCAGAATAGACACTTAGCGACAAAAATCGGGCCTGCCTTGCTCTTGCCACGGACAGGCCGCACTCGGAGGCAGGTAAAAAAGGCCCGATCCAGCCCTTTTTTGCCGTCAGGCGCCGAGCAGGAGGCCCATTGATGCATCGAATTTTGTCAGGCCTGCTGGCCACCGGAACGCTGCTGGCCGTGATGCCCGCATATGCCCAAGACACGACGCGCTACAATCAAGACATCGCCGAACTGTCGAAACGCCATCAGGTTCCCGAGCGCCTGATCCATCGGATCATCGTCCGCGAAAGCCGTTACAATCCACGTGCCCTGCACGCCGGCAACTATGGCCTCATGCAGATCAAGCCGGCGACGGCGCGCGGCATGGGCTATCGCGGTTCGCCTGCGGGCCTGCTCGATGGCAGAACCAATCTCACCTATGCGGTGCCTTATCTCGCCAATGCCTATCGTGTTGCGGGCGGCAATGAGGATCGCGCCGTTCAGCTCTATGCAGGCGGCTATTATTACGTCGCCAAACGCCGGGGCATGCTCGGTAGCTTGCGCACAGCGCACGCCGATGGAGCGGCGCCGACACCAACGCTGGTAGCAGCGACAGCCGCGACGCCTGCGGTGATCACCGAGCAATCAGCGTCCGCGCCAGCGGTGCAGGCTTACGCTGCTCCCGCTTCCCCCTTCTCGGCACTCGCTTCCTTGTTCTCGCCACAGCAGCCACAGCCGGCTGCGACGCCTGAGCCGGAACCGCAGGCCGAACAAGCCGCATTGGAAGAAAAGCCGACGCAGCGCAAGCGGCGCAAACATCGCGCCGCCCATCGCGCTACTGTGCCGCTGCCGCCGACGCCGCCACAGGCGGTGGTGGAAGGGGCTGGCTCTCAATAGCCGGCGTGCGCGGGCGCTGATCGACGCTGACGCCGCCATCGATGACGGAAATCTCACGCGCATCTTCGGCGCGCGGTCGTGCGATCTGCGCACCGATCTGACGCACCACGTCGGGCGTACTGGCATAAGCGCCGTGATTGATCCATCCGTCCGAGAACGCGCTGAGGTCATAGACCTTGACGCCAAGACGATCGAGTTCGGCACGATCCTTGGCATCGGTCGGATTGATGGCGCCGACGCGCACCCGCTCGCCAACAAGACGGCTCGACAGATTGAGCGCGCGATCGCTGGTGGATGAGAAAACCGACACATTGGCGCCCGGCAGCCGCGCCATCTGCTGACGGAACACGGCGACATCAATGTCGGGCGCGGCCAGCATGACATTGCCGAGACGGCCGTTGAGCAGGCTGCGACTGCCGATGGCCGATTCACGCAAGGCTTCCATGGCGAGCCACGCGCCCATGGAATGGGCCAGCACGTGAACACGCCCTACTGACGGCAAGGCCGAAATCTCATTGAGCAAGGTGGTCAGCGCATCGCGCGAAACGGTGGCGTTTTCCTTGGCCGAGGCATAGGCGAGCAGACCGTCCTGCGCCGGCCAGGTGAAGAGGATCGGCACGCCGCCAAAGCGGCCGTCGGCGACGATCTGCGCCAGGCGGAAGCGCGCCTCCTCCAGCGAGGTGTTGAAGCCGTGCACGAAGACGAGCACGTCGCGGTTGGAGCCGATGCGGCCTGACAGATGGGTCGCCACTTCCTGAGCCATGGACGGCTCGCCGAGACGGCGGCTGCGCACCAAGGTGAAGTGCTTTTCCGGATTGGGTCGGCCGAATGTCGGGGTTTCGATATTGCCGGCACGGTGATTGGGCGGCACGGAAACCGTGACCAGCGAAAAATGTGCCGCACCATCCGACAAATCGCGCTCGGAAGCACCTCGGTCATTGCGCCTCGTCGAGGCGACGAACATATCCACAGGCAGCGGATCGCCGGCGGGTGTCGAGGAAAACATGCTGCCGGCGTTGCCGACCGCGCTCGCGGTCATATCGGTGACGGCGCCAACCGAGGTGCAACCGGCCAATCCCGCGCCCAGCAGGGCGAGGAGGGCCAAATGAGGCAGACGGAGGCTGTTCGACGGCGCGGTCATTCAGAATCGGAGCAGATTGCCAGGACGCGCCAAGAGCGCAGGATCGGCGCATTGGTGGAATGGCCGGATTAACGAAGGTTTAAGCCTGCGCAAAGCGTGAGTATCTTGGCGCAACTATCCTGCGGTTTGTCGCAGATGCCGGGCAAAGGTGACCAGAATGGGACCGGGCCATGGCGCCTAGAAGACACGGGAACGGCTGAGCGAACATGGTGCAGAATAGTCACAGTGCTCCCTCGAACCGGCGTCGCGTCCGCGTTCTGGTGACGGCTTTCGGGGCTTTTCCCGGTGCCCCGGCCAATCCGACCGAGGCGATCATCCGCAGGTTGCAGCGCGAGCCCCGGTTCGCGCTGGCCGATATAGATCTGCGCGTCGCGGTGATGCCGGTGCGGTTCGCGGGGGTCGAGGCGCGTGTGGCGGCGCTCCTGGAGGCGCATCGCCCCGACATCGTCATTCATCTGGGCCTCGCCGGGCGACGACGGGCGATCAGCATCGAAGCGCGGGCGCGCAATCGCTTGACGGTGCTGCATCCAGACGCCGATGGCGCGATCAACCGGCAGTTTACGGTGACGCCTGGCGGCCCGGCCCTTCGCTTCGCACGGTGGAACCCCGTCCAGCTCGTCCATGCGGTTCATGACGCCGGAGTGCCCGTTGCCGTCTCGCAAGATGCCGGCGACTATCTCTGCAATCAAACCCTATATGTAACCTTGGACCTATTTGATGGGCCGGCCGGCTTCATTCACGTGCCGCGTTTGCGCCGACGGCGACCCATCCCGCGCCTTTCAGCCGGCAGGCGCCCCCTGTCAACGCCGCTGCCAAGCTTATCGGAAGCAACCCAGGCCGTGGCTATTGCCGTCAGGCTTCTGGCGCGGACGCAAACATTTTCCCGTAAAGCCCAGTAGACACGCCCAAGTATACCCACTCCCGTAGAGCAATCTCCGTAGACAATCCCGCGTAGACAAACCTTCGTAGACTTGACCCCGTAAGGCCCCTCAATTAGGTCCCTGTAAACTCACGAGACATGGGAACGGCTGATGGATGTGGATACCGGCACCTTTCTGGTGCAGCTGCTTAAAATCATGTGGATCAACATTCTGCTGTCAGGCGACAACGCGGTGGTCATCGCGCTCGCCTGCCGCGGACTGACTCCCGCAAACCGCAAGTGGGGCATTATTCTTGGCGCCGGCGTCGCCATCCTGCTGCGTATCATTTTCACCGCTGTCGTCACCGAGCTGATGCAGTTGCCGTTCTTGAAGATCATCGGCGGCTTGCTGCTGCTGTGGATCGCGGTGCAATTGCTCATCGAAAATGCCGATGAGAAGGACATCAAGGAATCGAGCAACATCTGGGGTGCCGTGCGCGTCATCGCCGTGGCCGACCTGGTCATGTCGCTCGACAACGTGGTGGCCATCGCCGCGGCAGCGCACGGCAATTGGGCGCTCATCATCATCGGTCTCGGCATTTCCGTGCCATTGATCGTCTTCGGCGCCCAGCTCGTCATTCTCATGCTCGAGAAATGGCCGTGGCTGGTGTGGGCGGGCGCTGCCCTGCTCGGCTGGGTCGCCGGCGAACTGATCGCCGACGAACATGCGCTGGCCGATACGTTCGCCAATCTGCCTTCGGCGCTGGTCCACTATGGCCTGCCCGTGCTCGGCGCGGCTCTGGTGGTGCTCGTCGGCGTCATTTTGAAGAACCGCCACCAGGCGCGCGAAGTGGCGCAATAGCGTCCACCCGCTTCCAATCGAAACGCCCGCTGGCAACAGCGGGCGTTTTTGTTTCTAGGGTGTGAAACGGTCAGCGCACGTATTGCACCAAGCCCTTCGGCGGGGCGGCGACGGGGATACAGTCCTTGCGGCCGGAGTTGATGCAGCGCTGACGCGTTTCATAGGCGTCGAAGGCGCGCACGGTCCAGATCGAGGCGAAGGCCAGCAGCAACAGAACGATCGTCGCGGTCAGATTGACGAAGTGACGGTGCGCATAATCAACGGGCGCGTCGGCATTTTCGCCACGCTTGGGGGATTCGCCATCCTGTTTGGTCTGGCTATCGGCCGACATTCCGCTGCCCCAGAGCAAATCGCGCTGCTCGCGAAATTTGCTACCTCCGCCCTCCGACGTTTGACTTCGTCAAACGTCAAAGCCTTTCAGCTCACTGCCCTGACAATGATTAGCATGGCTGTTGGTTGCAAGCGCTTTTGCCTGCCGACGCGAAATCTAACGGCTAAACATCCGATTGCGAACCGAGTTTGGCCTTAACCCGCTCGCCATTCAGTACCCAAAACTGACCGGACGCCTTGGCGACGATCTCCCCGGCCGCGTTGCGCACCTCGCCCTCGGCGAACATCAGTAACTTAGTTGCCTTGAGAAGGCGCCCTTCCGCCACCAGATGCCCCCGGCCCGGCGTCAGAAAGGCCACCTGCATATCGACAGTGGCGACCATCTGGGGCTCCGGCAGGGTCGACGTGCAGGCGCCGGCAAGAGCCGCATCGAGCAAGGTCATCAGCAGGCCGCCATGGGCCGCCTGCACCCGATTGGTCTTCTCCGGCGTCGGATCGACCGCGACGCGGCACACGCCATCCTGCCGGAAAATCCGCTCGATGCCGCAATGATCGAGGAAGGGGACGCCGGTGCTCACGCGCAGCCCTAGACCGGCTCACGCCAGGAGGCGAGCGGCAGACCGGAATAGTTCTCGGCCAGGAAGGTCGAGCCTGCGCGGGAGGATGTCACCGCCTCCAGTTCAGCGATCTGTCGTTCGTTATCGAAGGCGCTGCCGGCGACCGGATGCATCATCGAGGTCATCCACCAGGAGAAGTGCTGGGCACGCCAGACGCGCTGCAGACAGGTGGCGCTATAGGCATCGAACAGATCGGTGCGATTCTTCTTGTAATAAGCGATGAAGGCGCGCGCCAGCACGCTGACGTCGGCGATGGCGAGATTCATGCCCTTAGCGCCGGTCGGCGGCACGATATGAGCGGAATCCCCGGCCAGGAACATGCGCCCCACCCGCATCGGCTCGGTGACGAAACTGCGCATCGGCGTCACCGCGATCTGCGACAGCGGCCCCATACTGACTTCGAGCCCGTCGTGCTGGCCGAGGCGGCGATGGAACGCGTCCCAAATGCGATCTTCCGACCAGTTCTTCGCATCCTCATCCACTTCCACCTGCAAATAGAGGCGCGACACGGTCGAGGAGCGCATGGTGAAGAGCGCGAAGCCTTCCGGATGATGGCAATAGATCAACTCGTCGGCGGTCGGCTTCGCCTGAACCAGCATGCCGAGCCAGGCGAAGGGATATTGCCGGTCATAACCTTTAAAAATGTCGGCGGGGATCGCCTCGCGGCTGATTCCGTGGAAACCATCGCAGCCGGCGATATAGTCGCAATCCAGCCGATGCTCGATGCCCTCGTGCACGTAGCGGATGAAGGGCTTGTCGCCTTCGAAGCCGCCGACCTCTTTGGCCTGCGCCTCGAAAATGATCTTACCACCGGCGGCGAGGCGCGCGGCGATGATGTCCTTGACGATTTCCTGCTGGCCGTAGATCGACACCTGCCGGCCGGTCAGTTCGTGAATGTCGATGCGGCGGCGCTTGCCGTCGAAACAAAGCTCGATGCCATCATGAACCAGCGCTTCGCGGTTCATGCGGTCGCCCAGGCCGGTGTCGTTCAAAAGGTCGACCGAGCCTTGTTCCAGCAGCCCGGCCCGGATGCGCTGCTCGCAATATTGCCGGCTGCGCGATTCAAGGATGACGGAATCGATCCCCTCCAGATGCAGGAGGTGCGAGAGCAACAGGCCCGCCGGGCCCGCACCGATAATGCCAACCTGTGTACGCATGAGGCTTCCTCGAAATTCTTAGTCTTTCGCCATTTTGACCAAATGAGCGTCGATGACAATGTCAACTTATCGGCCGGCAGATAACAAAACGGGGCGGCGTCACCGCCGCCCCGCACATTCATGGCGAGGTGATCAGGCTTTGCCCCAAACCTCTTCGGCCACTTCGACGACCATGCGCAGCTTGTCCCACTGCTGCTGCTCGGTGATCGAATTGCCTTCCTCGGTGGAGGCAAAGCCGCATTGCGGCGACAGGCAGAGCTGCTCGATGTCGGTATATTTGCTGGCTTCCTCGAGGCGGCGCTTGATCTGGTCCTTGTCCTCCATCTCGCCGGTCTTGGAGGTGACGAGACCGACGACCACCGTCTTGTTCTTCGGCAGGTGGCGCAGCGGCGCCAGATCGCCCGAACGATCATTGTCCCATTCGAGGAAATAGCCGTCGAGGTTGATCTTGTTGAACATCAGATCGGCGATGTGCTCGTAACCGCCCGAGGCGATGAAGGTCGAGCGGAAGTTGCCGCGGCAGACGTGCATGGTGATGGCCATGTCGGAAGGGCGGCCTTCCAGCGCGGTGTTGAGCGTTTGCGCATAAAGCTTTTCGAGCTGGTCGGGATCATCGCCGCGCTCGATCAGCATCTGGCGCTGCTTGTCGTCGCAGAAATAAGCCATCGAGCAATCGTCGATCTGCAGGTAGCGGCAGCCGGCATCGTAGAAGCCCTTGATCGCCTCGCGATAGGCCAGGCCCAGGTCGTGCCAGAAGTCCTCGAACTTCGGATAGACCTTGGAATCGACCATCTTGCTGCCGCCGCGATAGTGCAGCATCGACGGCGACGGGATCGACATCTTCGGCGTGCGCTTGGTGTGTTCCTTCACGAACTTGAAATGTTCGATGTGGGGATGATGCTTCGAGCCGAGCTTGGCGTAGACATAAGGCGCTTCCGCCTTTGTGGTGACGCCGGTGAACTTGATGCCGGTTTCGACTTCGGCGAGCTTGACGCCGTCGAGCTGGCTCAGGAAGTCATAGTGCCACCAGGAGCGGCGGAACTCGCCATCGGTGATCGCGTGCAGGCCCACTTCTTCCTGCTTGGCGATGATCTTCTTGATCTCTTCGTCCTCGACGGCCTTGAGCTGATCGGCGGTGATCTCGCCCTTCAGCTTCTTGGCGCGCGCTTCCTTCAAAGGCGCGGTGCGCAGGATCGAACCGACATGATCTGCGCGAAAGGGCGGTATCTTACGTTGCATCGAATTCTCCTTCGAATCCCTCAAGTGAGAGCAGGCCGCAAAACCAAATAGCCGCTTTTTAGCGTCCCGCTCCAGTCGACCTTCAGTGGCCGCCGCGTTCGGCGACACCCAGAAGGCGCGACATGGTGTCGGCGTCCTGGGCGAGAGCTTCGCTCTCCCCGTCATAGACGACAGCACCACGTTCCAAAATTACGACACTGTCCGTCAAGGGCAGTATCTTTTTGGCGCTCTGTTCGACCAATATAGCGGCCATCTGTTCCTCGCGGATGATTTTCCGCAGAGCCGCGAGCAATTCATCGACGATGATGGGCGCCAGCCCTTCCAACGGCTCGTCCAGCAACAGCAAGCGTGGGTTGAGTGCCAAGGCGCGGGCAACCGCCAACATCTGCTGTTCGCCGCCCGACAATTGATTGCCCATATTGCGCTTGCGTTCGGCCAGACGCGGGAACATCTCGTAGAGGCGCTTCAGATTCCACGGACCCGGCCGCATGATGGCCGTGAGATTTTCGTCGACCGTCAGCGATTTGAAGATATTACGCTCCTGCGGCACCCAACCGATGCCGCGATGGGCCCGCTGGTCCGAGCGCAAGCGCGTCATCTCATTGCCGTCGAACAAGATCGACCCACCGCGCCAGCGCGTCGCGCCCACGATCGTGTTGATCAGCGTGGTCTTGCCGGTGCCGTTGCGGCCCAACAGGGCCATGGCCCGACCGGCTTCCAGACGCAGCGAGATGCCGTTGAGAACCAGCGCCTCACCGTAGCCGGCGCGCAGGCCCTCGACTTTGAGGAGATCAGCCATGGGAGATCTCCTCCTCACCCAGATAGACTTGCCGCACGCGGGGATCCTTGGCGATCTCCTCGGCCGTGCCTTCAACGAACAAAGCACCGTTGACCAAAACCGAAATGGTCTTGGCGAAGCGGAACACGAGATCCATGTCGTGCTCGATCAGCACCAGCGAGACCGAGGCCGGCAAGGCCGCGACGACGTTGAGGATCTGATCGCGCTCGGATTCCGGCACGCCGGCCGCCGGCTCGTCGAGCAACAGCACGGTCGGCTTGGCGGCCAGCGCGATGGCGATCTCCAGCAGGCGTTGCTTGCCATAGGCGAGCGAGCCCACCCGTTCGTCGAGAACGTCGCCGAGATTGAGGCTTTCAGCCAGCTCGACGGCTTCGGCGACGAGATCCTTGCGGGTGCCGAAGGGCAGAAACCAGCTCCGGGCCGCATTCTCACGTTCGTTGATCGCGATGACGATCGACTGCAACGGCGTCAGGTCGGCGAAGAGCTGATTGATCTGGAAGGTGCGGGCGAGGCCGGCCCGCGAACGGGCTCGCACCGTCCATTCCGTCACGTCCTGCCCGTTGAGGAAGATGCTGCCGGAGGTCGGCAACAACACGCCCGAGAGCTGGTTGACGAACGTGGTCTTGCCGGCCCCGTTCGGGCCGATCAACGCATGACGTGCGCCGGCCGGCAGTTTGAAGGTGACGTTATCGGTGGCGGTGATGCCACCGAACTTCTTGCACAGGGCGCGGGTTTCGAGAACGGTGGTCATTTGCCCGCTCCCTTCGAACGCGACACGGCAGCCGACAGGAGGCCGATGATGCCGTTGCGCACGAACAGCACCAGCAGCACCAGAACGACACCGACCCAGAACAGCCAGTATTGCGGCGTGATGTTGGAGAGGAAGTCCTGCATGATGCGGAAGACGACCGAGCCGATCAGTCCGCCGTACAGATAGCCGGCGCCCCCGAAGATCACCATCAACAGGGAATCGGCCGAACGGTGGAAGGCGACCATGTCGGGCGAAGCGAACTGTGTCGTCTGCGCCAGCAACCCACCGGCAATGCCGGCTATGGCGGCGGCCAGCGTATAGACCTGGATCAGCCGGGCATTGACGGGGACGCCGATGGCGCGGGCGCGCAGGGCATTGCCCTTGATCGCGCGCAGCGAATAGCCATAGGACGAATTCACCAGGCGACGGCAGAACCAGAAGCAGATGAACACGACGATCAACGTGTACCAGAAGGCCGTCTTGCCGAAGAGGTCGAACTCCCAAATGCCGAGGATCGGCGAGGACATGACGCCCTGCAGACCATCGGAACCGCCGGTGATGTCTTTCAGCTTGTTGACCAGTTCCTCGACGATCAAGGCAACACCGAGCGTCACCATCAAACGGGTCAAATCGGAACCGCGCAGAACGAGGAAGCTGGTAGCGAAGCCAACAAAACCGGCAACGAGACCAGCCGCCAGCAGGCCGAGGATCGGATCGCTCAGCGGCGCGACGCCGGCGCCATGCTTGGCCAGCAGGCCAGCGGTGTAGGCGCCGATACCGAAGAATGCGCCCTGCCCGAGGGTGACGAGACCGGCATAGCCCAGGCACAGGTCGATCGACAGCGCCAACAAGCCGAGAATGAGTATCTCGCTCATCAGCATCATCTTCGAGGGGATGATGGGCACGTTGAAGCCCAGCATCGGCGCGAACATGCTGAGACCGCAGAGTATGGCGATGCCCCAGAACAGGAACTCGAACCAGCGCCAGCGGGCGGCGGCGACGAGCTGCTCGCTGGGCGTGCCGATGGGGCGGAGGTTTTCGCTGGTCACGGCGCTCATCGACGCGTGCTCCGCGTGAACAAGCCTTCAGGCTTGAAGATCAGCACCAGCACCATGATCGAATAGATGATGAAGCCACCGATCGAGGGCACGAAATATTTGCCCGCAACATCGGCGATACCGAGCAGAATGGACGCGAAGAACGGACCGGTGATGGTCGTCGTGCCGCCGACTGAAATGACGATCAGGAAGTAGATCATGTATTTGAGAGGAAAGGTGGGATCCATGGACAGGATGCTCGCCCCCAGGGCGCCGCCGAGACCGGCAAGGCCGGAACCAACCGCGAAAGTGAGCGCGAAAATGCCGGTGACGTCGATGCCGAGGCCGCGCGCCACGCGCCGATCGTCGACCGAAGCGCGCAAGCGGCTGCCAAACCGGGTGCGGCCGATGACATATTGCAAGAGCACCGTCAGCAGGCCGCAAATGATGATGACGAACAACCGGTAGACGCCGATGCTGGCGCCGAGGAATTCGAAGCGGCCGTTGAGTTCGGCCGGCAGGTTGATGATCTGCTGGCTGGCGCCCATCACATAGTCGACCGCCGCGGTGGCGATGAAGATCAGGCCGATCGAGAACAGCACCTGGTCGAGATGGGTCTTGTCATACAGGCGCGAATAGAGCGTGCGCTCCAGCACGACGCCCAATACGGCGCTGACAATGAAGGCCGCCGGCAAGCACCAATAGAATGAGATGCCGTACCAGTTCATCATGACCACCGTCAGGTAGCCACCCGCCATGGCAAAGGCGCCGTGAGCGAGATTGATGAAGTTCATCAGTCCGAGCGTGACGCAAAGCCCCACGGACAAAACGAAGAGCAGCATGCCGTAGGCGATGCCGTCGAACAAAATTGTAAGCAAACGAGTCTCCCGCCCTCGGAGGTCGCCTCCGCGGCCAAGGCCGCGGAGGGTCCAGAGCCTTACTTGTGCGTCGGGTCTTTCACGTCCTTCACGACGTCGAACTCGATGTTGTAGAGCTCGCCGTCCTTACGCTCGACCTTGCGGATGTAGACGTCCTGCACGATATCGCGCGTCGCCGGGTCGATGCTGAACGTGCCGCGCGGGCTTTCCAGCTTCATGCCCTTCATCGCTTCGACCAGCGCCGTGCCGTCGGTGTTGCCGTTGGTCTTCTTCAGCGCCTCGTACATGAGGTGCATGCCGTCATAGCCGCTGACGCCGATGAAGTTCGGGCGCAGATTGTTATTGGCGGCCTTGAAGTCGGCGACGAACTTCTTGTTCATCGGCGAGTCGTGCGCGGCGGAATAGAAGTGCGACGTCGTCAGGCCGATCACTGCATCGCCCATGCCGTTCAGCTGATCGTCATCGGTGATGTCGCCGGTGCCGATCACCTTGATACCGGCCTGGCTGATGCCGCGATCAACGACCTGGCGCATCAGGGAACCAGCGGTCGGCGCCGGCACGAACAGGAACAGCGCATCGGGTTTCAGGTCCTTGGCGCGCTGCAGGAAGGCGGCGAATTCCGGATTGGCGAGCGGTGCCTTGATCTGCTCGACGACTTTGCCGCCGCGCGCCTCGAGGCCCATCTTGAACGCGTCCTGCGCGTCGATACCCGGACCATAATCGGAAACCAGGGACACCGCCGTCTTGATGCCGTTCTTGGCGGCCCATTCGGTGATCGGAATGGTCTGCTGCGGCAGGGTGAAGCTGGCGCGCACGAAATATGGCGAACGCTCGGTGATGACCGACGTGCCGGCGGTCATGATGATGGCCGGAACCTTGGCTTGGGTGATGACCGGGGCAACGGCCAGCGCCAGGGGCGTCAGGCTGAAGCCGGCGAGGAAGGCCACCTTGTCGTTGACGATCAATTCTTGAGCAATGCGGCGGGTCTGGTCGGCGACGCCGGTATCGTCCTTGATGATCAGTTCGATTTTCTTGCCGGCGATCGTGTCACCGTTCTGGGCCATGAAAAGACGGGCGCCAGCAACCTTTTGGCGACCGGACGAAGCTTGCGGGCCGGTCAAAGTGGCAATCAGACCGATCTTCACGACTTCCTGAGCGACGGCACTGGTCAGCATGCCAGCGAACGGTACGGCGAAGGCGCCGGCGGCAACGCCAGCGAGCAGAAGTCTGCGCTTCATCATTTTCATCCCCTCAGTGCATTGTAAAATGTTCTATAGGTGGGCGCTTGCCTCGACCAGATCAGAGACGTTGCTCCGATCATTTGGTCGGCCGGGACATTTGAACACTTTTCGTCCGCTCGCAAGTCCGTCGTTATCAAAACGATGGCAAAAAACCGCCCCCTGCGACGGTTTTGCGCTGCCCACAAAGTCTAAGAACATGCAACAAAGGCGGGGACCATTCTCCCCTCTCGCTTCAACGGCTGAACGAAGCTTACGTCGCAAGCGAGAATTTTCGGCCATTTACGGGCACTTCTGCCACTGTGCCGCAAAGCGATGCAGTGGGCCGTTGCTTCGAAGCCTATTCAACTCGGCTGGTGGGAACTCATTCCAGCCTGCCGCACCGGGCCTGCACCAGCCTGGCGCCAAGGCCTTTCAAACACTGGCCGCGACTTCGATCTCGACCAGTTTTTCCGGCGCCGAATAGCCAATCACGCTTGAGATCGTCACGCTCGCCACCTCGGGAAAATACGTGGCGAGGCCGCGTGCGGCACGGCGCGGTCCGATGGTCTTGGAGACATGGGCGGTGAAATCGAACAGGCGGCTCCAATCGGTGCCCGCCGCCTTGAGACAAGCATCGATCTTCGCCCGGATGTTTTCCAACTGCTGTTCGAATTCAGGAGCCGTGTCGGTATTGCCGGAGAAGAACACCATGCCATCGAGCGCCACATACATCGGCGGCGCGATGATCGGATCATATTCGGCGACCTGCTTGGAGACTTCCGGCCGATGAACGCGCTGCGCCACCAGATCGACGGCGATGCTGGACCCCATCGGCAGCCGTTCCGGATCGATATAGCTTGAGCTCGCGGCGCGGCGATGGCCGCCGAGCATGCTGAGCCGCGCGTTGCTGGCGAGTTGGCGCGCTTCCGCGTCGCGCGCATAAAGCCGGCTGCGCACGATATGATCATCATGAAACCCAGCTTCGATCAGAGCCGAGAGCGCGCTTTCCATCGCTTCACGGCTTTCCCCTTCAATATCGCCATTGGCGATACCGTTAACCGACACTTTCAGGAGCTCCCGCCCCTCGTGCAAAACCCAGACCCGGGAGATCATGCGCGTTCCTCATGCGAATATATCTGCAGATCGCGTCTTCGGTCGTGATGTCGATCGTGTCTTGATCGATCTTGTCTCGATCGATCTTTCATGCCCGCCTCAATCCTGACCCAGGCCCGCCGCCGACGCAAATCCGATTTCTTTAACGCGCCTCCCCCCTCATCGGTTGCAACCAAGGTCGCATTTTCCAGGGTCAGATTTCTTGGCAATCCGATCTTTCCGCATACCGAAAATCCGCTAACCTGCTGGCGGAGAGGGATTGAGAGGGAGGGAAGATCATGCTGGGCCTCATGCAAGACTGGCCGCTGCTGATTCCAAAGATCATTGATCATGCGGCGAAACAGCATGGTACGCGGGAGGTGGTGACGCGCTCGGTCGAAGGGCCGATCACGCGCACCGACTACGCCACCATCCGGTCGCGCGCCCTGAAAGTGGCGCAGCGCCTGACCCGGGAGGGCATCCGCGCCGGCGACCGCATTGCAACACTGGCCTGGAACACCGCCCGCCATCTCGAATCCTGGTACGGGATCACCGGTGCCGGCGCGATCTACCACACGGTTAACCCCCGCCTGTTTCCCGAGCAGATCGTCTGGATCGTCAACCATGCGGAAGACCGCATGGTCCTGGTCGACCTGACCTTCGTGCCTCTGCTCGAGGCGATCGCCGCACGCCTGCCATCGGTCGAACGTTACATTGTCCTGACCGATACGGCGCATATGCCCAAGACGACGCTGAAAAATGCCGTCGCCTACGAGGATTGGATCGCCGAGGCCGACGGCGATTTCCGTTGGCTTGAGCTCGACGAACGCTCGGCCGCCGGTCTCTGTTACACGTCAGGCACGACGGGCGATCCCAAGGGCGTGCTCTACTCGCATCGCTCCAACGTGCTGCATGCGCTGGCGGCCAGTCAGATCGACTGCCTGGCGATCAGCGCCAATACGTCCATCCTGCCGATCGTGCCGCTGTTCCATGCCAATTCTTGGTCGATCGCCTTTTCGGCGCCGATGGCCGGCGCAAAAATGGTGATGCCGGGACCGAAGCTCGATGGTGCCTCGGTCTACGAACTTCTGGAAGCCGAACAGGTGACATGCACGGCCGGCGTGCCGACCGTCTGGGCCATGCTGCTGCAATATATCGAGAAGGAACAGAAGACGTTCTCCACGTTGAAGCGCCTGATCGTCGGCGGGTCGGCGGCGCCGCGCGCGATGATCGAGGCTTTCGAAAAACGCTATGGCGTCGAAGTGATCCACGCCTGGGGCATGACCGAAATGAGCCCACTCGGCACGGTCTGTTCGGTCAAACCCGTGGTCAGCGGGCTCAAGGGCGAGGCGCTTTACGACCTCAAGGTCAAACAGGGCTTCACACCCTTCCTGATCGAAATGAAGATCACCGATGACGACGGCAAAGAACTGCCCTGGGATGGCAAGACCTTCGGCCGCCTGAAAGTGGCGGGACCGGCGGTGGTGAAGGCTTACTATCGCGGCGAAGGCAGTGTCCTCGACGAGGAAGGCTTTTTCGATACCGGCGACGTCGCCACCATCGACAGCCACGGCTATATGGCCATCACCGACCGCTCGAAAGACGTGATCAAATCGGGCGGCGAATGGATTTCGTCGATCGACCTGGAGAATATCGCCTGCGGCCATCCCGACGTGGCCGAGGCCGCCGTCATCGGCATCCGCCATCCGAAGTGGGACGAACGGCCCTTGCTGGTCGTGGTACAGAAGCCCGAACGGACGGTCGACAAGGCGGACCTGCTGGCTTTTCTATCCAGTCGAATTGCCAAATGGTGGCTGCCCGACGACGTGCAGATCGTCAGCGAAATCCCCCATACGGCCACGGGAAAGATCAATAAAGTGAGGCTGCGCGAGCAGTTTGTCGACTACCGGCTGCCGACGGCGGTGTAAGCCAAAGAGGGTCAAGATGAGTGGCGCCGCGACCATAGGTTGCGCCGCCCTCCGTTCAAGGGCATGATGCAATTCTCAAGGTGCAGCCATGTTGCCAAAAACGTGGGCTGACAGCGGAGAAACATCATGAGCCGTTGCATTCGCGTGCTGATGATTTTTCCGCGCTTCAATCCGCACTCGTTCTGGAGTTACGAGGGTGCCGTTGAAGTGCTGGGTGCGAAATATCCGGCCGCGCCTCTCGGCTTGATCACGCTCGCCGCCTTGCTGCCGGCCGAATGGGACATCCGCCTCATCAATCGCAATACCGAAGCGCTGGAGGAACACGACCTCGACTGGCCCGACATGGTGATGACGGGAGGCATGCTCTCGCAACAGAACGATGCCCTCGCCCTGATCGAGCGCTGTCGCGCGCGCAATCTGCCCGTCGTCGTCGGCGGGCCAGACGCGACCTCAAGCCCGCACATTTACGATCGCGCCGACTTCCAGGTGCTCGGCGAAGTTGAAGACATCATCGTCGATTTCATCGCCGCGTGGGAACGCGGCGAACGGCATGGCCGCTTCACGGCTCCGCGCTTCCAGGTCAACGTGACGAAGACGCCGATCCCGCGCTTCGATCTCCTGAAGTTCAAGGACTATCTTTATATCGGCCTGCAATTCTCGCGCGGCTGCCCGTTCACCTGCGAGTTCTGCGACATCATCGAACTCTACGGCCGCAATCCGCGCGCCAAGACGATCGATCAGATGTTGGCCGAGCTCGACCGGCTTTATATGCTTGGCTATCGCGGTCATCTCGATTTCGTCGACGACAATCTGATCGGCAACAAGAAGGCGGTGAAAGCCTTTCTGCCGCATCTCATCGCCTGGCAGAAGCGCCATCGCTACCCGTTCACCTTCACGACCGAAGCCTCGCTCAACATCGCTGACGATCCGGCACTGATGACGATGATGCGCGACGCGAATTTTTTCGGCTTCTTCGTCGGCATAGAAAGCCCCGATCCCGAAACCCTGGTTCAGACGGCGAAGAAACAGAACATCAAGCACGAGATCTACGAGAGCGTGCACAAGATCTACGCCCACGGCATGATCCTGTTTCCGGGCTTCATCGTCGGCTTCGATTCCGAGAAGCAAGGCGTCGCCGACGGCATCATCCAATGCGTGGAGGACGCGGCGTTGCCGATGGGCATGCTGGGGCTGCTTTATGCCCTGCCCGGCACGCAGTTGACGCGACGGCTGACCACGGAAGGCCGCCTGCATCCGGAAACCGGGCACGATCTCGACAACCGGCAAGGCGACTTCGCTCTGTCGGGATTGAATTTCGACACGTTGCGGCCGCGCGCCGACATCCTGCGCGACTTCGCCAGCGTCCTGCGACGCCTCTATGAACCGAAGGCTTATTTCGCGCGGCTGCGCCGCGCCGTACTGCCAATGCAGCGCGTGAAACTGCCGGCCTGGATCGCCATCCGCGATTCATTGCGGGAAATCGACCGCTTTTTCAGGATCATGTGGGAAGTGACGCTGCACCGGCCAGACATGCGTTGGCCCGTCTGGAAGCTGATCGTCGAATGTTTGATCCGCAATCCGAACGCCGTTCGTAACATCATGGTCATGGTGGTATTCTACCTGTATCTTGCGCCGCTCAGCCGATTCTGGATCGGCGAAACCGAACGGCAGATCGAGGCCATCGAATCCGGCCGCTGGCAACCGCCTCTTGCGACACGCACGCCAGCCCTGGCTCCTGTCTGAGCGAAGCCGCTTCTTAGATCATTGCTGGATGTTGCTTTTTTTCATTCATACAAAAGGGTGCAAGCTGGGTTTATGACCGATCACGTGATTTCAACGAACGGGGCCTCGCCACGGCGCGATGCGCCCGGCGATCGTATTGGCTTTATTCGCAACGGCGGCCGCTTTCTGCATCTGCTCGTGCGCGGCGCGTTCTTGCAGATCATTACTTTCGGCTTTTACCGCTTCTGGCTGACGACGGATCTGCGCCGCCATCTGTGGTCGCGCACGAGATTGAACGGCGAAAATTTCGAATATATCGGCCGTGGCCGCGAATTGCTGGTCGGCTTTCTGATCGCGCTTGCCATCCTGGTGCCAATCTATCTGGCCGTCTTCCTCATCGGCATCTGGCTGGAGAACGTCCGCGCCTTCTCCTCGCTCCTGCTCGTCCTCTTCATGTTCCTGTTCGGACAGTTCGCGCTTTACCGAGCGCGGCGCTATCGGCTGTCGCGCACCATCTGGCGTGGCGTGCGTTTCTGGATGACGGGCTCCGGCTGGGCCTATGCACTGCGCGCGTTCGGCTGGCAGATTCTCGTCGTCCTGACCCTGGGGCTCGCTTATCCCTGGTATGCGCGCTGGCGCGAGAGCTTCAAGATGCGCAACACCTATTATGGCGATGCGCCCGGGGCCTTCGAAGGACGCGGCGGCCAGTTCTTCAAGCGCGGCTTTGGTTTGTGGTTGCTCACGGTCGGTGGACTGCTTGCGCTTGGGGCGGCCGCCGCGAGCTTCGATTGGATCAGACTGGAAGGGAAGGAAGTTCCGCGCGCCGCGTCCATCGCGCTTGGTGCGGCGGTTACCCTCTGGCTCCTCGCCTCAGCTATTGCCTATCCTTATTTTCGCGCCATCGAATGGCGCTGGTGGGCGCAGGGTGTGCGTCTCGGCAACGTGTCGCTGCATTCGACATTGCGCGGCGGGCAATTGCTCAAGCTCTATCTGCGGATCATCGGCTGGGTGCTTCTGCTTCTCATCGGCTGGATCGTCATCGGCGCCATCATCGCCTTGATCGTGCATCTGGGTCTGGGCGACCTCAAGCTGCTCTTGAGCGAAACCTCGGCACGAATGAAATCGCCGGGCATTTTCCACATTGCCATGCTGGTCGTCGCGGCCATCTTCTACCTGTTGATTCTGATGTCTTTCGGCATCGTGCAACGTTTCTTCACCATGCATGAACTGTGGCGGACCGTGGTTGAATCCCTCACCGTCGAGAACGTCGCCTCCCTCGAAGGGGTGATCCAGCGCGGCGATGCGACGAGCGCGCTGGGCGAGGGGCTTGCCGACAGCCTGGATGTTGGTGGATTCTAATGGCCATGGAAGGCTCCGGCACATTCTACGACGGACTGTCGAACAAGCCGCACAACGTGGCCGTGCGGCTTGGGCCGACACTCGAGATCGTCGAGGACGGCCGTGTCTTGGCTGGCTGGCCCTATGAATGGGTGCGCCGCGCCGACTCCTCCGACGGCAGCTTTCGCCTGCGCACCTTGAACGGCGCCGAGCTGGCGCGTCTGATCATGGCCGATGACATGTTCGCGGCACAGGTGCGCAAGGCCTGTCCGCGTCTCGATGTCGAGGACCCCACGTCGCGCACGGCGACCGGCCGGATCGTCGTCTGGTCGCTCGCCGCCGCCGTGTCGCTGATCCTCACCGGGCTTTACGGCATTCCCTTTGCGGCCGAAAAGCTGACACCCTTGGTGCCGCTGTCGTTTGAAAATTATCTCGGCGAGGCAACGGACAAGCAGGTCGGCACGATCTTCAACACGACGGCTTGCGACACTCCCGACGGTACGGCGGCCTTTCGCAAATTGATCGGCAAGATCGTGGCGCCAGCCAATCTGCCCGTGGCGGTGCGCGCCAGCGTGGTGCGCTCGAACATCCCCAACGCCATCGCTTTGCCCGGCGGCAAGGTCTATCTGTTTCGCGGCCTGCTCGACAAAGCGCAAAGCCCGGACGAAGTCGCCGGCGTGCTGGCGCATGAACTCGGCCATGTGAAACATCGCGACAGCATGCGCATCCTCATCCAGGCCGGCGGCACATCTTTCCTGCTCGGCCTACTGTTCGGCGACGTCACGGGTTCGGGCGCGGCGATCTATGCGGCCAAAACCTTGACCAACGCCTCCTATACCCGCGATGCCGAGCGCAATGCCGATGGGCTGGCCATCGAAGTGCTGCAAAGCCTCGGCCGCTCCCCCAAACCCCTGGGCGAACTGCTGTTGCGGGTGACGGGTCCGGAGGACCGGGGCCTGATGAATCTTGTCGCCAGCCATCCTTTGTCGGAAGAACGGCTGCAACGGATGGCGGCCGCCGCCCCCGCAACGGCTGGACCGCCGATCCTCAGCGAGGCAGAGTGGCAGAGCCTGAAGCAGATTTGCGGCCCGGCGAAACCTGGCGACAAGACGAACGACAAGAAATGAGCAACGACAACGATTCCGACCTGACCGTACCCGGCCGCGCCTGCGGCACCTGCACCATGTGCTGCAAGGTTCTCTACATCACCGATTTCGCGAAGCCGGCCGGCCGCTGGTGCAGCCACGTCAAGCCGGGCCTCGGCTGCTCGATCTACGATCAGCGCCCGCAGACCTGCCGCACCTTCCTGTGCAAATGGCTGCAGGACGACCATATGGGCGACGAGTGGAAGCCGGAGCGGTCTAAATTCGTCATCTCGCAGATGACCGAGGGCGGCAATCTGCTGATCGCCGTCGATCCGAACTTCGCCAATGCCTGGCGCCGGCCGCCCTATTTCGCCGTCATCCATCGCTGGATTCTCGATGGCGCGGCGCAGGGTCGCTTCGTCTTCGTGCGCATCGGCGAGCGCTGCCTCGCGCTCCTGCCCGACGGCGAGCGCGATCTTGGCGCCGTCGGCCCGTTGGATCGCATTGCCGTGTCGCGCCAGGCCGGCCCTGCCGGGCCGGTTTTTACCGCGACGGTGCATCGAAATGCGGCCTGAGCAGCGGGCGTTGCCATAAGGATTGGCCGGATGCGGCGGCTCATTCTTGAAGAACCGATATCAGCCTCGGCGATCTGGGCCCGCCGGCTGGCGGTTTTCGCCATCGCCTTGGCCGCCATCGCGGTCATCCTGGTGCGCACGCGCGCGGCCGACGCCACCGCCGGCCTGTCGGTTCTCGGCGCGGCCATCTTTCTCGCCTGCACCGCCCTGCTGTTTGCGGGCGCCGCCGCCGTCACCATCTGGCGCCTCGGCGTGCGTGGGGTCGGCATCGCCGTCTCCGCGGTCTTTCTGTCGCTGATCGTGCTCGCCTATCCCGGATATCTGGCCGTGCAGGCGGTGCGGCTACCGGTCATCAAGGACATTTCGACCGATATCAACGATCCGCCAGCCTTCGCCCGTTCGGCGCGGGCGCTGCGCGGCCGCAACGGCTTCATTCCGCCCGAGGTGCCGCCCGAACAGCGCCTGGCGCAGCGGCGCGCCTATCCCAACGTGCAGCCGATCAATATCGATCTTGAGCCGGAGGAGGTCTATCAGCTCGTCTTGCGCGCGGCGGCGGCGCTGGGCTGGCAGGTGGTCGATCAGATTCCGCCCGGCGGCCGTGCCGGCATCGGCCGCATCGATGCCGTCGACCGTTCGATCATCATGGGCTTGCCCGATGACATCACCGTGCGCATCCGTCCGCTCGCCGCGCAAACGCGCATCGACATCCGCTCCGCTTCGCGCGCCGGCCGGCACGATTTCGGCGCCAATGCCAATCGCATTCAGCGCTTCAGCCAGGAAATGCAGACCCAGCTCGACGCTCGGTAACGCTATATCTATCTGAATATAGCGTTGCTATAGGAGCGTATTCGCTTCGGAGCTGGAATGAGCACGCCCATATCGACCTATGTCGCTACGAGCGGCGACGCCTATCACCGTTTTCTCGGCCGCTGGACGGAAGCGCTGGCCCAGGAATTTGCCGGCTTTGCCCCACCCACTGTCGCCGGGCCTTTGCTCGACGCCGGTTGCGGGACCGGCAGTCTGGCGCTCGAACTGGCGCAGCGCTTTCCCGATCGCGATGTCTTCGGCATCGACGTGGCGCAGCCCTACGTCGACTATGCCAGCGGACGCGCAACCGGAGGCCGCCCGGCGTTCAGCAAAGCCAGCGCCACCGCACTGCCATTCGCGGATGCGACTTTTGCCGCGAGCTATGCGCAGCTCGTCATCAACTTCATTCCACAACCGCAGCAAGCCCTCGCCGAGATGATCCGCGTGACCAAGCCGGGCGGCGCAGTCTCTGCGACGATCTGGGATTTTCGTGGCGGTCTCGTCTACCAGCGCCTGTTTTGGGATGCGGCTTCAGGTATCGAGCCCGGCGCCGGTGCAGCACGCGACAAGCATTTCTCGACACCGCTCGCCAAGCTCGATCCCCTGCTGGAACTCTGGCGACAGTCGGTCTTGCGCGACGTGCATTTCGCCTCCCTGCATACGCGCATGGACTACGCCAGTTTCGACGACTATTGGGAGCCGTTGACTGGCGGACAAGGCCCGGTCGGCGTCTATATCGATGCGCTCGCGCCGGCCCTGCGTGAAAATATCTGCGCACAAGTGCGCCAGGCTTATCTCGCCGGCGATCCAGACGGATCGCGCTCCATGGTGGCAACGGCCTGGGCCGTTACCGGCACCAGGGCGGCGGACTGATTACTGTTCGAGCTTGACGCGTCCCGATTTCAGAAGATCGCGAAAAATTCCCTGCTCTTTCGCGATCACCGCCGGCATAGCGTCGGGCGCGCTGGCGACGACCGTATAGCCTTGCGCCGACAGCATGCTGAGCACTTCCGGGCGTTTCAGCGCCGACAGGAAAGCACCGTTGACCTTCGCGACAAGCTCTTTCGACATGCCGGGCGGTCCCATGAAACCGAGCCAGCCGGCGGCCACCGCCTGTTTGATCCCGACCGCATTCAGGCTCGGCGCACCAGGATAAATGTCCCACGCATCCTGCGCCGACACGGCCAGAATTTTGATCCTGCCGTCATCCGCCAGACCTTTGCCCGCGCCGGTGACGAGGGTGAAATCAACGATGCCGGCCAGCAGATCGGTCGTCGCCGGCGCTTCGCCCCGATAGGGCACATGCAGCGCATTGATGCCGGCTTCCTTCAGGATCGCCTCGGACCAGAAGTGGTAAGAGGTGCCTGCCCCCGCTGAGCTATAGGTGAGCTGCCCCGACCTCGCCTTCGTCGAACTCATCAGCTCCTGAAAGTTCTGCGCCGGGGTCTTCTGCGGATTGATGGCCAGACCGAAATAGGTTTCTACCGCGATGGTGATCGGCGTGAACTTCTTGTCGAGATCGACATATTTCGGATCGGTGATCGGCAGAAGCGAGAGCAATGCCGGCACGGCCAGAGCCAGCGTATAGCCATCGGGCTCGGCGCGGATGAGCTGATCGAGTGCGATCCGGCCGCTGGCGCCGGTACGATTTTCGACGACGAAAGATTGCTTCAACTCGGTCGTCGCCTGCGTCGCCGCCGCACGCGCCACCGCATCGGCGACACCGCCTGCCGGATAAGGCACGAGAATGGTAACCGTACGCGCCGGCCACTCTTGCGCCGATAGAGGCATGGCGGAAAGCCCGACGAAGGCCAATGCAAGGCACAGTTTGCCCAGGTGTTTCATCTTATCCCCCTCCCGAGATCGATGGTGATGATTTAGCCGACGCGACGCTTCAAGAAATCGAGCAGGATGCGATTGAAAGCCTGCGGCTGTTCGGCCCAGGCGTAATGCCCCGCGTCTTCGATGACGGCAAATTCAGAGCCCGCGATAACGGAAGCCATCTGCTGCATGCCCTCCGGCTTACCGACCGGATCGTGCCGGCCGGCGATGCACAGGGTCGGGACAGCGATCTTCTGCAAGATCGGCAGACCGTCCCACGCCTGAATGGCATACATGGCGGCGCGAAACGTCGGCGTCGGCGTCGTAGCCGCGACCTCGATGACGAGATCGGCCAGCGGGCCGGACGATGTCGGTGCGAACATGGATTTCACCAGCGGCGTGGCGGCTGCCGCCAAGGTTGCGTGCTGGGTCAAAGGCGCGAGGCGTTTTTCCAGAAAGTCTTCGGCGAAATCCTTGCCGCCTTGTTGCAGCGACGACAACGTCGCCGAAAGCACCAGCGCATGCACGTTCTGCGGCGCCAATTCATAAACCTTCGGCGCGATCAATCCACCCATCGAATGACCGAAAACCACATTGCGCTGCGTGCCAACTTGCTTGATCAGCCGCACGCAGGCGGCCGCGAGGCTTTCGATGCTGAAATCATTTGGCAGTGGCGAGATGCCATAGCCCGGCGCATCCCAGGCGACGACACGATAGCCGGCCTTCACCAGCGCTTCGATCTCCGGCTTCCAATAGTCCTTCGAGCCGTAACCGCCGTGCAGCAGAAAGACGGTCGTCGCGCCGTTGCCGGCAACGAGATGATCGGGACATACCTGTTCTGTCATGACACCCTCCCCTGGCGTTGCGTGGATTGCGATGGCTCGATCCAGTGCCTAAGCGCTTCCGCAAGCACGACGGGCTGTTCGATCGGCAGCAAATGGCCGGCGCGCGGCACGGAGACCCATCGCGCCCGCGGGGCCGACAGTTGCATGCGTCGCATGGTGTCGAGCGGAATGACACGATCGTCCTCCGCGGCGACAAGCAGGCACGGCATGGACGCGGTTGCAAGGAGCACCGTGCGATCCGGCCGCGCCTTGCTGGCGTATTGATGAGCGATAAAGCGCTTCTCGCCATAGTCGCGCGCGATGCGCAGGCGCAGCGCCGCGATCGCAGGATCGCCGGCCGCGTCAGGATGCAGCGCAATGGCACCCGGCCCTTCGACCAGTTTCATGTGCTCGCCACGTTTCGCCGCTGCGGCAGCGGCGTCGCGGGCGGCCCTCTGCTGCTCGGTATCGGCGAAGGACGACGTACAGATCAACGCGAGACCTTCGATACGTTCCGGCGCCTGTTCCAGCATGGCAAGCGCCACATATCCGCCAAAGGAGAAACCGGCGAGATGAAAGCGCGGCGGCGCGCGCTCAAGGAGATCAGCAGCGATTTCCTCGACGCTGGGCAGAGCAACGCAATCGACCGGATGGCCCGTGATCGTCGCCGGCAAAGCGGCGATCACGCCCTTCCAGGTCTCGCGCGTGTTGTTGACGCCGGGAACCAGAACCAATTCGCTCATGCGGCAGCCGCCGGGCGCTCGCCATACAACCGATCCGCTTCGACCCAACAGGCGTGGGTGCCGACCTGGATGCGCTCGGGCAGAATGACCCGCGCGATCGGCCCGGCCGCCATGTCGTCGGCGCGCAGGATCAAGCACTCCGACAGGTTTTCGTTCATATCGGTGACGAAGGTCAGCACATAGCCGTCGTCTTCGCGCGTCGCGCCGACCGCCCGTGCCATCTGCGGCTCGCTGCCATAACGGCCTTCGCCATATTCGTAGCGAACGGCCGTGCCCTGCTGCAGATCGAAGCGTTTGAGGCCGGAGAACAGCCAGTCGCCCTTCTTGTAGAGCACGTTGTAGGAGTAGCGATACGGCAGACCGACGATCTCGTTGCTGACGGTCGGGAACTCCGTGATCTCGTCATCGAGCCGCTCCTCCCGCGTCTCGCCCGTGCGCATGTTGAAGCGCCAGCGATGCATGAAGGTGGGGTTATTGTGCTTGTCGAGATTGGCGCGAATGCGCTCGAACATATTGTTGTGTTCGTTGACCGGAATTTTCTTGAAGTCCGGCATAATGCAAGCGTCCATCACCACCTCATCGCCGTCCTCGAAACAATTGGCGAGATGCAGGATGAAACAGGATGAAGCTTCGAACCAACGGATGCTCGTATTGTCGCCGTAGCGCGGCACGACGCCGAAGCGCGCCGGCATGTCGCGATTGAACACCAGATCATGCACGCCCTTCTTCAATGCCACCGGATCGAAATAGAGCGGCATATCGTGCAGAACGGTATAGTTCTTGGTGATGCCGAGATCGTGCGGCCAGCGCGCGCCCGGCAGTTCGATCGGCACATAATGCACCACTTCGCCTTTGGCATTGCAGACGCCATAGTTCATGTAAGGCGGATGTTCGGGATAGTTGAAGAACATCAGTTCGCCGGTGGCGTTGTCGACTTTGGCGTGTGATGACACGCCATCCTTCACCAGCGCCATGTTGATGTCGGGGCCGAGCGTTTCCAACGTGATCGGATCGAGCCGCCAGGGCTCGCCGCCCTGGGACATGGTGGCGAGCAACTTGCCGTTGTGAATAAGGACATCGGTGCCAGCATTGTCCTTCATGGCGCCGATCGAACCCCATCCCCGGCGCTGATAGAGATTGGGGTTGAGAAGGCCCGGCCAAAGCGCCTTGCCGGCCGCCTGTTCGGCAAGGAAGCCGGTCGTACGGACGAAGCGGTTGCGATATTCCGCCTTGCCGTCGTGAAAATGCACCGCATGCATCATCGCGTCGCCGTCGAACGGATGGTAGACGCCGATCGGCTCATGCACCTGATTGTGGGTGTTGCGCACGTAAATGCCGGCTAGGTCCCTCGGTATTTCGCCGATGACTTTCAGGTCCGCACCGGTGACCGCGTATTCGGTGTCATTCGGTGTGAACGGCCCGCGCAGAAAAGGATTGCCAGCCTCGTTCTTGAGCGTCAGCTCAACCTTGTTCCTCTCCAGCATGGCATCGCTCCATATTTGATTTATCAATCATTGATAGATCAAATATTATCTGTCAAGAGGCCGACAGGCGGAGGCGAAAAATGAGATCATGCATGAGATCGTGGTTCTATCGGGCGAATCGCGCCATGGTTCGCCGATGAAGCAGCGAACGCTTTCCCCTCAGACCGCTCAAGACGATACCGCGCTCTACCACGAGAGCACGATGGCGCTGGCGCGCATGCTGCGGGTCAGCAATCTAACGACGAGTGTGTTCGAACGGATGACGGGCGTCCATATCGCGCAATGGCGCATCCTGTCGTTTCTCGCGCACAATCCCGATTGCACGCAGAAGCAGCTCAAGGATGCGCATCAGGTCGATCCGGCCGCCATTACCCGCTCGGTGAAACTGCTGGAACGCGGCAAGCTGGTCGTGCGAAGGACCGATGCGGACGACAACCGTCTCACCCGCGTCATTCTCACGCCAGCTGGCGAAAAACTGGTGGCCGAAGTTTCGGAGCGCCGCCGCCTCTATTTGCGCCAAGCCCTAAAAGACATCGCGCCGAGCGACATCGACATCTTCGAGAAAGTCCTCATTAGCCTGGAAGCCAATACACAGAAAATGGCTGCAGCGCAGGGAGATTAAGGAGAATAGCGATTATGGCCAAGACCGATTATACCGACGTCGACGCCTATATCGCCGCGCAACCTGAAACGTCACAAGCCCTCTTGCGTGACATGCGGCGCTTGATCCGCGAGGCCATGCCGGACGCGCAAGAAGTCATCTCCTATCAGATCCCTGCCTACAAGCTGCACGGCCGCGCCGCACTCTTCTTCGCCGGCTGGAAACAGCACGTCTCGCTTTATCCGGTGACTGATAAACTCGTTGCCGCCTTCCGCGATGAACTTGCGCCTTACGAGGTCGAGAAAGGCACGATCCGCTTTGCCTTCAAGAAAGGCGTGCCGCTGGATCTGATCAAATGCCTAGCGGCATTCCGCGCCGAAGAGATGGCCGAGCTGCCGCGCAAGAAAACCGCGGTCAAATCCAAATGAAGCGTCCGTTCTCGAACACGAGCAACCGCCCCTGCCAGATGTCGGTGACGGCCGCGCGCTCCGGAGCGAGGCCGGCGAGAATCACCATCAGCGCGCGCGCCACGCCGCCGTGCGAGACGACCACGCAATCCCCTGCGTGAGCGTCCAGCCAAGGCCGCATGCGCTCGGTCAACATGGCGTAGCTTTCGCCCTCCGGCGGCAGGGTGTTCCATTTGTCGGCTTCGCGCGCCAAGGCGGCCTGCAATTCGATCTGGCGGACCTGAGGCCAGGTCTTCCCCTCCCAGGCGCCGAAGCTCAATTCGACCAGGCCTTCGTCGAGGTCATAGGCTGCGGGATCAAGCCCGATGGTCGCCCGGGCGATTTCCATGGTGCGGCGGGCGCGAACGAGCGGCGAGGAAATATAGGGCAAGGCCGGATCGGCGACGCGCTGCGGCCCGAGCAGGGACAGCAGTTTGCGGCCGGCGTTGGCGGCCTGATATTCGCCCCTGGCATTGAGGACAATATCCTGGCGCCCCTGCAAACGCCCTTCGGCGTTCCAGTCGGTTTCTCCGTGGCGGATGAAGATGAGTCGTTGAGGCGCCATGTCCGTCGCTTAAAGCAATCGTGTTTCCATCGAAACACAATTTGCTTGTCGGGCGCTGGCGGACAAGTGAGGCCTTGGCCTCACTCCTTGCTGGCGACGGTGATGTCGGGCGCGGTCGGGTTCTTCATGCCGACGACATGATAGCCGGCATCGACATGGAGAATCTCGCCGGTGATGCCACGGCCCATGGGCGACAGCAGGAAAGCCGCCGTCTCGCCCACTTCCTCGATCGTCACCGTGCGACGCAACGGCGCGTTATATTCGTTCCACTTGAGGATGTAGCGGAAGTCGCCGATACCGGAAGCAGCGAGCGTCTTGATCGGGCCGGCCGAGATGGCGTTGACACGAATGTTCTTCTCGCCGAGGTCGGCGGCGAGATAGCGAACGCTGGCTTCCAGAGCCGCCTTGGCAACGCCCATGACGTTGTAATGCGGCATCCACTTTTCGGCGCCGTAGTAGGTCAAGGTCAGCAGCGAACCGCCGTCCTTCATCAGCTTCTCGGCGCGCTGCGCCACGGCCGTGAACGAATAGCAGGAGATCTGCAGCGACTTGGAGAAATTGCCCGCCGTCGTATCAACGTAGCGGCCGGTGAGTTCGTCCTTGTCGGAAAAGGCGATGCAATGGACGACGAAATCGAGGCCGCCCCATTCCTTTTCGATGGCGGCGAACACCGCGTCCATCGAGGCTTCGTCGGTGACGTCGCAATGGCCGGCGACGAAAGCGCCGAGGTTTTCAGCCAGCGGCCGGACGCGCTTTTCCAGCGCTTCGCCCTGATAGGTGAAAGCCAGTTGCGCGCCCTGATCATGGGCAGCCTTGGCGATGCCCCAGGCAATCGACCGGTTGTTGGCGACGCCCATGACAAGGCCGCGCTTGCCGGCAAGAATGCCCGATTCCTGTGCCATATTCGCCTCGAGACTCGCTCCGATGGATGGCCGAACTCCATAAATGGCGGCCGCTACCCTCACTGTGGCGTTTAATTGTTCAAAGAAGCCAAGGCAAGCAGACCAAGGTGTGAATACCGCCCGGTTTCGTCCGGTGTGGGCTGAAATATGTGGACCACCCTCCAACCACCCAGGGATTAATGGCGAAATGAAGCCATGCCGCCTGCGAATGGCTGTTGTGACCGTTAAATTTCCCATGAAACGGGCCTGCGGCGGTATAGCGGTTGAAGGCCCTTTAAAGGACGTGACCCGACGCCCATGTTCGGCATAAACTCCGAAGACGGATAGGCGGCTAGACAGGGAAGACGCCAAAGTGAAGCGCAGCGTGGTGGAACGATTGACGGGGCGGTTGCGCCGGTTCGCGCGGGCACTCTACGCCGGTTCGGAGGCCGAAACGGCCGATGAAATCGTGCGGCTGACGATCGAGGCAGCCCTGACCGCCGACGATACCGCCGGCCGATCCGACATCCGCATCTGCCTTTTCCAGCACATGATCGACAAGGCCCGCGCGGCCCATAAAGCCGCCGCGACCGAGCCGGTGCCGGCCGAACCGACCGAGGATGCGGATATGACCGTCGCCCTGACGGCCCTGCGCTTCGAGGAACGCGCCGCCTATCTCCTCGTCGCCCTGGAGGAATTCGGTTATGCCGACGCCGCTGCGGTGATGCGCGTGCCCTACGACGTTCTGGCGACGCGAGTGGCCCAGGCGCGCATCCGGCTGGACGAATTTTTTGAGGAAGCCGGACGCCGGGCCGCCAGCGGCTCGGCCCGCGGGACACCGCCCGGCCATTTACGCATCGTGAAGTGAGGCCAGTGGGACAGTCATGTTTTCCAGCAAACTGGTCAGCGCGGCGGAACTGAGCGCCTTTCTCGACGGCGAAACCGAACCGTCGCGGCGGGCGCTGCTGCGCGAACACCTGCGCTCCTCGCCCGGCGATGCGCAGCGGCTGGCACGCTGGCGCCAGCGCGAGGAAGCCCTGCGCGCCGCTTTTGCGCCGGCGATTCGTGAAGGCGCCGGCCCGATTGGCCCCCTCGCCCGTTCGCTCGATCAAAAGGTTTTTCCGCGCGAGCGCCGGCCGGCCATGCGCGTCTCGGGCGCCGAGAACCAGCGCGGCGACGAACCGATCCGCGACTTGCCGCTGACCAAGGCGGCCGCCACCCCCACTTCGACCCAGCGCCAGATGCTGGTCGTCGCCGTCTGCGCCTTCCTGGTCGGCGCGGCGGCAATGTTCGTCGGCCTGAAGCTCATCGACGAGCAACGCAGCCCGCAGCAGACGACGGCGCCGGAACGATCGAGCGACAGCACGCGCTGAGCGCGCCGTCTTGATCTCGCGCCCGAATAGGTAGAAGTTCCACCCTATAGCTACGAGTCGTTGGAGGGCAACGACATGTGGAACCAAACCTATAATCCGCTGAACAACGAGACTCTCTCGACGATCGCCGCGGCTCTACCGGCGGTCACCCTTCTCGTCCTGATCGCCAGCGGCAAGGTCAAAGCCCATATCGCGGCCGTGATCGCCTTGATCGTCGCCAACCTGGTCGCGATCTTCGTCTTCACCATGCCGGCCAATATGTCGGTACGCGCCTCGCTCCTGGGCGTGATCACGGGTTTCTTCCCGATCGGCTGGATCGTGCTCAACGTCATCTATCTCTACCGCATCACGGTGGAGAGCGGCCGTTTCGAACTGCTGCAACGGGCGATCGGCGGCGTCACCGAAGACCGACGGCTGCAGCTCCTGCTGATCGCTTTTTCCTTCGGGGCTTTCTTCGAAGGTGCCTCGGGGTTTGGAACGCCGGTGGCGATCACCGGCGCTATTCTCATCGGCCTCGGCTTTTCACCACTTGCCGCCTCGGGCCTGTCGCTGATCGCCAATACGGCGCCCGTCGCCTTCGGCGCGCTCGGCACGCCGATCCAAGGCCTCTCTTCGGTGACGGGGCTTGATCCTTACGTGCTCGGCGCGATGGTCGGGCGGCAATTGCCGGTGTTTTCCCTGATCGTGCCGTTCTGGGTGGTTGGCGCTTTCGCCGGCTGGCGCGGCATGATGGCCGTTTGGCCCGCCATCCTCGTCACCGGCGTTTCCTTCGCCATCCCGCAATATGTGATCTCCAACTATATCAACCCATGGATCGTCGACATCGGCGCGTCGTTGATCTCGATGGGCTGTCTCATTCTGTTCCTGAAGGTTTGGCAACCACGGGAGATCTGGCTCTCGCCAGCACTGCGCGGCAAGGATGAATCGGCGGCCCTGGCCAAGCCAGGAACATTGGCCGATAAACCGCAACTGACACAGCAACAATTGTGGAGCGCCTTGCTGCCGTGGATCCTGGTCTGCGTGGTCATGCTGATCTGGGGCAACGGTGCGTTCAAGACTTGGGCGAATACGATCTTCACCTGGAATTACGCGGTTCCCGAGCTGCACAACCTGATCAACAAGGTGGCGCCGGTCGTACCCAAGCCGACGCCGGAAGGCGCGGTCTTCGCCTTCACCTATCTCTCCTTCACCGGGACGGGCATGCTGCTGGCCGCCATCGTCTCCGGCCTGCTGATGGGGTTCTCGCCGGCCAAGCTCATCGCCGAATACGGCCGCACGCTGAAAGTCTGCGCCGTTTCGCTGATCACCATTTCGGCCATGCTGGCGATCGGGACATTGACGCGGCTGTCGGGGCTGGACGCGACACTCGGCCTCGCCTTCGCGGCCACCGGCGTGCTCTATCCCTTCTTCGGCACTTTGCTTGGCTGGTTGGGCGTGGCGCTCACCGGCTCCGATACATCTTCCAATGTCCTGTTCGGCAATCTGCAAAAGATCACGTCGGAGCAATTGGGGCTTTCACCGGTGCTGATGGCGGCCGCCAATTCCTCAGGCGGCGTGATGGGCAAGATGATCGACGCGCAATCCATCGTCGTCGCCTCCACCGCCACCAATTGGTATGGCCACGAGGGCACGATCCTGCGTTACGTATTCTGGCATTCCATCATTCTGGCCAGCCTCGTCGGTCTCTTCGTCACCCTGCAGGCCTATGTCTATCCGTTCACGGCCATGGTGCTGCATTGAACGAAAAAAGGCCGGGTAAACCCGGCCTTCGTTGTCCATCGACAATTTGGCGCTTTACGCCTTGCGCGGATTATAGGGCCGCTCGGACTGCATCTTGCGGGCGGTCGCTTCCAGATCCGGATCAGGCGTCTCCGGCAGAACGATCTTCAACGTGACCAGAAGATCGCCGAGCGGCTTGCCACCCTGTTCGGGAAGACCCTTGCCGCGCAGGCGCATGGTGCGGCCGGAATTGCTGTTCGGCGGAATTCTGAGTTCCACCGCCCCGGTCAGCGTCGGCACTTCTACGGTGGCGCCCAACACTGCTTCATAGATCGTCAGCGGCAGGTCGAGACGGATGTCTCGGCCATCGACCTTGAATTGCGGATGCGGCGCGATCTGCAAGGTCAACAGAATATCGCCCGGCTCGCCGCCGAAGGGCGCGGGGCCGCCTTGGCCCTTCAGGCGAATCTGCTGGCCAGGCTCGACGCCCGCCGGCACTTTCACATCGACCATGCGGCCGGTCGGCAGCGCGACCCGCACTTCACCGCCGCGCACCGCTTCGCCGAGCGAGACGGTGACAACGGCGCTGATGTCCTCGCCACGACGCACCGGGCCGCCACGGCCACGCCGGCCGGCGCCGAAAATGTCGCTGAACAGATCGGACGGATCGAAGCCGGCACGTCCGCCGGCACCGCCAAATTCATATTCGAAATGCTGCGAACCATCGGAGGAGGTGTGGCGACGCCCGGTGCCCGGGTTGAACCCGCCACCGAAGCCTTCAAAACCGCGCGGCTTACCGTCGGCATCGATCTCGCCGCGATCGAAGCTGGCGCGCTTCTTCTCGTCGCCAAGGATCTCATAGGCCTGATTGGCCTCGGCGAATTTCTCCTGAGCCTTGGGATCGGATTTGTTCTGATCGGGGTGATATTTCTTCGCCAGGCGCCGAAACGCCTTCTTGATATCGTCCGCCGAGGCGGATTTCGACACCCCTAAAACTAAATAAGGATCACGCATTCAAAGAGCCCGTTCCGGCACCGCCCATGAATGGCGCGGCCACCTTTGTCTCGTCGATGATTTGGGGGCGGGACTGGCCGATTGCAAGCCAAACTAGCAAGTTGTGGGCCGTTTCCGTCAATTCCAGCCGTTTTCTTGCGATATCGGGCCGTCTGGGCAATGCTTGCCGGCCTTCGGAGCCGGAACGGATGGACGATTCCTTTTTTGTTGTGCTCGGCCTCGCCGCCCTGATCCTGGTCGTGCTCGGTCCGGTCACCTTTTTCCTGACGCTGGGGGCGCGCAGCCGCGTCAGCGACCTCGAACAGACCGTTCGCCGGCTCGAATACCGGCTGCGGCGCTTCGAGGAAGCCCCGGCCGAGGGACGCCCGGCCACGGCTGCGACCGAGGCCCTGCCTGCGACGCCGGCCGAACCGGTCGAGGTCGCCGCGCCCCCGCCGGCTGCGGCCGAGGTGGCCGAGCCGATCGAGACCCTGGCCGAGGCTGCTCCGCCGCCGGCCGCGCCGGTCGAAACTGGAACCGCCCCGCCGGCCCCTGCCCGGCCGTCCCGCAGCCTCGAAGAAAGTTTCGGCACCCGCTGGACCGTATGGGTCGGCGGTCTCGCTTTGGCGCTCGGCGCCCTGCTCTTGGTGCGCTATTCCATCGAAGCCGGACTGTTTGGACCGGCAGCCCGGGTGGCCTTCGGGCTCATCCTCGCCGCCGCGCTGATCGTCGCCGGCGAAGTGCTGCGCCGGCGCGAACCACCGGCGGAAGCCACCGTTTCCAGTTTCACCAAGCCCAGCATCCCGGCCATGCTGACGGCCGCCGGCACCGTTGCCGCCTTCGGCGCGATCTATGCCGCCCATGCGCTCTATGGCTTCATCGGTCCGGCCCCCGCCTTCATCGCCCTGGGCGTGGTCGGCGTCGCCTGCATGTTCGCCTCCGCCCTGCATGGTCCCTCGCTCGCCGGGCTCGGTCTGGTCGGCGCCTTCGTCGCGCCGCTCCTCGTCGACAGCGACAATCCCAATCCCTGGCCGGTGGTGCTCTATCTCGCGGTGCTCACCGCCGTGGCCTATGGCTTGGCGCGGCTGCGCCTGTGGCTCTGGCTCGCCATCGCGGCCGCCGTCGGCGCCGTGTTGTGGGGACTCGTCTTCGCCAGCCAGATCGGCGGCAGCAGCGCCGGCCAATTCTTCCCGGCGACGATGATCCACATCATCATCCAGATGGCACTGGCCGGCTATTTCCTCGCCTGGGATCCGTCACGCACGACCAGCGAGGAAGACGCCCGCCCCGATCTCATTGCCGTCGCGGCGCCTGTGGTGTTCGGCCTGCTCGCCATCGGCACTTTGATGGAAGGCAGTTTCGCCGGACAATTCGGCAATGGCTGGGTGCTGTTCGCCGCTCTCGCCGTTGCGGTCCTGGCGGCGACGGGCTTTCTCGTTGCGCCGGCCGCCGTGGTTTTCGCGGCCGCCGGCCTCTTGGCGATCGCGACCGCCCGTCTGTGGCCGGCGACCATCACACCGGACGCCCGCGCCACCCTGCCCGATTTCGCCGCCGACTTCTTCGTCGGCCCGGTCGAACCCAATCTCTTCGTCGGTTTCAGCATCGTCGCAGCCCTGGGCCTTCTGGCACTCGGCGGCTGGCGCATGCTGATCGCGCGGCGCATGCCAGTGGTGACGCTCTCGATCTACAGCGCGACGGCGGCGCTGACGCCACTCGCCGTGCTGATCGTCGCCTGGATGCGCATCGCCGAAGGCACGCGCAGTTTTGCATTCGCTGCGAGTGCCGCCGCGCTGGCGCTGATCTTCGTCGGTGCTGCCACCAAATTCCGCGATCTCGAAAGCCGTACGGATGAAACGCCGAACGCCCGCTTCGCTACCGGCATTTTCGCCTCGGCGGCCATCGCCGCGCTGGCGCTCGGTTTCACCTTCGCGCTCGAAGGCGGCGCGCTCGTCGTCGCTTTGGCCGCCGCCGCGCTAGGCGCCGCTTATGTCGGTGTGAAGCTTGAGATTCCAGCGCTGCGCTGGTGCGTCGCCGGGCTCGGCGTGATCATCGCCGCACGGCTCGCGTGGGAACCGCGTGTCATCGCGCAGCCCGGCACGACGCCGATCTTCAACTGGCTGCTCTATGGCTATGGCGCGCCGGCCCTGGCCTTTGGCTACGCGGCTCGGCTGATGCGCCGCCATGGCGGCGAGGACACGCCGGTGCGCGTCGCCCAGGCTTTGACCATTCTCTTCGCCGCCTTCCTCGTATTTTTCGAGATCCGTCATCTCATCAACGGGGGTGATGCTTTCGCGGATTCCGCGCCGACGATCGAGCAAGGCCTGCATGCAGTGGCCGCCTTCTCCTTCGCCATCGTGCTGACGAAACTCGATGCGGCGCGGTCGTCCGTCGTCTTCCGCTTCGCCTCGCTCGGCTTTGGCGTGCTTTCCTTCGCCTATGCGGTGATCGGCCTGGGCGGCTTCGCCAATCCTTACTTCTCCTGGCAGCCGGTCGAGGGCGGCGCGATCTTCAACGCGCTGCTGATCGCTTATCTTCTGCCGGCGGTTCTCGCCTTCATCCTGTCGCTCGTCGCCAATGGCGTGCGGCCAGCCTGGTATGTGACCACGGCACGTATCGTCGCCATCCTGCTCACTTTCGGCTATCTGACGCTGGAAACCCGGCGGTTGTTCCAGGGGCCCTATCTCGGCCTGCTGCGCAACACGAGCGGCGCCGAATTCTATGCCTATTCGGCGGTATGGCTGGCCTTCGGCGTCGTGCTCTTGGCCTGGGGTCTGCTGCGCGGCTCGCGCGAAGCGCGGCTCGCGTCAGCGGTGTTCGTCGCCGTCAGCGTGCTGAAAGTGTTCATTTTCGATCTTGCGGGCCTGGAAGGCATCCTGCGCGCGCTGAGTTTCATTGGCCTGGGCGCAGTGCTGATCGGCATTGGCCTCGTGTACCAGAAACTGGTGTTCGCGCGGCCGGCGCCCCGCCCAGAAAATCCCCCCTCCGATCGTCTTCCGGGCGCCGCCCCGTGATAGACTGATCGCAATGACGAATCCTGAAAGGTAAGGACGTGGCCCAAGACGATATTGCGAAACTGCCGTTCGAAGACGCGCTGAAGGAACTCGAATCCATCGTGTCGCAACTCGAAAGCGGACAGGTGTCGCTCGACAAGTCGATCGAACTCTACGAGCGCGGCGAGAAGCTTAAAGGACATTGCGAAGCACTGCTGAAGAGCGCCGAAGCACGCATCGAGAAAATCTCGCTCGGCAATGACGGCAAGCCGAAGGGCTCAGAGCCGCTCGACGTCGAGCGGTAATCCCCGCAAGATCTAGGCGGGCGCTTTGCGCTCGCCGGCTTTCAGCGTTGTTTTGGCAAGCGCGATCGCTTGCGCCAGCATGGCGCTGTCGCCGATGTGATTGGCAAGGATGAGAATCAAAGCCGAGTTGAGCGCCGCACTGTCTTCGTCGCTCAGGCCGCGATGCGCATCGATGAGCAGGCGATAGGCGCTGTCAGGATCGGTGAAACGGCTGTCTATTTTCAGATCAGTCATGACGCCCTCAATGGCCTCGCAGGCGCCGGCGCGCCGCGGCGATGTCGGTTGCCTCGGGCTGGCGCCAGCGCGCCGTCAGATGTTGATCCGGACGGAAGAGGAAGGCAGCGCCGTCGCTTGCATCGAGCCGGCGGCGCAGCAGGCCGCGACGATCGTGAAAATCCCGGCCTTCTAGCAGCAGACGACATTCCACCTGTTGCACGGCGCCAAAAGCCACCAAGGTTTCCGCGCTGCCGAGCAGATCGAGAAACCAAATCGGCTTACCCTGCGCGTCCTCAACCGGCGCATCGGGTGCCGGCGCACCGAGCTGTGCGGTGCCGTTCCAGCGATCGACATCGGGTGTTGAGAGCGACGTGTCATGCACGGTGGCGATGGATAAGCGTCCCGAATTGATCATGCGCTGCGCGAACGGCGCGCTGCGGGCCAAAGCCAAAGTGGCATCGCGGAAACGCACTTCCTGCGGGCTGCGGGGTGCGATGAAATCGGTCGAGCGGGTCGAATGGCGGATGTTTTCATCGGCCGCCTGCGAACGCTCGGCGTGATAGGTCTCGATGAGCGCCTCGGGCGCCTCGCCATTGAGCACCGTCGCCAGCTTCCAGGCGAGGTTTTCCGCATCCTGAATGCCGGAATTGGCGCCGCGCGCGCCGAAGGGCGAGACCTGATGGGCGCTGTCGCCGGCAAAGACCACGCGGCCATGCACGAAGCGATCGATGCGCCGGCACTGGAAGGAATAGAGCGACACCCATTCCAGTTCGAAACGGTCGTGACCGAGCATCTGTTTGAGACGCGGCACGACTTTTTCCGGCCGCTGCTCCTCCGCTGGATCGGCCTCGGGACCGAGTTGCAGATCGATGCGCCAGACATCGTCGGGCTGCTTATGCAGCAGAGCCGAATGACCGCCGTGAAAAGGCGGCTCGAACCAGAACCAACGCTCCGGCGGAAAGTCTCCGCTCATCTTCACATCGGCGATCAGAAACCGATCCTCGAAAATCTCGCCGCGCCATTCGAGACCGAGAAGCCCGCGCAAGGTCGAGCGCGGCCCGTCAGCGGCGATCACCCAGGCGCCCGATAAACGGTATTCGCCTTCCGGTGTCATCACCCGCACGGTGGCGCCATCATTACCCTGTTCGATGCCGACGACTTTGTTGCGCCAACGCAGATCGACACCGAGAGCGATCGCCCGTTTGACGAGAAAATGTTCGAGATAATATTGCTGCAGGTTGATGAAGGCTGGCATGGCATGGCCGTCCTCGGGCAGAAGATCGAATTGCCAGACCTGCGCGTCCTTGAAGAAGACCTTGCCGACCTTCCACACCACGCCCTTGTCGAGACAAGGCGGCGCCACACCGAGGCGACCGAGCACTTCCAAGGTGCGCTTGGCATAACAAATGCCGCGCGAGCCTTCGCCGATGCGATCGGCATCGTCGAGCAGCACCACTTTGATGCCGCGCAGGGTGAGATCGATGGCGGCCGCGAGCCCGACAGGCCCGGCGCCGACGATCACCACCGGATAACGGGCTGGTTCCGCCGCATCCTGATCGGGCGAGCGGCGGTAGCCGAACTGATAGAGCGTGCGATGGTCGGGAGTGGTTCCAGTGTGTGTTGCCATCTCCCTCCCCTGTTGTTTCAGCGTTACTTGGGCGTCGGCTTCGACGGATCGAAATGTTTCTTCAGCCCGTGCCAGCAGTCAATATAGGTTTTGTCCAAGGTCGAGAGTTCCGAGGCAAACTTGGTCAGGCGCTGCGGATAACGGGTCTCGAACATGAAGGCCATGGTGCCGGTGAGCTTCACCGGCTTCAGTTCATTTTGGGTGGCATGTTCGAATGCCGTATCATCGGGTCCGTGCGGCAGCATGCAATTGTGCAGGCTGATGCCACCGGGCACGAAACCTTCGGGCTTGGCGTCATAGACGCCGTAAATCAGGCCCATGAATTCCGACATGATGTTGCGGTGATACCAGGGCGGCCGAAACGTGTTTTCCATCACCAGCCAACGCTCGGGGAAAATGACGAAATCGACATTGGCCGTGCCGGGGCTTTCCGACGGCGCGGTCAGAACCGTGAAGATCGACGGATCGGGATGGTCGAAGGAAATCGAACCGATCGTCGCGAAGCGGCGCAGATCGTATTTATACGGCGCGTAGTTGCCGTGCCAGGCGACGATATCGAGCGGCGATTGACCGATCTTGGTGCGGTAGAGTTCGCCGCCCCATTTCAGATAAAGCGTCGCATCTTCCTCGCGATCCTCATAAGCGGCGACAGGGCTCAGAAAGTCGCGCGCATTGGCAAGGCAGTTGGCTCCGATCGGACCGCGCGGCGGCAACGTGAAAGCGCCGCCATAGTTCTCGCAGATGTAGGCGCGCGCCGGACCATTGATCAGTTCGACCCGGAAAATGATGCCGCGCGGGATGACGCAGATTTCACCGGGCTCGATCTCGATCACGCCGAATTCGGTGGCGAGACGCAGGGATTTCTCCTGGGCGACAAACAGCATTTCACCGTCGGCATTGAAGAAATATTCGCGCTCCATCGATTTCGTCACCAACGCCAGATGGGCGGCCATGCCGGCGCGCGTATCGCTGTCACCGGCTGTCGTCATCGTCCGCAAACCTTCGACGAAAGTCTGGGGCGTATCGGGCAGCGGCACCGGCCCCCAGCGCAACTGACCGATCGGCAAAGTGCTCTCCTCGCGCGCGGCGGGCGCCGAGCGCAGCAAGCCTTTGTCGATCTGTTCGTAGCGGCCGGAATGTTTGACGCTGGGGCGGATGCGATAGACCCAGGAGCGCTGGTTCTCGCCATGGGGGGCGGTGAAGGCCGTACCGGAAATCTGTTCGGCATAAAGGCCATAGGGGCATTTCTGCGGTGAATTGCGGCCGACAGGCAAAGCGCCCGGTAGCGCTTCTGTCTCGAAGGAATTGCCGAAGCCGGACATATAACGGAGGCTCATGATCCTCTCCCCGTGAATTTCTAGGTTGCCAAAATCAGTTGCATATGAAACTAATTTCGTCAACAGGAATACGTCATGGCTGCCCGTCGTCTCATTTTGTCGCAATTTCTGCCCTACCGGCTGAGCATCACCATGCAGGCGGTCTCCGAGGGCCTGGCGACGCGCTATTCACACGAATTCGGCATTACCGTGCCGGAATGGCGGGTGATTTCGGCGCTCGGCGAGCATCAGGAAATGACGGCGCGCGACATCGCCGCGCACGCGCGCATGAACAAGACCATGGTGTCCCGTGCGGTGGCGACATTGTTGGAGCGCAACATCATTCTGCGGCGCGAGAACAGCGGCGACCGGCGCGAAGCTTTTCTCAGGCTCGCGCGACGCGGCGACGACATTTATGCCGCCATCGTGCCGATGGCACTCGATTACGAACGCAAATTGCTGCGCGATCTGCCGAAAGCCGAAATCGCCGCCCTTGACAGGGCCTTGACGGTGCTGCTGCATCGCGCAGACGAAGAGGCGCTCGCCATCAACGACAAGATCAATGGAGACGCAGAATGAGCGGCAAAGCTTTCGCTTCCACCGGCGACATGGCCGCCAAGAAGGTGACGTTTGGTGAGATCGGCGCCGGACTCTATGCCTATACCGCAGAGGGTGATCCGAATTCCGGCATCATCGTCGGCGACGACTGCTGCATGGTGATCGACGCACAGGCAACCCCCGGCATGGCGCATCAGGTGATCGAGCACGTGCGGCAGGTCACCGACAAGCCGATCCGTTATGTGGTGCTGTCGCATTATCATGCCGTGCGCGTTCTGGGCGCATCGGCCTACAACGATGCAACCATCGTCGCCTCGAACGAAACGCGGCGGCTGATCGTCGAACGCGGCCAGCAGGATTGGGATTCCGAATACGGCCGCTTTCCTCGTCTGTTTCAGGATGCGCAGAGCATTCCCGGCCTGACCTGGCCGAATGTCACGTTCCAGAACACTATGTCGGTGTGGCTCGGCAAGCGTGAGGTGCGCCTGATGCATCTCGGCGCCGGTCATACGTCAGGCGATATCGTCGCCTGGGTGCCCGATGCGAAGGCGATGTTCTCCGGCGATCTCGTCGAATATCACTCGGCCTGCTATTGCGGCGACGCGCATCTGCGGGCGTGGCCTCAAACCCTGAACGCCATAGCCGAATTCGCGCCGGAAGCGATCGTGCCGGGTCGCGGCGACGCCCTGAAAGGGCGCGGTACGGTGCGCGAAGCGCTGGCGATGACGCGAGATTTCATCAATGCTCTCTATGGCGCGGCGGAAATCTCCGTCGCCAAGGGCCGCAGCCTGAAGGAAACCATGGCGGCGACGCGCGCGGCCATGGACCAGCGCTTCGGCCAGTTCGCCATCTATGAACACTGCCTGCCCTTCAACGTCTCGCGTGCTTTTGATGAAGCCTCGGGCATCAACGATCCGGTGATCTGGACGGCGGAACGCGACCGCGAGATGTGGGCGGCGCTGCAGGGTTAGCGCATAGCAGATTGATTGGACAGGCTGAGGGCAAGCAAGTTGCGCCAGCCATAGGCCAGTTCGATCAGGACGGCTCCGTCGCGCTCGTCTTCTTTCTCGCCCACCACTTCGCCTCCCAGCCTCTCATAGAAGCCACGCGCCTGGACGTTCTCACGCAGCACCCATAGGTTCGCGGCACGATGTCCACGTGCGATGAGCCCCCTCGCCAAAGTCGCCATCAAGGCGCGGCCCAGACCCTGCTTCTGCGCCGCACGCAAGAGATAGAGCGCCGTGATCTCGCCGCTGAAGCCATTTGCCAACAGATCGGGGGCCCGCTGATCGCCATAAGAACCGAACCCGACGAGCCGCCCTTCGCATTCGATCAGGAAAACTACAGCGCCATTGTAAACGTCCGGGTGGCCTAGGATCGCCTGCCAACGCTGCGTCCGATCGGGAAGCGAAAGCCTGTTCAACACCGCTTCCGGCATAAGTCCAGGATAGGTCTCACGCCAACAGGCGATATGCAGCTCGGCAAGCGGTACAGCGTCCGCCACAGTGGCGGTTCTGATCGTATGGGAGAGTGACGGCTGTGACATGTCGAGCAAACTAAGGCCGGCTGCGACATTTGTCAGCGGCCGCATGAAAGACGCAATCTATCGCCATCGTGCCATCACCATTGTGTAGAACTCCTATCGCTACCCAGTCTAACGAAAATGTAATCGAGCCGACGATTGACATGTCGTCCCCTCGGTCAAATCATTCGTCAAGCCAATCATCTTTCAGCTAGGGACTTGGATACGCCCAGAAGACCTTCCCGCCTGCTGCCCAGCATCGCCCTTTGGCCTTTTGCAATTTTCTATCGCCGTATTCGAGATCCTGGCCAAGGGTTCTGGACGCTCAAAGGGAGGGAGAGATGACGTCTCTTCACAATGATCTGGCCGTTGATGCCGCGCCATCCGCCGCAGGCCTTTTCGCCAACCGATGGTGGGTTGTCTTCGGCTCGGTCCTCGGCATGATCGCCGGGCAAGGCGCGACGACCATTTTCATTTTCGGAACGTTCGTCGGGCCGGTCACATCGGATCTCGGCATAAGCCAAAGCTCTTTCTCCGCCGCACTGCTCATTCTCACAATCGCCGCGGCAGTGGTGACGCCGTGGACCGGGCATATGATGGACAAATATGGCGTGCGGCCCGTCATGCTGCCACTCATCACGCTGTTTGCCGTGGCAACCGCGGCGCTCGCCTTCATGCAGCCATCGCTGCCGCTCATCTATGCCTTGTTCGCCCTTCAGGGCGCGTTCAGCGCTATCCAAGCGCCGACAGGCTATGTGAAAGTCATTTCGCGTCGTTTCGATCGGCAACGCGGCCTGGCCTGTGGCCTCGCCATGGCCGGCGTCGGCCTCGGCGTCGCTCTCTTGCCGCAATATGTCGCTGTGCTGATGACGCACTATGGCTGGCGCGGCGCTTATCTGGGGCTCGGCGCCTTTATCTTCGTTCTGGCTTTTATTCCCGTGGCGCTCTTCGTTCGCGATGCGCCCGGCTCGCAAACCACGCCGCAACTGGGATCGGAAACGCTGCCGGGGCTCACCGTAGCGCAAGCGATCACGGGCACGCGGCAATTCTGGCTTTTGGTGGTCGGTCTTTCGCTGGCAGTGATGGCCATCAACGGCGTGCTGGCGCAATTGGTCGTCATTCTCATGAAGCGCGGCTTTTCAATTCAGGCCGCCGCAACGGTGATGTCGATCGCCGGTTTGGCAATGATTGTCGGCCGCGTTCTCGTCGGCTATTGCCTCGATAAATATCATGGCCCCTCCGTCGCCATGGCCGTCTTCAGCTTCCCGGTGTTCGGCATTTTGTTGCTGCTGTCGGGCGCGAGCGGTCCGGTGCCTTACGTGGCAGCCATCCTGTGCGGATTGGGCATTGGGGCCGAACTCGATCTGATGGGCTTCCTCGTTAGCCGCTATTTTGGCTTACGCGCCATCGGCACCATCTATGGCGTTCTCTTCGCCATCTTCGTCATCGGCTCGGGCGTTGGCCCTTATCTGGTGAGCCTGTCGTTCGAACAGGCGCAGTCCTACACGCCGGTGCTCGAAGGTTTCATCGTCGCCCTGCTCGTCGTCATCGCGATGATGGCCTTCCTCGGCAAGTATCGCTATCCCGTCGCGCATGCGAGCAACTGACGGCGGCCCCTCCAAAATACGATCGCCGGCCCATGGCCGGCGATAAAAGCGGTGAGTGACGAAGAGCCTTACTCCGTCTTGAGATTACCAGCAGCGGCCTTGCCCGAACGCTTATCCGTGACGATTTCGAATGAGATCTTCTGACCTTCGTTCAAGCCATGCATGCCGGCTGCCTGCACCGCCGAGATATGCACGAAGACATCCTTGCCGCCGCTATCGGGCTGGATGAATCCATAGCCCTTCTGCTCGTTGAACCACTTCACGGTTCCAGTGTTCATTCTCAGTTCCTTTCACCAGACAGGCGTCCGGATCAGGAACTCACGCCCCTCCCCCGGACTTCGATATTGGTAGAGAACGCGCCTGCCGGATCGGCCAGACGGCCTTCATCCAGGCCAAAGTCGATAGATCTTGTTACGATATATATACGAACATTTCAACCCATCACAAAAAACGTGATGTCATCCAGATTTGACGAAATCGTCATAAGGCTCCGGGCCGCAATCAGGGAAAAGCCGGCGGCAAAAATACGTTTGCCGGATACGCGTTTGGCTCTAGCCGGCGAGAAAATAGTGCCAGGTTCCGTCTTCCCCGATGCCGGCGCGCTGCATGAGCGGCAGACCGATGTCATTGGTCAAAGCGAGATTGGCGAAGCGGACGCAGCGATACATGGCAAGACGCTCGTCCGCCGTCGGATCGGGCTTCTGCACCGCGGCGAAATGCGGCCAGATGTAACTGACCGTGCTGCCCCGCGTACTCTTCACATAATCGTTCTCAAACGCCGCCTGCAGCAGGGCGAGGATTTCGCGACCGTGCCCGTCGAAAGAATAGCGTTTGAGGAAGTCGATCACCGTGGCGAACGACCTCGGCCGATCGTCCCCACGCGCGAACAGCGGCAGCGTTTCGTTCCATTCGATCGCCGGCCGCAAACGTTCGATATCCCCCGAGCGCGTCGCCACCAGAATGCGCTCGCGCATTTCGGCGACGCGCGGCGGCAAGGCATCGAGATCGCCAGAGCGCGGAGAAAAAGTTTCGACCGGAGGTGGCGGCGGGCGGCGGGCAGGCTTCTGTCTTGCGTCCATGGGCACATGATAACGGTTCGCGGCCAGCGACCTAACGGGATGATGCCTTTTTTCGGGAATTCGGCTAACCAGGGCGGATGATCTCGCAGAAAGCCCGCTATTCCTTCAAAGCTCTGATTGCCCTGGCGCGTGCCGCGCCGGGCGAAACCGTGCAAACACGGCAGATCGCCGAGCAGGAAAACATCCCGCGTGCCTTTCTTGAGCAGATCCTGCTCGAGCTGAAGCGCAACCGCCTGGTGACCAGCCGGCGCGGCAAGGAGGGCGGCTATTTTCTGAGCCGATCGCCGGAAGAAATCTCCATCGGCCAGGTTTTGCGCGTGACCGATGGTCCCATCGCCCCTCTTTCCTGCCTCTCGCGCCATTCCTACCGGCGTTGCGAGGATTGCCCCGACGAAATCGCCTGCGCGCTGCGTGCCGGTTTCGCCGAGGCTTTTACGGCACAACTGGAAGTGCTTGAAAAGATTTCGCTTGCGAGCGCCATGCGGCATGCGGAAGAGGCGAAAGCAAACGGCTCCACCCAGGAGATGGAACTCTATATGGGCGCCGGCATTTAAGCAGAGAACGGGGCGTTAAAGGCGGATAAGAGGGTACGCCCATTTCACACAACTGTTGTGTTATTAAAAATAAAAAACAGACTTGCAAAGTTGATAGAATGGATCAACATTATCGGCATTAAAGACAAAGGGGTGCCGTCATGTCGTCCAGTCGTCCGCAAGCTACCGCCGTGCCGCCCATCGGCCGGCTGCGACGGATCGTCGATATCGTCTCTATTATCGCTGCCTTCGCGTTCGTGTTTTTCGTGGCCTGGGGCGCGCGGGCGCAGGAACTGCTCAACGTCTCCTACGATCCGACCCGCGAACTCTATCGCGCCATCAACACGGCTTTCATCGCGCAGTGGAAGGCCAAGACCGGCCAGACGCTGACCATCCGCCAATCGCATGGCGGCTCAGGCTCGCAGGCCCGCACGGTGATCGACGGCCTCAATGCCGACGTCGTCACCCTGGCGCTCGCTGGCGACATCGATGCGATCGCCGAGCGTTCGACCTTGATCCCCAAGGATTGGCAGAAGCGCCTGCCGCAGAACTCCGCCCCCTACACCTCGACCATCGTCTTCCTCGTCCGCAAGGGCAATCCGAAGAGTCTGAAGGACTGGGGCGATCTCGCCAAGCCCGGCGTATCGGTCATCACCCCCAATCCGAAAACCTCGGGCGGCGCGCGCTGGAACTATCTCGCGGCCTGGGCCTGGGCGACCAAGAATCTGAAGGACGAAGCCAAGGTGCGCGAATATATCGCCGCCGTCCTGCGCAACGTCCCGGTGCTCGACACGGGCGCGCGCGGCTCGACCACCACCTTCGCCCAGCGCGGCCTCGGCGACGTGCTCCTGTCGTGGGAAAACGAAGCCTTCCTCGCCTTCGACGAATTCGGCAAGGACAAGTTCGACATCGTCGTACCGAGCCTGTCGATCCTCGCCGAACCCTCGGTCAGCATCGTCGACGGCAATGTCGACAAGAAGGGTACCCGCGCCACGGCACAGGCCTATCTTGAATTCCTCTATACGCCGGAAGCGCAGAAGATCATCGCCAAGAACCATTATCGTCCGCGCAATGTCGAAGCGGCCGATCCGAAGGATGTCGAACTCTTCCCCAAGCTTGATCTGGTGACGATCGACGGCGAATTCGGCGGCTGGGCCAAGGCGACCAAGACGCACTTCGACGATGGCGGCACGTTCGACCAGCTTTACAAGCCGGCCCGATGAGCCTCGCAGCCTCCACGAGATGGCGACAGCCGAGCATCCTCCCCGGGTTCGGCCTCGCCTTCGGCACAACGCTCACCGCGTTGTGCCTTATCGTTTTGATCCCCCTCACCGCTTTGATGCTGCGTGCCGCCGGCGCCGGCTGGACGGATATCGTCGCCATCGCCACTTCGCCGCGCACGCTCGCGGCCTTGCGCCTGTCCTTTGGCGCCGCCTTGATCGCTGCGCTGGTCAACACCGTCTTCGGCCTGCTGATCGCTTGGATCCTGGTGCGTTATAAGTTTCCCGGCCGGCGTCTGATCGACGCGGCCGTCGATCTGCCGTTTGCCTTACCGACCGCCGTGGCGGGCATTTCGCTCTCCGCCATCTATGCGCCGAACGGCTGGGTCGGCGCCTTCGCCGATCAACTCGGCTTTCAAGTCGCCTACACGCCGCTGGGCGTGATGGTGGCACTGATCTTCATCGGCCTGCCCTTCGTCGTGCGCTCGGTGCAGCCCGTTCTGGCCGAGAGCGAACGCTCGATCGAGGAAGCCGCCGCTCTGCTCGGCGCCAGCCGCCTGCGCACGGTCTTTCGCGTCATCCTGCCCGCCGTCGCGCCGGCCGTGCTCACCGGCTTCGTCCTCGCCTTCGCCCGCGCCGTCGGCGAATATGGTTCGGTGATCTTCATCGCCGGCAATATTCCGATGGTGTCGGAGATCGCACCGCTGCTGATCGTCATCAAGCTCGAACAGTTCGACTACGCCGGCGCCGCCGTGATCGGCATGATGATGCTGATCGTCTCCTTCGTCATGATCCTCGTCTTGAACCTGGTCCAGGCCTGGGGCCGCGAAAGGCTCGGTCATGTCTGACATCACACTCGCGCCGCGCGCGCCCGATCGGGAGATTTCCGGCGAATCCCTTCCCACCCGCGTGGTGCTGATCGCCTGCGCACTTGTCTTTCTCGGGCTCTTTCTGTTTCTGCCGCTCATCTCCGTCTTCGCCGAGGCCTTCAAGCGCGGCTGGGAGGCCTATTTGACGGCGCTCGCCGATCCCGACGCGGCTTCGGCCATCTGGCTGACGCTTTATGTCGCCGCCATCGCCGTGCCGTTCAACATCATCGTCGGCGTGGCCGCCGCCTGGGCGGTGGCGAAATTCGAGTTCAAGGGCAAGAGCCTGCTCGTCAGCCTGATCGATCTGCCCTTCTCCGTGTCGCCGGTCGTCGCCGGCTTGAGCTATATGCTGCTGTTCGGCGCGCAGGGCTATTTCGGCCCCTGGCTGAAGGCGCATGATCTCGCCATCGTCTTCGCGGTTCCCGGCATCGTCATCGCCACGATCTTCGTCACCTTCCCCTTCGTTGCGCGCGAGTTGATCCCGCACATGCAGGCGCTGGGCACAGATGATGAGGAAGCGGCGCTGACGTTGGGCGCCTCGGCTTGGCGCACCTTCTTCACCATCACGCTGCCGAATGTGAAGTGGAGCCTGCTCTACGGCGTGCTGCTCTGTAACGCCCGCGCCATGGGCGAATTCGGCGCGGTGGCCGTCGTCTCCGGCAAGATCCGTGGCGTGACGACGACCATCCCGACACAGATCGAAATTCTCTACAACGAATATAACGGTGTCGCTGCCTTCGCCCTCGCCTCGCTGCTGGCCGGGCTGGCGCTCGTCACCCTCGTCCTCAAAACCTTCCTGGAATGGCGATACGCCGATGCGATCGCCGCATCTTCGCACCGTTGAGCAGGATCATGTCCGTCTCCATCACCATCGAACATGCCCACAAACAGTTCAGTGCCTATCCGGCGCTGCGCGACGTTTCGCTGCGGGTCAAACAACAAGAGCTGGTCGCTTTGCTTGGTCCTTCGGGCTCGGGCAAAACCACGCTGCTGCGCGCCATCGCCGGCCTGGAGGAACTCGATCAAGGCCGGGTGTTCTTCGACGCGACCGACATGCGCAGCCTGTCGCTGCGCGATCGCCGGATCGGCTTCGTGTTTCAGAGCTACGCTCTGTTCAAGCACATGACCGTCTTCGAGAATATCGCTTTCGGCCTGCGCGCGCGGCCGCGCCGAGAGCGCCCGAGCTCCGCCGAGATCCACAAGCGGGTCGGCCATCTGCTCGATCTGGTGCAATTGGCCGGCCTTGAAAAGCGCTTTCCGACCCAACTCTCCGGTGGCCAGCGTCAGCGCGTTGCCTTGGCGCGCGCGCTCGCCATCGAACCCAGCGTCTTGCTGCTCGACGAGCCGTTTGGCGCGCTCGATGCCAAGGTGCGCAAGGACCTGCGCGGCTGGCTGCGCGAACTGCATGAACGCACGGGCCAGACGACGGTGTTCGTCACCCACGATCAGGAAGAAGCGCTGGAACTTGCCGACAAGGTGGCGATCCTCAATCAGGGCGTCATCGAACAGATCGGTTCGCCGGATGCGGTCTACGACATGCCGGAAAATGCCTTCGTCTGCGAATTTCTCGGCGAAGCCAACAAGCTGCCCGTCCATGTCGCCGGCGGCCAGGCTTTCTTCGATGATACACCTGTGTTTGGCGGCATCGGCTTGAATCGCAGCGGCCCTGCTTCGCTCTACGTGCGTCCGCAGCACATCAAGCTCGCCGACAACGGCCCGCTGGCGCTCCCAGGCATCGTCGAACGCATCCGCCGCAATGGCGCGGTGCGCCGGCTGGAAGTGGCAGTGCGCGGCTATGCCAAGCGGTTGGAACTCGACCTCGCCAGCACGGTGGCCCCGGCGATTGGCGAACGCGTATCGATGAAATTCACCTCAGCGCATATTTTCTGATCGTTCATAGCGCGCCGCACATAATGCGGCGTGACTTGAACCTGTCATGAAATCGCGCCACCCTCGGCTTTCATTGAAGCGTTTTCGAGCGAAGTGGCTTCCGGTTCGCGTAAAGAAAACGCGTCAAAACAAGAGCCTGAGGCCTTTCACCGTTTCATTGAAACGGTGAAAGACTCTAGCCGAGGCAAAATGTATTTCGCGAAATTTTTTCACAAAGCGCCGAGCGACGACCGATTGCTGCTGTACACGCCCGATGTGCTGATGGGCATCTACGCGCGAAAGATCAATTACGCCGATTATCCGAACGGCCGGCCGAGCTACGAAGTCGACGGCAATCTGTTTGGCGAGTTCCTGCGCAAGGATTATCCGACGACGCATGAGGGGGTTTCCGCTTACCGTGATGAGGCCGAAAAACTGCGTCAGTCCGGTTATGTGGAAACCCACCACACCGAATATACCTTGCGCGATCTCGAAGGTGACGACACGCCGAAGCCCGATTGGCAGAAGGCGCTAGATGAAGTGTTGCTGGCGATGTTCGCCGATCCCGTGCCCGTGCAAGCGCAATGTATCGCGGCCTTGAAAGACACGCCCGCCGAGAATGAGCCCGTCGCCTTATGGGCACGCGCGCACTATGCTTCCGCAACAGGCGCCGCCGATGCGCTGGCGCTCTGCGAACAGGCGCGCGACGGCCTCTGGGCGTGCAAAGCCGCGGGCACCGGATTTTACACCTGGTCGCTGCGCCCGCGGAAAGTCGAAGCCTATGTGCTCGAACTGCTGTGCCGGCGCACTCTCATGGCCGGCGATGCGATGGCCGCGCTGACAGCGATCGAGCAGGCTCTGGAAGCGGAAATTGATACGGACCGCACGGTGCTGCGGGCCAATATCCTCTGCGACCATTTTCCGGAGCGGGAGGAAGACGCTTTCGACGACATCTATCGCTATATCCATTTCGGCCATTACACATCGATCACCTCACGCCCCTCCTTTGCGTCCTATGCGGCGCGGCGGGCGGCAGACACGGCTGCAAAACGCGCCTCTTGGCGCTGGAGCCTGAGCAACACACCGGCGAACGCAGCCGCGATCTCGGAAGCCGAACACGCTTTTGCCGGCCGTTTCCCCGACGACTATCGCGCCTTTCTGAAAACACGCGGCAAGAGCGTTCTCTTCGTGCGCGCGCCGCACGAGGATGCCAGTCTGCACTTCCACGCGCCCGAACAACTCGCGCAACATCACGCGGATGTGGTGAATTTCCTCACCATGACCGAGAGCGTGGAAGAGGCGGCCGACGCCTTCCGCGAGGAATACGGCGTTTCACTCGCCCATTTGATCCCCATCGCCGAACCCAACAATGCCAGCAATGCCTTGCTGCTGCATATCGAGCCTGGCGACAATTACGGGCACGTCTATGTGTGGAACCACGATGGTGCGTTCGAACTCGTCTATGAGCAGAACGGTTTTGACGAGATGATGAGGGCGCTTCTCGACGGCATCGAAGAGCAGGATGCGGGCGCGCTCGATCTTTTCAATATTCGTCCGGATACTCAGTAGACCGGCTCATCTCTTGATGAAGTCGATGAAAGCGCGCAACGGTGCCGGCACGAGGCGATGCCCCGGATAGTAGAGGAAAGGTCCGGAGAAACTTTGCCACCAGTCTTCCAGCACGGGTTCGAGCACGCCGCTTGCCATATAGGGCCGTAACCAATCCTCGAAGAGGGTGATGATGCCACTGCCAGCAATGGCGGCGTCCACGACCAGATCGGCGCCCGCGCCGATGCCGACAAGCAGCGGCCCCGTCGGATCAACGCGTATGGTTTCTCCGTTTCGCTCGAACTCCCACTGCGCCGTCACGCCGCTGGCGAAGCGGCCGCGCAGACAGGCGTGGTTCAGCAGATCGCGCGGATGCATCGGGCGGCCGTGGCGGGCGAGATAAGATGGCGCCGCCGCCGTGGCGAAGCGCTGGACGCGTGGGCCGATCGGCACGGCGATCATGGCCTGCTCTAGTTTTTCCTCATAGCGGATGCCGGCATCGCACCCGGCGGCGACCACATCGACAAAGCCGTCCTCGACCGTGACCTCGAGACGAATATCGGGAAAAGCGGCAAGGAAGGGCGGCACGATCGCCGGCAACACCAGCCGCGCCGCGGCGGTCGGCACATTGAGCTTCAGCGTGCCCGCCGGCCGGTCGCGGAAATTGTTGACGACATCGAGCGCCGCTTCCACTTCGTTCAAGGCGGGACTTAAGCGTTCGAGCAAGCGCTCGCCGGCTTCCGTCGGCACGACGCTGCGGGTAGTGCGGTGAAGCAGTCTGACGCCGAGCTGCTCCTCCACCCGGCGCACCGCCTCGCTGAGGCCGGACGGGCTCATGCCGCTGATGCGGGCACCTTCGCGAAAGCCCTGGGCCTGCGCCACGGCCACGAAGGCGTTCAGATCACTGAGGTCGACCTTCATTGTTCGCTTTTCCGCACAGCTTGTGCCAATTATCCTATATTATCGCACGTATGGCGAGTGACTAGCTAGGGGCGGTCTGGCACGGAGCTCGATCATGTCTCTTGAACAATCTGGTACTTTTTCCCTCGGCAGCCGCAGCGTGAAGCGTCTCGGCTATGGCGCCATGCAACTCGCCGGCCCTGGCGTTTTCGGCCCACCCAAGGATCACGCTGGCGCGCTCGCCGTCCTGCGCGAGGCCATCGCCGCCGGGGTCAATCACATCGACACCAGCGATTTCTATGGTCCTTACGTGACCAACCGGCTGATCCGGGAAGCCTTGGCGCCCTATCCCAAGGACCTCGTCATCGTCACCAAGATCGGCGCGCGGCGCGGCGAGGATGCTTCGTGGCTGCCTGCCTTTTCGCCGGCCGAACTGACGCAGGCCGTGCATGACAATCTGCGCAATCTCCATCTCGACGTGATGGACGTGGTCAATCTGCGGATCATGTTCGATACGCATGGGCCGGCCGAAGGCTCGATCGAAGCGCCGCTCACCGTGCTCGCCGATTTGCAGCGACAAGGCCTCATCCGGCACATCGGCTTAAGCAATGTCACGCCCACGCAGATCGCCGAAGGGCGTCGCATCTGCGACATCGTCTGCGTGCAGAACCAATACAATCTGGCGCATCGCGACGACGACGGCTTGATCGACGATCTTGCCCGCGACGAGATTGCTTACGTGCCGTTCTTCCCGCTCGGCGGTTTCAGCCCGTTGCAATCCTCGACGCTCTCGGCGGTCGCGCAACGCCTCAGCGCCACGCCGATGCAGGTTGCCCTCGCCTGGCTGCTGCAGCGCTCGCCGAATATCCTGCTCATCCCCGGCACGTCGTCGGTGGCCCATTTGCGACAGAACCTCGCGGTCGCCGACATGGCCTTGTCGGAAGACGTTCTGAAAGAATTGGATACGATCGGCGGCGCCGTTTCCGCGTGAATGTGCGAGGCCGGGCAAGCCCCGGCCTCACGCTCAATCTTGCAGCGGAATGTTGGCTTCCTTGATGACACGGGCGAAGCGCGCCCGGTCATCACGATACACCTTGTCGAATTCCTCCGGTGTGTTGCCCACCGGCTGCAATTCCATCGTAGCGAGACGCTGCTTCATATCCGAGGCTTCGAGCGCGGCTTTCGATTCCTTCCAATAGCGATCAACGATGGCGCGCGGCGTGCCCGTGGGCAGAAATAGACCCATCCATCCCGCGACGATGAAATTCGGCAGGCCCTGTTCGGCGATCGTCGGCACATCGGGCATGGAGGGCGTGCGTTGCGCCGTGGTGATGCCGATGGCGCGCACGGCGCCGGATTCGATATGCGGCTTGGTCGCCGATGTCGGCACCAGAGCGATTTCGATGTCGCCGGTCAGCAATGATTGAAAGAGCGGCGCGTCACCGCGAAACGGCACCATCTGGATGTCGGTGCCGGTTTCCTTCTTCAACAGCTCCATCGTCAGATGCAGCGAATTGCCGATGCCGGTCGAGCCATAGTTGAGAACGCCGGGCTTGGCTTTCGCCAAGGCTACTAGCTCCTGCAAATTCTTCGCCGGCACTTTCGGATGAACGACGATCACCGTCGATGTCGCGACAAGCTGCGTGACGCGGATGAAATCCTTGTCGGCATCGAAAGGCAGCGACTTATAGATCGACGGCGAAATCGCCTGGCCGTTGATGTTGAAGAGAATGGTGTAGCCATCGGGCGGGGACTTGGCGACGTTGTCTGTCCCGATATTGCCGCCTGCACCGGCACGGTTCTCGATGACGACCGCAACCTTCATCTGCTCCTGAAGCTTCGCTGCGAAGAGCCGCGCGGCCGCATCGGTCGCGCCGCCCGCCACATAAGGCACGATCATACGGATCGGTTTGTCGGGAAAAGTCTGGGCGACCGCGGTGCCGGCCATGATGGCCAAAACGCCCAAAGTCAGGAGCCCACGAGATAGGCTGAAGCGCATTATATTCCTCCCCATTACCGCGCATATTTGCGTCGACCCGATCATGTCGGGGGGAATGAGCGCTGTCGAGACTGTCGGGACGTTAATGGCGGCGCGTCAGCGAGAATTCGCCGTGGCGAATGCGCTCGGGCAGACGCTCGGCGAATTTGGCGACCTGCTCCTCGCCGTGAATGCCGACGAGTTCGCGGAAGGCCGCGTCCAGCGCCGCATGGGCAAAGCAGCCGCTCTCGATTCCCGCCAGCACCGCTTCCGCGAAGGCTTCGGTGAAGTAGCCAAGGGCCTCGCGGCGCTGCTCGGCGGCGTTGAATTCATTGACGAGAGAGGTGTTCGGCGGCGTTGTCATCGTGGGGTCAATTTAGTCACCCCTGCCCGCGACTGCGACCATCGAATAAAAAAAAGGTTAACGCTAGCCACCGTAACGGTTGGCGACCTCGCGAACGATCTTTTGCCCCTCGTCGAGGTAGCGCGAGATGATCAATTGCGCGTTGGGCGTGCAGGACCGATAGGTCTGCTCATAGCCGCGAAAGCCCCGGTTGAAGGCCCCGGCCAGGCGCGCTTTGCGTGGTTCCGTCAGCCCTTCCGCCTCGATCAGGGCGGTCATGCGCCGGCGCCATTCGGCGCTGTCGTTGGCGCCGCAGAGATCGCGCAGAAAGGCGAGCGCGCCGAGAATTTCGGAAAGCCGCAGCAGTTGCCGCTCATAAGGCGGCGCGGTATCCGGCGCGGGTGCCGCTGCCGCCGGCGGCTTTTGCTGCGCCAACGCGCCATTGGCCAGTGGCCCACTGAAAACCAGAGCCAAGCTTAGCAGAGCCATCGCAGGGAAGCGCGCCGATCGTTTCAAGGTTTGCCGCCTTACGCCGGTTTGTCGACCAACATGCGAGCACTGGCCAGGAGTTCGGCCAGCCCTTGCGTCAGCGAGAGCGAGGCGTAATGCGCTTCGTCCGCCCAGATGACTTGTCCCAGCTCATCGCCTGCGGTGCCTTCGCCCGACAGCCAGCGCGCCGCGAAAGAGGCGATGACATAGTGCCGTTTGACGCGGCCGTCATCGTCATGGGTGATCACTTCGCGCCAGCCGTTGAAGGCGACGATCTCGGCGCGTACGCCCGTCTCCTCCTCGACCTCACGCACGGCAGCCTGTTCCAAGGTCTCGCCGGTTTCGACGAGGCCACCAGGCAGGCTGAATATTTTATCGAAGGGCGGCAGCCGGCGCGCGCCGAGCAGAACCTTGCCGCCGCGCCAGACGGCGGCGCTGGCGGCGAGAATGGGACGGGGCGGATAATCGCGATTGTCGGTCATGGTGCAGAAGCCTTACGGGAACAGCCGTTCCTTGCGCCAATCGCCTTCCGGCTTGTCGCGGCGGAAGGTGATGCGATCGTGCAAGCGGAAGGGACGATCATGCCAGAATTCGATCTGCACGGGGCGGATGCGAAAGCCCACCCAGTAGGCCGGACGCGGTACTTCGCCTATACCGAACTTCAGCGTGTAAGCAGCAATCGCCTTCTCGAAAGCGAAGCGGGATTCGACCGGGCGCGACTGTTGGCTCGCCCAAGCGCCGATGCGGGCATCGCGCGGCCGCGAAGAAAAATAGGCGTCGGATTCGGCATCGGTGACCTGTTCCACCGGGCCGCGCACGCGCACCTGCCGGCGCAGGCTCTTCCAATGAAAATTGGCGGCCGCCTTCATACTGCCCGCGAGTTCGCCGCCCTTGGCGCTTTCGCGATTGGTATAGAAGACGAAACCGCGATCGTCCCAATCCTTCATCAACACCATGCGCACGTCGGGCAGGCCGGCGGGATCGACTGTCGCCAGAGCCATGGCGGACGGATCATTGGGCTCGGACTTGATCGCTTCGGCAAACCAGTCGCCAAACAGGGCGAAAGGCTCGGCGGCATCGGTGAAGTCACCCGCTGTTAACTGGTTCAATGTTTAACTTCCCTGGCAAGTTCTTTGTAATGGATTTCAGAGTTGCGCGTTTTTCCCTTTCCGAGCCTTGATATAGGCGAAAACCGCCAATTTGTCGTCGCGGGTTTGCGTTCCATCGCACCGATTGGCGTGCTGATCGGTCTCGCCCTCGGCCTCGGCGGCTGTGCCACGTCGATTCCGCTCCCCTCCTTCATCGCCAAGGAAGATCCGGACGTGACCGGATCGATCCGGCCAGCTTCTTCGTTGTCGCCCTCGCCGCTGTCGTCGTCACTCGACTCGGAGGACTGGCGCCGGGCCAAGGGCGCCATGGGCGTGGCGCTCGACCCGCAGGGCAACGGCCTGCCGGTCTCCTGGGACAATCCGAAATCTGGCGCCAAGGGGGTTTTCCGCCCCGTCGGCGAGGCCAAGCCGGTGGACGACAAGATCTGCCGGTCCTTCGTCGCCGACCTCTCCGGCTCCCATCCGGAACAGTCCCTGCAAGGCACCGCCTGCCGCGACAAATCCGGCGATTGGGCTCTCGGCCCCGTGACTCCCTGGAAAAAGGCCTGATCGGGCCAGAACGGGCAGCAATTTCCGTTCACCTTGCAGCGCAAAACCGTTCGCCTCTGCGTCTCTCAATTGATAAGAGAAAGCGCAAATTTGAGGATTTTACCGTGACTGCGCCGTCCAAGGGTCAGACCGCCAAGGACCAGACTGCCGAACGCGAGAGCGCGCTGATCGCCCGTCTCGTGGCGGCGGGCTATGTCCGTGCCGAGCCATCCATCCTGCAACCGGCCTCGGTCTTTCTCGACCAGTCGGGCGAGGACATCCGTGGCCGTATCTATCTGACGACCGACGCATCGGGCGCCGAATATTGCCTGCGGCCGGAATATACTATCCCGGTCTGCCGCGATTATCTGGCCTCGGCCGCCGGTAAGCCGGCCGCCTTCTCCTATCTCGGCCCTGTGTTCCGCTACCGGCCCACGGGCCCGGTGGAATTCAACCAGGCGGGGCTGGAAAGCTTCGGGCGCAGCGACCGGGAAGCGGCCGACGCGGAAATCTTTACCGTGGCTCTGGAGGCGGCACGCGCTGCCCATGGCGGACCGCTGGCGGTGCGCATCGGCGACACAGGCCTGTTCACCCGCCTGCTCGACATTCTAAACCTGCCGCCCGTGTGGCTGCGCCGCATCCGGCGCGGCCATGCCCGCGGCCAGTCGCTCGATGCCCTGTTCGCTCTGCCGGAGAACGGCAACGGCGGTGATCATTCAGGCGTGCTGGCGGCGCTCGAGGGCACCGACAAGCAGGGCGCCCGCGCGCTCGTCGAAGATCTTCTGTCGATCGCCGGCATTTCCTCGGTGAGCGGCCGCACGGCCGGCGAGATTGCGGAGCGTTTCCTCGAACAGGCTTCGCTGAAGGCTGGCAGTGCGCTAGCTGCCGAAAAGCGCGTCGTGATCGAGCGCTATCTCGCCATCGCCGGCAACCCGGACGATGCGGCCCAGCAATTGCGCGCTTTGGCGGACGACACCAAGCTCGATCTGGCGGCGGCGCTCGATGCGTTCGAGGCGCGGCTCGGCTTCATCGCGGCACGCGGCTTCGATATCGGCGAATTGCATTTCTCCGCCCGCTTCGGCCGCAATCTCGACTACTACACCGGCTTCGTCTTCGAGGCGCAGGATCGCTCGCGCAGCGACAACAGGCCGATCGTCGGTGGCGGCCGCTATGACGGATTGCTGAAGACCTTGGGCGCCGATGCCGACATTCCGGCTGTGGGTGCTGCCATTTGGTGCGACCGGCTCGACGTCGCGGGAGCCAAAGCATGAGCAACCTCGTCATCGCCGTGCCATCGAAAGGTCGGCTACAGGAAAACACCGCGAAATTTTTCGGCCGCGCCGGCCTCACCTTGGTGCAGGGGCGTGGCGCGCGTGACTATCGCGGTCTGATCGCCGAAGTGAGCGGCGTCGAAATCGCTTTCCTCTCGGCCTCCGAAATCGTGTCGCAGCTTGCCTCCGGCAATGTCCACATGGGCGTCACCGGCGAAGACCTGGTGCGCGAAACCGTGGCCGATGCCGACGCGCGCATGGAACTGCTGCAACCGCTCGGCTTCGGCCACGCCAATGTGGTCGTCGCCGTGCCGCAAGCGTGGATCGACGTGAAGACCATGGCCGATCTCGACGACGTCGCCGCCAGCTATCGGGCGCGGCGCGGCGAACGCATGCGCGTGGCGACCAAATATATCCACCTGACGCAGCGCTATTTCGCCGAGATGGGCGTCACCGATTACCGCATCGTCGAATCGCTCGGCGCCACCGAGGGCGCGCCGGCGGCGGGCCAGGCGGAACTGATCGTCGACATCACGACGACCGGCGCCACCTTGCGCGCCAATGCTCTTAAAGTGCTCGACGATGGCGTGATGCTGGAATCGCAAGCCAATCTCGTGGCCTCGGTGAAAGCCGATTGGAACGACGCCACCCGGAAAGCCGCCAGAAGCATTCTCGGCCGCATTTTCGCGGAAGAGGAAGCGCGGACGTCGCGCGAGGTGCGGGCACGCCTGGCCGACAGCGCGGCCACTTACACCGAGCGGGCCGAAAGCCTGTTCCAGGCGCGCGCCATCCTCGGCAGCCATGCGGACATCGTCTCGTTGATCTGCCCGGTGGAGCGCACGCCGGCTTTGGCCGACTGGCTGATCGCGCAAGGCGCGCAACACGTCACCGTCGGCTCGCTTGATTATGTGTTCAGCGCCGTCAATCCTCTCTACGAAAAGCTGGTCCGGCGAATCGGCTAAGTCGCGGCGGACCCGCCATAATCTCGACGCGACAGCCTCGCACGGTGCGGTGCTTCCCACGGGGTATGATTCATGAGCCTGTCTCGCCGCCATTTCCTTGCCGCTTCTTCCGCGCTGGCTGCGCCTTACGTGACACGCGCCAGCGCCGCCGCCGACGATCAGATGATCGGCCAGATGCTGATCCTCGGTTTCTCCGGCGCGGCAAGCGATGCGGGCGGCGCGCAGGGATTGGCGCGGCAGATCGCGGCGGGCCAAGCAGGCGGTGCCTGTTTCCTCGGCCACAACACGCGCTCGCGCCAGGGCATCGAAAGCCTGACGCGCCTCTTCGCTTCGTCTGGCCGTCAGTTCAAGCCGCTGATTGCCGTCGATCAGGAAGGCGGCGCCGTTCAACGGCTCGGAGCCAAGAGCGGCTATAATGCCGTGCAGCCGGCGCAGGCCATCGCGGCGCGCGGCGAGCCGACCAATGCCGAACGTATCTATGCCGCCATGGCGGGCGAACTGCGCGCCGCCGGCTTCAATCTCAACCTGGCGCCGGTCGTCGATCTCGGCTTCGAGCCGCGCAATCCGATCATCGCCAAATGGGGCCGCGCCTTCGGCAAGGATGGCGCCACCGTCGCGACCTATGGATCGGCCTTCGTCGAAGGTCATCGCAGCGCCGGCGTGCTGACCGCCCTGAAACATTTTCCCGGCCATGGCTCGACCCTGGTCGACAGCCACGAAAAACCCGTCGATCTGACGGGAACGTGGAAGCCCGATGAACTCGAACCCTACCGCCGCATGGCGCGCAGCGGCGATATCGACATCGTCATGAGCGGGCATCTCGCCCATGCGCGCATCACCGGCGGCGAGCCGGCGACCTTGTCGCGCACGGCCATCGAAGGCGTCCTGCGCCGCGACATCGGCTTTCAAGGCGTCGCCATGACCGACGACCTCGATATGGCGGCGATCCGCTCGTCCTATACGCTCAGCGAAGCGGTGATCCGCGCCATTTCCGCCGGCAACGATCTTCTGTTGTTGTCGAACTCACGCACGCCCGATCCCAATCTGGCGGCGACGATGATCGCCTCGGTGAAGGACGCTGTCGCCAGCGGCCGCATTCCCGCCGGGCGCATCGAAGCCTCGGCGGCGCGGCTCGCCCGCCTCAAACAGACGGTTTGACCGCTCCCTTTTTCAAACGACCGAGCGCTTTGCTCGTCGGCGGCGCAGGAGCGTCGACGAGTACTTTGGACGTTGCCAAAACGCCGTGCAGCCGCCCCTGCCGCGCCAGCAGTGACAGTGTTTCGCGCAGCAGCTTTTCGACGCGATCCTGCAAGGCCGTGCGATGATGCTGCTTCAAGCTGACCAGAGCCAGTGTCGAGATCAAAGGCGGACGCTCAATCGAGATCGTTCGTAGGCGTCCGGCCAGAACATCGGGATAGGCAGCGGCATGGGTCAAGATGGTCGCGCCCAATCCGGCCTCGACCAAGGCTTTGGTAATGCCAACACTATCCACTTCCATGAACGGACGCAGGGACTGTCCCTGACGCGCCAGCACCCCGTCGAGGAGCAGACGATTGGTATGCGGATGGGTCGGCAAAATCAACGGCAGTTGCGCCGCCTGGGAGAGGCTCAACCTTTGCACGCGCGGTACCGGCCAATCGGTCCTGACACTCTTGTGCGGCAACACCAGAACCATGTGTTCGGTGATCAGCGGCACGACCCTTAGTTCCGGCAGGCGCGGCGGATTGTGGATCAAAGCCACCTCGACCTGTTCCTCCAAAACCCAATCGGTCAGCCAATTGCCGACGCCCTCGCGAATGTGAAGCGTTGCCTGGGGAAGCTCCGCGCGGAACGCACGCGCCAGGGCGGGCACCACGAGCGCCCCCGTGGCGGGCGGCACCCCGAGGGAGACGCGACCGTTTTCGGTCAGCGTGCCGGCTCGCAGCTCCTCGGTGACATCCTGAACGGATCGGAAGATCGCTTCGGCCCGCCTGAGCAGACGCGTGCCTTCCGGCGTCAGCTCCATCCCCCGCGGCTTGCGCAGCAGCAAAGTGACGTTCAGCTCATGTTCGAGCTTATGGATCTGCCGGCTCAACGCCGGCTGCGCGATGTTCAAGGCCTGGGCCGCGCGCGTGACGCTGCCCAATTGCCCAACGGAAACAAAATAACGCAACGCACGCAGGTCCATGAATCCATACCTCTTCGGCATCACTGTTTATATAATTATAGCATTTGTATATGGCAGATGCCGCCGATATTCACGGCTCCATGGAGCGCAAGACTCTTTGTCATGAGATTGTGCGGGAGACCGGGGTGGAAACGACGCACGAAGACGGCTGGGCCGAGGTCAACGGCGTCACTTTGCGCTTCACCCGTGAAGGCGAGGGACCGGCCCTCCTTTTGATCCACGAGATCGGCGGCAGTCTTGAGAGCTGGGACGCCATCGTACCGGCACTGGCACGTGATTTTCACGTGCTGCGCTACGACCAACGTGGTGCCGGCCGCTCCGAAAAGGTGCGGCAACCGTTCAGTTTGAATGAGCTCGTCGACGACCTTGAAGCACTCGTCGACCAGCTGCTTCCGTCGCAGGGGCTGCATGTCATGGGCGCTGCCATGGGCGCAGCGCAAGCGGTCATGCTGGCCGGGCGCCGCCGCACGCAAATCGCCTCGCTCGCGCTCTTGAGCCCGGCGTTGGAGGTCGACCCGCAGCGTGCCGATCTGATGCGCGCACGCGCCCGGCAGACCGATACGCAGGGCTTGCGTGCCACCTTGCCGCTGACCTTGGACCGCGCCTGGCCGCCCGACGACGGCAAAGCGCGCGCGCTGTACCGTGCGCGTTACTTGAGCAACGATCCCTATGGTTTCGCGCGGCACAACGAAGCCCTGCTCGACCTCGACATCGAGGACACGCTACGCGCCTTGTCATGCCCCGTTCTGCTTGTGGCGGGGCAACGCGATCGCGTTCGCCCGCCTGAAATGGCGCGCCGCGCCGCCGCTTTGTTGGCACGTCCATGTTTGGCCGAAATCGACGCCGCGCACTTCATGGCCGCGGAAAAGCCCGCAGCCGTCCTGGAACAGGTGACGACATTCTATCGAACGCTTGTTCCAAGTCATCGAGACGAGGGAAAATAATGTTGAAATGGCTTGCTCCCTTCCGCCCGCTTTATATCCAGGTGCTCGTGGCGATCACCATCGCCATCGTCGTCGGCCTTGTCTGGCCGGAGACGGGACGCGCCATGAAGCCCATGGGTGATGCCTTCATCGCCATTCTCAAGACGCTGATCGGCCCGATCATCTTCACCACCGTTGTGCTCGGTCTCACGCAGATTCACGATCTCGGCAAACTAGGTCGGGTGGCTACGAAAGCGCTGATCTACTTCGAAGTGGTCAGTACGCTCGCCCTTGCCGTCGGCCTGATCGTCGGCAACGCCTTCCAGCCCGGCGCTGGCCTGCACGCCACGGGTCCGGCAACAGGTGCGGCTGCGACCGCGATCAGCAATTTCGAAAAGAGCGCCGCTAAGGCCGGTGGCATCGTCGATTTCCTGATGGCATTGATCCCCAAGACGTTCGTTTCAGCCTTCGCCGAGGGCGAAATCCTACAGACCCTGCTGCTCGCCATCCTGTTTGGCGTCGCCGCGACGACGCTCGCCAAGCGGCCCTCGCGCACGCTCGATGTGATCGCCGAGATTCAAAAACTATTCTTTCGCATGCTCGGCTTCGTCATGCATCTGGCGCCCTTCGGCGCATTCGGAGCGATGGCCTACACGGTGGGCACCCATGGCGGTTCGACACTGCTCAGCCTGATGAAACTCGTGCTGCTGGTCTTTGGGTCCTGCCTGTTCTTCATCTTCGTCGTTCTCGCCGGTATCGCCGCCATGGCGGGACTGTCGATCTTCAAGATCCTGCGGCTGATCAAAGAGGAAATCCTGCTGGTCCTCGGCACATCCTCGTCGGAAGTGGCGTTGCCTCGTCTTCTGCAGAAGCTTGAGAACGCCGGGTGCGAGCGCTCCGTGGTCGGCATGGTTCTGCCCGCTGGCTACAGCTTCAACACCGATGGCACGGCAATCTATATGTCGATGGCGGTCGTCTTTATTTCGCAGGCCACCGACACGCCCCTGTCGCTGTGGCAGCAATTGAGTATTCTTGCGATCCTGCTGTTCACCTCCAAGGGCGGCGCGGCGGTGTCGGGCGCGGGTTTCGTCAAACTGACCGCCACCTTGCAATCGGTGCCGACACTGCCCCTCAGTGGCCTTGGCGTCCTGCTTGGTGTCGACCGCTTCATGTCGGAGGCGCGCTCCATCACCAATATGATCGGCAACACGGTTGCCACACTCGTCATCGCCAAATGGGAGAATGCGTTCGACCGCGCCAAATTCGATGCCTATTTGGAAGATCCGACCTTTCGTGAGGAATGGGCGGCACGCTCCGAGCCGGTGCCTCAGCCACACATGCAGCAAACGGAACAAGCATGAACATGATCACTACGCCACACCATCAAATCGCGCTGGGAAACTTTCGCATCACCCGCATCGAGACCATCCCGCTGCGTGTCAAGATGGAGCGAGAAGCGGCTGGCTCAACCTTGGTCCTGACCCATCGTTGCACCATCGTCACCCGCATTCACACCGATGCCGGTGTCATCGGCGAGTGTTTCAATGGCAACGATGACGCGTTGCAGCCGGCCATATTGAAGATGATCGACGAGCAGATGGCACCCCTGCTCATCGGGCGCCCCGTCGCCGCCATTGAGGAAGCTTGGGCGCTGACACGCAAGGCGACCGAACCGTTTCTCACCGATCGCCGGGTTGCACTGCGGGCCCAGGCCTGTATCGACAATGCCCTGCACGATGCGGTCGGTAAACTTCTCGGCACGCCGATCCATGTGCTGTGGGGCGGCTGCCGCGATCGCGTCCCCGTCGTCTCGCTCGGCGGCTACTACCGCGAAGGTGACGACCATCCGGCATTGCGTGACGAAGTTGCCGAACTCCAACACTTCGGCATTGCCGGCCTAAAATTGAAAGTCGGCGGCAAGAGCCCAGCCGAGGACGCCGCGCGGGCACGCGTGGTGCGGGAAGCCGGCGGCGACAGCTTCGTGCTGGCTGTCGATGCCAATCAAGGCTGGTCGCGCCAGGAAGCGTTGGAATTCATCCGGCGGACAGCCGAACTCGACATCACCTGGTTCGAAGAGCCCTGCCGATGGGAAAATGATCGATCCGACCTGGCGATGGTGCGTGCCATCGGCGGCGTTCCGATCGTCGCGGGACAAAGCGAACTGTCGCGGTTCGGGTGCCGCGATCTAATGAACGCGCAGGCGATCGACATCTGCAATTTCGACGCCTATTGGGGCGGCGGCGCCACCGAATGGCGACGCGTGGCCATGCTCGCTTCCTGCTACGGCGTCGGCGTGATGACCCATCTCGAACCGCAGATCGGGTTGATGATGTCGGCCGGTGTGCCGAACGGCAGCTATGCAGAGGTCATGCTGCCCTGGCGTGACCCGTTCTTTTATCGGCTCATCGCGCATCAACAGCCGCAAGTCTTCGACGGCGGCTATTACCACATCCCCACGGGTCCCGGCTGGGGCATGGTTTTGGACGAAGACTATCTCAAAGCCGCCCGCTGCGACTGAGCGGGATAGAAAGAACGTTGCATTGCTTAAAAAAGGGGCCTCGTTCCATTGGAACGAGGCCCCGATCATTTTTGCAGCACCAGAGAGGCTGAGCGATCAGCTTTCAAGGCTGCCGATATGCTTCTGGCTGTAGAGCTGGACGCCGACCTGGCGGATCAGTTCCTGCTGGGTTTCGAGGAAGTCGATGTGCTCTTCCTCATTCGAGGCCAGCTCTTCAAACAACAGCTTGCTGACGCGATCGTTGATCGAGGCGCAATACGCGGCGGCTTCCAGATAGAGCGCACGCGCGCTCATCTCGGAGGCCAGGTCGGACGAGATGATCTCCTCGACCGTCTGACCGATCTTCAGCGGGTCGAGAGACTGCATGTTGGGGAAGCCCTCGAGGAACAGAATCCGGTCCACGAACTTGTCGGCGTGGCCCATTTCCTCGATCGATTCCTCACGCCACTTCTTGGCGAGATCGTTGAAGCCCCAGTTCTTCAGCATGCGATAATGCAGCCAATACTGGTTGATGGCCGTCAGTTCGCTGCGGAGCCCCTTGTTCAAATAGTCGATGACTTTGCGGTCGCCCTGCATGCTTGATCCCCATGGCCGGATTCTTGGAAGAACCGGTCTGCCAGATCGGGATCAGAGCGAGAGCAACTCGGCCTCCGCCTCAACCGGCTTACCGTTGAGCGCAGGGATACGGCCTTCCTGTTCGACGATCAACGACTGAATGGTGATCGCGCAGCGTCCACACTGTGGAGAACAGCCAAGACAATCATAAACTTGTTTCGCGCAGCGAATGCCTTTCGCGCGGTCGCAAAGCACGCCGCGGACATCTTTGTCGGAGAATACGTTGCACGAACAGACGATCATTTTTTGGCCGCCCAGTTTAGAACTATTATAAATTTGCTTTGTTTACAGAGGGTTATGACTCCCTGCTTCGAGGCCTAACAGATGGGCATTCGTCACGTCAACGTCAAACTTTTGTTTGGAAGGCGACGAAACACCCCTGTGTATAAAAGGATGCCAATCGGCACTCTCAAGTCCGATTGTTAAAGATTATTGCCGCGGATCACTTTTTATAACGATTCCAAATTAGATGGCTAAGATGGCGATTTCGGAACTTTATTTTTGGCTCCCTCCTCTTCCTCTTCCTCCTCCTCATCTAAACGATGCGCGGGAATCAAAGCAGCGGCGTAACTTCCGGCCTCATCGGCATGAGCAGACACCGAGGTCGCAAGCGGTCTACGGCACGCTGGGCTAGGACGATCTCCGCTTGCTCGTCGCGGCTGGGATTCGAGACGCGGAGGCATTCTTCGGGGTTACACGTTCGTCTTGCTTCCGCCTTGACTGTCAGAAAATGTCTTCCTTCCCCGCGACCGAGGCTCCAATGCAGCGTTTCAACATCTTCGCAGTTGCCCGACTGGCCTGGTTTCCACTGCTGGCGATAGCCTCTCCTGCTTCAGCGGATGATGCCGCGCAGCGTGTTTGGAAAACTCAAACCGATCGCAGTATTCGCGAAGCCCGAGAGCTTTTCCAGACTGCCGTCAAACCGACCGATGATTGGAGCGAATGTTCGGTGCAGGAAAAGTGGAGCACATATCCGATTGGGGCTGCGGAAGCTCAAAAGTATCTCGGCCTTAAGCTGTGGGCGAACGTGCTCTCCTCCCAAGAATCTACAAAGCTCGCAGAAATAATAAATTCAAAAGATCGAAGATTTGTCTGCGACGAGGCTGAGCGCGAAAAGACTGCTGAAAAGCAGAGGGCCCAGCCTGTCGATCGACGTATTAAAGAGACAACCTATGAATACGGCTTTCCCGTATTCAATACGAGCTTTACACGTGCGATTCTCATGACTCATTTTCTGAGTCTAGGTAGCCTTCCAGGCCGCAGAATTCCCCCGGCGGGAAATGGAGGAGCGGCAATCTATGCAAAACGCTCAGGTACTTGGAAATTCGTCGAATTCATAAATTACTATCACTTCCATTAGCCGCGCGGGTTTGTTCATCGTCGCTGTCAAAGCGCAATTCCTCCCGCTCCCAGATGGCAGCCTTGACGGAGGCGAAATGAAGCCGTGGCGTTTGTACAGCCGGGCCAGTCCTCATCGGACCCGGCTCGGCGCTTAGATCGGCGCCGGCACGAAGGCCCCTTGCGGCGTGGGCTGCATTTCGATGCGGCTGTCGTGCATGCTGATCAGTGTCGAGCGATGACCGATGGAGACGATCGACGTGTTGGGCAATTGCTCGCGCAGCATGGCGTAAATCTCCGCCTCCAGCTTTTCGTCAAGGGCGGAGGTGGCCTCGTCGAGGAACAGCCAGTCGGGTTTGTCGAGCAAGGCACGGGCGATGGCAAGCCGCTGTTGCTCGCCCCCCGACAGACGCTGGCCCCAGTTCTCCTCCTCGTGGATACGCTCGGCGAACGGCGCGAGCCGGGCCAGTTTCAGCGCCTCGCGGACCGCCTCGTCGGAATAGGCATCTTCCGTCGCAGGATAGGTCGCCGCCGTCTTCAACGTGCCGCTCGGCACATAGGGCCGCTGCGGCAGCAACAGCACTTTCGCCGTGTCTGGAATGTCGATGCGGCCCTGGCCATAGGGCCAGATGCCGGCAATGGCGCGGAACAGGGTCGATTTGCCCGAGCCCGACGGACCGGTGACGAGCACAGAGCTGCCGGCCTTCAGCGACAGCGCCTTGGCCTGCACGATTTCGCGGCCATCCGGCAATTTCAGGCTCAAGCCTTCGACCGCCAGATCCTTGCCCGATACGGGCACGACATCGATGTGCGGTGGCGTCGTGCCGAGTGCGCGCGCCTTGCGCAGCGCCTCGCCGAAGGTGGTGAGACGATCGACATTGGCTTTGTAACGGGCGATCAGGCGATAGCGATCGACGAAATAGCTCAACGCGTCCGCGACCCGGCCGAAGGCGCCGGCCACCTGGCTCATCTGGCCCAAGGTCACCTTATCGGCGAAATAGTAGGGCGCGATGATCACGTAAGGCAGGATTGGGCTGATCTGGCCATAGAAGGACGTGAACGTGCTGAGCTTCAAGACACGGCTGACGATGCGGAAATAATTGCCGACCAAGTCAGTGAAGCGGTTGGAGAGGATGGACAGTTCCGAGCGTTCGCCGCGCAGCAGCGCCACCTGTTCGGCATATTCGCGCAAACGCGCCAGCGAGAAGCGGAAGTTCGCTTCGTATCGCTCTTGCGCGAATTCCAGTTTGACCAGCGGACGACCGATCAGATGGGTGATCCAGGTGCCGAAGAACGAATAGGCCATGGCGACCCAGAACGGCAGACCCGGCACGACGATATCGGTTCCGGGAATGACGAACTCCGCCGGCATCGACCACAGGATCAGGGAGAACGACACCAAGGTCGAGACCTGCTGGATCAGCGTGATCGAATAGGAATAGGTGTCGGTGAGATAGCTTCTGATATCTTCGGCAATACGCTGGTCAGGGTTGTCGGCGCCGTCGCCGATCAGCCCCATGCGGTAGATGCCGCCCCGGCCGAGCCAGGAGGTGGAATACTGCTTCGTCAGCCATTGCCGCCAATAGATCAGCAGGGTTTGCTGGAAGAAATACTCGATCAGATTGCTGGCGATGGCGATGAACGCCCAGAACATGAAGACGGTGAACAGCAGCGTCCAGAACGTCGCCTGATCCTTATTCTGAATCGCATTGAACCAGTCGCGATTGAAGAAGCTCAGGCGCACTGAAATGCCGACCTGGAGCTGGTTGATGACCACCAGCAACATGATCAGGGCGGTGGCGACATGACGCTCGCGCCAGCGGCCGCGGCGCAGCCAGTGGACAGGAGCCACGACCGGATCATCGGTCTCGAAATAGGGATCGGCCAGGCGGGTGATCTGACCGATCACCGGAATATAGGACAGGCTGTAGATGATCAGGCCAAAGACGGCGATGGTGATGCACAGCGTCGACGGCGGCGCGGCGTCCGCCAGAAAGGCCGGCCAGATGCCGCGGTTCGAAGCCGCGAAGGCCAGCGCCAGCACGACATATTCGAACGCGAACAGCCGCAGGAATATGCGCAGGAATGTCGAGATCGTATGGCCGCGCAGCGTCACGTAGGCGAGCAGCAGGCCGACGGCGCCAACGCCGATGGAAGCCGGATTGACGGCTATTCCTGAGATTTGAGAGGCACCCGAGCCGATACCGGCCGCTAGACAAAGAATCGCCGCGACTGCGACCGCACCACCCAGAACCTTCATACAGACACTCTCGCACGAAGAGAGCCGGCGAGCGCCGGCTCGCAAGCGAGAATCGAATGATTCAACGGTTGCAGGCTATCACAGGTCCGCGGGACGCGCAGATGACGTTGGCGTGTGGGGTATCGGGTCGCCATCGTCGTCGTCCCGGCCGGTGAATTCCTCGCCGTTGACGGCGGCAATCAGGCGCGGAGACGGCTTGAACGTCAAGACCCGGCGGGCCGTGATCGGATATTCCTGGCCGGTTTTGGGATTGCGGCCAACGCGCGGCCGTTTTGAACGGACGTGGAAGGTGCCGAAGGAGCGCAGCTTGACAGTTTCGCCCCCTTCCAGGGCACCGCAAATTTCTTCAATAGCCACTTCGACGATTTGCTTAGCTTCTACCCGCGAGAGCCCAGGGCCCGTCACATAAACCGCGTGCAGAAGGTCAGCACGGGTAAGTGTCTTGTTCGTCATGTCGTATCGCCGCCTTTGAAATGATGAGCAACCGCGAGCCAAACAGAACAACGCACATGCCGTCGCAAAGCGCGCCCTGCCTCAGTGACCGCCGCTACCCGGCCACCGCCCCCGGCGGTTCGTCTTCATTACCCCCTGAACTCAACGCCTTTAAATGTGCAGAGTCAAAGGGAAAAATACAATCTGCATATCGGAACCGCCGCAATCCACGACGCGTAGGCGCGAAGTCTCGCATTTGAGCGAAATGCCCCAATACCCACCAAGGACAGCCATCTTTAACGGCGAAGCCTGCGGCTGGTTCCGTCGCTCCGCGATTAAATTGTGTGGCCCGCAATAAAAAGGAGGCCGCGCGGGAGCGCGGCCTCCAAATGGGAACCGAGGAGCGAGCCTGGATTTCTTTTAGAAATCCATGCCGCCATTCAGGTCGCGCCTGCGCGACCTGAACTTTATCCGGAGCGGGCGAGCCTGGATTTCTTTTAGAAATCCATGCCGCCCATGCCGCCGCCGCCCGGCATCGGGGGCATCGGGGTGTCCTTCTTCGGCTTGTCGGCGATCATGGCTTCCGTCGTGACGAGGAGGCCGGAGACCGAAGCCGCGTCCTGCAGAGCCGTGCGCACGACCTTGGCCGGATCGACGATACCGGCGCTGATCATGTCGACATACTCTTCGGACTGAGCGTTGAAGCCGAAGGTCTGAGACTTGTTCTCGCTGATCTTGCCGACAACGATCGAGCCTTCGACGCCCGAGTTCTCGACGATCTGGCGGATCGGCGCTTCCAGGGCCTTCAACACGATGTTGATGCCGGCCTGGACGTCCGAATTGTCGCTCTTCAGCTTGGCGATCGCGCCCTTGGCGCGCAGCAGAGCCACGCCACCGCCCGGAACGATGCCTTCTTCCACCGCGGCGCGGGTGGCGTTCAGCGCATCATCAACGCGATCCTTCTTTTCCTTCACTTCGACTTCCGTCGCGCCGCCGACGCGGATCACCGCGACGCCGCCCGCGAGCTTGGCGAGACGCTCCTGGAGCTTCTCACGGTCGTAGTCGGAGGTGGTCTCTTCGATCTGGGCCTTGATCTGAGCGACGCGGCCTTCGATGTCCTTCTTCTTGCCAGCGCCGTCGACGATCGTGGTGTTTTCCTTGTCGATGCGCACCTTCTTGGCGCGACCGAGCATGGCGATCGTGACGTTTTCCAGCTTGATGCCGAGGTCTTCGGCGATCATCTGGCCACCGGTCAGGATGGCGATGTCTTCGAGCATGGCCTTGCGGCGATCGCCGAAGCCCGGCGCCTTGACGGCCGCAACCTTGAGGCCACCGCGCAGCTTGTTGACGACGAGCGTGGCGAGGGCTTCGCCTTCGACGTCTTCAGCAACGATGATCAGCGGCTTGCCGGTCTGAACGACGGCTTCGAGCACCGGCAGCATCGGCTGCAGCGACGACAGCTTCTTCTCGTGGATGAGGATGTAGGGATCGTCGAGTTCGGCGATCATCTTCTCGGCGTTGGTGATGAAGTACGGCGAGAGATAGCCACGGTCGAACTGCATGCCTTCGACGACGTCGAGTTCGGTCTCGGCGGTCTTGGCTTCTTCAACCGTGATGACGCCTTCGTTGCCGACCTTCTGCATCGCCTTGGCGATCATGGCGCCGATCGAGGCATCGCCGTTGGCCGAGATCGTGCCGACCTGAGCGACCTCGTCCGAGGACTTGATCTTCTTGGCGCGGCCCTGGATGTCCTTGACGCCTTCGGCGACCGCGAGGTCGATGCCGCGCTTCAGGTCCATCGGGTTCATGCCGGCGGCCACGTACTTGGCGCCTTCCTTGACGATCGCCTGGGCGAGAACCGTGGCGGTCGTGGTGCCGTCACCGGCGGTGTCGTTGGTCTTCGAGGCGACCTCGCGAACCATCTGGGCGCCCATGTTCTCGAACTTGTCGTCGAGTTCGATTTCCTTGGCGACGGTGACGCCGTCCTTGGTGATGCGCGGCGCGCCGAACGACTTGTCGATCACGACGTTGCGGCCCTTCGGGCCGAGGGTCACCTTCACCGCATTGGCGAGGATGTCGACACCACGGAGCATTTTCTCGCGTGCGTCTGCGGAAAAGCGGACTTCCTTAGCTGCCATAACTTCAGTCTCCTGGACTTAACTGGCTGGAATAACTGGAACTAGGTTCCGACAAATCAGGCGATAACGCCCATGATGTCGGATTCCTTCATGATCAGGAGGTCCTGACCGTCGATCTTCACTTCCGTGCCGGACCACTTGCCGAACAGGATCCGGTCGCCCTTCTTCACATCGAGGGGAACCAGCTTGCCGGCTTCGTCGCGAGCGCCCGAACCAACAGCGATGATCTCGCCTTCCTGGGGCTTCTCCTTGGCGGTGTCCGGAATGATGATGCCGCCCTTGGTCTTCTCTTCGCCGTCGAGGCGCTTGACGACGACCCGGTCGTGCAGGGGACGAAACTTCATGTGAGCATTTCCTGTAGCTTGCGGGTCAGGGCCACGCCGGCCTCCACCCGGTTTGCGTGACGTGGGAACGCTATTAGCACTCACCATCAACGAGTGCTAATAACGCTGCCGACCAGATAGGAGAGGCTTCAAAGGGAGTCAAGAACGCGCCGGCAAAGAAATCCGGCTCCGGCGCCGTCCCGGACAAGATGGTGAACCGCCTCGCTCCTTTCGCCAGCTTGCGACTGGACGGCGGCACAAAGAAGGAGGATGGTTCACTTCTCAACCATTTCGGAGCCAGCTCCCGTGTCCACCCCCGCCCCCGCCGCCTCGTCTCCCGCCGTTTTGCCACCCGATCAGCTCACCGCACGACCGGGTCTCGACCTTCTGAAAGACATGATCGCCGGCAAAATTCCCGGTCCGCCGATCGCCCAAACCCTCAACTTCACGCTGGTCGAGGTCGAGAATGGCCAGGTCGTCTTCGAGGGCGAGCCGCAATTCAGCTTCTATAATCCGCTCGGTACGGTGCATGGCGGCTGGACCGCCACCCTGCTCGACAGCGCCATGGCCTGCGCCGTCCATTCGACGCTCGCCGCCGGCCAGGGCTACACGACCCTCGAATTCAAGCTCAACTGCGTCCGCCCAATCACCAAGGACACCGGATTGGTGCGTTGCGAGGGCAAGGTCATCAATGTCGGGCGTACCATCGCCACCTCCGAGGGGCGGCTGATCGACAGCAAGGGCCGCCTCCTCGCCCACGGCACGGAAACCTGCCTGATCTTCTCGGCGAAATAGGCAGCACCTCGGCCATTGCCACGACGGCGGTGGTGCGGGATCATGGCCCCGCTGCGGCTTTTAAAATGCCGCGCGGGGAGGAAACATGTTCAATCGCCCAAGGCGGACCACCGCCGGCCGTTTTGCCATCGCCATAGGTCTGATCACGCTTTTTGCCGCGCCGGCCGTTGCCGCCGACAAAGTGCGGGCCGGAACATCCGGTTTGGCCTTGCTGTGGACCTTCATCGACAGCGGCACCAAGGCCGGCATCTGGCAGAAATATGGGATCGAGGTCGAGCGCGTCGCGCTGGCCGGCGATGCGGTGATGCAGCAGGCGCTGACCTCGGGCGACATCCAGTTTGGCTTCGGCTCGGGTCCCGGCATGGGCTATCACTCCAAGGGCGTACCGGCGATCGGCGTCGCAGCGGTCGCGGGGCCTCCCTATAGCTTCATGATCACCGTGGTGCCGAAATCACCCATCCGCAGCGCCGACGACCTGAAAGGCCGGCGCATCGGCGTCACCACCGCCGGCTCGATGACGCAATGGCTGGTGCGCGAACTGTCACGCCAGAAAGGCTGGGGACCGAACGGCATCATCGACCTGCCGATGGGTGCGCCGCGCACCCAGCTCGTCGCCATGAAGGCCGGCGAACTCGACGGCACCGTCACCACCGTCGAGACCACCGCCACCTATGAGGAACAGAACGAAGCGCGTGGCGTGCTGGAGCTCGGTGAACTGGTGAAGGATTTTCACACCCACGTTCTGTTCGCGCGCACGGAACTGATCGACAAGAATCCCGATCTGGTCGCGCGTTTCCTCAAGGGCTGGTTCGCCACCGTGGCCTATATGAAAGCGAACAAGACTTTCGCAATCAAGGAATCGGCGGCGGCGATGAAATATTCGGAATCCTCCATCACCAAGGCGATGGACGCGCAATTCGAAATGCTGTCGGACGATGGACGCTGGAACCCGAAGGCGATCGACAAGATCAGCTCGTCGCTGGTCGAACTCGGCATTCTCGAAAAGGAGCCGCCGCGCGACAAGCTTTATACGGATCGCTTCGTGCCGGTGACGCCATAGACGGCTTTCGACAAACGAGAACGCCGTGGTGAGGACGACCGCCTAGCCGTCCTCACCATTTTCTGGATGACTATTTCTCTTTGACGTCAGCGACGTCGACGATCTCCTGCCAAAGCTTGATATCCTTAGCGATGGTATTGGCGAATTCGGCCGCTGAGCTGCCGACCGGATCGATCCCTTTATTGCTCAGCTGTTCGATCACGGTTGGCTGCTTGAACGAAACCAATATCGCCTTTTCAATCTGTTCAATGATCTCCTTGGGCGTGCCGGCGGGCGCCACCAGGCCATTCCAAGTGAGCGCTTCGTAAGTCGGATAGCCGGACTCTCTGATCGTCGGGACGTTCGGCAATTCCCTTGCCCTTTCAAGCCCTGACACGGCGAGCAATTTGATCGCTCCGGCATCCGCCTGAGGAAGCGCGTCGGCGATACTGGCGAACATCGTCGGCACATGCCCGGCAATCAGATCGGCCATGGCCGGCGCGCCGCCTTTGTAAGGCACGTGGACGATGTCGAGACCGGCGAGCTTCTGGAAGTAGGCCATCGACAGATGGGTGACATTGCCTGCTCCGCCCGATGCATAAGACAACACGCCAGGCCGTGCTTTCACATAGCTGATGAACTCAGCCAGCGAATTGACCGGCACTTTGCTGTTGACGCACAGAACGAAAGCGTTGCTTCCGATAATGCTGATCGGCGCGAAATCTTTCGCAGCGTATCGCGTTTTCAAAATAGCCGGGATGATCGCCATCTGCGGCGTATTGGCCATCAAGAGCGTGTAGCCATCGGCCGGCGCCTGCGCCACAATCTCGGCTGAGATCGTCTGCGCCGCACCAGGCCGGTTTTCAATGAAAACGCTTTGGCCGATCTGATCCGATAGGGACTTTGCGATGATGCGCGCGATCGTATCGGTCGTGCCGCCCGCCGCCACACCCACCAGAATTTTGACAGGTTGCTTCTGCGGCCAGGTCTGTGCCTGACAGGCGCCGGTTGAGATCAGCAACGCTGCCGATACGCCCACAAGCGAAGGCGCAAGCGATGACAAAGAAGATTTCATTGTGTGAAGCATGACGAACAGCCCATCCATTGAAGCAAAGATTTAAAGCAAGGCGCCGACAGACCTTGATGAAGCTTCCCAGCGGGCTCGGCCGGCGGCGAGCCGAGCGAAATGCAGCAATGAAAAATCCTCCCTAGACCTGGGGCGAGGCACCGTTCTCGATTTTGTTGTTGTTAGTGGCCTAACATGACCGTCGTATCGTTGACAAGATACTTACATCTGATATTATTTCATATGAAAGTAATTTCGCAATGAACAACGACTTCAAAAAACAATTCCAGGACGAGGATTTCATTCTGTACCGGCTGCCGCGCGTAGCGCGTGAAGTGTCCCGCCTTTGCACGCATGAGTACGATGTCGCCTTCGGCATGAAGGTGCCGGATTGGCGGGTGCTGGCGATGATCGGCCGGTTCGGCAATATTTCCGCGAAGACCTTAAGCGACAAGATGGCCATCGATCAGGTCGCCGTCAGCCGTTCCGTGCACAGGTGTGTGACCTCCGGATTGGTCAAAGAAGATGTCAACCCACAGGATCGTCGCGGCAAAGTCTTGATGCTCACGCCATCTGGCGAGAAGTTTCTCGACCGCTTCTATCCGCATGCCTGCGCTTTGGCTTTGCGCATCGAAAGCGGTCTGACGAAAGCCGAAGTCAAGACGCTGAAAAGCCTCCTCTACAAGCTGGACATACATCTGCAATCGGTTCCGCGCGCGACACCTGAAAAGCAAGGTACGCGGCGCAGCCGATAAGCGGGACAACTCACATCAAGAGAAAAGTCAGGAAGGAAACACCCATGTATCGGCTGATGGTCGCGGACGTTGATTCACCCTCGTATTTCGTTGCGACGGCAGCGGTGAAACTCGGGTTCTTCAAACAGGAAGGGGTCGATGTCGAATTCGTCCCCGAATATGGTGCGAAACATGGGCCCGAACAGCTTCGTGACGGCGCCATTCATTTCTTCGGTGGTCCGGCCTTCGCCGCAACACGCGCCTTCCCCGCGTGGAAGGGTGCGAAGCTACTGTGTGCGCTGGCGCAACACTCCTATTGGTTCATGGGCGTGCGCAAGGACATCGAGATTGCGCGCGGCGATATCAAGGCGTTGAAGGGTTTGCGCATCTCATCGTCCTTTGCCTTTCCGCGCACCGCACTGCGTCACATGCTGGTCGAAGCGGGCCTCGACATGGACCATGACGACGTCCGCATTCTCCAAAGCCTGCCGACGGAATCGGAATGGCACAGCCGTGATGGCGTAAAGGCTATCCAGGAAAACTATGCCGATGGCTTCTGGGGAAACGGCATGCGGCTCGCGCTTGCCGAAAAGGCGGGGCTTGCCAAGGTCCATCTCGACCTGCGGCGCGGCGATGGACCGCCCGGCGCGCGCCACTATAACTTCGCGGCACTGACGACCACCGATGCGTTGATTGAGAAAGAACCTGAAGTCGCGGCTGCGGCCGTGCGGGCCATCGTCGCCACGCAAAAGGCCTTGCAGGCCGATCCCTCGCTCGCAAAGAAAGTCGGGGACGAACTTTTTCCCGGCGACGAGGCCGATCTCATGCCGACACTGGTCGCCCGCGATGCGCCGTTCTACGACGCCACCATCACGGCCGAGGCGGTGGATGGGTTGAACACATTCGCCATGGCCAACGGCTTGATTCAGCAGCCGCTCGCTTACGAACAGATTGTCAAGCGCAGCCCCCACTGGAAAGGCTGAACCGACGGCGTGGCGATGAGCCTTACTCGAGCTTGATGCCGGCGTCCTTGATGATGCGGCCCCACAGGGCCGCTTCATCGGCAACGATCTTACGCGCTTGCGCCGGCGTCGGATTCCAGGCGAGCAGATAATTCTCGTCGAAGCGCTTCTTGACGTCAGGCTCGGCAATCATCTCGCGCATCAACCCGTTGATCCGCTCGATCACCGCTATGGGCGTGCCGGCTGGCGCGATCAGCCCGAACCACGTCGTCGATTCATAGCCGGGCGCCCCGGCTTCGGTCGCCGTCGGCAGATCGGGCAGCAACGGCATGCGTTTTTGCGTGGTCGCGGCCAGCAGGCGTAATTGCCCCGCCTCGACGAGACCGATCACTGGCGCAACGCCGACCGAGATCATCTGCACTTGATTGGTGGCGAGATCGGCGACGGCGGGCGCGGCGCCGCGATAAGGCACATGCACCATTTTGATGCCAGCGATGCGCTCGAGCTGCAGGGCCGACAGATGATTGGTGGAGGCGACGCCGGCCGAGGCGTAATTGATCGTGCCGGGCTTGGCTTTCGCCAAGGCGATAAACTCCTGCAAGGTCTTGGCCGGCAAATCCTTGCTCACCACCACCACTTGCGGCGCCTCGGCGACGATTGCCACCGGCACGAGATCCTTTGCTGGATCGAAGGGCATGGAGCGATAGAGGAATTGATTGACGGTCATCACCCCATTGGTGACCATCGCCAGCGTGTAGCCATCCGGCGCGGCCTTCGCCACCTGATCGGCGCCGACATTGCCGCCGGCACCGGTACGATTGTCGACGGTCGCGGTCTGGCCGGTGCGCTTGCCGATATATTCGGCGACGACGCGGCCGAGATAATCGGTCGTCCCACCGGCGGAATAGGGAACGACGATGCGGACCTGTTTGGTGGGCCAGGTTTCGTTCGCTTGCGCCCTAGCCGCGCATGGGACGAGCGCCAGACAAGCTGCCAGACTCGCCGCCCAACTTGCCATTCTCCCCATGGCATCCTCCCGTGCTTTTTCTTGATTTGTGGCACGATCGACCACGAAACCGCAATCCTGCCATCGCGCCGCATTGACCGGCGCCCCAGGCCAATGACATGGTCCCTGCGAATTGTTTGGCAGAGGAAACGCTTATGCAGGTCAGGGCCGCGGTTTTTCGCGATGGCACACTCAATCCCTCTTTTGAAGAGCTGACGCTCGCTGGGCCGCGCGCAGGTGAGGTGCTCGTCAAGATCGTCGCCAGCGGCGTCTGCCATACCGATCTCAAATCGGCCGGTACGGTGAGCCCGGTGCCCAAACCCGTCGTGCTCGGGCACGAAGGCTCAGGGATCGTCGAAGCCGTCGGCCCCGGCGTCACCAAAGTGGCAAAAGGCGACCATGTGGTGCTGACCTTCGGCTTCTGCGGCCATTGCCCGAGCTGCACGGACGCCGAACCCGCCTATTGCTACAACCAGGGCAAGCTGAATTTCGAATGCTCCCCCGTCGACGGGCTGCGCTATGCCGATGCCAAGGGCAATCCGGTGCATGGCGATTTCTTCAGCCAATCGTCCTTCGCCACCTATGCGGTCGGCCATGAGCGCAATGTTGTGAAGGTGCGCAAGGATGCGCCGCTCGAACTGCTGGGACCGCTGGGCTGCGGCATCCAGACCGGCGCCGGCGCCATCCTCAACGATTTCAAATTGCAGCCGGGACAGAAACTCGCGGTGTTCGGCGTCGGCGCGCTCGGCCTCTCCGCCGTGATGGCGGCGCGGATCGCCGGCGCCAGCCGGATCGTCGCCATCGACCGCCACGCCCACCGTCTCGCGCTAGCCAAGGATCTCGGTGCCGACGTGGCGATCGTCGCCGGCAGCGAGCCGACTTCGGCGGAAGTGCTCAAGCAGGTTCCCGGCGGGGTCGACTTCGCGCTGGATACGACCGGCGTTCTGCCCGTGATGCGGCAGGCGATCGATAGCCTGGCGCCGCGCGGCATGGCCGGTTTCGTCACCAGCCCGTGGGATGGCTCGGAACTGTCGGTCTCGGTCCGCCATCTGCTGCTTGGCCGCAAGATCCGCGGCATCATCGAGGGCAACAGCAATCCGGATGTGTTCATCCCGATGCTGGTCGATTTCTTCATGCAGGGGCGCTTCCCCTTCGACCGGCTGGTGCAATTCTACAAATTCGACGACATCGCCAAGGCTTTCCACGACAGCGAGGACGGCAAGACGGTGAAACCGGTCCTGCGGATCGCGGCTTAGCCGGTTGGGGCGGCGGATCGGCCAGACGGTCGTTTTGTCGCCGCCCCCATATCTCCCCGGCCCGGCTCTTGGCATAAGGGGGGCCATGAGCGCCTGCCCGATTCGCCTTTTCCCGCGTGCCGCGCGCCTTGAGCGAGGCCGCCGATGCGCGTGATCGCGGCCTTCCTCGTCAATACCGCGATCAATTTCTTCATCGGGCTTCTGGTCGCCAAATTTCTTGGCCCCGATCAATTCGGCCGCTTCGCCCTGGCGCTCGCCATCGGCCTGGTGTTGCAGACGATCACGCTCGAATGGATTCGTCTGTCGACCATTCGCTTCTATTCCGAGAAGAGCCGCAGCCAGCAACCGGAGCTGCGTGCTACGCTCGATGCGGCCTTCGGCATCGTCTCCATCCTCGTCACCGCGCTGCTGATCGCCTATTTTCTCGCCGACATCGACGTGTCGCTGTCGCCGCCGCTGGTCGGCCTCGCGGTCGCCGCCGCCATCGCCAATGGTTTCTTCGACTATCACACGGCGGTGGTGCGGGCGCGGTTCCAAGATCGGCTCTACAGCCAACTCATCATCACCAAGAACATACTGGCTTTCACCCTGACCGTCGGCGGCGCCTTTATCACCGGCTCGGCCGTCGTCGCATTGACGGGTGCCTGCATCAGCATGGCGGGTTCGGTGGTGTTGGCACATCGCGCGCTGGCCGATCGGATGTCGCCGTTGCGCATCGCCAACCGTCCGCTGGTCGCGCAATTCGCGCGCTATGCCTTGCCTATTGTCACCGCCAATGTGTTTTATCTGACGATCCCGCTGGTCAATCGCTCGCTGGCTGCGTCGCATTTCGGCTTCGCCGAAACCGGGCAATTCTCGCTGGCCTATGACATCGGCACGCGCCTCATCGCCGCCATCGGTTCGGCGCTCGACGTGCTGCTCTTCCAGATCGCCGTGCGTGCCGAGGAACAACACGGGCGCGATCATGCCAAGGCGCAGGTCGCACAGAACATGGCCGTCGTCTTCGCTTTGCTGACCCCGGCGGCGGTCGGCCTCTGGCTCGTGCTGCCGAGCCTGGAACAACTGATCGTTCCCACCGAATTCCGTGGCCCCTTCAGCCGCTATCTCACCTTGATGCTGCCGGGCCTCTATGTCTTCGGCCTGATGAACTTCGCCATCAACGCGGTCTTCCAGATCGAGAAGAAAACCTTGCCGCTGATCGCCGCCGCTCTGGCCGCCTGCGCGGCCGCAGCTCTGTTGCTGGTATTCATACCGCGCGGTGGCGATGCCGCGAGCCTTGCCATGGCGCAGACCGGCGCCTTCATCGTGGCCTTTGTCGTCCTGATCGGTTTCGCCGTCGCGGCCGGCGCGCAATGGCCGCGCGCCCGCGATCTGCTGTTGACCATCGCGGCGACCCTCATCATGGCGGCGGTGCTGTGGCCGCTGCATCGTATGGAGCCAGGCGTGCTCCTGCTCATCGCGCAATGCCTCGCGGGCGTTATCATCTATGGGCTGGCGGTCGCCATCTTCGACATCGCCGGGCTACGCCGCGCCACGACGGAAACAATCGCCAAATGGCGGCGCCGTGGTCTCTAGCACCTGTCAATAACTGCTTTTTAACCGTGAATATTTGCGATGGACTAACCCTAACAAAAGCTCAATTAACCTCTTCGAATTACGCCATAATACTTGCATAACCATCAACCCTGATGGTTCCCTTCGCGACGAATATTTACGTTACCATCGCTTCGTCAGTCCGATCCTGCCTGAGCAACAGGGCCGGAGCGGCCCCCTCCGGTGCCGCGACGATGGAGCGAAACAATGTCCGCACGATTTGGCGCAGTTTCCGCGCTGGCCTTGGCGTTGGCTAGCCAAGCCACGCCTTTTGCCATGTTCCCTGCCTTGGCCGGCAGCGTGAACGATATGGTCATTCGCGGCGTCGGCCCCGCCGGCGACCTGCCGGCGATCCAACCCTATCAAGAGCCCGTGGCGCCGCCGCAGATGCGCCGCACCTCCTCGATCTCGGCACCGCGTCCGCCTCATGGCGTCGTCGCCAATCAGCCCTATGGCCCTAGTGCCGACCCCCGCCCCTATCAAGTCGCCACCTCGCGCGGCTACGGCGGCGGTTTCATCGAAATGCTGGTGACCGGGCGCGATCCGACGCCGCGTCGTTCGGCCTATTACAACGAGCCGCCGCCGATCGCGTCACCCATGCAGCCGGCCTATCGGCAGGCGCCGGTCTATCAGCAGCAGGCCTATGCGCCCGATCCAGGCGCCGCAGCGCCGGTGCGTCGCGCCGTGGATCCGATGTTTCTGAAGCAGGAAGTCGCCTATAGCGGGCCGCATGCGGCCGGTACGATCATCGTCGATACGCCAAAGCGCTTTCTGTTTCTCGTGCTGGGCAATGGGCGCGCCTTGCGCTACGGCATCGGCGTCGGTCGTCCGGGTTTTGAATGGGCGGGCACGAAAACGGTAACGCGCAAGGCCGAGTGGCCCAACTGGACGCCACCGCCGGAAATGCTCAAGCGCCGCCCTGATCTGCCGCGCTTCATGAAGGGCGGTGAGGACAATCCACTCGGTGCCCGCGCACTTTATCTGGGTTCATCGCTTTACCGCATCCACGGCACCAACGAACCCTACACGATCGGCACCAACGTCTCGTCCGGTTGCATCCGCATGATGAACGAGGATGTCGCCGACCTTTACGAACGCGTGCGCGTCGGCACCAAGGTCATCGTGATTTAAACGTTTCGGCAGTTTCCCGGCGCGCGTCAAACGCTGGGGGGACAGGAGAGAAGCCGTCGCACAAAGTGCGGCGGCTTCTTTCGTTTATGGTCTTGTTAAATATCAGTGGTGTCGTCGCCACCGCCCCAGTCACCGCCGTCATCGTCGTCGTCCCAATCATTGGCACCGGACGAGCTGTCGTTATCGGAACGATCGGTATCGCCGCGACTGTCGCTGTAGGCAGCGCGCTCGGTGTCGCCACGGCTGTCACTGGCGGCGGCTTTGCGATCCTCATCGTTCCAGCGCACGCTGTCACCGAACGACGAATTGTCGTCCTTCGGCAGGTCCGCGGCCTTCGCCGGGCTCGAGCCGAACGGATTGTTCGCCCCAAACAGGCCGCTCAATGAATTGGCGAGCAGCATGCCGCCGGCCACGCCGGCCGCCGCGCCCAAGGCGCCCTTGAGAAAGCCACCACCGCCAGCCTGTTGCTGCATCGGCGCATTCATTGGGGCATTCATCGGCGGCTGTTGCTGCCAGGAACCACCACCCTGCTGTTGTGGCGGCGCGATCGGCTCGCCACCGCGCGTCCAACGACTATCCGCCCCCGGTTGAGGCTGGGGCTGACCGACACCGATGGACTTGCCAATGCCGCCAAGGAAACTGCCGGGCTTTGGCGCACTTTCAAGTTCACGCACACGCGCTTCGAGTTCCTCGATCTTGGCCGCTGCGGCTTTCAGTGTCTCTTCCTGGACGATAACGGATTGGGTGAGCAGATAGGGCGCATAAGGCTGCTGGCGCACCGCATCGGCGATGAAAGCCTCAGCCTCAGCATCCCGCTGTCCGCTGGAAGCATTGCGGATACGGTCAAAAAGACCGGCGAGAAGCTGGCGTTCGTCGGGGGTCATGTCGTTCTCCCTGTGGCCCAACTGGATGATCCAAGTGATGATCCCGGTGGCCGGGCAGGAATATGGGAGCCAACAATGACCAATCCAAGACGGGTTTCCACGTCCCAGATGCGAAAAAAGCGCGCCGAAATGGCGCGCTTTCCAATTTGTAATGTTGGAACCCGGTGACTACTCCGAGTTGCCTGGAGAACTACTTGGCAGAATTACTTGGGCAGGAAGCCCACGTCCTTCGAACCGACCAGGTCGATGTTCAGGCTCGCCGCGAAGCGGTGACCGCACCAGTTGGAGCGCAGGCTCGGAATCGCGCCCGGCGAATTGCCCGACGGATCGGCCGAGGCCATGTAGCAGCCGTTCTTGTTGAGCGTCGAACCGTGGTAGCGCAGGTCCAGCGTGAACTGGTTCCAGGTGTAGGAGGCGCCGACGTTCCAGGTCGTGTACTTCGGCAGCTTCACCGGCGTGGCGAAGAACGGGTTGAAATCGGTGCCCGCCTTCAGCGAATGCAGGTTCATATAACCCCATTCGCCGGAGACCGCGAAGCCGGTCTCACCGAAGGTGTATTTCGCGGTCAGCGAGGTGTAGAGCGCCTTGGTCTTATAGTTCAGCCAGTTCGGAGCGTAGTACACAGTCGCGCCGACATTGAGTTCCGGCGTGATGTTGTACGACGGCTTGACGAACAGTTCCCAGTAGCTCGGATCCTTCGGCGTGGTGGCGCAGAAGCCGCCGACGAACGGGCAGCGGGCGCCGGCCGGCAAGGTCGCGAAGCTCGGGTTCTGGAACGTGAAGGTCGCGCTGTCAGTCCAGTAGCGATCCTTGTTGCCCGGATAGAGATAATACTGGGCGCCGAAATCAACGGCGAAATCACCATAGGTGAAGCGCACGCCCGGGATCAGGTCGACTTCCGCGAACGGATTCGTCGGCTGATTGATCTTCCACATCTGGCCGCGGGCATAGAACTGGATGTTCGGATTGATCTTGTACTGAAGCTCGGCATAGCCGGTCGCGCTCGGCTTGCCATCCGACTGCGAAACGCCGCGGAACACATAGTCCGACATCACGCCAATGCCGAAGGCATAGTCGAAACCAAGGGCGGGCGGCGGCGGAGGCGCGGCCGGGGCCTTGGCTACGCCGAGATCGGCAGCGAAAGCCGTTCCGGAAAGGGCGGCAACCGTCGCTGCAGCGACCGCCAGGGACTTGAACCTCATCAACATGCTCCGTCAGCAAGAAAATTCCACGAGCACAGAAGAGTTCTAAGTGCCGTTCATCGCAAGGCGAACTGTTAAGCACCCTGCCTAGCATTTAGGCATTCAAGGGGTGAAACACAGGAATGATGAGCGATGTTGCAAGATTGCAACAAACTTAGATATCGCATTCGCATTATTATTCATTCGACGGCCGATGCAGTGTGACTCGTTTTCCTTCGCCCGATTTCTCGCGCAGGACCGCCGCTTCTTTGCCGCAATCTCCATGCGATCAGGCCGGTAGCTGAATTTTTCAGCAGCCTCGAAATGCGTCAGCCTGCTCACGCTTATGTTCTCGCGCAAAACCATTGGCAATTTGGTGCCGTAAAGGCATGATTCGAAAAAACAATGGGGGAGACGGCATGGCGGACACTCATCCGACTGATCACGATTTTGCGGCTTTGCGCGATGTGTGCGGCGAAGTTTTTCGACCGCGCCTGACGCGACGGAGCCTGTTTGGGGCGGCGGGCGCCCTGGCGGCCACGGGCTTGAGCGGAGATTTCACGCCGGACGCCGTGGCCCAGACGCCGACCGCCCTGCCCGTGCGCGGCGAATTCATCATCCGCAACGCCTATGTGCTCAGCGTCGATCCCGCCATCGGCGATCTCCCCCGTGGCGATATCCATGTGCGTGATGGCGACATCGTCGCCGTCGGCCCCTCGCTCAGCACGCCGCCGGGCACAATGGAAATCGACGCGGCCCGGATGATCGCCATGCCCGGCTTCGTCGAGACGCACTGGCACTGTTGGAACAGCCTGCAGCGCAACTGGCTGACGCCGGAAGCCGGCTATATGGCCACCAAGAACGCCACGGCGAAGTTCTATACGCCGATCGACTTCTACAACAGCGATCGGCTGGCCTTCGCCGAAGCGATCAACGCGGGCATCACCACCACCTATAACTACGCGCATAACGTCATCTCGGCCGAACACGCGGCCGCCGAGCTGAAGGCGCATACCGATTCCGGTATTCGTGGCATTTACGGCTATGGCTGTGCCGACCTCCTGCCGGCGGCTCAGGCGATGGATATCGCCAGCCTGCGGCAGGCGCATAAAGTGTGGGAAGCTGGTGCGGCGCGCGACAAGGAGCTGGTTCGTCTCGGCGTTTCACTGCGCGGTCCCCGCTCAACCACGCCGGACGTCTTCGATGAAGAAATGAAGGCGGCGAAAGACCTGGGGCTGCCGATCATCTTTCATGGCGGACAATCGCCTCAATCCACCGTCTCGACCGAAGCCCTAAAAGCCAAAGGCTATCTGACACCGGATTTGACCCTGGTGCATTTCGTGCTCGCGACCCAAGCCGACCGCGACAATCTCGCCGCCGCCGGCGTGTCGCTCAGTTATACGGTGCATGGCGAATTGCGCGTGCGCGCACGCGATCCCGCCGAGCAGTTTCTGCATATGGTGGCGGGCGGCGTGAACGTCTGCCTGTCCTTCGACGGCAATTCGATCTCGCCCGTTGATATGTTTTCATCAATGTGCCTGGCTTGGGACATGGGCGCGCCCAAGGATGGCAAGTCAACGGAGAAACTGACCGCCGTCGATTTCCGGCAGGTCATCAACATGGCGACGATCAACGGCGCCAAGGCGATGGGCTATGACAAGTTGATCGGCACTCTTGCGCCGGGCAAACGCGCCGACATCATCCTGGTGCGTGCCGACGATCTCAACATGGCGCCATTCGGCAATGTCGATTGCGCCGTGGTGCGATCGGCCAATGCCTCCAATGTCGACACGGTGATCGCCGACGGCCGGATCATGAAGCGTGGCGGCAAGCTCGTCGGCATCGACCAACAGGGCGTCATTCGCGCGGCGGCCGCCTCCGCTCACGCCATCCGCCAGCGCGCGGGCGGACGCTTCACGCCAAAGAAAACTGAACGACGCGACTATTGAGCCGTGGCGTTTTTTCAAGCGCCGGCGGCATGGGGCCGCCATGCGCCCAATCGAGCAATTCGACCGTGTGCACCACTGGAATGGCGGTGCCGCCGCCGATCTGGGTGATGCAGCCGATATTGCCGGTGGCGATGATATCGGGTCGCAGCCGCTCGATATTGCCGACTTTGCGGTCTCGCAAACGGCCGGCGATCTCCGGTTGCAGGATGTTGTAGACACCGGCTGAGCCGCAACAAATATGGCCCTCCGGCACATCGCGCACGGTGAAGCCGGCGTTGCGCAGCAGGCGTTTCGGCTCATCGCGGATTTGCTGCCCGTGTTGCATTGAGCAGGCCGAGTGATAGGCGACGGCGCGCTTCGGCGCGCTCCGAATGGCAGGCAGATCGAGGCGATCGAGAAATTCGGTGATGTCGCACGCCAGCGCGCTGACGCGACGCGCCTTCTCCGCATAGAGCGGATCTTCGCGTAGCATGAAGCCATAATCCTTCACGGTCGTGCCGCAGCCAGACGCCGTGATGATAATGGCTTCAATGCCCTGCTTGTCGATGGCTGCGATCCAGGCATCGATATTGCGGCGGGCGAAATCGAGCGCCTGCGCCTCACGTCCCATATGATGGACGAGCGCCCCGCAACAGCCCTCCTCCGCCACCCGCACCACTTCGATATCGGCGCGCGCCAGCAAGCGGCGCGCGGCCGCATTGATGGCGGGCTGCAACACGGGCTGCGCACAGCCCTCCAGAATGGCAACGCGGCGACGATCCGCACGCGTGACGGGCGCTGGCTCCGCCGTCACCGCTGGAGAGCGTGATGGTGCCAGCGCCACCATGGCAGCAAGACGCTTGCCGACCAGTGGCAGATGAGCCAGGAGCGGCCGGAACGGCTTGGCGAACAAAGCCGCGCCGAGCGCCAGGCGGAAGCGGTTGCGATACGGCAAGATATTGGCGAGGAGCGCGCGTAACAGACGGTCGGCCACATCACGCTTATAGGTTTGCTCGATATGGGCGCGCGCATGATCGACCAGATGCATGTAGTGCACGCCTGAGGGGCACGTGGTCATGCAGGACAGGCACGAGAGGCAACGGTCGATATGTTTCACGACTTCCGGCGTCGCCGGCTTGCCGCCTTCCAACATATCCTTGATGAGATAGATGCGGCCGCGCGGACTGTCGAGTTCATCGCCCAGCAGCAGATAGGTCGGACAGGTCGCCGTACAGAACCCGCAGTGGACGCAACTGCGCAATATCTTCTCCGATGCCGCCATATGCGGATCGGCCAGTTGCGCGGAAGTGAAATTCGTCTGCACCGTTCAGATCCCTATAGCGTTTTGCAGTTTGGCGGAATCGCCAAACGCCACAAGACGCGTCAAAACAAAAATCCTAAGCAAAATTGCGTTTCTGTCGAAACGCAATTTGCTCTAGTCAAAGTCCCGCATACATGCGGCCCGGATTGAGAATGCCGTCGGGATCGAAACTGGCTTTGACCCCGGCGGTAAGTTTCATCAAGGCCGCGTCTTGCGGTTGGAAGACATCGAGCGAAGCGCGCAAACCATCAGACGCGCGCATCAAGGTGGCGTGACCGTCGCGGCCAAGGGCTTCGCGAACCGCTGTGCTCGCTGCCGCACTCTCAGCACTGGCGATCCAGATCAGGCCGCCGCCCCAGTCGAGCATGTAACGGAACGACAATCCGGCCTGCTTCAGCCGCGCCAGCAATGCCGGCGCGTGGGTCGGCGGCACGGAGACGCGCCAGAGCATGTCGCTGTTTGGTTGCGCCAGTCCCTCGACATCGCGAATGGCCCGCCACAAGGCACGTGATTCATCATCCTCTATTTCGTGGGCGCGGCCGAAGGCCCCCAAAACCTTGGCGAGCTCGCGGCCGCGATAGGCGATGGACTCGGCGAAATGTTCGAGCCGCAGCACCGTGCGGGCGCGCTCGCCCCCGCCCCCCGCCGGTAAATGCGCGGCAGCGCTGACGGAGAAGGGCGAACCCAGCGCCGCCGACATCGCCTTGACCGCACGTTCGTCGTCGAGATCCTCGAGGATCAAGGTCAACGTCCGTTCCGGCTTTGGCAGAACCTTGAAAGTCACCTCGGTCAAAAAGCCCAAAGTGCCATGGGCACCGCAATTGACCTTCACCAGATCAAGCCCAGTGACATTCTTCATCACGCGACCGCCGGATTTGACGACCTCGCCACGGCCGTTGACGAAGCGCACACCGAGCAACAGATCGCGCGCCGCGCCGGCCTGAATGCGGCGCGGCCCGGAGGCACCTGTGGCCGCGATGCCGCCGATGGTCGGCGCGCCGCCAGTGCCATAGATCGCGCGATGATCCATCGGCTCGAACGGCAGCATCTGGCCTTTCTCGTCGAGCGCCGCTTCGATCTCGGCGACCGGCGTCCCGGCCCAGGCGGAGAAGACCAGTTCCGCCGGGTCATAGCGCGTGATGCCGGAAAGCCCGCGGGACGATAGGGTATCGTCAGTCTGAATCGGGCGGCCGAACGCCAATCGCGTACCGCCGCCCTCGATCGACAACGTACGACGTGACGACTGCGCGGCGCGGATGGCATCGGCGGCCTCCGCTTCGTTTGTCGGAACGATGGTCACGCCGCGATCCGTCCGTCCAGGGGAAAGACTTTCGCTGGATTGAGCAGCCAGCGCCCATCGAAGACGGCTCGCACGCGCATCTGCTGAGCGAGATCGACCTCGCTGAACTGATGGCGCATCAAATCACGCTTCTCGATGCCGACACCGTGTTCGCCGGTGAGGCATCCTCCTGCATCGACGCAAAGCCTGAGAATGTCGTTGCCCGCCGCCTCCGCCTTGGCCTGTTCGGCCGGATCGTTGACGTTGTAGAGGATCAGCGGATGCATGTTGCCGTCGCCCGCATGGAAGACATTGGCGACACGCAGGCCGTAACTGGCGACGATCTCGCCGGTGCGCTTCAGGACATAGGGCAATTGGCTGGTCGGCACGGTACCGTCCATGCAGATGTAGTCAGCCACGCGGCCGGTCGCCCCGAAAGCGGATTTGCGGCCCTTCCAGATCAGTGCCGTCTCGGTGGCCGAGCGCGATTCTTTGACGACCTTGACGCCATAGCGCCGGGCGATGTCGCAGATGCGCGCGAGCTGTGCCTCCATCTCATCCTCGGAGCCTTCGACCTCGACGATGAGCATGGCTTCCACGTCGAGCGGATAGCCGGCCTTGGCGAAGGCCTCGCAGATTTCGATGGCCGGCTTGTCCATGAACTCCATCGCCACCGGCACGATGCCGGCGCCAATGATCGCCGCCACGCATTCGCCGGCCGCCTCGCTCGAATCAAAACCGAAAAGCACTGGCCGCGCGCCCTCCGCCAGGCGCAACAGACGCACCGTCGCCTCGGTGACGATGCCGAGCTGGCCTTCCGAGCCGACGATCAGACCCAGCAGATCAAGCCCCGCCGGATCGAGCGCCTGCCCACCGATTTCGACGACGGTGCCGTCGATCAGCACCATTTTGACGCCGAGAATATTATTGATGGTGACGCCATATTTCAGGCAGTGGGCGCCGCCGGAATTCATGCCGATATTGCCGGCGATCGTGCAGGCAAGCTGCGACGAAGGATCCGGCGCATAAAAAAAGCCATCGGGCATCACCGCGTCCGAGATCGACAGATTGGTGACGCCGGCTTCGACGCGTGCCGTGCGATTGGCATAGTCGACGGAGAGAATGCGATTGAGCTTGGAGACGCCGATGACGACCGCATCCTCCTGTGGGATGGCGCCGCCGGCGAGCGACGTGCCCGCACCACGCGGCACGATCTTGACACCTTCGCGGTGGCAGAAGGCCATCACAGCCGCCACTTCGGCGGTATTGCGCGGCAGCGCCACGGCCAACGGCAGACGGCGATAGGCGGTCAGCGCATCGGTTTCGAAGGCGCGCCGCTCATCCTCGCTCGTGACGAGGCATTCCGGCGGGAGCAATGTAGCGAGACCGGCGATGATCTCATCGCGGCGCGCGAGAATGGCCGGATCGGGCGTGGGGAAGGCGATGGAGCTCATAACGCGCCACCCAAGGTGCAAGACATCATGCGGCCATTGTAGCGCCCCGCCAGCCGTGCCACAAAGGGCTATGTTTGAGACCTTCGTCGCTGAGGTGCCCCAAAAGAGCCCGGCGACCCACCGTTGCGGACGCTGACGTGACTGAAACTTCGCAAATCCGTGCGACCGCGCCTAAAGTCGGCCTGTTCGTGACTTGTCTCGTCGATGCCATGCGCCCGAGCGTCGGCTTCGCCGCGGCGAAACTTTTGGAAGATGCCGGCTGCGAGGTCATCGTGCCGCCGCAGACCTGTTGCGGCCAACCGGCGTTCAATTCCGGCGACCGGGCGACGACGCGCGACATTGCCTTGCAGGTGATGGATGCTTTCGCCGGCTGCCGTTACGTCGTCGCGCCCTCCGGCTCGTGTGGCGGCATGATCGCGCGGCACTATCCGGAATTGTTTCAGGACGATCCCGGCCTATCGGCCAAGGCGCGCGCTTTCGCGGCGAAAACCTTCGAACTCGTCAGCTTTCTCACCGACGTGATGAAAATCGAACGGGTCGATGCGCACTATGCCAAGCGCGTCACCTATCACGATTCTTGCTCCGGCCTGCGCGAACTCGGCGTGCAGGCGCAGCCGCGCAAGCTGCTCACCACGATCGACGGGCTCGACCTCGTTGAAATGCGCGAGAATGACGTGTGCTGCGGTTTCGGTGGCACGTTCGCCGTGAAATATGGGGAAATTTCCGGCGAGATCGTCGGCAAGAAGGCGGAGAATATCGAAGCGAGCGGCGCCGACGTCCTGCTGGCAGGCGATCTCGGTTGCCTGATGAACATGGCCGGCAAACTCTCGCGCGAAGGCAAGAGCCTGGAAGTGCGCCACGTCGCGGAAGTGCTGGCGGGCATGACCGACACACCAGGCATTGGTGCGCCGGAAAATCGCGAGGCTTAGCGCCAAACGAAGTCGTGGAGTTCCATCGGGCGCATTCTGGTCGCCATATGCCATGGAATGACCCGATCGCGCTCAGCATCTGAACCCATTCGCCCTGTCGAATTGCTCGCGCACCCACCGAGCGATGGAAGGACACATTATGCGCATGATCATGCTCGCGAGCAGCGCCGCCCTCATTTTAGCCGGCGCAGCCAATGCCCAGACTTCCTCCCCAGAACGATCTCCGCCGCCCTCGTCGTCACAGCAAGCACCAGCGCCCAAGCCCATGATCAAATCCATCAACGTGGTCGAACTCGACAATCTCCCTGAAACGGCAAAGGCGCAGGTGAACGAACTTGTCGCCAGTCGTTCGGCGGACGACATTCAGCGGCTTCACAAGGCGATCGAAGACGCACCGGCCGTAAAAACAGCCGTTGAAGCCAAAGGCTTCTCGTCTGGTGACGTATTGGTCGCCCAAATCGACGACAACGGCGAACTGGTCGTCATCGCCAAACGCCGCAGCTGATCCCGCGCTGCGGCGCAATCGGATGCCGCCACTTTAACCATAGGAAAAAGCACGAACGGCTGCTAAGCCTAACCAGCTCCAGCCCTTGAAAGCCGCCGTTCGTGAACTGCCCCGTCGATCTTCCCGCCAGCGCGTTGCTCTCCGCCTTGGAGGGCCAACGGTCGTGAACGAACAATGGCATGTGGTCGCCATCCTGCTGGCCGGCCATTTCATCACGGTGGCGACGCCCGGCCCCAACAGCACCTTCATCTTGCAGATGGCGCTGCACAGCCGCCGTGCCGCTTTGATCGCAGCGCTCGGCATCTTTCCGGCGGGTGTGCTGTGGGCGAGCGCCGGCCTCGCCGGCATGGGCCAATTGATCGCCGCGGCGCCCATGCTGGAAACATTCCTGCGCATCGGCGGGGGTGCCTATCTCTGCTGCATCGGCTGGCGGATGATCGCCCGCCATCGCAAGGGCACGGTCATCACCGCCGCGACAGAAACACCGAGCGTCTGGTCCCTGCTCGGCATGGGCTTCACCACGAATTTTCTCAACCCCAAGGCCATCGCCTGGTACACGAGCGTTTTCGCCGCCACCGGCGCCTTCGATCTCACGGCGCCCTATCGCATCGGCGTCATCCTCGGCATGCCCGGCCTTGGCTTTCTGTGGTATCTGTTCATCACTCTCGTGGTGTCGAGCAAGGCCGTGCGCGCGGCATTGACGGGATCGACCCGCTGGATCGATATGGTATCGGGCATGATCATGATCGCCTTCGGCGGCAAGCTGCTTGCCTTCGGCTAGGGAGACCGGCTTTTCACCATGAGCGTTGTCGCAACTTCCTCACGGTTCAAGGACAATGCCCATCGCGCCTTGGGCGATGGGCAGTTGCAGAAGGCGCTCGGCAACGTCCGGCATAATTTCATCGACCGCCGCGCCCAAGCGGCTGCGCGGCTGCCGGAATTCGAGGCGCTGCGCGACCAAGCGCGCGATCTGCGCGACCATGTGCTCGCCCATCTCGACATCTATCTCGATATCTACACGCAGAAGGTGACGGAAGCCGGCGGCCATGTGCATTTCGCGCGCACTTCGGAAGAGGCCTGCCGCATCATCACGGATCTCGCCAAGGCGCACGGCGCCAGGACGGTGACCAAGGGCAAGTCGATGGTCTCCGAGGAGATCGGCCTCAACGCGGCGTTGGAACGCAACGGCATCGAGGCTGTAGAAACGGACCTCGGCGAATATATCATCCAGATCCGCGGCGAAGCCCCCTCGCATATCATCGCACCGGCGGTGCATCTCAATCAGGAAGACATCGAGCATGACTTCCGCCGGCTGCATACCTGGCTGCCGAAAGATCGTGACTTAACGGCGCCCGAATCCCTGCTGGCGGAAGCGCGCGCCACCTTGCGGGCGAAGTTTCTGGCTTCAGACATCGGCATCACCGGCGCCAATTTTCTCGTCGCCGAGACCGGCACCTCGGTCATCGTCACCAATGAAGGCAATGGCGACCTGACGCAGATTCTGCCGAAAGTGCATGTGGTGGTCGCGTCGATCGAAAAGATCGCGCCGACCCTGGAAGACGTCTCCGGCATCATGCGCGTCTTGGCGCGTTCAGCCACAGGCCAGGACATGTCGGTCTATACGACCTTCTCAACCGGCCCGCGCCGTCCCGGCGACGTAGACGGGCCGGAAGAATATCATGTGGTGCTGGTCGACAACGGCCGCTCCAACATGCTGGGCACGGATTTTCAGGAGATGCTGCGCTGCATCCGCTGCGGCGCCTGCATGAACCATTGCCCGGTCTATCACGCGGTCGGCGGCCATGCTTATGGATGGGTCTATCCAGGCCCTATGGGCGCCGTGCTGACGCCCTCGCTGATCGGCGTCGCCGAAGCCGGCCATCTGCCCAATGCCTCGACCTTCTGCGGGCGCTGCGAAAGCGCCTGCCCGGTCCGCATTCCGCTGCCGAAACTGATGCGCCACTGGCGCGAGCGCGAATTCGAGCGCCATCTCTCGCCGGCGACCGTACGCAGCGGCCTGGCGCTGTGGGCCTTCTTCGCCAAACGGCCGAAGCTCTACGGTCTTGCCGCGCGTGTCGGCGTGAAAATGCTGGCACTAGCCGGACGTTCGAAAGGCCGCTTCGCCTGGCTGCCGTTCGCGGGCGGCTGGACCAAATATCGCGACATGCCCGCGCCGCAAGGGCAGACTTTCCAGGCGATGTGGAAGAGCCGTGGCGGAGCGGTGCGATGAGCGAAGCCCGCGACGACATTCTCGCCAATATCCGCCGTTCGCTCGGCGTCTCCGCCGATGACGCGAGCCGCCGTCAGATCGTAGCGACGCGCATAGCCGCCGCCGCCAAAGGCCTGCTGCCGACACGCGGTGAAGGCGATATCGAGAAACGCATCGCCACTTTCCGTGCGCAAGCCGAAAGCGTTGCCGCCACCGTTGCACGTGTCGCGGCAACGGCCGACGTTCCCGGCGAGATCGCCCGTTTCCTGCGCACGAACAATCTGCCTGCCACCGTACGTATGGGTGATGACGAGCGCCTGGCCGCCCTGCCCTGGGCTGCAACGGCGATCGACATCACCAGCGGGCCTTCCGATGGCAACGATCTCTCGTCCGTGAGCCATGCGGAAGCAGGCGTCGCGGAAACCGGCACGCTCGCGCTGTTTTCCGGCGCGCACAATCCGACCAATCTGAATTTTCTGCCCGACAATCACATCGTGATGATTCAAGCCGGCACCATCGTGCCGACTTATGAAGCGGTGTGGGAGATGGTGCGGGCGCGTTATGGCAAGGGTGTCATGCCGCGCACGGTGAATTTCATCACCGGCCCATCACGCTCCGCCGACATCGAACAGAAGATGCTGCTCGGCGCGCATGGACCGCGCCGGCTGCATATCGTCATCGTCGGATAGTTTATCGCGCGGCGCCCTGCGGCAATTCCTGCGGCTGGCTGCCGAAGCCACTCACTTTGATCGCCAGCGCGAACAGGCCGACCAAGGAGAGGCAAGCGGCGGGCACCAGCATGGCCGCCACCGGGCTGCCGGCAAGACCAGCGACCCATGGCATCAGGTTCTGCGCGAAGAAACCGCCGAGGCTGCCAATGGTGCTGATGGCGGCGATCGCCATCGCCGCGCGCTGGCCGGAAAAGAACAGCGACGGCAGGAACCAGAAGCACGGAAACAGCAGCGAGATGCAGGGCGTGCCGATCGACATGGCAATGAGGCGCATCCAGTTCTGCGGCAAGGTTGTACTTAGATAGAAGCAAACCAGGCCGACGCAGCAGATCGCGATCATCGCCAGGAGAACGGTCTTCTCCTTGCGCAGGCGCGGCGGGATCGTCACCAAAGCGACGACGCCAACGATCCACGGGATCGAGCTCAAGATACCGTTCTGGGTACCCGTCACACCGAAGCCACGCACGACGGTCGGCAACCAGTAGATCACGCCATAAAGCGAGACGAGGATCAGCATATAGGCGACCGACAACAGCAGGACGCGCTTGTCCCAGATCACCGCGAGCGGATTGCCGTGCTGGCCGGCCGGCGTTTCCTTCGCCAGAGCCGACGTCAGCCAGTTGCGTTCGTTCGCCGAGAGGAATTTCGCCTCGGAGGGACCATTGGGCAGGCCCCACAGAACAAACGGCGTCAAGATGAGGGCCGGCAGACCGGTGACGATGAACACCCATTGCCAGCCGGCGAGGCCGAACGTTCCGTCAAGATCGAGCAGGAAGCCGCTGACCAGCGAGCCGAACATATTGCCGAAAGCGCTACCGAGCGTCAGGAAGCCCAGCACTTTCGCCCGATGCGCTTTGGGGAACCAAAGCGTGAAATAATAGATGATGCCCGGATAAGCGCCGGCTTCCGCGCAGCCGACGAGAAAGCGCAGGGCCGCGAATACACTGCCGGACGTCACCCAGGCGGTGACGATGGTCAGCACGCCCCAGGTCAAAAGAATACGCGCCAGCCACAAACGGGCGCCGAACCGATTGACGGCAAAGGCGCTGGGAATTTCGAGCGACAGATAACCGATGAAGAAGAGCGAAGAGGCCAGACCGTAGAGCTGTTCGGTCATATGCAGCGCCGAGACCATCTGCAGTTTAGCGAAGCCGACATTCGCCCGATCGATGATCGCGATCAGGTAAATGAGGACCGTGAGAGGCACTACGCGCCACATGACCTTGCGGAACAATTCCTGCTGGTCAACGGCTTGAACCTCATTGGCGAAAGACATTTTCTTCTTCCCTCTCCGATACCAAATTCAATCGATGCAATGTTGTCAGTGCGGAATGTAGTTGCGCCAGTTGTCCTGGCGCATGGTCATCTGGGCAAACGTCTTGCGGCTGTCGGCCGCCTTGCCGATCAGGTCGGCCGCGCTCATCTGTTTGCGATCGAGATAGGCGCCAAGTTCGGTGACCGCCTGCCCGAGCAGATCGAACCCACGCAACATGACTTGCGAAGACATTTCCACGGCAGAGGCGCCAGCCAGCATCATGCGAGCGACGTCGAGGCCGGACTGCGCGCCATTGGTGCCGATCAACGCCTTATCCGGCCCCAGCTTGCTGCGCGTCAGCGCCAACCATTGGCAGGTCATGGGCAGATGCCATGTGCCGCCGACGCCGAGCGTCGTCCCGAGAATGGGTTCGCAGGTTTCCAGATCGGGGATCAGACCAAGCAACCGCCCGGCCATCACCACGGCATCGGCGCGCGCGCCGAAAGCGGCGTCGGCGAGATCCGGCACGCGTTCGCTCTGGCCGGTGATCTTGACCCAGACGGGAATGGTCACCGCCGCGCGAACCGCGTTGACGATGCTGGCGACCCGTTCCGGCAGGAGTTCGGTGGACACCGCGCCCTTGGCGGACTGGCTCGCGTAAGGCGTGCCAATGTTGAGTTCGAGAACGCGAAGACCCGCCTGCTCGATCTGTCTGGCCATGGCAACGGCGCGATCAAGATCAGAGAGAATGACGCTGGCGACGACGATGGCATCGTTGGCGCGCGCTTCCCGATCAAGCCCCGCAGTCTGCTCAAGCCAGGCTTCGAACGGTTGCGGCGTCAGGCCCGAGCGACAGGCGATGAAGGCCGTGCGCGGCGCCGAAGCGTTCCAGGGAATGGGCTGCCATTGATCGTCGAGAACCGCATATTCGGCCTGCTGCAATTGATCGCGCGCTGCCTGCGACTCGTTGGTGGATTTCACCACCACAGCGCCGGCACCCGCCTTCAGAGCACGGCGCACGCCATCGGCATCAATCAGATGTTCGGCGGAACCGGCGATCACGGGGTTTTTCAATCGGACGGAACCGATCCGTGTTTCCAGATTTGATTTGCTCATGGTTTGATCTCGTTCGTACTTCGCGGGCCGGCTTCAGAGCGCCTTGACGCGCGCGACATCGGCTTCGAGGCTATGAGCCCGCGCCGCATTGGTCGACACCATCTGATGCACTTCGTCATCGGTGAAGCCGAGATCGAGGCACATTTTGGCGCCGAGCCGGAACCCTTCGAGCGGGCTGAAGACGCCCGGCTGGCCCAAATCCGAGCACATGATCGTTTGCTCGACACCGGCGGCATCGATCAGTTTGCGCATGTCGTCGGGACCGGCCACCTTGAACTTCGAACCTTCGAGGAACATGCAGAGCGAATGTTCGACGAAAGCGCCCATGGCGGCGATGCCCTTCACGTCGTTCAAGGAGGCATCGACGATCTCTTCCGGATGGGTGAGGATCAGACGCTTGACGCCGCGCTTCTTCGCCTCCTCGAAGACTTTCCAGGTCTCGCTGACGTGAATGTGGCCGCTCGCCAGAGCCATATCGTTCTTGGCGATGACGTCGAGAACCTCTTTGACCTCGTCGAGGATATTGCCGGATGAATCGAGAACGGGAACGGCTGTAGCCGGACGCATTTTCTGCGTTGAAGCGGGATGAACCCAGGTGCCGCTCTTTTCCCAGCGCAAATGGTTTTCGGCCGCCAGAGTCGGCATATAGACGGTCTTGCCGCCCATCGCCGCCGTATGTTCGACCGCGTAAGGATTGAAGCCGCCGACGACATTGTTGAGGACGATGCTCGAATAGACCTTGGTGATCAGCTCCGGATGATGGCTGGCGATCATGGTGGCGGCGATCACGCCGCTATAATCATGATCCTTGGTGATCACGGCAGCGAAGCGCGCCGCCGACAGCATACGAGCCAGCTCAAGATGATCGATGGCGCGGGTCGCGATCGACGGCCCCGAATGCACATGCGGATCAATCGCCCCCACCAGGATATCGTCAATCCGGGCTTCGATGTCCTTGCTCACTTTTGTACTCATGCTTGCACCAATTTCGGCATCGGATAATCGGCCTCATTGAGAACGAAGCCGGGCTTGGAGGAGAAATCGACGCGCGGTGGCCCGAAAATGTCGACGAGCCAGGTGATGCCGTTGCCAATGTCCTGCGTCGTGTGAATCACGCCAGCCGGAATGACCAGAATGGACGGGCTCGCCTCATAGGTGACGTGCTCGTCGTCTTCCCATTTGTTCATGTCCGGTCCCCACGGATAGCGTAGGTGATGGCGGAAGGCGCCGCGCAGGCCAAGCGACATCTGCTCGAAATCATCGTGCCAATGCGGGCTGAGCTTGGCGGGATCGCGACGGTTGGCCCAGGGCTCGAAGATGTTGATCATCAGATTGGTCGAGCGAAACACCCGCATCTTGAGCGGGCTCGGATCCGGGCTTTGAAAATCGGCCAGCCGATAGCTGCGAATGCCGAAACCGCCGACCGGATCGGGCCAGGGCACGATAGGCGTTACTTCCGCAATCGCATCGGCGTAAATCGCGGCATTGGCCGCAGCCGCCGTCAAGTCGGTTGCCTTGTTCGAAAAGACACGCACCACCTCGCCACCGTCGGGCATGGTGAGGGTGCTGGCGCCCGGCGGCACGATCACCAGGGTTTCCGGCTCGACGTCCTGGCTCTGCGATCCCGCTTCCACGATGGCGCGGCCGCTGACCACGAAAGCCATGTATTCATCGGCCTGCTGCGTCCGCGCCAGGCGGGCGCCAGGCTTGGCTTCGGTCACGTCGGCGACGAAATTCGCCGCGCGGGTGATCCAGTGCTTGGAACCGTCCGCATCGACGGTTTGCGGCTGATCCTGATAGTGACGCGCATGGGTTGCTTTGCGCTTGGCGACCGGCATGGATAGGCTCCTCACTTCAACGTTTTGAGATCGGCGAGCGCTTTGGTGGCTGCCTGGCGCATCAGACCCTGATCGGACATGTAGATGAAGCCACTGCCGCCGATGCCGCGCATGGCGGCCGCATCGGCGAGGCTTCCCACAAAAAACCAGACCGGCTTACCGGCTGCCTGCCCGGCTTTGGCGATACGCTCGGAGGCTGCGCGAACGGCCGGCGCTTCGGATGAATTCTCCTCCATGGCAGCGGCGAGATCGCCGCGCCCGACGAAGAGCGCATCAACACCATCGACCCGTGCAATCTCTTCGACGACGGAGAGAGCCGAAGGATCTTCGATCTGCGCCACGACCGTGGTCGTTGCATCACCTTGTTCGATATGCTGGCTCAGGTTGAGGCCGCCATAGCGGCCGGCCCGCGGCGAATTCGAAAAGCCGCGACTGCCCTTGCGATAGCGACAGGCCGCAGCAATTTCTTTCGCGCGCTCGACCGACGCCACATGCGGAACCAGCACGCCGACGGCGCCGCAATCGAGAACCGACAGCAGGTTGGAAGGCGCGCTTGAGGCCACACGCACCAGCGGCGCAATATGCGCGGCACGGGCGGAGACGATCGCATCGTCGATCGAGCGACGATCGAAGGGCGCGTGTTCTTCGTCGATGACGACGAAATCATAGCCGAGATCGCCGAAGATCTCCGTCGCGTGGCCGGTCGGCGTCTTGACGAAGGTTCCAGCCAGTAGTTCTCCCGCAGCGAGCCGCTTGCGAAACTGCGCGGCATCCGGCCTGGTCATGGGTCAGCGTTCCTCTGCAAAGCTCTCAGTTCGGTGGAGCCGAGCGTTCCCGATCAAGCCTCGACAGCGAGGCCCCAAACGCCCCAACAGCGAACGACAGGATCTTTGACCGGTCCCGTTTGTTCGCGAGAGCGAAACTAGGTTTCAAAATATAAGAACCGAGTTCCTTGTCAACTGCCTTACGAATCTTTCTTCCCCAGGCTTTTCAAGCCGTTATTCTCGAACTATTGTTCCGCCCTCGCGAACAGCAATAATTCGCGCATATGGCCGAAGTTCTCGGGAAGGCTCAGAATGTCGGATGGAATGGACGGCGGCGTACGCTCGGTCGGTCTCGCGCTCGACGTGTTGGAGACTGTTGCTTTCTCCCCTGAAGAACTCGGCGTCACCCAGATCGCCGATCGGCTTGGCCTGACCAAGGGCTCGGTCCATCGCCACCTGTCGACACTGGTCGAGCGGGGCTATCTGAAACAGAACATGCAGACCGCGCGCTATTCCATCGGCCCGAAAAGCCGCATCCTCGCGCGCGCCGCACCGGAGATCGATCTCATTCAAATCGCCGAAGGACCGATGCGGGATCTGCGCGACAGCGTCGGCCAGACGGTGGTTCTGTCGTCTATGAGTCCGCGCGGCGCGCTGGTCCACTTCGCGGTTTCCAGTGCGTCGCCGATCGAAATCGGTGTACGTCCCGGCAGCGAACTGTCGTTCGTCTCAAGTGCGCAGGGACGCATCCTGTTGGCCTATTCGCCGCTCCCCTTTCAGGAGCGCATCCTGGCACGCCCGATCGAAAAGCTGACGGACAGGACGATCATCGCGCGCGATGAGTTGGAGACAGAGCTGGGGAGGATCGTAAAGCAAGGCTTTGCCTCCGCGCCCGAGGAAACCCTGCTCGGGATCAATGCCATCGCAAGCCCGATCTTTGACGAGCATGATACGATCGTGGGCTCGGTCGCGGTGGTCGGCTCGATCCAGTTTCTGCCCGCTGAACCGGGAGAGGCCATCATCAGCGCGCTCAAGGAATGTTCGGAGCAGATTTCGCGACGGCTGGGCCATGGCCGCTCGTCCGCGCAGCAAATGCGGTCTCCGGCAAATGGCGCCGTTTCTCGCAGAAGAAAAGTGTAGTCCGGGCCGCGTCAGACGCGGCCCGGTGCGCGTTTTGGTTATTTCCCCATCAGCAGTTTCACGCCGATAAGTGACACGTCGGGAATGTAGGTAATGATCGCCAGAGCGACCAGATAGACGAACAGGAAGGGAATGATCCCCCTGTAGAGCACCTTCAGCGGAATGCCCAGTACCGACTGGGCCACGAAGATGTTGATGCCAAACGGCGGGTGGAACAGGCCAATCGCCAGATTGACCGTCACCACAATGCCGAAGTGAACCGTGTCGATGCCGATCGCCTTCACCATCGGCACCAGAAGCGGCGTCAACAGCAGGATCGCCGACAGCGGATCGAGGAAGCAGCCGACCGCGAGCAGCAGGACGTTGATCGCGAGCAGGAACATCCATGGCGTCACGCTGTAGTGTTGCAGCCAAGCCGCCAGCATGGATGGCACCTGATTGGATGTCAGGATCCAGCTGAACACGCCGGCACAGGCGACGATGATAAGGATCTGCGCCGAGAACACCGCCGTCGCCGAGGCGGCTTCGACAATGTCCTTGAACGTCAGTTCGTGGAAGACGAAGCGCGTCACCAAGCCGGCATAGATGCAGGCAACCGCCGCCGCCTCGGTTGGCGAGAACACGCCGCCATAAATGCCACCCAGGATGATGAACGGCGCGCCAAGCGCCCACAGACCCCGCTGAGTGGCATAGAGGAAACGCTTCCACTCGAATGGCGACCCGCGACCGATATCGTGCTTGCGGCAATACCAGATGACATAGGCGGCGAGCATGCCGGCGATCAGCAGACCCGGAATGATACCGGCAGCGTAGAGACGCGGCACGGATTCCTCAGCCGCCGCACCATAGACGATCATCGGAATGCTGGGCGGGATGATGATGTCGATCGCGCCAACGGCCGTTATGAGGCCGGCGGCGAAATGATCGGGATAGCCGGCCTTGCGCATGGCCGGATACATCACCTTGCCGATGGTGGCGACGGCGGCAGCGCTGACGCCGGAAATGGCGCCAAAGATCGTCGTCGTTCCCACGGTGGTAATGCCGAGACTGCCGCGCACCGGGCTCGCCGCGCTCTGGACGAAGTCGACGAGCCGCTGCGCGACGCTGCCGCGTCCCATTAGCTCGCCGGCATAGATGAAGAACGGCACGGCCAGCAACGCGAACTGATTGATGGTGCCGAACAGATTTTGATGCAGCACCGCCGGCTGAATACCCATGACGAACATGAGCATCGCGGTGACGCTGGTGAGAAGGACAAGGAAGATCGGAAAGCCGAGGAGCAGGAGCACCAGCGGCACGACAACGAGAGCAAGAGTCATTGACGCTGCTCCAAAGCTGCCGATTCTGGATCTTCAATAGGTGGCGCACCAAAGCCGGCCGCCCGCAGGATCAACATGATGATCACCAGCCCGAGGCCGATCAGCACGGCGGAGTGCGGAATCCACATCGGGATGTGGGCGACGTCGCTCTTCGAACCGAAGGCGAAGATGCGATTGACGTAGAACCAGGACGATTGGGTGATGGCATAGCCGACCACGGCGATAGCCAAGGCCGCCTCGATCCAACGCAACGCCGTTTTCACCGGTTGGGGAAAATTGATGGCGATGGCATCCATGCGCAGATGCATGTTGCGCCACGTGACGATGCCGGCGCCCAGGAAGGCGATCCAGATCATCGTATAGACCTGAACTTCCTCGGCACCGAGCAGACTGTGGTTAAACACATAACGTCCGACGACATTGGCGAAATTCAAAAGAACGATGGCAATCAACGCGACCCCGAGGGTCACCTCCAATATGCGCATCAACGATCCGACAACTCTATTGACCATGGGAACCTGCTCTATCGCTTCCTTCCTGGTGGGAGTTCAAACTCCCGCTCATTTCCCGCGTAGCCAGTTGCTGGCCGCCTGCAGGACGTCATAGTCCTCCTTGGCGCCAGGCGTCGCGGCAAACACTTGCGGCAGCACGCCGCCGACTACTTCGAGATATTTCGCCTGGTCGGCCGGGCTGAGATCGATCATCTCGCCGCCGTTCTTCTTCCAGACATTGGCGCTGTTGGTGAGATCTTGCTTGGCCCAGGTGAGCACAGCCGCTTCAGCCTTACTTGCCTCTTCGCGGACGATCTTTTCGAGATCCGGACCGAGCGACTTCAGAAAGGCGCTGTTGGCGACGACAGGCGTGACGATGGTCGATGACGGAATGGCAGTCAGCGCCTTGGCCACATCGTAATATTTGAAGATCGTGAAGATCGAGAGACCGGCAATGAGGCCGTCGATGGTCTTGTTCTGCATCGCGGGCAATACTTCGCCCAATGGCATCGACAGAGGCGAGGCGCCGAGGCGGCGATAAGGTTCGAGATGCAAGGTGGCGCCGCCGGGCGTTCTGATCTTCCGGCCATTGAAATCGGCTATCGTGCGCACTGGCTTGTGCGACAACAGATAGAGCGGCGTCGAGGCGAAATAGGCGATCGGTTCGACACCTTTCGACTTGCCGAGTTGGTCGATGCGCGCACGCACGGTCGGATCGGCGAAGATTTTGGCGCTCAGATCGAAATTGTCGAACAGGCCAGGCGCGTCGAAGACGATGAAACGCGGCTCAAGCCCAACGAAAAACCCCGTCGCCACCGAGACCATTTCGATCGTGCCGAGCGCGGTGCCTTCGACGGTCGCCGGGATCGAGCCAAGCTGGTTCGACGGATAGAATTCAATCTTGATCTTGCCGCCGGCGCGCTGATCGACACCCGTCGTGAAGGCCTTCACCCATTCATGGATGCCGTCGTTGACGGTGGCTGACGAAATCTTGAGCTTGATTTGCGCATGCGCCTGCAGTGCGCTCATCGAGATGAGCGGCAGTGCCAATGCGGCCAGCTTGATCCATGATCTCATCGCATCCCCTCCCCTGGACGTCGCTCAAGCGCAACGCCAATTCCGCACCCCTCCGGTGCGGATTGGCATGCTTGCGCGCGACCATCTGGCATGCAAGCTCGGCATTAGGGCACGTCGGTCTGATTGCAGATAGATGCCAAAAATGTCCCCTCGATACCTAGAGAGTATCTGCTACTTGCTCCGCGCCCGCTGGGCAGCGGCCGACAGAACATCGTAGTCCGCCTTGAAATTTGGGTTGGCGGCATAGACGACCGGCAGGATCGACACGACGTTGTCGATATATTTCTTTTCTTCCTCGGCCGGCATCTTGATGACCTCCCCGCCGTTTTTGCGCCAAGTGTCGAGGGCGGCGGCTTCGTCGGCCACACCCCACGGCACGATGGCGTTTTCGGCGTTGATCGCCTCTTCGCGCACCACCTTTTCGAGGTCCGGCCCCAGCGATTTGAGGAAGGCGCTATTGGCGACGATCGGCGCGATGATCACCGAGCCCGGCAGGGCCGTCATCCCCTTGGCGACATCGTAATATTTGAAGCCGGTATAGACGGTGAGACCCGAGATCGCGCCGTCGATGGTCTTGTTCTGCATGGCAGGCAGGACCTCCCCCAGGGGCATGGACAGCGGCGAAGCGCCCACCTTGCGGTAGGGTTCGAGATGCAGCGGTGCGCCGCCCGGCATGCGCAGCTTTTGACCGGCGAGATCGGCGACCTTGCGCACCGGCTTGTGGGACAGAAGATAGAGCGGCGAGTGGACGAAATAGGCGACCGGCTCAAGGCCCTTGCTCTTGCCGAATTGCGACAGCACCGCGCGGGCTTCCGGATCGGAGAATACCTTGCGGCCATGCTCGGTATTGTCGAAAAGGCCCGGCATATCGAGCACAAGAAAACGCGGCTCGAGGCCGACGAGGAAACCGGAGGCCACCGAGATCATCTCGATCGTGCCCAAGGCCGTTCCCTCGACGGTGGCTGGAATCGGGCCAAGCTGATTGGACGGATAGAATTCGACCTTGATCTTGCCCGGCGCGCGCTTCTCAACGCCCGCGGTAAAGGCTTTCGCCCATTCCTGCGCCATGTCATTGACGGTCGGCGTCGAAATCTTGATCTTGATTTGAGCCTGCGCCATGCCCGCCGTCAGCAGCAAAGGCAGCCCGACGAGCGCGGCTTTGATCATCGATTTCATGAGTTCCCCTCCTCAAGATCGTTCGTGCGCGTAAGCGGCTACACGATAGTGGCGAAGACGGCCCACGCCCTTCCCGCGCGGGCCGCTCACATCTTGTTATTGACCGCGGGCTTTCTGCGAAGCCGTTAGAAGGACATCGTAGTCGCCCTTGAAGTTCGGATTGGCGCTATAGACCGCCGGCAGAATCGACACGACGTTGTCGATATATTTCTTCTCTTCCTCGGCCGGCATCTTGATCACTTCGCCGCCATTTTTGCGCCAGACATCGAGACCGGCGGTCTCATCGGCCACGCCCCACGGCACGATGGCGTTTTCAGCATTGATCGCTTCTTCACGCACGATCTTTTCCAGATCAGGACCCAGCGATTTCAGGAAAGCGCTATTGGCCAGCACCGGCGCGACGATCACCGAGCCCGGCACTGCCGTCAAAGCCTTGGCGACATCGTAATATTTGAAGCCGGTGAACACCGAGAGACCGGCGATGAAGCCGTCGATGGTCTTGTTCTGCATGGCCGGCAGCACTTCGCCCAACGGCAAGGACAGTGGCGAAGCATTGGCCTTGCGGAACGGTTCGAGATGCAGCGGCGCACCGCCAGGCGTGCGGATCTTCAAGCCGGCGATATCGGAGAACTTGCGCACCGGCTTGTGCGACAGGAGATAGAGCGGCGAGTGAATGAAATAGGCGATCGGCTCGACGCCCTTGGTGTTGCCGAACTTCGACAGAACGGCGCGCGCGGCCGGATCAGACAAAACCTTGCGGCCATGTTCGGTGTTGTCGAACAGGCCCGGCATGTCGAGCACGAGGAAGCGCGGTTCAAGACCGACATAGAAACCAGAAGCGAGCACGACCATTTCAATCGTGCCGAGCGCGGTGCCTTCGACCGTCGCAGGGATGGGTCCCAACTGACCGGCGGGATAGAATTCCACCTTGATCTTGCCACCAGCGCGCTTTTCGACGGCCGCAGCAAAAGTCTTCGACCATTCCGCCGACATATCGTTGACGGTGGGCGACGAGATTTTCAATTTGATCTGCGCTTGCGCGGCGGTCGACAAACCAACCGCCATCGCCGCCGCGAAAGCGGCGCCCAAAACCTTGCGCATTTACGAAGCCTCCACTCCAGATTTGCAGGCGCTCAGGCCCTCCGCCAGCGCGTGCATTTGCACATATCCTGGCATGGACGGGCCCGTTTGTCACCGCATTCGCGGAGTTTTCGGCGATTTTTCTTTTAAATCCGCCTGTATCGGCAGGCGGCATGCTTGACCTGAACTTCTTTCGTTAGCGTCAATTATCCGACTTCATCGTAAAAAACTGTGTTGGGAAAAGCACATGGCTGAAACTGCGGAGGTCAGGCCCGCGCCGATGTCAACACAGGCTCGGCTATTGACTCAGGCTCCGTCTCACGGGGGCGCCGGGCATAACGTTGGGCCAAAGTGGCGCAAGCGAAGAGCTGTGCCTGGTGAAAAAGCATCAGCGGCAGGACGATCAAGCCGAGCGCCTGGCCGGGGAAGAGGATGTTGGCCATAGGAATGCCGCTGGCCATGCTTTTCTTCGAGCCGCAGAAGACGATGGCAATCTCATCTTCCTTGGAGAAGCCCAGGCGGCGGCTGACGATCGTCGTGATCGCCAACACCAGTCCCAGAAGCACGACATCGAGCACGACGATCAAGATGAGATCGTTCGCCGTCACCTTCGACCAAATGCCTGCGACCATGCCTTCGCTGAACGCATCATAGACGACGAGCAGGATCGAGCCACGGTCGACCAGCGAGGTCACGGTTTTATGCCGCTGCAGGAAGGCGCCGATGAAGGGCCGCAGCAGTTGACCGGCCAGGAACGGCAGAAGCAGTTGCACGGCAATGCTTTCCAGCGCCTTGGTGCTGAAGCCGACGCCTTTCGAATCAAGCAGGAGCATCACCAACAGAGGTGTGACCACCATGCCGAACAGATTCGAGACCGAGGCACTGCACAGAGCGGCCGGAACATTGCCGCGCGCGATCGACGTGAAGGCGATGGACGATTGCACTGTCGACGGCAGCACGCAGACGAACATGAGACCCAGCACCAGATCATGCGGCAGCCAGGTGCCAAAGGCCCTGGTCAGACCCAGGCCCAGCAGGGGGAAGAGCACATAGGTGCTGGCAAAGACCAGGGATTGCAGCCGCCAATGCAACAGGCCGTCCCAGACGGCGCGTGGCGACAGCCGGGCGCCGTAAAGGAAGAAAAGGAGCGCGACGGCGATCGACACCGCATCATTGGTCAGTTCCGCGCCCACGCCTCGTGCTGGCAGGAGCGCGGCAAGGCCGACGGTGGCGACCAGGACGACGAGATAGGGGTCGATGCCCAAACGGGCCAGAAAGCGGCGGATCATGGGGTCAGGTCCTCAAAATGCTGACCTGCTTGTAATCCCGGATCGGCCCATTTTGATCCCCACTGGATATGATATCGATTATCATATATTATGATAATCATGGCTTCGGAACCGCCTCCGCTCGATCCCGTCCTACTGCGCAGCTTCCTGAAAGTCAGCGAAACGCGCAGTTTTACCGAGGCTGCCCGCCAGTTGGGCCTGCAGCAATCCTCGGTCAGCCAGCACGTGGCGCGCTTGGAAAAACGGGTTGGGCGACGGCTCCTGGCCCGCGACACCCATGAGGTCAGGACGACCCCGGATGGGGATGCGATCCTGCCACTTGCCCGGCAGGTGCTGGAAGCCAGCACCCGCATCGAGCGCTATCTCAAGGGCTCGACCCTGCGCGGGCGACTGCGGCTCGGCGTCTCGGAAGATTTCGCCTTCACCGTACTGCCGGACATTCTCGCCGAATTCGCCATGCAGCATCATGCCGTCGATCTGGAACTGACCGTCGGCCTCAGCGGCCTGCTCTATGAAAAATATGACGCGGGCGATCTCGACCTGATTTTCGTCAAGCGCCGCAAGGGTGACGACCGCGGCGAAGTCGCGTGGCGGGAGCGGCTTGTCTGGGTCGGACGTCCAGGCACGCTTCTGGCCGAGCAGCCGGTGGTGCCCCTGGTGCTCTACCCACCGCCGAGCATCACGCGCATCCATGCGATCGACACATTGGAGCGCGCCGGTCGCGCTTGGCGCATCACCTGCACTAGCGACAGTCTGGCGGGCTTGCGCGCGGCGACGGTCGCTGGCCTCGGCGTCACCGCTCATTCGGCGCGACTGCTGCCGCCCGGTCTCGTCGAAGTGGAGCCGCAAGAAGCTCTGCCGACACTGGGCTCGATCGAATTCGTCGTGGTCGGCGGCCAATCCCACCAGGAAGCAGCGCGCGCCCTGGCCACGAGCATTTTGTCGGATACGAGCCGCCTGCTGGCGGCCACGGGGCGGCGCTCATCCGGCGCGCCTTGAATCGCGATGTCGAGACATCGCGATTACCCCATGATCATCTGACTTGCTCGCTCCGTCAGTCCGCCTTCGACCAACCGAAAACCAGCCATTTGTACTGCGAAGCCTTATCGGGCTCAGCGGTATAGGTCATCTGGAGGTCGCCACCTTTGGCGTAGATATCGAGCCTGGGCGCGGTGTTCAGTTCGAGCCACAAGGAATTGTTTTTGAAGGACCAGGTTCCACACCAAACGCAAGGCCCGGATGCTGGGTCGCCCGGCTGGTGGAAATTATAGCGACCGTCAGCCTTGATCTCCAAGTAGTCGAAGGCCTCGTAAAACGTCGTCACGGTCTGCTGAAACTTGGTGGCGACCGCCTTCTGTTTCTGCGTGGGCGTGCCTTTCAAATCCCGTGGTGGCCGGATCGCCGATCCGGTGATCTTCCACTTGCCAATGAAATCGTTTTGAGTCGGAAGATATTCGGTTTGAGCTTGTGCCGATGAAACTGGAATAAAAAAGGACAACCACGTGGCGATGAGTGCTGCCGCCACTGACTTTGCGCAATTCAAGATAACCTCCGAAGCGAGTCCAGCCAGATAAACATTGGCTACAAATCACCCTGGATGATTATCAGAGCTAGAGCAACGCCCGGTGTGTCGCGTCATCCAACCGTCATCGCCGCATCATACGCGTGGACATTGCTCATCTCATTAGAGACGCGGCTCATGCTGCGCGCCACCATTGCCATTGCTTTTCTTGCTGCGGGTCTCGTCGCCGCTCGCGCGGAAGATCCAAAGACCCATGCTACCGAAGCCATCGCTTCCTTTCCCGCGCCTGAAGCCAGACAAGCCGTCGCCGTCGATGCGGACGCTTTCTATGCGATCACCGATCGCGCAATCAGTCGCTACAACAAGAAGACCGGTGCCAAACTCACCACCTGGACCGATGCGAAAGATGGACCGTTCATTCATCTCGACAGTGGTGTCGTGATCGACGGCAAACTTTATACCGCCCACTCCAATTATCCCGAATGGCCGATGACGAGTTCGATCGAGATTTGGGATGCCACGACATTGAAACATATCGGCACGCGCAGCTTCGGTATCGATCGCGGCTCCTTGACGTGGATCGACTATCGCGATGGTGTCTGGTGGGGCGCCTTCGCCAATTACAATCGCGTCTTCGGTCGCAGCCCCCTCGCCTATGGCAATAAGTACAACACGCAGATCGTGCGTTTCGATGCGGACTGGCGCATCGCCGAGGCTTGGGTTCTGCCGCCCCAGCTGATGGAAAAATTCCAGGACATGAGCAATTCCGGCGGATCGTGGGGACCGGATGGCCGGTTGTGGATCACCGGCCATGACCTGCCGGAACTCTATGCGTTGGAATTGCCGAAGGCAGGTTCTGTGCTGCGCTGGGTCGGCACCGCTCCGGCCCCTATCGCCGGTCAGGGCATTGCCTGGGACCGGACGCAAAAGGATGTGATCTGGGGCGTCATTCGCGACAAGGTGAAAGGCGAAAACCGCGTCACCGCCACGCGTGTGCAATTGCCTTAAAGCCTCTGCTTAGAGCTTGGCGACCGCGCGTTTCAATTCGCGCAGATCGCGCCAGGCCAGCCGCTTGTGCGCCGGCTGGCGCAGCAGATAAGCGGGATGGAGCGTTGCCAGCGCGCGGATGCTGCGCTGGCCCTCGCCACCTTCAAGAGCGAAGTCGCGCCACACGCCGCGCGCGCGCATGATGCCTTCCTTCAAGCCCAGCAACGTCTGCGCCGCCGATCCGCCCAGGCAAACCACGATGGCCGGATCGACCAGGGCGATCTGCCTGTGGATAAACGGCAGGCAGATGGCCGTTTCCTGCGGTGACGGCGTGCGGTTACCCGGCGGCCGCCAGGGCACGACATTGGCGATATAGACGTGGCTGCGATCCATATCGATGGCGCGCAGCATCATGTCGAGCAATTGGCCGGCCCGGCCGACAAAGGGCAGCCCTTGCCGGTCTTCATCGGCGCCCGGCGCCTCGCCCACCAGCATGATGCGTGCCTGCGGATTGCCGTCGGCGAAGACCAGGCGGTTGGCCGTGCGCTTCAGGGCGCAGCCATCGAAATTTTCCAGCGCGGCCCGCAGCTCGTCCAACGACTGGGCGGCAGCCGCGAGTTCACGCGCGGTACGCGTCGCTTCGTCAGGTGGCGGCGCCGCCGTGGCGCTCGGCCGCGCGAGATCGCGCGGCGCCACCCGCCCCTGCGATTGCGGAACTGGCGCACTCGCCTCCGCTGGCTGGCGCCGCTCCACCCGCGCAGGCTCGGCGGCGACTTCGGCAAATCGGTCGCGCGGCTGCTCGCCCACCGCGAGGTCGATGCCCATGTCGGCATACCACCTCGCGATCGCGACCAGTTCCTCGCGCGTCAGATTTTGAACGTCCATTGCAGCCATTGGGGGATTTTAGGGCTTTTGGCGGACCAGGACAAATCGGTCGCCAAATCGGCAAGACAAATGACCACAAATCTGGTGCGGCCCGGTTCCAGCCCGTGTAGGTAAAGCCTAACAGGGAGAGAACAATGTCCAAGCCGAAGGTGCACATCTACAACCCGGTCGACGAAACCGGGGAGTCCTACCGCCGCATGCGCGAGGCCGGGCTCAATCTCATCAAGCCCGACGAGGTCTGGGGGACTGCCGCCAATCGCCGCGAAGTCGTGGAAATGACCTTCGCCTCTGACACCGCCGTGGGCGTCGGCGTCGCCAATCGTTCCACACAGGTCACGCGCAAATCGCTGGAAAGCGCACCCGATCTACGGGCAATCATCAAATACACCGTCGGCTTCGACAATGTGGATATCGATGCCGCCAATGAATTGGGCATCCTCGTCGTCCATTCGCCGACGGAACCGAATTGGGCTGGCGTCGCCGAAGGCACGGTGGCCAATATTCTCACCATGCTGAAGAAGACGCGCGAAAAAGATCGCCATGTGAAGAATGGCGGCTGGCGCGATCCGTCCCTGCAGGGCATCTATCTCGGCGCCCGCCATATGGATAATTATCCGGGTCTTGCCATCGGCATCATCGGCCTTGGCCGCATTGGCTCGCGCGTCGCCGATCTCTTCGCGCCCTGGCGCGTGCGGCTGATGGCCTATGATCCTTATGTGGATGAATCGCAGTTCGTGCTGCACAATGCGCGCAGCGTCGATCTCGAAACCCTGCTGAAGGAATGCGACGTCGTCACCGTCCATTGCAATCTGACGCGTGAGACGACCAAGTTGATGAATGCCGAGCGCATCGCGCTGATGAAGAAATCGGCGATCCTGGTGAACGCGGCGCGCGGTCCGATCGTCGATATCGACGCTCTGTTCGAAGCTCTGGAAAAGAAGCAATTGGCCGGCGCCGCGCTCGACGTTCTGCCGGAAGAGCCGCCGAATCCGCAGACGCCGATCCTGGGCCTAGGCGATAACGTGCTGCTGTCGCCGCACATGATCGCCAACAATGTCGGTACCGGCTTGCAGAATGCGGTCGGCTGGGTCGAAAAAGCCGTCTTCGATGTGCTGCGCGGCGAGGTGCCCCGCCATGTGGCCAATGAAGAGGTTCTGCCTCTGTGGCAGCAGCGGTTTGGTGGGAAAAGCCTGATCTGAAGCCACGTGCATGTGAGCTATGCAAATTTGAATTTGGTTTAAGGGTGAACCAGCCCCTATGTTGCCGCGGCAATCGACCGCAGGGGGGTCGCGGGAGGCATTTCAGTGAGCGCACAGGCAACGGCTGAGACGAACAAGAAAATCGGCAACCGTTTCCCGCCGGAGGTCATCATCGCGGCCGGCTGCCTGATGTCGGTCATCACCTTCGGCCCCCGCTCGGCCGTCGGTCAGTTTCAATTGCCGATCCTGGGCGAATTCAATTTCGGCTCGGAAATCTTTTCCTTCGCCATGGCAGTGCAATATTTATTCTGGGGGATCGGCCAGCCGCTGGCCGGTGCCATCGCCGATAAATATGGCACGGCCCGCGTTCTGGTCGCCGGCTGTATCGTCTATGCCATCGGCATTGCTTTAGTGGTCTGGTCGTCCGATCCGCTGACCTTCACGCTGACGCAAGGCGTTCTCGTCGGCTTCGGCTTCTCGGCCTGTTCGTTCGGCTTGATCATCGGCGCCTTCGGCAAATTGCTGCCGCCGGAAAAGCGTTCCTTCGCCTTTGGTGTCGGCACCGCCGCCGGCTCCTTCGGACAATTCCTGTTCTCGCCGCTTTCGGGCGCGATGATCCAGGCTTACGGCTGGCACATGACCGCGTTCATCTTCTCGGCCACGGTCATCGCCTGTATTCCGCTCGCGCTCTTTCTCAGCAACCGCCCGACCGCGGCGCCCACGTCTGATCCGAGCCCGGCGCAAACCCAATCGTTCCGCCAGGCGCTGGCGGAAGCCTTCGGCCATCGTTCCTATGTGCTGCTGGTGATCGGCTTCTTCACCTGCGGCTTCCAACTCGCCTTCGTCACTGTGCATTTCCAGCGCTATGTCGTCGAAGCGGGTCTTGCACCCAGTATCGGCTACTGGGCTTTCGCGCTGGTTGGCATCTTCAACATCATCGGCTCATTGGCTTCGGGCTGGCTCAGCGACAAGCTGCCGCGCAACTGGATCCTGTCGTTCATTTACCTGTCGCGCTCGCTGGTGACGATCGCCTTCATCATGCTGCCGGTGACGCCGTTCAGCACCATGCTGTTTGGCGTACTCACCGGTCTGTTGTGGCTGTCGACCGTGCCGCCGACGTCGAGCCTCATCAGCATCATGTTCGGCATGAAATATTTCTCGACGCTCTACGGTCTCGCCTTCCTCAATCATCAGATCGGCGGCTTCATCGGTCTGATGCTGGCGGGATGGCTGCGCGAAGCCACCGGCTCCTATACGGTCGTCTGGTGGCTTTCGATCGCGCTCGGCATCATTTCGGCGGTCATCAACCTGCCGATCGTCGAAAAGCCCGTGTCCCGCCAGCCAGCGGCCGCCGCCGCGTAATCCGACTTTCGTTGGAGACTTGACCATGATCGGCGCCCTTGCGGTGCCGACTGGGGTGGTTTAGCGCAAACGGAGAGTTTTGTTTTACGCATTTTCTTCCCGCGAACCGGCATCCACTTCGCTTGAAAATGCTTTTGCTTCGGAGGGCTTCCCTATGCCGACATTCCGCGCCATCCGCATCGACAAGGCCGACAAAGGCACCCAGGCCTCCTATGTCGATTTCGACGAGAACGAGCTGATGGACGGCGATGTGACCGTGCGCGTCAGCCATTCGACGGTGAATTACAAGGATGGCCTGGCGATCACCGGCGCGTCGCCGGTCGTGCGGCGCTTTCCGATGATCCCCGGCATCGATTTCGCCGGCACGGTGGAAGCGTCCGACAGCCCGGCCTTCAAGGCCGGCGATGCGGTGGTTCTCACCGGCTTTGGCGTCGGCGAACAACATATGGGCGGTTTCGCGCAGAAGGCGCGGGTGAAATCATCCTGGCTCGTGCCTCTGCCGGCGGGCCTCACGGCGGCGCAGGCGATGGCCATCGGCACGGCGGGCTTCACCGCGCAGCTTGCCCTCCTGGCCCTGGAGAAACATGGCGCCAAACCGGCCGACGGCCCGCTGATCGTCACAGGCGCCGCCGGTGGCGTCGGCTCCATCGCGGTGGCTTTGGCAAAGAAGGCCGGCTGGCATGTGATCGCCTCGACCGGCCGGCCGGAAGAAGGCGACTATCTGAAAAAGATCGGCGCCACTGAGATCATCGCGCGCCAGGAATTGTCCGAGCCCGGTCGCCCGCTCGGCAAGGAACGCTGGGCCGCCGGCATCGATTCCGTCGGCTCGCACACGCTCGCCAACGTGCTGGCGCAGACGAAATATCGCGGTGCCATCGCCGCCTGCGGCTTGGCGCAAGGCATGGATTTGCCGGCCAGCGTCGCCCCCTTCATCCTGCGCGGCGTGTCCTTGCTTGGCATCGACAGTGTGCAATGCCCCATGCCGGAGCGACATGAAGCCTGGCAGCGACTGGCACGCGATCTCGACAAGGATCTGCTCGCCAGCATGACGCGGCACGTGCCCTTCGCCAATACGATCGATATCGCGCACGATATCCTCGCCGGCAAAGTGCGCGGACGCGTCGTCATCGACGTTGAACAGAAATAGAGTTACGCGCGGCCCATCTGGGTCGACAGCATGCTGAGGTCGACGCCGATCTTCTTCAGCGCGCGCTCATATTTGCTGTCGTGGTCGGCATCGAAAATGATCTCTTCGTCCCCGGGGCAGGTGAGCCAGCCATTCTGCTGGATCTCGCCTTCGAGCTGGCCCTCGGCCCAGCCGGCATAACCCAAAGCCAGGACCGACCGGCTGGGTCCCTCGCCCTTGGCGATGGCCCGCAAGATGTCGACCGTCGCCGTCAGCGCCACGCCGTCGGCGATGTTAAGCGATGACGAAGGGGTGAAGAAATCCGGGGAGTGCAGAACGAAGCCACGGCCGCGCTCGACCGGGCCGCCGCGCAGCACGGGAACCTGGGTCACTTTCTCCGGCAAGCGAATGGCGTCGTCAGCCGCGATCACTTCGAGCTGGACCAGCAGTTCGGGAAAACTGACCCTGCGCGATTGGCGGTTGATGCGGATGCCCATGGCGCCGCTGCGGGAATGGGCGCACAGATAAATCACCGACCGTTCGAAGCGCGGATCGCCAATGGTCGGCGTTGCGATCAGCAGTTGGCCCTCGAGACTGAGATTCTCGCCGCCTTCTGCTTTGATCCGATCAATGCTCATACCCTTAATCTAGGCATCAATTCGGGCATGAACAAGGACACCCTCAGAGCGGCCTGTGGGTGAGAATGCCGGCCTGAAACCCCCGCAGGGCAGCGGCATCCGAGAGCGCGCGCTCCCCTGCTGCAAAAAGCCGCTCGGCGCCCTCTTTCCCGGCGATCGGCGCGGCAAGTGCCATGAATTTGCGCTGAAATGCCTCATTCTCCAGCGGCCGCCCCGGGTCGCCCAGTGCCTCGACCACCTCGATGGTTCGTGCCGTCGCCCCTGCGCGAAGATGCACGCGCGCCGGCCAGCGGCGCGGAAACACCGCGTCGAGTGCCGAATCATGTTCCACTGAAATTTTCGTCATCAGCGCTGCGATTCGCGGATCCTGACTCCGATCGACTCGCTCGACATCGGTCAGCAGCGCCGGCTCATAGGCGGCCAGCGCGCATTGATAGGCAACCGATGTCATACGCCCCATGCGCGAGGCAACGCCACCACCGCTGCCGATCATCGCGACATAATCCTTTGGCACGCCTATGCGGACGCTCTCGATTGCAGTGGGATCGACGCCTTCGGCCAGAAACTGACGGAAGCCATCGACCGCCGCGATCGTCTGCTTGGCTGCGCAAATCGGCTTCAAGCTCAGAGCGCCCATGTCGACGTCCGCATCTGAGAGCGCCACGTCACGATCGAAAGCCAGACCATGCACGCGTTGCAGCCAATCACCATCGAGCAGACTGACATCAGCGGCAAAACCATCAGCGATGGCGCGGGCGGCGCGCACGCCTGCTGCTGCGGCCTGCCCCACCAGCCACCACCGTGGTCCGAGCCCCGCCACATGACCACCGGCACCGCCCGATATCTGATTGAGCCCCAAGGCCATGGCCTTTGCCACATCGGCGCCGTTGCCGCCGAAGAGGACGCTGGCTGTGACAGCCGCGCCCACCGGCGCCAGCAGATAGGTCGGCCAGACGCCGCGATAGAGAATGCGCGGACCATCGACCGCCCGGCCAAGGCGCATGATGATGCGATAGCCGGCCGCGATGGCCCGGGACATGACCTCAGGAGAGGCACCGAGCTGCGCGCCTGCGATCAAAGCGACCGGAACCACGATCGAGCCCGGCGTCGTGCAGGACGTCAGGTGAATGTCATCGACCTCGCTCAGCCGTGTCGTGGCCACGGCCAGTGCGACGCGATCGGGCACGGACGCGCTCCATGCGTCATCGACCAGATGCGCGCGAAGCTTGGCAGCCTCGCTGGTCGCTCCACCAGCCAGCATGGCGGCCGCGATATCCAAGAGCGACCGCGTTAGGAATTGTGGCGACGCGCGTTCGGCAAGAATTTTCTCTGCAATCTGTTGAACTACGGCCATAGGCTCGGTCTCGTCTCGCTTTTCCGTCGCCACATTGAGATGCAGGCGTCGATTTGATAAAATACTTAAGTGAGTACCTCAGGCACGGAGTATCGTTGTGCCTCGCAAGAAGCGTAAGACGCCATCGGATCCGTTGATCCGCGCCCTCGTCCTCAGCATTCTGCTGTGCGGCGTATTGGCCTTGTTCATCGTCACCTGGCCTGATGCGCCGGGCAACGATAGAGCTAGCGTCGTCACGCCCGCGAACCCACCAGCGCCGCCCGCCACCGCAGCACCAGCGGCGGCTGTCGCCGTACCGCCCGTGCTCGGCAGCGAGGCTATCGAAAACTCGACGGCGGGCCGCAGCGGCACGCCGCAGCGGGAAGGCTTCGCGGTGGTGCCACGCCGCGTTCCCAGCGTTGTCGTCGGCCCGGACGGCAAGATCATCTCGCGCTAATTTTCAAGCGGCGGCAATCTCGGCGACACGCGCGGGAAAATAACGATCAAGCCAATCGAACACGACGCTGTGAACCCGCACATTGCTGTCGGCGAACATGAAGTGATCCGTCTCGGCAAACAGATGCAGATCGCACGGCTGCCCGGCCCGTTTGAACATTTCGATCGACTGTTCGGTTGGCGTTACCGTGTCGACGGAGCTGTGCAAGAGCAGCAGCGGCCGTGGCGCCATGCGATGTACCACATCGTCGGCGCGGAAGTCGAACATGCTCTGCGCGGTCTCGGCGGTGAATTCGAGGATCGCGCCGGCGGCGAGATGGCCGCGCAGCTCGGGTGGGATCGGCACGATGTCGTAACGCGGCACCATCAAGGATTCGCCGGTCTGTTCGCGATGGCGCTTGCCTTCAGCCAGCATATTCGTGAATTTATCCCAGGCGGCGCCGGGATGCTGGCCGCGAAACTTGCGCTCGCCGTTGCCCCAGCCGCCCGACGAAATGACCGCGCCGACCCGCTCATCGACACTGCCCGTATAGACCGCCACGGCGGCACCGAAGCTCGATCCGAGCAGGCCGATGCGGCCGCCATCGACCTCCGGCCGGCTTTGCAGGAACGTCACGGCGCTGCTGGTGTCGCGCACCTGTTCAAGACAGATCAGATTGGCGCGCTTGCCTTCGCTCTCGCCGCAGCCGCGCATGTCGAACCCCAAGGTGACATAGCCGCGCTTGCTCAGCATAGCGCAGGGGCCGATGACATTGCCCGACGACTTGTTGCTGCCGAAACCGTGCAGAACGATGATCGCCGGACGCTTCTCGCCGGGCTTGTAGTCAGGCGGCAGATTGAGCGTGCCCGACAGCGTCAAGCCATCCGACTCGAATGAAACCTTCTCCATGCGCATTCTCTCCGGTCGTTATTTGCCGCTCGTTATTTGCCGCTTGTCATTTCGCCAGTTCGACGACGTCTTTCGGCGCCTCGATGATCTGCTGGGAAATCTTGGCCAGCATATCGGCGCTCATCGGTTCGATATAGAGTTTCATTTTCACCGTATCGGCGAGAAAGTCCTTATCCTTCATCGTATCCTCGAAAGCCTTGCGCAGGGCGGCCGACCGCTCCGGAGGAACGCCGGGCGGCAGGAAAACGCTGCGGCCGAAATCGGATTCCGCCGACAGAAATTCCGCCACCCGCCGATGCAGCGGATCGGGCATCATTTCGGCCAGGGTCGGAACGCTAGGAGCCGAAGGATCGCGGGTGATCGAGGCGAAGACGATGGGAATGATTTTCCGATCGGCGATTTCTTGCGGCATGGTGAGCTGCACGCTGATCCAGGAGGCGCCACGCCCCTCCACTTCACCACGTTGCATGGCAAGGTTGAGATCGGCCACGCCCTTATAGCCGGTGACGATCTTGAACTTGGTGCCGGCGAATTTGTTGAGCACATTGGGCACGATATAGGTCGGCGAACTCGGCCCCGTCGCGCCAATCACCACTTCGGTGGCCTTCGCCGCCTCGACGCTGTGCGCCTTCGCCGTAGGCCAGACCGCGAGCATATTGCGCACCGGCGCCATATTGCCGAGCCAATACCAATCGCGCGCATCGTATTTGGCATATTCGGGCTGCAAGACCTGATGCAGGACGATGGTCTGCTGGGTCATCGCCATGGTCAGCCCGTCGCGCGGCGCCGTGTTCTGCATCTGGTTGGCAACCTGCAATCCGCCCGACTGGCCACCGGCGAATTTCACCACGATCTTGGGATTGCCCGGAATATATTTGGGCATGTGATCGGCGAGCACCTGAGCATAAGGACCGAAGCTGCCGCCGGGGTCCGACCCGATGATGAAATTGATCGCCTTGCCTTTATAGAAATCGGCGACATCTTCGCTCGCCGCAGGCGCCACCTGCAGACCCAAGATCGTGGTGAAATTCGCCAAAGCCCAAACGGCTTTCTGCCATGCCATCGCCGCCCTCCCCAGAGCTTGAGGGCGGACGCCGATTTGCCGATCGCTCCGCCCTATGTTGGATCGATCATAGCATTGCCGGAGGCGGCGTCACGCCGGCTTTTTCGGCGATTTCGACGAGCTGGCGGCGCAGCCGATCGGACAGCGGGATGCCACTTTGCGCGCGCTGCGCCGCCTCCTTCTCGGCCCGTTCACCGGGAATGCGTATTGGCTCGTCAGGGTCGAGGCGCGGCAGCGCATGAATGACGGTGTCGAGCAGATCGATGTCGCTGACGAATTCCTCGACCGGACGGAATTTCGCGACGTCGATGGCGATGACCGTCTGACTTTGGGTGTGCCAGGTCTTCTTACCCGGTCCCAACATGGCCGTGAGCACAGGGGCGCCGGCCAAAACACTCGTCAGACATTCGAACATCAGCGCCAGCCCGGCGCCCTTGGGGCCACCAACCGGCAAAGGGATGACCGCCTTGGCGGGGTCGGTGGTCGGCTCGCCTTGCGCATCGAGCGCCATGCCCGGCGGGATCTGCTCGTTGTTGCGCTGTGCCAGCCGCAAGCGGCCGTTGGCGATGATCGAGCTTGCCATGTCGAGCATGGTGACGCCCGAAGGCCCGCCCGGCACAGCGATGGCCAGAGGACTGGTGGACAGACTGGCGGCCTTGGCGCCGTGATAGGCCATCAGCGGCATGCCTGAACCCATGACGATCGCCGCCATGCCTTGCCGTGCGATCCATTGCGCATAGAAGCCGAGCGCGCCGCTATGGCCAAAGCGCCTTATGGTGCCAAGCGCGATGCCGCTGCGCCGCGCCCGCGTAACGGCCTCGCGCATGGCGAGCCCCATCGGCACCGCGCCGAACTGATTGCCGCCGTCGATCAGGAACAGGGCGTCGGCCACCGCCTGCATCTGCGGCTCGCCCTTCAGGTCGATGTCGCCGCGCGCCACAAGATCGAGATAGCGCGGGACGCGTTCGACCCCATGGCTGTCGATGCCGCGCAGATCGGCCCAGACGAGCACCTCCGCCAGGGTCGCGGCATAATCGGCCCGCATGCCGTGCTTGACGAAGATCTCCGCCACGAAGGAGCTGAGATCTTCGCCGTCTAAAACCACTCCAGCCATCGTCCGCCTATTTCCAGCTTATTTCATGGATGTTTTAGCCCCCTCGACGATATCAGGCGGTGTGTTGAGAATATCGTTGGCGATCTTCTGCACCTCGGCCCCGGACGTCGGGTCGATTTCGAGCTTACGCTTCTGCGCCGTCTCAAGGAACTCCTTGTCGCGAACGGTCTTGTCGAACGCGTCGCGCAGGGCCGCCAGCCGGTCGGCCGGAATCTGCGGTGGCGCCAGCAGCGCCCGGCCGATCGCCGCGCCGGCGGAGGCAAATTCAATGATCCGCTTGGCCTTGGGGTCGCTGACGACCTCCTGCATCAGCGGCACATTGGGCAATTCCTTATTGCGCCGCAGTCCCGCCTGCAGAACGGGAATGAGTTCGCCCGACGCAATAGGCGCCGTATGAGTGACGCGCCAGGAATTCCAGGCCGAGGAGACGAGATCGACCTCACCCTGCTCCATCGCGTGGATATATTCGGCCGAGCCCTTGTAGCCGCAGACCATTTTGAAATCGAAGCCGCCCAGCACTTTCAGAAGCGCTGGATATTGATAGCTCTGCGAATTGACGCCGGAGCACCCGACGATGAGCTGCTTCTGCTTCATTTCCTCGATGGTCTTGGCCGGCGCGCCCTTGCGCAGGACGAAGCCCGTATTCACCGGCGCGAAGGAGCCGATGTAGGACATCTCCTGCACTTTCCAGCGGCCGATCTCCGGCTCGAGGATCTGCGTGTGAACCAGCGTTTCGGGGAAGAGCGAAATCACCGTGCCGTCGCGCGGCGACTGCGCATAGAAGAAGGCGGCGGCGACGACGCCTGCGCCACCCGGCCTGTTCTCGATGATGATGTTGGGATTGCCGGGAATATATTTCCGCATGAATTCGGCCGCCATGCGGGCATAGAAATCATAGGAACCGCCCGGCGGATGGCCGAGCATGATGGTGAGATTGCGGCCTTTGTAAAATTGCTCGACCGATGACTGCGCGTGGCCCTGAGCCGTCATTGCCAGCAGTGCGATGGCCGCGCCAAACAAACCCTTTTTGATGTTCCTGTTCACGTCAATCTCCTCCCTTGCCGTGAGCTTCTGTCGAGTTTCGGCTTTACCCTTTGCTTGATCCTTTACCTTCGATGTTGCGCACCGGCGTCTCCGGTTTCAAGCCGCCGCGGCGGCGCGCAAAAGTGTTTTCGCCATTGGCCCGCCATTGGCCCGCTGTCGCCGCATCGGCGAAGGATTGCCATTCCGCGCTCCAGTCGCCAAGATCGTAGCCATGCCAGGGCGCTTTGACGCTGAGGCGCGGCAGATCGAGGTCCTTTGCCATCTCCTCCCAGAGATGTCGGGCATTTTCCATGTAGGACTTCGCCGGCAGAGCGAGCGGCGATGTCGGATGTTTCAAGGTCGCATCGATCAGCATGGTGGAATCGCCGCCGCCAGCGCCTGCCTTCGGCCCATGGCCGCCGGCACGATGGGGAATGAGCTGCACATCCTCGATCGGATTGGAACGATAGGCCAGGGACCAGAAGATCGCATCGGCATTCAAAGGATCGATATCCTGCGAGACCGCGATGACGATCTTACCGCATTGCGCCTGCAAAGTGGCCGCGCCATGCAGGCCGCGCCAAACCTCCGTCTGCAACGCGCCCTGTTCGAACTGCAGGAAGATGACCTTGCGCAGATTGGTCAGCGGCTCGTGCATCGAGACCGCCTTGATGCCCTTGATATCGAGATGATGTTTGAGGTTCTGGAAGAACAAGGCCTCGTAGGCGGATTTTTTCAGAATGCTCGATTCGCTCGGCGTCACTTCGCTCAGTACGGACGCGAACACCGGCTTGCGCTTCATGGTGATGGCCGTGACGCGCATCGACATGTTGAAATCTTCCAGCGCGATATGGCCGTGGCTTTCGCCGAACGGTCCTTCCGGCTCGAGCAGATCGGTGTCGATCAAACCTTCCACGACAATCTCGGCATCCGCCGGAATTTCGAGATCGACGGTCTTGGCCCGCGTCACCCGCATGGGGCGCCCGGCCAGACCGCCAGCCACCGCCATTTCATCCTGATCGATGGCGAGCTTTTGCGGGCCCGTGAAGACGACCACCGGCGCGCAGCCGACAACGATCGCGCAAGGCATCGGCTGGCCGAGCTTTTTATATTTCTGCCAGTGCAGATAACCGCCGGCGCCGGAGAGCCGCGAGGCCATGCGCACGCCCAGGCGATCGTTGGCCTTCAGGCCGGCACGATAGGTGCCCATGTTGCGCACGCCAGTCTCAGGGTCCTTGGTGACGCACACGGTTGCCGTCAGATAAGGCGCGGCATCAAAGCCCGGTGTCGAGATCGGCACCGGCAGCAGCGCCAAGCCGCCGCCAGGCTTGGTGAGATCATCGCCGGTAATCACAACTTCGTGGCAGGGCGCATTGTCGACATGGATCGGTTCGATGGGATGATCGATAGCGCGCATCCAAACGTCGGCGAGTTCATCGACACCGACGCCCATCCCCATGGCATATATTTCATGTGTTGCCGCCAAGGCACCGACAACAACGGGAATGTCGTATTTCTCGCCGCCAGAGCCCACCACATTGGTGAACATCATCGCTTTGCGCTGATCTTCCGGATAACCGCCAACGAACTGCCAGCGCATCAACGGATGTATCTCAGTGTCCTTGTTGATCGGCCGATCGACACGCACCAGCAAGCCGCGCTCTTCAAGCCGCTGCAAATGCTCCTGAAAGTCGGAAGGTGCCGCAGTGTTCTGCCCGCTCGGCTTAGAACTCGACATGGACGCGCAATCCTCCCTCAGTCTTCTACGGCAAGTTTTCTGCCGCGTTTGGTTGCGTTCTTATAGACCTTCCTGTAGCGAGGCAACATAAGCAAAATATCTATACGGGGAGGTTCATGGCTTCGGTCACGCAGGACAGTTTCAGCGTCATCGGCCAGCCTTTGCAACGCAAGGAAGACCAGCGCCTCATCACCGGCCAGGGCCGTTTCACCGATGACTTCAACTGGCCGCGACAGGCCATCGCCGTCATGGTGCGTTCGCCCTACCCGCATGCCCGCATCCGCTCCATCGATACGACGGCGGCGCGCGCCATGCCGGGTGTGCTTGGCGTCTTCACCGGCCAGGATGCGGCAACCGATGGGCTCGGTCCTATTCCGCACGACCCCGTTCCTAAAACCAAATTCGACATGAAGCTGACCGGCCCAAGCGGCAGCAAGATTTTCACCGATCCGCATCGATTGCTGCCGGCCGACAAGGCGCGCCATGTCGGCGAAGCCGTCGCCATGGTCGTGGCCGAAACAGATGCGCAGGCACAGGACGCCGCCGCCGCCGTCATCGTCGACTACGAAGAACTGCCATTCGTGCTCGATCAACGCGATGCCGTCAAAAGCGATGCACCTGTCTTGTGGGATGAACACGGCAGCAATGTCTTCGTCGACACATGGTTCGGCGACAAGGCGGCCACCGATGCCGCTTTCGCCAAGGCCGATCACGTCGTTCGGATGGACTTTCATATCCCGCGCGTCACCGCCGTCACGATGGAACCGCGCTCGGCGCTCGGCGCCTACGACGCCAAATCGAACACCTATGAACTCGTCGTCGGCGGCGGCGGCGCCGTGCGGCAGAAGAACGAAATCTCCAAGGTTCTCGGCGTCGCGCCCGAAACCATCCGCGTGATGACCTATGACGTCGGCGGCAATTTCGGCGCCAAGAACCGAGTCTATGTCGAATATGGCCTGGTGCTCTGGGCCTCGCGTCACATCGGCCGCCCGGTCAAATTCACCGCCACGCGCAGCGAATGTTTCACCACCGATTATCAAGGCCGCGATCTCGTCACCTCGGTCGAATTGGCGCTGCGCAAAGACGGACGCTTCCTGGCGCTGCGCTGTGACAACATCAGCAATGTCGGTGCTCATTGCGTCTCGCTGTCGCCGCTGGGCAAAGGATCGGGCCTCATCACCGGCTCCTACGACATTCCGATCGCCACGCTGCACGCGCGCGCCGTGTTCACCAATACGATGTCGACGCAGGCCTATCGCAGCTCCGGACGGCCGGAAGTCAATTTCGCCATCGAGCGGATCATCGACACGGCGGCGCGCAAATTGGGGTTCGACCGCATCGCTCTGCGGCGCAAAAATCTCGTGCGCCGCAAAGCCATGCCCTATACCAATGCCGTAGGCGCCACTTATGACAGCGGCGATTATGAGGCGCAGCTCAATCTGTCGCTCGACATTTCCGATTGGAAAGGCTTCGCCAAGCGCAAGCGCGAGGCAGCCAAGCGGGGCAAGCTGCTGGGGCAAGGGCTCGGCCATTATGTCGAGTCCTCTATCGGCACGCCAAAGGAGCGCGCCGAAATTACCGTGCTGCCCGAGGGCCGTGTGCGGGTCGTCATCGGCACGCAGCCGAGCGGCCAAGGACACGAAACCAGTTTCTCGCAGGTCATCGCCGACCTGCTGCATGTTCCGGTCAACCTGATCGATATCGTGATGGGCGATACCAAGATCGTGCGCCTGGGCGGCGGCACACATTCCGGCCGCTCGATGCGCCACGCCGGCACGGTGATGTCGAAAGCCTCGGCCGAATTGATCGACAAGGCTAAGGCCGTTTTCGCTCACCTGCATGCGATCCCGGCTGAAACGGTTGCCTTCGAAGACGGACGCTTCGGCGCGCCGGCAACGAACCAATCCTTGGACTTTCTCGAACTGGCACGCGAAGCCGCCAAGCATAAATTGCCCGCGCCGCTCACCGACGGTCTCGCCGTCGTCACCGACAACGAGATGCACGAGCCGGTGTTTCCCAACGGCTGCGCCTCCTGCGAGGTGGAAGTCGATCCGGAAACCGGCTGGATCGACATCACGCGCTATTCGGCGGTGGACGATGTCGGACGCTGCATCAATCCGCTGATCGTTCATGGCCAGACCCATGGCGGCATCGCTCAGGGCGTCGGCCAGGCGATGTGGGAATTGTGTTATCTCGACCCGACGTCCGGGCAGCCGCTCGCCGGTTCGTTCATGGACTACGGCATGCCGCGCGCCGACAACATGCCTTCGTTCCGCACCGAGATCGCCGAGGTTCTGTCGCCGACCAACCCGCTCGGCATCAAGGCGGGCGGCGAAGGTGGCACCACGCCGGCCCTTTCGGTCATCGTCAACGCGCTGGTCGATGCGTTGAAAGACTATGGCGTGCGCGACATTCAGATGCCGACGACGCCCCAGCGCATCTGGCGCCTGATCCACGACGCCGCTTCAACACCGCACAAATCTGTCTAGGGAGTCCACAGTGAGCCTGCCAACCGTCGAACTGATCTGCTTTCCCGGCGCGCCGAACCTGCCGATTTTCGTCGCCCGCGACAAAGGCTGGTTCCGCGACAACGGCATCGATATCAACCTGACGACGACGCCCAATTCGGCCTTCCAGGCGGAAAATCTCGCCAACGGCAAGTTTCATATCGCCGGCACGGCTTTCGACAATGTGGTCGCCTATCAGGAAGGCCAGGGCGCGGTGCCGCTGAAGGACACGGATTTCTTCGCCTTCATGGGCGCGACGCAGGTCGAACTCGCCTTCATCACCCAGGCCAACATCAAGAGCTACGCCGACGTCAAAGGCAAAAATCTGGCGCTCGACGCCTTGTCGACCGGCTTCGCTTTCGTCCTCTATGAGATGCTGGCGAAGAACGGACTTACCAAGGCCGACTATCAGATGCAGCCGGTCGGCGCGACGCCGGCCCGCTGGGAGGCGGTGAAGGCCGGCACCCATGCCGGCACCCTGACCATCGAGCCTTTCACCAGCATAGCCCGCAACCAGGGCTTTCATGTGCTGGATACGTCGAGCAACGTCTTCGCCGCCTATCAGGGCGGCGGCTTTGCGGCGCGCCGGTCCTGGGCGGCGGCCAATCCGGAGGCGCTGAAGGGCTTCATCCGCGGCTACCTGGCGGGCCTCGCCTGGACGCTCGATCCCGCCAACAAGGACGAAGCCACCAAGGTGCTGCTCGCCAACATGCCGGAGATCAAGCCGCCGGTGGCACCGGCCGTCATGGCCTCGCTGCTGTCGCCGCGCTCGGGGCTGACACCGAAGGCGGCGATGCTGATGGACGGGGTCGCCACCGTGCTCGACTTGCGCTCGCGCTACGGCGGCGGCGCCAAATTGACCGACGCGAGCAAATATATCGACCTGACTTATTACAATCAGGTCGTCTCGGGCTGAGCCGAATCAGCCGCGGCCCAAGAAGGGCTGGGCGATCGGCAGGATGGTGGTGTCGAGCATGTTGGTGGTGTCGGGCATCGAGGCCATCAACACGATGACGGCAGCCACCTCCTCGGCCTGGGCCATCTGCTCCGCCGGCCGCTCGGCCATGCCGGGGGCGAGTTCCGAGACCGTGGCGCCGGGATGGACGACCGAGGCGGTGATGCCGAATTCGCGCCCGTCCAGCGCCAGCGAACGGGTCATCCCCTCCACAGCGAACTTGGTCGCCGTATAGCCGATGGCGTTCGGGCGGGGCATTTTCGCCGAAATGCTGCCGATGTTGATGATACGGCCACGCTTCTGCGGCTTCATCAGCCGCAAGGCCTGTTTCGAGCACAGGAAAACCGACGACAGATTGGTGGCGACGATCTCCTGCCAGCGGGCGAAATCGAGCTGGTCGGTCGGCGTGTGGTCGGCGATGCCGGCGCAATTGACCAGGAGGTCGAGGCGGGCGAACTCATTGTTGACCGCGTGGAAGAGGCAATAGACGTCCTCCTCGTTGGTGATGTCGGTGGCGCAGATCCGGGCCTTACCGCCCGACGATTCAATGGTTTTCTGCAGTTCCTCCAGGCGGTCGCGGCGGCGGGCCGCCAGCATCACCGTCATACCCTCGGCCGCCAGGCCCTTGGCGATGGCGGCGCCGATTCCGGAACTCGAGCCCGTCACCACGCCGACCTTGCCGTCCAACCTTCCCATGGTTTCCTCCAGTGCGTTTCCTATCTTTGCCATAGCATGCGAAAAGCCGGCCGCCAGGGCAAAAAAGCGGCTGCTTGATCAATAGTAAAGCTTATGTTGGTTGCCTGTCGTCAAAACCGCCGCTTGCAGGCCAAAATCAGGCCAAATATATACGCGCTAGCCTTGCGGAATCAGACGGCAATCCCAATCTCCACCGCAACGGGGACCGGGCGGCCCGGATCATTTCCGGAGCCCGAAAAAACTCACCGCCCAAAACCGGATCGCTTCGGGGTCCGGCGGTCCTGCGTAGAAAGAAGGAAAGTACTATGGCTAAAGTGATCGGCATTGACCTCGGCACGACGAACTCATGCGTCGCGGTGATGGAAGGCACCTCGCCGAAGGTAATCGAGAATTCGGAAGGCGCACGCACGACCCCGTCGATTGTCGCTTTCACAGACGATGGCGAACGCCTCGTCGGCCAGCCGGCCAAGCGCCAGGCGGTCACCAATCCTGAGAAGACATTTTTCGCGATCAAGCGTCTCATCGGCCGCTCGTTCAGCGATCCCATGACCCAGAAGGACATGGGTCTGGTTCCCTATAAGATCATCAAGGGCGGCAACGGCGACGCTTGGGTCTCCGCTGACGGCAAGCAATATTCGCCGTCGCAGATTTCCGCCTTCACCCTGCAGAAGATGAAGGAAACCGCCGAGGCCTATCTCGGCCAGAACGTCACCCAGGCGGTCATCACCGTCCCGGCTTACTTCAACGACGCCCAGCGTCAGGCCACCAAGGATGCCGGCAAGATTGCCGGTCTCGAAGTGCTACGCATCATCAACGAGCCGACAGCGGCTGCGCTCGCCTATGGTCTCGACAAGAAGGGCGCCGGCACGATCGCCGTCTACGACTTGGGCGGTGGTACGTTCGACGTGTCGATCCTCGAGATCGGCGACGGCGTGTTCGAAGTGAAGTCGACCAACGGCGATACGTTCTTGGGCGGTGAAGACTTCGACATGCGTCTGGTCGAATATCTGGCGGACGAATTCAAGAAGGACCAGGGCATTGACCTGAAGAAGGACAAGCTCGCCCTGCAGCGCCTGAAGGAAGCCGCGGAAAAGGCCAAGATCGAACTGTCTTCGGCGACCCAGACCGAAATCAACCTGCCCTACATCACCGCCGACGCCTCGGGTCCGAAGCATCTGACCTTGAAGCTGACGCGCGCCAAGTTCGAGGCGCTGGTTGACGATCTGATCCAGAAGACGATCGAGCCCTGCCGCAAGGCGTTGAAGGATGCCGGCCTCACCGCTGGCGAGATCAACGAAGTGGTCCTCGTCGGCGGCATGACCCGCATGCCGAAGGTGCAGGAAGTCGTGAAGTCGTTCTTCGGCAAGGAGCCGCATAAGGGCGTGAACCCGGACGAAGTCGTCGCCATCGGCGCGGCGGTCCAGGCTGGCGTTCTGCAGGGCGACGTCAAGGACGTGCTGCTGCTCGACGTGACTCCCCTGTCGCTGGGCATCGAAACCCTCGGTGGCGTGTTCACGCGTCTCATCGACCGCAACACGACGATTCCGACGAAGAAGAGCCAGGTGTTCTCGACCGCCGAAGACAATCAGACGGCGGTGACCATTAACGTGTTCCAGGGCGAACGCGAGATGGCGCAGGACAACAAGAGCCTCGGCCGCTTCGACCTGCAAGGTATTCCGCCGGCCCCGCGCGGCATTCCGCAGATCGAAGTCACCTTCGACATCGACGCCAACGGCATCGTCAACGTGACGGCCAAGGACAAGGCTACCGGCAAGGAGCAGCAGATCCGCATCCAAGCCTCCGGCGGTCTGTCGGACGCCGACATCGAGAAGATGGTCAAGGACGCCGAGGCCCATGCGGCCGAGGACAAGGTGCGCCGCGAGCTTGTCGACGCCAAGAACCACGGCGAGGCCGCCATCCACCAGACCGAGAAATCGCTGGCGGACTATGGCGACAAGGTCTCCGGCGCCGACAAGGGTGCGATCGAGAGCGCTATTGCGACGCTCAAGACGGCTCTGGGCGGCGAAGATGCCGAGGCCATCAAGGCGGCGACCAACGAGGTCGTTCAGGCTTCGATGAAGCTTGGCGAGGCCATGTATAAGGCTCAGGCCGACGCTGCCGCGGCAGCTGGCGCCTCGGGCGCCGCCGATCAGGCGGCCGCGAAAGACGACGTCATCGACGCGGACTTCAAGGAAGTCGGCGGCGACGACAAGAAAAAGAACGCGTAAGGCGTGATTTCGTCGAGCTGACATGCGGGACCCGGGAGCAATCCGGGTCCCGTTTCGTTAACACTGAATTTGCGCCGAATCGGCGAGGAAGCGCTGAGAGCGCACAACTGGATCGGGGCCCATGGCCAAACGCGACTTTTACGAAGTGCTCGGTGTCACCAAAACCTGTACCGAGCAGGAATTGAAGATCGCGTTCCGTAAAGCGGCGATGCAGCATCACCCCGACCGCAATCCCGGCAGTGTCGAAGCTGAGATCAAGTTCAAGGAAGTCAACGAGGCCTATCAGTGCCTCTCCGACGGGCAGAAGCGCGCCGCCTATGACCGCTTCGGCCATGCCGCCTTCGAGAATGGCGGGGCCGGCCCCGGCGGCTTCGGCGCCGACGGCTTCGCCAGCTCGATGGCCGATATTTTCGAGGACCTGTTCGGCGGCGTGATGGGCGGCGGTGGCCGTGGCCGCCAAGGCGGCAAGGAACGCGGCGCCGACCTGCGCTACAATCTCGAAATCGGTCTCGAGGAAGCTTTCAAGGGCAAGACCGCCCAGATCAAAGTGCCGACCTCGGTCACCTGCGAAGCCTGTACCGGCACCGGCGCCAAGGCCGGCTCCAAACCGAAGACCTGCGCCACCTGCGGCGGCCAGGGCCGCGTGCGCGCGCAGCAGGGCTTCTTTGCCATCGAGCGGACCTGCCCGACCTGCCAGGGACGTGGCGAAATCATCGAAAACCCCTGCACCTCCTGCGCGGGCGCCGGCCGCGTGACGCGCGAGCGCACCCTGTCGGTCAACATTCCGCCGGGTGTCGAGGACGGCACGCGCATCCGCCTCGCCGGCGAGGGCGAGGCCGGGGTGCGCGGTGGTCCAACAGGCGATCTCTACATCTTCCTGGCGATGAAGCCGCATCCGTTTTTCCAGCGCGACGGGGCCGATCTCTATTGCCGCATGCCGATCTCGATGGTGCAGGCGGCGCTCGGCGGCGAATTCTCCGTGCATGGCATCGACGGTTCGGAAGCCCGGCTGAAGATTCCCGAAGGCACCCAGTCCGGCCGCCAGTTCAAGATCCGGGGCAAGGGCATGCCGGTGCTGCGCTCCCGCGACGTCGGCGACCTCTACATCCAGGTCGTGGTCGAGACGCCGCAAAACCTGACGCGCCGCCAGCGCGAACTGCTGATGGAATTCGAGAACGAATCTTCCAGCAAAACCAATCCGGAGGCCGCCGGCTTCTTTGCCCGGATGAAGGATTTCTTCGGCAACCTCAGCGGCGCTTAAAGCGAAGCTCATAGAAACACCGATGTGCGCCCGCGCACATCGGTCCTTGCGCCCTGCCGTATTTTGCTGCCTCATGGCCGGCAGTCGGCAGGGAGTTGACCCATGGGTGTGCTTCGTTCCGCCTCCAAACGCCCTCAGCAGCGGCGCTACATGTTGGCCATCGCCAGCACCTTTCTCGCTACCGCCATCGCGCAAAACGCGTCCGCCCAGACCTTGATCGGCGGCGCCACCGTGATCCAAAACGACGTGCGCGGCGACATTCTCGGCCGACGTTCCAAGATGACCGTCGGCGATCGCATCTTCCAGGATCAGAGCGTCCAGACCGCCAACGACAGCCTGGCGAAATTCGTTTTCCTCGACCTCACCAATATGTCGCTGGGGCCGCAGAGCCAGGTGAAGCTCGACAAATTCGTCTATGACGGCGAAGGCAAGGCCAAGTCGGTTTCGGTGACGGCGCTGAAAGGCGCCTTCCGCTTCATCTCCGGCCAATCGCAGCATGACGCTTATGAAGTCACCACGCCGCAAGCGGTGATCGGCGTGCGCGGCACCACCTACGACGTGCAGGTGGCGGGCGCGGTGACGACCGTCGTGCTGCAGGAAGGCGAAGTGAACGTCTGCGTGCGCAACACGGCGAACTGCCGGACGCTGAATGAACCAGGCACTTCGGTCAACGTGACGCAGAACTCCATCGAAGGGCCGATCCCTGCCGCCAACAAGACGTGGGATTTCGGTTCGCTGTGCGCGCCGGGCGTGTCCTCCGATCTGTGCAATCGCACGACACAACTTGCGACCTTGAACCCGCTGCCGCCCGCCGCGCCGCCCCCGACCTCGGTGCGGCCGCAACGGCGCCATGCACGCGCGCCCTTGGTGGCACCGCGCATTCGCCAGGTCGAGGCGCCGCCGCCGCGCGTGCGCCGGCCTGTGCGTGTGGCCCGGCCTGTCATCTATGACGATTACCCGCCACCCTATTACGGCCCGCGCCCGGTCTACATTCCGCCCGTCGTAGCGATCCCGCCCTATGGCGGCGGCTACTGGCCACGGCCGCCGCGCTATCCGCGCCCGGGCATGGGTCCGGGCGGCAGGCCGCCTTACGGTGGCGGCTATCCCGGCCGGCCGCCCGGCATGGGTGGCGGACGCGGCCCCGGCGGCCCAGTTCTCGGCATGCCCGGCCGTGGCGGCGGGGGTGGTGGCGGACCGATCCTACGTTCCGGACGTAGCTTCCGCTAACAACTGAAATCGGCGGCGGCGATCCAAAACACTTCGCCGTCGCTGTTCTCCGTATCGAGCCACATCAACGGCAGTTCCGGAAATTCGGCGTCGAGGATCTCGCGGCCGGTGCCAATCTCGCAGAGCAGTCCGCCGCCGTCGTGCAGGCGCTTGGGCGTCTCGCGCAGGATGTGGCGGACGATGTCGAGCCCGTCGGGCCCACCCGCCAAAGCCATTTTTGGCTCATACTCGTATTCGGGCGGCAGAGCAGCCATGGCGTGCGCATCGACATAGGGCGGATTGGTGAGGATAAGATCGTAGCGGCGCTTACCGAGCGGCGCGAAGAGATCGCCCTGGAACAGTTCGATCCGCGCTTCGAGATTAGCTTCCTTGACGTTACGACGCGCCACTTCGATGGCATCGGGCGACAGATCGACGGCATCGATCTGCGCATTGGGAAAGGCCTGCGCCGCCAGGATGGCGAGACAACCGGAGCCCGTGCACAGATCGAGCACGCTGCCGATATCGTCGGGATCGCTGACCAAGGCGCCCTCGCCGCCGCCGAACAGACCCGAGAATAGAAGATCGCCGATGAAGGAGCGCGGCACGATCACGCGCTCGTCGACATAAAAAGGTACGCCGCGAATATAAGCCTTGTTGAGCAGATAGGACGCCGGCTTGCGCGTCGAAATGCGCGTCTCGATCAGATCGACGAGACGGCGCCGCTCCTGCGGCAGCAGCCGCGCGTCAAGAAACGGATCGAGATTGTCGATCGGCAGATGCAGCGCCTCCAGAAGGATGAAGGCAGCCTCGTCGAGCGCATTGGCCGTGCCATGGCCATAGGCAAGTTTGGCAGCCTCAAACCGCGTGATGGCAAAGCGCAGGAAATCGCGCAGCGTCAGCAGGCCGTCGGCAGGGTCGTTATCGGCGGTCATCGAGGTTCTCCATCCGGAAACCTCTAAGGGGATGTCGCGGCGGGAGCAAGATGGCTCGCTTCCCGCCTGTTGTGTCCAAGCCAGCAGGCGGGCTAGATACAGACAGAAAACAAACATCGGGGAGGCACATATGCGCATTTGCCGTTTCGACGCGGACAGGCTGGGCATCGTCATCGGCGACAAGGTCCATGACGTCAGCGCAGTGCAGGACGAAATCCGCAAGACCGCGCGCTACGACATGATGGGCGATGCGGTGATTGCCGCCCTGCCCGAGTGGCGGGAACGGCTGGAGGTGCTGGCGAAAGCGGTGCCCGGCAAACCGATTTCCGAAGTCAAACTGCTGCCGCCGGTGGCGCGCTTCTCCAAAGTGATGGCCGCACCAACCAACTACCATGACCACATCAACGAAATGGCTGCCCGCCAGGGCATGGCCGTCGAAGCGCATCGCGGCATTCAGGCGGCTGGCATTTTTCTGAAGGCCAATTCATCGGTGGTCGGCCCGTCCGGCGTCATTTCGCTGCGTTTCCCCGAGCGGCTCAACGAACATGAGCTCGAAGTGGTGATGATCATCGGCAAGGCCGGCACCAATATTTCGATGGACAAGGCACTCGATCATGTCGCCGGCTATTGCATGGGCCTCGATATGACCGTGCGCGGCAAGGAAGATCGCAGCTTCCGTAAATCCGTCGACGGTTATTCACCCATCGGCCCGTGGATGGTGACATCGGACGAGATCGCCGATCCCGACAATCTCGATATCGAACTCACCGTCAACGGCGTGACCAAGCAGAAGTCGAACACCAAACATCTCATCTACAATTGTCGCAAGCTGATCGAATTCGCTTCCTCCTATTACACCTTGCAGCCCGGCGATCTGTTCTTCACGGGCACGCCGGCCGGCGTGTCGCCGGTGAAGCCCGGCGATTGGGTGAGCGCTGCGAGCCCCAAGCTCGGCGAGTTACGCATTCAGGCGGTGGCGCAGGCTTGATCTTTTTTTGAAAGACACGATGAGAAAGGGATGCGGCCTCGTCGCATCCCTCCTATAAGGTTGCCCCATACAAACAAATCGAAATAGGGAGCCGCCTGCAAATGTTTGCGAACACCCAGGTCATCACCATCGAAGAACACTATTGGGACAAAGAGATCGTCGACCTGCACGTAAACGAGATGCCGACACGGCAGACCGACATCGTGCAGCGTCTTTACGATCTCGACGATCTACGCATTAGCGAGATGGATGCCTCCGGCATCGATATACAGGTCGTGTCTCATGGCGCGCCGTCGACCCAGCGCCTGAAGGGCCAGCAGGCGATCGACGTCGCCATGCGCGTGAACGACCGGCTAGCGGCGCATATCGCGCGCCATCCCACACGCCTCGCCGGCTTTGCCGCTTTGCCGACCGACGTACCGGAGGCGGCGGCACGAGAACTCGAACGCTGCGTCAAGACGCTGGGCTTCAAAGGCGCGATGACGCACGGCCTCTGCAACGGCGAGTTCCTCGACAGGCCGCGCTTCAAGCCGATCTTCCAGGCGGCCAACGATCTCGACGTGCCACTCTATCTGCACCCGGCCGATCCGAGCCCGGTCGTCACCGAGGCCTATTACAGCGACTACGTAAAATCCTTCCCCATGGTGATCCGCCCGGCCTGGGGGTTTACGGTGGAGACGGCGACGCAGGCGATCCGCCTGATCCTGTCAGGCATTTTCAAGGAATGCTCGCGGCTGCAGATCATCCTCGGCCATTTCGGCGAAACCCTGCCCTTCCTGCTCTGGCGCATCAATCAATCGCTGCAGCGGCCGGGCCAGGAGGAAATCCGCTTCCGCGAGACGTTCTGCCGGCATTTCCACGTCACCACCAGCGGCCATTTCTCCACCCCGGCTCTGACCTGCACGATGATGGAAATGGGCATGGACCGGATCATGTTCTCGATCGACTGGCCCTTCGTGATGAACGACCCCGGCCTCGACTGGGTGAAATCGCTGCAGATCAGCGAGGCGGATATGGCCAAGTTTCTGGGCGGCAATGCCAAGCGGTTGTTGAAACTTTAGCGGGAAAAGCAGGAAACCTACGAAAATCAGGGACTGGTGACCGAATCAGCAGTTCCGTGCGATAAGCCGGCCATGGCTTCACGCTTTCCGATCTACGATCCCGGCTTCGGTGTCTATGTGCACTGGCCCTTCTGCCTGTCGAAATGCCCGTATTGCGACTTCAACAGTCACGTGCGGGCGCAGGCGATCGATGAAAAGCGCTTTGTTGCCGCCTTCCGGACGGAACTGGCCCATCGCGCCGCTTTGGCGCCGGGGCGCACGGTACAGTCGATCTTCTTTGGCGGCGGCACGCCCTCGTTGATGAAGCCTGAGACAGTCGGCGCCATTCTTGACGAAATCGGCCGCAACTGGAGCGTCGCCAAGGACGCCGAGATCACGCTGGAGGCCAATCCGACCTCGGTCGAGGCCGGCCGCTTCAAGGGCTATCGCTCGGCGGGCGTCAATCGCGTGTCGCTCGGCGTCCAGGCGATGAACGATGCCGATCTCAAGGCACTGGGCCGCCTGCACACGGCCGCCGAAGCGATGACGGCAGTGGGGGTCGCCTCGGCGATTTTCGACCGCTTCTCCTTCGACCTGATCTATGCCCGCCCCGGCCAGACGCCGGACGCCTGGCGCACCGAACTCGGCGAAGCGGTGAAGCGCTCGGGCGGTCATCTGTCGCTCTACCAGCTCACGATCGAACCAGACACGATGTTCGAACGGCTGCGCAATGCCGGCCGGCTCAAACTGCCTGACGAGGAAACCTCGCGGGCGCTCTGGGACGTGACCCAGGACGTGACCAATACGGCCGGCATGCCGGCCTATGAAATTTCCAACCATGCCCGGCCCGGCGACGAGAGCCGGCACAATCTCATCTATTGGCGCTATGGCGAATATGCCGGCGTCGGCCCGGGCGCGCATGGCCGTTTAAACACGCCGCGCGGTCGCGTGGCGCAATCGACCGAAGCGCATCCGGAGATGTGGCTGACGGTGGTGGAGAGCGACGGCCATGGCCTGATCAGCGACGAGCTGCTGACCCAGGAAGAACAGGCCGACGAAATGCTGCTGATGGGCCTGCGGCTCACCGAGGGAATCGAGGCCCTGCGCTTCGAGGCAATCCGTGGCCAAAAGCTCGATCAGGAGCGCGTCGCCTCGCTGATCGAAGACGGCATGATCGAGATCACCGGCGATGGCCGTATTCGCGTCACGTCATCGGGCTTCCCGGTGCTCGACGCGGTGGTCGCCGATCTCGCGGCATAAGAATTTTCGCACGCTGCAGAAATGAAAAAAGCCCGGTCTGAACCGGGCTTTTTGATTTTTCGATCGAACCGCGATGGGTTTAAGTGCCCGGCGGCGACGTGAACTTCTGCGGCGCCGGGCTGATGACCGTGCTCGTGCCATTACGGATCTGCAGCACAGAGAGACCGCGCTCGTTCTGGCCATCGCCCCGGAAGCGAAACAGGCCATCGGCGCCTCTGAAGCCATCGCTGTTGGTGAGCGTCGCATCGGCGAAGCGGCCGCCACCTTGCTGCGACAGCGCAACCAGCAGCGACACCGCATCATAGGAGAGCGTCGCGATACGCACCGGATCGGCGTTAAACTTGGTGCGATATTTCTGCGCGAAAATGTTGAAGCCGGCATTGTCAGGCGCGGCGAACCAGCCGCCTTGCAGCGCCGGCAGACGCATGACGCGCGCATCGTTCCACACGCCCGTGCCCATCATTTGGACGCGTTTGATATCGATGCCCGCGGAGGTGATGGCACCAGCAACGGCGGTCATCTGATCGGCCTGTTCCGGCACGAAGAGCGCGTCGACCGCATCGCCAAGGCCGGCGATCTTTTGCGCTGCTGCTGCGGCACCGCCGGGACGATAACGTTCAACGGCGACGATGCGCGCGCCTTGAGCGGCGGCCACCGTCTGGAATTGCGCCAGCGCCACGTTGCCGTATTCGGTCTCCGGCGCCATGACGGCCATGCTCTTCTTGCCCCGCGACGAGGCGAATTCGACCACGCGCGACACTTGCGTCTCGACCAGGAAAGAGAGTTCGTAGACGCCTCGGGCGGCGGCGCTGGTGTCGGTCGAGAAGCCGATAACTGGACGGTTGGCGCCACGGGCGATGCGGCCGACTTCGCGCATGTTGGCGGCATAGAGCGGGCCGATGAACGCTTCGGCGCCTTCATTCAAAGCGGCCTGGGCCGCGGCGCGCGCGCCATCGGCCGACGATTGATCGTCCTTGACCAGCAAGGTCACCGCGTCCATGCCGCGCTCGGACATGGCGAGTTCAGCGGCATTGCGCAGGGACTGGCCGACATTGCTCGGCGCACCGCCCTGGGTGAGCGGCAGAATCAGCGCGATCTTGACCGGCCCGTGGCCGATGGCGCTGCCCGTGTCCTGGGCCAGCGGGGTCGTGGGACCACCACCAGCCGGCCGGCTGTCGCCGGAAAACGGACCGCCGACGCCAACCGAGCCGCAGCCAGCCAGCGCCAGCAGGCCGGTCAAAACAGCGCCCATTTTCACAGCCGACAAGGTGCGATTCAAACCGGCGCGGCTCAAACCTGCGTCAAAACATGCCATCATCACTTAATTCCCGCCGCCAATTGCCGCCCGGATCCCTAAAGGGTTCAAGCCAGGCTTTGAAAAATAGGCCGTCTCGTCGAGCTTGCCCAGCAAAGATCGTCGCCGGAGCCATATTGGTCCATGTAAAATGCTGCGCCAGAAAGGTTAACCATCTTTTCCAGTTCGCCCCAACGAATTGCGTCCGCCCGAACAGATTGTTCTTTAAATCGAACATTTGGCCTGTTTACAGAACGCCCGTTCGCCGCTAGCTTCAAACTGAGTTTTCAACGGAGTTTTCCATGACCGCGCCAACCCGCGGGGGGCCTGCGGCGGAGCAGCGGCCCCAGCCTGCCTTTACCGCCTTCGGCTTGCGCGCCGAAGCCGAGAAGATCGCCCCCGGCCTGCATGTGGTGGCGACCCCCATCGGCAATCTGGGCGATATCTCGTTTCGCGCGCTGGCGACCTTGGCGGCGGCGGATGCGATCATCGCCGAGGATACGCGCGTCACCCGCAAGCTTCTGGCGCACTACGGCATCGCCACGCCGCTCGTCGCCTATCACGAGCACAATGCAGCGGTGATGCGGCCGCATCTGGTGGCCCGGCTCGAGACCGGCGCGGCTTTGGCGCTTGTCTCCGATGCCGGCACGCCTCTCGTCTCCGATCCCGGTTTCAAACTCGTCGCAGACGCGGTGGAGCGCAACATTCCGGTGACGTCGGTGCCCGGCGCTTCGGCAGTGTTGGCGGCCTTGGTCGTCGCCGGCTTGCCGACGGACCGTTTTTTCTTCGAAGGTTTTCTGCCGCAGAAAAGCGTGGCGCGGCGGACGCGAATCGCCGAACTCTCGCAGATCCCCGGCACGCTGGTGTTCTTCGAATCGCCGCGACGCCTGGCTGAATCGCTTGCCGATCTGCATGCGGTGCTTGGCGATCGCGAGGCCGCCATCGCGCGCGAACTGACCAAGCATTTCGAAACCGTGCGGCGTGGGTCACTCGCGACGCTTGCGGCGCAGCTTGCCGGCGAAGAGCCACCGAAAGGCGAAATCGTGCTGCTGGTGGGGCCGCCTGGCGATGAGACCGTCATCGGCGATGCGGATATCGATGCGCGCCTCGAAGTCGCATTGCGCAGCCATTCCGTGAAGGATGCGGCGGCGCTGGTCGCCGCTGAAACGGGGCAACCGCGCCGGAAAATCTATGCGCGCGCCATCGAACTCGGGGCGTCCCTGACACGTGACGATCCTTGAACGACTTGCGCACCCGCGAGCGCCGTCGCAAGGCGCACGCCTTCGGCCTGCGCGCTGAAACGTGGGCCGGCGTCTATTTGCGCTGCAAAGGCTGGCGCGTGTTGACGACGCGCTACAAAGTGCCCGGCGGCGAGATCGACATCATCGCGCGCCGTGGCGGTGTCGTCATTTTCGTCGAAGTGAAAGGACGCCCGACGCTCGACCTGGCTTCTGAGACCATCACCGCGCAGAAACAACGGCGTATTTCCCAATCGGTGCGGTTGTGGCTGTCGCGCAATCCGTGGGCGATGAACAAATCCCTGCGCGGCGATGCGCTGTTCATCGCGCCGCGCGCCTGGCCGCGGCACATCGCCGACGCCTTTCCCCTCGACCTCAGATAAAAAGCTGTTCTAAGATCACCGCAGCACAGCAACCAACAATGTGCGTGGGAGGGATTGCTCATGAATGGCCGCACAGCCATCGCGCGATTTGCATTTGTACTCTTAGCGACGATCAGCACCGGTAGCGCCTGGTCGCAAACGCAGATGTCGCCGGCTGAATGGGACAAAGTGGTTGCTGCCGGTAAGGCCGAGGGCAAAGTGGTTTTTTACACCGCCCATGTCGGCAACCCACTGCAAACCGCCATTCTGAAAGCCTTTACGGCGCGCACGGGCATTCCGGTCGAATCCTTGGAAGCGCGCGCCAGCGAATTGCGCGAGCGCACCCGCGCGGAACAGACGGCGGGACGCTTTACCGCTGACGTGACCTTCACCACCGATGGGCAGGCCGCCGTCATCGATCGCGACGACAAGGTGTTCGCACGTCATCCGATCACGCCCAATGCGCAGGCGCTGCGGGCACCGTTCAAGGCCGACGATCTGTTTACGCCTTCGATGATCCTCAACTATGGCGTGCTGGTGAATACATCCCTGGTCAAGCCGGAGGATGAACCCAAGAGCTGGGCCGACCTCACCGATCCGAAATGGAAGGGCAAGATTCTCTCCGACGACACACGCGCCATCGGCGGCGGTTATCTGTGGTTCTTCACCACTTACAATGGCCTGGGCGAAAAATACCAAGAAGCCATGGCGGCGCAGAATCTCGTCTTCACCCGCGATCAAAGAGAAGCCGGTCGGCGTATTGCGCGGGGCGAGTATGCCATGTTCATCCCCTTCATCTTTCCCGACATCAACAATCTCAAGGGCCTGCCGGTGAAGGTGCTGCCGATGGCGGAAGGTGCGCCCTACGTGCTTTACGGCGCGGTGCAGATGCGCAACGCGCCACGGCCGAACGCTGCCCTGATGCTGATCGACTTCATGATGTCGGAAGAAGCGCAATTGATCTGGGCACGTGGCGGCCACGGCTTCGTGCGCGAAGGCATCGAAGACAAAGTACCGCCGGAGCTGCGCCCGTTCGCCAATCCGAAACTGCTCGGCACCAACGATTGGCGGCGGCAGGATGAAGGGCTGGCGGCGGCCAAGAAGCTGTACAAGTGACTATACAGGCTCTCCCTGTCATTCCCGACGCGCCCTAAGGGCGCGAGCGGGAATCCAGGAGCGAGTGGTAAGATGTTTGGTTTTCTAGTCGTACATAGTCAGCATTGAGAGACTGAAGCATCACCTCTGGATTCCCGCTCGCGCTGCGCGCGTCGGGAATGACACCGAGGTTTCAGCGCATGCTCTCAGTGCTTCGGCAGGTTCGGAGTGCCTTCATGTGCAATCAGGAGGTCATGCATATCATTGGCATGTTCCTCCTCATTGCCGAGGATGCCCTCCAGCATGACACGCGTGGTCGGATCCTTGTCGCCGAAATATTTGATCAACTCGCGATAGTGCTCGACCGCAATCCGTTCGGCGACGAGATTTTCGCGGATCATATCGACCAGATTATCGCCCTCGACATATTCCGACGCTGAGCGCGAAGCCAAACCTTCAGGATTGAAGTTCGGCGTGCCGCCAAGCTGATTGATCCGCTCGGCAACTTTCATCATATGCTCTTGCTCTTCGCGCGCGTGTTCGGCGAATTCTTTCTTTACCGCTTCGGACGAAATGCCGGTCGCCGAGACCGCATGCATCGTATAGCGCAACACGCAAACGATTTCGGTCGCCAGAACCGACTGCAAGATTTCGATCGTCTTGTCGACGTCAGCGCCATAGGCAGGCGTCATCACGCCTTCGGACAGATGCGCCCGCGCCTGTTTGCGTAACATTCTGACGTCGCTCAGAAAGGGCTCTTTGACAGTCTCTTTGGCGGTTTTGGACGTATTCGCCGTATCTTTGGAAGGATGCGCTGTCGCCATGTGTCGTCTCCCGCGCAGGCCCAGCCAGGACGCGACCGGGCAATGTCGTTCAACGTGTCGGCGACAGCGAAGGTTCCAGGAATTCTAAAAAGCAAACCCGATCAGCGCCAGTCGTCGATGCAGACGACGGCGCGTTCATTGGCCCCCATGATCTGCCAATAGCCATTGGCTTCGCCACCAACGACCACGACATTGACGTCCTTTTCCTCGAAGACATTGATCTCTTCGGTTGCGGCCGCCTTGAGCTTCGTCGCCAAGGGCTCCTCGCCGTAAGTGGCGCGGGGATAGCGATAGTTTTGCACCAATTGCAGGTCCCAATAGCGGGCTGCCGGCATGGTGGCATTTTCCCAGATCCAGCGGATCAGTTTTTTCTTGGTGTCGAAACCACCGCGATCGATGAACTGATTGGCCGTAATCGGATCAAGCAGCAGCACGGGGCCAGTGATGGCATCGGTGCCGCGCAGCATGTCGCGCACATGCTCCTGCCAATATTTTTCCCGCAGGCCGAGCGAGAAGGTGGTCGAACGGCAGCCGTAGAAAATCGTTACCGTGCTTTGTTCCGGCTTAAAACCTTTCTGCACATGCAGAGGTTCCCAGGGGCTGCGCTCCTCGTTCTCGGCGAAGGTGATGCTGTTATAGGTGTAATTGTTGCCGATGGAGCCCATGAAGGTCTCGCCTGGCACCGAGCCACCCTGCAGGTTTTGCGACAACAGGCCGTAGGCGCGGCCGATGGTGGCATTGGCGTGATTGTAGGGCCCCATCGCGCCGATGCCGCAGTTCATCTCGATCTCATGACGGATCGGTCCATTGACGACCACCATCGCGGAGGCCGAACTCGACGTCGAACCACGCGCCGAAACGCCCGACGCCGCCAGCGCCAGAATGACCGGGAAATATTCCGGCCGCGCGCCGGCTATCACCGCATTCACCGCCACTTTCTCAACCGTATATTCCCACAGGCCGCGATTGGCGGTGGGCTGCATACGGCCGACCACTTCATCAGGCTTGCGGCTGGTCTGCGCCAGCATGGCGGCGACACGCTCCTGCGTCGGCAGCACGATCGGCAGCTTGTCCGTCCAATTGTTGTCGAGGAAAAGCTGGTGGAGATTTTCCTCGGTGTCGGGATCAACAAGGCGCGGTGTCGAACGATCGGCAACGACCGCTTCCGACGCCAGCCCTTGCGTCAGGCCCTCAATGATGCCCTGCATCACCGGCTGGCCGCGGATCGGGTCCTTACCATTCACATAGGCAGCCAATTCCGTCGCCGACTTGCCCATGACCGGTTGCGGCACGAATACGCAAGGCGCATTGGCGAGGCCGGCCATCTTGGCGACCGACTTCACCACCTTGTCGAATTTCTCGGTGTGGATGGCGACCGTCGGCACGCCGTATTTGGTATCGAGATTGATCGCATGGGTGGCGGTCGCTGGCGCGCAGGTGCTGCAATGACCGACGCCGATGATCGCTGCATCGCCATTGGCCTTGATCTCTTCCCAGGTCTTGGGATCATCGTGGCCGTAATAGTTCGACAGGCTGACCAGCTTGGTGGTGACACTAGGCATGTGCGTCGTGAACCAGGCCTGCACCTGTTTCAGCAATTCGATGGAATCATCGAAACGGCAATCGATCAGATAGATGGTCTTGCCATCGAGGGTTTCGAGACGGGCGGATGCAGTGCGACGCTGCACCTTCGGCGGATAGCCGACCGGATTGAGAACGGTGATCTTCTCGGCGCTACGCGCCACAACTTTATCGAGCATTCACATCCTCCCGAAGTCGGGTTCTTATTGTCCGGGTTCTAATTGTCTATGACGGAGCCTAGCGCATTTCACGCCGCGCATCTATGCGCCGGCTTTCAAGGATCGCCAGACCGCCGTGGCCGCAGTGGCGCCATCACCGGCGCAGGCGGCGAGCAGGCCAACCGACTGACTGCGAATGTCGCCCACCGCATAAATCGCCGGATGTGATGAGCGCATCATGACATCGGTCTCGATATGGCCATCGGCATCGACTTTCACCAACTCTCGTAAAAGGCTGCTGTTGGGCAATGTCCCAGCGCAGATGAACACGCCCTCGCAGGCAATCTCCTGCGCGCCATCGACAATCACATGGGTGACACCGGCATCGCCAACGATCCGTTCGACCGATGTGTTCAGGCGAATGTCGATGTTCGATTTGGCCCGCGCCTGATCGATCAAAAAACGTTGCGCGCGCAGTTCCGAACCACGCGCGAGGACCAGCACCGAACTGCAACTGTCTGCCAGGACCAATGCTTCATCGAGGGCCGTGTCGCCCCCACCGATCACCACCACGGGCTTGCCGCTGTAGAGCGGCGCATCGCACGAGGCGCAGTGGGAAATGCCACGGCCGGCGAATTCGGTCTCGCCCGACACGCCAAGCGGACGCGGCGTGGAACCCAGGGCCACGATGACCGCGCGCGCTTCGATTGCATCCCCGCCGCAGGCGATCGACACGCCCGTCTGCGACGGCGTGACGGATTCGATGTCATCGATACGGAACTCGGCCCCGGCGGCCTCCGCCTGTTCGAAGGCCAGAGGCCCCAGATCGTAGCCGGAAATGCCCTGGGGCAGGCCTGTCAGATTGTCGATTCTGCTGGCGGTGACGATCTGGCCGCCGGCGCCCATCCGGTCGATCACAACCGTTTTGAGGCCGTAACGGGCGGTCCACATGGCCGCCGAAAGCCCGGCGATTCCAGCTCCAAGGACCGCAATGTCGTATTTTTCCATCAAATTCCTCCAGAATCACATTCTTTTCGCGCTTCCGCCCACCCACACCCACTCCCGCCGCATTTTTCCGGTCTTCTGGGATTAACCTCGGGACAACCGGAAGATGTGACGCTTTCTTGACGTTGCCATCGGAGTGCGCGAGTTATACCGCCGTTTAGGAACTGGGCAGGAAGCCTCGAGGTCGTTTTGCGTCACAATCATCACGATCAGGAACGCGCATCAAGGGCGCGCCCGAAGACGTCTCTTCACGAGCGCTTCTCGGATGAAGCCCGCTTCATCAAGGCCTGGCTTGAGAACCCCGGTTCCACCGGCGCCGTTTCGCCGTCGGGCAAATATTTGGCGCGGACCATGGCGCGCTATGTCGACACGTCGATCCCCGGCAAGATCATCGAGCTTGGACCCGGCACTGGCCCGGTGACGCAGGCGCTCATCCAACATGGCGTTCCCGCCGACCGGCTCATTCTCGTCGAATACGATCCGGCCTTCTGCCGCCTGCTGGAACGGCGCTTTCCGGGCGCCACCGTCATTCAGGGCGATGCCTACGATCTCGACACGACCCTGTCCGGCCTCATCAACGAGCCGATCGCGGCTGTCGTCTCCAGCCTGCCGCTGCTCAACCGTCCGGAGAAGGATCGCTGCACGCTGGTCAGCGATGCTTTCGCGCTTTTGAGCCCCGGCGGCCGTTTCATTCAATTCACCTATGGCATGGTCTCGCCGGTGCCGCGCCGGCCCAAAAGCTGCCGCCCCGTGGCCTTCGAGGCCGAGGCCTCGCAGCCGATCCTGCTCAACATTCCCCCGGCGCGCGTCTGGGTCTACCGCCCGGCCAGCGCCGGTGCGAAAGCCAAGCGCCCGCATCCTGCCGTCGCCATGATCTCGAAACTGCGCGAAGGCACCGGACGCGTGAAAGACGAGATTCTCGACACGCGCGACCGGATCGAGACGGAAATCCGCCTGGCCAAGGATCGGGTGCGACTCGATCTGCAACGCCGCACGGTGCAGATGCGCGACGAGCCCGCCCTGGCGCTGCTGCGGCGCCTCGGCGACGGCAAGCGCAAGTCGCGCAAATCCTAGCTTTTCCTTCTTAGGGCACCGTTATTTCGGCCTGAAGGCTAGCGTTTCCACGCATAAATGCGTATGGGACGGCGCATCCCATTCCCCGCTCGAACACCGCAGGAGGCCTTCGTGTCCGCCAGCAGCATCACGCCACGCGACCGCTTGATCGTCGCCCTCGATCTCCCCTCGGTCTCAGAAGCACGCGCCATGGTCGAGGCGCTCGGCGACACGGTGAGCTTCTATAAGATCGGTTTGGAACTCACCTACGGCGGGGGGCTGAGCCTGGCGCGGGAGCTTTCCGCGCAGGGCAAGAAAATCTTCCTCGACCTCAAATTGCACGACATTCCCAATACGGTCGCACGCGCCACGGCGCAGGTCGCGGAACTCGGCGCAAACCTGCTCACCATCCATGCCTATCCGCAGACGATGAAGGCCGCCCAGTCCGCGCTGAAAGGCGGGCCGCTGCGTCTGCTCGCCGTCACCGTCATGACCAGCTACGACGACAGCGATCTCGCCAATGCCGGCTATGCCTTCGGCGTCAAGGATCTGGTGCGGCGGCGCGCCGAACAGGCGCGTCAGGCTGGCATCGACGGCCTCATTCTGTCGGCTGAGGAGGTGCAGGAGCTGCGCGCCCAGCTCGGCCCGCAGATGCTGCTGGTGACGCCGGGCATCCGCCCGGCCGGCAGCGACATTGGCGACCAGAAGCGTGTCATGACGCCAGCTCAGGCAATCAAGGCCGGCGCCGACCATCTGGTGATCGGCCGTCCGGTGACGCAGGCGGCCGATCCACGCGCCGCAGCCAGCGCCATCGTCAAGGAAATCGAGGGCGCCGTCGCGTAGGCGCCCCCTGAAAATGATAACGCCGGGCGTACATCCGGCCCGGCGTCCCGCTGCAAAAAGCGACAAGCACTCTCTGCAACTGTCGTAACCGTAGCGGGTGATTATTGCCGAATCATGACGGCTAACGATTCATTTTGAGGGCCAATGACGGGGGCTCGAACAGCCGCCACAAAAAAAGCCGCCGGGCCATCGGCGTGCCCGGCGACAAGATTGCCACTTGGGGAGACGCGCCGGGGGGGGGGACAATGGCGCTTGCGGCCCCAGAGGGCTAGCGCGGATGCATCACAGGGCGATGACAATTAAAAATCCCGCGAAATATGGCCTGAAAAATAGGGCTCGGAACGCCCGCTGCCGAGCCCATGGCTGGCCATTCGCGGCCCACCCCGCTATAGAGCCGCCAATAGTTTGACTTGCGAGGATTTCGATGAGCGACATGCGGCTGGTGGTCGCCGGCGCCGCCGGGCGTATGGGACGGACACTTGTTCAGATCATCCACGCCACCAAGGGCGCGCAATTGGTCGGGGCCCTGGAGCATGCCGGATCGAAGGCGCTCGGCCAGGATGCCGGCGTCCTTGCGGGGCTGGGCGAGATCGGCGTGCCGATCAGCGGCGAACCCCTTGAAACGCTTGTGAAAGCCGATGGCGTGATCGATTTCACCGGTCCTGCCTCGACCGTGCAACTGGCGGGTCTCGCGGCGCAGGCCCGGATCGTCCATGTGATTGGCACGACGGGGCTTTCGGACGAGGATATCGCCAAGATCGACGCCGCCGCGCGGCATGCGGTCGTCATCCGCTCTGGCAATATGAGCCTCGGCGTCAATCTGCTGGCGGGCCTGGTGAAGAAGGTCGCGGCGACCTTGGGCGAAGACTACGACATCGAGATCGTCGAAATGCACCACCGCGCCAAAGTCGACGCGCCCTCGGGCACGGCGCTCATGCTGGGCGAGGCGGCGGCGGCGGGACGCGGCGTCGCGCTCGCCGAACATTCGGCCCGTGGCCGCGACGGCCACACCGGCGCCCGCAAGGACGGCGATATTGGCTTTGCCTCGCTGCGCGGCGGTACGGTGGTCGGCGACCATGACGCGATTTTCGCCGGTCCCGGCGAGCGGCTCGTCCTCACCCACAAGGCCGAGGACCGGGGCATTTTCGCCCGTGGCGCGGTGCGCGCCGCCCTCTGGGGCCGCACCCAGAAGCCCGGACATTACACCATGGCCGACGTGCTCGGCCTTTCCGACCTCTGACATCAAGAAAATCTGCGAGGAAATCTGATGGATCGCATTCTCGTCCTCCTGCGCCACGGCCAGAGCGAATGGAACCTGAAAAACCTGTTCACCGGCTGGAAGGATCCGGCGCTGACCGAAGTCGGCGTGAAGGAAGCCATCTCCGCCGGCGAACGGCTGAAGGCCCATGGGGTGACCTTCCAGCACACGTTCACGTCCGCCCTGTCGCGCGCGCAGCACACGGCGCGTCTGGCGCTTGAAGCGATGGGCACGCCGAACCTGGCAATGACCAAGGACATGCGCCTCAACGAACGCGACTACGGCGATCTCGCCGGCCTCAACAAGGCCGAGGCGGCGCAGAAGTGGGGCGACGAGCAGGTGATGGTCTGGCGCCGTTCCTACGACACGCCGCCGCCGGGTGGCGAGAGCCTGCGCGATACGCTGGCGCGGGCCCTGCCCTACTACAACCAGGAAATTCTGCCCTGCGTGCTGCGCGGCGAGAACACGCTGGTGGTGGCGCATGGCAATTCGCTGCGCGCCTTGCTGATGGTGCTGGAAAAGGCGACGCCGGAAACGATTCCAGGCATCGAACTCGATACCGGCGTGCCGGTGGTCTATCGGCTGAAGGCGGATTCCACGGTGGAATCGAAGGTTGTTCTGAAGGCCTGACAGAATCTCGCAACCAAGGCGATCAGCCATGAACGAGATCGCCGACGGCCTCCATTACTTCCCCGACTTCTACAGCCGGGACGAACAGGTCGCGCTGGTGGAGCAATTGCGCCTCTGCCTGCGCGCCGCCCCGCTCTACACGCCCCGCATGCCGCGCACCGGCAAAGCCTTTTCGGTGCGCATGAGCAATTGCGGGACGTTGGGCTGGATGTCGGATGCGGAGCGCGGCTATCGCTACGAGCCGCGCCATCCGGTGACGGGCGAGCCTTGGCCCGCCATTCCCGATCTCATCCTAAAAGCCTGGCGCGAGACCGCGGCCTATCCGGCGCCGCCGGAAGCCTGTCTGATCAATTTCTATGATGGAACCGCCCGCATGGGCCTGCACCAGGACCGGGACGAAGCGGCGCATGATGCGCCGGTCGTCTCGATTTCGCTGGGAGATTCGTGCCTGTTCCGCTTCGGCGGCGAGCAGCGCGGCGGGCGGACGAAATCATTGAAATTGCATTCGGGCGACGTGCTCGTCATCGGCGGCGCGTCGCGCTTCATCTTTCACGGCGTCGACCGGATTCTTCCCGATACGTCGACCCTGCTCAGCGATGGCGGCCGCATCAACCTGACGATGCGGCGCGTCACGCAGCCGTTGGTCTGAAATTATTTGGCCCGAGATTACTTGGCTGAGGCGTCGCTCGGCTCCGCCGCCGCCTTCGGGCCGCCACGGGAGACGCCGACCTTGGCCGGGCGCAGGCAACGCTCGCCGATCGAATAGCCGGCCTCCATTACCTGCACCACGGTGCCGGCGGGAACGGAGGGATCGGGCATTTCGAACAGGGCTTCATGCATGTTCGGATCGAACTTCTCACCCTTCGGGTCGATTTTCTTCACGCCGTACTTGGCGAGCCGCGACTGGAAATCGCGTTCCGTCACTTCGATGCCCTCGATCAAGGCCTTCCACGGCCCCTCGGCGGCGGCGCGGACCTCGGCTGGAACCGATTCGACGGCGCGATGCAGATTGTCGGCGAAGGTCAGCATGTCGCGGGCGAAATTGGTGACGCCATAGACGCGCGAATCGGCGACTTCCTTTTCGGTGCGGCGGCGGAGATTTTCCATCTCCGCGAGGGTGCGCAGGGTCCGGTCCTTCAGCTCGGCATTTTCCGCCGTCAGCTTTTCCAGCACGACGAACGGATCGGGCTGGCCGGCCTCTGGATTCGTCTGGTCCTGCGGTTCCTCGCCCGGCATAGCCGGGTTCGTCTGGGGATCGGTCATAGCTCTCTCAAAATAAGGGAATTACCCCCGATATCGGGGTCCTGAGCCGAAAAATCAAGCTCCTGCTGCTTCTGGCGTCGCCTTCCGGCCACCGGGCCGGCCCGTGGCCTCCGGCGCCCCGAGAATCTCGGTCAATTGCCGGCGAATCGCCGCCTGCCGGCTGGCATTGGTGATTTTCAGGCCGGTGAGATCGGTGACGTAGAAGGAATCGACCGCCTTTTCGCCAAAGGTGACGATATGCGCCGACCCGATGTTGAGGTTGAGCTTTGACAGTTGCGACGTGAGCTCGAACAGCAGGCCCGGCCGGTCGAGGCCCGAGACTTCCAGAACGGTGAACTGGTTCGACAAAGCATTGTCGATGACGACTTCCGGCTCGATGCGGAACGCCTTCTCGCGGCTCTTCGGCGCCTCGCTTTTCTCCGCGACCACCTGTCCCAAACGGATTTCGCCACGCAGGGCCTTCTCGATGGTGGCGGCGACCCGCGCGGCGCGGCGCAGTTCATCGGTATCGTCGTCGAAGGCGCGGCGAATGGAAATGGAATCGAGCGCCAGGCCATCCGTCGTGGTGAAAATCTGCGCATCGACGATGTTGGCACCCGATACGGCGCAGGCACCGGCGATGATCGAGAGCAGGCGCGGATGGTCGGGCGCCACCACCGTCAGTTCGGTCACCCCAGTGAATTTGTCGGTGGCATATTCGGTGGCGAGCGAGCGCAACTCGACCTCGCACAGGCGCAACAGATTGGCGTGGCGGACCATGTGTTTGAGATCGACCTTCAGCCAATAGGGCTGATAGTGGCGGGCCGCATAGGCTTCGAAATCGGGATCGGACCACAAGAGCGCGCGGCGCAATTCTTCCTGCGCACGGATGACGCGCTGCTTGCGATCGATGGCCGAATGGCCGCCCGACAGCACCGGCTCGGCTTCCCAATACAGCGTGCGCAGCAACTGACCCTTCCAGCCGTTCCACACACCGGGGCCGACACCGCGGATGTCGCAGACCGTGAGCACCAGCAGCATGCGCAAGCGTTCCAAAGTCTGGATCGGCTTGGCGAAACTTTCGATGGTGCCGCGATCGGACAGATCGCGACCCTGCGCGACGTTCGACATGTCGAGGTGATGCTCGATCAGCCAGGCGACATTGTCGGTCTCGGATGGACTGAGGCCCAGACGCGGGCACAGTTTGCGTGCCACTTCGGCACCGGCGATGGAATGATCCTCGGGGCGGCCCTTGGCGATGTCGTGCAGGAACAGCGCGACATAGAGCACTTTGCGATTGTGGATGACCGGCAGAATTTCGCTGGCAACGGGATGATCTTCGACAAGCTCACCGGACTCGATGCGCGAGAGAATGCCGATGCAGCGAATGAGATGCTCGTCGACAGTGTAGTGATGATACATGTTGAACTGCATCATCGCGACGATACGGCCGAAATCGGGAATGAAGCGGCCGAGCACGCCGGATTCATTCATCAGGCGCAGCACCGTTTCGGGCGCATGACGCGACATCAGAATTTCGACGAACAGCCGGTTGGCTTCCGGATTTTCGCGGACTGCCGCATCGATACGCTTCAACGATAGGGTAACCCGGCGCGTCGCATCGGGATGAATGGCGAGACGATGCTTGTCGGCCAGCCAGTAGAGGCGGATGAGATTGACCGGGTCGGTCTCGAAGACCTTGTCGTTGGCGACGGTGACGCGATCGACTTCGATGGCGAAGCCCGGAAACTCCAGCGCATCGGCGCGGCGCCGAAATTTGCGCATGAAGCGGTTGAGCGAAGCGCGCGGCTTGGCTTGCCGCTCCTCAAGCGCGGCGCAGACGATGGCGGTGAGATCGCCGACGTCCTTGGCGATGAGGAAATAGTGCTTCATGAAACGTTCGACGTCGAAGAGACCGGCATGGGTGACATAGCCCAGCCGCTCGGCGATGTTGCGCTGATAGTCGAACGTCAGGCGTTCTTCCGCCCGGCCCGAGACATAGTGAAGGTGGCAACGCACCCGCCACAGGAATTCCTCGCAGCGGCGGAAGGTGAGAATTTCGCGTTCGGTGAACACGCCGGCCGGAACGAGTTCGGCGATATCGCGCACGCGATAGACGTATTTGGTGATCCAGAAGAGCGTGTTGAGATCGCGCAGGCCGCCCTTGCCTTCCTTGACGTTGGGCTCGACCACATAGCGCGAGGCGCCACCAGACCGCGACAGACGCGAATCGCGCTCGGCGAGTTTGGCGGCGACGAATTCGCGCGCCGTCTTGCTGACGATTTCCTTATCAAAGCGGGTGCGCAGATCCTCGAACAAAGCTTCATCGCCGAGGATGAAGCGGGCTTCGTGCAAAGCGGTGCGAATGGTCATGTCGCTCATGGCCTGGCGCAGGCACTCGGCCACCGTGCGGGTGGCATGGCCGACCTTCTGGCGCAGGTCCCACAGCAGATAGAGCACAGCCTCGATGACGCTCTCGCTCCAGGCGGTCTGCTTGTAGGGCAGCAGGAACAGGAGATCGATATCGGAGCCCGGCGCCAGGGTGCCACGGCCATAGCCGCCGACGGCAACGATGGCGATCCGCTCGGCGGTCGAGGGATTTTCGGCCGGATACATCCAGGTGGTGACGAAATGGTGGATGGCGCGGATGATCTCGTCTTCAAGCCAGCCGAGGTGATGGACGCATTTGAGCCCCTGCCCGTCGACCTCGAACCAGCGCTGGACGACCGCCTGGCCGCCGGTGAGCGCCTGACGCAGTTCCTCCAGGGCAGCGGTGCGCATGGCGCCGCGATCGGCGCCCAAATCCGCCCCGATGGCGTCCAAACGGGCCTGCAGGGCCGTGCGATCCAGAATGGCCGAACGCGAATGGGCGAGTTTCGGCGGACGGGCGGGACGACGGGGTGTCTCGGTCGGAACAACGGTCAGGCTCATGGAAACCACCCATAGCACGGACGGCCTTGAAACGTCTCCAAAATGCCGGGCAAGATGGCGGGCAGGATGAAAAGTGGCCCTTGCATGGGGTTGTTCCTCAGAATTGCCCGCCACCCCCCTCCCGGGGCGAACCTGCGGGTGCGGCGGGCCACCCGGCGGCGCGCCGCCGGTCTCAAAGACCTGAACTGTTCTCCTCGGTTCTGCGTCCATCTGCGATGCCTTTGCCCACGATGCCTTGGCCTATACCTTGGCCATGGTGAATCGCGTTCAAAATACGAGGCAAGATTGGCGGAATAATGTTCTTGTTTTGTTCTAATCCCTCTGACGCTCCTCTTCCGTCGCTCAATTAGGCCGTAGACTCACCGGACCGCAGCACCCAGAAGATGCCGTTCAGCGCGCGGCGATCATCGGCACGCCTCGCGGCTTGTTGGGCAGCAGCGGCTCGATCACGCGCCACTCGAAGTCGGTCAGGTCATATCGGCTCATTCCGCTGATGAAACAGCTTTCGGTCCGGAATGGAAGCGAGCATCATTTGGCTAGAGGTGGGACGATGAAAGCGCGTGTAACCGGATTGAACCATATAACGCTGGCAGTTTCCGATGTTGGAAGGTCATTGACCTTCTACCGCGACCTGCTCGGATTAGCCGTTCGTGCTGTTTGGTCAGATGGCGCCTATCTCGAGGCTGGCTCGCTCTGGCTTTGCCTGTCTCATGACGATGAGGCGAGGACATCGCCACATCCGGATTATACTCACCTTGCCTTCAGCGTTTCCGAGACAGAATACGTTGATCTGAGCAAGCGCTTAGTTGCCGAGTGTGTCGTGTGGAAGGACGACAAGAGCGAAGGGGCGTCCACCTACTTCCTCGACCCAGACGGGCATAAGCTGGAAATCCACATTGGGTCACTTGAAACGAGACTTGCTAACTATCGCCAGAACCCATCCAAGGGAGTGACTGTATTCGATTGATTTAACTGGGACGGTTTATGAGTTCACGACCTAGGAGCTACGCGACAGACGACGAGCGGCAACAGCTTGCTCGATACTCGGCGCGGCATGATCGCCGAACCATCGAATCATTTTCTGGATGCCATCTCCGGCTGGAGTCATTTCGCCGGCGCCGATGAGCTCCGCGCTCGCCTGTGCGGTTGCAACGAGAACGCGGGCTGTCTCTGGCACATAAGGAAGGTCTGCCGCTTGGTCGTGGCGCTCGCGGATGATTTGATAACGAAGGTTCTCCGGCAGCGTCCAAGCACTGACAAGAAAATCATGGACGCTGACCTGCTGGCCACCAATATCTATGGCCGCGTCTCGATCGTTTTCTGTGTAGCCGGCCGCCTCAATCCGCTCACAGGCATCAATCGCCGCGCCCATCATTGCCCGGATCAGATTCCAATCGGTTTTCACCTGGCTCTCCATTTCGCAAATACACCTGAAATCCGCCACCGCGACTCACTCTTGCGACGGAACAGGTTTCAGTTCGCGACGCGCTCAACCGCCCCGCTTGCGCTCGATGGCGTCCCAGATGGCGGCGGCCAGATCAGGGCCGCCGAGCTTGCGGATGGCCCGCAGACCCGTCGGCGACGTGACGTTGATTTCGGTCAGATTGCCGTCGATCACATCGATGCCGACGAAAATCAGGCCTCGACGTTTCAACTCCGGTCCGATGGTCTGGCAAATTTCCCGTTCGCGCGGCGAAAGATCGGTTTCGCGCGCCGCGCCGCCACGCACCATGTTGGAGCGGATGTCATTTTCCGCCGGCACGCGATTGACGGCGCCGAGCGCTTCGCCATCGACCAGGATGATACGCTTGTCGCCTTCGGTGACGCGCGGCAGGAAGCGCTGCACCACCCACGGCTCGCGGAACGTTGCCGAAAAGAGATCGAACAGCGAACCGAAATTCGGATCCTTCTGCGCCATCTTGAAAACGGCGGCGCCGCCATTGCCGTAGAGCGGCTTCATGACGATGTCGCCGTGCTGGCGACGGAAGGCCTCGATCTCATCGCGCTCGCGGGTGATCAGCGTGTCCGGCATGAGCTGCGGAAACTGCATGACGAACAGTTTCTCCGGCGCATTGCGCACGCTCGCGGGATCGTTGACCACGAGGGTGCGCGGATGAATGCGCTCAAGCAGATGGGTCGTGGTGATATAGGCGAGATCGAAAGGCGGGTCCTGGCGCAAGAGCACGACATCCACCTCGCTGCCAAGATCGGTGCGGCGGCGATCGCCCAAAGTGAAATGATGGCCGACCTCGTCGTGCACCTGCAGCGGCTGGGCGTCGGCGACGATGCTCTGGCCGACCATGGAAAGACGATCGGGCGTGTAATAGAGCAGTTCGTGACCGCGGGCTTGCGCTTCCAGAAGCAAAGCGAATGTCGAATCGCCGGCAATATTGATGCGTTCGATCGGGTCCATCTGGACGGCGACGGTAAGCGGCATACGGTTCTCCGGCAGAGCAAAACAACAGACAGGCGCGGACCGACCGCGCCGGGAACAGAACGCATATCGGCGCACCAGGCGTCAACTGCAAGGCCCGCATGACTGAGCCCCGCCCTCGTGGCCCCATCTGAACAATTTCGCACTGGCCAGACCCTGGCGGCCCGGCCAGAATGGCGCCGCATCCCGCTTCGGAGGAAACGTATGACGACGCTTTATTATGCCCCCGGCACCTGCGCCACGGGCATCCACATCCTGCTCGAGGAGATCGGCAAGCCCTACGATCTGAAAAAGGTCGATTTTGCCGCCCAGGGGCAATACCAGCCCGATTACGTGGCCGTGAATCCGAAATCGAAAGTGCCGGTGCTGGTGCGCGACGACGGTTCCACGCTCACCGAATTTCCGGCCATCGCCGTGTGGCTCGCCCTGACCAATCCGGACAAGAAGCTGCTGTCGACCGACCCGGAAAAACTGGCGCGCACCCTGGAGACGATCGACTATATCGTCGCCACCTTGCATATGCAGGCCTGGACGCGCATCTGGCGCACCGCGCGCTACAGCAGCATTGAGGACGAGCATCCCAAGATCAAAGCGCAGGGCCGCGAGATGGTCGAGAAAGGTCTCGCCTTGCTCGACAAGCAGCTCGCCGGCAAGGACTGGCTGATGGGCGATTTCACCATCGCCGATTGCGCGCTCTACTTCTTCGAGTTCTGGGTGGCGGAATGGGTCAAATTGCCGATGCCCGCCAATGTCGCGGCCCATTATGCGCGCATGAACAAGCGCCCGTCGGTCCAGAACATGCTCAAGATGCAGGGCTTGGCGCAAGCCGCCTAACTAAGCAGCAGCGCGCGCCCGATTAAAGTCCGACAAGATGCGCGCGCTCGACTGTGCGAGTTCATCGAGCTTCCGCGGCAGGTCGCCATAGAGCAGCCTGCCGCCGCGCTTGTGCAGCACACCGCCGATCATCACCGTATCGACATTGGCGACACCAGCCTGCAACAGGATCGAAGCCGCCGGATCGACAACCGGATGCATGTTCGGATCGCGCGCCGACAACAATACGATATCGGCCTGCTTGCCCGGCGTGAGCGAGCCGGTGCGCCGATCGAGCCCCGCCATGCGCGCGCCATCGATCGTCGCCCAGCGCAAGGCCTCCCGGCAGGGAATGGTAATTTCCGCCAGCCCCTTGCCCTGCGCGGAGAAACTATCCAGCGCATCGATGAAACGTTGCGCCTGCAAGGTCATCCGCGCGACGGTGAACATGTCGCTCGCCATGCCGGACTCGATATCCGAGCCGATGCTGATATGGCCGCCGCGCCGACGCAGCCGTCCCGTCAGAGGCCGGCCGAAACTCATCTGCATTTCGACTTCGGCCGTAACCGAGAAACTGACACCCGCATCGACCAGAAGATCAAGCTGCGCATCGGTCAGCACATTGCCGTGGACGACATTGAGATGGGAGCCAAGCAGGCTCAACGCGGCGAGCCGCTCGAAGCCGTCAGGCGTCAGCATCGGGCCGCTGACATGCATGCTGGCGATCATGTCCAGTTCACGCGCCAGGCGGAAGTCATGATCGCAGACGTCATAGACCGACATACCGGGCCCGAGAATGGCGAGCCCCATGGTGACGAGCGCATCGTCGCTGGCCATCGGTCCGCGGCGCAGCCGCTCGACTTCGCCACGCGGCATCGGCACTTCGCTGAAATGTTTCTGGCCGGGTTTCGGATCGGGCTTGGGCGAGCCGTGCAAGAACAGGGCGCGGATGCCCGACTGTTGCAGGCCATCGAGTGCCGCGTCGGTATGACCAGGCGTTGGATTGTTGTGGCACCAATCGACCAAAGTGGTCGTACCGCAATTGATCTGATTGAGCGCGCCGGTGAGATTGGCGATGTAAATATCTTCGGCGCGAAAATGGGTGGCGAGGCCGGCATGGATGGCGCGCAGATATTGCGAGATCGTCCAATCGGCGGCGACACCACGCAAACCCGTCTGCCAGGTGTGCATATGGGCGTTGACGAAGCCCGGCATGACGATCATGCCCCGCGCATCGATGACGTCCGCATCGGCCGGCGCCTCCAGGGTCGGTGCGATCGCGGCGATCCGGCCGTCGCGGACCAGGATGTCGCCCTTCAGATCGCCGAGCCCCTCGTCCATCGATACGATGGTTCCGCCCCGGATCACCCATTCCCGCATCGACTCCTCCCAGAGCGCGGCCGCCGGCGCGGCCCAGGGCCGCAGAGATAGCAGAAGCCCTGTGACACCGGCAAACGTGGCGTCTCGTGGGATGACCTGCTAAGGACAGCCCGCAAACGACGGAGTGGGCCTGGCTGGCCCGCAGGATGGAACGAATGGCGAAAGCGAAGAAAATTGCCTACCAGGGCGAACCCGGTGCGAATTCCCACATTGCCTGCCGGGCGGTGTATCCGAATTTTGAACCGCTTCCCTGCAATACGTTTGAAGACGCTTTGGCCGCCATCGCCGACGGAACAGCCGAATTGGGCATGATCCCCATCGAGAATTCGATCGCCGGGCGCGTTGCCGACATCCATCATTTCCTGCCGGGCTCAGGCCTGCATATCGTCGGCGAATATTTCCTGCCGATCCGCTTCCAGCTCATGGCGCTGCCCGATGCGACCTTGGCGACGATCCGCACGGTCTACAGCCATACCCATGCGTTGGGGCAGTGCCGCAAGATCATCCGCAAGCTTGAATTGACGCCCGTGACGGCGGTCGACACGGCAGGCTCGGCGCGCGAAGTCTCGCAATCGGGCGATCTGACGCGCGCGTCGCTCGCGCCGGAGCTGGCCGCCGAAATCTATGGCTTGAAGATTTTGATGCGCGATGTGGAAGATGAGAAGCACAATACGACACGCTTCGTCGTGCTCTCGCGCGTCGCCGATTGGGCCCGGCCGAACAACGGCGACACGGTGACGACGTTCGTCTTCCGCGTGCGCAACGTGCCGGCGGCGCTCTATAAGGCGCTGGGCGGTTTCGCCACCAATGGCGTCAACATGACCAAGCTCGAAAGCTATATGGTCGACGGCGAATTCTCCGCCACCATGTTCCTGGCCGACGTGCAGGGCCATCCCGAAGATCTGCCGCTGAAGCGGGCGCTGGAAGAACTCACGTTCTTCACGACGGAGCTGCGCATTCTCGGCGTCTACCCGGCGCATGCGTTCCGCAACGAGCAGCAGAACGACTGATGACGATGTCGCCGCAGGACGGGAAGAGCATTCTCGTCATGGGCGAGGCCATTCTCGATCTCGTGGCCACGGCAGCCGATCCGAAGGTGTTTGACAGCGCCACGGGCGGCTCCTCATTCAACACGGCCCTGGCCCTGGGCCGGCTTGGCATCGCCACCGAATTCGCCGGCGCCTTGGCGCACGACGTCAACGGCGAAGCCTTCGCGCAGAAGCTTACAGAGGCCCATGTCGGTCTGCGCTGGTGCCAACGCAGTCGCCAGCCGATGCCAATCGCCCTGGCACGCTCCGACGCGGCGACGGGCGCGGTCGATTTCACGCTCTATCTGCAAGGCACGGCGCATGAAGAGCGCGACGCGCTGCCCGATCCTTTGCCGGACGACATCGCCCATCTGCATGCCGCCTCCTTCCGCTGCCTGCTCGGCCCGCAAGGCGAGCGCGCACTGGCGGCCATGCACGCGGCCCGCGAGCGGATGTCGGTGAGTTTCGATCCGAACATTCGCCCTTCGCTGATGCCGGAGCGAAGCGAGACCGTGCGATTGGTCGAAGCGCGCATTCAAGCCTGCACTCTCGCCAAGGCCAGCGACATGGACATCGCGTGGCTTTATCCCGATCAACCACTGGAACAGGTGGCGCGGCACTGGCTGGCGCTGGGTGCCGAACTCGTGGTCATCACCGGCGGCGCCACGGGCGCGACGGCAACCTGGACGGGTGGATCGATCACCTGCGTACCGCCGCACGTCACGGTAGTGGATACGGTTGGCGCCGGAGACAGTTTCACCGCGGGACTTCTTGCCGCACTGAGGGGCGAAAACCGGCTCGGTTCCTGCCGGCTGAACCCCGATCCCGACGCCGTCGGCCGCTGGCTCGCGCAGGCGAACAAGGTCGCGGCGCTCACCTGCACGCGGCGCGGCAGCGAACCGCCCTGGTCGCACGAGCTTTGAAAACGCCTTTTCCCGCCCGTCCGCATGGGTTAGGAAAGGCGCCGACCAGAGTGTTTTGCCGACAAAAAGGCGTCAAAACAGACATAAACGGCGAAATCGCACGTCTTGAGACGGGCGATTTGCTCGAAGGGGAATTCTTATGCGTCCATCCAAGCGTGCGCCTGATGAAATGCGGGCTGTGTCCATCGAGCGCGGTGTTGCGCGCTATGCGGAGGGCTCCTGCCTGATCAAGTTTGGCGAAACGCATGTGTTGTGCGCGGCCTCGCTCGAAGACAAGCCGCCGATGTGGCTGCGCGGCCAGGGTCGCGGCTGGGTGACGGCCGAATATGCCATGCTGCCGCGCGCGACGCACACGCGCACGCGCCGCGAAGTGACCTCGGGCAAGCAGTCCGGCCGGACGCAGGAAATCCAGCGCCTCGTTGGCCGCTCCTTGCGCGCCGTCGTCGATCTGCAAGCGCTCGGCGAACGCCAGATCACCATCGACTGCGACGTGCTGCAGGCCGATGGCGGCACGCGCACCGCTTCGATCACCGGCGCCTGGGTGGCGCTGCATGATTGCCTGAAATGGATGCATGGCCGCTCGATCATCCGCGACATGCCGCTGCGCGATCATGTCGCCGCTATTTCCTGCGGCGTCGCCAACGGCGTCTCGGTGCTCGATCTCGATTATGCGGAAGACTCGGCGGCGCAGACGGACGCCAATTTCGTCATGACCGGCAAGGGCCATCTGGTCGAAGTGCAGGCGACCGCCGAAGGCGCGCCCTTCGACGAGGCGCAATTGCAGCAGATGATGGCGCTCGCCAAGCAGGGCATCGCCAGCCTGATCGAAAAGCAGAAGCAGGCGATTGCCTGAATGAGCGACGATCATCGCAAGATCGCCGGCAAGCTCGTCATCGCCACCCATAATGCTGGCAAGCTGAACGAGATGCGCGAACTGCTCGCGCTCTATGGCGTCGAAGTGGTCTCGGCGGGCGAGCTTGGACTACCGGAGCCGGATGAAACCGGCGACACCTTCATCGCCAATGCCATCATCAAGGCGCAAGCGGCGGCTGATGCGACCGGCCTGCCCGCCTTTGCTGACGATTCAGGCCTGTGCGTCGATGTGCTGGGCGGTGATCCCGGCATCTATTCGGCGCGCTGGGCGCGCGAAGCGGGCGACTTCAAGGCCGCCATGACGAAGATCGACGGGTTGATGCGCGACAAGGGTGCGACCCTGCCGCGCCAGAGACGCGCGCATTTCGTCTCAGCCCTGGCGGTCGCCTGGCCGAACCAGCATGTCGAAACCGTCGAAGGCAAAGTGTTCGGCGAAATCGTCTGGCCGCCGCGCGGCGAGCGCGGCTTCGGCTATGATCCGTTCTTCCTGCCCGATGGCCATTCGAGAACGTTCGGCGAGATGTCGTCGGAGGAGAAGCACGGCATTCCGGCCGATGGATCGCAAGCCCTTTCGCATCGGGCGCGCGCGTTTCAAGAGCTGGCGCGGATGTGCCTGAAATAGCCTTCCGGCACCGCTAAAATAATTAAGCCCCGGTTTTGCACCGGGGCTTTTGTTTTGGCTCAGTTATATTTGCCCGTGGCATTGATCGCGGCCCAAACGCGGTGCGGCGTATAGGGCATTTCCAGTGCATTGATGCCGAGCGGCCGCAGTGCGTCGATCACCGCATTGGTCACGGTGGGCACGGCACCGGTGGCGCCGGCTTCGCCAACGCCCTTGGCACCGAGCGGATTGGTCGGGCTCGGCACAGGCCGATCCACCAGTTCGAGCTGCGGCAAGAGATCGGCGCGCGGCATGAAGTAATCCATGAAGCTGCCCTGCACCGGCTGGCCGTCGCTCTCGCCATAGGTGATCACTTCACCCAGCACCTGCCCCATGCCTTGCATCAGGCCACCGTGCAATTGCGCTTCGGCCAAGGTGTGATTGATGATGACACCGGAGTCGTCGACAGCCACGTATTTCACCACCTCGATCATCCCCGTCGCCGGATCGATCTCCACTTCAGCGATATGCGCGCCCGTGGGGAAGGACAGGCTGACGGGAACACCATCGAGCGTGTCGAGGGGATTCTCATCCTTCTTTGCCGAAGTATTGGCCAAGGTCTTGGCCAATTCGACGAGACCGATCGACAGATCGGTGCCGCGCACCCGATAGGTGCCCTTGTCGAATTCGATATCCATTTCGGCGGCTTCCAGGTGCTTGGCGGCGAATTCCTTGCCCTTGCGCACCACCTCGCGCGCCGTGACCGTCAACGCTCCACCGTGGTTCATGACGCCGCGCGAGCCGATGCTGCCGGAGCCCTTCAGATCAGGACCATCGGGATCGCTGAAGCGCAGCGTGATCTGTTCCGGGTCGATGCCGAGTTCCGCGGCAACGATTTCCGGATAGACCGTTTCATGGCCTTGGCCCGACGGGCCCGACACCGTGTAGATGACCGGATTGCCGGATTCGCCGAATTTGATCGCCGCTTCTTCGCGCGGAACGCCGCCGCCACCCGACGGTTCGATGAACACCGACAGACCGACGCCGAAAAGCATGCCGCGCTTCTCCGCCGCCTTGCGGCGCTTGGCGATGCCCTTCCAGTCGGCGGTTTTCAGCGCATCGGCGAGCAGACCGGGCGGATCGCCGCTGTCGTAGGTGGCTCCCGTCGGCGTCTTATACGGAAAGGCCTTGCGCGGAATGAGGTTCTTGCGGCGCAGCTCGACCCGATCGATGCCTGTTTCGCGCGCCGCTTCCTCGATCAGCCGTTCGGCAAGATAGACGACATTCGGGCGCGCAGCACCGCGATAGGGGCAGGTCGGCGTCGCATTGGTGACGACGAGGCGATGCAAGCCATAGACCGCCGGAATCGCATAGACGCTCGTTGGATTGGAGCTTGGCCCCGCCGTATTGGTGAGCGGACCGGAGCCTGACAGATAGCCGCCGCAATCGACGATCCATTCGATACGCAGCCCCAAAAACTTGCCATCCTTGGCGAGCGCCAGTTCGCCCGACAGAATGGCGCCACGGCCGTGGTGATCGCTGAGGATCGTCTCGGCTCTCGTCGCCACCCATTTCACCGGCCGACCGATCTGCTTGGAAGCGAGCATGCAAGCGCAATATTCCGAATAGGCTTCACTGCGCACGCCAAAACCGCCGCCGACATCCCAGGCATGGAAGCGGATTTTTTCCTGCGGCACGCCCGTACCCGCCGACAAGCCCGGCCGCATCATGGTCAGGCCCTGCGACGGCGCATAGACATCGTACATGTCCTTCTTCGCGTCATAGCTGGCGAGACAGGCCTTGGGCTCCATCGGATTGCCGACGATACGCGGCGCTTCGACCGTGATCTTGGTGACGTGATCGGCCTTGGCGAAAGCCTCGTCGGTCTTGGCGTTGTCGCCATATTCGTAGTCGAAGACCAGGTTGTTGGGGATGTGATCGTAAAGCTGCTGGGCATCGGGCTTGAGCGCTTCGCGGCCACCGACGACGACCGGCAGATCCTCATATTCGACCGCGATCAGTTCAGCCGCATCCATTGCCTGGAGCTGCGTCTCGGCGACGACGATGGCGACGCTATGGCCGACGAACAACACCCGATCAATGGCCAGGACGTCGCGCCCGGTCTCGATGAGCTTCATCCCGCCCTTGCCGGGGTAACGCACCATGTTCGGGATGGGGCCGAGGCCCGCCTCGCGTGCGTCCTTACCAGTAATCACCGTCAAGACGCCGGGAGCGGCCAGAGCCGCCTCGACGTCGATCGACAGGATTTTGGCATGGGCCCGGTCGGCCCGCAGGAAACAGGCATGGGCTTCACGCGGGAGCGACCAATCGGACGTATAACGCCCCTGCCCCGTCACCAGGCGAAAATCCTCGCGACGGCCATTAAACTTCGACGACATGCTGTCCCCTTATTGAAACCCTAGGATTGTTTGCCCAATCCTTTTTACTATTCGATCAAACTTTTGGCCCGCTCCGCAAGAGGCTTGGGCGTGGCCAAAACGTCCGCGACAACTTTTTGCATATCGACGCCCCGTACCGGATCGACATCGACCCGGGACTGAGCCGCCTCCTTGAGGAAATCGGGGTCTTGCATCGTTTTGTCAAATGCCTCGCGCAGGGCCGCCACCCGGTCCGCCGGGACACCGCCATTGGTGGCGAGCGGCCGGCCGAGCTTGGTGCCGGAGGTGATGAGATCGACGATGCGGCGGGTATCAGGGTCCTTGACCAGATCGGAGGCGATCGGCACGTCCTTGAGATCAGCCTGGCGCGGGCCGGCGTAGACGAGCACTTTGATGTCGCCGTTCTTCAACCATTCCGGCTTGGTGACTTTCCAGCTCGACCACGTGTTGTTACGCGCCTGCACTTCGCCGCGTTCCATGGCCAGATTGATATCGTTGCCGCCGGGGTAGCCCGAGACGATCTTGAACTTGGTGCCGAGAAACTCGTTCAGCATGCCGGGAAACGTATAGGTGATCGCGCCCTTGCCCGTGGCACCCGCAATGATTTCCTTCGACTTGGCTTCTTCGATGGTGTTGACGCCGGCGGACTTCCAAACGGTCATCGTTTCGACGGTTGGCGAGATCGAGCCGATCCAGTTGAACTTGCCGAGATCGAAGCGGATGAGATCGACACCGGCGGCCTGCATGGCCGGAAAGTTATTGGCCATCATGCCGATGTTGGTGCCGTCCTTGGCGGCGACTTCCGCCAGATAGGCGCCCATTTTGGCACCGCCGCCACCGGTCATGTTTTGCGGCACGACTACCGGATTGCCCGGAATATAGCGCCCGATGAAACGGGCGACGAGCCGCGCATGCAGATCATATTCACCGCCGACGCTGGTGCCGATCAGCACATTGACATTCTTGCCCTTGTAGAATTCCGCCGGTGATTGGGCCTGCGCAGCGCCCGCGGCCGTGGACAAAAAGATCAAAGCCAAGGTCCGGTAAGCGCATTTTCCACGCGTCATCCTTATTCCTCCCCTTTATGCGAAAGCCGTGATTTGGAATGGCTTTCAATGTTTTGCGACGCAATATAGGCAAGCAGATCGCTGCGTCAAAGCGTAGCTTCTTGCAATATCTGCATGATAATGCCGGGTTGCGGACGATATCGAAGCTGTCCTATAGCGCGTCATTCTCAATACCGCCGAATAAACGGCTTCTGAGGGGAAGAAAAATGAAATCTTTGGGTTTGGGAGGAATCCTTCTTGCCGGTCTCGTCGGCGTCAGCCCGGCAATGGCGCAATCGCCCGAGCAATTTTTTGCCGGTAAAACCATCACCGTCACCATCGGCTTTTCGCCCGGCGGCACCTACGATCTGTTCGGCCGCATGCTGTCGCGCTATCTCGGCAAATATGTGCCGGGCAAGCCAACGGTAATCGCTTCGAACATGCCGGGCGCTGGCTCCTTGACCGCCGCCAACTGGCTTTATCGCGTGGCGCCAAAGGACGGCACCGCCATGGCGATCGTGGCACAAACCATTGCGCAGGAAGAAGCGCTGAAGAACAAGGCCGTTCAATACAAGACGGCGGAGTTCAACTGGATCGGCCGCGCCACATCGAACATCGAAGTGCAAGTCGTCTCGACGCGCACCAAAGGCACGACGATGCAAGGCATGAAGGAGGTCGAAGTGCCGACCGCCAGCACCGGCCCGGGCTCGCCGTCGGAAAGCTATCCGAAGCTGCTCAATGCGTTGGCCGGCACGAAGTTCAAGATCATCCGCGGCTATCCGGGCTCGACCGACGGCCTGCTCGCCATGGAGCGGGGCGAAACCGACTCGGCGCTCACATCGTGGAACACCATGAAGACAACGCGCATGGATTGGCTGACCGGCAAGAAAGCCGCGGTCTCCATTCAATATGTGCTGGAACGTTCGAAAGACCTGAAGGACGTGCCGGCAGTGACCGAATTCGCCAGCAACGATGCCGACCGTGCCTTGCTCGCCTTCGCCGCGAGCAGCGCCGACATCGGCCGCGCGTTCATGGCGCCGCCGGGCGTGCCCGCCGATCGCATCAAGGCGCTGCGTGAAGCTTTCATGGCGGCGATGAAGGATCCCGACCTGCTCGCCGAAGTCGAAAAGGCCAAATTGGATTTCGATCCGGCCAGCGGCGAAGTGGTGCAGAAAATCGTCGCCGACGTGATTGGCGTTTCGCCAGACATCGTCGCGCGGATGGAGAAAATTCTGGCCGCCGAATAGGTGTGGAGAGCATGCACAATTGTGCAGAGAAAATGGCCGAAAACGGCAAAAGTTGACCTGCTATCGCTCCGCACCTAGATGCTGATCTTCGATGTCGACCCGCTGGGCCGACATCGCGCAGGACGACGCCGGCGAAGCCCTCGAATGTGCTTCTCCGGCGCGACCTGAGCCTAAAGATCAAGAGGTGCAATATGCCCACGATGGAAACGTCCAGAAACGAACCGCGATCCTTCGTCGTCGACGATCCGCAGAAGGGTGTGTTCCTGCTCGACCGCGAAGCGCTCGTCTCCGAGGATGTGCTACGCGCCGAGATCAAGAACATCTTTGCGAAATGCTGGATCTATGTCGGCCACGGATCGGAACTGAAAAAGAACGGCGACTTCCAATCCCGCCGCGTCGCCGGCCGCCCCGTCATCTTCGCACGCGACAGCAAGGGCCAGGTGCGCTGCTTCTTCAACACCTGCCGCCATCGCGGCGCGCTGGTGTGCACGGAACGCCATGGCAACGTCCGCCGCTTCAGCTGCGTCTATCATGGCTGGATCTACAACAACGACGGCTCGCTGGCCCGCATCCCGGGCGACGAAGCCTATATCGAAAATTTCGACACCAGCGGCCTCGGACTGAAATCGCCGGCTCGTTTCGAACAGTATCGCGATTTCTGGTTCATGTGCCTGGACGCCGATGCGCCGGCGCTCACCGACTATCTCGGCAAGGCGACCGATTACATCGATCTCGTCATCGAGCAGTCGCCGTCCGGCAAAATGGAAGTTCTGCACGGCACGCAGGAATATGACGTGCAGGCGAACTGGAAACTGATGGTCGAAAACAGCGTCGACGACTATCACCTGCCGACCACCCATTCGACCTGGCTGAACTTCATGGCCAATTCCGGCGTCAAGGTGGAACCGCCGAAAGACAAGGACCTGGTGCTGCCGACGCGCGGCTTTGCTTTCGATCTCGGCAACGGCCATTTCACCACCGATAACGTCAACTTCCGTGGCCGTCCCGTCGCCGCCTGGATCCCGCTCTATGGCGAAAGCGCTAAGGCCGAAATGACGGAGATCCGTGCCGAGCTCGTCGAACGCCTCGGCGAGGATCGGGCGCGACGCGTCGCCGACACCAACCGCAACCTCGTCATTTTCCCCAATCTGGTCATCAACGACGGCTCGTCCGTCACCATCCGCACCTTCTTCCCAGATGGGGCGAACAAGATGCAGGTGACCGCCTGGGCGCTCGGCCCCGTGGAAGAAAGCGAAAGCGCGCGGGCGCGCCGGCTCGATGCCTTCCTCACTTTCTATGGCCCCGGCGGCTTCGCCACGCCAGATGACGTCGAAGCGCTCGAACTGGTGCAGCAGGGCCTCGCCAACTGGTCGGACGATCGCTGGTCGGAAATGTCACGCGGTTTCGGCCGCGAGGGTGAGCAGCTCAACAGTGACGAGCATCACCTGCGCACCTTCTGGCGCCACTGGAACAAGCTGATGACGGGAGCGCAGGCATGAGCGCGCAAGCCGACACTCTTGCGGACGTGAAAGTCACCCGCGCGGAAGTCGAAGACTTCTTCTATCACGAAGCCGCCCTGCTCGATGAGTGGAAGCTCAAGGAATGGGAAGCGCTGCTGGCTGACGATGCGACCTATTACGTGCCGCCGAACGATGACCTCGACGGCTCGCACAAGGATACGCTCTACATCATTTCCGATGATCGCGAGCGTATTCGCCAGCGCATCATCCGTGTGCTCGACCCGAACTGCCACGCGGAATTTCCGAAGTCGCGCACCTGCCGGCTGATCACCAACGTCCGCGTTCTCAAAGTCGAGGGCGACCTGGTGACGGCAACCGCCAATTTCGTGTGCTATCGCTATCGCCGCTTCCAGCGCGAATTCAGTTATGTCGGCACGTATCGCTATATTCTGCGCAAGGATGGCGATCAGTTTCGCATCAAGGAGCGGCGCGTATTCCTGCACGCCCACGAACTGGGGCGGCTGGGCTCGGTCAGCTTTATTCTGTAAAAGAATGGTCGAAACCTCTGTGTCATCCCCGACAGCCGCGCAGCGGCTGAGCGGGGATCCAGAGCCAGTGGCAAAATGCTGCTCGCGCGAGATGGAAGGTCATGCGCTACGGTGATGCAACGCTTCACCGCGCGCTCTGGATTCCCGCTCGCGCCTGCGGCGCGTCGGGAATGACAACTGGACTCTCGTTTGTGGCGTTTGATATGTCCATCAAACGGAAAACGCCATAACGGGGCAAGACAACCACTATGACGACGATCGAACAGGCGAGCGCCAGTCTCGTTCCCTATAAGCTTGAACAGGCTGTCGGCGGCTCCGGCGTCGCGGCTGTCGATATGATCGTCGTCGAACTCGTCGACAGCGATGGCGCGACGGGCCTGGGATTTTCCTATGTGCTGGGCGGCGGCGGTGAACTGGCTTTGCGCGCGGCCGATGCGCAACTGGCGCGTTTCGTGCGCGGACAACCAGCCACGGCGCCACGAGCCTTGTGGAAGAAGATTTCCCAGAGTTTCAACCGCACGGGCCTCGGCCCCAATCTCGTCGGCCTCGCCGCCGTCGATGTCGCCGCCTGGGACCTCCATGCCCGGCGCCAGAACCTGCCGATGGGCGTTGCTATGGGCGGCCAGATCCGCGCCACGCCGGTCTATGGCAGCGGTGGCTTCAACGTCGTGCAGTCGGCGGCAGAGGCCGCCCATGTTGCCGAGGCAGCCGTGAAGCGTGGCCTGGGCGCCGTCAAGCCGCGTATCGCTGGCGTGCGCAAGGATGTGGAGGTGATATCGGCCGTGCGTCAGGCGATCGGCAATCGCGCCCATGTCATGCTCGATGCCAATGAGAAATGCGATCTGGCGGCGGCGCAATGGCTGATGGCCCATGCGCGCGACAATGACGTGCTGTTCGTCGAGGAGCCGCTGCCGGCAAGCGCGCTGCATGGCTATAAAGTGCTCAGCCGCATGGCGGGCGCGCCCATCGCTACCGGCGAGCATCTGCAAGGCTTGCGCGATTTCACCGCTCTCATCGCCGAAGGTATCGTCAGCGTCGTGCAGCCCGATCTCGCGATGATCGGCGGCCTGACGCCATCGCTCGATCTGGCTGTTCTCGCCGAGGCTTTCGACGTTTCGGTGAGCCCGCACTTCCTGCCCGGGCTCTTCGTCCATCTCGCCGCCGCATCTCCGGCGGTACGCTGGCTGGAGGAATTTCCGCTGCTCGAACCGATGTTCGATGGGCTGCCAGAGATCGCCAAGGACGGGACGATGAGCGCGACGGCGGCGCCGGGCCATGGCCTGTCGCTCTCGAAAAAGGCGCTTGCGGTGCAAGCGCCTTTCCCTGGTTGAAAAATGCCTCGAAATATGAGGTTCTAGGCAAAACCGCGTTTCTATCGAAACGCGGTTTGCTTTAGATCACTCGACCTTGATTTTGGCCTTCTCGACGATCTCGGCCCAGCGCTTGGTCTCGCTGGCAATGATGTCGCGGAATTCCTGCGGCGTCGTCGGCCAAGCCTCGGCGCCGTCGCGTTCCAGCGCTTCCTGCATCGCCTTCGAGCCCAAGGCACCGTGCACTTCCTTGGTCAGTTTGGTGACGATGTCATCGGGCGTTCCCGTCGGCGCCATCATGCCATACCACTGGGTCGCATCGAAGCCCGGCACGCCCGCTTCCGCAATCGTCGGAATATCCGGATCCGACTTCAAGCGGTTGGGACCGGAGACGCCGAGCGCGCGCATGGTGCCCGCACGGGCGTGCGGCAGAACGGCGGGACCGCCGGTCATCATGAACTGGATCTGGCCGGAGAGAAGATCGGCCACCGCCGGCGATGTCCCACGATACGGGACATGCGTCATTTGCGTGCCGGTCGCGACCATGAAAGCGGCGGTGGCGATATGCGCCGCGCTGCCGTTGCCGCCGGAGCCGTAGTTGAGCTTGCCGGGATTCTGGCGCGCGTATTCGATGAACTCGCGCACGTTCTTGATCGGCAGCGAGGGATGCACGACGAGCACGTTGTAGACCCGCGCCAGCATGCTGATATGTGCGAAGCTCTTGATCGGATCGTATTGCAAATTCGAATAAAGTGAAGGATTGACGCTCAGCGTGCCGATATGGCCCATGCCGACCGTGTAGCCATCGGCCGGCGAACGCGCCAGCGCGACGCTGCCAACGGCACCGCCAGCACCAGGGCGGTTTTCAGTGACAACGCCCTGCCCCCAGGCTTCCGTGAAGCGCTGACCGATCAGCCGCGCCAGGATGTCGGTCGAGCCGCCCGGCGTGAACGGCACGATCATAGTGATGTTCTTCGTCGGCCATTGCGCTTGCGCCACTGAAGAAGCAATGCCGCTGCCTGACATGGCCAGCGAAGACGCAGTCAATTGCAGAAAACGACGACGATCCATTTAAAACCCTCCCTAGTATCCTCGTGGACCTACTATGTCGTGATGCGTACGTCCAGCGTCGTTACGGTCTCAAGACCGCGCATGGCAACGACAGATCGAATGCAAGCACACGCACGCTTTGATGATTGGCTGAATAGGCGGAGACTTAGAGTTTCAAAAAACACCTATGACCATTGTTACATAATCAAGCGGTCTCCACGGACGCCTGCTTGACCTGAAGAATGCGACGCGCCCGTTCGACAACCGGCCGATCGACCATCTGCCCCTGCACCGTGATCGCACCCAAACCCGCCTGTTCGGCACGCGCATAAGCCTCGACCACTTCGCGCGCCCATTCGCACTCAGCCTGCGTCGGCGCAAATCCGCGATTGAGGAGCGGCACGACGTTGGGATGAACGCAGGTCGCGCCATCGAAGCCATGTTGGCGCGCTTCAACGGTGGCTGCCCTGATCGCCTCGACATCACGGAAGTCGGCGACACTTCTCAACAGCCCCAGAGAGCGCAAACCGGCGGCCTTGGCCGCAAGATGAACCAGAAGCTTTGGCAGCCGCAACATGTCGGGCGTCGGCGTGGCATTCATGCTCGTCGCCAAATCTTCGCCGCCGGTGATGAGGCCCCAATTGCGTAGCGTTGCCGTTGCAATGGCGGAGGCGTTGAGAACGGCGCCCGGCTCTTCGATCATCGGCACCAACCGCAGTTGATCGGTCCGTGCCATGCGCTGTTCAACACCGGTGAGGTGCGTGTCGAGCGCCTGCAACATCTCCGGCTTGTTGGCTTTCGGCACCAGAATGCCATGGGCACCGGCGAGACAAGCAGTCGTCGCATCGTCGTCCTGCAAACCGGTCTCGGCGGCATTCACGCGCACGAAGACCATGGCGCCATTCTGGCCGACCGATACGACGGACTGCGCCAACCGTTGCCGCGCACCAATCTTTTCGCTTGGCGGCACGGCGTCTTCGAGATCGAGAATGATGCCGTCGGCATCGCGCTCATGCGCCTTGGCGATGAACTTGTCGGAATTGCCCGGAACATAAAGCAGCGAGCGGATCATTTCGAAGCCCTCCGCGTCTGTTCAGTTGTCTTGCCTCCGCCAATCACGCCGGATTGAAACAGGGCTTCGATATCGTCCTCGCCAAATCCAAGCTCCTGCAAGACGGCATGCGTATCCTGGCCCGAGGTCTGCGCCGAGAAACCCGTTGCCGATGCCTGTCCATCGAAACGCACGGCGGAAGCGACGTCGATGATCGGTCCCTCAACAGGATGATCGCGATGCTGAAGGAGGCCCGTCGTCACAAGATGGGGGTCTTCCAACAAGGATTCGATCGAATGACAGGGCATCACCGGCACGCCCGCTTCGGTCAGCACGCGCAACCAATATGCGGTCGGTTGATGCTTCAACGCGTCGGCCCGCATCGCGAACCAATCCTTCGACGCGGCGAAGCGCGCCGCTACGGTTTTGAAGCGCGGATCATCGAGCAGTTCCTGTCGCCCTACGGCCTTCAGAAAGGCATGCACTTGCGGATCGGTGTTGCAGGTCACGCTCACCCATCCATCCGCGGTCGCGATCGGCAGGTTGTCAGGTGCCAGGATGCGGCTGTCACCGGATTCACCGCGCGCCGGACGGAAGGTGGCGCCGCCGAGATGTTCTTGCAGCACGAAGGCGGCCAAGGTTTCCATCATCGGGATTTCTAGCTCGCCGCCACGCCCCGTTCGGCTGCGCCGAAACAACATCGCCGTAATGGCACCGGCCGTGACTTCACCGACCACATGGTCGGCCAGCAGAAACGGCGCATAGCTTGGACGGCCGTCGCGCTTGATGAACAGTCCCGCCACACCGGCCGCGCCCTGGATCACCGTGTCGTAAGCTGGCCGGCCGCGATATGGACCAGGGCCAAACCCGGTTATGATGCAGTGGATCAATTTCGGATGCTTCGCCAGGCAAGTCGCCGCATCGAGCCCCAAGCGGCCCAGCGATTCAGGCCGTATATTGGTGATAAAAATATCGCTCTCGCCGAGCAGCCGCTCCAGCACTGGCCGGCATTGCGGATGTTTCAAATCGAGCGCCACCGATCGTTTCGAACGATTGAAGTGCATGAACTTCGGCGACAGAGAGCCCGATTTTGACGCACCACCCAAGGTGCGCAGCAGATCTCCATCCAAGGTTTCGATCTTGATGACCTCGGCGCCCATGTCCGCCAGGCGCAAAGTCGCCGAAGGACCGGCAACGACGCTGGTGAGATCGAGGACGCGAACGCCTTCCAGAGGTAAAGGTTCTGCCAGTGGCAAGGGCTCGGTCATTTCGTCACCATTTCGATGGCGACGCGTCCTTCATCATCCTCGGCCCAGAGCTTCCAGCCTTCCGTCAGCGGGGCAGCACGGAGCCTGACGTCGCGATCGCAAAACAGAAGTCCCAAATTCTTCGCCTCGTAGTAGGACGGTTCCTGCCCCGTCACGTCACGCAACAGTTGCAACAGGAACAAGGCCGTCAGTCCGCCGTTCACGACGAGCGCCGGATAGCCTTCGACCTCGGTCGCGTAAGGTTGATCGTAGTGAATGCGGTGCGCGTTGAAGGTCACCGCCGAAAAACGAAACAGCAGCGGCGCGGTCGGGCGGAATATCCGCTCGTGCAGCGCCTCGCGTCGTTCGAGATTTTTCGTCTTGGGACTCGCGGCTTCCGATGAGCTCTTCGCTTCCCGGTAGATGATGTCCTGTTCCTCGACGATCGCCGGCTCGTTCCGATCGGCAAGAAAGATCGTGTGACGGACGGTCACGATCATCAAGGGACCGCTGCGGCCGTCCTTGTGTTGCACCGAGGCGATTTCGCTGAGACGCCGCACCGGGTCCCCGACATGGAGGGGAGAATGGCTCCAGACCCGCCGGCCGCCGTGCACACGCCGTGGCAGAGGGGAGCTCGGCATGAAGCCGCTCGGCCGTGGATGACCGTCCGGGCCAAGCTCGTCCTGCCGCACCAGGGGCGGAAACAGGATGACCTGCCAGCCGAGCGGCAAAGGCTCGCCTTCGCCGCCTCGCGCAGGGTCCAGATTCAGCAGCGCAGCCAAACGCTTAACGTTTGTTTCCGCGCAAGCGTCCCAGGCTTCTTCCCGCCCATTTGAAGTCTTCATCGCGTTCATGGGGCGACGATAATCGGCCTGGCAATCCATTGACTATAGGTGTCGATCGGCTCAATTGATGCATTGAATGCAACTATTGAAGGAGCCGGCGGATGCTCGATACGCCTGCGCTCACCGCCTTCGTCGCGGTGGTCGATTCAGGAAGCGCCCATGCGGCGGCACGGCGCTTGGGGCTTTCGCAAGCGGCACTGTCGCGCCGGCTGCAGCGCTTGGAGGCTTCTCTCGGCATCAAACTTTTCGTTCGTGCCGGCCGAGGTCTCGCCTTGAGCGAGCAAGGCTCCCTGCTGCTGCCAAAAGTGCGCGCGCATCTCGAAGGACTGTCCGGCGTCTTGAAGAGCGTGCGCGACACCGTGCGTTACGGCGTGCCGAGCGTCACACTGGGCTGTCTGCCGACGCTCTGCACGTCGGTGCTGCCGCAGGCCCTGGCGGCGGTCAACAAACGCCACCCCGATATTCGCCTCAGGATCCACGATCTCTCCGCCACGGAAATTCGCCAGAACATCGCCGACGGTTCGGCCGATGTTGCCATTACGTATCTTGGCATTGAAGAGCGCGGCTTCAGCCAGCAGGCCATTATCGAAGAGCCGATGGTTCTGGTCGTGGCGAAGGGACACGACCTCGCCCGACAAACCCACCTGCCCTGGCGCGCGCTGAGCGGTCTCGATCTGATCGGCATCGGGCCGCAGTCAGGCCTGCGCCGTTTGCTGGAAGACGCACGCCCGATCATCGGCTTCGATCTGAATTGGCGCCATGAGGTGCAGCACATCACGACGGCGCTGCAGCTCGTCGCCTCAGGCTATGCCGTCACCGTGGCACCGCTGCTGGCGCTGCAAGGACGCATGGGTGAAAACCTGCATCCGATCCGCCTGGGAGAGGTGCCGCTCAACCGGCGGCTTGGCAGCTTGTGGCGCGCCGGAGAACGTCTGGCACCCGAAGCCGAGGCCGTCCGCCGGGCCATTGCCGCCGCCTTGCGCACCGAACTCGCCCTGCGCATGAAAACATTGATTTAGTCGCATTAAAGCGGTTGCAATCATGGCTGGCGCTCGCCCTTTCAGGCGCCTATCACAATACCGCCCCGATGGCGCGATCAGATCAAAGCCTACAGCAATAGCGGAGTTTGCAATGTCCAACCCGTCCCAACCGCCCGTCTATGGTGAGCGTACCGAGACCGATAGTTTCGGGCCGATCGAAGTCGAGGCGAGCCGCTATTGGGGCGCGCAAACGCAACGCTCGCTGGAAAATTTCCGTATCGGCGGCGAGCGCATGCCGTTGGCGCTCATTCATGCGCTGGCGCTGATCAAGCGCGTCGCCGCGGAAGCCAATCGCGATCGCGGCCTGCTCGATGCGCCACGCGCCACGGCCATCATCGCCGCCGCGCAGGAAGTGATGGATGGGCGCTTCGACGAGCATTTTCCCTTGGTCGTCTGGCAGACCGGATCGGGCACACAGACCAATATGAACGTCAATGAAGTGATCGCCAATCGCGCCAGCGAAATGATGGGCGGCCAGTTGGGCACCAAGTCTCCGGTGCATCCCAACGATCACGTCAACATGTGCCAGTCATCGAACGATTGCGTGCCGACGGCGATGAACATTGCCGCCGCCGTCGAAGTGGCGCACCGGCTGCTGCCGGCGCTCGATGCGTTGGCCGGCGCCCTGACCGCGAAAGCCGAAAGCTTCTCCACCCTGGTGAAGATCGGCCGCACCCATCTGCAAGATGCGACGCCCGTGACCTTGGGCCAGGAATTCGGCGGCTATGCCGCGCAGGTGCGTTACGGCGCGCAACGCCTGCGAGAAGCGCTGGCGCATGTGATGCCTTTGGCGCAGGGCGGCACGGCCGTCGGCACCGGCCTGAATGCGTGGAACGGTTTCGCCGAGCAGGTCGCCGAACGCGTGGCGCAAGCGACGCAACTGCCTTTCGTCAGCGCCGCCGACAAATTCGAAGCGCTCGCCAGCCACGATGGCTTGGTGTTCCTGCATGGTGCGCTGAATGCCTGCGCAACAGGCCTGTTCAAGATCGCCAACGACATCCGCCTGCTCGGCAGCGGCCCGCGCGCCGGCCTTGGCGAACTGGCCTTGCCGGAGAACGAGCCGGGTTCCTCGATCATGCCGGGCAAGGTCAATCCGACCCAGGTCGAAGCGATGACCATGGTCTGCACCCGCGTGTTCGGCAATCAGACGACGGTGACGGTTGCGGGCTCCCAGGGCCACCTCGAACTGAATGTCTACAAGCCGGTGATCGCCCAGGCAGCCTTGCAATCCATCCGCCTGCTCGCCGATGCCGCCGCGAGCTTCCAAAGCCATTGCGTCGAAGGCTTGGAGCCGAACACGGCGCGGATTGCGGATCTGTTGTCGCGCTCGCTCATGCTGGTGACGGCGCTGGCGCCGAAGATCGGTTATGACGCCGCCGCCGCCATCGCCAAGGCCGCCCATCACAACGGCACGACCTTGCGCGAGGAAGCGCTCAAGTCAGGCCTCGTCACCGCCGACGAATTCGATGCGATCGTCCGGCCTGAATCGATGCTCAAGCCGGAGCGTTGATGTTTAGGGGCTGATCTCGGGATTGGCGCGGCGCACACATTGCTGGGTCAGCGCGTCGTAGGTAACGCGTTCGCCCGGCTCGAGAGTGTTGCGCAACACTTTATCCCACAGACCAGCGGTCTGCGCTTCCTTCACCACGCAGGAACAGGCGGCCGCGCAATATTGGCGGTTCGGCTGCACCTCGAGGCAGCGCGCCTCGCAGGCGTTCTGAAATGCCGCTGTCGGCGTGGTCTGCGGCAACTGCCGCTGCACGAAGAACAGCGACAGCAGAAAAGCGATGGCGAGCAGCACCGGCTGATGCACGAGATAGACGAGCAGCGAATGACGCCCGCCCTGCACCAGCCACCGGGTCGGCCGATTGCGTTCGCGCCATGACAAGAGCCCCGCTGGCCAGCGCTCGAAGGGAATGGCTTGCGCCAGCGCAAGCCCCACAAGCGCGAAGCCGCTCCACGGGAACACCGGTCGCCAGTCGTTCGTGCGCGGTTCGTCGAACCCCAGCCCCAGCCACCAGTTGACCGGGTCGAACCTCTCGCTCGCCCATATCGGCCCGAGAATGATGGCAAGCCCGACGAGCGCCGTGATCGGCCATGGCACACGCGTGAACAGCAGCGCAAGCAGGCTGCCCACGACGATACAGTGCAGGATGCCGAAGAAAATATAGCTTTCGGGAAACAGGTAATACGTGACGAGCGTGATGAGCGCCGCCGCCGCAATGATCATCGACAGACGGAAGGCCCAGGGCTTCCACTTGATGCCATTGCGCGTCGCCAACGCGTGGCTGATGCCGACCAGAGCCAGAAAACTGCCGGCGATGATATGGCCGAAGAATTTGAAGCCTGGACTGGCCGGCATTTCCGGCGGGACGACACGGAAGAAACCGAGATCCCAAACGAAATGATAGACGAACATCGCCGCCAGCGCCGTGCCGCGGGCGGCATCGACGATGGAGAGACGGGAGGAAGGGCGCACCGCTTCGGTCATGGCCGATTTACACCACGACCGTCACTTGCCGGCGGTGCCGAGAAATCGCTGGAACACCATATCCGGCGCCGACAGGTTGTGGCGTGACGGCACCGTGCGGCCGGCCCAGAATTCCTGCGCTTTCGCGCCTTTGAAATCCATGATCGTGCCCTCGCCCCAGGCATGCGAACCGGCCGAGCGCCACTGCACGCGCGCCACGTCGGAATTGGTCTCGGTGATATACATCGAGCGCAAAGAGGCGAACGGCAGCCCGTCGGGCATGGCGCGGTCGAGGCTGACATCGATCGCCAGATGATCAGGATCGACGGTCGCCACATGCAGTTTCGCCGAACCGCCACGCATGAAGTTCAGATTGAACGTCATCGTTGCCGGATCGAAGGCCATATCCTTCAAGGCGACGATGGGACGTTCCTGCACTTCCACGGGACCGACGAGGAAGGACGAGCCATAGGCGGTCCAGCGCATGTCGCCGAAGGGCAACGGGCGCGCGCGCCAATAGCCATCGGGCGGATAGACGACCAGCACCTCCTCGGCGCGTTCGCGATGCAGCTTCCACAATTGGATCAGGTGAAACTTTTCGCTGCGCCCTTCCACCGTCAGCGGCACGCTGTTGGGCCGCCAGAATGTCGGGAAGATATAACCGGTCAGCCAGTATTCCGGCGTCTCCCAAATGGTGATGCGCTTGGGCTTGTCGGCGCCGCTGGTGAAGGCGCTATCGGCCGACATATCGCAACTGGTGAAATCGGGCGCCCAACGATCGGTGACGATCGTGCCGATGTAAGCGGGATGTTGTGCCTGGATGCGGAACGAGCGCACATCGGGCGAGGCGAAATCGACGCGGATATTGTCCTTCTCGGCGCACAAGACCGGTTCGCTCAGGTTGCGAATGTCGACCGTCAGTTCTTGCGGCTTCGCTTCAGGCTTGTCTTGCAGTTTCGTGACCGGCGCTTGGGCCAAGGCGGACACGGCAAGGACAGAGCTGGCGAGCGCGGCGTAGAACAGGCGAAGCGTCTTCATGGAACCTCGTGAGGAGCAAGCGCCGCAGGTGGCGCCGGGGGATTGGCCAAAGAATTGGCAAGAGAATTAGATTGTATACGCAGCAGAATTGTCGGCGGAGCAATCTCTTCCGGAATGGCGCAGAGGCCCCTTTGTTCGAGCCATCGGCCAAACACGGGAGCGCTCGTCAGAACGGCGAAGGGAATGGCGACAAAATAGCCGAGCGTCAATGGCAGCGACGGGCCGATGAGGGCTGGGGCGAGATGCCAAGCTGCGCCCCAGAGCAGGATGCCAAAAAGGGTTTGGCCCCAGAGCCCGCGCGCCGCTGTGGCCCAGGACAGGGCATGCGCGTCGCGTGCCTGACCGTTCCACAAAATGGTGCGGCCGAAAGCAAGGCCAAGCATGAAGAGGCCGGTACGGAAAGTGGTCGCCGCGCCGAGCAAAAAGGAAAAGACGATTTCGACCACTGCCCCCAAAGCAAATTTGCGAGCGCCGCCATAGCGAGCCAAGCCGCCGTTCGTCAGTGCGATATCGATAAAACCGGCCAATTTGGGGGCAAGAAACATCAACAGGAAGACGATATAGAAGCTTAACGCCGACAGGGCGGGGAAGGTTGCGAGATTTTCGCCGTCGAGCGGCTTGAGCGCCGCAAGCACGATGATCGCCGTCCAGGCTGGGATGCCGACGAACATCATGATTGCCCAGATCAGTTGAAAGCGGCTCATCGGCTGAAGGCCTTGAAGGCCGACCAGGCGAAAATATTGCATATTGCCCTGGCACCAGCGCAGATCGCGCCGGGTGAACTCGAAGACAGTAGGCGGATTGTCTTCCCAGCTCTCGCCCTCCTGCGGCAAAACGCGCACCTCAAAACCGGCACGGCGCATGAGAACGGCTTCGACTTGATCATGCGACAGGATCTGCCCGCCGAGCGGCGGTCCGCCCGGCAGAACAGGTAAATGGCATTGATCACGAAACGGCGCGATGCGCACCAGCGCATTGTGTCCCCAGAACGGCCCGCAATCGCCGCCCCACCAGGCACTCCCCATCGTATAGGGCCGCATGCCATGCCGCATGCCGAACTGAAAGATGCGCGCAAAAGCCGACGACGTTGGCGCGCCGACAACAAGGCTTTGCAGAATGCCGAGCTTCGGCCAAGCCTCGCCGATGCGCACGAGACGCACGATCATCTCGCCCGACATTAGGGAATCCGCGTCGAGCGGCAGCATGAATTCAAACCCACTGCCCCAACGCTCGCAGAAGTCCCGGACATTGCCGGCCTTGAAGCCGCTGTTGTCGTCACGGCGACGATAGTGGAGATCGTCGGCACCGTTACCGACTTCGGCCTGCCAGGCAGTGAACGCTTGCTCTTCAGCCGCAGCCACTTGCAAATCGTCGCTGTCGCTCAACACGAAATAAGCGAACTGACGACCGAAGCCCGTGGCCTCGACGCTGTCGCGGATGGCGCGCAGCCGCACGAAGGCGCGCGAGGGATCTTCATTGCGAACCGTCATGAGAATGGCGGTGCGGCTTGTGATCGGCACAAACCTGTCACCCGCCGCGGCAAAGGGCGCGACAACATCCATCGGATCGCGCCGGCCATGCAACAGCCAGACGCCGAGCAGCGCATTCCACACGCCCAGCACGCTCCAGGGCGCGGCAACGGCGAAACAGAGAAAGATCAAAACGTCGATCACGCTCCAGCCGCCGGCGCCGAGAATATCCGCCAGCCACCACAGCATCGCCCCGTAGGTGAGAAGGTTGAGCAGAGTGGCGATGATCCGCCGCCGCGCCAGCCGCGCGCGGGGCTGGAGACCTGCCGGAGTCATTTCGGGCATTGCGGCAGGCATGAAAACAGGCTCTTGATTGATCGCAAGGTCGCGTAAGGTGGGGAAGCTTATTAGGAGCGGCAATGGTGGTCGATAGTAAAAGTGGGAACGCACAAGCGCTTTGGCACGTTTCGCCCGGCCTGGCGCAATTGCGTGACGCCGCCGTGACGTCGCCCGGCCCCGATGAAGCTCTTGTGAAAACCCTGTGGAGCGCCATCAGCCGGGGCACCGAGCGCCTGATCAGCCAGGGCCGCGTGCCCGCCTCCGAATATGAGCGTATGCGCGCACCGTTGCAGGAGGGCGCGTTCCCCTTCCCGGTCAAATATGGCTATTGCGCCGTCGGCACCGTCGAGGCTGGGCCGGCCGATTGGATCGGCCGCAGGGTCTTCGCTTTGCATCCGCATCAGTCGCGCTTCGTCGCGCCCCTGCCCCTGCTGACGCCCCTGCCTGACGGCCTTGATCCCCGGCGCGCGGTGCTCGCCGCCAATATGGAGACGGCGCTCAACGCGCTGTGGGATTCGGGGGCCGGCCCTGGCGACCGCATCGCCGTGATCGGCGGCGGTCTCGTCGGACTGCTGGTGAGTTTTCTATGCGCACGCCTGCCTGGCGCCGAAGTGCATCTCATCGACGTGGACGAAAGCCGCCGTTCCCTCGCGCAAGCTTTGGGCGCACAGTTTTCTCGCCCTGACACAATGTCCTGCGCCGACTGCGACGTGGTGTTTCACACCAGCGCCACCGCTTCGGGATTGGAAACGGCCATCGAACTTGCCGGCCTTGAAGCGCGCGTTGTCGAGCTGAGCTGGTATGGCGCAGGCGCGATCGCCGCGCCGCTGGGCGGCGGTTTCCACAGCAAGCGCTTGCAGATCGTCTCGTCGCAAGTTGGCCAAGTCTCGCCCTCGCGGCGGCCGCGCTGGACTCATGATCGCCGTATGGCGAAAGCGCTTGAACTCTTAGACGATGCTCGCCTCGATCAACTCATCACCCATGAATTCGCTTTCACGGATCTGCCACGCCTGTTGCCCGGCTTCCTCAACTCATCCGACGGTATTGCCGCCGTCGTCCGTTATTGACACTCTTGTTTGACGCGTCTTTGCGCGCACAACGCTTTGGGAGAAACACGCATGTATGCCATCGAGGTGCGCGACCACATCATGATCGCGCATTCGTTCAAAGGAGAGCTGTTCGGTCCGGCGCAGAAGCTGCACGGCGCCACGTTCGTGGTCGATGTCGCCTTCTTCCGCGAAAGCCTGACGGCGGATGGCGTGGTGGTCGATATCGGCCGCGCTCATGACGCGCTGAAAGCAACGCTTGCGCCTTTGAACTACAACAATCTCGACACGCTGCCGCAATTCGCCGGCCAGCAGACGACGACGGAATTTCTATCGAAACATATTTTCGATGCCATGGCGGAGGCCGCGCGCAAAGGCGCGTTGGGGCCTGGTGGCGAAGGCATCACGCGCATTCGCGTCACCTTGCATGAATCGCATGTGGCACGCGCCTGGTTCGAAGGTCCGGTCTAGCCAGCGATGAAGCCGCTTTCCGTCGTCTTCGCCGTTCCCGGCGATATCAATACCCTCACCGGCGGCACGATTTATGACCGCCGCGTGCTGGAGCTTTTGCCGTCGCAGGGCATCGACGCGACGCTCTGCACCCTGCCCGCTTCCTTCCCCTTCCCGTCCGCCGCCGATCTCGCCCAGACCCAGAGCCTGCTGGCGCGCGCCGGTCCGGACACAATCCTGCTCGTCGACGGGCTGGCCTGGGGAACACTGCCGCCCGATCTCGCCACGAGCCTCGGCCCCGGTGTCGTGGCGCTTTGTCACCATCCGCTTGGGCTGGAAGCGGGGCTCAGCGCCGAACAGAGCGCGCATTTCATTGCCAATGAAAAACAGACCCTGGCCGCGGCCGATCATGTGATCGTCACCAGCGCGATGACGGCTGACACCTTGCGGCGCGACTTTGCCGTGGCGAGCGAGCGGATCACCGTCGCCGAGCCCGGCATCGATGCCGCGCCGAGGGCCCAGGGTTCGGACGGCACCCCACACCTGCTGGCGATCGGCTCGATCATCCCGCGCAAGGGCTATGACATCCTGATCGAAGCCCTGGCCAACCTGAAAGACTGCGCCTGGCGCCTGACCATCGTCGGCTCGCCCGACCGCGCGCCGGACACGGCACGCGCCCTTGTGGAACAGATCGCCAACGCCCGCCTCGAGGAACGGATCAGCTTCGCCGGCGAATTGGCCGATGGCGCGCTGGAAGCCGCCTATCGCGGGGCGGACATTTTCGTCATGGCGTCACATTATGAAGGCTATGGCATGGCCCTGGCGGAAGCCATGGCGCATGGGCTGCCGATCGTCACGACGACAGGCGGCGCCGTTGAAAACACGGTGCCCGACGGCGCCGGGCTGAAAGTGCCGCCAGGAAAAGCCACCGCATTGGCCGATGCGCTGCGGACCGCTATCGTGGACCGGAAGCGCCGCAGTGAAATCGCCGAGGCGTCGTGGCAAGCCGGGCAAAAGCTGCGGCGCTGGGAAGAAACGACTAGGATCATTGCAGGCGTGCTGAGGAGGGTTGCCGAAAGAAGATGAATGGATTTTCCGCTGAATGGCTGGCGCTGCGTGAACCCATCGATCATCGCTCGATCAACGAAGAGCTTCGTGCCGAACTGCTGGCCTGGGTTGGCCAACGCGCGCATGTCCGCATCGCCGATCTCGGCAGCGGCTCCGGCTCGAACCTGCGCGGCCTGGCGCCGCTGCTGCCAAAGTCCCAACATTGGCGCCTGATGGATCATGACGAGGCCCTGCTCGATCATGCCAATCTGGCGATCACCGCCTGGGCCGACGAATTCGCCGGCGACGACGACCGCATCAGCGTCCGCATCAAAGACAAGAAACTGACGCTCGATTTCGTTCAAGCCGACCTTGCGGAAGAACCGGCGGCGGTTTTCGATGAGCCGCTCGATCTCGTCACCGCTTCGGCTTTTTTCGATCTCGTCTCGGAAGAGTGGATCGACGATTTTTGCCGCGAACTGGCGGCCCGCAAACTGCCGCTCTATGCCGTGCTCACCTATGACGGCACGGAGACCTGGACACCGCCACATGATGCCGATGCCGCCATGCTGGCGGCTTTCCACGTCCATCAAGGGCGCGATAAGGGCTTTGGCCCCGCCGCAGGCCCGCAGGCGGCCGCGATCCTGCGGCGCGCGCTTGAACGGCATGGCTATCGAGTGTCGACCGGCGACAGCCCGTGGCTGCTGGAGCGCCCCCACCGCGCGTTGATCGCGGAACTGGCCAAAGGCAGCGCCGCGGCCGTGCGCGAAACCGGTCAGGTCGCGCCGGAACAGATCGAAGCCTGGCTTGCCGCGCGCCGGGAGGCGTCAGCCTGCGAGATCGGCCATATCGATCTGTTTGCGCTGCCGGCTTAAGGCGCTTTGCTCCACTCGGCCGCTTTGCGGCCGACCACCGGGGCGATGTTCGGCAATTGCTCCGTGGCCAGCCGGTCAACGATGCCGCGTTTGATGCCGTCCACCAGAGGCATGCCGCCATAGACGAGCGACGAATAGAGCTGCAGCAAAGTGGCGCCCGCTTCGAACTTGGCAAAGGCTGTCGCGGCATCCGTGATGCCGCCGCTGCCGATGATGGGAAATGCCCGCTCAGTGCGCTGAAACACCTGCGCCAGCACGCGCGTCGACAAGGCAAACAAGGGCCGGCCGGACAGGCCGCCCTGTTCGCCCTTCAACGCACTCGTCAGCGTCGCAGGGCGCGTCACGGTCGTATTGCCGACGATCATGCCGTCGACGGCACGGGCACGGGCGACGCGCACGATGTCGTCGAGATCGCCTTCGGTGAGATCAGGCGCGATCTTCAAGAGCACGGGCTTGCGGCCGAAGCGCTGGGTATTGCGGTCACGCGCCTCGATCACGCGCGCCAGGAGATCGTCGAGCACGGAGGCCTGTTGCAGATCGCGCAGTCCAGGCGTGTTCGGCGAGGAGATGTTGACGGTGAAATAGCCCGCCACATCGGCGAACGCGTTGATGCCGGTCACATAGTCTTCGACGCGATCGCTGGCATCCTTGTTGGCGCCGACATTGATGCCGACGACGCCGGCGCGCGCCGTGCGCCCCGCCAGGCGACGATGCACGACCTCATGGCCTTCGCTGTTGAAGCCGAAGCGATTGATGACGCCTTCGTCCTCGACCAGGCGAAACAGACGCGGACGCGGATTGCCCGGCTGCGGGCGTGGCGTGATCGTGCCGACTTCGGTGAAGCCGAAGCCAACGCGCAGCACCGCATCCGGCACATCGCCGCCCTTGTCGAAACCGGCGGCCATGCCGATGGGATTGGGAAAGGACAGGCCAAAGGCCTCGACCTTAAGGCGCGGATCGTCCCGGCCCGCCGCCGGCAGCGGCAGCTTGCGCATGGCGGCGATGGTCAGGCCATGCGCTTGTTCGGAGTCGAGCTGGGCCAGAACAGGACGTGCCAGCGTCCAGAGGAGATTCATCACGGCAGCAGCCCCGCGAAATCATGGCTGCCGGAAGCCGCGAGCGGCAAGGGCTTGGCCCAGATCACCTCGGAGACGGCAAAAGGCCGATAGAGATGGGGGAACAACTGGCCGCCGCGCGACGGTTCCCACTTCAGATCCGCCCCGAGGGCGTCGGCGTCGAGCGCCGCCAGAACCAGACCGGCCTGGCCGGCGAAATGTTTCGCCGCCGTCTCGCGCGCCTGATCGGCGGTGGAGAAATGGATAAAGCCGTCGGCCAGATCGACCGGCGCACCGGCGAAGGAACCGCTCTTTTGCGCTATATCCCACTGTTCTTGCGTGGCAATCTTGTAAATGAACTGCACCTGCCGCTCCAGATTTTCGCCGACCTCAAGGCTTTCGCCGAAACGGTGAAAGACTTCAGGCTCTTGTTTTGACGCGTTTTCTTCACGCGAACCGGGGTCAACTTCGCTCGAAACGCTATAGGGGGCGGCGCGAGGCCGTGCAATCGATCCCGAAAAAGCTATAGTGGACAGGAATATTGTCACAGGGCTGCCACTGTTCCACGAGGGCATCTTGCTGACCCACGACCAAATCTGGAGCGCCATCGACGCGCTGGCCGTACGCCAGGGGCTCACCGCCTCGGCCCTGGCGCGCAAAGCCGGGCTCGACCCAACGACGTTCAACAAATCGAAACGTGTCACCGCCGATGGCCGGCTGCGCTGGCCCTCGACGGAATCGGTGGCGAAATGCTTGGCCGCGACGGAGACCTCGATCGAGGACTTCGTCGCGTTGCTGTTGCCCGAAAGCGAGCCGCCGCGTCGCTTCCTGCCCGTCATCGATCTGGCACAGGCCGGCACCAACGGTGCCTTCGACGAGAATGGCGCGCCGTCCGCCAACTCGTCAGATCACATTTGGCTTGATAGCGATGTCCCCGCCTTCACCGATGAGGCGGCCTATGTGCTCGATCTCTCCAGCGACGATCTGCTGCCGCTCTATCGCGCTGGCGAACGGCTCATCGTCTCCCCTGCCGCCGTGCCGCGCGCCGGCGACAAGATCATCTTGAAAACCCTATCCGGCACGCTGCACGTCGCCGAACTCTCGCATATCACCGATACGTCGGTGACGTTGAAAGCGACACATGCTGGCGCCGCCGATCACGTGATCGACATGGACGATATCCTCTGGATGTCGCGCATCGTCTGGGCCAGCCAATAGAAGCTTACAAGATCGCCGCGGCGCCGCTCGGAAAGGCCAACAGCCACAGGCCGCGCCCGGTATAGATCGCGCTCAAAGCCCAGATGAGCCATTGCGTCCATTTGCGGAAATTGGCGTCGCTCATCCGGTTGAGCACGCCGGTGGCCGCCGAACCGCCGGCAAACGTCAGCAGCACATAGATGACGAACAGCCAGATCGGCACATATTCGCTGGCCTCGAGCGCCAAGGCGCCGAAATAGAGAAAACGCATGGCCTGCGAGAACAATTGCGTCACCGCCTTGGTGGCGACGATGACGTGGCGGCTGAGCGGGCTCGCCTGGAAAAACATGTCGAGCACATTGCCGGCGCCGCCAATGGCGATTTGCAGCACGATGACGATGAAGCCACACACAGGCGCCATGCCGCGCTTGGTGATGTCGGGCGCCAGATGCTTCGGCAACAGACTGCCAATGAGCGGTGTCAACCCGAGGCCGAGATAGACGACGGGCTTCGACGGCACGAAGGCGATGAAGAGCATCAGCACATAGCCGATGATGGAGCCCGCGACATAGCGCCAAGTGAGCGGCCAATCGATATGACGGCGCCAGAGAATGCCGCGCCACAGGCCGGACATGAACATCAGCGCCGAGAACAAGGTCATCGCCGCGCTGACCGGCATATAGTAGAGCAGAACGGCCAGGATGAACTGGCCGCCAACCATGCCGAATATGCCCGACGTGAAGGCGCCGAGAAATGTCACGGCGCCGATCGCAAGACCGGCGGAGAGGGTTATCACCCGGCGTTTCCTCTTTCTTATAACGGGCGGTCTTTTTAAGGCTGGAGTTCGGTTCTCAGAACCAAACTCCAGTTTTCGTTTAGATGCATTTTCTTCGCGAACCGGTATCCACTTCGCTCGAAAATGCTTTAACGCCTCACGCCGCCCGGTTCTGCAAAAATATTTCGTGTTCTCTAACCAAAGCCCCCGACAACGCCTTGGCGATCAAGGCCCGCGTTTCGGGAATACCATAGAGCGCCGCAAACGAGCCGAAGCGCGGTCCACGGCTCTCACCCAATAGCACTTGATAGAGCATGTTGAACCAATCGTTCGACACGCCCGGCCGCTCCGGCGTCGCGCCCTTGGCCTTCATATCCTGATAGCGCGGGATGGGCCGCGCCACGTCATAGAGCATGGTCTGAATGTCTTCGGCGCTGGCATCGGCCGGCAGTTTCGCCAGTTCCGCATCGAGCGTTTCGAGCGCGGCGCGCTCGACATCGTCAGGCAGACGGTAGGTCTTGGCCGGGCGAACGAAATCGCGGAAGTAGGCCACCGCATAACCGACGAGCAGATCGAGACGCGGATGGGTCTCGCGCGACACGCCGGGCGCATAGCGGCGCAGGAAGGCCCAGAGCACCTGCGGGTCTTCGCTGTTGGCGACGGCCGCCAGGTTGAGCAGCATGACGAAGGAAATCGTCGTGCCGCTGCCGCTCTCGCCCGCCTGATGCAGCACTTCCGGCGCCGGTGGCTGACCGCTGTGAATGTGCCATACCGGATTGCCGAGGCGGTTCTTCCAGTCCTGCCGCTCATAGCCGTTGAGGAATTGCAGATACTCGTCGACGGCGCGCGGAATGGCGTCGAAATAGAGGCGCTTGGCTTCACGCGGCTTCTGAAACATGAACAGAGACAGCGATTCCGGGCTCGCATAGGTGAGCCATTGCTCGATCGTCAGGCCATTGCCCTTCGACTTGGAAATCTTCTGGCCCTTCTCGTCGAGGAAGAGTTCGTAGTTGAAGCCCTCCGGCGGCGTGCCGCCGAGCACGCGCACGATATTGCCGGAGAGTTTTACGGAATCGATCAGGTCCTTGCCGGCCATTTCGTAATCGACACCGAGCGCCGCCCAGCGCAGCGCCCAGTCGGCCTTCCACTGGCACTTGACCGCGCCGCCCGTGACCGTCGTCTCCACCTTCTCGCCGGTGTCGGGATCGACATAGACGACGGTGCCCTTCGACGCATTGCGCTCGATCATCGGCACCTGCAGCACGATGCCGGTGCGCGGCGAGACGGGCAGGAAGGGCGAATAGGTGGCGCGACGATCCGGCCCCAAGGTCGGCAGGATGATGTCCATCACCTTGTCGTAGACTTCGAGCATGCGCAGCAGCATCGCGTCGAAACGGCCCGACGTGTAATAGTCGGTCGAAGAGGCGAATTCGTAATCGAAGCCGAACTTGTCGAGGAAGGCGCGCAGACGCGCGTTGTTGGCGGCGCCGAACGACGGATATTCGTTGGAGAAAGGATCGGGCACGCGCGTCAGCGGCTTGCCGAGATATTGCGCCATCATCTCGCGATTGGGCACGTTATCGGGTACCTTGCGCAGGCCGTCCATATCGTCGGAGAAGGCGAGCAGGCGCGTGCCGATCTTGCCCTCGGTCAGGACAGTGAAGGCATGGCGCACCATGGTGGTGCGCGCCACTTCGCCGAACGTGCCGATGTGGGGCAGGCCCGACGGGCCGTAACCGGTTTCAAACAAAACCGCTTTCTGGCCGGTCCGCTCGACACGCTGAACGATCTTGCGGGCCTCCTCGAAGGGCCAGGCTGCGGAAACGCGCGCCGCATCGGCGAGCGAAAGAGGATCGGCGGTCATAGACATGTCCCGGGGATGAAGCGCCGGCCATCCAGCGGAGGCAGGCGCGAATTTCGGCCGCACCCTAAACACTTTCTGCCACAGTGAAAACCCATTCATTGGGCATCAGCCAACCCCGTTTTACTTGCGTCCGCCACAACATCGTGCGACCAGCGGACGCGGGGCGCCGCTGCGGCGCCGGAGATGGCGAATCGGCGGATGCTCCAAGCCAGACAGCGCAAAACGGCCTTTGGGCGGATCTTGCTCCGGACCATGCTGGCCGGTGCGCTCGGCTGGATGGCCGCGGCCATGCCGCTTCCGGCCTTCGCCCAGGCGCCAAACCAAGCGCAAAGCAACGCGTCCGGCGTGCCCCTGTTCTGGGACCCGCAACGCCGCCTCGAACGCCCGGACACAACGGCGCTGCGCAACCTGCGGATCATCACCGACGACGAATATCCGCCCTTCGGCTTCACCACGGCGGACGGACAGCTGACCGGCTTCAATGTCGATCTGGCCCGGGCGATCTGCGACGAACTCAAGGTGAGCTGCACGATCCAGGCGCGGCGCTTCGACACGATTTTGGATACGCTCGACAAGAACGAGGCTGATGCGGCCATCGCCTCGATCGCCATCACGCCGCGCAATCTGGCGCGGGCCGACTTCACCCAGCCTTATTATCGCACGCCCGCTCGCTTCGTGACGCGCACCGGCACGGTGCTCGACGATCCACGGCCCGAGACACTGGCCGGCAAGGTGATCGGCGTCCAGGCCCGCACGGCGCATGAAGCTTATCTGCAAAAATTCTTCAGCGCGGCGGAGATCAAATCCTACGATTCCGCCTTGGCGTTACGTTCGGCGTTGAAGCGCGACGAAGTGCCGGTGATTTTCGGCGACGGCGTCTCCCTGGCGCTCTGGCTCAACGGCAGCGATGCGGAGGGCTGTTGTGCCTTTCGCGGCGGCCCGTTCCTGGAAAGCAGCTATTTCGGTGAAGGCGTCGGCATCGCGGTCAAGCGCGACAATGCCCCGATGCGCCGCATTCTCGATTTCGCGCTGGCGCGCCTGGCGCAGCGCGGCGTCTATGCGGAACTCTATCTGAAATATTTTCCGATCGGATTTTTCTAATCAGCTAGCTGCAATCTTGGTGTCATCCCGGACACTTGCGCAGCAAGTGATCCGGGACCCAGGGGCAACCGATAGAGCGCCGTATGATGCATTGTACCACACGCCCCTGGATCCCGGGTCACCTGCGGTGCCCGGGATGACACCGAGACTTCGGCACACGGCTCAAAGGTGGCGCCGCTTTCTCGCCAGTTCTTGCGGCATCTTCTGTGTGTTAAGCGCGGTGATCAAGCCTTCGGCGTGATCGTGACGATGCATTCGTCGTTGGTATCGAGCCCGGCCTTCTGGCACTGCGGGGCGGTCAGGTTGAAGAAAAAGACGTCCGAACCCTTTCCCCAAGGGTGAATCTTTCGGACGAACGGACCTGCATCGTTCAGCATGACATCGGCCGTAAAGGCCTGGGTGCGACCGCCAACATATTCCGGCTTGACGACGACATAGCGCGGCAAGAAATCCTGTTTGCGCAATATTCTCGCAGCGAATTTCACAAGTAACGCGCCAGTTCCTTCGCCAATTCCTGCGGCGTCTTCTGCGTGTTGAGCGCCGTGACGAAGCGGCCCTGCTTGTCCATCAGATAGACGATGGCGCTGTGATCCATCGTATATTCGCTGCCCTCGCCCGGCACGCGACGCGCGAAGACGCGATAGGTCTTCATGACGCGATCGACGGATTCGCGCGGGCCGGTGCCGGCTTCGATGCGCGGGTCGAAATTGGAGAGATAGTCTTTCAGAACCTCAGGCGTATCGCGCTCGGGATCGACGGTGACGAACAGGCCGCCGATCTTCTTGTCCGCGCCCAGCGCCTTGAACGTTTCGGTGATGTCGAACAGTGTCGTCGGGCAGACGTCCGGGCAATGGGTATAGCCGAAGAAGACCAGGAACGGCTTGCCGAGCATATCGCGATCGGTGATCGCCTTGCCGTCCTTGCCGATGAGCGCGAACGGCCCGCCGATCGCCGCCGGCTGCGGCGCGCCGACGCCGCCGCCTGTCTGGCGCAAGGTCACGTAAGCGGTGGTCCCCAGCAAAGCGACGCCGAGAATGAGACAGATGATCGGGACTATCAGGCGACGCTGGGCGCTGGTCATCAAATTTTCCTAACGGTTCAACGAGCCTCAGAAACAGCTCGCCACCGCAGTCGCCAGATCCATGAAGATGGTCGGCCCGAAGTTGATCCACATGGCCATGGCCGCCACGAACATCAGACCGAAACCGGCCAGCACCAACCGCACGGCCAGGCGGCCGGAACGGTCCTCGCTGTTGCCCGTATCGATATCGTGGCTCATGCCGGTCCCGCTTCGAAGACTGCAGTGCCTGTAATATAGGCGGTCCAGCCGACCGGCGCATCCCTCAAGAGGCCCCAGCGGCAATCGGACGCTTTATCTAGGATACTTCCAGCGTCAGTGCCCGCAGGAAGCCGAGACAGGCAGCCAATTCGCTTTCCTCGACGAATTCGTCGGGCTGATGCGCCTGGTCGATGCTGCCCGGCCCGCACACCACCGTCGGCACGCCGGCGGTCTGGAAACGTCCCGCCTCGGTGGCATAGGGCACGGCGATGGTGCGGTTCGATTTGGTCAGCTTCAGCGCCAGGGTTTCGGCGACCGAACCCGGCTCCGCCGCCAGGCCCGGCACCTCGACCTCGGTCACCGTCTCGATGCGTGCGTCCGGCGCGTAGCGGCGCAGACGCGGCAGAACGGTGGAGGCGGCATAGTCCTCCAGCCGGCGCAGCGCCCGGTTCTGGGCAACGCCCGGCAGGCCGCGAAACTCCCACAGGAACGTGCAGCTCTTGGCCAGGATGTTACGCGCCGTGCCGCCGCTGATCGTGCCGACGCTGAGTGAGGAAAAAGCCGGCTCGAAACGCCCGGATGGATCGCCCTCCTCCGCCAATTCGTCGGCCAGCCTGTAGAGGTCGGTCACCAGCATGGCGGCGCCTTCGATGGCATTGGCGCCCAGAAAGGGTTTGGAGGAATGGGCTTCGTGGCCATGCACGGTGGTGATGAAGGTGGCGATGCTTTTATGCGCATCGGCGACCTGCATCTGCGTCGGCTCGCCGACGATCACCGCACGCGGCCGCGGCAGATCAGCGCCAAACCGCGCGATCGTATCGACCGGGCCGAGACAAGTCGTCTCTTCGTCGTAGCTGAGCAGAATATGGATCGGAACCTTGAGATCGGCCGCCTGAAACTCCTCGACCATCGCGAGGCAGCAGGCATCGAAGCCTTTCATGTCGCAGGTGCCGCGACCGAAGAACCGCGCGCCATCACGGCGCACGGTGAACGGATCGCTCGTCCAGCTCTGGCCGACGACGGGCACCACGTCGGTATGGCCCGACAGAACGATGCCACCATCGCGCATCGGCCCGATGGTGGCGAACACCGCCGCCTTGTCGCCGGCCTTGTTCGGCACGGTGACGTGAGCGACGCCGCGTTCGCGCAGATAGTCTTCGATGAAGGCGACGATCGGCAGGTTCGACTTCGAGCTTTCGGTGTCGAAGGCGATCAACCGCGCCATCAAATCAATGGTGCGGGAGAGACGATCGTCGGTCGCGGCAGACATGCCAACTCCGTGAGCGCGAAGCTCTAGTTGAGAACGCGTCGGGCGTGGGGGCTGTCGAGCGAAAAGGCCGGGATGTCGACCTCGAACTTTTCCGCTTCTTTGCCCGCTTCCTTATCGGCTTCGAGATCGACGAAGCTATAGGAGCCCACCATGATGCCTGACGGCGTGGTGAGCGGGCAGCCCGAGGTATAGCGGAACTTCTCGCCCGGCTGCAGGACCGGCTGTTCGCCGACCACGCCAGGACCGCGCACTTCCTCGCGCCGGCCATTGGCATCGGTAATCTGCCAGTGGCGGTGCATGAGCTGCACGGCATGGTCGCCCATGTTGATGATATCGACCGAGTAGGCCCAGAAGAACCGCCCGGCGTCAGGCTGCGACCGGTCGGCCAGAAATTCCGGCTCGACGGTCACTTCAATGTTGTGGGTCGTTGATTTGTACATGGCGCCAGTTTGCCCCAAACCCATAGCCGTCGTCGAGCCCTTCGCATCTGCAAAAAAGATAGGCTATCGGGTGTTTTTTACAACTATTTGAAAAATCCAAGATTGGCGACCTCTATACGCAGTTTCGCCAGGATCGCGGTCAGAACAGTCGAATAATCGTCCGTCCACAGTGGCGTTTGTGACGTCGTCTCGATTTTACTCCATCCGCCGCTGCCTCCCAGCAATCCTCGCGCATCGGCGGGATCGCGAACAATCGCCGCAACGACGCTGGCCGAACGAAATTCGGGATGATTGTCGATGACCGCCAGATCACGCCGGACATAGGCGTGAAGGCCAAGGTCTGTTGCGACCCGGCCGATGATGTCGGTGAAGTCCATCGAATTGTTGGAAATGTGAACCGCAATCATGCCCTGCGGCGCGAGCTCACGCAAATAGAGTTCGAAGGCCTCGCGGGTGAGCAGATGGGTCGGGATCGCGTCGGACGAGAATGCGTCGACCACGATGATGTCGCTCCTGTTCTGCTGCTGAGCCAAGGTCAGGCGTGCGTCGCCCAGAGCATAATGAGCGTGCGGAGCGCAGTCGGAAAGGAAACGAAACCGGCCGGAATCGCGCGCAAGCCAAACGACGAGCGGATCGATCTCGAAGAAGGTCACCGCCTCGCTTTCGCGAACATGGCAGGCGAGTGCGCCGGTCCCCAATCCGATGAATGAGGCCTGATTGAGTTTGCCGTTGCCGCTCGCTTGGCGCGCGGTGGCAATAGCCTCGCCAAGCGGGCCGTCGAAAGCATAGTAGGTCGTCGGCAGCGGCTTGCCGGTCACCGTCGAACCGTCATCGTTGCGGATGCGGATGGCACCGTGCATGATCTTGCCATGGGACAGCGTACGGAACTTGCCGTCCCGCACTTCCTCCACACGATGAACGCCGAAAAAAGAGCGAAAAGATTCGCGACCAGGTGTGAACGTATGCAGCAACAGAATGGCGATCGTCGCAGCGACACCAAAGATGGCCGTGCGGCCAGCGGAACGCCAATTGAGCAGCAACACCGCGCCGATCATACCAGCAAGCAGTTTGTAACCGAGTTCGGCCGGAACGAAGAGCGCCAGCGCGATCGCAGCGAGCACCAAAACCACCGTGGCGGCCACGATCTTGGCCCAGACCGAAGCAGCGAAAACCCGTATCTCGGCAACAGCGCCCGGTCGACAAAACAAGGCCAGCGCCAGCAGTAGAGGATATTCGATGACGCTGGAGAACAACAGCGGCGCGGCAAGGCTTGCAAAAGCACCGCCAAGTGCGCCACCCAGCGACATGGCGGCATAAAAGAGCGTCAGATGCCGCGAAGGCGGCCGCAGTCGATAGAGCGCTGCATGGCACACCAGGGCGTTGACGACGAACAAGGCCAGATGCGTGACAAAGCTGAGCGTTATCCATGCCAAAGTGCCGACACAGAGGACCATCAGCACGATCGCCGACAGCCACGGTTGCATGACCGAGAGCGTGTTCTCGAATGCCGCTTGCGCCTCCCTGGAGCGGCTGCGGAATGTCATGACGAAGGTGAGAAGATACAAGCCCAGCGGCATGACCCAGAGCAAAGGTGCCGCCGCCACATCATGAGAAATGTGCGCCGTGACCGAAACCAGTAGTGCCGAGGGTACGAAGGCCAGCATCACCCAGGTCATCATCGTTGTGGGCGCGATGGCCGGACCGGCTTCTGCCTGCGATCCGATACCATCGGCGATGGTGACACCGTCGTAACGCTGGAACGCGCTGAACGCGCAGACGATCATCATCATGGCCAGGAGCGTAAAGCCGACCGTCCATCCCTGGCTCTGCGCGCGCAAGCCAAACAGAGGTTCAATCACAAAGGGATAAGCGACAAGGGCGACAAACGAACCGATATTGGAAGCACCATAAAGAAAATAGGGATCGCGCGCATGGCTATGGCCAGAGCGGGCGAACCAGGCTTGAAGCAGAGGTCCGTGGGCAGAGAGAGCGAAGAAAGGCAAGCCGATCGATATGGTGAACAGAATGATCAGCCACGATGTCGGATCATGCTCGGTGGGTGGCGCGCCTGTGGCCCGCAGAGTCACGGGAAGGAACAGAAAGGCCGCGCCCAGCAGGGCCACATGAGCGAGCGTCCCCCAGCGCGGATCCATCCAACGGGTCAGGGCATGGGCATAGCAATACCCAGCGAACATCAGCGCCTGAAAGAAGACCACTGCCACGGACCATACGGAAGGGGAACCGCCCAGTACTGGCAACGCCATCTTGGCGAACATCGGTTCGAGCACGAACAGCAGCAGTGCCGATGTGAAGATCGTGACCACGAAAAAGGGCAATAGCGCCCGGCTGACGCCGGTTGTCGCATGACCCTGGGGCGGGATATCAAGGGTGGTCATGGGAACTCTCTTTTGATCCCGCGAGGCTAGCGGGCCGGCGTTAAGGAACCCTGCTACGCTCCCAGCCAACCGTTCGCCACGGCAACGGCGACCTTCGTCCAGTTGGATCAAATCGTAATCGCGCTAGACTGCACCATGAGGAAGAGAGGGACCTCCATGGACAAGGCATTCGGGATTTCGCGCCGCCGGGCGCTTGCGGGTATCGGGGCGAGCATCGCGGCGCCTGCCATTCTGACGCATCCATCCTGGGCGCAGTCGCCCTTCGCGGCCGGCAAGACCATCCGCATGGTGGTGCCATTCACCCCTGGCGGTGCCACCGACGTCATCGCCCGCATTGTTGCCGACAAGCTCGGGCAGATGTGGAACACATCCATCGTCGTCGAAAACAAGGCCGGCGCCGGCGGCAATATCGGCAACGAAATGGTGGCCCGCGCCGATCCCAATGGCGAGACCATGCTGATGAGCACCATCGGTCTCGCGCTCAACGCCTTCCTCTACAAAAAGCTGACTTACGATCCGATCGGCGATTTCACGCCGGTGTCGCTGATCACCATGATGCCGAACATGCTGATCGCGCCGGTGAACGCGCCGTTCAAATCGGTTGCCGAGCTCGTCGCTTATGGTCGCGCCAACCAGGGCAAGCTGTCCTATGCATCATCGGGCGTCGGCACATCGATCCATCTGTGCGGCGAATTGTTCAAGAAGCTCACCGGCATTCAGATGGCGCATGTGCCCTATCGCGGCAGCGCGCCGGCGGTACAGGACGTGATGGGCGGGCGCTGCGATCTGATGTTCGATAATATCACCTCCTCACTGCCGCAGGTGCAGGGCAAAACGCTGCAAGGTCTCGCGGTGACGACGGTGAAACGCTCGGCCTTCGTGCCCGATCTGCCGCCGGTGAACGAGACGGTGCCAGGCTTCGATGTCTCCGCCTGGTTCGGCACGCTCGTGCCGGCGAAAACGCCGCCGGAGATCGTCGCGCGCCTGTCCCGCGATACGCAGCAGGCCCTGACCGATCCGAATGTGAAGCAACGGCTGGCGGCGCTGGCGGCCGAACCGCTGGGCGCCAGCGGCGAAGACTTCGGCAAATTGATCCGCGGCGAGACCGATAAATGGGGCAAGTTGATCAAGGAGGCCGGCATCAGCGCCGAATAGAGCGGCGCTGAAGGATCAACGCGGCGCGGCGGCGCGGCGCAGCCGATCGTTGATTGCCTCGCCCAATCCATCATTGGGGATCGGCGCCACCGCGACCTGATCGACAGCGGCGGCATCGAGCTGATGCAGAGAGGCGAAGAGATTGGCCGCCGCCTCTTCGAGGAAGCCGTCCGGAGACAAATCGATATGAACGACACCGCCGGACAATTGCCCACCGAAATCGAGCACCGCTTCGCCAGGCTTCACATCGGTGGCATTGAGGCGCAGGCGCGCATGCGGCGCATAGTGCGACGTCAGCATGCCCGGCGCGATGACCTTGTCGTCGGCGGGGTCGGCCAATTCGGTATCGAGAATGACCTCCAGCTCCTCGCGCTGCGTGCCGCCCGGCCGCAATACCACGGGCGTGCCGCCGAGGCAGGCGATGATGGTCGACTCGACGCCGATGCGCGAAGCACCGCCATCGATGATGAGATCAACGCCGCTGCCGAGATCGTCGGCGACATGATCGGCGGTGGTCGGGCTGAGCCGGCCGGAGCTGTTGGCCGAGGGCGCCGCCACCGGCCGATCAAGCTGTTCGAGAATGGCAAGCGTCGTCGCATTGGCCGGCACACGCAGGCCGATCGTGTCGAGACCCGCGCGCGCCAGTTCGCAAACCGGACAATCGGGGCGGATCGGTACGACTATGGTCATCGGGCCCGGCCAGAAGGAGCGGGCGAGCGTCAGCGCATATTTGTCGAAAACGCCAATCCGCTCGGCCGCGACGATGTCGGCAACGTGTGCGATCAGCGGATTGAAGCTTGGCCGCCCCTTGATGGCGAAAATCTTGGCCACCGCCTCGCTGGAGGTGGCATCGGCGCCGAGGCCGTAGACCGTCTCGGTGGGCAGCGCGACGAGGCCGCCGGAGCGCAAAATTTCGACCGCCCGCTCGACCGCTTCCGGCCCTGCATTCATACGGTTAAGAGAGTGTCCCCGTTCGCCTTGGGCCGCCATTTCGCTCGCCAATTCCGCCACCATGTCTTCCACCGTTTTGTCCGTTCACCCGGATTCGTGTTGCCAAGGGCTGGAAAGGGGCTGTATATAGTTTACATATAAACCAAATTCCGCCGCCCGTTGATGGCTTGTCGGCTGCACGGGCTTCTGCGTCAAGAAGGGCAGGATTGCTAAAGGAGCCACACGTGACTTACCGGGTTCCCCTCAACGACATTCTATTTTCCATGACCCATGCCGCCGGCATGGATCGTGGCGTCGCCGACGGCATTTACACGGATCTGGGCGACGGTTTTGCCGCGACGATCCTGGAACAGGCCGCCGCCTTCGCCGAAGGCGTGCTCGAACCGATCAACCGGCAGGGCGACCAGAACGGCGCAAAACTGGCCGACGGCGTGGTCACGACCGCACCGGGCTGGAAACAGGCCTATGGCCAGTGGATCGAAGGTGGCTGGGCCGGCGTGACCGCCTCGCAGGAGGCCGGCGGCATGGGCCTGCCGCATCTCCTTGATTCCGCCTGCCTGGAAATGTGGTCTTCGGCCAATATGGCCTTCATGCTCTGCCCGATGCTGAGCTCCGGCGCCATTCTGGCGCTCGAACGCCACGGCTCCGAGGCACTGCAGCAGACCTATCTGCCGAAAATCGTTTCCGGCGAATGGTCGGCGACGATGAACCTCACCGAGCCGCAGGCCGGCTCCGATCTCGCCGCTCTACGTACGCGGGCGGAGAAACAGGCCGACGGCACCTATCGCATCTTCGGCCAGAAGATTTTCATCACCTATGGCGAACATGACATGGCCGAGAACATCGTCCATCTCGTGCTGGCCCGCCTGCCCGACGCGCCCGCCAGCACGCGCGGCATTTCACTCTTCTTGGTGCCGAAATATCTGCCCGGCAGTGACGGCGCGCTCGGCGCATTGAACGACGTGCGCTGCCACAGCCTCGAACACAAGATGGGCATTCACGCTTCGCCGACCTGCACGATGATCTATGGCGATAAGGACGGTGCCGTCGGCTATCTCGTCGGCGAGGAAAACAAAGGCCTCGCCTGCATGTTCACGATGATGAACAATGCGCGCCTCGGCGTCGGCCTGCAGGGCGTGGCGCTCGCCGAACTCGCCACCCAGAAGGCCGTGGACTATGCCAATGAGCGCCGGCAGGGCCGTGCCACCGGCTTCACCGGCCAGGGCATGAGCCCCATCGCTCTGCATCCCGACGTGCGGCGCATGCTGCTGACCATGAAGTCCAGCACTGCGGCAGCGCGGGCCATCTGCTACATGACCGCCGAGGCGATCGATCGTTCACATCGCGCCACCGATGCCGCCGCGCGCAAGCAGGCGAACGAACGTGCCAGCCTGCTGACACCGGTGGCCAAGGCTTTCTCCACCGACATCGGCAATGAAGTGACCTCGCTTGGCGTGCAGGTGCATGGCGGCATGGGCTTCATCGAGGAAACCGGCGCGGCGCAGTTCATGCGCGATGCCCGCATCGCCGCGATCTATGAAGGCACCAACGGCATCCAGGCCATCGATCTGGTGCAACGCAAACTACCGCTCTCCAATGGCGAGACGGTGGCGCGCGAGATCGCCGACATGCGTGCGGTCGTCGCCGATGTCGCCAAGGTCAATGATCCAGCCTTCGGCGCCAGTGCCGCCCGTCTTGGCGAATGTGTCGACGCTTTGGAGATAGCCACGCGCTACATGCTGGACGCGCTCGCGGCGCGCCCCGACGATGCGCTGGCCGGCGCCACGCCCTATCTGCGCCTCTTCGGCCTGGCGCGCGGCGGCACGGCTTTGGCCCGCATGGGCTTGGCCGCGCTGAATGCCAATGGCCATGAAGCCCATGTCGATATCGCCCGCTTCTTCGCCGAGAATCTCTGCGTCGGCGCCAAGGGACTCGAATGGACCGTGACCGGCGGCGCTGCCTCCGTCCACACCGCTGAACGGGCGCTCGCATCATGAACGATCATATCACCACAGCCGCGGCCGATGGCGTGCTCACCATCACGATGAACCGGCCGGACAAGAAGAACGCGCTCACCGGCGCCATGTATGAGGCGATGATCGCCGCCATCGATGCGGCGGAGGCCGACGGCAAGATCGGCGCCTTGCTGCTGCGCGGCAGCGGCGGCCTGTTCACATCAGGCAATGACATCGCCGACTTCCTCTCCTCAACCAGCGCGATCGAGGATTTTCCGGCGCTGCGTTTCATTCGGCGCTTCGCCATTTGCGACAAGCCGATCGTTGCGGCGGTGGAAGGCGCGGCAATCGGTGTCGGCACGACGATCCTGTTTCACTGCGATCTCGTCTACGCGGCACCCGATGCGGCTTTCCGCATGCCTTTCGTCGATCTCGGCCTTGTGCCCGAGGCCGCCGCCTCCCTTCTGGTGCCGGAACGCGTGGGCATCGCCAAGGCGAGCGAATGGCTGCTGCTGGGCGAAGGTTTCGACGCTGTAGAGGCGCAGCGAGTCGGCCTCGTCAACGCGGTCGTCGATAAGGATCGGTTGCATGCCCATGCGCTGGAGAAGGCGCGAACGCTGGCCGCCAAGCCGCGCAATGCGGTGGCGACGACGCGACGGCTGATGCGTGGCGATCGCGACACCATTCTCGATCGGATGGGCGTGGAGGCACGGGCTTTCGGCGCGGCGCTGAAATCCGACGAAGCGCGCGCCGCCTTCACGGCGTTCATGGCGAAATCCAAGAAATAGCATCCAAGAAATAACCAGATCGGTTTTGTTTTGACGCGTTTTCTTCACGCGAACCGGTGTCCACTTCGCTTGAAAACGCTATTGCAAGGAGCACCACGATGACGACGCCCACAGGCACGCTCGCCGGCAAGACCCTGTTCATCACCGGCGCCTCGCGCGGCATCGGCCTTGCCATCGCGCTGCGCGCCGCCCGCGATGGCGCCAATATCGCCATCGCCGCCAAGACCGCCGAGCCGCATCCGAAGCTGCCCGGCACGATCTACACGGCGGCGGAAGACATCGAGAAGGCTGGCGGCAAGGCCCTGCCGCTTCTCGTCGACGTCCGGGAAGACGCGCAGGTGCGCGAGGCGATCGAAAAGACCGCCGCGCATTTCGGCTCGCTCGACATCGTCGTCAACAATGCCAGCGCCATTTCTCTCACCGATTCCCAAGCCACCGACATGCGCCGCTACGATCTGATGCATCAGATCAATGCGCGCGGCACGTTCATGGTGTCGAAATTCGCCGTGCCTTTCCTGGCCCAGGCTGAGAATCCGCACATCCTCATGCTGTCGCCGCCGCTCGACATGAAGGAAAAATGGTTCGCGCCGCACACCGCCTATACGATGGCGAAATTCGGCATGAGCATGGTGGTGCTGGGACTGGCCGGCGAACTGCGCCGCAAAGGCATTGCCGTCAACGCGCTGTGGCCGCGCACGACCATCGCCACGTCGGCGATCAAGAACCTGCTCGGCGGCGATGCGCTGATGCAGGCCTCGCGCACGCCCGACATTCTCGCCGACGCGGCGCATATGATTTTCTGTTCGCCCGCGAAAACGCTCACCGGCCAGTTCATCATCGACGACACCTTCCTCTATGAGAACGGCGTGCGCGATTTCGACCAGTATCGGGTCAATCCGGCCCAGGCGCTGGCACAAGATTTCTTTGTGCCGGCGGATAGCGTTCCGCCGGTCAGCCTTGCCGCCTTGAAATAAAGCTTATCGCTTGTTGCCGAACAGCTGGCCGAGAATGTCGTTGAGATTGGCCTGCTGCTGCGGCGCCTGCTGGGTGCCGTGACCGAGAATCTTGCCCAGCATGTCGATGCCCGCCTGGATCGATTTCGGGTCGAAGCCGCCAGGGAAAGCCATCGGACTTGATCCCGGCGTCGCGCCTGGGGTCGCATTGGGTGACGGTGTTTGCGGTGTTGCGCCGCCCGCCTGCGGTGTCCGACCGGCCTGATCGAGAATGTCGCCGCCGCCGGGCGCACCGGCCTGCGGCGGCTGGCCGAACGTGCCTTGCAGGATTTGCCCGAGGATATCACCAAGACCGCCACCGGCTCCGCCTGGAAGACCGTTGCCGGGCATACCACCAGGGAGCCCGCCAGGAAGACCATTGCCCGGCAGGCCGCTACCGCTTTGCGGCGCGGTCTGCGGACCCGGCTGGCCGAAGGCGCCGCCGATCTGTTCCAAAATGCCGCCCAGGCCCTTGTCATTCATCGACTTGGTCAGGCCGCCCATGACAATGGCGATGATCGCCGGCATCAGCTTTTGCATGATGTCCTGGCTGACGTCGGCCGCTTGCGCCGCATGGGCGGCGAGCTGGCGGGAGGCATCGCGATCGCCGAACATCTGGCCCAGCATATCGCGGCCGAATTGTCGGGCGTCTCCTGATTGCGCCGCGGCGGGATTGGAGAAAGCAGCCATGCCCTGGCCGTTCATCATCGCCGAGAAGAGTTCGGCCATGCCTTGCGGGTCTTGCGCCTTGGCTTGCAGACGCTGCGACATCGCCGGCAAGATCGCGCCGACCGCCGCTTCCGCCTGCTGGTCGGACAGACCGTACATGCGCGCCAGGGTTTTGACGCCATCACCCCCCTGCGAAGCCTGCACGATTTCGTAGAGATTAAACATGTCCGTCCCTTTCTCTAACGCCACGCCAAATGCCACACCTGCGCCTTCTTATCCCATTTCGCGCACCCGGGCGAGACGGCCTGTGACATAGAAAGCGACGAAGATCGCAATCAGGCTAAACAGAGCCGCGCCAGCCGCCATGCCCATCATCGCGCCTTCCGGCCCCCAGAGCTTGGCACCGATGGTGACGAAGGGAATCGTGCCGAGCGTCGAGCGGCCCCAGTTGAAGACCATCGATAACACCGGGTAACCAAGATTGTTAAAAGCCGCATTGGCGACGAACATGCAGCCGAGAAACACCCAGGCTATCGCGCCAAAGCGGCAATAGAACATGATCAGCTCAGCCGTCATCGACGACGCGTCGAACAATTTGACGATCAACGGCGCCGCCAGGGCAAGGATGAGCCAGACCGCGAGGCTGTAGCCGCTCGAGAGCGTGAAACAGTCGATCAGCGTCCGGCGAATGCGCGGGAACAGCCGCGCCCCATAGTTCTGCCCGATGATCGGACCGACGGCGCCCGACAGAGCAAACAGCGGCCCGAAAGAGACGCCAATGATGCGGTCGACGATCGTATAGGCGGCGACCACGTCCTGGCCGAAGGTGGCAAACACGCTCAGCGCATAAGAGGTCGAGACTGGCGCGGCAAGCGTGGTCAGGATCGCCGGGATGGCGATCCGCATCATGATTTTCAGATCGGGCAGCAAGGCATGACGCTGTGGCCGGCTGACCATGCGATGCACGCGCATGCAGCCCCAGGCGCCGACAGCGAGAAAACACAGACGTGACAGAACAGTGACGATGGCAGCACCATTGACGCCCAATCCAAGCGCGAAAATGAAGATCGGATCGAGGACTGCCGTGGCGAGGCCGCCACCTAGTGTTACATACATGGCGCGGCGTGCGTCGCCGCGCGCCCGCAGCAGAGCCGCGAACGCCATGCCGACCGACATCAACGGCAACGACGGCAGGGAGATCAGCAGAAAAGTCGAAGAGACGTCGAGGACGTGATCGCGCGCACCGAGCAAATGCAGCAGATCGCGACGGAACGGCAGCATCGCCAGCGTCAAGACCACGGAGGCCACCGCGACATGGACGAGGCTGGAGGCGGCGAGACGGCCGGCGCGCGCCTTGTCGCCGGCACCGATCGCCTGCGCCACCAAAGCACCCACCGCGATCGAAAAGCCGATGCTGATCGAGATCAGAAAGAACGACACCTGCGTCGCATAGCCGACGGCCGCTGTCAGCGCGTGATCGCCGAGCCAAGACACATAGAGCAGCGACAGCAAATCGACGAAAAAAATCGCCATCAGGCCGATCGAGCCGGTCGTCGCCATGACGATCACATGGCGCATGATCGGGCCTTGCGTGAAGGCGGCGCGACTGCCGAGGGAAGGAACGGAAGACATCTGGACTCGATCCGGAAAAAACAGAAATGAACTCGAACCGAAAGCCGGACATCACGAAATCATCCACCGGCAGGTCGGATTCTGGCAGGAAGCCGACCAGTCATAGCATTTGATCGCGAAATTACGAGGAGCCCGTTCTCTTGTCCGCCAATCATGGCAATTGAGCGACGGGTGGACCGGAAAACCACCCGAACGCGACTGGCAATCTAAGAAAGAATAAATTGGAATATCAGCCCAGGTGATATCCCAGCAGTTTGCGGCACATCTGCTCGAACACCTGCTGTTCGTCCGAATTGAGCGGCGACAGGAAACGGGTTTGCACCCTTTCAACCGCCGATGTCGCCTGCGCCATGGCCTGTTCGCCCGCCGGCGTGATCGCGACGATATTCTGCCGGCGATCCTCGCGCGAAGGCGTGCGGCTGACCCAGCCCTTGGCTTCGAGCCGATCGATCACGCCGCCGATGGTGGCGCGATCGTAGCCGATCTGCGCGGCGAGATCCGCCTGCCCCAAGCCGCTGCGCTGGGCGATGGCGACAAGCGCAGCGAATTGCACCGGCGTCAGCTCCGAACCGACTTCCTCCGAGAACAGCCGCACCGCCACCTGTTGCAGGCGGCGAATGTAGTGGCCCGGCATGGCGTCCATATCGAGCGCCACGGAAGATTCGATATCGGCGCGCGTCGTACTCATGCGAGACACTTCTCGACCGACCAGCCGTAGAGCCATTCCAGCGCATCGTAGTAGCGCTCCTGGCTGCGGCCCTGCCAGAGCTGGTTGCGCACCAGCCGCTCGACGCCGCCGGCATGGAACAGCCGACCCATTTCGCGCGCCGAATAGACCACGCGCGCCGTGCGCGGAATGCGTTTCTCTTCGTAGAGCCGGAAGGCCTTTTGGAGGTCGCCCTTGTGGACACGTAGCGCCTCACGCAGGGTCACCGCATCTTCCAGCGCCATGCAGGCACCCTGCGCCATATATTGCAGCATCGGATGAGCGGCATCACCGAGCAAGGTGGCACGGCCCTCACCCCATTTCTCCACCGGATCGCGATCGGCGATCGACCAGCGCCGCCACGACGTCGGCTTGTCGATGAGCTGGCGCGGACGCGGCGCGATGTGCTGAAAGTAAGATTGCACTTCCTCGCGCGAACCTTCGCGCACGCCCCATTCTTCTTTCTCACGGCTGTGGAAGGTGACGACGATGTTGTATTGCTCGCCGCCGCGCATCGGATAGTGAACGAGATGGCAGTTGGGACCGACCCAGATGGTGGCCGCATTCCAACGCAGATCGGCGGGGAATTCGTCGCGCGGCGTCACGGCGCGATAAACCACATGGCCCGGCACGCGATGCCCGTCGCCAACGAGCTTCTCGCGCACGACGGACTTGACGCCGTCGCAGCCGATCAAAGCGATGCCGCGATATTCCTTGCCATTGGCATCGCGCACGCGCGCGCCCTTGTCGTCGATATCGATGCTCTCGATGCGCGAATTGGTGTGGAAGCGGACGTTCGACTTGGTCTGCACTTCCTCATAAACCGACAGATGAATGTCGGCGCGGTGGATCACCGCGTAAGGATTTTTGAAGCGCTCACGAAATTCTTCGCGCGCCGAAATCTTGCCGACGACGCTCTCGTCGACGGCGTCCATCATGATGAGATCGTCGGTATAGACGGCGCGCGCCCGGGCGCGCGGACCGCAGCCCAGCGCATCCATCGCCGCGAAAGCATTGGGACCTAACTGGATGCCGGCGCCGATTTCGCCGATTTCAGCGGCCTGTTCGATCAGCTCGACGTCAAAGCCGGCCTGGTTGAGCGCCAAAGCACAGCCCATACCGCCAATGCCCCCGCCAATGACCAGCACCGTATTGTCGTGAGAAGCAGCCATCACTCGTCCTCCCAGTAGCTTTTGCCTGCATCGTAATTGTATCTATACATATAATATGTATGCAGTCAATCGACGCGTGACCGGAATCGGCTATAAGGCCGCCCGGACGACAACGACGGAGAACGCATGCGTATTGCGATGATTGGGTCCGGCTATGTCGGGCTGGTTTCAGGCGCCTGTTTCGCGGATTTCGGCCATACGGTCGTCTGCGTCGACAAGAATGTCGACCGTATTGCCGCGCTCAAGCGGGGCGAAATACCGATTTTCGAGCCTGGCTTGGCGCCTCTCGTTGCCAGCAACGTCCGCCAGCAGCGCCTGTCGTTCACTACCGATCTTGCCCCGGCGGTTGCGGAAGCCGATGCGGTCTTCATCGCCGTCGGTACTCCGTCGCGGCGCGGCGATGGCCATGCGGACCTCGCCTATGTCTACGCCGCGGCGGCCGAGATTGCCGACGCCCTGAAAGGCTTCACCGTCGTCGTCAACAAATCCACCGTGCCGGTGGGCACCGGCGATGAGGTCGAGCGGATCATCCGCGAGCGGCGGCCGGATGCGGAATTCGCCGTGGTCTCCAATCCGGAATTCCTGCGCGAGGGCGCGGCCATTTCGGATTTCAAACGGCCCGATCGCATCGTCGTCGGCACCGACGATGCCAAAGCCCGCGACATCCTCACGGAAATCTATCGTCCGCTCTATCTCAATCAATCGCCTTTGGTCTTCATGGCGCGGCGGACGGCGGAGCTGACGAAATATGCCGCCAATGCCTTTCTCGCCACCAAGATCACCTTCATCAACGAGATCGCCGACCTGTGCGAGAAGGCCGGCGCCGACGTGCAAGACGTGGCGCGCGGCATCGGCCTCGACAATCGCATCGGCTCGAAGTTTCTGCATGCGGGGCCCGGCTATGGCGGCTCCTGTTTCCCCAAAGATACGATGGCCCTGATCCGCACGGGTCACGACTTCGGCGCGCCAGTGCGGATCGTCGAGACGGTCGCGGCCTCCAACGAAGCGCGCAAACAGCGGATGGCGGAGAAAATTCTCGATGCTTGCGGCGGCTCGGTCGTCGGCAAAACGCTGGCGGTTCTGGGACTGGCCTTCAAGCCGAATACAGACGACATGCGCGAGGCCCCGGCCCTCACCATCGTGCCGGCCTTGCAGCAACGCGGTGCTGCTGTTCGCGCTTACGATCCCGAAGCAATGGAGCAGGCGCGGCCGCTCCTTCCCGGCGTCACGTTCTGCGACGATGCTTATGAATGCGCGCGCGATGCCGACGTACTGGTCATCCTCACCGAATGGGATGCGTTCCGCGCGCTCGATCTCAAGCGCATTCGCGATCTGTTGGCCAAGCCGATCGTGGTCGATCTGCGCAACATCTATCGTCCCGAAGAAATGCTCCGGCACGACTTCACTTACATCAGCGTGGGGCGCGTTTAGGGCCTTTGTCTTGACGCCTCAAAAAAGCATGCCGTAGCCGCCGTCATCAGGCGGCGGCTTCTCATGCGTCGCCGGCATCTGCACCTCGGGTGAATCATTGGCGACTTTGTTGACGGCCGAGGAAACCTCGAACACTTCCAGGACATCCTCGCCGGCGGGTCGCATCAGAGCCGCGGCCTCCTCCGCATCGACCGCATCATTCTCGAGCCAGACATCGAAATCCTCGGGCTCGAGGATCACCGGCATGCGATCATGGATCGGCGCCATCACCGCATTGGCGGCGGTGGTGACAATGCAAGCGGTTTCCATTTCCTCGCCGTTCGGTCCCATCCAATTTTCCCACAGGCCGGCGAGCGCCATCGGCGCACCGTCACGACGGCGAATGAGATAGGGCACGAGCGTCTTGCTGCGTCCCTTGGCTTTCGACCCACGCTGCCATTCATAGAAGGCATCGGCGATGAAGATGCAGCGCCGGCGGCGCATGGCGTTGCGAAAGCTCGGTTTGTCGAAAATCGTTTCGGAACGCGCGTTGATGACCAAAGGAAAATCTTTTGGGTCCTTGACGAATCCCGGCAGAAAACCCCAACGCAGAAGCGTGAAATGCCGCGACTTGCCGCCCGGACCGTCGGCGACACGGACCACCGGCACCGGCTGCGTCGGCGCGATGTTGTAGCGCGGCGGAAAATTCGGCTGTTCGACGTAGCGGAAAAAAGCGCGAATGCTGTCGGGGGCCTGCGTCACCGCGAAACGACCGCACATGATCAAAAATCCAGATCGCTAAAAAGCAAAAGGCCGGCCGAATTTCAGATGATTTGGCAATCTCTTATTATCATTCGCCATCTAAATTACCCCAACTTTTGTGAGCGCGACCGAATCGGTGCGAACGGATGAACATGTCAAACGGGTCGAGTTCGGCCAGCAACAGCGTGTCTGCGATGGATGATACGGCGCCTTCTCTCGTCAACCCGGCGTCTGGTCTGGCCAACGATTACCTTAATCTTTTCAACGAGATTTTGATGATCATCGAGCAATTGCCGACGATGCCGGAATTGTTCGACGATCTTTTGGCCTGGAAGCCCGTCACCTATCAGGAATATTTCTCCCGTTCGATCTTGCCGGGAAGCCGGTCCGCGCTCGCCGACTACAACCGCCTCAATCCGAGCTTCCGCAGCCGTTTCGAGGCCATCGTCGACGACCTCGATCGGCTCGCAACCGGAACCGTCGCGTCGATCCGCCGACATATCAAGACCAAGGGCACGGACGATCCGCAGGCCCTGGCGGCGATTTGCGAGCGCGCGACGGCGGCGCTGCGCGAAAAGCTCAGTCGTGCGGTCGCGCTCGTCAATCATGGCACAGCCGACACGGCCGAGGACGCGCAAGCGCGTGCCGATCGGTTGATGGCGGTGCGGATCAAGGCGCTGGCTGATGTCCGCGACTTCTGGGCGAAGCCTCGTTTCCCGACATCCGAATAAGAACGGGCTGCTCGTAAGAACGGGGCCGCTCGCCGGCCCGCCTCTCACCCCAGGGTCATGCTGTTGGCCACCGGGCTATAATATCTGTCGCGCATTTCCGATCCGATCAGCGTGGTCCCGGCGACAATCGCTAGCGCAATGGCGGTGGCGATGATTCCATATTCAACTGCGGTCGCTCCCTCGGTGTCTCGCAAGAATTTCAAAAACCATGACTTCGAAAACCATGACATGGGGCGCCCTCCCGGTAGTGCCCCCACTATGGCCATAAATGTTAATCGCCTGATTAACCGGGCAAATTTAATTCAGTTCACGGGCTTTAACCTTGTTTGGCCGGGGCGCCGCGCCCGCCCCTTTTCCCTTCAAATCACCGTGAAATCAGCACAGTGGCCGATCGCGCGTCCTACCGTTGCATAGCTCCTCGCGCCCGCCTATGAAGACTCCGGCCCTGGGGGGCCGTTTTGCAACCCAACGTCTCAAAAACGAGTTTCATGGCGCGCGACACGTCCGACACCACACCAATCGAATCGCGCAACGAACTCGTCGCCTGGTTTGAACAGGGTATCAAGCAAAGCGGCGATCTGCTCGTGGGCACCGAACACGAGAAGTTCCCGTTCTACGTGGCTGACCAATCCCCCGTTCCCTATGACGGCGACCACGGCATTCGCGCCCTGCTCGAAGGCATACAGGCGGACTCCGGCTGGCAACCGATTTTCGATGGCGAAGCGCTGATCGGCCTTTTCGACGATCGCGGCGGCGCCATTTCTCTGGAACCTGGCGGTCAGTTCGAACTGTCGGGTGCGCCGCTGGCCAGCGCGCACGACACGGCCGCGGAACTCAACGCCCATCTCGCGCTCGCCAATCAAGTGGCGGGACGGCACGGCATCGGTTTTCTCGGCCTCGGCATGAGCCCGCTCTGGACGCTGGCCGAAACGCCGAAAATGCCGAAGAGCCGCTACAAGATCATGACCGGCTACATGCCGAAAGTCGGCACCCGTGGCCTCGACATGATGTATCGCACCTGCACGGTGCAGACCAATCTCGACTTCACCTCCGAAGCCGACATGGTCAAGAAGCTGCGCGTCTCGCTGGCCTTGCAACCGCTGACGACGGCGCTCTTCGCCAATTCACCCTTCACCGAAGGCAAGACCAACGGGCGCTTGTCGGAACGCTCCGAGATTTGGCGCGACACCGACAATCAACGCGCCGGCATGTTGCCCTTCGTCTTCGAAGAAGGCTTCGGCTTCGAGCGCTATGTCGACTATGCGCTGCAAGTGCCGATGTATTTCGTCAAGCGCGGCGATATCTATCACGACGTCGCCGGCGCCGACTTCCGCGATCTGATGGCCGGCTCGTTCGAAGCTTTGCCAGGCGAACGCGCCACGGTGTCGGACTGGGCCAACCATCTGTCGACCATCTTTCCGGAAGTGCGCTTGAAGCGTTTTCTAGAAATGCGTGGCGCCGACATGGGTTCGGCCGATCACGTGGTGGCGATGTCGGCGCTTTATTTCGGCTTGCTCTACGATGCGGCCGCGCTCGATGGCGCCTGGGAAATCGTCCGCCGCTGGAGCGCCACCGAACGGCAAAGATTGCGCGACGACGTTCCCCAGATCGGGCTCAATGCCCAGATCGCCGGGCGCAGTCTGCGCGACATCGGCCGGGATGTCCTGGCGCTGGCCCGCGAAGGTCTGCAGCGGCGCGCCAGGCGCGATACCCAGGGCCGCGACGAAGGGCATTTTCTCGATCTGCTCGACCATCGTGTCGAAACCGGCCGCACCGCGGCGCAGGACCTCATCGCCGAGTTCAACGGACCGTGGAAACATTCCGTCCTGCCAATTTTCGCCGAGGCGCGGCTTTAGCTAGATACTGACAATTTGAATGAATTGCCGAAGGCCATATTGAGCCTAGCGGCTGAAACCTGCGCATAGCGGCACGATTAACGGCCCTTAACCAGACCTGTTAGGCGATCTCCCGCCATCGACGCCTAGGCTGACCTCAGAACCGGAAACCCGGACGAGGCAGTCAAATGGCGAATGAAGCACAGGATCTCAAATCGGAATGGCCGACGCTGGCCTGCGTCGACACGCGCGCCGACGGTGGCCAGCGCGAAGTGACGTTGCTGCGGCAGGGCATCGTCATCCGCCGGCGCCGCAATGGCGTGCGGATGAAAATCCGCGTGCCGGCACGCGCCTATCGCGGCGTCGTGTTCAAGGCCACCGGCGAAACGGCCAATAGCCAACGTTATCTGGTGAGCCTCAGCCATAGCGATGCCGATCTGCGCATTCTGCTCGCCGATACCGGCGACGAACGCGAAGCTTTCGCTCATCTGCAATATTGGGGCGAGTATTTCGCGCTGCCGCTTTATGTCGAACGAGCCGGCGGCCAGATGGAATGCATCCGCCGGCGTCTCGGCGACATCGATTGTGCCAGGCCGCAAGACCATGCGCGCAAGGGAACGACGCTGCTCGCCCGCCGCGGCCGGTTCCTGCGTCGGCGCAAGCCCGGCGCGCTCGTTCGCATGGATGTGGTGCATCACGGCGAACGCGAGATCATCGCGCGGCACTGATAGCTGTTAAAATAACCCGCGCGACAACATGCCGTCGGCCGCAAGGCCGGCGAAGAAAAGCAGGCCCGCGTCGCGATTGGAGCGGAACAGCATCAACGCGACGCGCGTGTCGGCCCGCTCAATGCGGCTGACCTGCCAGCCCAGATGGGCGGCAAAAGCCAGCCAGCCAGCCCAGGCGAGAACGCCACCGTGCACGCCCGCAATCGCGAGAGCCGCGCAGATGAGCGCCAGCACGTAGCAGATCGCCACGCCAAGCCGAACATTTTGCGCGAACAGGCGCGCGGTCGATTTGACACCGACGATGGCATCATCACGCGCATCCTGCAGCGCGTAGATCGTGTCGTAGCCGATGGTCCAGAAGATCGCGCAGACATAGATCAGCACGGCCTGCCAGGAGAGCGAGCCAAAAGCCGCCGCCCAACCCATGAGACCGCCCCAGGCAAAAGCAAGCCCGAGCACCGCCTGGGGCCAGGACGTCACCCGCTTCATGAATGGATAGATCGCGACGATGAGCAGCGAAGCGAGGCCGGTGACAATGGCGAAGCGGTTGAATGACAGAAGAACCGCGGCGCCAATCAGCGATAGCAGAACGAGAAAGACAACCGCTGCGGTCAATGAGACGCGGCCTGACGGCAAAGGCCGTCCGCGCGTGCGTTCAACCCCCGCATCGATGTCGCGATCGACAATGTCGTTGTAGACGCAGCCAGCACCCCGCATGGAAATGGCGCCGATCAGAAACAGCAGCACGTGCCACCAGTTGGGTCCGCTGCCTTGCTGAATGCCGGCCAGAGCCGCCGACCACCAGCACGGCAACAGCACCAGCCACCAACCGATCGGCCGGTCGATGCGCGCCAATTGAATGAAGGGAATCGCGGCGTCAGGCGCCCATCTTAGAACGAGGCTGCCCGAAACGGAATCGGGCAGCGACCGTGAAACATTGGAAGACGGTTCGCTCGCCAAGGCTTAGAGCGGGCCGGAGGGCAACCGCGGCGCCTGCGGCGCGCCTTGCCCGCCACCTTCACGAGCTTGTTCCTGCATCTTGCGCGCCATGGCGGCGGCCTTGCACGCTTGCGCGGCAAGATTGGCGGATTTGCCGCGACCGTCTTTGACCTGTCCCATCACATCGTCGGGAATACCGCACCAGCTTTGGTTCTTGGTCATATAAGCGAACATCTCGCCTTCGACGGCCACCAGACCGCGCAGACGCGGACAAGCGGCGATCGGATCGAGCTTGCCTTTGCCCTTCTTGCTGAGATTGTTCAGCGCAGCGATCTGAGCCTCACGCCGTTGTTGAAACTTGGCGATGTCCTCGTTGCACGACTGCGCGAATGCCGGCGCCGCCGCGGTGAGCAGCCCGGCAGCGACCAAGGTCGCGAGCACCGGTTTCAAACCAGCGCGGGGTGTCGGGTTCATGGCCATCCTCTACTTACCTTCGCTGCGCATCTGGCCCGCCGCATGATCACAGCGGGCCCCGGCTGAAACTGCTCCGCCGCATGAGGAGTCAGCCTCTCAATTGGCGGGCTTTTTAACAATCTAGTGTCACTTACGGCAAGAGCCTGGGAATTTCGCGATTTAGCCTTCAAAATAGGACGGATTCGTGGAAAACGGCCCTGATTGAGCCTGGCACCGCACAATCCACGCGTTTCCCGGGCTTTTCTCGATGGTCAAATCCTGGAATCTTCCTGCCGATGCCCCGCTACGATTTTGCCGCTACACGTCTTTTTGTTCCCCAGCCGCTTGCGGCTGGCGCTGTCGTCGATCTTGAGCGCGACCAATCGAACTACATTCTCAACGTGCTGCGGCTGCGCGAAGGCGACACGATTCTGGTGTTCAACGGCCGCGACGGCGAGTGGTCGGCCCGGATCGCACCGGGCACGCGCAAATCGGCGCGCCTCGAAATCAGCGAGCAGGCGCGCGCGCAACAGCCCGCATGCGACCTGCATTATCTGTTCGCCCCGATCAAACACGCCCGCCTCGATTATATGGCTCAAAAGGCCGTCGAAATGGGCGCCAGCAAGTTGCAGCCGGTGCTGACGCGTCGCACGCAGGTGCAGCGCGTCAATCTTGAGCGCTTGCAGGCCAATGCGATCGAAGCGGCGGAGCAATGCGGCATCATGACAATAGCGGACGTTGCGGAACCGATCGATCTCGAGCGGATCTTGCGCGATTGGCCCGCAGCGCGCCGGCTCGTCTTCTGCGACGAGGATGCCGCCATCGCCGAGCCCGTACAGATGCTGCGCCATGCGGTCGCCGACACGCCCGCCCCCGCACTCGCTGTGTTGATCGGCCCCGAGGGCGGTTTCGACGATGCCGAGCGCAAGATGATCAATGCCGTGCCCGGTGTCATCGGCATCTCGCTGGGACCACGCATTCTGCGCGCCGATACGGCGGCGGTCGCGGCCCTGGCCGTGGTCCAGGCTGCCATCGGCGATTGGCGTGGCTGACACAACACGGCGCGCGCAAAACCTCGGCCAAGATTGTGGAACCCGGGCAACAATGGCGACATCATCTTGATCTTGCCACGATCTTCGTATCAATCGATGGTCAGCCGATCCAATCGGCCTTATGCCTGCGTATCGGCATATCATCCTCGTTTCCGGCCCATCCAGCAGCTACGGCGGCACAGTTTGACGGATCATCGTCCTCTTCAGCCTATGGTGCTCTCCCGCCTCTCGCAGACGGGCGCATTGTGTCTGCTGCTGACCACGCCCGGATTTGCGGCCGATACGCAAGTCACGCGGCTGGCACAGGCCAATCGTTGCGCGATCTATGGTTCGGGCTTTGTCTCCACGACCGATGGCGGCTGTGCGCGGATCGGCGGGCGCGTGCGCGTGCAGCGCCGTGTGGATCAGCGTCCGCCGATGGGCCCGCCTCCGGCACCGTTGGGCAGACAGATGACCAACGGCTTTTACATGTCCGGCGAAGATCGTGATGGCCCGAGCCGCGCGCATCTGCGGCTGCCGAACGAGAACCCCATTTTCGCGCCGTCGTTCCGTTAGTTTTTTGCCGTTAGCCCGTTTGTGAACGGACAGCGTGTCGCCGCTTAATTTGCGGCGACGGTCTGCGGCGTTCCTTCGGCAGGCACGCCCTGCGGTACGAGCGGGCCTGGGCGGTTCCACCAGCCACCGCCCAAAGCCTGGAACAGAGCGATCGTATCGGTGACGCGCTGGCCCTCCGCCTGCACCTTGGCC
>NZ_JAPDHU010000003.1:0-940151 GCF_031921685.1 Methylocella sp. CPCC 101449 | reverse complement strand
TTCCAGATCGGGATTGTTGGCGATGCCGGCCTCGATGAGGCTGTTGAGCTGAGGCGAGCCGAAGTGGCGCCACCATTGGGCGGACACATCGGCGCCCCAGACCACACCCGCGGCCGCTCCGGCGCGACCGTCACGGGCCGGGCGTTCATCGGGCAGATAGCGGCTGACATCCGGCGACGGTGGCGTCACGAAGTCCGGTCCCACCGTGCAGGCCGCCAATAGGCCCGATGTGGTCACGACAACCGAGAGACGGCGGCCGAAGGCGAGAGGCCGTTTAAATTTTTGGCGATACACGGTGATGCTCCAAAACAATTGCAGGACTGGCTTGAGGCGCGAGAGCGCGGCTACTGCGCGGCTTGGGCCATGTTCATCTCTGTTTCGGAGGGACGGGGCGGTGTTTCGTCGGTGGGTTTTTCCTTCGCCGTGACCCGGCCAAAGCGGCTGTAGAGCGCTGGCAGCACCAGCAGGGTGAGCAGCGTGGCGCTGATCAGGCCGCCGATGACGACGGTGGCGATCGGCCGTTGCACTTCCGCGCCCGTGCCGGTGGCCAGCGCCATCGGCACGAAGCCAAGCGAGGCGACGAGCGCCGTCATCGCGACGGGGCGCAGGCGCGTCATCGCGCCCTCATAGATCGCTTCGCTGATCGATTTTCCTTCCTCCACCAACTGGCGGATGAAGGTGAGCATGACCAGGCTGTTGAGCACGGCGATGCCCGACAAAGCGATGAAGCCGACGGCGGCGGAAACCGACAGGGGCATGTCGCGCAGCCAGAGCGCGGCGATACCGCCGGTCAACGCCAAGGGTACGGCGCTGAAGACCAGCAGCGCATCGCGCACCGATCGCAAGGCTGAGAACAGCAGGATGAAGATCAGGAAGAAACAGGCTGGTACGACGATCATCAAACGCTGCTGCGCCGCCGCGAGATTTTCGAATTGCCCGCCCCAGGTGACCCAATATCCAGAGGGGACTTGCACCTTCTGTTCGATTTGCGCGCGCGCTTCATGCACGACGGAAGCGATGTCGCGGCCGCGTACGTTGGCGGTGACGACGACGCGGCGCTTGCCATTCTCGCGCGAGATCTGGTTCTGCCCCTCCACCAGCGTGAAGCTGGCGAGCTGTTTCAGCAGGATCGAGCGGCGCGCGCCGTCGGCGCTGACCGGCAGCGGCACCGGCAGGTTTTCCAGTGCGGCAATGTCCTGGCGGGCGCTGTCGGGCAGTCGCACGATGATCGGGAAGCGGCGATCGCCCTCGAAGACGACGCCGGCGCGCTCGCCGCCGATCGCCGAACCGATGACGCCATGGACCGTGCCGAGGCTCAAGCCGACGCGGGCGATCTGCGACTTATCGACATTGATTTCGAGGAAGGGCAGGCCGGCCGCCTGTTCGACGCGCACGTCCTGCGCGCCCGGCACCTGGCGCAGGATCGTCGCGACCTGATTGGCGGTGCGCAGCAGGGTGGTGAAATCGTCGCCGAACACTTTGACGGCGATGTCGCCACGCACACCAGCGAGCAGTTCGTTGAAGCGCATCTGAATCGGCTGCGTGAATTCATAGTTGTTGCCGGGCAGGCGCTCGACCGCTTGTTTGATGCGGGCGACAAGGCTTTCCTTCGGCTCCGATGGATCGGGCCAGTCCGCCTGCGGTTTTAGGATGATGAACGTATCCGACGTGTTGGGCGGCATCGGATCGGCGGCGATCTCGGCCGTACCCGTCTTGGAAAAGACGAAAGCGACCTCGGGGAAGGTGCTCACGGTCTTTTCCACTGCGAGCTGCATGTCCTGCGATTGGGTAAGCGCCGTGCTGGGAATGCGGATCGCATGCATGGCGATGTTTTTTTCGTCGAGCTGCGGAATGAACTCCTGGCCCAGGCGCGACAGCATGAGCATCGCGCCGACGAAGAGAAGCATGGCGGCGATGATGGTGACGCCGGGCTTGGCCAAAGCGCGCATCAGGGCCGGCCGATAGGCGCTCTTGAAGGTGCGCACGATGCGATTGTCTTTTTCCTCGACCGGGCGGCTGAGGAAAATGGCAATGGCGGCAGGAATGAAGGTCAGCGACAGAACGAAAGCCGCAACCAGAGCGATGATGACGGTGAGCGCCATCGGTTCGAACATCTTGCCTTCGACGCCAGTGAAGGTGAGCAGAGGCACATAGACTAGAATGATGATCGCCTGGCCATAGACCGAGGGTTTCACCATTTCGCCGGCCGAGGCGATGACGGTGTCCATTCGTTCCGAGCGTGTCAGTGCTCGACCGAGTTGATGCTGCCGCTCCGCCAGATGGCGCAGGCTGTTTTCGGCGATGATGACCGCACCGTCGACGATCAGGCCGAAGTCGAGCGCGCCGAGGCTCATCAGATTGGCGCTGATTCGGCCCTGCAACATGCCGGTCGCCGTCATCAGCATGGCGATGGGAATGACCAGAGCGGTGATGAAGGCAGCGCGGAAATTGCCGAGCATCAGAAAGAGGACGAGAATGACGAGCAGTGCCCCCTCGCTCAGATTCTTGGCGACAGTTTTCACCGTCGCGTCGACCAGCAGGGTGCGGTTCAAAACCGTCTGGATTTCGATGCCTGACGGCAGGCCGGTGCGGATTTCGTTGACCTTCTTATCGACGGCGGCGGAGACCGTGCGGCTGTTGCCGCCGATCAGCATCAGTGCCGTGCCGACGACCACTTCCTTGCCGTTTTCGCTGGCGCTGCCGGTGCGCAATTCGCGGCCGATGGAGACATCGGCAACGTCTCGCACGCGTACGGGCACGCCCTTGCGGGTGCTGATCACCACGTCGCGAATGTCGTCCATGGTTTCGAGACGGCCGCCGCTGCGCACCACATAGCCTTCACCATTGCGTTCGATATAGCCGGCGCCACGGCTGGCATTATTGGCCTGAACGGCTTCGGTGAGATCGCTGAAGGACAGGCCGAAGCTGTTGAGCTTCGCCGGATCGGGCTGAATGTGAAACTGTTTCTCGAAACCGCCGATCGTGTCGACACCGGCGACACCAGGCACATTGCGCAATTGCGGACGGATGACCCAGTCTTGCAAGGTCCGCAAATAAGCGGTTTTTTCCAGTTCCGTTGTCAGGCGCGCGCCTTCGGGCGTGAGATAGCTGCCGTCGCTTTGAAAGCCGGTGCTGCCGTTGCGGATTTCGTCGGGCTTCACGTCCTTGTAGTGGACGGTCCACATATAGATTTCGCCGAGGCCGGTGGAGATCGGTCCGACGCGCACTTCCGTGCCGACTGGCAAAGTCTCCTTGGCTTCCGTCAGGCGTTCGCCGATCTGCTGCCGGGCGAAATAGATGTCGGTCTTCTCAGAAAAAACGGCGGTGACCTGGGCGAAGCCGTTGCGCGAGAGCGAGCGGGTATATTCGAGGCCCGGAATCCCGGCGAACGCGGTTTCGATCGGGAACGTGACCTGCCGCTCCATATCGATGGGCGACAGCGCTGGCGCAACGGCGTTCACCTGCACCTGATTGTTGGTGATGTCGGGCACGGCATCGATCGGCAGGCGCGACAAGGACCAGGCGCCGAAGGCGCAGGCCAGAAACGTCAGCAGCAGGATGAGCCAACGCTGATGAACGGAAAAAGCGATAATACGGTTGATCATGACAGGTCCATCAATGCGCGTGTTCGGCTTCGGACTTGCCGAGATCCGCCTTGAGGGTGAAGGTGTTGCGCGTGGCGATTTCCTCGCCCGGATCGAGACCGAAGACGATCTGGCTGTTCTCGTCGTCGCTCTCGCCGATGGCGATTTCGCGCTTGGCGAATCCTTCCTTGGTGCGCACAAACACCACCTGTTCACTGCCGATGGTCTGCAAGGCCGACTTGGGCACTTTCAAATCCACCGGCTTGGCGTCGATGACGACCTTGGCGGTGAGATAAGTGCCGGGGCGGAGTTTCGCCTTGGCGTTGTCGAAAGCGGCGATCACTCGCGCCGAACGGGTTTCCTGATTGAGCATGGGGCTGACGAAGACGATCTGGCCTTCGATCGGTCCGGCATCCGTCGTGGCGACGACTTTATCGCCTTCATGGATATGGGTCAGATCCGCCGTCGGCACCGAGAGATCGGCCCAGACGCTGGAGAGATCGGCAATGACGTAGAGCTCCTTTTCCTGGCCCTCGCCGTTGACCGGCGCGCCGACGTCGACGCGCCTTTCTATGATGCGACCATCCATCGGCGCGCGAATCTCCTTGCGGCGCAGGCCTTCGACTGGCTGCTTGGGCAGAGCGTTGACCTCATCGGTGGTGAGATCGAGCGCCGCCAGTTTCTGGCGAGCCAGTTCGAGTTGCAGGCGCGCTTCCGTGGTGGTGGCGCGCACCTTGAGGAATTGCTGCTCGGCGCTAATCTTTTGATCGTAGAGGCGCTTCTCGCGCTGGAACAGATCGTTCTGCAGATCGTAGGTGACGTTGGCAGCGAGAAAGGCGCTTTTCGCTTCGGCCACTTCGCGGCTGTCGATGATGGCGATGATTTCGCCCTTGCGCACGGTGTCGCCGAGCTTCTTGCGCATTTCCGCGACCGTGCCGACGACCTTGGCGGCGACGCGGGCGATCTTGTCGGGATCGGGCGTGACGACGGCTGGCGCAGTCAGGCGGCGATACAATTCGCCTTTTGCCACGGCCGCGACAGCGAATTGGCCAGCCTCGACCTGAGCATCGCTCATGACGATCTCGCCCTCCTTGTCTTCGTGGCCGTGTTCTTCCGGCTTCGGCGTCTGGGCCTGAGCCGGTCCGTCGGACATGATGCCGATCGTCGTCAGCGCCGCGCGCAGCGGTTCGATTTTCGGCGCGATGAAGGCGCCCATGAGAATGCCGGCGAGCAAAGTCGCGGCCAGAACGGTATTGCGTGTCATGATCAGTCCCGAGAGCCCAGCCGGCATCACGCCGGTTGCAAGGCGAGAAATCGCTGCGAGTGGAGACCACTCGAACGGAGGCGATCAGGCTCTGGGGGGTTCGGGCAGGGGCGGCGGATCGCGCGATGCGAGGGGCGATGCCGTCAAAGCGAAACGAAGGCCGGAAACGCTGGGCGCGTCAGGCGAAACCTCTGCCGACTGAAAGGCATAGGTGGTGTGGCAGCCGCAATGGGCGTGGATGTGAACGGCGCCGGAGGTGCCATCTTGGTCCTGATCCGTATCGGAAGCCGCATGGATCTTTTGATCGACCGATGCGTGAGCCATCTGATGTTGGAACGAGGCGATGCCTGCATCGTGCTCGAACGTGACGTTCAAGGGTTGTGCGGTGTTGAGCGTGAAGATCAGAGACACGGCCAGAACCAAAGCGAAAACCAACCGCAGCCCGTAGGGCGCGGAAGCCAGTCGCAGTTGATCGAGGCGGAACATGCTCATGTGATCCGATTAACGCTTGATATCGGTATTATACCGGCCTTTACCGATTTCGCCATCCTGGCCCTTCAGCGTCACAGTGGCGCGGAGGCGGCCGTCAACAACGAAGTCGAACTTACCTGCCAGACGATTGTCACCAGAAGGTGTCAATTCCACGGTCTTCTGTTCATTGCCCTTGGCGAGCACGACGGCGGAGGCGCTGTAAGACGCCGCATTGACCTTCATGTCCTTGGCATCAGTGAGAAAAAGACTGATCTCTCCAGTGCGTGCCACCAGTTCGGCTTCGAGCTTGCCGATGTTGACGATCTGGCCTCCATTGGGCGCGCTATGCGAATGGCCTTGCGCGAAAGCCGGATAAGACAAGGCGACGAGCGCCGTGGCGAGAAGGGTTCGTCGTAATAACATAACGTATGGCTCCTCTGTTGCATCAGCCTGTTCATGTAACGCTATTGCATCACATGCAGCGCGAAGGCTGTGACAGGCCGCACAGGGAGGTAGCGATTTGCCATTAAGCCGCAAGGGCAGATGTTACGGACGTAGAATTTCTGTGCCTATGCGATGCGTGCCCATCGCGGCCGTGTGTAGAGGAAGGCCAGCGGCGTATTCTTCACGGCGATGTCGAGCGCGATCGGTATCGCGACCGCGATTGCGAGAACGATGAGCGAAGCAATATCGACATTGCTCACGCCCGCTTTGAGGAGCGCGATGCGCGTCGCCGCCATCGGCAGAACGAAGGTCAGATAGATCGCCAGTGAATGCGAGCCGATGCGGCGGAATAGGCCGAGGGGCTCATATTTGGCAAGCAGGACTGAGATTGTGACGACGGCCATGGCGCCGGCCAAGCCGAGGATGAAACCAAGGCCCGGCAGGCTGCTATAGCCGGCTTTCCAGATCGCACCATGCACGAGAGCCCAAGCCACGAGCGCTGCGAGCGCTGGCAAGGGTTGAGCCGCGATGCGCGAAGCCCATTGCAGGATGCGCGGGCCGGCTTTCGCGCCGATGTAGAAGTAGACGAAGAACAGGCAGAAGGCGTTGATCGCCGTCCAGCGGGTCAAGGTCGAACTCAGGCCATAGTCGCTGGGATCGAGATGAAAAGCAGCGAGGAGATGCAGCGCCAGGCCGCCGATGAGGACGAGCCAGACGGGCCAAGTCCAGACGAGACGCAGCGCTATGAAGAGCAGCGGCAACAGGTGAATGAACCACAAGGTGCTGAACGGCTCGATGAAGCCCCAGAGATATTCGCTGAGGAAGCTCTGCGGATCGGTGAGGCCCATGCCGCGGGCTTTGACGAGCAGGATGATGGCCATCCAGAGCGCCAGGAAATAGCCGAAGTAGACGAGCTTGCGATCGAGGAAGTCGCGCCAGGGACGTCCCATGGCGGCGGTGGCGAACAGGCCCGAGACCAGAAAGAAGTCCGGCATGCGGAAGGGCTTAGCGAAGGAAATCAGGTGATGCAGCCAGCCCGACGTACCGGGAAAGGCTTCGTCTACGCCGGTGACGGTGTGAAGCATGACGACCATGAGAATGCAGATGCCCTTGGCCGTATCGACCCAGGCGAGACGCGCGCTGGCAGGACGGACGAAAGATGCGCTCGCGTCAGAGACAATCTGAGCAGTCATCGTGAGTGTTCCCCGGTGGGAGCCAGCACAAGACGAATCTGACCCATTGATCGCCGCGCCATGTCTTTAGGCGCCTTGTCTTCCGGCGAAGTCAGCGCATTGTCCCACATGGACAGGCATAGGCCGATGCCCCGCCATCGGCAAGGGAAGTTTCGGATTACGATGAACAAGGCCTTTCCGAACCGCTCGCGCTGAAGCAGTTCGGAAAGACTTGAGGCTTCAGGCTTGCAGCAAGGACTTGCGCTGGCTCCAATCGGCGACCGCACCGATACATTGAGCAAGCTCGGCTGGCTGGCCCAGGAAGTAATGGGTGGCGCCCTTGATCTCGACATATTCCTTGTCGGGCGTGGCCAGCGCGGCGCGGATGGCGGGATTATGCGTCGCCGGCACGGCATCGTCGGCTTCGTTGACGATCTGCAAGACGGGTGTCTTGGTGATGCGGGCAGCATTGACCACGCCGCGTGCATTGGTGTTGTCGATCGACCATTGCGACAGCCATGAGCGCAGCGACGTATAGCGGGCGATGCCGGCCGGTGCCGAATTGGCGATACGGGGGTCGCCCAGGAAACACCAGCCCGGTTTACGGCCGTTCGGATCGACCGCCGGATCGAGCCAGCGCACGTCGCAATTGGTGCGATGGACGACAAAGCCGCGTTCCATCTCGCCGTCGTTCTTCTTCTTCAGCTTTTCCAGCATGGCCTGCACGTTGGCGGTGATGCGCCGATTGCGGGCCACTTGGGCGGCACGGAATTTTTTCACGAAGTCGGCGCTGTAGGGTGGCTGTGCCGGACATTGCGCATTGTAGATGTCGAGTTCGAGATCGCGATCGTCGGGATCAAGCTCATTGCGCAGCGACGGATCGAGCCATTCGGTTAAAGTTTCGGCGCGGCTGAGATGGGCCGCGATGAAGATCACGCCATCTGCCGGTTGCAGATTGGCGGTGGTGAGATCGTAAGGATCGCCGGCGGGCGTGTGGGTAATGGTCGGCGCTTCGGCTTGCGCCTGATAGAACAGGGACAGCGAGCCGCCGCCGGACCAGCCGACCAGCACCACCTTGCGATAGCCCAGGACTTCACGGGCATGACGGACATATTGGCCAAGATCGTAGACGACCTTTTCCATGATTAGGGCGCTGTCGTTCTTGGCATAGCGGCTGCCGCAGCACATCACATGCAGGCCTGAGTCGGCGAGTGCGGTGGGCATCGGCAACAGGTTCAACGTCGTGGCCGGATGCATGAACAGGAAGACGGTATCGGAGGGGCGGTTGCGCGGCACGAGCCGCTGTCCCTCCAGCACGGTGATGCCCTGGCTGCCGACGAAACCATAGGTTTCGACCATGCGGACGGTTTCGGCAAAGCTGATGACGATCGGAATCCGGTCCCATTCGATTTTCGTCATTTTAAACCTGGCGTGGTTCATCCTTAAGCGGAGCGGATGGCCGCTTCGCCTGAGGATAGGTGTTAAGGGAGGTGGTCGCTTCCGCGCGCCTCAGGCGGCCGCGGCGGATTGATGCTTCTTCTTCCAGTCGCGCAGCGCTTCATGCGCTTCGCTGCGGTACTGCTGCATCTGCTTGTCGTCGACGACCTGGGTCGTGAATTCGAGGCGGACACCGTTCGGATCGAAGAAATAGATCGAGTGGACGAAGTGATGATCGACTTCGCCGAGCACTTCGATGCCGTGCTTCTGCAGATGGGCCTTCATTGTGCTCAGCGCTTTGTCGTCTGGCACGTTGAACGCGATGTGATTGACCCATTTCGGCGTGTTCGGCGATGGCTCGCCCGCTTTGCCGTCGCCAAGATCGAAGAAGGCGATGCAGGAGCCGTCGGCGAGCTGGAAGAAAAGATGCAGGAAGGGATTGGGATCGCCGGTTGAGGGCGCATCGCCGCTCACCACGTGAACGAGCGGCAGGCCGAGAATGTCTTCGTAGAAATGGCGGGTTTCTTCGGCGTCGCGGCAACGATAAGCGGCGTGATGCAGGCCGAGAACGCTCGGAATGGAAGATGGTGCTGCACCAGACATGTGATCCCTCCGGATGTCCATTGCAAGAATATTAGCACTCTAATCTTTTTTGGGGCGCCGCGCTAGAGCAAATCACGTTTCGTTACGCCTGTTGCGGGCTCGACAGACTGAAATAAAGATCGTGGATGTCGGAGCGTTGCGACAGGCTCGGGCAGTCGCTTTCCAGGACGATATGACCCTTGATCATCACATAGGCCCGTTCCGTTGCCATCAGGGCGATGGGGAGCTTCTGTTCGACCAGGAGAAAGGTCAAGCCGTCGCGACGCAGCAACTGCAATGCGGCGAGGATTTCGTCGATGACTTTCGGGGCGATGCCCAGGAAAGGCTCATCGAGCAGCAACATGTTCGGCTTGCTCATCAGCGCGCGGCCGATGGCCAGCATTTGCTGTTCGCCGCCCGACATGGCGCCGGCGCGCTGGCTTTTGCGTTCGGCGAGGCGCGGAAACAGAGTGTAGACGTAGTCGAAACGTTCTTCGAGCGTCGCGCGGGAACCGAGCTTCATGGCGCCGAGGCGCAGATTTTCGACGACGCTGAAGGGCGAGAAGATCTGCCGGCCTTCGGGCACGAGCGCGAGGCCCTTGGCGACGAGGCCGTGGCTCGGCACGCCGCTGACATCCTCGCCGGCAAAGCGCAGTGTGCCGCGCCGATGCGGCAGCGTGGCTGTCAAGGCCGCCATGAGTGTCGATTTGCCGGCGCCATTGGGGCCGAGCAAGGCCACTGCTTCGCCTTCGCGAATGGTAATCGCAATCTCGCGCAGAATATCGCTCGGGCCATAGCCGCCGCTGAGCGCAACAGCTTCAAGCATGAGCGCCTCCTTGGCTGAGCTGATTGATGGAGCTGCCGAGATAGGCTTCGACGACGGCCGCATTGGCGGCAATCTCCTGTGCCGTGCCTTCGCCGATCTTGCGGCCGAAGTTGAGGACGACGATGCGCTCAGCCAGCGGCATGAGGAAATGCATGTCGTGTTCGATCAAAAGCACCGAAACGCCGTTGGCGGCGATGGTGCGGATGAGCGTGCTGAGCCGCTTCACCTCTGCCGCCGTCAGGCCGGCGGCCGGTTCATCGAGCAGGATGACTCTGGGATCGCCAGCCAGCGCGCGGGCGATTTCCAGCAGCCGACCTTCGCCGAAGGACAGGGTGGTGACATCGGCATCGAGATGATGGCCGAGGCCGACGAAGTCGATCAGTTCGGCGGCGCGGGCGCGGGCTTGCTTCTCTTCCGCCAGCACGTGACTGCGCTGGAGCAGAATATCCACGACCGAGGCGCTGAAGCGCCGATGCGCGCCGACCATGACATTGTCGGTGAGCGACATGCCGGCGAAGGGCATGTTGTGTTGGAAGGTGCGCAACATGCCGAGCGCGGCGATGCGATGGACGGGCAGGCCATCGATCCGCTGGCCGTCGAGTTCGATCTGGCCGGTGGTCGGCGCCAGCATGCCGGTGATGAGATTGAATGTGGTGGTCTTGCCGGCGCCGTTGGGGCCGATGACGGCGAGGATTTCGCCATGGCCGACGTCGAAGCTCAAATCTTCCACAGCGGTGAGGCCGCCGAAGCGTTTGCTCAATCCAGCGACACGGATCAGGGGCGCGCCACTCATGACTGGCCTCGTGGGCGCAGGAGCCCCAGGCTGCGATCGATGAGACCGGCGAGGCCGGCAGGCTGATACAGGATCGCTAGAACGACGAGGATGCCGAAGATCACCAGATAGCCGTGGCCGACGATCGGTTCGAGAAAGAACGGGGCGAGATAGAGCAGAATGGCGCCGACGACGGCGCCGAGCGGCCGGCCCATGCCGCCGACGATGATCATGAACAGCAGTAGAAAGACGTTTTCGAGCCCGAACACCGGTGGGTTGATGACATTGTCCGTATAGGCATAGGCAACGCCGGCGAGCCCCGCCAAAGTGCTGGTCAGCGTGAAGGTGATGACCTTGGTGCGCCGGACATTGATGCCCATGGCGGCGGCGACGGCCGGGTTTTCACGGATGGCGCGGCAGGCGCGGCCGAAGGACGACTTGTCGAGGCGGTTGAGCAGCAGCAAGGTGCCGGCCACCAGCAGGACGAGAACCACCGTGTACCACGGTCCGCGCAATTGCAGGCCGAAGATACTGGGCAAGGAATAGCCGGCGATGCCGCCGGTGCCGCCCGTCAGGTCACCGCCTTCGTTGATCAGCACGGTGAACAATTGCGCGAAGGCGAGGGTGGCGAGCGCCAGATAAAAACCTTCGAGCCGTGTCGAGGGTACAGCGACGATGAAGGCGATGAGCGCACACAGAGCCATGGCGCCGATGAAGGCAACGCCGAAGGGCAGGCCGAGTTTGGTCGAGAGGATGACGACGCCATAGGCGCCGACACCGGCAAAGGCGAAATGCGAGAAGGCGACCTGGCCGGCGGTGCCGAACAGAAAATTGTAGCTCAACGCCAGCGCGATCCAGATGAGCATCTTGCGATAGACATCGGTGGCATAGCCGCCGAGAACGAAGGCGATGGCGCTGGCCGCGACGATGGCGGCGATCCAGACGAGCGTGCGGATCATCTCACCTCGCGGGGCGAGATCAGCCCGGTGGGTCGCAACAGTAGGAAGAGGATCAGCAGGCTGAACGGAAAGGCCAGTGTCAGCCCCGAGGGAATAGGCAGATAGCGGGCACCAAGCTGTTCGGCGAAGGCGAGAATGAGCCCGCCGAGGAGGGCGCCTTCGACGCGGCCGACGCCGCCGATCACCAAAGCGGTGAAGCCTTGAATGGCGAGCGGCAGTCCCATCATGTAATGGGCCGAGGTCAGCGGGCTGATCAGGAGGCCGGCCATGCCGGCGACGGCCGCGCCGGCGGCGAAGGCGAGCGCGGTGACGCGGCCGAGATTGATGCCCATCAGCGCGGCTGCCCGGCGATTGATCGCCACCGCCTCGAAGGCGCGGCCCCAGACGGTGCGTTCAAAGAAATACCAGACACCGGCGAAGATGGTCAGCGTGACGGCGATGATGAAAAACTGCTGCGGGGCACCGGCGAACGGACCGATCTCCAAGCGCCGATAACCGAGCGGTGGCGGCGAGGGAAACGGATCGGCACCGAAGAGCAAAGTCAGCGTCTCGCGGAAGATCACCAACACGCCGAGCAGGGCCAGGATCGGACTGGTGACGGCGGCGCCGCGCTTGACGAGCGGGCGCACCGTCAGGCGTTCCACCGCCCAGCCGAGCAGGCCGAGGACGACGAGCACGATGGCGACGGCGACTGGATAGGGCGCATCGAGACGCGGCCAGAGCAAGGTCGTCAATACGCCGACGCCGACGAAGGCGCCCGTCGCCGCCCATTCGCCGATGGCGAAATTGATGATCGACGTCGGACGCAGCACGATCAGATAGGACAGGGCCATCAGCGCATAGATGCAGCCGGAGGCCGTTGCGCTGACTGTCAGCTCAAGAAAGTCTTCCATCGTTTAGTCCGCGCAGCTCCTGCTCGGTGTGAAGACTTATTTCTGGCCCGCATGGACGACGGGTCCGTGCTGATTGTTCTTGATGACACGCACCACCGCGCCCTGCGGATCGAAGCCAGTGCGCTTGCCATCGCGGAAGCTCCAGCTCGTGCCCTTGGCGCCGATCGCGCCGGTGAAATTCTGGGTCGAGGCGAGGGCTTCGCGGATTTTCTCCTTGTCGAGCGTTCCGGCCTTGGTGATCGCCGCGGCAATGAGGTGAATGCCGTCCCAGCCATAGGCGGGCAGGCTGCTCGGCTCTTCCTTGTATTCCTTGAGGTAGATGTCGTGGAAGACTTTCGCCTCGGGCTTGGTGTCGTCATAGGCGTCGACGAAGACCACGCCGTCCATGAGATCCTTGGCCATGGTGAGATAGGCGGGAATGCTAAGATTGTAGGAGCCGAGGATCGGTTCCTTCATGCCCAATTGCTGATAGGCGCGGAAAAATTGCAGCATTTCGGGGCCGAGAATACCGGCCTGCAGAATGGCGTCGACCTTTTCGGCGCGCACTTTCTGGAGATTGGCGACGGCGGATGTGGCGCCTTGTGGAATGACTTCCTCCAGCGCGACCTGGATGCCGACGCCTTCCAGTCCCTTGCGGAAGGATTCGGCGAAGGACTGCGACAGTGACGAGTTATCGCGGACGATGGCCACTTTCTTGAATCCGCGCGACTTGGTGTAGCTCATCAAAGTGGCGAGCTGGATCGAAGCCAGCGGGCCGGTCTGGAAGAACCACGGATTGTCCAATTGAGTGGTCAGCGTGTCGGCGCTGTTGGCTGGCGTCAGATGCGGCGTCTTGGTTTCGAGCGACACGGTCTGCGCCTGCTGGGTGGCGGGTGAGCCGGTGTTCGACAAGATGGCGACAACGCCATCGTCGACGAGCTTGCGCGCTTTGGCGGCGGACACGTCGGGGCGATTCTGATCGTCTTCGATGATCAGTTGAATTTTCTTGCCGAGGACACCACCCTTTTCATTGATGATCTTGGTGCCAAGCTCGATGCCGCGCGTCACCGGTTCGGCATAGAATTTACCGCTGCCGACGCGATCGGTGATGACGCCGATCTTGATAACGTCTTGGGCCGCAGCGGTTTGGACCAATGGGAGCGAACCGGCCAATAGACCAGCAGCAATGGCCATGACAGATGCAAATCGTGTGCGGATCATGAACGCTCCCCCTCCGTCGTTCGATATCCGCCGGCTAACTGCCGTGCTTGATATCGTCGTGCGCCCTTCCTAATCTGAGAATATGAGGTCTCTAATGATTTGAGTCAACGCAAGCGAGGAGGGAGCCCATGGCCAGCAAGACGCAAGACAACGACGGGCCGTTGATGCGCGGTGTTCATCATCTCGCGCTGTGCACCGATGATATTAAGAAGACGACGGAATTCTATGTGCGCGTGCTTGGCATGCCGTTGATCCATGCGTTGCGCGTGCCCCCTGGGCTCGGCACGGGCGCGGGCAATCGGGGCAATCCGCCGTATGAAAATGTCCGCCATTATTTTTACGACATGGGGAACGACAGCACGCTCGCCTTCTTCGAAATTCCGCAAGGCAAGGAGCCAGCCGCCAATCGTAACGCGATAGGTGCGATGCAGCATTGCGCCTTCGTCGTCACGCCGGAGCGCTTTCGCGACATCGAAGCACGGCTGAAGAAGAACAACGTTCCCTATATCGGGCCGATCCCGCAGTTGCCGGGACTCGACGGCATCTATTTTATCGATCCGAACGGCATTCGGCTGGAGTTTGCCTGCCAGGCGGCCGATGGCAGCGATCCGCATGTCATCGAGTGCTGCGGCCAGTCGAAGGACGAGGCGCTGGAGGAGCTGCGCACCCTGGCGGGCGTCGATACGGCCTGGCTCGAGGAAATGACCAGGGCCATGCCGGGCTGAGCACCGATTTATTCAGCGCGGGGCCGGTTTAGAACAGGTTAGGTTTGAAACGGCGGCCTTTGTGCAATAAACAAGGGCTTGGCTAATATTGGCCGGCCCTGGCCGAACCTGGACAGTTGCACATGCACGATAGGCTTCCCGCACGCGCAAGCCGTCTGACCCGGCGCGATTCGCAGCGCAAATATCGCGCGATCCTGGATGCTGGGATCGATCTGTTTCTCGAAAAGGGCTTTGTCCAAACCACGATGGACGCGGTGGCCGAAAAGGCATCGGTGTCCAAGCGCACGGTCTATGGGCACTTCAACAATAAGGAAGAGCTGTTCTCAGCGGTCGTGCGCGAAATGTGCGGTCAAGGCAAGGTTCTGCCCGAGGAGGTCATCACCACGTCGCACGGCACGCCCGAAGCCGTGTTGACGGAACTGGGCGCCGGCGCTCTGGCGAATTTCTATGCCAAGGACATGATCGCTCTGTTCCAGACCGTGGTAGCTGACTCCAGGCAATTTCCCGAAATCGGCAAATTGTTCTTCGAAGGTCCCGTCACCCGCTCTCACGTGTTGATCGGCAAATATCTGGCCGAGCAGGTAGAGGCCGGCACGATCAAGGTGAAATATCCCGATATCGCCGCACAGCAGTTTCTCGGTCTGTTGAAGACGGATTTGCACATGCGTCTGTTGTTCAGTCAGAAGCCGCGCGTCACCAAAGCGCTGCTACACGACATCGCCGCGCGCACCGCGGAAGTCTTCCTCAATGGTGTTGGTGGCCGAAACTAATCTTCGTCGGGCTCGGCGTTGACCTGTTCGAGCAAGGTCTTGGCGCGCGCACCGATCTTTTCCAATTGCTGGATGAAAACGGCGCGTTCCTTCTCGCTCATATCCGCGAGCAGGAAATCCTCGCGTTCGGCGGAGAGAGTGGCGACCCGCTGCATCATCTCTTCGCCCGCCGGGCTCAAGCGGATGCGCACTTCTTTCGAGGGGCGCTCCTTGAGCAGGAGACCGCGCCGGACGAGGGATGACACTTCGCGGCTGGCGAGCCCCTTGTCGAGACCGAGCCGGTCGGCCAGTTCGCGCAAAGATGTGGCGCCGCTCATGCCAATCGAACCAATGATCGGCCACTCATGGGTGCTCAGGTTGAGCGCACGTGCATAGAGCAGACTGCCGGAACGCCGCAGATTGGTGGCTAAAACCATGATTTTAGCCGCGACGACCTGCTCGCTCTTCGGTGGATTGGACGCGCGCTGCCGATCGGGTGGCGAACCGTTACGGCGTGTTTTGGTGGCTTCCATTCCTGTTTCCAAGATCAAGGGCGCTGTGTTTGCACATCTATAGCAGATGCCAGCGCCCTGTCGAAAAGCGTCAACCTCATTGAAAGCGCGGATTGCTTCGCGCCGTTTGATCTAGATCAAACGGCGCGAGACGCTTGTGACGAAGTTATTCTTGAGAAGTACTTAGGTCTTGAAGAAATTACCGGCGCTGACCTTCATCACCTGCTGGGCTGGATCATAGATGACCCCCAGTGGATCGCCGCCTTCTTCGACGATCTTGATCTGCTGTTTCAGTAGGCGCCGCAGCATGACGATGCCTTTGTCGCTGCCAGCCAGATTTTCTTCCGAATGCAGGCTGATCGGTCCTTGGCCGACCTGGGCCTCCCAATCGCCGGGGAAGCGCTGATGTTCCTCTTCGCTCTTCTCGCTCCACTTCTTGCCCGGCAGGCGCGGCATGCCATTAAAGCCTTCCGGCACACGCATGGCATGGAATAGGCGGAAGTTGGTGTCATCGACCGGAACCACCCAGCCGATGCCCATGGCCGGGCCCGGCGCGAGTTGCACGCTCGGCACGATGCGCACATGCGGAAACAGCGCCAGGGTGACACGGTCCACCTCGCGGCCATCATCGAGCTTGCGATAAGCGGTGTATTGCATGCCCGTCGGTGCATGTTCCCAATGAACTTGCGGCATGACTCCGAATTCAGGCACGAACTGCACGCCGCTGAAGCTGGTGTGCAGGATCGGGATATGGAACGGGTCCATGATGTTTTCCCAATCCTGCAACCAATTGCACGGTACGATTTCGATGGTGTCGTCGCCGCCGGCGCCGAAGCTTGAGCCGGTCACATAAATCTTTTCGCCAGGACTAACCGCTTCGAGCGTATCCCAATGGGGGAGAAGCGGCTGTTTGTCCGGCGGCCCCATATAGGCCCACACCAGGCCATAACGCTCCTGCAACGGATACCAGGGCTGGATGACGCGGTCGCGGCTGCGTCCGCCATCAGCTTCGCAGGGTTGCTCGAGGCAACGGCCTTCCACATCGAACAGCCAGCCGTGGTAGCAGCAACGGATGCCGTTCTCTTCGACCCTGCCGTAGTAGAGCGTGGTGCCGCGATGGGCGCAGCGCGCATGCAGTAGGCCAGGGCGTCCCTGGCGATCGCGGAAGATGACGAGATCCTCGCCGAGCAAACGCAGTTTCTGCGGGATGTCTTTGACCTTTTCCGACAGAGCGACGGGATGCCAATAGCGGCGCATGAATTCGCCGAGCGGCGTGCCGGGGCCGACTTCGGTCATCGTCGCGTCATGGGTGGAGGGCTTGCGGCCATAGCCGGTGGCGCGGGCGCGGTTTGGAGCATCGACAGTTGATAAGCTCATCCTCGTTCTCCCTATATTCGTTAAACCTGACTTCTACGCTCCGGCGCTGGATAGACCGTGCAGCGCGCTGGATTGAGCTCGATCCAGGCATCGGCACCTGTATCGGCCTGGACGGAAGGGTGAAGCATGGAGCGGACAAGCGTATCGCCGACCTTGAGGTGGCATTCGGTCAGGCCGCCCTGGAAGCTCAAACGGGCAATCGAAGCGCGCACCTGATTGTCGTTGTTGCCGGCGGAAAAGCGCAGCGCCGCGTCCTCGGGGCGAAAGACGATCTGGACGCGATCGCCTTTGTTGAGGCCGGCCGGCAGAGAGACGCGCACTGAGCCACGGTCTTCATCGAAAGCGGCGAGGCTGTTGATGCCATCGGCTTCGATGATCGTCGCATCGAGGAAGTTGGCGCCGCCGAGGAAGCCGGCAACGAATTCATTGGCCGGCCGGTTATAGACCGTGCGGGGCGGCCCCATCTGGGCAATCAAACCGTCCGACATCACCGCCACATTGTCGGACATGGCGAGTGCTTCCGACTGATCGTGAGTGACATAGAGCGTGGTGATGGCAACGCGGGCCACCAGTTCCTGTAATTCATAGCGCATCTGTTCGCGTAGCTTGGCGTCGAGATTGGACAGGGGTTCGTCGAGCAGCAGCACTTTTGGATGGCGGACGATGGCGCGGGCAAAGGCGACACGCTGCTGCTGGCCGCCCGACAGCTTGGTGGCGGAGCGGTTGGCGAGCCCGTCCATGCCGACGAGGCGCAGGGCTTCCATGGCACGATCGCGAATCTCGTCGCGGGGCGGACGGGGTTTGCGCACGACGAGCGGATAGGAAACGTTCTCGAGTACGTTCATATGCGGCCAGATGGCGTAGGACTGAAACACCATGCCGACGTCGCGCTTGAAGGCGGGGACGAAAATATCGTTGTCGGGCTGGGCGACGACAGTGCCGCCGATGGTGATGCGTCCGCCTGTCGGCTGTTCGAGGCCAGCGACGCAGCGCAGCGTCGTCGTCTTGCCGCAGCCCGACGGGCCGAGCAAAGTGAAGAACGAGCCGGTCGGCACTTCGAAACTGACGCCCTTGACCGCATGAACGAGGCCGTCGGGTGTGGTGTAAGAGCGTTCGAGACCTTCGACTTTCAGCATGGGAACCTCAATCGCGTCCGTCGCGCGCCAGGACGAAGCGGCGCAGGCCAAAAATAATGGGAATGACGAAGATGACGATCATCGTGCCGACGGCGGCGGCCTGGGTGGTCTTGCCGCCCTGAAACGCCTGCCACATCATCACGCTGAGCACGGTGTTATCAGGCGATTGCAGGATCGTCGGGATCGTAAATTCGCGAAAGCCGATAATGAAGAGCAGGATGAAGCTGGCGACGAGCGAGGGCCGTAGCAGCGGCAGCACGACGCGGCGGATCGTCGTCAGCCACTGGCCGCCGGCGACCGAGGAAGCTTCCTCCAACTCCGCATGGATCTGCATCAAAGCGGCGCGGGTGAGGCGGGTCGAGACGGCCATGCGATAGGAATAGGCGAGCACCAGCGCCAGCACCGTGCCGTAAATGCCTATGGGCATCGACAGATAGAGCAGCATCGAGGCGAGGCCGGCGATGACCGCGGGAATGCCGAGCGACAGGAAGCTGATGAAATCGAGCACCCAGCGTCCCATCAACTGGGTGCGCAGGATCGTCCAGGCGAGGATGACGCCAATCGTCGTGACGATGACGGCGCTGCCACCGGCGACGATGAAGGTATTGCGCGCCGCCAGCCAGAATTTCGGATTGTTGAAGAGATCCGCATAGCCGGCGAAACTGATGGTCGACAGGATGTCGAACGAGGGTAGGCTGTAGCCAAAGAGGCTCGCCCAGACCAGGACGAAGCCCGGCAGTAATGCACCAAACAGGGCGTAAACGCTGATGAAGAGAATGGCCGGCAGGCGCCAGCGGCCGAGCGCAAAGCGCATCGGCCTGAAACCTTTGCCTGTCACCGTGACGAAGCTTTCGGCGCGGCGGATGAAGTGATTGTAGAGCAGGAGCAGGAGAACGCCGCAGATGAGGAAGGGCAGCGCCACGGCGGCGGCGCGGCCATAGGCCGGCAGATCGGTGTCAGGATTGAGCTCGAAGAAAATGCGCGTGCTGAAGACATTGATGCGTGCCGGAAAGCCGATGACCAAAGGCGTCTCGAACTGCTCCAACGTGATCAATGTGGCCAGGATCAGCGGCGCCAGCAGGCCGGGCAGCAGCACCGGTAGGGTGACGCGGCGGATGGTGGTGAAGGGGCTGGCGCCAGCGGTATTGCTCGCCTCCTCGAGCGAGGGATTCATCGAGCGCAGCGCTGCCGACAGCAGCAAGAAGACGAAGGGCACGAGGCCGATGCCTTGGGCGAGGATCATGCCGCCCATGCTGAAAATGTTCAGTGGGCCAGAGCCTTCAAGGCCAAGAAGCGTGCGCAGGATGACGTTGATCCAGCCGGTGTTAGGAGCCAGCAGGAAGATCCAGGTGATGGACAGAACGATGCCCGGCACGAGCAGGGGAAACAGAATGATCGTATAGACGCCGTTGCGAAACGGCAGATCGGTGCGTTCCACCAGCCAGGCGAGGGTGAAGGCGATCAAGAACGTCACCGTCACTGAACCGGCGGTGAAGATCAGCGTATTGGGAATGATCGTCGTATAGAGATTGCGGTCGAAATAGACGGCGGCGAGGTTGTCCAAGGTCCAGCCGGCACCGTCCTCGAAGGGCAGAAAGTCCTGCGGGCCACGAAAGGCCGTCGTCAGCAGCATCAGCAGCGGGCCGAGGATGAAATAGCAGGCGGCGGCCGCGCCCAGCGCGATCGCCGTCCAGCCGGCCCAACCGATATCGGCCCGCTTTTCCGCCTTGGCGGCTCGTTTGATACGGGCGCGTTGCACCGCGCCCGAGGGCAAACTGATCTGGCTCATCAGGGTCCGCGAATGATGCTGGAGAATTTTTTGTAATAGTCGGCGCGCTGATCCATGGTGGCGAGGTCTTCGAGAATGACCTTCGCCTTGGACTGCACGACCTGTTGGGCGAGGGGCGATTTCGAGCCCGGCCGGATGCTGGCGCCATAGACGGCTTTTTCGCGCGCGGCCATGCCTTCATCGGATGCCATCCAAGCAATCAAGAGCCGCGCGGCATTGGGATGTGGCGCGTTCTTCATCGCCGAGAACATGAATTGCACGGCCGGCACGATGTCGAGAACGGTGTAGCCGGTCGGCACGCCATTCTCCGTATATTGGAAGGACTGGCTGACTGCATCGCCGATGGAGAGAACGCGCTCGCCGGTCTTGAGAAAGCTTTCGCGCGGCGCGTTGGTGATCAGCAGTTTCTGATCGTTCATCATGGCGCGCCCCCATTTGGCGGTGCGCTCCTCGCCCCAGGCGATGGCCAGGAAGCCCATCAGGCGGGGGAACAGAAAGTCCTGCGCCACCATCTTGCCGCGCCATTTGGGATCGAGCAGATCGTCCCAGGTCTTCGGCAGATCTTCCTGTTTGATGAGGTTGCGAGCATAAAGGGTCGAATAGACGAAGTTGTGCGCGGCGACGCCGTCGCCCTCGAACAGGATATTGCCCGGTGGAATGCCGAATGGCTGCCAATCGACCTTGGCGAACAGATTGCGCTTCTGCACTTCGAGCATGCCGCCGAGCGAATTCTGCCAGACGTCGACGGAGTGGCGGTTGGCGCGGGCCTCGGCGATAATCTTGGTGGCGGCCTGCAAATCGCCGGTGCCTTTCACCGTGATGCCGGGAAAGCGCTTGTTGAACTCCGTGCCGATCCAGTCGGCCTCCGCCTGAACCGGGGTCCAAACGTTGACTTCCTTTTCTTCCTTGGCTTTCTCATAGGCCGCCTTGACGGCGGGAAGGTCGTACCAGGCGGTCTGGGCTCTGACGATATTTGACGACAGGCCGAAAACCGCCGCGACAGCCAATGCTACCGTGCCGTAATGCCGGATCATCCCTTCCTCCCTGCTTTATCCCCTCTTTGCCGGTTCACCGGCAAAGTCTGCGATGGGCGCGTTGACCGCGCTTTTGGATGTTCATGCGGCCGCGCGTCAGGCGCGGCAGGTTATTCGGCGGCGATGCGCAAGGTGCCCGTCGGGTTTTTCGAAGCGCGCATTTCGTCGGAATAGGCTTGCAGCCAGCCGATCGTATTGGCGCTGACGAAATCGCCACCACGGGCGCCCTGGAAGGTTTCTGGATTGTCGACGCCAGGGGGCGCGATGCCTTCGGCGGCCGCGCGGGTCGCTTGCAGAATGCGCCGCCGCGTGCGGGTGATCATCAGATCGCTCACGGCCAGATGTTCGAACGTGTGATCGACGATGCCGCCCATACTCTCGGTCAGCGCCTGATCCTGCAAATGGATGCCGTCGATGCCGGAATAATTATCGAGCTGCTGGGCGTCGCGGTCGATCATGTAATCGTTGGACGTGTTGGCGGCGAGCCGCCAGCGACCAAGCCAGCTCGTATCGTTGGGCAGAAATTTATTGCCGATGGTGGCACCGGGGATCTGGCTGCCATCCTTCAATTTGCGCAAGCCTGGCGTGTTCTTCTTCCACGACACATGGAAGAACATGGTGTGGGTGTCGTCCATCGGCACCCAAGCGCGAGCGATGACGTGATCGGTGAAGGCGCCGTCCGGCGGGATCGTCCAGAACGGGAACATGAAATGCGCCACGCGCCAATAGGTCGATTGTTCTTCGGCCGGGCGATAGGCGGCATACATCGTGCCCCAATCGGTATCGGCGACATGATATTCCGGCGCCGGATTGATCAGCGCGTAGCGGCCGGTGCTGGTGGGATCGACCTTATCGGGCGTCATCGCGCCCATGTGCAGGAAGCTGAAGTGCGACGTATCGATGTCACCTTCGAGGCCCTGCAGCCAGTTGCATTCGCGCTGCACGCAGAACTGATTGCGTTCGGCTTCGTCGGCGATCATCACCGCTTCGAAACAGGGCAGCGGCGGCGGTTCGGCGCGCTGGCCCATATAGGCCCAGACGATGCCGTAGCGCTCGGTCGCGCGATAGGCCTTGGCCTTTACGCGTTCAGGAAAGGCCTGGTGCGCAGGCACATTCGGCTGATCGAGGCAATTGCCGTCGACGTCGAATTTCCAGCCGTGATAGGTGCACCGCAGACCCTTTTCCTCGTTGCGGCCGAAAAACAGCGAAGCGCAGCGATGCGGGCAGCGATGATCGAGGATGCCGATGCGGCCGTCGCTGTCGCGAAAGGCGATCAGCTTTTCGCCGAGCAGCATCAGGCGCGTGGGTGGTGCGTCAGCCTTGAGTTCGGAGGAAAGCAGAGCGGGGATCCAATATTCCCGCATCATGTTTCCCATCGGGGTTCCGGGACCAACACGTGTCAGCAGTTCGCTCTCACTGGCTGTGGTCATTGTCCTCTCCCACCTTCTTTTTTCCTGCGTTCTTGTTGGCGGGCTCTTACTGGCCCTTGAGCATGATCTCACTCCCTATAATTGACTTTGTCAAGTTTGAATCTGGCGGTGGATAAGACGGCTCCAGGCACGGGCATTGCTTCTTCTCCCTACAGTCGAGGGAGAGAGACGCATGCTGACATGGGATCGATGGACTTCCGCCGGTGCGTTGGAGCGGCCGTCGCTGCGCACCTGGCTTGCGGCTTTGCCGGAGAGAGATTTGCTGCGCGTCAGCGAACCCGTTGATCTCGATTATTATCCGACCGCCTTGGTGCTCGAGCTTGAGCGTCAGGGACGCTCGCCGGTGGTGTGGTTCGATGCGCCGACCGGCTTCCGCGGACCGGTGATCACCAATCTGTTTGGTTGTCGCGATCGGATCGCCGCCATGGTGGGGGTGCCGCCCGGCGGCTTCAACGCGGCCTGGAGCAAAGCGCAGGGGCAGCCTCTGCCTTCAATCGTGATCGGCGGCGGCCCGGTGCAGGACGTCGTGGTGGAGGGGGCGGCTCTCGATGTCGGCCGATTGCCGATCAGCCGGCACTTCGAGAAAGACGCCGGGCGCTACATCGGCTCCGGCATTCTCGTCTGCAAGGATCCTGATACGGGCGTGCGCAATCTCAGCTATCAGCGTTTGCAATTGAAAGGGCCGAACAGGTTCGGCGCCAGTCTGCATTCGCGCGGCCATATCTGGGAACATTTGGCTCGGGCCCGCGAGTTGAAGCGCAATCTCGAAGTGGCGGTGGTGATCGGCGCTCATCCGGCGATCAATCTCGCCGCTGCCGCCAAGGTCGCTAAAGAAGTCGACGAGCTCGATATCGCCGGCGCGCTGATGGGCGAGCCGGTGGCGCTGGTGAAATGTCGCACGATCGACGTCGAGGTGCCGGCTTTCGCCGAATATGTGCTGGAAGGCGAGATCCTCGCCGACGACTACGAGGATGAAGGGCCATACGGCGAATATACCGGCTATGCGACGGATCGCTCGACGCGCAATGTCTTCGTGGTGAAGGCGATCACCTCCCGGGCCGATCCGATCTTTCATGACATCATCCCCGGCTATTCGGCGGAACATCTGCTGCTGGGACGCAGCGCGCGTGAGGCGCATGTCTATCTGCGGCTAAAGGAAATGGTGCCCGGCCTTATCGCGTTGAACTATCCGAAGTCTGGTACGCATTTTCATGCCTATTTCTCGATGAGGCAGATGGCAAAGGGCCAGGCGCGCCAGGCTTTGATGCTGCTGATGGGACTCGATCCCTATATCAAGCTCGCGGTGGCCGTGGACGATGACGTGAATGTTTTCGATGAAAGCGAAGTGCTATGGGCGCTGGCGACGCGCTTTCAGGCCGATCGCGACATGTTCATGGTGCCCGATGCCTTCTGCAATCGGCTCGATCCGTCGTCGCATGATGGCGTATCGACCAAGATGGCGCTCGATGCGACGATGCCGCCGGGGTGGGAATTCGAGCGTAACGCCGTGCCGGCCGAGGCCGCAGCCTGGGCACGGCGTCTATTGGCCAGTTAATCAGACTCCCGTGGCCTGATCGCCCTGGCTGCGTGTTGCCCAACTGATCGTGCGCGTCTCGATGATCGTGGCGATCGTATACATGGTGACGCTCATGGCCGCCGTCACGACGACGCCGGCGAAAACTAGCGGCACGTCGAAACGACTGGAGGCAACAATCATCAGATGGCCGATGCCGCTCTGACCGGCGATCGTCTCAGCCAAAATACTGCCGAGGAAGGACGAGGTGATGGCGATCTTCAGGCTGGCGAAATAATAGGGCATGGAGCGCGGCAAACCGACCTTGCGGACGATCTTCAGCGGGCGCGCGCCAAGAGCGCGCAGCACGTCGCGCAATTCCGGTTCCACCGTGGCGATGCCAGCGGCGACATTGACGGTGATCGGAAAGAAGCTGATCAGGAATGAAGTGAGAACCGCCGGCATGGTGCCGATGCCGCACCAGATGACCAGGATTGGCACCAAGGCGACCTTGGGGATGCTGTTGAAGGCGATCAGCAGCGGGTAAAGTCCATGGTAGACCATGGTCGAGGAGCCGACGAGAACGCCGAGCGCCAATCCTAGGACATTGGCCATGGCGAAACCGATCAGCGTCGTTTTCAAGGTCTGAAGCGCATTGCTGACGATCGGGCTCCACCATTTGGCGATGCTTTGCGCCACCACGGTCGGCGCCGGCAGGACGAATTCCGGTATGTCGAAGACACGCGCGCCGATTTCCCAAAGCAGCAGCATGCCCGTGATCACAAGCCAGGGCAGCAAGCGCATGAAGCGGCGCCGCCGTGCGGCGGCTGCAACGATGGCGGCATCGCGGGCGAAGTCGCTGTCCAACATGCCGTCGGTCGCAGATACAGGCTTTGTCGGAAGTTTCGCCTGGGACGGCTCGGCTGGCTTCGACGGTGGTGCGTCGGTCAGAAGGGTGGCGACGGCTTCACTCTGCATGGGCTAATTCCTCACCCTGGCGGGCACGATCGATATGTTCACGCAGGTCCTGCACCAGATCCTGAAAATAGCTGCTGTAGGTCATCTGCGGCGTACGGGGGCGAGGCAGATCGACTTTGCGTTCGATCATGATGCGGCCAGGCCGCGCGGTCATCACCAGGATGCGATCGGCGAGGAAAGCGGCTTCTCTAAGATCATGGGTGACGAGAATGACCGTGGGCCGGCGCGCCAGCCAGAGATTTTGCAGGACACTCCACAAGTCCTCGCGGGTGAAGACGTCGAGCGCGCCGAACGGTTCGTCGAGCATCAGCAATTGCGGCTGATGCACGAGCGCGCGACAGAGCGAGGCGCGCTGCTGCATGCCGCCGGACAATTGCCAGGGGTTTTTATGCTCAAAACCCTTCAGGCCGACGAGTTCAAGAAGTTCGCGGCATTGCTGTTCATAAAGAGCGCGGTCTTTGCGCAGGCGTGCCGCCAGAGTGTCGACCACTTCGAAGGGCAGCATGACGTTGTCGAGCACCGTGCGCCACGGCAGCAACGTGGGATTCTGAAAAGCCATGCCGGCGATGGACAGGGGCCGGTCCACTTCCTTGCCGGCGACGATGACCGAGCCGGCGCTTGCCGGCCACAGGCCGGTGACGAGGCGCATCAGGGTCGACTTGCCGCAGCCGGAGGGACCGACCACGGCGACGAATTCCTGTTTGTCGACGGTGAGCGATGTGTTGCGTAGCGCCAGGGTGCCGCCCGATCCGTTATAGCGCATCCAGACGCGGTCGATTTCGACGAAAGGTCGTGTTGTCATTTTCGGTCCATCAGATCATGCGCTGCGACGCAGGCGGTAAATAGGCGTCGGTATAGACTCGTTCCGCCGTCAGCCGCTTCGGCAAGCCATAGGCGTCCTCGATGGTGCGAATGCAGAAAGCGAGACGTTCCGGTTCGACCGCCGAAATGCCGTTTTCCTGCATGTATTTTCCCAAAGGCATGACCTCTTTGACGAAGTTGACGCGCTCCGTCTCGATTTTAAGATCGGTCAATGGTTCGACTTCGGCCAATACCTTCAGCGAATCGGTTGGATCGCGGTAGTATTCCACGTAGGCGCGGAACAGACCGGCGAGCGCCGCCTTCAGCGCTTCTGGATTGCGCTCGGCGAATTTGCGCGAGGCGACGAAGCCGTTGGAGTAGAGATTGATCCCGAAATCGCGGTAGAAGAAGATGCGCTGTTGCGGCATGTCGATGCCGATGCGTTTTAGGCCGAGCGCTGTGCTGGAAGCGAGGCCAGTGATCCCAGTGGCCCGCTTCTGCACCAGCATCGGTTCGCGTAGTTCGGGCGCGACCGATATCCAGGTGATTTTGTTGAGGTCAATACCGGCGTATTTCGCATAGGCCGGGAAGAGCTGGCGTCCGGCATCGGATTCCGGCGCGGCGAGCGTGTTGCCCTCGATGTCTTTCGGCGCTTTGATCGGCCCATCGGCGAGGACGGTCATGGCTGTTTGATTAGTGTCTTCCAGAACGCCAACGATGATGACATCCGAATCCGGATTGTCCGCCATGAATTTAATCGTGGCGCTCAAGTCGCCGTAGCCGATGTCGAAAACGCCGCCGGCGATGTCTACCGGCAAGCGGCCCGACCCGAAACCACGCGAGACCACAACCTCGGCGCCCGCCTCTTTGAAATAACCCGCCTGGACGGCGCGCAACATAAAGGAGTGCGTGCCTTGGAACGACCAACCCGTGGTCAAGCGAACTCTCGGCAGCGCGGCTTGGCCGCGAGCAACCCAGGGCGCGGCAAGGATACCGGCTCCGCCAAGGAGTGCGCTGCGTCGGGTTAATAGGCCTGTCATTTCTCACTCTTTCCGGCGCTAAGCGCCTGCAAGTTCGGTTTCTTCGTCCGTCAGATCATGCGCTGGGTGGCCGGCGGCAGATAAGCGTCCGTATAGACGCGCTCCGGCGACAATCGCTTCGGCAGGCCATAGGCTTCCTCGATGGTGGTGATGCAGAGGCTGAGCCGCTCCGGGTCGACGGCCGAAATGCCTTTCTCCTTCATGCCTTTGCCAAGCGGCAGGATCTGTTTGAGGAAGGCGACGCGCTCGCTTTCGATCTTGAGATCGGTCAACGGTTCGGCCGTGGCGAGCACTTTCAGCGAGTCGGCCGGGTCGCGGTAGAATTCTACATAGGCGCGGAACAGGCCGGCGAGGGCGGCTTTCAGCGCCTGCGGATTGCGTTCGGCGAATTTGCGCGAAGCGACATAGCAGTTCGAGTACAGATCGAGCCCCGCATCGCGATAGAAGAAGATGCGCTGCTGCGGCAGGTCGATGCCGATGCGCTTCAGGCTCAGCGCCGTGCTTGAGGCATTGCCGGTGACGCCCGTGGCGCGCTTTTGCACCAGCATCGGCTCGCGCAGCTCCGGCGCCACGGAAACCCAGGTGATCTTGCTTGCATCGATACCGGCGAATTTGGCATAGGCCGGGAAAAGCTGCCGGCCGACATCGGATTCGGGCGCCGCCAATGTGTTGCCTTCGATATCCTTCGGTTTCTTGATCGGTCCATCGGCAAGCACCGTCATCGCCACCTGGTTGGTGTCTTCCAGAATAGCGACGATGACGAGATCGGAATCGGGATTCTCGGCCATGAATTTCAGCGTGGCGCTCATCTCGCCCGCACCGAGATCGAACACGCCGCCGGCGATGTCGACTGGCAGGCGGCCTGAGCCAAAGCCGCGCGAGATCGAGACGTCGACACCGGCATCCTTGAAATAACCCGCATGAGCGGCCCGCAGCATGTAGGACTGGCCGCCCTGGAACGACCAACCGGCGGTGAAACGCACTTTCGGCAGTGTTTCCTGCCCTCGGGCGACCCATGGCGCGGCGATGATCCCGGCTCCGCCCAGGAGTGCGCCGCGCCTCGTCAACAAGCTTGTCATCGCTCGCTCCTTTTGGCGCTCAGGCGCCCGCAAGTTCGATTTCCTTGGGAGTTGATTTGGCTCGCAAGTCGTCGCAGACAGAGCGGACTAGCTTGCGCATCAGAAGGCCTGGCCGGTCGCTCGCCATATGTTCCTCCTCGCCTTCAGAGTTATCGAAGGGAACGTCGGGATCGGTCGATTCGAGAATGGCTTTGTCTTCCAGGGTCACCATGCGATCGAAGGCGATCACCTGTTCCGTGCTGACTTCCGCTTCCGTGTCGTTGCGCAGAACGAACTGATTGAACCGCGTGTTGCGGTCATCAATCGGCGTCAGCGCGGTGACGAGGATGTTCTTTAGGCCGTTGGGATAAGCGATCTCGGTGACGCGGAAGAACGGTACATAGTAGCGGCCGGTGGTCATCCGGACCGTCGTGTCCTCAGTGGTGTGCAGCGAAACGCGTAACCCTTCGGGATTGCGCACGGCCGGGCGGCTGCGCGCGATGAAACCGTCGTCGAAGAGTTCGATGCTCGGCAGATTGGGGATGGGATCGGTGCTGCCAAAGCTCGTTGCGTGAACGAAGGAGAGATGCGCCGCGTCGAACTCGTTCTCCATGATGCGCAACGGCGTGCAGGCCCAATCCTCCGAGAATTCGAAGACCTGGCGGAAGCCCGGCATGCCATAGGGCTCGATATAGGGGATGTCGAAGGCCGGTTCGTCGAGACAGACCCAGACCTGTCCATAGCGTTCCGCGCAGTGGTAAGCGCGCACATGGATGGCGCGCTGCCGTACAGCAGTTTCCTGAGGGATGAGCTTACAGGTGCCCTCTCCGTCGAAGGCCCAGCCGTGATAGGGGCAGACGATATAGCCGTTGTTGAGAGTGCCAAGCGAGAGTTTGGCGGTGCGATGGGGGCAGCGGTCCTGAACCGCATGGGGTTTGCCGTCGAGGTCTTTCCAGACGACGATGTCTTCACCGAGAAGACGAAACGGACGGGGTTTTTCGGTGAGATCGGAAACGGGAAACAGGCAATGCCAGAAGCGCCTGAGCATCGGTTCCTGCGTCATCAACATCATGCACCTCGACTGAAAGGGGGGTCGTGAGCGACGAACGTTCCGCATCATTCACGCAAGCAAGAGAAGCGCCAATAATCGCAGCTTTATGCGACCCATAAGCTCGATCTCATGCGATGAATGTTGGTGCGGATCGTGCTCAGCAATGCGGCCGGTTGCGCGCGCTGCATGCGAGGCCCGATCGATCAGCCCAGAAAGCGGGCAGGATCAGCTACGCAATTATTCAATCACAAGCCGCATCGCGTGGTGAAATAAGTGTCGATTGAGGGTTATGCGCGCCGCAAATCGTATGGGCGTTGCCACGATGCGCCATAGAAAGGCGAAAAACGCTGGAGCCTGCTTCCGGCCGGCCAGCCAATAATCGACATCTTATGCGAGCTATAAACCTCGCCTCATGGGAGGGGACACCGGGCGCGCTCATGATGCCACGGATGGCGCGGCGACGATGAGCCTGGCTTGTCGATGGGGCTGCCGAGAGGCCTGCCGATGGGAGATTGATCCCGCTTGGAAAGGAGGCAGCGATGGCTGCGGTTATACCGGACCTGAAGACGCGATGGCTGAAGGACGGATTTGCGGTCGAGATTCTCGATCTCGATCTGCCGACGGCGAGCGAAGAGGAATTGCTGGCCTTTGACGATCTGTGTCGTCGTTATGCAGTGGTCGTCGTACGTGACCAAAAGCTCAGCCCGAAACAGGTCATGGACGTTTCCAGCCGTCTGGGACGGGTCAGTCCGCAAAACTATACGGGGCCGCACCCGGATTTTCCGGGCATCTCGATCTTGTCCAACAAGATGGTCGACGGCAAGCTTATCGGTGTGCGCGATGCAGGGCGCAACTGGCATACCGATGGAACGACCTATCAAAAGCTTGGCCTGCGCACGATGCTCTATGGTGTCGAATGCCCGCCGGAAGGCTCCGATACGCTCGTCGCCGATGCGGCGGCGGCTTTCGATGCCTTGCCGGAGAAGCGCCAGGCGGAACTGGAAAAACTGAGCATCGTTCACAATCGCGCGCATCTCATCCAGAAATACAGCCGCAGCGTGCTTTCGCCCGAGGAGATGGCGCGGATGCAGGACGTGATTCATCCGATCGTCGTGAAAAGCGACGTGGATGGGCGCAAATCCCTGTTCATCACCAATGGCTCCACCAAGCGCATCGAGGGCATGGAGGAGGAGGAAAGCTGGGCGCTGGTGAACGAACTCGTCGAACATTGCACGCAGCCGCAGTTCGTCTATGCGCATAAATGGCGCGCGGGCGACTGCTTGATCTGGAACGACGTCGGCACTTTGCATCGCGCCACGCCTTATGACGAGGAGAAATATATCCGTCTCGTCTACCGCACCTGGATGCGGCCGTTCGCGGCGGCGGCGATGACCTCCGATGTCGAGGCTGCGTTGCAGCACCATTGAACCGGAGCGAAGACAATTAAAAAGGCGGGGTCGCGGCCCCGCCTTTTTTATTTTCGTGATCTTATTTCAGGCGGGTATTTCTTCCTCGCCATGTTGCTTCATCAGGTCGAGCAGGCGGCGACGCATGATCATGCCCGGCCGGTCGGACGGCATGTGCATTTCAAGACGCCGACTCATATCGACGATGGCATCGGGCGACGTTGATTCGAGGATTTCGCGATCCTCGACCAGGATGGCCGCGTCCCAGTCGATCAGTTCCTGTGTCGAGCAGCTCGCTTCGTCGTCGTTGCGGAAGAGAATCTGCACGACTTGAATGGATTTGTCGTCAATCGGCGTGGCGCAATTCATAATGATATGACGCAGGCCGGATGGATATTCCATGTCGAGGCGACGCGAGAAGGGCACGAACCAGCGATTGCGCATATGCCGCTTGGTATAGGGATCGCGCGTGCCGGTGATACGCTCGGCATTGGGCGGATTGACCACGGTGACGATGGTTTCCGCCTCAAAGCCCCAATCCTTTTCGGTGATTTCGTATTTCTCGGGCTTCGGCTGGTTGATGTCGCCGAACGTGCCTTTGTGGACGAAGGCGAAGTGGGAATTGTCGAAGGAGTTTTCCATCAGGCGCAGGGATGAGGTTTGCCAGATGTCGTAGAACTGGTGGATGCGGCGCCAGCCCGGCATGCCTTCTTCCTCGAATTCGGGGATCGGCTGCAACGGCTCCTCCAGCGCCACCCAGACATAGCCGTAGCGCTCGGCGGTACGATAGTTTTTCACCTTGCAGTCAGGCAGGGCCTGGTCCGCAGGAAACTGTGGGATGGTGACGAGCTTGCCGTCGCGGTCATATTCCCAGCCGTGATAGCCGCAGACCAGATTGCCGTTCTTCATCCAGCCTTTCGACAATTTGGCGGTGCGGTGGCAGCAGCGGTCTTCCAGACAGCCGGTCTTGCCGTCGGCGTCGAGGAAGAGCACCAGTTTTTCATTCAAGAGAACGAATGGTTTCGGCCCGTCCTTCAGGGACTCGACCGAAACGGTCGCATACCAGAACTTGCGGAAGACATTCTGTTTCGTCACCAGCATTGGGTCGGCTCCAGCTTCATGCTGCTGATCCGCCCATGCTGATGCGCGGTCGCAGCCTTCATCTGGGAGTAAAAGCCTTGCTCCTTTGAGCGGCCATCTGCTGCGCCATTATGGGGGCCATCACCGGCGACTTATGCAGGGCGGGTGGCGTGTCGATCGAGCGAATTTCGGCGGCGACCTTGCGCACGATGTCGCGCAGCCAGCGTTCGAATGCGGAATTATGGGCCCGTTCGTGCCACAGCATATAGAATTTCATCCGACCCAGCTCCGGTGGTGCGCCAAGAATGGAAAACGGCATGAAGGAAGCAAGATGCTCGGCGAAGGGCCGGGCGGTGGTGAACAAGAGATCGGCGCGCGAAAGCACATAGGGGATCATCGAATATTCAGGCACGGAAATGGCGACATTGCGCTGCCGGTGCATCTGCGCCAGCCGTCCGTCGATCGGGCTCCAATGCATCACCGCCGTCGGCGTCGGCGAGACATGGGCCTGTTCCATGTAGCATTCGAGATCGAGCGCCGTCTGTTTGGCCAGCGGATGGGAGGGCCGCACCATGCAGACGATGTCGGTTTCCATCAAAGGCGCGATGCGTAGGTCTTCGGCCGGCGAGGGCCAATTGCCGATGATGAGATCGACTTCGCCGCTTTCGAGCCGCTTCGGCAGCGAGCCGTCGATCGGCACGCCACAGAATTCCAGTTCGACGCCAGGTGCCTCTTTTCGCAGCAATTCGACCAGGCGAGGTACGAACAGTACGGCGAGACCGTTCGACGCGACGATGCGCACGTGGCGGCGGGCGATCTCCGGCTGGATCTCATCGCGCCAGGTGGCGATTTGATCGAACCCGGCGAGCGTGGCATCGACCGTATCGGAGATTTCGACGGCGCGCGCCGTTGGCACCAGGCTGTTGCCGCTGCGCACGAGGAGCTGATCGCCAATGATTTCGCGCAGTTGGCGCAGGGTGGCGCTGACCGCCGGCTGGCTTTGGCCCAGCCGTTCAGCAACCCGTGAAACGCTGCGTTCCTGCAGCAGAAGCTGCAACACGCGCAGCAGGCGGATGTCGAGTTCTCGTCGTCCCAATACGCTCATGGTCCGGATTCCCGTGCATCGATTAGAATCATTATGCATTTGCGATGCCAGTCGAGGGACGACCTGTTCTCGGCCAAGAAGAAGCTTTGGAATTGCCGGCATAAGCAGCAGGTTATCGCGACATACGGCGGGCGCTGATGGGCGCTGATCCAGCTGCGTGGTGTGGTTCGCCCATCACCGTCAGGACAGCGCATGCATCTCTACGAGCCGCCGAAAGCCGCGAAAACCATACCTCTGATCGATCTCGCCCGTGCCGTCGATGCGGCCGGCGCGCAGGCCGTGGCCTGGGACATTCATCGTGCCTGTCGCGAGACGGGTTTCTTTTACATCACCGGGCATGGCGTGCCTGCCGCGCTGATGGAGCGGCATTTTCAATTCGCCAAGGCGTTCTTCGATCTGCCGCATGAGCGGAAGATGGCGATCCACATGAAGAAATCACCGACCACGGCCGGCTATGAGCCGGTCGGCGGCCAGGTGCTGGATAGCCAGGACGACAAGGCAAAGGCGGCGCCGCCCGATCTCAAGGAAAGTTTCTACAGCGGCATGGAATTGCCGGACGATCATCCCTGGGCGATCAAGCACATCCGCAACTTCGGCCACAATCAATGGCCGGAGGAGCTGCCGGAATTTCGCGCACATATGATCGACTATTGGGCAGAGATGCGTTCGCTCGGCGATCGGTTGCTGGCTTTGTTGGCATTGTCGCTCGATTTGCCGGCGAATTGGTTTGGCTCTTTCTTCGACATGCCTTCTGGCACGGCGCGGCTCATCAAATACCCGCCACAGCCCGAAAACGCTCTGTTCAATCAAATCGGCGCGGGGGCGCATACGGATTGGGGCGGCGTTACCATCCTGGCGCAGGACGCAACCGGCGGTCTGGAAGTGCGCAATGCCGATGGCGATTGGATCGAAGCGCCGCCGATCGACGGCTCTTTCGTCATCAACCTCGGCGATCTCATGGCGCGCTGGACCAATGGTCTCTACAATTCGAATTTCCATCGGGTGAAAAACAATCGTAGCGGGCATGATCGCTATTCGGCGCCGTTCTTTTACAGCCCGCGGCCCGATGCGATGATCGATGCGGTCCCCGGCAGTATCACGGCAGGGCATCCGCGCCGGTTCGAAGCCTGCACGGCTTACGAGCATACGGCGGAAATGTTTCGTCGCTCCTACGGCTATGCGCCGAAGGCGGTATCATGAGTGGCGCGCCGCGTATCGCTTATGTGAACATTCTGGCGCGCGATCCCGATCGTCTCGCGGCATTCTATGCTGATCTGTTCGGCTTTCCCGAGATCGAGGCGCACCGTTCGCCGATCTATCGCTGCCTCGATGCGCATGGTGTCGAGCTCGGCTTCAATGCGCCGCAGGCCTATGACCTGCTTGGCATTGCCGATCGCGCGGGAGAGGGACGCGCGCCGGTGCGCGCCTATTTCACCATCGAAGTCGGCGATGCGGCTGTCGTCGATGCTACGGCGGCGCAAGTTACGGAAAGCGGCGGACGCATCGTCAAGCCGCCCTACGACACCTATTACAATGCGCGCCAGGCGGTTCTCGAAGATCCGGAAGGCAATATTTTCCGCGTCAATCACCGCGTCGGCCCGCGCACGCCCTGGACCGAGATCGAGAAGAGCGGGGCGCTTCCCTTTCGTGTGACCACATGACGGCGCTGCGTCCGGTGAGGGCTGGCATGTGCGTTGCTTTCAATCTTTCAAAGGAGTCATCCATGTTTCATGCTGTGATCCGTGCTGTTGGCCGTCATCTCGTTGCGGCAACCATCGTTCTGGGCGCCGGTGCCGGTGCGCATGCGGCCGAGAAAGTCGTTTATATGAATGACTGGCTGCCGGGTGGCGACAAGGCCATTCCGTTCTATGCTTTGGAGAAAGGCCTGTTCGCCGCCGAAGGGCTTGATGTGACGATCCAGTCGGCGCGCGGCTCGTCGGAAGTGGTGACGCGTATCGCCACGGGAACGGCCGATGTGGGCAGCGGTGGCTTGGCGGCCTTCCTGCAGGCCAAGGCGCAGGGAGACGTGCCGGTGTCGGTGGTTGCCAGTGCTTTCCCGGTGCAGCCGGATGCGACCTTCACGGTCGAGGGTTCGGGCGTGACCTCGCTGAAGGATCTCGTCGGCAAGAAAGTGGCAACGGCGACCTTCACTTCGTCGAACGTCATCTGGCCACTGATCCTCGCCAATAACGGCATCGATGAAAAGAAGATCACCTTGATCAAGGTCGATCCGGCGGCGTTGGTGCCGATGCTGGCCACGGGCCAGGTCGATGCGACCATCAACTGGACTACCGCTTCGCCGCCCTTCGTGCGGGCACTGGGCGAGACCGGCAAGAAGCTGAAAATGCTGCCGTGGTCGGAATATGGCTATGACGGCTACGGCTATTCGGTCTTTGCTTCCGACAAGGCGATCAAGGAACGGCCCGAAGTGGTGCGCAAGGTTGTCAAGGCGTGGCTGAAGGCGGCGCAGATGGCACTGGCCGATCCCAAGGACGTCGCCCGCTCGATGAAGGTGCAGTTTCCGGAAATGGACGCCAAGCTTGTCGAGGAGCAGTTCCTGACCATCGTGCCCTTGCTCGACAATGCCATCACCAAGGCCGAAGGACTTGGCGCTCTGGATGCCAAGCGTGTTGCGGTGACTTGGGAATGGACGGCCAAGTCGCAGAACATTCCGCTCGACAAGATCGATCCGGAAAAAACGCTCAACCGTTCCTTCTTGCCCAAATAGGATGATGGGACAGGTGTGATGGACGAACCCGTCATCCGCTTTCGCAATGTGGTGCAGGATTTCACCCGCGACGATGGCGGACGGGTGCGGGCGCTCGACAATCTGTCGTTCGACATCGGCCGGCACGAATTCGTCGCAGTGCTTGGGCCCTCGGGCTGCGGCAAGTCGACCTTGCTGCGCCTGCTCGCCGGGCTGGTGTTTCCGACCGGCGGCAGCGTCGAAATCTTCGGCATGAAAGTCACGGAGCCACGCGACGAAATCGGCATCGTGTTTCAGCGGCCGACTTTGCTGCCCTGGTATAACGTGCTCGACAACGTCACCTTTCCGATGCGCCATAAATATGGACGCGTCACGGAAGCCGAAAAGACGCGGGCGCGGGAATTGCTCGATCTGGTCGAACTCGGTGCCTTCGCCGGTGCCGGGATCGATCAATTGTCCGGTGGCATGCAGCAGCGCGTGGCGATCGCTCGGGCGCTGCTGCTCGATCCCGACATTCTCCTGATGGACGAACCGTTCTCGGCGCTCGATGCCCTGACGCGCGATGAGATGAGTTTCGAACTCATGCGCATCTGGGCCGAAAAGCCCAAGACGGTCTTGTTCATCACCCATTCCATCCCCGAGGCGGTCCTGCTCGCCGATCGCATCATCGTCATGACGCCGCGCCCTGGTGCAGTGCGCGAAGTGCTCGACGTGCGCGTGCCGCGTCCGCGCTCCCTTGCTTCACTGTCGGATCCCCAGTTCAATGCTCTCGCCAACCACATCCGCGCCAGCCTCTTCAGCCGTCGCGCCGCCTGAGGCGGAGCCACGCAAGGCCACGTTGGGTCTCAATATCGCGGCCCTGGCGAATAAGGTCGCGCCGCTGCTCGCCTTCCTCACTTTGCTGATCGTCTGGGAGGCCGGCTGCCGGCTGTTCCGCGTGCCGAGCTTTCTGCTGCCGCCGCCGAGCGCCATCGTGATGGGCGCGCGCGATATCTCCGGCGATCTGTGGTTGGGGCATGCCTGGGCGACGATCCGCGTGGCTCTGATGGGTTATCTCGCGGCGGTGGTGATTTCGATTCCGCTGGCCATTGCCCTATCGTCGTCGAAATTGCTGTCGCGCACGCTTTATCCCCTGATCGTCGTGGTTCACTCCATGCCGATCGTCGCCGTCGCGCCGATCATCGTGGTGACCTTGGGGGCGTCCGATCTGCCGCGCGTGGTGATCACATTTCTGATTACCTTCTTCCCGATCGTCGTGACAACCACGGCCGGCCTGTTGGCGACGCCGGAAGAATTGATTGAATTGTCGCGTTCGTTGCGGGCCAGCCGCTGGCGTGAATATACGCAGATCCGTCTGCCGTTCGCACTGCCTTACATTTTTAGCGCGCTGAAGATCGCCACGACTTTGTCGGTGGTTGGTGCCGTGGTGGCGGAATTCGTCGCGGCCGAAAAGGGCCTCGGCTACATGATCATGTTCTCGACATCGTTCTTCAAGATCAATCACAGTTTCGCCTCGCTGGCGATCCTGGTGGCGATCAGCCTGTGCTTCTTCCAGTTGATGGTGTTCATCCAGAAATGGCTCGCGCCCTGGTCGCTGCCACGTTCGGAGAGATAAAGCCCGAAACTGGCTATTTTCGAGGGGATTATTGTCTGGCATTGTCCTTGCCCCGCAAGGAGTTTGCCCGATGTATATGCCCGCCATCTTCAAAGACGACGATCTGGAAAGTGTCAGGGCGACCATCCGTGCCGCGCGTCTGGCGCATTTCGTGACGGTCACGGCGGACGGGCTGATGGCGACGCCGCTGCCGCTCTTTCTCGATGAGAGCGAGGGCGAGCAGGGCGTCATCTACGGCCATTTCGCCAGGCCCAATCCGCAGTGCCAAGCCGCGCCGCTGGGCGATGGCCTGGCGATCTTCATGGGACCGGACGCTTACGTGACGCCATCGTGGTACGCCACCAAGCAAGAGACCGGGAAGGTCGTGCCGACCTGGAACTATGTCGCGGTTCACGCGCATGGCCCCGTCGAATTCTTCGACGATCCCGACCGGCTGCTGGCGGTCGTGAAACGCCTGACCGAGCTCCATGAGAGCGGGCGGGCCTCGCCCTGGGCGGTCACGGATGCGCCGCCAGATTTCGTGCAGGCGCAATTGCGCGGGATCATCGGTCTGCGCATGCCGATCACGCGGCTCGAGGGGAAGCGCAAGATGAGCCAGAACCGGAATGCCGCTGACCGGGCCGGTGTGGCGGCGGGCCTTAAGGCCAGCGAGCGGGCTTCCGACCGCGCGGTCGCCCCTCTCATTCCGTTGTAGCCGTCAGCGCAGGCTGAAGCTGATCGTCGTGCCGGTGCGGAAGGTGCCGCTTGGGGGCGGTGGCACCTGCAGGCTCGCCAGCATCTGACGGACGGCGGCATCGAGCAGGCCATTGCCCGACGAGCGGATCGACGAACTGGTGACGCGTCCGCCGGGGCCGATGGTGAAAGACACGCCGACGGAGCCTGACGCGCCGCTCTGGCGTGCCGCGGCCGGATAGACCTTCAATCGATTGAGGGCGGCGGCGACCAGTGAGGCATAGGCGGCGCTCGACATGCCGCTCTGTGCGGCGCGATTGGCGCTGGCCGCGCCGGCGGCCACGGAGTAACGGGCGGCACTGCGCGCGGCTGCCGGCGGTTCGGCCCTGGCTTCGGCCTTGGGGCGTTCCTTTGGTTTGGCCGCGATTTTTGGTTCCGGTTTCGGCTCAGGCCTGGGCTTCGGTTTGGCGACAGGCTTAGGGGATGGCGGCTTGGGTGTTTCGCGCACGACCGGCGGCGCCGTCACCGCCGGTTCAGGCGTGGGCGGGACGACGGGGGCGGGCGGTTCCGGTTCAGGCAAAGCCGCGGTCTGCTGCTCCGGAGGCTCGGGCTCCGGCTCGGTCTTGGCTTCCTGCGGCGTTTCCGTTGGCGTTTCTTGAGCGGCTTCCTGGCTTGCCTCCTGGGCCTGCTGCGGCTCCTGGGCGGGTGCCATATCGGCTGTGATCTCGGCTGATGGCACCAGATCGATGGCGATCGGTGGCAGGGGCACTTCGGGCGCATAGCTGATCAGCGCGGCGACGACCGTGCCATGGGCCGCGAGCGCGAGGGCAAAAGCCAGTCCGGTCAACCATATAGGTTGGCCGGAACGGGTTGCGTTCCGGCCTTCAGTCAGGCGTATGTCGGTTCCCAACGCGGTCACGGCTCGATTGTTATACTATTACAATCGAGCGCGCGAGATCGGGGGATCATTTTTTCGGGGCAACCAGATTGAACGCGGCGCCCTGGGGGTCGAGGCCGTTGACGATCCAGTCACCGCCGGGAACTTCCATCGGTTCCATCAGCACCTGGCCTCCGGCCGCTCTGACGCGGGCCGCGGCGGCATCGGCGCTTTCGACATTGAAATAGTAGGTCCAATAGGGGGCCGGCATTTGCGGCATCTTGTTCATCATGCCGCCCATCGGTTCGCCACCTTTGGCGAAGAGCTGGTAGATGCCCATGTCGCCCATATCGACGTGCTCCGCCTTGGTCCAGCCGAAGAGTTCGCCGTAGAAATCGAGCGCGGCGACATGATCCTTGGCATAGAGTTCGCGCCATCCCGCCTGGCCCGGCGTGCCGCGCGGCGGTGGAGGCGGTGCTTCGCCCTCACCTTTGAATAGAGCGAAGGCCGCACCTTGCGGATCGGCGACGATGGCAAAACGGCCGATGCCGGGAATATTGTCGGGTGCGCGATAGATATTGCCGCCCTTCTGCTTCACTTTCTCGGCCATGCCATCGACGTCATCGACGGCGATATAGCCGATCCAGCCCGGCTTGGCGCCGGCATCGCAAGCGTTTTCGGGAATGGCCATCATGCCGGCGGCCATCGCTTCGCCAAGCGACATCAGCCAATAGTCCATGTGCGGCTGGCCGGCGTTCTGACCTTTCCAGCCGATGACATCGCCATAGAATTTCCGTGCCGCTGGCAGGTCCGACGTCATCAGTTCGTACCAGCAGAATTTTCCCGTCCACTCAGACATGCGTGACTCCCACTCTTGCGATCTCGAAATCTACTCCGCGCAGCATGACGCTTTGACGTCCGGCGCATATTCGTCGTGGCGCCGCACCCAGTTCATGGTCGTGGCTTCGTTGCGGCCTTTCGGTGCGCGATCGAGGAGCATGAGCGCGCCGATCGCTTCTTCCATGCCACGCGCATAGCTCGAATAGGTGTGGAACACCTGGCCGCTCTCGTCTTGATAGAAACAGCTCATGCCGGGCAATTCGTCGTGCCCCTGCGCTACGCCGATCTGCTGGAAATTGTAGTTGATCCGATCACCAGCGAGATCCTCGGGCGTGTAGGAGACATGATAGTCGTAGTTGAAGTCGCTGCCGTTGGAGGAGACCCATGGGAAGCTCCATCCCATACGCTGGCGATAAGCTTCGATCTTCGACAGCGGCGCACGCGAGACCGCGACGAGATTGACGTCGTGATGGATGATGTGCTGCCGGGCGCCGTCGAAATGATCGGCGAGAAAGGAGCAACCGGAGCAGCCGGCGGTCCAGTCGGGGCCGAGCATGAAATGATAGATCATGAGTTGGCTGCGGCCGTCGAAGAGATCGGCAAGGGATTTACGGCCGGCCGGTGTGTCGAACATATAGGTCTTGTCGACCTTCACCCACGGCAGGGCCAGACGGTCCTGGTTCAATCGATCGCGGGCGCGGGTATGTTCCTTTTCACGAAGAAGCAGCGCTTTGCGTGCCTCAAGCCATTCCTCGCGTGAAACGACAGGGTGGTTTGGCATTGTCCATCTCCCTTCTTTCGTGTAGAAAGGTTGATATCAACATTATTTTGGAAGGTCAACCTGAGTCGCCCCGCACCATGATCAAATCGTCGAAACCTTCGCCGGTTCCCTACGCGACCACGCTGCACGTGCGCGACACATGCCTGTGTTTTCATGCGCAGAAAGCGGCGCGCGTGTTGGCGCGTATTTTCGATGAGGCGATGCGTCCTTATGGACTGACCAACGGCCAGTTTTCTTTGATGATGTCGCTCAATCGGCCGGAGCCCGCCGCCATGGGGGCGATCGCGCAATTCCTCGCCATGGACCGCACGACATTGACGGCGGCGCTCAAGCCGTTGGAGCGGCGCGGCTTCGTCGAAATCGTGCAAGACCCGCAGGATCGGCGCAGTCGCCTGTTGAAGTTGACGGCCCGCGGCCTCGCGACGCTCGCCGCCGCCGTGCCGGTCTGGGAGAAGAAACATACGGAGGTCGAGAAACTGCTTGGCGCGATCACGCCCGATGATCTGCGACAGGGCCTGCGGGCGTTGAGCTAGGTCGTCTTCGAACGACGGAACATGCGCATGATCTTCTGCGGCAGTTTCTTCGATGTCATGCGCGCGCCGGCATTGCGTTTTTCCAAAATGATCTTCCGGTCGTGAAACTCTTCGATACCGGTGCGATGGCCGACGCTGAGAACCGTGGCCTCCGCCAGGTCTTCGCGCAGAAGCGACAGAAGGGACTCCTGACTTTCTTCGTCAAGGGCTGATGTAGCCTCGTCCATGATGATGATCTGCGGCTTCTGGATGAGCAGCCGGCAAAATGCGACGCGCTGGCGTTCACCGCCGGACAAGGTTTGATCCCAACGCACATCGGGCTCATCCAACTGTTTGATCAGATAGTTGAGGCCGCAGCGCTTCATGGCGTCGTGAATCGTTTTGTCGCTGACGATTTCTCCCTCGCTTGGATAAACCAGGGCTTCGCGCAGCGTACCTAGGGGCAGATAGGGCTTTTGTGGAACGAAGGCGATGGTGACGTTGCGCGGCACCTTGATCGAACCCGACCCCCACGGCCAGAGGCCGGCCATGGCGCGAATGAGTGTGCTCTTGCCGGACCCGCTTTCGCCGGTCACCAGCACTTTTTCGCCGGGCTTGATGCGTGTCGATGCATCCTTGATGACGACACGTCCCGCCAGGTCGGCAATCGAAAGGTTGTCGAGATGGATCGTCCCGTCATCGCTGACGCCAAGCTCGATGGATTTGTCGTTTTCCATATCGGTGCCGAGATCGATCTCGTCCAACGCTCGGCCGAGTTCACTCACGCGGTTGGCCGACGCGTACCATTCGGCCAGCCGCACGATATTGTCGACAAACCAGACGAGTGCGCCTTGCACCGCATTGAAGGCCGCGACAACCTGCATGACCGCGCCAAGGGACAGTTCGCCCGCGAGATATTTGGGCGCGACCAGCAGCAAAGGCACGATGGGAAACAAACCGCCATTGGTGTTCAGCACAACGGCAATGATGCCTTGCTGGCGAATGATGTTCAGCCAGGCGCTCACGACATTGGCATAGGATGAACGCACGGAACCGAGTTCATCCTTGTCGCCACGGATGAGCGCGATGCTTTCGGCATTCTCGCGCAGCCGTGTCATCTCGGCGCGAAACTGCGCCTCCGCTTCATTCTTAGCTGTCACCCAGGGAACGAGTGGCTTGCCGACGACATAAGCGGCGGCCGAAGCTATGGCTGCATAGATCACCGCGGCAATCGCCATGTAGGCGGGGATGTCGAATGTGCTGCCTGCCAGTGTCACGCGTGCCGCGCCCGCCACGTCCCAGAGAATGGCGGCGAATGTCGCGGCGGTGATGAGGGCGCTGAAAAGGCCAAGCGCCAGTTCGACCAGGGGTTCTACGGCGAGACGAACGTCATCGGCGATACGGTATTCCGGCGCGGACTGATTGGGTGCGACGAAGCCCAGTCGATAATAGCGTTGGTCGGCGATCCACCAGCCGGCGATGCGATCGGTCAGCCATTCGCGCCAGCGCGTCTGGAACAGCATGCGCGTGACGACCAAAGCCGAGACGGATGCAGCGATACCGGCGACGACGAAAGGCACCCAGGCGATCGCTACCCAGACCGCGGCGAGATCCTTGCGTTCGAGGGCATCAAAGAAAATACGATTCCAGGCATTGAGGCCGACCTGGCCGCCGATTTGCGCGAGCTGGCTGGCGATGACGAGAAACGTCAGGGTCCAAGCGCGCATGGCGCTGTCGCCGCGCCAGAAGCCGCCGGAAAGAGCGAAGAAGTCAGAGAGGATCGAAGGCTTTTCGGCTTCTTTTTCTGTCGTCGTATTCGTTTTGAGGTCGTCCATCGTCCAATGGCCCTGCGGCATTCCACCGGGCGTAAGCCCGATGGACTAACTTCGCCGCATTGCCGAGCGGCAGTTCGGAATGCAAACCTGCTTTCCAAACCACACGCCAGACGTCACTCGGGCAGTGGTATGAACTCTGTTTCGTCAGGCACGGGCGCGAATTGTCCGCGCTTCCAATCTTCCTTCGCCTGTTCGATGCGCTCCTTGCTGGAGGAGACGAAATTCCACCAAATATAACGCGGTCCGTTCATGGCGGTTCCGCCCAGCAGCATCAGCCGTGCATTGGTCAACGCCCGGATGGTGATCTTGTCACCAGGACGGAAGACGAGCAGACGCGAGGATTCGAAGCGTTCGCCGGCGACGTCGATTTCGCCCTCGACCACATAGATTGCGCGCTCCTCATAGTCCGCATCGAGCGGCAGGCTGGTACCGGCGGCGAGGATGGCTTCGACATAAAACCAGTCCGACAGCGTATTGACCGGCGAAGCCTGGCCGTAGGCGCGTCCGGCGATAATCCGTGTTTCGACGCCCTTCTCGGACACGCGCGGCAGAACCGGCGCGGCGAAGTGCTGAAAACCCGGATCGATCTCTTCGAAACCTTCCGGCAGCGCCACCCAGCTTTGAATGCCGGAGAGACTGTGGGCGCCCGTGCGCAGGCTTTCGGGCGTGCGCTCGGAATGGGCAATGCCACGCCCGGCGGTCATCAGGTTCATGGCGCCGGGGGTGATCTCAAGCTGATTGCCCTCGCTGTCGCGATGCATGATCGCGCCATCGAACAGATAGGAGACGGTGGCGAGGCCGATGTGGGGATGGGGCCGCACGTCCATGCCGTGACCGGAGAGAAATTGCGCCGGGCCCATCTGGTCGAAGAAGATGAACGGGCCGACCATCTGGCGCTTGCCATGGGGTAGTGCGCGGCGCACTTCGAACCCACCGATATCGCGGGCGCGAGGCACGATCACCAGTTCCAGCGCGTCACAGGAGTGAGGGTCGCCCGCCACAGGGTCGTTTCCGGCATGCCAGCTCATGAATTCTCCGATGTTGCAGCGGCGTCGCGCCGAGCCAAGACCCCGCGTCCGCCTTTTCATTGGGCTAAATGTAAGCAAGCCCGCACCGAAACCCAAACGTCGCATGCGCGGCGGAGGTTCCTGTACGGGCTTGCTGATGACAAAAGTGAGAAACGGGCGGCTTAACAGCCCGTTTCTTCTCGCTTTTATGTGATTATAACGTTTTGCAGTTTGGCGGAATCGCCAAACGCCACAAAGACGCGTCAAAACAAAGGTCCTAGGCAAAATTGCGTTTCTGTCGAAACGCAATTTGCTCTAGACCAGCGGAACGGTCAGCGGATTGTACGAATACAGCCAGCGATTGCGGTCGTTCCCCTCGTCGCGCTTGGAGAATTCGGCGCGAATGGCGTCCTGAGACGGCAGGTGGAACAGGCGGCGGTTGTCGGTCGACTGGGTGACGATCTTCGCCGTCCGCTCGGCCCGGTTGCGCTGATAAACCTGCAGCGCCTTGGGCAACTCCGGCTCCTGCGCCAGCGCGCGCATCAGCACCGCGCCGTCCTCGATCGCCATAGCGGCGCCTTGGGCGAGATAGGGCAGGGTCGGATGAACGGAATCGCCGAGCAGGGTGACGCGCTTCGAGCTCCAGTTCATGGTCGCCGGCCGGCCGAACAGCGACCAGCGGAAGCACTGGTCCTTGTCGGCGGTGTCGATGATGGTCTGGATGGCTTCGTGCCAGCCGGCGAAATCCGCTTTCAGATTGTCCCACGGATAGCGCACGGTCCAGGATTCCTCGGAAATGTCGTCGGTTTCGACGATGCCGACAAAATTCATCAAAGTGCCGGAGCGCAGGTAGTAGCAGACCGCATGGCCGTTCGGTCCCATGAAGACCGACATCACCGGCTCGAGAAAATCCTTCGGTAGTTTTTCGACCGGCACGAGAATGCGCCAGGCGGCATCGCCGGTGTAGACGGCGGGTGCGGCGCCGAACAATTGTGCGCGCACCACCGATTTCAGGCCATCGGCGCCGATGAGCAAGTCGCCCTTCGTCGACGTACCGTCGTCGAAATACAGTTCGACGCCATCGGCGGTTTCGGTGAAGGATTTGACGCGCTTGTTGAGATGCACGACGTCCGGCTTCAGTTCGCGCGCGCGGGCGGCGAGGATTTCATGCAGGTCGGCGCGATGCAGCTGCGTATAGGGCGCGCCATGCATTGCCTCGTGTTCTTTCGACAGCGAGAAGCGCTGAATGACCTCGCCCGTGTCGTGCAGGCGGAACACATAGGCGCCGGGGCTGACACCGATGCTGGTGATCTTTTCGCCGACGCCGATGTGCCGCAGCACATGCATTGGATTGGCGCTGACCTGAATGCCTGCGCCGATTTCGCCGAGCGCCGGGGCTTGTTCATAGATTTCGACGTCGTGACCAGCCTGCATCAGGACACAAGCCGCTGTCAGGCCGCCGAGACCGGCGCCTGCAATGATGATTTTGTACTTTTGCACTCAAGACTCCAGCATTGTCATTCTTGGTTCTTGCCGGGATCCGCCCTGCCAGCCGGCCGACCCGTTTTCTCCGCAGCGGTCTTTAAGGCAAAGACCGTGCCGCCGCAATTCGCTTCCGGGATGCCTGCTATGTACCGGAACTCACGACAGGTTCGCACTCTTGCAGGCCGGCTGCATAGCGCTGCCCATTGGCGATATAGCCCTGGGCGTTGCGGGCCATGCCGGCCAGCGCCTTTTCGTCGAGCGTGCGTACGACCTTGGCGGGGGAGCCGACGATAAGGGAATTGTCGGGAAATTCCTTGCCTTCGGTAACCAAGGCGCCGGCACCGACGAGGCAGTTGGCGCCGATTTTCGCGCCGTTCAGGATGGTCGCGCCCATGCCGATCAAGGTGTTGGGGCCGATGGTGCAGCCGTGCAGGGTGACCCTATGGCCGATGGTGCAATTGGCGCCGACGCGCAATTGCAGGCCGGGGTCGGTGTGCAGGATCGAACCGTCCTGAATATTGGTGCCGTCGCCGATCTCGATCAGGTCGGTGTCGCCGCGCAGCACAGCGCCGAACCAGATGCCGACATCGAGGCCGAGGCGGACTTTGCCGATCACCACGGCGCCGGGCGCGATCCAGCAGCGCTTCGGGTCCGCGACGGTGGGACGGAATTCGTTGATGGCGTAAACGGGCATCGATCCTGTTCCCTGATCAGCCGTGACATGCAGGATGCCTATCGCCCGGCCCTGGTGATAGCAAGCCTTGGCTATGGCAGCCAGGGACCTTTGCCATTTGAGCGCTTGCTCCCGGTCGTGATTGTCGCCAATCTAGCCGCCATCAAGGCGCAAACGATCGCTGAAACCGTTGTGCCATCAAAGGGAGGGGCATTCATGCACAGCAAACGCCTGGGTACGCTATCGGCTGCGATCACGCGCCGCGACATGCTCGGTTCTGGCGCTGCCTTGGTGACGGCATCGGCCTTGGGCACGCCGGTTTGGGGGCAGGAAAAATATCCGTCGCGGGAAGTACGCGTCATCTGTGCTTTCCCTGCCGGCAGCGGTGCCGATGTGTTCGCCCGTTATTTCGCCGAGAACATGCGGCCGTTCCTGGGCGGCACGGTGATCGTCGAGAACAAGGTGGGCGCCAGCGGCAATCTCGCCATCAATTTCGCCGCCCGTGCCAAGCCGGACGGCTATACGATCCTCATCCATGCGCCGAGCGCCATCGCTGCCAACATGTCGCTGTTCAAGGATCCGGGCTATGACGCAGCCAAAGCGTTCGATGTCCTGGGCAGCGTCTGCCGTTTGCCTTTTACGGTGACGGTTGGCGCCAAGAGCCCGCACAAGACCTTGCAGGATCTGATCAAGACCTTGCAGCAGAAGGGCGATAAGGCAAGCTATGGCACGACGGCGCCGACCGGGCAGGTCGCCGGAGCGCTGATGAAGGACATTCTGAAACTCAAAATGGTCGAAGTGCCTTACCGGACCGCGGCGGATTCGGTGAACGATCTCGAGAGCGGCAATATCGACTGCATGATGTACGATCCGATCTTCGCCATGCCGTTCCATCGCAACGGCAAGATGCGGGTGCTGGCCTTGAGTTCCAAGGAGCGGATGACCACCGCGCCGGATATCCCGACGATGAACGAAAGCGGCGTTCCTGGCGTCGATGTCGTCGGCTGGTGGGGCGTGGCGGTGCCCAAGGGGGTGCCGGAGCCGATCAAGGCGCAGATCAGCAAGGCGTTCATCCAGATGGCGGAAAAGCCGGAAACCAAGAAATGGCTGGCGGAATTCGGTTCCGATCCCTTCATCGTGGGGCCGGAGGACGCTCAAAAACTGATGCTTCAGGACATCAAGGATTGGGGTCGCTACGTGAAGATCGCCAATATGGAACCGAAAGGCTGATCGTCTGTTGGCCTGATATTCCCCGACAATCGCTCTGGCCATCCGGGGTGGGGGATGCCTATATCAGTCACGGCTGCCGCCCGCGCCGGCGGGCGGCGTGTTGGAGACGAAAATGCCCAATATCGACGAGAAAACCCAGACCGAGCTCGAAGCTGCGGCCTTTCGCCGGCTCCTCGCGCATCTGCGCGAACGCACCGACGTTCAGAACATCGATCTGATGAATCTGGCCGGTTTCTGCCGCAACTGCCTGTCGAACTGGCTCAAGGATGCCGCCGACGAGCGCCATCTTGGGCTGAGCAAGGAAGAACTGCGCACCTATGTCTACGGCATGCCCTATGACGAATGGCGCGGTCGCTTCCAGCGCGAGGCCAATCCGGACCAGTTGCGCCAATATGCCGAGAAGAACAAGGACCATAAGCACGCCTGAGGCGTGCGGTCCCTGACGGCGGGCGCGGAGAAACCTGATGATCCTGCGGTACTTCGCGCTGGCGGTCGCGCTGGCTCTGGGGTTGGTGACATCGCAATTGCCGGAATTTTCGCAGCAGTACCGGCAGCGGCTGGGCGGTGCGATCGATGAACTGGCGCGTGTTCTGGCGGCCTTCGATGCGGATGCGTCGCGCCTCAATCTGACTCGTGAAGAAGGCATCGCCCGCATGAAGACCAATGCGGACGAATTGGTGCGCCAGCAGGGCGCCCATATGCAGGAAAATAGCGCGAGGCTTGTGCGGTTGCGCCAGCAATTGATCGAATATGCCAGCGCCGGCCCGCTGGCGCGTGTCGGCGTCATGCTCGGCCATTTCGATCAGGACGTGGCGCGGCGGGCCATGGACGATTTCGAGCCGGCCGTGCCATTGACCAGCGAAGGCGCAATCACTACGGCGGCAGGGGCGGTGGCCGGTTGGGGCTTGGTGCGCTTGGTGTTCCTTCCCATCGTTCTTCGGCGGCGGCGTCGCGCCGCAAAGCAGGGTTTAAGAGTATGATTGCACATGTGCTGTCGGTGGCTGGCTCGGATCCGTCGGGCGGTGCCGGCATTCAGGCCGATCTGAAGACATTCTCGGCGCTCGGCTGCTACGGCACGGCGGTGTTGACCGCATTGACCGCGCAGAACACGCGGGGCGTCACCGGCGTTCACATTCCACCGCCCGAATTCGTCGGCGCGCAGATCGATGCGATTTTCGCCGACGTGCGGGTCGATGCGGTGAAAATAGGCATGCTGGCGTCAGGCGCGGTCGTCGAAGTCGTGGCCGATCGGCTGAAGCGTCATGGCGCGCGCAATATCGTTCTCGATCCCGTGCTGGTGGCGACCAGCGGCGCGTCGCTTGGCTCGCCCGATGTAATCGATGCGATCAAGCGGTATCTGTTTCCGCTTGCCACCGTGATCACGCCGAATATTCCCGAGGCCGTGCGGCTTAGCGGCAGCGCGGAACCGCAAGATACGGCCGGACTGGAGCAGCTCGCGCGCATCCTGCACGGGCAGGGCGCGCCGGCGGTGCTCGTCAAAGGCGGCCATCTGGGCGGAGACTATGCCGAAGACGTTTTGTTCGACGGCACCGATGCGCGTGTTCTGCGCGCTGGTCGCGTCGACACCAAGAACACCCATGGCACGGGCTGTACTTTGTCCTCGGCGATCGCCGCGCAACTGGCCAAGGGCCAGTCGTTGTTCGAAGCGACGGCGAGCGCCAAGGACTATCTGACGGCGGCGCTGCGAGCCGCCGATCAATTGCAGGTCGGCTCCGGCCACGGGCCCGTGCATCATTTCCACGGGCTGTGGCGGTAGGCCAATCAGAGCTGCTCGAAGTGATCGACCATGCGCTTGCGCATGGTCGCATCCGGCAACGGACCCATGCCGGCCTTGAGATTGTCGACCATATATTGCGGCTTGTCGGTGCCCGGGATCACGCCATTGATCGCCGGATTGCCGAGCAGCCATTTCAGCGCATATTGCGCCCAGCTCGTCACCTCGATCTCCTTGGCGAAATCGGGCAACGGTTTGCCGGCGACTTTCTGAAAGAACTTGCCGCGACCGAAAGGCAGGTTGGTCAGAATGGCGCAGCCTGAATCGGCGGCGGTGGGGATCAGCCGTTCCTCCGAATTGCGATCGACCATCGAATAGTCGATCTGGAAGAAATCCGGCTTCTCGCGCTTCAAAGTCTGTTCGACCGCATGATAGTCGCGGTCGAACGACGAGGTGATGCCGATATATTTGCATAAGGAAGACTTCTTCCATTCGCGCAAGAGATCGAGATGCTGGTTGGCATCGCGCACGTTGTGGAGCTGCATCAGATCGATGCGATCGATCTTCATCTTGGCGAAGGAGGCTTTCTGCTCGGCGATCGTATCCTCGCGGCTGGCGACGCGCACTTTGCCGGCCAGGAAAATGCGATCGCGCAGGCCGGTCATGGCGAAGAGATCGCCGAGCCGATCCTCGGCCAGGCCATAGGAGGGCGCGGTGTCGATCAATCGGCCGCCGCCCGCGACGAGAGCCTTGATCACCTCGGCGCGTTCGTTGAGCTTGGTCTGGTCCGACTTGTCGAAATCGAAAATGATGGCGGTGCCGATGCCGACCACGGGCAGCATTTCGCCGCTGGAAGGAATCTTGCGGGCGAGAATGCCGCTCGATTGCGCCGAAGCCGGCAGGCTGGGCGCGAGGGCGGCGAAGCCCGCCGCGGCGGTCAGGGTCAAAGTTTCACGGCGCGTCAGATCGATGTTGGCCTTCATGTCTTTTCTCCTGTGAGTGCGGTCGTTTGTTGCGCGGAGCGTTTGTCCTGCGCGCGTCCGAGGCCCAGCGCCAGCACCAGCCAGCCGAGCGCGATGGGGATGGTGAGGAGGGCGATGCCGGTGACGTCGAGGCCGGTGCCGCGCAGCGCCGTGAAGGCCCAGGCCCACAGCGCATCGGCGCCACGGAACAGCGCGCCGTCGATGATGTTCTTGGCTTTGTATTTCTCCTCCCGGTCGACCGAGGTGAACAGCATTTCGCGGGCGGGATTGGAGATGGCGAAATTGGAAGTGCGCTGCAAGGACTGGAAGGCCATGGCAACGACCAGCAACGGTTGTGCGGCAAGAATGGCAAAGCCGATCGCGAAGATGAGCGGCAGGAAAGCCACGGCCGGTCCGGTGCCAAAACGCTGGATGAGGCGGCCGGTGGCGAGAAATTGCACGACCAGGGTCAACAGCCCCGAGGCCAGGTCGATGGTGGCGAAAATGCGCGTGCGCGTCGCCGGATCGCCGGAGGCGGCGGAAACGAGTTCGGCTTGGGCAAAATAGAGAAAGGTGCCGGCGAGCGACAGGAGTACGACCCACAGAGCGATGCCGGCGAGATAAGGCGAGCGCAGGATCAGCGAGAAGCCGGCGAAGGGATTGCCGCCGATCGCCTTCGGCGCTTTCTCGGCTTCGATCGGCTCGGTGCGCTCGGCCGTGCGCTCCAGGCGCAAGGCGCAGAACACAGCGATCTCCAGAAAGATCATGGCGACGAGAAGCAGATTGGCGGGGCCAAGAAGGCCGGCGAGCGAAACGGTCAGCGTTGGTCCCAGCAAGGCGCCGGCCGTCCCGCCGGCAGCGACAAAGCCGAAGAGACGCTTCGCCTGTTCGGTGCGGAAGAGATCAGCCAGGAACGACCAGAAGATTGAGACGACGAAGAGGTTGAAAATGCTGATCCAGACGAAGAAGGCGCGCGCCGCTTCTCCCGGAAAGATGCGGAAGGATAGAAGCAGCCAGAAGAGAACGAGATTGAGGGCGAAGAAATGATAGACCAGCGGAATGAAGCGCGCGCGGGGAAGCCGAGCCACGAGCGCACCATAAATGGGCACGGCCACCAGCATGGTGATCAACGTGGCGGAAAACAGCCAGGGCATGTTGCGCACGCCGCCGGCGACGCCCATTTCGTCGCGCACCGGGCGCAGGACGTAGTAGCTGGTCAGCAGGCAGAAGAAATAGGCGAAGGCCCAGAGCATGGCCCGGACTTCCTGGGGCCGCACATCGACGACACGTGACAAGGCACGCTCGATACTCTGCTCCCATTGCGCCATCTGGAGACTGATCCTTCCTTGCGGCATTTCCCCATGCGGCGGCCTTGTTCCCAGCCGATTCCGCGAACCGGATGGTAGCATGGGTTCCGCACCTTTCCAGGTGTGCGCAAAGGGCCGGATCGACTTTTCAGTCTCCGGGGCCTAAATCAAGTTAATCCTTATCCACATCGCATAGTTTTGATAGCGACCTCATGACAGAAGCCAGCGCCGCCGGCGCCGCAACCAGCGACAGTCCAGCTTATCCTTCCGGCAAGGTTGGCGTGTTGATCGTCAATCTCGGCACGCCTGACGCGACCGACTACTGGGCGATGCGTCGCTATCTGAAGGAGTTCCTGTCGGATCCCCGTGTGATCGAGGTGCCCAAGCTTCTGTGGTGGCCGATCCTCAATCTTGCCATTTTGACGATCCGCCCCAGTCTCTCTGGGCGCAAATATGCGACGATCTGGAACAAGGACCGCAACGAGAGCCCGTTGCGCACTTATACGCGGGCGCAGGCGCAGCGGCTCGCACGGCTGATCGGCGAAGGGGCGCTGGGCGATCCGGCGCGTCCGGTCGTGGTCGATTGGGGCATGCGCTACGGCAATCCATCGATCAAGTCGCGCCTCGAGGCTTTGCAGGCACAGGGCTGCGACCGCATCCTGTGTGTGCCGCTCTATCCGCAATATGCCGCTTCCGCTTCGGCGACTGTGGCCGACAAGGCTTTCGCCGCCTTGAAGACCATGCGCTGGCAGCCGGTGACGCGCATAGCGCCGCCCTGGCACGACGATCCCGTTTACATCGATGCTTTGGCGCAGAGCGTGCGTGACGCCCTGGCCAAGCTCGATTTCGAGCCCGAGGCGGTGATCGCCTCGTTTCATGGCATTCCACAAAGTTATGTGGACAAGGGCGATCCTTATGCCGCGCAATGCGTCGAGACCGTGCGGCTCTTGCGGCAGAAGCTCGGGTTCAGCGACGCGCGGATGCCGCTCGCTTATCAGTCCCGTTTCGGCCGCACCGAATGGATCAAGCCTTATCTTGACGCGACCGTACGCGAGATGGCGCAGCGCGGCGTCAAACGGATCGCTATCGTGGCACCTGGCTTCGTGTCCGATTGTGTCGAGACGATCGAGGAAATCGGCGTCGAGGTGCGCGACATCTTTTTGGGCGCGGGCGGCGAGCATTTCGCCCGGATCGACTGCCTGAACGATACGGACGCGGGGATGAACGTCCTTGCGCATGTGGTGCGGCGCGAACTGCAGGGGTGGATATGACCGAACCGGCCTCCGATAGCGGCTATTCGATCGTCGTGACCACGACGAGCAGCGACGACAATGCCCGGCTCATCGCCGAGCGTCTGCTGTCGGATAAGTTGGCCGCCTGCGTACAGCTTCAGCGGATCGAAAGTCTCTATGTCTGGGAGGACAGGCTGCGCGACGAACCGGAAATCGAAATTCGCGCCAAGATCAAATCCGGCGACTATGCCGACGTGGAGCAGGCGATCCGCATGGTCCACGTCTATGAAGTGCCGGAGATCGTGCGCATCGCCATCGCCGAAGGGCATGGACCTTATTTGCGCTGGATCAGCGATGTGACGCGCTGATCGCGGCCTTGGAGATCAGTTGCCGAATATTTCACGCACCCGCTTTCGTATGCTGTCGTCTACCTTGACGGTCTGTTCGACGACCTGCTGCAGAAGCTGATGATCTGCCGGTTCGATGGAAACTTGCATCTTGGCGGCATCTGCGAGCAGATCTGGATCTTGCGTCATTTTTTGAAAGCCGTCGCGTAATGCCGCCGCCGCTGCCGCAGGTAGATTCGGCGGAGCTGTATATGCGCGGCCTATGGCCCCGCCTGATGCGTAGAGCCTGAGTAACTGCCTGTCGGCATCATTTTTTGCGAGTTCAAGAAGAGTGGGAACGTCTGGAAGTTCCGGATCGCGTTCCGGCACATCTTGCAGAATGATCCGCACCTGCTTATCTTTGAGCCAAGCCTGATGCTGCGCTTTAACGACTGCCCAGGACGTTGCGGTTCCATCGACTTCGCCACGCTCCATCGCCAACATGGCCGGTCCGGACGACGGGTAGCCGGATACGATCTTAAATTTGGTTCCAAGAAGGCTATTGAGAAGCTTGGGGACCGTCTCGGCCAAATTGGCCGGGCCAGTACCTGCCACGGACATCTCTATCGATTTAACATCCTCAATCGACTGTGCCTTGGCCGAATGCCAAACAAGATGAATGTTGTTGCTCGATGCGATGCGCCCGATCCAAGTTAGCTTCGTTGCGTCATACCGAGCTCCCGGATTTTGCAAGGCCTGTTCCATCGCGATCGTTTCGCCGAGAGCGGCGATGGCTGACCCGTCTTTGGGGGCAACTGCGTAGATGTAGTTGGCAGCTTGCAGGGACCCCGCGCCCGGCATGTTTTGGGGAACGATAGCTGGCTGTCCAGGCATATGCTTGCCAAGGAAGCGAGCTACCAGGCGAGCATAGAGATCATAACTTCCTCCTGGCGCGTAACCAATGACCAGGTAGATGGGTGACTTTGATATATATGACTGTGTCGTCGAGGTTTGAGCTTTCGCGGGCGTAAGGCCCATGCTTGCGATAGCCGCGACAATGCCCAAGCGAACAATCATGAACTCCTCCCTTGAAAGATTATTGGAAGACGTCCCGTCTAGCGGAACGGTGGTTCGTCGAAACTGCGCAGTTTGCGCGAGTGGATGGTGGCGCCGGCTTCATTGAGCTTGCTTAACGCGCGCAGCCCGATCTTCAGATGTTCGCCGACGGCGCGCTCATAAAATGCATTGGCAGCGCCCGGCAGTTTGATTTCGCCGTGCAGCGGCTTGTCGGACACGCACAGCAAGGTGCCGTAAGGCACGCGCAAACGGTAGCCCTGCGCTGCGATCGTACCTGACTCCATGTCGACGGCGACGGCACGCGATTGATTGATGCGGCGGCGTTCCTTGGTCCATTGCAGTTCCCAGTTGCGATCGTCCTGGGTGACGACGGTGCCGGTGCGCAGACGCCGCTTCAAACGCTCGCCCTTCTCGCCGGTGATTTCGGCGGCGGCTTCCTGAAGCGCCACCTGAATTTCAGCAAGCGCGGGAATGGGGATGTCGGGCGGCACCAGTTCGTCGAGGATATGATCCTGGCGCAGATAGGCGTGGGCGAGAACATAGTCGCCGATCACCTGTTCCTGCCGCAAGCCGCCGCAATGGCCGACCATCAGCCAGCAATTTGGCCGCAGCACAGCGAGGTGATCGGTGATGTTCTTGGCGTTGGAGGGACCGACGCCGATATTGACCAGGGTAATGCCCTCGCCGTTCTTGCGGATGAGATGATAGGCCGGCATCTGGAAGCGATGCCACGGCGCCGCCATCACCCGCTCAGCCGTGCCGTCATCGATGTCGCCTTTGCCGATGCGGCCGCCGCCCGGTACGGCTAAAGCATCGGCGGTGCCGGCCAGAACCTCGGCCAGGCCCAGCCGAACGAATTGATCGACATAACGGTGATAGTTGGTGAGCAGCACCCAGGGCTGCATGTCGCGCCAGTCGGTGCCGGTGTAATGGACGAGACGGCGCAGCGAGAAATCGATCCGCACCGCGTCGAACAACGACAAGGGGCGCGGCTCGCCATCGACAAAGTCGAACGTACCATCGGCGATCTCGTCGCCGACCAAGGACAAAAGCGGGGTCGGAAAATAGCGCGCGAGTTCGACGGCGGTAGCCTTGCCGCGCGCCAGTTCATCGCCGCCGTCGAGGGCGTAAGGATAGGGGATTTCCTGCTGGCTGACGCCGGTCTCGATCGTCGCGCCATATTCTTCCACCAGCAGGCGAAGCTGGTCGAGCAGGTAGGCGCGGAATTCGGCGGGCTGCGTGACGGTGGTCGAATAGATGCCCGGCGCCGGGAATTTGGCGAAGCCGCGCCATGTGGTCGGCGCGCTCAGCGGCAGTGCATTGGCGTGCGTATAAGTGACGCGGAGCACCGGATAGCGATAGCGCGCGCGTTCCTCTGCCGTCGGCGGCACATGGGTGTCGAAGAAGCGTTGCAGATCGTCACGTAGAGCCTGGCAGGCCGCATCATAAAGCGCTTCGAGCCGATCGATCGCGTCCTCGGGCGTGGCAGCGATCTCGAAGGTCATGCAAGGCTCCTGAATAAACGGCTGGTCCGCAGCCAGAGGTCGGATTTGGCGTCGGATTGTTCCGTCGTAGCAAATGGAAGGCTGTTCGTCCGGCCCACGATCGTCTCAGTTGACTCGTTTAATTCACTCTTGGCCAGGAGAAATCGTCGGCGCGGCCGGGCCGCGTGTCCATTGGTGCGCCGGTGACGAGGGCGCGTTGCGTCAGATCGTTGGGATCGCCGGTGCGTGGCGTGCGGGCCCGTGTGGCGAGCTGACCGCCGGGCGACATATCAGGCGCCGTCAGGGTCAGCACCGGGCCTGCCGGCGGGCGTACCGGGATGACGATTTGCGGCGGCGGCGGTGGCAGCGGAATCAGAAGGCCGGCATTCGGCGGCGGCACTTCTGGCGGCAGATCGACCCGAACCGTAACTTGCTGCTGGGACGGCGTCGAGGGCGGCCGACCGGCGATAGCAGGCTCGTTGGGCTTCTGCGCATCGAGAATGCGGCGGATGTCGCCTTCGACATAATAAGCGAGCTTGCGGGCACCGGCACCGGTGAAATGCACGCCATCGCCGGTACGCAGCCGCACGATCTGGCCGTTGAGATCAGGGCCGAAGATCGAGAACTGGTTGCGGTCGTCGACGAAACCTTCCCAGACGTCGATATAGGTGGCGCCAGTCTTGGCGGCGACATCGCGGTAGATTTCGTTGAAGTTCAGTAGTTCCGCCGTCAGCCGCTCGTTCTTCATCACCGGCAGGCCAACCCAGAGCAGCGGAATCTTGCGGTCACGGAACTGCGTGGCGATCGCTTCGACACGCGCCGTATAGGCGGCGTTCCATTTCGGCGTGCGCGGTTCGAGTACCGTATTGCCGTCGCGCAATTGCTGGCGGTCGTTGCTGCCGATCAGGATGACGGCGAGTTTGATCTTGTCGTTGCTGGCCAGAAGCTCGCGGACGTTCTTATTCCAGTCGTAATAGTCATCGCGCACGAGACCGGAATTTTCGCGGGTGCGGCGCAGAATGGCGATATCGGGCCGCTCCTCGAAAGCTTCCTGCAGGCCCTGGGCCAGCAATTGGCCGATGTTGTCGCCGATGACGGCGATGGTGGTCGTCGCTGCCTGAGGCGTCTGGGCGGCAAGGGTCGCCGGCGCGGATGGGGTGCTGGGGGTTGCGGGCGCCGCCGGTGCTGCGTTTTCGGTCGGGGGTGGCGTCTCGGTGGGCGGACGGGTGGGTTGCAGTTCGTGCGGCACTTCGCGGCTGAAGCCGCGCTTGGGCGCGGCGCGGCGGATGAGCTGGGTCGGCCGCTGCACGACGATGGGGGGCTTGCGCGCCTGCTGCATGCGCTGGCGCTCGCGCTGCCAGTAGAGCGCGCTGTTGGAATCGTCGAATTGGGCTATGACCGCCGGGCCGCCGGTCAGGAACAGGAAGATGGCGACCAGGCTGAGCTTGAGCGCGCGTGCGAAGCCGCCAGTCCAACCGCCAATCCGGCCGCTATGCCGGCCTGGAAGGCTGGGAGGAGCTTCGGCGTGCGACACGGCGGGCTGCATGCCCACGTTTTACCAGATCAGCGGTGCGAGCGCATCTGTTCGAGCAGGCTGACGGTGGCATAGCCGTCTGGCGTCAGGCCGCGCCGTTTCTGGAACGCCCGGATCGCCGTCTGCACCTGTTCGCCAATCTTGCCGTCGACCTTGCCGGCATCGAGCCCCATCCGATTGAGATGACGCTGCATTTCCATGGCCTGGGCGGTGGTGAGCGGCTTGTCGCCGGTCGGCCATTTGGCCGCCAGACTGCCGGCCCCGGCGATGCGGTCGCTGAGGATGGCGACGCCCAGCGCATAGGCCTGGGAATTGTTGTAGGACTTGATGACGCGGAAGTTCGGCGTGATCAGGAAGGCCGGGCCGCGCGCGCCCGCGGGCAGGAACAGGGAAGCCTCACCGCCAGATGGCATGGCCTCGCCATCGGCACGGCGCACACCCAGGCCCGCCCATTGCGGGAAGGAACGGCCGGTCTGCGGCTCGTGCGCGGAGAAGTCGAAGCCCGACGGGATAACCACTTCATAGCCCCAGGTTTCGCCGCGCCTCCAGCCGTAGCCGGCGAGATAATTGGCGGTGGAGGCGATGGCATCGGGGATGCTGGTCCAGATGTTCTTGTGGCCGTCGCCGTCATAGTCGACCGCATATTTCATGAAGCTCGACGGCATGAACTGGGTCTGGCCCATGGCGCCGGCCCACGAGCCGTTCATCTGCCCATAGCCGATGTGGCCCTGCTGCAAAATGGTGAGCGCGATCAGCAGTTCGTTGCGGAAGAAGTCGCGGCGCTCGCTGCCGTAAGCCAGAGTGGCGAGCGAACGCACCACATTCTTGCCGCCGGTCATCTGGCCATAGCTTGTTTCCATGCCCCAGATGGCCAGAACGACGTAACGGTCGACGCCGTAGCGGCGCTCCACATCGGTCAGCACCTGGCCATAGCGCTTGGCCATGTCCTGGCCTTGCGAAATGCGCGAAGCCGTCACGGCGCCAGTGAGATAGCTCCACACCGGCTTGACGAATTCGGCCTGTTTGCTGCTGTGCTTGAGGAGCGACATGTCGGGTGTCATGCCGCTGAAAATCTGGTCGAAGAGCTGGCGAGAAACGCCGCGTGCCTGGGCTTCCGACCAGAGGCCGGAGACGAATGTGCTGAAGCCGCTTTCGGCGGCCGCGCCACGGGGGGCTCCTTGCGCACGTGCCGTCGAGTGCAGAACGCCAGCCAGGAGGAGAAGCGCGGAGGCGACGAAAATCAGGGTGCGCAGGATCTGGCCATGGGTGGCCGTGGCCAGGGAAGGGGAGATCGGCGGTTCCGCGTGGAACGGCCGCAGTCTCTTGCGCGCGAACGCCATGCTTTGCTCCGGTATTCCTGTCCCGCAGACCGGCGGGATTTGGGTTTTCGACAGCGGAAATTAGGGGCAAGTCATTTCGGAATTGTTTACCATCCCCATTAAGGGTGCAACTTGCCCCATTCAGGGGTGCAACTTGATGTCTCATTGGGGCGAAAACCGGGGTGTTCTCACGTATTGGCCGTTCGTTTGGGCGCTTAAGTTCTGCGCGGACTGGCGCTCGCCACCCGGTCTGTGCGATTTGTCATGCATCAGCCGCATGGTGTGAGACAGAGTGACGACTTCTTGGGAAAGGATTCCATCATGATGATTTCCGGGCTGGGGCTTTTCGCCATCGCATTCGTTCTGTTCGTCATCGTCACGCTGCTGATGGGCGTGCGGCAGGTGCCGCAAGGCTATGCCTATACGGTCGAACGGTTCGGCAAATATTATAAGACCCTGTTTCCGGGGCTTGGCATCATCATGCCGTGGATCGACCGCATCGGTCGCAAGATCAACGTCATGGAGCAGGTGCTCGACGTGCCGACGCAGGAGGTCATCACCAAGGACAATGCCAGCGTCTCCGTCGATGGCGTGTTGTTCTTCCAGGTACTCGATGCGGCACGGGCCTCCTACGAGGTCTCCAATCTGGAGATCGCTCTGCTCAATCTCACCATGACCAATATCCGTACCGTCATGGGTTCGATGGACCTCGACCAACTGCTGTCACATCGCGATGAGATCAACAATCGGCTGCTGTCGGTGATCGAACAGGCGGCGCAGCCCTGGGGCATCAAGACCAACCGCGTCGAGATCAAGGATATCGTGCCGCCGCGCGATCTCGTCGACTCGATGGCGCGGCAGATGAAGGCGGAACGCGAGAAGCGCGCCAGCGTGCTTGAGGCGGAAGGCCAGCGGCAGGCGGAAATCCTGCGCGCCGAAGGCCGCAAGCAGGCCGTCGTGCTGGAAGCCGAAGGCCGCAAGGAAGCGGCCTTCCGCGATGCCGAAGCACGCGAACGTCAAGCCTTGGCGGAAGCCGAAGCAACACGCTCCGTCTCGGAAGCCATCGCCAAGGGCGACATCGCCGCGCTCAACTATTTCATCGCCGAAAAATATGTTCGGGCGATCGATGCCCTGGCGCATTCGACCAATCAGAAGACGTTCCTGATGCCCATGGACATGGCCGGGATCGCCGGTACGCTGGCGGGCATTACGGAACTGACGCGGGAAGCCGCGTCGGCGCACAGCTCGGCTGGCGGCGAAGCGCGGCGCGGCAGCAGTCTGCCGCCGACCAATCGCGGCTGATCGCGTAGAGGACGAGGGGCAAAGATGGATTTCCTGGGGTTGCACGTGGCGTGGTGGTGGCTGGTCGGGGGCATATTGCTCTGCGCGGCTGAAGCCATCGCGCCGGGAATGTTCCTGTTGTGGATCGGCTTGGCGGCGATCGCCACCGGGCTGGTGCTCAGCGTGATAAGTCTGTCGCTGCCGTGGGCGCTGCTGCTGTTTGGCGTTCTCGCCATCGTGTCGCTCTTGCTCGGCCGCAAGTTCTACGGTTCGCGCGACAGCGCCGGCGATCAGCCGTTTCTCAACCGCCGGGCCGACGCGCTGGTGGGGCGCAGCTTCATCCTCAGTGAAGCGATCCGGCAGGGCGAAGGGCGCATTCGCGTCAACGACTCGCAATGGGTGGTGCGCGGCCCCGACCTGCCGGCCGGCACCAAGATCAAAGTGGTCGGGGTTGAGGACGCCATGGTGTTGCAGGTCGAACAGGCCTAGCAGCCTGCTTAAATCTCTCCCCGCTGTCATTCCCCGGTGCGCGAAGCGCGAGTGGGAATGACACCTAGAACGTGCCTTGCATGGGGTTGTTCCTCAGATTTTGCCGATACCCCCCTCCACCGCGATGAAGCGGGGCGACAACCGTCGTGATCGCTTTGAAAATACGAAAGCGAAGCGGCGGAATTATGTGCTGGCTGAGGCGCCTGGCGCTCACCGTCACTGGGAGTGCTGCTTCAGTGTCCGTGCCCGAGATAGGCGGCGCCGATCTCGGGCCGTTGGCGCAATTCGTCCGGCGTGCCTGACGCGATCATCTGGCCGCAATCCAGCACATAGGCGCGCTGCGCCGCTTCCAAGGCTTTGGTGGCATTCTGCTCGATCAGCAGAATGGAGACCCCGGTCGCGTGGATGCGGGCGATGGTCTCGAACACCTGTTTGATGATGACCGGCGCCAGGCCCAGCGACGGTTCGTCGATCAAGAGCAGGCGCGGACGTGCCATCAGCGCGCGGGCGAAAGCCACCATCTGCTGCTGCCCGCCCGACAGCGTGCCGGAAATCTGCCGGCGCCGTTCGCCGAGAATGGGGAACATGGCATAGGCCTGCTCCAGCCCTTCGCGCTTATGGGCACGGGCGGCGGCCCGATAGCAGCCGAGTTCGAGATTTTCCTCGACCGTCATCGAGGTGAACAGGCGGCGGCCTTCGGGAATGATGGCGACGCCGCGATCGGCCAATTGCTGCGGCGTCAGTCGGGCGATGTTCTCGCCATCCAGCAGAATGCCGCCGCTGCGGATCGGCAGCAGGCGCGCCAGCGCATTGACCAAAGTGGTCTTGCCGGCGCCGTTCGGGCCGATGATGGCGACGAGTTCGCCCGCGCCCAGATCGAAGGAGATGTTCGAGAGCGCGAGGGCCTCTCCATAGCCCACGCAGACCGCGTCAGCCTTCAGCATCGCTCGTCCCCAGATAAGCGCGGATCACCGCCGGATCGTCCATCACCGTGCGCGGATCGCCTTCGGCAATCAGCTTGCCCTGGTTGAGGATGATCAGCCGGTCGGTCAGTTCCATCACGGCACGCATATTGTGTTCGACGAAGACGATGGTGCGCTCGCCACCATGGATGCGGCGGACCATGGCGATGGCGCTGGTGATTTCGCTCGGCGTGAGGCCCGCCAAAACTTCATCGAGCATGACGAGGCGGGCATCGGAGACGAGCGCGCGCGCCAGTTCGAGGAATTTGCGCTGGTGCAGGTTCAACTCGCTCGGAAAAGCGCCAGCGCGATTGGCGAGGCCGACGAAATCCAGCGTTTCAAGCGCCTTGCGTCGCGCCGTTTCCTGCGGATAGGCGGCGCCGCCGAACATGGCCGCCACCATCACATTGTCGAGCACGCTCAGATGCGGGAAGGGGCGCGGGATTTGGAAGGTGCGGGCGAGGCCGAGGCGCGCGATGCGATGCGCCGGCATTTGCGCCAGATCGTGGCCCTCGAACAGCAGCCGCCCGGTGTCGGGCTTGTAGAAACCGTTCATCACATTGATGAGCGTCGACTTCCCCGAGCCGTTGGGGCCGATGAGGCCGAGAATCTCGCCCTGGCGAATGTCGAAATTGACGCCATCGAGCGCCTGTACACCGCGAAAGGCGAGGCTGATGTTCTCGCCTTTCAAGAGAATGGGTCGTTCTGTGGCTGTCGGCGCTGCGGCAACGGGTGCGGCTGGCACGAGCGCGTGCGGGGCAGTGTCGGTGTTGCTGCTGGCTGCGGCGCGGCGCTTGTGCACCTGTTTCTGCACGAAACCGGCGACGCCTTCCGGCAGGAACAAAGTGGCGAGGATCAGCGCCAGGCCGATGACGATGCGCGCGGCGAGCGCGGAATCGCCGGAGACGAAGACGAAGTTGATCGTCGTGACGAAGACCGCACCGATGGCCGGACCCAGCCAATGGCGCATGCCGCCGATGACGCTCATCAGGATGACGAACAGCGCCACCGTGCTGGAGAAGGTTTCCGACACGGTGACATAGCTGACGAAGATGGCATGGACGGCGCCGATGACGCCGGCGATGGCCGAGGAAATGGCGAAGGCGATCAGCTTGTAGCGATAGGAGGGAACGCCCAGGCCTTCGGCGACATCCTCATCGTCGGCGATGGCGAAGAGGCCGCGGCCGAGCCGGCCGTATTGTATGAAATAGGTGATGGCGAGCGTGCCGATGGCGACGCAGGCGCCGAGCAGGTAGATCGTCGTGGCGGAATTGTCGTAGATGCGCGGCAATTGCACGCCAAGCAGATATTTGCCCGGACCGCCGTCGATCGGCGTGTTGAGGACGATCGTGGCGACGACGATGGTCATCGCCAAAGTCAGCAGCGCGAACAGTTCGCCGCGCAATCGGCGCACGCGAAAGATCACGGCACCCATGCCCAGGCTCAGCAAGGCGGCCAATGCCGCGGCGATGACGAGGCAGACGAGGATCGGCAGCGAGGCGCCGAGATTGGCGGTCGTATACATGCCGACGCCGTAGAAAGCGCCATGGCCGAAGGAGAAATAACCGGTGAAGCCGCTGATGATGGTCCAGGAGGTCGCCAGCGAAATCCACAGGCATAGAAGATAGAGGAAGGATTCGAAGAATGGCGGCAGGCCGAGCGCGGGCAACAGGAGGAGCAAGACCAGCGCGACGGCAAGCGTGGTTGGCACGCCAAAGCGTGCGGCAGCGGAGCGGGTGGGAATGACGGGCGTGTCTGCGGTTACCGAGGCCATATTCCACTCACACCCGTTGCGGCCATAGCACGAGAAGCAGGATCAGGATGGTGAAGGGCACGACCGGTGCCCAGGACGGAGCGGTGATCGCCATGGTGATCGCTTCGCTGACGCCGATCAGCATGCCGGCGGCGAGAAGTCCCAGAGGATTGCCGAGGCCGCCGAGCAGGACGGCGGCGAAGACGACACCGAGCCAGGACAGGATTTGGCTCGGCGCCAAGGTGTAAAGCAGCGCGACGAAGACACCGGCGACCGATGCAAGCGCGGCTGAGAAGCCCGAGACCAGCAACAGCAAACGCTGGTTCGGCACGCCGAAGGCGGCGGCGATGGCGGGATTGTCGAGCCCGGCGCGCAAAGCCTTGCCGAGCCAGGTGAAGCGCATGGCGGCCCAGGTAGCGACGCACAGGCCGACAGCGATGACGACCAATAAGATATCCGCCACCGGCAAGAGCAGCGTGCCGACCTCGACATTGCCGTGCAAGGCGCGATTTTCGTAGCGTACGAAATCGGCCGACCAGATGAGCTGGATCACCGCTTCGGCAATGATGGCCAGACCATAGGTGACGATCAGCGAAGAGAATTCGTTGACGTTGAAGCGCAGGATCAGCACCTGCTGGATCACGCCCAGCACGAAGAACAGGGGGATCAGCAGGAGGGCGACGGCGAGCGCGCTGTAGCCGCGCACGCCGGCGAATTCATAGGTCATGTAAGCGGCCAGAAACACCAGGCCGAAATGGGCGATGTTGATGACTCGCAGGTAACGCCAGGAGAGGCTCATGCCGAGCCCCATCAAGGCGTAGAGACTGCCGGCGAAAATCCCCGACAGTACCGATTGTCCAAACAGCGTTGCGCTCATCGGGTGATGGCTTGTTTCTCTGATGACGCTTTACTTGCCCTGGACCGTATAGCCGGGCGTGATCATATCCTTCGGCCAGATGATGACCCATTTGCCCTGCTGCACTTGCTTGGTGCGCATCAGGTTCTTGCCGTAGTTGTTTTGGCCGTCGAAGCTGATGTGACCGAGCACGGTGTCGGAGCCATTCTTCTTGATGTGGTCGGCCAGCACCTTGTCGTCGAGCGACTTGGTGGCCTTGATCGCGCCGGTGAGGATTTCCCACATCGACCAGCTCGCGCCCGCCTGGGTTTCCGGCTCCGTATAAGGCAGGCCGGCCTTGGTCGCGGCTTCCGTGAACGCCTTGGCGAAGGCGGCGGCCTCGGGGTTCTTGTTGAGCGGCGGCAGGTTTTCGAAGGCAGTCGTCGCCATGGCATCATTGCCGAGCGGCGAGGTCGCCAGCGGGCCTGGTGTCGGATAGACGTAGAAATGATTGCGCGGCTTGTAGTTCAGCTTGTCGAGCGCTTCGAGCAATTGGTTGCCCTCAAGGCCGATGGCGCCGACGAACAGCAGATCGGGATCGGCCTCGCGCACGCGCGCGGCGATCGGTCCGAAGTCGCGGGTGCCGAACTCGAATTCGAGATAAAGCGCTTCCTTGACGCCGCGCGCCTTGGCGACTTCGCGGGCGCCGACGGCGACGAATTGCACCGACGGGAATTTGCTGGTGACGATGGCGATCGACTTCGGCGTCTTGCCGATGGAAGCCAGCGCGTCGAGCAAATCGTTCGGCATGGTCTTTTCAGGGTCGATGCCGAGCGGCCAGGCCGGGAACTGGCGATCATAGGCGGCCATTTTCGGAATGCCGAACGTGCTGTGCACGAGGACCTTGTTGTAGCGTTGCGCCACCGCCATCGCCGACAGAATGCCCGCCGTCGCATAGGGGCCGATGATGAGATCGACCTTGTCGACGGTGATAAGACGCTCATAGAGCGTGCGTGTGATGTCCGGTTTCGACTGATCGTCGAGCAACACCCATTCGACCGGGCGGCCGAGCAGGCCGCCCCTGGCATTCAACTGCGCGACGAAGAGATCGCCGACGATCTTATGAATGGCGCCGGTCTGTGCCAGCGGTCCGGTCAGCGCCAATGTGCTGCCGATGCGGATCGGCGGTCCTGATGGTGCTTGAGCCTGTGCTTGAAAGGCCGTGGCGGCCAAAGCAGCGCTTGTTGCAAGACCGGCAGCAAGCATGAAACGGCGCGTTGCGCCGACGATGTCGCGTCCCCGCATATATCTCTCCCTCGCGCCGAGGGGTTGATATCCCTCTCCCTCCCTCGGACATGAAGCGAGCATGACGCGGAACGACGCGTTCTGCAAATCTGCAAATGCGCGTGCAACGCAATCTTGCAGAAAAATTTCTGCAAAAATTTTCGATGCGATCGGTCGTTATAGCTCTGTTATAGCGCGCCGAACCGCCAAGCGGTCAGGCCGCGCCGAGGTGCAGCAGGTCGTGCAGGTGGACGACGCCCACTGGACGTTGGGCCTCGTCGACGACGAGCAGGACCGAGCGGCGCTTGTCGTTGAGCAGCGCCAAAGCTTCCGCGGCCATCAGATCCGGCGAAACGGTGATCGGCTTGCTGGTCATGATCGCGTCGACCGGCTCGTTGATGAAATCACCGGACTTTTCCATGCGGCGGCGCAGGTCGCCGTCGGTGATGATGCCGCAGAGGCGGCCGTGGCCGTCGACAATACCGACGCAGCCGAAGCGCTTGCCACTCATCTCGATAATGGCCTCGCGCATGGCCGAGCCTGTCGCGACCAGCGGGATTTCGTCGCCCTTGTGCATGATGTCGCGCACGAACGAGAGGCGCGCGCCCAGTTTGCCGCCCGGGTGGAATTGGCGGAATTCGTGCGCCGTGAATCCCTTGGCTTCGAGGAGAGCGACGGCCAAAACGTCGCCCATGGCGAGCTGCATGGTCGTCGAAGTGGTGGGCGCCAGCCCGTTCGGACAGGCTTCCTCGGCGCTGGGCAACTGCAGGCAGATGTCGGCCTCACGGCCGAGCGCGCTGTCGGCATTCGACGTGATGGCGACGAGCTGGATCGAAAAGCGGCGCGAATAGGTGATCATGTCGGCCAGTTCCGCCGTCTCGCCCGACCAGGACAGGAGCAACAGAATGTCGTTGGGGCGAATCATGCCGAGATCGCCATGGCTCGCTTCGCCCGGATGGACGAAATAGGCGGGTGTGCCGGTCGAGGCCAAAGAAGCGGCGATCTTGCGGCCGATATGGCCGGATTTGCCCATGCCGGAAACGATGACGCGGCCTTCGCTGGCGGCGATGCGGCTGACGGCGATTTCGAGCGCCGCGGCGAGACCGCTCTGCGGCTGCAGCTTCAGCACGGTTTCGATGGCGGCAAGGCCGGCGCGCTCCAGGCCGAGGGTGCGCAAGGCGGAGGCCGTGGTGGCGCCGGGGGTGGGGGAAGCGGGATTCGGTGCGCTCATGGCGGGTTCCCTAGAGCAAATTGCCCGATCTGTCAGCCAAAGCTCGCTCTCCAGGCCTTTCTTAATGTCTCCGCTGCGTCGGCAAGCATCTGGTAACGCGACATTAACCATAAATCCTTAACGCTAGATTCACCATTCGAACCGCCGGAGTGGACCGGCGCCAGGTGCCAAAGTTGAGACTTCCGACTGCCCGAATCCGGCTTGCCGGCAGTGTCGGCGCCCTGCTTGTGGCTGGGGCGCTCAACGGCGCCTATGGGCAGACGGCCGGCTCATCCTCCAGTTCGTCGGCCAGCAGTCGGTCTTCCAGCAGCCAGTCTTCCAGCCTGCCGCTTCGGCAGTCATTCGGGCCTTCTTCCGGCTCCGGGGCGTCCTCGGGGTCGACGTCCGGAACATCGACGGCACAGGCGGTTGGCGCCGGAACGGACATGCCGATGGCGCCGACGGACGGCAGCAGTGGACAATCCGGCGGTCAGAGCGGTGCCGGCAACGATGCTTTCGGTGACGATACCGACAATAATCTCGTGACCCCGGCCGCGCGTCGGCCGGTCGGGCCGTTCACCTCGACCAATTACGGCCGGCCTCGCCAGCAGCCGGACAAACGCCTGAACTATAAAGGCCGGCGCAAAACGCCCGCGCGGCCGTTGCCGGCCCTGGTGCCTTATCCGGGATCGCCCATGGCCAAGCGTCCGGTCGATCCCATCGCCAATCCACCGCCGCCTCCGCCCAATTATGCGCAGGTGCCGACCATCGCGCGCAAGAAGCCGCCGATCGTCGATCCGGCGCCCTATGCGCCGCTGGGGATCGATGTCGGCTCGTTGCGCCTGAAGCCGTTCGTCGAGACGTCGGCTGGTTATGACACCAATCCCAACCGCACGGCGGATGTGAATTCGCCCAAGGGCTCGACACTGCTGCGCTTCGATGCCGGCCTCCAGGCCCAATCGAACTGGTCGAACCATGAGCTGCGCGCCGACATCAAGGGCGGCTATTCGCGTTATTCAAAAGTGCCGGAGGCCGACCGTCCCGATGGCACGGGCACGGTCAATCTGCGGGTCGATGCGACGCGCGACACGGCGTTGAATTTCGAGCTGCGGGGATCGTTGACGACACAACGTCCCGGCACGCCGGGCCTGCCGACCAGTCTGCAGGGGCGCCCGCTGGTGGCCTCTTACGGTGCGTCGTCAGGCATTACGCAGAAGCTTGGGCGGCTGGAAGCCTCGGTCACGGCACTGGCCGATCGCGTGCAATATGAGGATGGCCGCCTGAACAATGGCACCAACGTGCCGCTGTCGGACAACAACTACAATACTTATGGTCTGCGTGGTCGCCTCGCCTATGAAATCACGCCGGGCATCATTCCCTTCGCCGAAGTCACCGTCGACACCCGCAAACGCGACAAGCCGATCGACGATTCCGGCTATGCCCGCAATTCGAACGGCATTCTCGCGCGGCTCGGTTCCTCGTTCGAGTTCAGCCAGATGCTCACCGGGCAGATTTCCGGCGGCTATGGCAATCGCAAATATGACGATACGCGCCTGCCGAGCTTGAGCGGGCCGGCGATCGATGCCTCGTTGATCTGGACGGCGACGCCGCTGACGACGGTGACATTGCGTGGCACGACCAATTTCTTCGAGACGACCTTGGCGGGCGCTTCGGGTGCGATCAGCCGCACGGGGTCGGTCGAAGTTTCCCATGCGCTGCTGCGCAATCTGACGATCGGCATGACGGCGTCGTTGACCAACAATCAATATCGCGGCGTGAGCCTCACTGAAAATTATTACACCGCCGGCCTGAAGGCGGAATACAGCCTGACGCGCTCGATCGTGATCAAAGGCAGCTATACCTACGAGCGGCTGAAGTCGTCGCAGCTCGGCGCGGATTATACGGCCAACGTCTTTCTGCTTGGGCTTCGCTTGCAGCGTTGAGCCTGGCCTTCAGGCCATCGCCGCGATTGCTTACAACAGGCCTCATCCGTGATAAATCGGAGGATCGGCATCGCGTCCGCCGCGCATTGCCGAAGCCAGTATCTGTTGTTGTCAGCAGAGGAGAGTGTCCATGGGGCAAGCGCGCAGAAACGTCCTCAAGAGCGGATTGCTGTTGGCTGGTGGAGTGGCTTTGCCCAGCGTGGCGAGAGCGGCCGCCGAGTCGAATGCGCTCATGGAGCAATTCGCCGCTCGGCTGAGTGCCCATGATATCGATGGTTTCGCCGCGCTTTTCGATGACGGCTATGTCAACCATCAGGTCAGTGCGGCGACGCCGCCGCCACCGCAAGGCATGACGCCCAAGCAGGGAAGCGTCGCCTTCTTCAAGGCGCGTCTGGTGGGCATGCCCGATCTGAAGGTGACGATCGAGGCGCAGCTCGCGGCCGACGACAAAGTGGCGGCGAGTTTCGTCTATCAAGGCACCCATGGCGGCACCTATTTCGGCATGCCGCCGACCGGCAAGCCGCTGCGCTTCACGTCCTGCGATATCTTCCGCGTGCGAAACGGCAAGCTTGCCGAGCATTGGGGGATGGGCGACCTCGCCGGCGTGCTCGCCCAACTCAAAGGTTGAGGCGCACGCCGAAGCGCGGATGGTCAGATCGTGCCGACGATCTTCTTCAATTCCGCCAGGAAGCCTGGACGGATGTCGTCGCGTGCCATGGCGAAGGCGATGTTGGCGGCGAGGAAGCCGACCTTCGAGCCGGTATCATAGGTCTTGCCGTCGAAGCGCACGCCGAAAAAGCCCTGTTTCTCGGACAGTTTCTTCATGCCGTCGGTGAGCTGGATTTCGCCGCCGGCGCCTTTCTCGACATTGGCGAGAATGTCGAAGATCTGCGGTTCCAGCACGTAGCGGCCGGAGATGATGAGATTGGACGGCGACGTGCCCTGGGGCGGCTTCTCGACCATGCCGTTGATCTCGAACGTGTGGCCGAAATCCTTGCCGACGGAGACGATGCCATACATATGCGTGTCTTCCGGCCGCACTTCCTCGACGGCGATGACGTTGCCGCCGTGCTTTTCGTAAGCCTCGATGCACTGGCCCAGGCAGCGCGTCTTCTTGGCGCCGGGCAAAGTAATCATGTCGGGGAGAATTACGGCGAACGGTTCGTCGCCGACGATGTCGCGGGCGCACCAGACCGCATGGCCGAGACCCAGCGGCGCCTGTTGGCGGGTGAAACTGGTGGCGCCGGCCGCCGGCAGGTCGTCGCGCAGCGCCTCGTATTCCTTAAGCTTGCCGCGCTTCTGCAACGTATCGTCAAGCTCGTAGGCCATGTCGAAATGATCTTCGATCACCGCCTTGTTGCGGCCGGTGACGAAGACGAAATGTTCGATGCCGGCCTCGCGTGCCTCGTCGACGCAATGTTGCAGAACGGGCCGGTCAACGACGGTGAGCATTTCCTTCGGGATGGATTTGGTGGCGGGGAGCACACGCGTGCCCAAGCCAGCGACAGGGAAAACGGCTTTGCGAATACGTTTGGCCATAAAGCATCCATCCCAGAGTTGTTACGGTCCTCATCCCCCTGCATAGCCTTAAGCTTACAAGTTTAACCTCGTCTGGCAAAAGCCTATGCTTCGGCCAAAAATTCATATGAATTTAGGTTCATAGGGATTTCATCGTCCGGAGCGATGCGACCAGTTAGGGGCGAATCCGTTAAGATCGGGTGATGCGTTTTTTTGATGTCATCCGCAGGCTGTGAGGACAGATGACCGTACTTGTCACCGGCGGTGCCGGCTATATCGGCAGCCATATGGTTCTGGAACTGCTCGATGCCGGCGAAAAAGTCGTCGTGCTCGACAATCTGTCGACCGGGTTCCGCTGGGCGGTGCCGGCGGAGGTTCCCTTCGTCCAGGGCGATTTCGGCGACGAGGATCTGATCACGGAGACGCTGGCGCGTTACGACGTGACGGCCATCGCTCATTTCGCCGCCAAGATCGTGGTGCCGGAATCGGTGGCCGATCCGCTTGGCTATTATCTCAACAACACCGCCAAGGCGCGCAGCCTCATCGAGAGCGCGATCGAGGGCGGGGTGCAGCATTTCATCTTTTCATCGACGGCGGCGGTTTATGGCGACCCGGAAAGCAATCCGGTGACCGAGGATGAATCGCTCAAGCCCGTCAGTCCCTATGGCCGTTCGAAGCTGATGGTCGAGTGGATGTTGCAGGATGCGGCGAAGGCGCACGGCCTGCGCTATGCGGTGCTGCGTTATTTCAACGTGGCGGGGGCCGATCCAAAGGGGCGTACCGGCCAATCGACCGCCAATGCCACCCATTTGATCAAAGTGGCGGTGCAGGCGGCGCTGGGTCACCGCGCGGGCATGGAAGTGTTCGGCACTGATTATCCGACGCGCGATGGCTCGTGCCTGCGCGACTATATTCAGGTGAGCGATCTCGCCGCCGCCCATATGGACGCGTTGCGCTATCTGCGCGGTGGCGGGGACAGCATCACCTGCAATTGCGGCTATGCGCGGGGATATTCGGTGCTGGAAGTGATCGACGTCGTCAAGAAAGTCTCGGGCGTTGATTTTCCGGTGACGATTTCCGGCCGGCGCGCCGGCGATCCTGCTGCCATTGTCGCCGGCAACGATCGCATTCGCGCCGTGCTGGGCTGGACGCCGAAATATGACGATCTCGACGTCATCGTCCGCCAAGCGTTGCTGTGGGAGCAGCATTTGCAAAAGTTGCGCACCGCCGCCGCGCCGAGTGCCTGAAGCCGCCAGAAGCATGACATTTCGGGGCGTTGTCGTTTCTCGACACAAAATGGCCACGTTTTCTAAGCCTTTTCATCGAGCTGCGGATTGACTAAAGTCACGCCGCATCTCGGGCAATTGCTCGCACCGTTACGCGCCGTTAACGGTTTTCGGTAACAATTTGCTTGCGTTAACAATGTATTACCCTGCGTACCGGGGCAATCATCGTTAGCGGAGTGATTGACCGCAACCCGTGTCTCGGTCTGACGAAAAGGTGAGTTTGGCTTTGCAGAACCCGCGCCTCCGCACGGCATCGCGCCGTTTTTTCAAATTTTTTGCGGCCGGCGGGTCGCTCGCTTTCGTTCTCACCGCGCTATCCACAAGTTCGACTCAGACGGCCATCGCCAACGGCGACACCCGCACCATCAATCTGGTGCATGCCCATACGGGCGAAACGATTTCCGCCACTTTCCGCGTCAACGGCAGTTACGACCCGACCGTTCTGAAACAATTGAACTGGTTCCTGCGCGATTGGCGGCGTGACGAACAGATCAGCATGGATCCCCGCCTGTTCGACGTGATCTGGGAGGCGCAGCGCGGCGCCGGTTCGCGTTCCGTCATCCGGGTGCAGTCGGCTTACCGCTCGCCCGAGACCAATTCCATGCTGCGCCGCCGTTCGCGCGCCGTGGCCGAATATTCCCAGCACACGCAAGGCCGGGCGATGGACATCCACGTCGATGACGTGCCGATGTCCTATATCCGCGAGACCGCCATGCGCATGCAGCGCGGCGGTGTCGGCTATTATCCGTCCGCGAATTCGCCTTTCGTCCATCTCGATGTCGGTTCCGTCCGGGCCTGGCCGCGCATGAGCTACGATCAGCTCGCCCGCCTGTTCCCCGACGGCAAGACCGTTCACATCCCGGCCAACGGCCAGCCAATGGCGCGCTACGAAGAAGCGCGGGCCGAGATCGAGGCGCGCGGCGGTGGTTTTGTGCCGAGCTTGGCGCAGGTTCAGAGCAAGGGCTTCTTCGCCACCCTGTTTGGCTGGGGTGAAGAGGAAGAGGATACCGCTCCGGTTCGCACTCAGGTGGCTTCGCGCCGTGGCGCGCCGGCGCCGGTTCGCACCGCCGCGGCGACCCCACCGACGACAGCCTATGCCGCGGCCGAGGATAATTCCTCCGCCTCGTTCTTCCGCTCCGACGCAGCTCGCCGCGATCCGTCGCAGGTGGCCGCAGCGCAGCTCCAGGCGACGGCTCAGCCGGCGCCGCAGCCGCAACAACAGGCGGCCCCCGTTGCTGCAGTTCCTGCGCCCGTGGCCACCGCGCCGACAGGCCCGGCACCGCGTGGAAAGCCGGTTGATTTGCAGACCGAGATCCAGGTCGCCGACGTGCCGCTGCCGCCGCGCCGTCCGTCGGACACGCAGGTCGAGGCGATGATCATGGCGGCCGTTCCGCTGCCGCCGCAGCGTCCCGCCAGCCTCATCGTTCTCGCCAAAGCTGATCCGGCCAAAACCGACGTAGCTAAAACCGACGTGCCGATGCCGACCGCGCGGCCGGCCGCGCGCGAAGCGCTTGCCGCGCTCATCGGTGGTACGGGGTCGAGCAAGGTGGCGGCGACGCCGGGCCTGCCTTCCGTCATCACCCAGGGCACGCCGGTTGCGGCCAGCGCGGGCAGCAGCGTTCTGGCTTTCGCGCCGCTGCAGGGCGAGCCCGTCAAGCCGGTGGCGCGGCCGCAACAACAACGCAGCGCGCCCGTCGTCGCGCGTCTCGTTGGCGTACGCGCAGCGCGCGATGCGCATCCAGCACCGCTCTCGGCCGCACGGCTTGATCGCTCCAATTTCTCGTCGCTGCTGTCGCCGGCCAGCATTTCGCAGACGCCGGTGGCGAGCCTCGTGGGCTCCACCGTGGCGCCGTTGCGCGCGTCGTCGCGCAACGATTTGAAAGCGGCGATGTTCGGACCGCCGATCCCGGTGCAGGCGGAAACGTCCGACAACATGGCCTCGGCCGTTGGCCGTCGCGCCGAAGCGGATACAGCGCGCGCGAACTGAAAGTTGCGCTGAAGCCATCGCTTGATTGTGATACACTGCTGAGGGCAATTTGAGCTATTGACCTCAACGTGTAATTTTGTAACTCAATAAAAAAAGATTAGACATCGAATAATTCTGGGAAGGGAACTGTCGTCCGATGGGTTCTGTGCAAACAGCGACGCGGCCTGGCGCGAGCCTCGACGCGGATAAGCCGGTATTGATCATCGATGACGTCTACAAAACCTTCGGCGATGCCGAGGAGGCGGTCACCGCTGTCGATCATGTGTCCTTCAATGTGAAGCAAGGCGAATTCGTCGCCGTCATCGGTCCGTCGGGCTGCGGAAAATCGACGCTCTTCAACATCATTGGCGGCATGCTGGGCGAATATGGCGGCGACGTGCGCATCGACGGCGAACGCATCGCTGGGCCGCATCCGGCTGTCGGCATGGTGTTTCAGGAGGAATCGACTTTCCCCTGGCGCAGCGTCATCGACAATGTCGCCTTTCCGCTCGAATTGCGCGGCGTCGCCAAATCGGAACGTTACGATCGCGCCCGTCACTTCATCGGCATGGTCGGTCTCGATGGTTTCGAGAAGCGCTATCCTTCGCAACTCTCCGGCGGCATGAAGCAGCGCGTGTCGATCGCGCGCACGCTCGTCTCCAATCCGCGTATTCTCCTGATGGATGAGCCGTTCGCGGCGCTCGATGAGCAGACGCGCCTGCTGCTCGGCGACAAGATCACCCAGATTCAGCAGGAGCTGAAGCAGACGACCCTGCTGATCACCCACAATCTGACGGAAGCGGTGCAATTGTCCGATCGCATCGTCGTCATGACCTATCGCCCGGGTAAGGTGAAGCGGATCGCCGATATCGATCTGGCACGGCCGCGCACGTCCGACGTGGTCGGCAGCGATGCGTTCGGCCGCCATGTGGCCGACATCTGGAACGACCTGCGTGAAGAGGCGAGCCGCGGCATGCAGGAGAGCGAACAGGTGGCGCGTGCGGATCGCCGCCGTGGCTGAGCGTCGTGCGCCGCTGACGGCGACGCGGTGGTTTCCTCTGACGGTTGGCGCCCTGACCATCGTGGCCGTGGGCGTGATCTTCGAGGTGCTACTGCGGATCGGCGTCCTCAACCGTTACATCATTCCGCTGCCGAGCGAAGTGCTGGCCGCTTTCGAACGCATCGTTGCCGAAGAAGGCGTCATCGAACGCACCGGCACATCGGCCTTCGAAGTGCTGAGCGCGGGCTTTGCCTGTATCGCCGTTGGCGTGCCGCTTGGCGTGCTGCTCTATCGCTTCAACATCCTGCGCCGGGCGCTGGAAGATTGGGTGGCGGCGCTGGCTGCGGCGCCGATCGTTCTGGCCTATCCCCTGTTCATGGTGTTGTTCGGCCGTGGTTCAATGACGGTCATCGTCATCGCCTTCGCTTATGGCCTGGCACCGATCGTGCTCAAGACCGTGGAGGGCCTGTCGGAGACGCGCAGCGTGCTCGTCAACGTCGGCAAGAGCCTGAACCTCAGCGAAGCGCAGATGTTCTGGAAAATCCTCTTCCCGTCGGCGATCCCGTCGATCTTCACGGGCATTCGCCTGGGCTGGACGTTCTGCGTCATTGCGGTGATCGGCGTGGAGTTCCTGGTCAATCTCGGCGGTCTCGGCCAGCTCATCAACGATCTGGCCGAGCGCTACGACATGCCTGGCACCTATGCGAGCATCGGCTTCGTCATCGGCATCAGCATGATCTTTTTCATCATTCTCGAATGGGTCGAAAAATGGCTGCAACCGGCGCGATGACGATGGCCGCTCCCGTGACGCGCAAAGTGCGCGAACGGCGCGAGACGCGTCAGGTGCTCTACGTGCGCCTGGCGGTGATTTTCGCCTTCGTCGCCATATGGGAATTCCTGTCGCGCTCGGGCTGGTTCTTCGCCGACATCATTCCCTCGCTGGTGTCGATCGCCCAGGCGCTTTTCAGGCTGCTGGTCAATCCGGCGTTCTGGGCCAATCTGCAGGTGACGTTGCTGGAAGCGGCGGCGGCGCTGTGCATCGGCACGATCGCCGGCGTCGTCGTCGGCATTCTGCTCGGTGCGAACCGTTTTCTCGGCGCCGCCTTCGAGCCCTATCTCTATTACTTCTCGCCGACGCCACGCATCATTCTGTTTCCGATCATGATCATGTGGTTCGGCGTCGGGCTCGCCTCAAAGATCGCGCTCGGCGCGCTGGCGAGCTTTTTCGCCGTGGCGCTGTCGACGGCGGCGGGCATGCGCCAGATCGATAAGGTGATCATCCGCGTCGGCCGTTCGTTCCGGGCGACGCCGTGGCAGATGGCGACGAAAATCTATTTGCCAGCCATGCGCATCCCGGTGCTGACCGGCATCCGGCTTGGTCTCGGCAATGCGTTGATCACGGTTCTTTTGGCGGAAACGAAGCTGTCCAATCAGGGATTGGGCTATATGGTCAACACGATCTATCAGCGCTTCGATATTCCAACGCTCTACGCGCTGCTGATCATCGTCTTCATCATCGCCGGCGCCTGCAATGCGGTGCTCGGCTATGTCGCGCGCCGGGCCCGATAGGCGGGACGTATTATTCGACCATGCCGAGCGCGTTGAGGTAGAGATCGAGGATTTCGGCCTCTTCCTTGCGCTTGTTCACTTCCTGCCGGCGCAACGAGACGATCTTGCGCATGATCTTGATGTCGAAGCCGGTGCCCTTGGCTTCGGCGTAAACCTCTTTGATGTCGTCGGAAATCGTCCGTTTCTCCTCTTCAAGGCGCTCGATGCGCTCGATGAAGGAACGAAGATGCGAACCGTTGACGCCGGAAGTGTCGTCCATGACCTGCTCTGAACTGGAAATGTGTGGGCGCCTGGGCCGAGGCCCAGTGCCATTTGGCCGATGACGTTGCCGTTTCCACAGGCCGCGCGTCAACGCCCGGCTGGGGATAATCCACACTATCCCCGCCGCCTGTGTCGTGACCTGATCCGGGTGAAAGAGGGCTGGCCCAGCCAATCGGCTGATTTCGCATCACGTTTTAAACTGGGACGGCCCTTGCCTCAAAAACGCTGTCTGAAACCCGCCAAAGTGGCAGGCTAAGAGCGGTTGTTCACGCTCGGCGGATGGGCGGGAGCGGGATTGAAGGAGATCGGCCGTGGCCATTTTTCAAAGACCTGTTTTGGAGCTTCCGCCTTTCGGCAAGCTTGAATATTTCAGCGCCTATTGGCGCGGCAGTCTTCTCCTCAAGGCATTCCAAAAAGAGTTCGATCTCATCGTCCGCGCCGAGCGGGAAGGGCCGTCGAGTGCGCAGGCCGCCGCCATGTCCCGTTTGCTTACCGACGTGGCGGCGATCAAAAGCAGCGCCACCGAACCGATGATCGACGTGCACCGGCGCTCCGGCTTGATGCCCGACGATCTCGTTGGGCAGCCGGAGAATATTTGGAATTCGCTGGATCCGGAGGAAATCGAGGTCAGCGATGCCAGCTATTACGACAACGGGCGTATCGCCATCCTCATGATTTTCGGATCGCTGCTGAATACCGATTTTGCCCCCGCGATCGAAACCGCGGATGGTCAGTTCATGCAGGTGCTGGACGGGACTTAGATGTTTCTATCGAACCTATTTAGTCGCCAGCTTTGAATCCGGTGGAGCGCACCAGCTTGGCCCAGCGCTCGCTGCCAGCCGAGATCGCCTTGGCGAAACTGTCGCCGGTCTCGCCGGAGATGAGGAATCCCTGGGCTTCCAGCAGTTTTCGCACCTCCGGATCGCCATGGGCGGCGACGGCAGCCTTCAACAACGGCTCGACGAGATTGGGCGGCGTGTCCTTGCGGACCAGCAGCCCAAACCAGATGCCGGTGTTGAATTCCGGATAACCCAATTCGGCGAAGGTCGGCGTGTCAGGCAATTGCGGGAAGCGTTTCTCGCTGGTGACGGCCAAAGCGCGCATCTTGCCCGTCTCGACATTGGGCACAGCCGATTGCGTCTGGGTGAAGCCGAAGAGTGCGTGGCCGGCGAGCAGGTCGACGGTTTGCGGCGCCGAGCCGCGATAGGGCACATGGTTGAGATTGAGATCGAAGCGCTCGTTCAGCAGTGCGCCCAGAAAATGCGAGGGGGTGCCGGGGCTGTAGGAGGCATAGCTCAGAAAGCCGCTTCTGCTTTTCGCCCAATCGAGAAATTCCTTGAAGGTTTTGGCCGGCACGCTCGGATGGGCGACGAGGACCAGCGGCGCTTCGACGCCTTTGATGAGGGGCAGATAGTCCGACTGCGACCAGCGTGGATGATTGAACACATGCGGATTGATTTCCATCAAGGCCTGGGTGCCGATCATGATCGTCGTGCCGTCGGCTGGAGCACTGACGACATATTGCGCGGCGAGATTTGACGAATTGCCGGGCCGGCTTTCGACGATATAGGTCTTGCCCAACGTCTTGCTCATATGCTCGGCGATGACGCGTACGTAAGCATCGATGGCGCCACCAGCGGCCGTGCCGACGATGAATTTCAACTGCTGTGCCGAGGCCGATGTGATCGCAGTCATCGATGCCAGCAAAGCCATGACGGCGATCGTCGAAGCGCGTTGGCGCTTACGCATGTGTTCCCTCCCCGATGTGCCCTCTCCATCGACGAACCTGCACGCGAAAATCAGACGGTGCAATACGCAAAAAAGCAAACGCCCGGCTTTTGGCCGGGCGTCGTCATGCGCTCTGCAATGCAGAGTGAATGGATCGGTTTACTTGATGCCGAGATGGGTCTGCGCGTTCTTGTAGCAGATCTTCTCTTTATCGGCCTGGCTCATGTTGAGCTCTTCCATGATGGCGATCGTCTCGCGGATATAGCCGGGGCCTTTCTCCGGATCGAACGGGCAGTCGGACGCGAACATGGCACGATCGGGACCATAGAAGGCGAGACCGCAATCGGTCGCCGCCTTCGAGCCGAACACGGCGGTGTCGGCGTAGAAGTCCTTGAAGTAGTCGAGCGGGCGACGCTTCATGTTCTTCAACAGAGTCTTGTAGTCTTCGTCGGTGGTGCGGTTGCCAAGCTGATCCCAGCCCGGGCCGACGCGGCCTTCGAAATAGGGCACCATGGCGCCCAGATGATGCGCCAGCACTTTCAGCTTGGGGAATTCGTCCATCACGCCGCCGAACACCAGACGCGCCATGGCGACGGAGGTTTCGTAGGGCCAGCCGAAGGTCCACCAGATTTCGTACTTCGACTTCTTCTCACTCTTGTAGTCGGCGAGGTCGTAGGCGCCGCGCGAAGGATGGATGAAGACCATCTTGTTATGCTTCTCGGCGACTTCGAAGACCGGACGGAATTCTTCCTCGTCGAGCGGCTTGCCGTTGATGTTGGAATGGATCTGCACGCCGCAGGCGCCGTTCTTGAAGGCGCGTTCCAATTCCTTGGCGGCGTTGGGCGAGTTCATCGGCAGCGAGGCGAGCCAGCCGCAGAAGTAATCCTTCTCCTTGGCGCAAAGATCGGCCATGCCATCATTGCCGAGCTTGGCGAATTCCTCGACCTGTTCGGGCGTGCCGAGCGCTTCCAGCGGCGGCATGCCGAGCGAGATGACCTGGGTATAGTCCTGCTTGGCGCGGAACTGATCGCAGACCTGCTTGCGCCGGTCGAGATCGTAGATGGCGGGAATGCCGCGCATGCGGGAGCCGATGTCGGCGGCGGCACCGGGCGTGGACAGCATCTTGTCCCACAGGTTCTGCGGGAAGAAATGGTTGAAACAGTCAATATACCGCATGGGAACGTTATCCTCCTAGGTGCCGATATCGCCCAGCCTGATGGTTGGTGCGTGGCGGTTGCGGCTTGCCGGTGCGGGCGGTTCGCCGAGGTCGCGGGCTGCTATAGCGCATCGTTTCGGGATCGGAAACGGTCTTTGGAGCCGCAGGGCGAGGTACGAGAAATAGTTCAGACCGATGATTTAGCGGCAGTTGCCCGCTAAAATGGCAAGGTTTCATTAACTATGGTGGGGCAGTCTGCGGGAGGCCACGGGCCAGCGCGCCTGGCCTTGGGCGCAGCATAATTCGACCGCAGTTTCACCGGAATCAGCCCTGAAAGATGCGGGCCGAATGTCCGGCAAGGATGAGGGACGACAATGCGCAACACGATTTCGCGCAGGGATTTCATGACCGCTCTGGCCGCCGGGTCGGCTGTCGGGCTGAGCCCGCTTGGCGCGCTGGCGCAGGAGCGTCCGCAGCAATTCCAGCCGCATGAGCTGCTCGATAGCGGGCATCGCTTTTTCGGCACGATTTCTCGGGGCCTGGCCTCGGTGGTCGAGGAAGCGACCCGCCGCTGGGGTCAGCCCAATGCCTATGTGCTGGGCCAGGAGGCGAGCGGCGCTTTCGTCGCCGGCGCCCGCTACGGCGAAGGCACCATGTACACCCGCAATGCCGGCGATCAGAAAATTTATTGGCAGGGGCCGTCGGTCGGCTTCGACGCGGGCGCCGAGGGCGCGCGCACCATGATGCTGGTCTACAACCTGCCGAGCACCCAGGCGATCTACCGCCGTTACGGCGGCATCGACGGTTCGGCCTATTTCATCGGCGGCTTCGGCATGACGGCCCTGGTCGCCGACGGGGTGGTCGTGGCGCCGATCCGCACCGGTGTCGGCGCGCGGCTCGGCGTCAACCTCGGCTATCTGAAGTTCACCGACCAATCGACGTGGAACCCGTTCTGAGAACAGGGAAAACGGCTTGAAATGGCGGCGCGGTCCTCCCAGTTGAAGGGCGGCCCGGGGGATGGTGTTTACCGGTAAATCTTTGATTTGTCCGGTCATACGTGGCATTGTCCGGGCCTAAACGATGGGCATGTGACCCCTTGATCGAACAGATCATGATATTCGCGCTGGGCTTCCTGTTCGCGGGGCTTCTGACGCTGTTGTTCCTGCCGGCCTTCTGGCGGCGGGCCGTGCGGCTGTCGACGCGGCGCCTCGAAATGCAGATGCCGTTGTCGATGACCGAGATTGTTGCCGAGCGCGATCAATTGCGCGCCGAATTCGCCGCCGCCACCCGCCGCATCGAGCAAAAGAACGAGCATCTGGCTGAAACCTCCGCCGTACAGCAGGTGGAAATGGGCCGGCAGGCGACGGCGCTTGTGGATCTCGACGGCAAGCTCGCCGCCTCGCGCAAGGATATTGAAACTTTACGCGCCGAGCTGGCGACGACTGAGCGGCTTCTGCGCGAGGCCGAAGGCGAACTCGGCGCCTTGCGCACCGAAGTGTTCGACGTGACGGGGCTTGCCGATCGCCGTGGCGCGGCGCTTGCTGATCTCGAGGGCCGGCATGCGACGCTCGAACAGATCGCCAATGAACAGCGCACCAGCCTCGGCGCTCTCGATACGCATGTTTCCAGTCTCGAGATGGAGCTGGAGGACGTGCAGCGCCGCCTCTCGGCGAGCCAGTTGCAACTGACCGACAAGATCGCCGCAGCCGATCTGTTGACGCGCGAGCGCGAAGCCGCCCGGTTCGATGCCTCGGCCGCCCATGCCAAACGCAACATCCTGCAATCGGCCTTGGATGAAGCCCAGGCGCGCGTCGAGGCGATGGAGACGCAGGAGCGCGCCAACCAGCGCGCCCGTTCGCGTCTGGCGGCCCAGGTCACCGAACAGGAAGGGGCCATGGAAGCCTTGAGCGCACGGGAAAGCGCGCTGCGCCAGACCGTCGACGCTCATGGCCGCAGCGCCAAGGAAGCCGAACGTCTCGCGTCCGAACGCCTGGCTGCGATGCGCGCCGAACGTGATGCTCTGCAGGGCGCCATCGATATTCTGCGCAAGGACAATCAAGCCATGCGGCTGGAGCTGACGGCACTGCGCCAGGCGGGACGGCCGCCGGCGGATGCCGGCAGCGCGGCCCATGTTTCCGCCAATCTTCTCTCCACCAATCTTCCTGCCAGCGTGACGGCGGCTACCGAAGGCGATGCCTTGTTGCGCCAGGCGATCGTCGATATCGGCGCCGAGGTGACGCGGATCGCCAGTAAGCTGGAAGCGCAGATGCAGGCCGAAGCCAAGAAGGGTAAGGTCGAAATGTCCGCGCCCTTGGAGGCGGGGGAGGAGTTGCCCCCCAGCGTCGCCGATCGCATCCGCGCCCTTCAGGCGGCCGGTCGAGCCGGCTGACCACGTTTCTTTGCCAAAACTGTTTGCCCGCGGCCGAATATGCTCTATAGAGCCCGTCTTGGTTGCGGTTTCGCCGCACCCCCGCTCCCTTCGTCTAGCGGTTAGGACGCGGCCCTCTCAAGGCTGAAACAGGGGTTCGATTCCCCTAGGGAGCGCCAAAGTTTCCCAAGCCAGAATTCTGCCTTCCCGAAGACGGCTCAGCCGCAAGAAGCCCGGACGATCCGCCCTGTACGGGGGCTGGTTTCGATCGTCACGCGCTCGCGCCGGAAATCCATCGTCACGGGGGCGCCGGGCCTGATCTGGCGCACAAGGGATGCGCCGGTCAGCCGCTTCGCCCGCCTGTCACTGACGCGATGTTTGCCGATGAGGGCTTGAGCTGCATCCGGCCGACAGAGGCCGGGCTGGCCGCGCGTGGCGGCCGAAGCGTTCTGCGTCATTCCCATGAGCTGCCCGGCCATGAGCAACCCGGCAAGTGCGATGCCTATTCTTCCGTTCCGTGTCATGGCGAAGCGTCCTTGCAGCAAGAAGGGCTTGGTCGTGCGATCTTCCGGTTCAACGCGGTGATCGCGTCCAGCGGCTTGCCGAAGTCATAGGGTTTGACGAGTTGGATCGTCAAACCCTCAAGCCAGGGAACGCTTTATAAGCCCGCTCCACCGATCAATGGCAATGCGCGTTGAAGAATGGCCAGCAGCGCGATGACGCCGACGATGATACGCGCGATCTGATGCACTTGTCCGGGCAGTCCGGGGATCAGGCCGATGAGCAGGATCACCACATAGGCCACAAGGATGATGATCAAGGCGGCGATGAGAAATTCAATCATATCAGCCTCTTTGGCAGATTGTAGTGTAGAGGCAATTCGGGAGAGCGGCTGAAAGTTCCATTTCGACCAGGGGGCGCCACAGAGCTGTTTGGCACCACATGATGTCCAAATGCGTTGATAGCAGTGGTGTTGGCGCAGACGATCCCGGTATCATGGGGCTTGTCTCGCCGGATGAAACGGAGCGTGGCATGTTTGAAAAGCTGACACGTATAGCTTTCGGCGTTGCCGGCGTATTCCTCATGGCGCTCGCGACCGGCCTCATCATCTTCTCGGTTTATCGCGTCGGCGATGTGTTTTTGAAGCAAACGGCTCAGGTGGGCGCCGAACTCCTGCAAGCCGTCGGCTACACGATCATCGCGATCGCGGTCTTCGATGTCGGCAAATATCTGATCGAGGAAGAGGCTATTCGCGCCCGCGAAATGCGCAAGGCGGGCGAGACGAGGAGAAGCCTGACCAAGTTTATTTCGACCATCACGATCGCCGTATTCCTGGAAGCCTTGGTTCTGGTGTTCGAAACCGGAAAAGAGGATGCGCGCCTGATGCTGTATCCGACGCTGCTTTTGCTGGTGGGCGTGACGATGATTGTCGGTCTCGGTGTCTTCCAGCGCCTAAGTGCCTCGGTCGAGCAGGATGTCGCCGAGGAAGGGAGCAAGGAAGGTTAGCTGTATTGCCGGCTCCAGCATTGCGGGAGCCGGCCGCTCGAGGGCTATCGACGAAACTGCGTGTAATAGTCCAATGCAGGCGAAGGGCCGGAGCCGTCGTTTTTGGTAAGGTCGTTCAGATCGTAAACGGGCGCCTTCTGCAATTGCTCCTTGCTCAAGCCGACGACATAGCCGCCCTGATCGGGAACGTAGTTGAGAGATGCCCAAGGCATCGCATGATATTTCTCGCCGATGCCGAGAAAGCCGCCGAAGCTGAGCACCGCGAACATAATTTTGTCGGACTGCTTATCAAGCACGATGTCGTGAACGTCTCCGATGGACTTTCCTGAGGTGTCATAGACATTGCTTCCGATGACGCGGGAAGCAGCAATGGCGCGTGTGTGGCCTGTAGCGGTGGGCATGTCGTTCTCCTTGCGACTGGCAGTGTCTGCTGGAGAACATCCCTGTTGGACGTATTGTTCCGCTATCTCTCGATTGAGACGCGATATTTCTCACGGGAACTTCAAGCATGGTCGGCGATTATGTTGACACTCCAAACAACTCAGGGAGTGATCATCATGTCAACAGAAGGTATTGCGCTTCCAATCGTGGAATTGGCGTTTGCGATGGCGCGGAGCGGTCGTTACCGAGACGTCAAAGAGATATCCATCGGTCTCGTTGAGGCCGGGCATAGCCGAGATCGCATTCGTCGATATTTGACGGGGTCGGTGGCGTGGCAATTGACGCGCATCTGCGGTGGCAAAGACAGCACTTTGCAGTTTCGCCGGCGGCGCTTGAAAGGCCGTCGTCGCATCGATCGCGGGCAGGCCATCGCGCCGATGTGGAACAAGCATCGGGCAGTGCGGACGGGTGTCGATGGCGACTAGTCCTGCTGCGGGCAGATCGGACTCATTCTATCCCATCGTTTGGTGCGTAGCGCGCCATGCATTTGCATCAGCGACGATGATGCAAATGATCCTGTTGCGGCTTGGCCTCTTTGGTAGTGCCCCGCTACTTGCCGGGCACGTCTTGCGCGTGTGGAAGCAGCGGGGCGGCGAGCTGAGAGCTTTTTGGTAAGCTCTCCATCCGCATTGTGAGATGCAGATCTAGTCCAATGCTGCAATCAAACCGTTGTTCCCACCGGCCATCGAGCATGAGGCTCTAATGCTCCGGCAATCCCGCATCGACCATGAGTTGAATGTTGCGAGCAGCGGCCGCGAGATAAATAGGGCTGCTGTTCTTCGCCGGCGGCGCGACATTGAGCTTTGTCGTGCCGGGCCGCAGTCTTAATCCCTCCTGCATGGCCGCTCTGGCTTCATCGTGTTTGCCCATTTCTTGATAGGCGGCCGCCAGCATCATGTGCGTGCGCCCGGACCCCACCGTAATGGCGATCGACCGTTCGAACCACGGCGCCGCATCTGCGCCGCGTCCCATCAGAAGGTTTGCCCAACCGGCACCGAGAAGCCAGGTCCAGCGAGAGACGCGCGGTGTGTCGAAACGATCGGCCTGTTGGAAGGTGGCAAGCGCATCTTCGAAGCGGCCGAGATAAATCTGGCCGAGACCGATCAGATAGAGCGCGCCGCCATTCCACGGATCGAAGCTCAAGATTCTGGCGCAGGCGACAAGGCTGTCAGCGAAACGGTTCGTCGCGCTGAGAAGCCGGCAATAGGTTTCCAGCGCGGCGATGGAATTGGGCCTTGTGCGCAAGGCGCGCTCAAGCGTCGCGCCGGCCTGGGCTTCGATCGTGAGCGCCTCGTCCGGATTGAACCAGCGCATTTGGATGCCGCGCAATTGCAGTGAGGAGAGCGCGACGGCGATATCGACGTTATCGGGTTCGTCGGCGAGCGCCTTTTTCAACATGGTCTGGGCCACGCCAAATCGCTCTTCGGTCGTTTGATTGATCGAGGCGATCGCCTGTTCGATGACAACTTTGCCGGCTGACGTATTCCGGTTCGCGGATGAAGCGCTTGCCTCGAAAAATTCGTTCAGGCTGCGGGCCAGAGGATGGCCGACACCAGCGGCAAGCCGGGATTGCTGCAATTCCACGTCGGGATCATCCAGGTCGACCGAAACGGTCGCGACCGATTGAACCTCTTCGGTCCCTGTCTTGATGATGCGCGCGCGTAAAATCCAGGCGCGTTCGCTGTGCTGCAATTCACCGCGTATCTCGAAATCGGAGGATGCCGCAGGTACGGCAGCACTATCCGGGCGCGGCGCCGAGGATTGTGGCGCGACGATCCTGATATTGCCGATCTTGGCGAAGCCGTCGGCGAGCCGGACCGTCACCTCCGCCGCCATGGCCGTGTCGCGGGCATCTTGGCTCATGGCGGTGATTGGCATCACGGCGACGACGGGCAGCGGGCGTTTGAAGATGAGGTCCGGCCGCAGAGTTGGCGCTGCGACCGCAAGGCCTATCACCGCGCAAAGGCCGGCCGCGGTGATGGCCCACCCGCGAAAATCGAAGAGGGGCCGCGACGTCGGTTTGGCATTGGCGGGCCCGGAGGGGGGAGCCTCGGCCGAGGCGAATAGGCCAGCGGGTTCGGCGGGCGCCAGGACCGCCGGTTGGGTCGGGGGCTCGACCTCCACCGTCAGCCGGTAGCCGCCGCCGGCCGCGAGCTTGATGATCTGCCGGCGCTCGTCGCCGAGCACGGCGCGCAGCTCGCGGATGCATTGGAACAGGCTGTCCTCGCCGACATGGACGTTCGGCCAGACCGCCTCCATCAGCTCCTGCTTGCTGAGGACGCGGCCGGGATTGGCCGCGAACAGGCGTAGCATTTCGAAGGTCTTCGGCCGAAGCTTGACCATAATGCCATCAGGGCCCCGCAGCTCGGCACGCTGCTGGTCCAGCTCAAAACCGATGAAACGGTACACCTTATCCCCCAAGCCACTCTCCAACCGCCTCATACAACGGATGTTTATCGAAATGACCTCGTTGGCGGGTCTGAACTGAAAATATCAGAAATTTTCAGAAAGATACCGGCCCCCTATCAGGACGTTCCTCCGCGACGATGAGATGACTCCGACGCTGACAAAGCTCTTTCGGCTGGCTGGCCGATGGCGGCTGCGTGACGGAATTGGGGGACGCGTTGGGGACCGTACGGGATCGATTTGGGGTGGCGGGCGGCTTCCGGTCCGCTCTGCTGACGACCACGGCTTTGGTCATGGCGGCGCTGCTGCCGATGGCCGCGCCGGTGCGCGCGCAGGACGCCACCTGGACCGGAAATTTTTCAGGCGTCTACACCGGCGGCGTCAACTGGGACAGCGGCGCCATGCCGACCGGCACGGCCTTCTTCGGCACGTCGGCCCGGACAAGCATCACCATCGGGGGCGCCCCGCCGGATGGCGGCATCAACATCGGCGGATGGACTTTTAACGCCGGTGCTTCGAGCTACACCATCACCAATGCGACCAGCGCCTATCTGAATTTCACGGGCGCGGGCATCGTCGTCAACGGCGGCGCTGTCACCTTAAATAACAATACGGAGCTGTATTTTAGGAATTCCAGCAGTGCCGGCGCCGCGACGATCAACAATAACTTCTTTCTGGAATTCCACGACACCAGCAATGCTGGCACCGCCACCCTCACCAACAACAACACCGCGCTGTTCTATGACTCGAGTTCGGCTGGCGCGGCCAATATCACCAATAATGACACGCTGAATTTCCAGAATTCTAGCACGGCTGCCAACGCCCAAATCCTCAACCTTGCCCTTCTGCAGTTCTACGATTCGAGTTCGGCCGGCAGTGCCATGATCACGAATAAAAGCAGCATGGCATTCTACGGCGTCAGTTCGGCGGCAAGTGCTTCCATCCTCAATAGCGGCAGCCTGACCTTCGACAGTTTCAGCACGGCTGGTACGGCGACAATCCTGACCCAGGGTGGCGGCACGACGCGATTCCTCGCCAATGCCAGCAGTGCCGGTGCGCGTTTCAATACCTGGACCGGCGGCACGGTGGACATTTCGGGTAGCGGGCTGGCGCAGATGACCGCCGGCTCGATCGAGGGCGCCGGCAATTATGTCATCGGAAACAAGCAATTCATCGTGGGGTCGAACGATCTTTCGACCGAGGTGAGCGGCGTCATTTCGGGTATCGGCGGTTCGCTGGTGAAAACCGGCAGCGGCACGCTGACCTTGTCGGGAACCAACAGCTATACCGGCGGCACCACGGTGAATGCCGGTGCCTTGCAGCTAGGCACGTTCACCAACACGGGCACGATTGCGGGCGCGGTCACGGTCGATCCAAACGGCACGCTCTGGGTCGTCAACGCGGATACCAGCGGCATCACCAGCCTCACGAACCGCGGCAGCGCAAGATTTTATAACAGCACCAGCGCGGGTTCTGCCACCATCGACAATCGCGGCGTGCTGGCTTTTGAAGACGCCAGCACGGCTGGCTCCGCCAACATCTCCAATCTCCTGACTCTGGCTTTCGCCGGTACGAGCACCGCCGGCAGCGCCATCATCGACAACTCAGCCAGCGCATCCTTCAGTGATAACAGCACGGCCGGCAGCGCGACCATCACCAACAATGCGACTTTGAATTTCTCTGGCGCCGCTACTGCAGGTAACGCTGGAATCACCAATAACGCTTACCTCACCTTCTACGATGCCAGCACTGCCGGCAACGCCACCCTCACCAACAACAATTACCTTTACTTCAAAAACACCAGCACGGCTGGGGCCGCCACCATTAACAACGGCTCTAATGGTAAGCTCTATTTTAATGACAGCAGCACCGCTGGCGGGACCATCACGAACAGTGGCGCTGTGACGTTCGACGGCAATGCCTCGGCTGGCAATGCCCTTATCACGAACAATAGCAACGCAACGATCGATTTTTCCGGCAGCAGCACAGCCGGGACCGCAATCACCACAAACTACGGTCTGATCAGTTTCCTCGACAACAGCAATGCCGGCAGTGGGATCATCGTCAATTACAAAACGCTCAACTTCCAGGGTGCCAGTTCTGCCGGTACCGGCCGCATTCACAACAATCTTAGCACTACATTTTCCGACACCAGCACGGCTGGCACCGCCAGCATCACCAACAATAAAACCATGGTCTTTGCGAACAGTAGCTCGGCTGCTGGCGCCACAATCGGCAATGTCGATTCGCTCTACTTCAATGACAATTCGACCGCGGGCAGTGCCGCACTCAACAATATCTATTCCAGCTCGGTGATCGATTTTTCCGGCACCTCAGGCCCGAACAGCGACCATAAGATTTCCGCCGGTTCGCTCGACGGCCGCGGCCAGTTCATTCTCGGCGCGAACGAACTGATGGTCGGTTCGAACGGTCTCTCGACCGAGGTGAGCGGCGTGATCTCGGGCGTTGGCGGTTCTCTGGTGAAGATAGGCACCGGAACGCTGACCCTGTCAGGTGCCAATACTTATGACGGTGGCACGACGGTTAACGGCGGCACTTTGCAGCTCGGCACCTACATCTCTCCCACGGCGGGCTCGGTCGCCGGCGTTGTCACCGTGGGGGCGCAGGGCACGTTCAATGTCATCAAAGCCGACACCAGCGGCATCACGAGCATTTCGAATAGCGGCAGCACCAATTTTTTCAGCAACGCGAGTGCGGGTACTGCCACGATCACCAGTAGCGGCGACCTGAGCTTCAATGATTCCAGCACGGCTGGGAACGCCAACATCAGCCAAACCGGTCTAAATGGTCGCTTTTACTTCAACAGCTATTCCAGTGCAGGAAGCTCCACCATCAACAATGGTGGCGTTATGGGTTTCCGCGATTACAGTACGGCCGCTTCAGCCAACATCACCAACAATCGTTCTCTCTCTTTCTTCGGCTATAGCACCGGTGGCACCTCGACCATCCTCAACAACAGCCGGATGTATGTCTACGACCAGGCCACGTTGGGGAACGCCGTCATCACCAACAGCGCCCGCAACGCCAGCATCGACTTCTATCTAAATAGCTCGGCGGGTGATGCCGCGATCACGAATGACTCCAACATCAATTTCAGTTGGAGCAGCACCGCGGGCAATGCTCAGATAACCAATAACTCCAGCCTGTCCTTCAAAGACAACAGTACGTCTGATGCCGCCACCATCGACAACAAGAGCGGTGGAACCCTCGGGTTTTGGGGGAACTCAACGGCCGGTACTGCCACCCTCACGAATGCCGGAACTTTGGCATTCAACGAGAACAGCAAAGCTGGCAATGCTACCATCGGTAATGATGGCTCCTTGTATTTTTACGGCTCCAGCACGGCCGGTTCCGCCACGATCACAAACAACGCGAACGGGACGGTCGAATTTCGCGACACGAGCACGGCCGGTACCGCGACCATCAACAATTATGGGCCGATGTACTTCTCCGATACCAGCACGGCTGGTAGCGCGACCATCAATAATTATGCGTCGACGTACTTCTCCGGTAGCAGCACGGGCGGCAACGCGACCATCGTCAACAATCTCGGCGGTACGATCGATTTCTCGGGCACGAGCGGGCCTAACGGCGATCATAAGATCAGCGCCGGATCGATCGCGGGCGAGGGCAACTACATTCTGGGGGCCAACGAGCTGACGGTCGGCTCGAACAATTCTTCGACCGAGGTGGCAGGCATTATCTCAGGCGTCGGCGGTTCGCTGGTCAAGACCGGGACCGGGACGCTGATCCTTTCGGGCGCCAATACCTACACCGGTGCCACGCGCATTGCGGGGGGCATTCTGCAAATCGGCAACGGCGGTTCGACAGGATCGATCGCTGGCGATGTGATCAACGACAGCGTGCTTGCCTTCAACCGTACCGGCACGTTGACCTTGTCGGGGAATATCTCCGGCAGCGGCGAGGTGCGGCAGATCGGCCCCGGTTCGACAACTCTGACCGGGACGAACAGCTATACCGGCGACACCATCATCTCCAACGGCCGTCTGCAGTTCGGTGATGGCAGCGTTGGCGGCGTCAACACGCTCGCCGGCAATGTGATCGTGAACGGCGGGACGTTGGCGATCTCGACGCCGTCGACCCTGAATGTCGCGCAAAACGTGACCCTCGCCGATAATACAGCGCTGTCCATCGTCGCCGGCGTGAATAGCCCGGCGCTCTCGGCCGATCGCGTTTCAATTGGCACGGGCGTGTCCTTCAACCTGAGCGGCATCAGCGATGCGAGCCAGCTCGACAAGGTGCTGATCAACACCAACTCCGGCATTGCTGGCGACTTCGCCAATATCACCATAGGCGGCTTCAGCGGCGCGGTGGACTATCTCACCGTGTCGACCCATAAGTCAGCCGACAATCTGCAATATCTCGCCAGCTATGGGCTGAGCTGGTTTGCCGGCAACAATCTTGCCCATGGCACGTTCACGCTGACCAATCCCTCCGACACGTTCACGGTGGGGGCGGCGCTGACTGACCAGGCGGCGAACCCGGCGACGGGTTGGAGCGGCACAAATCTGGTCAAGGAAGGCGCCGGCACGCTCATCTTGACAGGCACGAACACCTACACGGGCGGCACCACCGTTAACAACGGGACCTTGCAGCTTGGCAATCTTGCCAATACGGGCACGATTACGCGCGCGGTTGCTGTTGAGACGAATGGTACTCTCTCGGTCGTCAACGCGGACACCAGCGGCGTCACAAGTCTCTTCAACCGCGGCAGTGCTATATTTTACAACAGCACGAGCGCGAGCAACGCCCTTATCGAAAATCGTGGTCTGCTGGCCTTTCACGACACCAGCACAGCCGGCGCTGCCAATATCACCAATCTCGTGACTCTGGTTTTCGTCGACGCAAGCACCGCCGGCAGCGCTCTCATCGAGAATTCGGCCAGCACATCTTTCGACGACACCAGCACGGCTGGCACTGCGACCATCACGAATTACGCAACTCTAAACTTCGCGGGTGCCAGTCGGGCTGGCAGTGCCAGACTTACCAACAGCGCACAACTCAATTTCAACAACACCAGCACGGCCGATGCTGCCACGATTACCAACAACAACGATCTAAGCTTCAATAATGCCAGTACCGCTGGCGCCGCTCAAATCTCCAACGTCGGCAGCGGCACGCTGACTTTTAACGACACCAGTACGGCTGGAACGGCAACGATCACCAATACCAGCAATGTGTATTTCTACAACACCAGTTCGGCTGATGCCGCGACCATCATCAACAATACCAACGGTCGGGTCGATTTCCGGGATAGCAGCACGGCCGGTACGGCCCAGATCACCAATGATTTCGGGCTTTACTTCCGCGGCACTAGCACCGCCGGCAGCGCCACGATTACCACCAATGAATATACGGAGTTCTTCGACAACAGTACGGCCGGCACCGCCACCATCACCAACAACAGGTTTTTGTACTTTTCGGACAACAGCACTGCTGGGAATGCCGCGATCATCAACAACGACACGGTCGGCTTTGGGCAGAAGACGACCGGCGGCAATGCGCGGCTGATCAATAGCAGTTCAAGCGCGGTGTTTAATTTTTCCAACAGCGCGGGCCCCAACAGCGACAGCAAGCTCTCCGCCGGTTCGATCGAGGGCGGCGGCCAATTCTTCCTTGGCGCCACCGAACTGACGGTTGGCGCGAACAACCGCTCGACCGAGGTGAGCGGCGTCATTTCGGGCGTCGGCGGTTCGCTGGTCAAGACCGGCACCGGCACGATGATCCTGACAGGCACCAATACCTATACCGGCGGCACGACGATCGACAACGGGACCTTGCAGCTAGGCACTATAAGCACCGCCGGCAAGATCGTGGGCGCTGTTACCGTGGGCGTTGGCACGCAACGGACGCTCGATATCGTCAATGCCGACACCAGCGGCATCACGAATATTTCCAACAATGGTTTTCTGTTCTTCCGGACGGGGACGAGCGCGAGCAGCGCCACCATCACGAGTGGCGGCTCTATCTATTTTTATGGCAACAGCACGGCTGATACGTCCACCATCAACCATAATGGTGGGTTGTATTTCAATGACACCAGCACCGCTGGCGCCGCCACCATCACCAATGGCGGCATTATGAGCTTTGTCGATAGTGCCACGGCAGGCAGCGCCTACCTTAACAACAATTTTGCTCTGTCGTTCTTCAACACGAGTACCGGCGGCAACGCCCATATCACCAACAAAAACCGGATGTATCTCTATCAGAACAGCACGTTGGGGAATGCCATCGTCGTCAACGATGTCGGCACTGCCAGCATAGAGTTCAACAACTCCAGTTCGGCGGGCGCCGCCAATATCACCAACTATACCAATATCACTTTCAAGGACAGCAGCACCGCCGGCTTCGCGAATATCATCAACTACTACGGCGTGAATTTCGTCGATAACAGCACGGCCGGCATGGCCACCCTCGACAACAAAAGCGGTGGAACCATCGGGTTCTGGGGGAACTCATCGGCCAATAACGCGACCATCACGAATGCTGGAACTTTGGCATTCAACGATGGCAGTAAGGCCGGCAATGCCACCATCGGCAATGATGGCACCATATCTTTTTACGGCACCAGTACGGCCGATACCGCCAGAATCACGAACAGCACCGACAGCACGAATCCGCCCGCTTTTCTTTATTTTGAAGATAGCAGCACGGCGGGAACCGCCACGATCACGAACCATTCCGTCGGAACGATCGAATTCCGCGGCACGAGCACGGCGGCCGGCGCCGAAATCTCCAATAACAACAAGCTCTATTTCAAGGACGGTAGCACCGCCGGAGGCGCCCGGATCACCAATAATGTCGAGCTTTACTTCAACAATACCGCCTCAGCCGGTAGTGCTACGATTTACAATAATAACTCCTTGCAGTTCTTCGACAGCAGCACCGCTGGCACCGCCACCATTTACAACAACCAGCAGATATATTTCTCCAACACCAGCTCGGCTGGCAGCGCCATAATCCGCAACGGCGGCACGCTCGCTTTCAATCAGAACGCGACCGGCGGCAATGCGCAGTTGATCAACTCCGGCCTTGCCGCGCGGATGGATTTTTCCGGCAGTACGGGCCCGAACAACGACCACAAGCTCAGCGCCGGCTCGATCGCCGGCAACGGCCAATTCATCCTGGGCGACAACGAGCTGACGGTCGGCGGAAACAATCGCGCGACCGAGGTGAGCGGTGTCATCTCGGGCGTGGGTGGTTCGCTGGTCAAAGTCGGCGGCGGGCGGCTGACACTGTCGGGCGATAATACCTATACCGGCGGTACGACGATCAACGATGGCATGCTGCAGATCGGCAATGGCGGGACGAGCGGCTCGGTCCTCGGCAATATCGTCAACAATGCCTCGCTCACCTTCAACCGCAGCGATGCTTACACGTTCGCCGGCGATATCTCCGGTAGCGGTGCGCTTTATCAGACGGGCACGGGCGCGACGATCCTCACCGGCACCAACAGCTATAGCGGCGACACCTTCATCTATGGTGGCCGGTTGCAGTTCGGTGATGGCAGCGTGGGTGGCAGCAACGTCATCGGCGGCAACCTGATCGTGGACACCGGTATGTTGGCGATCTACACGCCGGCAACCCTGAAGGTCGCGCAGAATGTGACCTTCGCCGACGGCACCGCGCTATCTATCGTCGCTGGCGCGAACAGTCCGGCGCTCTCCGCCGATCATGTCGCGATCGGCGATGGCGTCTCCTTCAACCTCAGCGGCATCAGCAATGCGAGCCAGCTCGACAAGGTGCTGATCAACACCAACACCGGGATCAGCGGCGATTTCGCCAGTGTCAGTGTCGGCGGTTTCACTGGCTCGGTGGACTATCTCACCGTGTCCACGCGCAAATCGGCGGACAATCTGCAATATCTCGCCAGCTATGGCCTGAGCTGGTTTGCCGGCAACAATCTCGCCCACGGCACGTTCACGCTGACCAATGCCACCGACACGTTCACGGTCGGCACGGCGTTGACCGATCAGGCGGCGAATCCCGCGACGGGCTGGGGCGGCAGGAACCTGATCAAGGCCGGCGCCGGCACGCTGATCCTGACCGCGCGCAACACTTATAGCGGCGGCACGTCGGTCAATGACGGCACCTTGCAGATCGGCGATGCCGGCAACCAGGGCTCCGTCGTGGGGCGCATCGATACTTATCCGAGCGGCATATTGGAGGTCTTCAATGCGGATATGAGCGGGGTCACCGACATTCTGAATGTGGGGACCACGAATTTCCGCAATGACAGCAGCGCCAGTGGCGCGAACATCACCAACAGCAATCGCCTGTCTTTCTATGGCACCAGCTCGGCTGGTTCCGCGACTATCGGCAACAGCGGCAACGTGTCGTTCTTCGATGACAGCACGGCAGGCTTCGCAACCATCAACAACAGCAGCAACGGCAATCTGTCGTTCAACAACGCCAGCAAGGCCGGTGCCGCCACCATCAACAACGATGGCAGTCTCTCGTTTAACGGCGCTAGTACGGCCGACACGGCCAGCATCACCAATCCCGGTCGCATATTCTTCTATGACGCCAGTACGGCCGGCAGCGCCACAATCACCAACGACGGCCATCTGAATTTTCGTAACGATAGTGCCGCCGGCCCGGCCAATATTACGAACAACAACATCATGTCGTTCGCCGATAACAGCGCGACGAACGGCGCCACCATCACCAATAGCGGTCGGTTGTCGTTCGCTGACAACAGCGTCGCCTCCGGTGCGACCATCACCAATACTTTTAGTGTTTATTTCGGCGACAGCAGCTCGGCCAGCGACGCTCGTATTATCAATAACGAATATGTCGACTTCTCCGGCACGGCCACGGCAGGCACCGCCGATATCACCAATAACTTGAATCTGGTTTTTCTGGGGACCAGTTCGGCTGGCAATGCTCGCATCAGCAACGGCAGCTCCGTCACCTTCATGGGTCAGTCGACTGGCGGCAATGCACAGCTGATCAACACGGGGGCCAGTGCGAGTATCGATTTCTCCAACAGCACGGGTCCGAGCAACGACAACAAGCTGAGCGCCGGTTCGATCGACGGCGATGGCCGCTTCATCCTCGGGGCCAACGAGCTGACCGTCGGTTCGACCAATCTCTCGACCGAGGTGAGCGGCGTCATCTCGGGCGCAGGTGGCTCGCTGGTCAAGGTCGGCACAGGTACGCTGACGCTATCGGAGATCAATACCTATACCGGCGGCACGACGGTCAACGGCGGTACTTTGCAGCTTGGGAGCGGCGCGCGCGTTGGCGGTATTCTGGGGAATGTGACCGTCGGTTCCAACGGAACCTTCGACATCGTCAACGCCGATCTGAGCGGCATCACCGGCATTTTGAACGGGGGCGCTACAAACTTCCGCAATAATAACAGCGCTGGCGGCATCGGGGTCACGAACAACGGCACGCTGTCTTTCCTCGATACCAGCACGGCCGGCACCGCCGCCATCACAAATAATTCCAACCTGCTTTTCAAAGACACCAGTACGGCGGCCCATGCCAGCATCACCAATAGCTCGAGCGCCGCGACTTTGACCTTCAGCAACGCCAGCACGGCTGGCAATGCCGATATCTCCAACACCGGCATTGTGCTCTTCAACGACACGACGACAGCTGGCAATGCCACCATCACCAACGATGCGACTGTGAATTTTTACGGCAACAGCACCGGGGGGAATGCCGTCTTTGTCAATAATGCGGGTGGAACGGTCAATTTCGCCACTACGGTGGGCGCGGCCGGGGACGGCAAGATCAGCGCCGGTTCGATCGCCGGCGCGGGCAACTACGATCTGGGCGCCAATGAACTGACGGTGGGCTCCAACAATAGCTCGACGGAAGTGAGCGGTGTGATTTCGGGCGCCGGCGGTTCACTGGTCAAGACCGGTACTGGCACGATGATCCTATCGGGGAACAATAGCTATAGCGGCAATACGACGATCAACGACGGCACCCTGCAGATCGGCAATGGCGGCGGCACCGGCTCGATCGCCGGCGACGTCATCAACAACAGCGTGCTTGCCTTCAACCGGACCGGCACGCTCACCCTTGCGGGCAGCATCTCGGGCACCGGCCAGGTGCAGCAGACCGGCGCCGGCACGACGGTTCTGACCGGTTCGAACAGCTATAGCGGCGACACCATCATTTCCAACGGCCGGCTGCAGTTCGGCGATGGCAGTGCGGGGGGCAGCAACAATCTTGCCGGCAATGTGAAGGTCAATGGCGGCATGCTGGCGATCGAATCGCCGGCCACCCTGAATGTCGGGCAGGACGTGACCTTTGCCGATAATACAGGCCTGTCCATCTCCGCTGGCATCAACAGCCCCGCGCTCTCAGCCGATCGCGTGCTGGTTGGCAATAATGTTGGCTTCAACATCAGCGGTATCAGCGATGCGAGCCAGCTCGATAAGGTGCTGATCGACACCCGCTCGGGGATCACTGGCGACTTCGCCCCGGTTACCATCGGCGGCTTCAACGGCACGGTGGATTATCTCACCGTGTCGACCCGCAAATCGGCCGACAATCTGCAATATCTGGCGAGCTACAACCTGAGCTGGTTCGCGGGTAACAGTCTGGCTCACGGCACGTACACGCTGACCAATCCGACCGATACGTTCACGATTGGCGTGGCGCTCACCGATCAGGCGGCCAATCCGGCGACGGGCTGGAACGGCACCAGCCTGACCAAGGCCGGTGCCGGCACGCTCATCCTGACGGGTGCCAACACCTATACGGGCGGGACGGCGATCAACGCCGGCACTTTGCAGATCGGCAATGCCGGCCTCAGAGGCTCTGTCGTCGGGGCCGTCACGGTTGGGGTCGGTGGAACGTTCGAGGTTTTCAACGCCGACATGAGCGGCGTCACCAATATTGCAAACAACGGCGCCACGAATTTCCGCAACGCCACGAGCGCCAGCAGTGCCCATATCGCGAACGCCGGCGCTCTGTCCTTCTTCGACAGCAGCTCGGCCGGGAGCGCGGCGATCGTCAATACCTACACGGTGGATTTCAAGGACGCGAGCACGGCTGGCGACGCCCGGATCAACAACCGGGGCCCGATGGTGTTCAGCAACACCAGCACCGCTGGAAACGCGATCATCCAAAACGGTGACCCCAACACCTTCATTCCCGTCCCGCTCGCCTTCCTCGACAGCAGTTCGGCGGCTAACGCCACCATCACCAACGACAGTACGCTGCAGTTCTTCGACAATGCCACCGCGGGCACGGCGAATATCACCAATAACAAGTATTTCACTTTTGACGGCAGCAGTTCCGCCGGCCATGCAACGATCGCCAATACGGCTGGGGGCCGGATTGATTTCTCGGGCAGCAGCACGGCCGGAAGCGCTATCATCAGCAGCGATGGCGTCATATCCTTCGCGCAAACCGCCAGCGCCGGCAGCGCGACGATCACGAACCAGGGCTCGCTCTCGTTCATCGACAGCTCTACTGCCGGCAACGCCACCATCGCCAATAACGGCGGCGGGTCATTGCGGATAGCCAACACGGCGACGGCCGGCAGCGCAACCATCACCAACAGCGGGAATTTCGTATTCGTCGACCAGGCCACGGCTGGTAATGCGATCATCACGAATGCTCATAAGCTCGAATTCCATGGTTCCAGCACGGCGGGTGGCGCCACCATCACCAACAATGGCTTTATGTGGATGACCTCGCAGGCCGCGGCCGGCAGCGCGACCATCATCAATACCAGCCAGCTGCAGTTCGATACCGATGCGACGGGCGGCAGTGCTATCATCATCAACAGCGGCAATGTGCTGTTCGATGGCAATTCGACGCCTGACAAAGCACAGTTGATCAACAATGGCGCCAGCGCCGTCTTCGACCTCTCGATGACGACCGGCCCGAACAGCGACAACAAGCTCACCGCCGGGTCGATCGCCGGTAACGGCACGTTCTATCTCGGCGGCAAGGAGCTGACGGTTGGTGCCAACAATCTGTCGACCGAGGTCTCCGGCGTGATCGCCGATGGCGGCACGGGCGGCTACACCGGCGCCTCGCTGATCAAGGTCGGTACCGGCAAGCTGACCCTGTCGGGGATCAATACCTACACCGGCGAAACCAAGGTCGATGACGGCACGCTGTCGGTGAACGGTTCGATCGCTTCGTCTTCGCGGCTGACCGTCAACAGCGGCGCCACTTTGGCGGGCAACGGCACGGTCGGCAACACGGTCATCAATGCCGGCGGCACCTTGTCGCCGGGCAATTCCATCGGCCTCCTCACCGTACAGGGCGATCTGACCTTCATGGCCGGATCGACCTATCGGGTGGAGGTCTCGCCCTCGAACGCCGATCGCGTCAATGTCTCGGGCACCGCTACCTTGAACGGCGCCTCGCTCGCGGCGATGTACGATCCGGGCTCCTATGTGAACAAGCGCTATACCGTGCTCAATGCAGCCGGCGGCGTGAACGGCACGTTCTCGGGGCCGGTCAACACCAATCTGCCGACGAATTTCTCGTCGGCGCTGAGTTACGACACCAACAATGCCTATCTCGACCTGACGTTGAGCTATACGCCGCCAACCGCACCGAGCTTTGGCGGTGGCCTGACGGTGAACCAGGCCCGGGTCGCCCAGGGGCTGGTGAATTCCTTCAACTTTGCCGGCGGCATTCCCTTGGTATTCGGCGCGCTGGGGCCGGGCGGTCTGACGCAGGCTTCGGGTGAATCCGCCACGGGCGTGCAGCAGAGCACGTTCGCCATCATGGATCGCTTCCTCAACCTGATGACCGATCCTTATGCCAGCGGCCGTGCCACCGCCATGCTGCCGATGTCCTACACGGGACTGCCGCGCGGCGCGCAGCCGATCATGGTCGCCATGCAGCCGCGCTGGAGCATTTGGGCGGCCGGCTATGGTGGCACGCAGACGACACGCGGCAATGCCTTCGTCGGATCCAACACCTACACCGGCGGCATCTATGGCATGGCGGCTGGCGCCGACTATCATGTCTCGCCTGATACGGTCGTGGGCTTTGCCTTGGGCGGCGGCGGCACCAGCTATCATCTCGCCAACGGCCTCGGCAGTGGTTCGTCAAATGTCTTCCAGGCAGGTCTCTATGGCCGCCAGACCTTTGGCGCTCTCTATGCGGCAGGCTCGCTCGCTTACGGCTGGCAGGATGTGACCACCGACCGGCGCGTGATGTTCGACCAGCTGCGGGCGCGCTTCAGCGCTCACAGCTTCTCTGGCCGGCTCGAAACTGGCTATCGCATTGCCTCGCCATTTGGCGGCTTGACGCCCTATGCGGCCGGCCAGTTCACCAATATCGCTCTGCCTAATTACAGTGAGCAGGCCATCACCGGTCCGGGCCTCTTCGCGCTCAACTATGCGTCGAAGAATGTCACCGCCTGGCGGACGGAATTGGGTGTTCGCGGCGATACGGCGATCGATGTCGGTGCCGCCACTTTGTGGCTGCGTGGTCGCCTCGCCTGGGCGCATAATTTCAATCCGAACCGCTCGCTTTCGGCCGCCTTCCTCAACCTTCCCGCGTCGAGCTTCGTGGTCAATGGCGCGGCGCAGGCGCGCAACGCCGCGCTCGTCTCGGCAGGGGCCGAGATGAAATGGCCGAGCGGCTGGTCGATCATGGCCACTTTCGAGGGCGAGTTCTCTGGCCGCGGCAACAGCTATGCCGGCAAGGGCGGGGTTCGCTATCAGTGGTAGAACGCGGGCGATGCGCTTTGCATCGGAACTGCTGGACGAGCGCAGACAGGCGCTCGTCATTCATGAGGCTTGGATTTGCACGAGGCCCGGATTTGCACGAGTCATGGACTTGAATGAAAGAGAGGTTGCTGCGGGTGGCCGTAACTCTGGTTCGTTCGTATGTCGTCAGGAACTATGTTCCCCAAGCCGAACTGCCAAGGCTGATCGTCAAAACCCATTCGGCCCGTCGGCAACTGACCCATGGAAAAAGCCAAGTCAAAAAGACGCGGGTGAAACCCGATCGCGGATTCGAGATCATTTAAGACTATGAAATAGCTATATATTTTATTGGTCTGTGCGCAAATGCACCGCGCTACGCGCTCTCATCTTCTGTTCATGTGTTATGTCCTATGAAGCGGATTCGCTTCGAGCCCCGTTGTCCTATGCGCGCGGGGTCGGACGGGAAACGACACGATCAGAATTGGATTGTGAGGAAAATGAAAACGTTCTTTCCAGCTTTGCTTTTGACGCTCGTGGGAGCGTCGGTTGCTCAGGCCCAAACGCCTTGTCTCATCAGCAAAGAGAAAGCTGCGCAGCTTCGGCCGGGTGCCACTTTGGACAGCATTCAGCGCACCTTGGGCTGCAAGCTGATGTCGCAATCGTCGACCGGCTTTGGTGAGACGGCGCAGGATATTTATGGCGTGCAAGACGACACCGGCAATCGCCTGTTCGTTCTTCTGGGGAAGAACGGCAAGCTGGTGCGCACGAACTATCAGCCGCGGCAGTTGAACCCGCCGGATCCGCTGGCGCCACGGCAGCCGCCGCAACAGCAGCAACAACAGCGCACGCGATAATCGGCTTCGCGGGGCGGGCGCAGCGTGACACGCCCACCGCGATTGCCTCATCCGTTCGCTGTCTTTATGCCGATTAGGGAAACAGCGGGAACGCAGCGGAACCAGCGATGCCAGCACGCCAGCGTGGAACCAAGCGAGGCGGCTTCGGGCTGTGGCTGCGCCGGCTGGTTCTCTTTGGCCTGCTGATCGCGCTTCTGCCCTTGGTTCTGACGGTCGTTTACGTCATTCCGCAGATGCGCCCGGTGTCGACGCTGATGCTGGCCGATCTGGTGACCGGGCGCGGCTATCAGCGTCAGTGGCTTCCCATCGATCAGGTGGCGCCAGTGCTGCGTGCCGGCGTCATCATGTCCGAGGACGGACAGTTCTGCAGCCATCATGGGATCGATTTCGCCGGGCTGAAAACGGTGATCGACAAGACCATGGATGGCCGGACGACGCGCGGCGCCTCGACCATTCCCATGCAGGCGGCCAAGAACCTTTATCTGTGGCCTGGCCGGTCGTTCGTCCGCAAAGCGCTGGAGGCGCCGCTGGCGCTTTGGCTCGATGCCGTCCTGCCGAAGAAGCGATTGTTGGAGATCTATCTCAACATCGCTGAATGGGGGCCTGGCATCTATGGCGCCGAGGCCGCGGCGCAACACCATTTCGGCCGCTCGGCGCGTGAGCTGACACGTCGCCAGGCCGCGTTGCTGGCGGTTGCGCTGCCCAATCCTATCGCGCGGAATCCCGCCAGGCCCAGTGCCGTCCTCAATCGCCTCGCGGCCTTGATCGAACGGCGGATCGCCCAGAGCGGCGATTATGTCGACTGCGTGAGATAGGCCCTCATAGGCATAACCAATGCCTATGCCTTTCCGACATTTTCATATTGGGCTGGTGGTGTGAAAAGCGGTTAGCATCGCTGCGCATTCGGCCGGGAGAACATGGGGCCGGAGCCATAAAAACCCTGGGGAGGGAAGATCGCGATGCAGCCGTTTTGGACACGGTTAAGTTTGTTCGCCCTAAGCGCTTTGTCGTTCGTTCTGCCGCATGCGGCCAAGGCCGCTTCCGTTTCCGAATTCTACGCAGGCAAGACGGTGACGATGCTCGTGCCGGCGAGCGTCGGCGGCGATGTTGATGCGCGGGCGCGGCTGATCGCGCGCTACATGGGCAAATATATTCCCGGTCATCCGACCGTCCTGCCGCGCAACATGCCGGGGGCCGTCGGTCTGCAGGCAGCGAACTGACTTTACAATATCGCGCCGCGCGACGGCACGGTGATCCATGCCGTGATGCAGAGCATGCCGACGCATCAATTGCTCGGTGGGCAGGGCGTGCAGTTCGATGCCAGCAAATTCATCTGGATCGGGAATACGAGCGATGAATCCAACACGATCGTCTCGTGGGCGGCCTCCGGTGTCAAAACCTTCGCGGATTTGAAGACACGCGAGGTCACGGTGGGGGCGCCGGGCACATTCACCAATTGCGTCTATTATCCGCTGCTGATGAATGCGTTGCTGGGCACCAAGTTCAAGATCATCTCCGGCTATCCCGGCGGCAATGAAGTCAATCTGGCCATGGAGCGCGGCGAGGTGAGCGCGCGGGCGTGTCAGGCCTGGTCGGCCTGGGCCAGCACGAAGCCCGATTGGCTGGCGGACAAGAAAATCAATATTCTCATTCAGGTGCGCCGGGTGCCGAGCCCGGAGCTATCCGGCGTTCCCTTGCTTGCCGATCTCGCCACCAATGACGAAGCCCGCATGATCCTGAAATTCATGTCGGCGGACAATTCCTACGGCCGGCCGTTCGCGACCACGCCGGATGTGCCCGGTGATCGGGTCGCCGCTTTGCGCAAGGCTTTCGATGAAACCGTGCGCGATCCTGAACTTCTCGCTGAGGCGGCGAAGTCCGACATCAAGCTGACGCCATCGAGCGGGGTGGAGGTGCAGCGCCTCATCGCCGAATTGTTCGAGACACCACCCGACATCATCGAGAAAACCAAGGCGATCCCGGCGGAAGCCACGAAGGTCGCGCGGGTCAAATAATCAAAGCGAACTCAAATTTGGAGACACTTATGACTCAACAGGCCGCCCGTGCTCCCGGCACGGAGGAGGCGTATGCCGATGAACCTTTGCGGCTGCCTCCTGGGAGCTGCGACTCCCAATTGCATGTCTATGCCCGGGATCGCTCCGCTGATCGCCCACTGAATTATTTTTCATCCGGTGCCATGGGACTGGCTTCGTCGCATGGACTGGGGCTCGCCCTCGCGCGGCCGGAGCGGCGAGTCATCGTGCTCGATGGCGATGGGTCGCTGTTGATGAATCTTGGCACATTGGTGACGATTGCCCAGGTGGCACCGCGCAATCTCACCCATCTGGTGTTTCAGAACGGCACCTACGAGGCCAATGGCGGCCATCCGATCCCCAATCAGGGCGTGGATTTCGAGGCGCATGCGCGCGCCGCCGGCATTCGCGATACATTCACGGTTTCCACTCTGAAAGATTTCGAGGATCGTTCCGAAAGCATTCTGGCGGCGGATCATCTTGTCTTTGGTTGCGTCAAGATCGAGCAGGGGCCGCTTGGGCCACGCAGCTACAAGGACATGTATCGTCATGAACGCCGGGTGGCTTTGAGAGAAGCCCTGGCCAATTAACACGCGCGCGCGCCGCGCGGCGGCGTCAGCCTTTGTGGATTCATATCTCCCTCCACGATAGATCGACCTTGTACTGGCGCCGCCATCCCGACCCCGTCTATGATGGGGAAAATTCTGAATCGGGATGGAAACATGAGCCGCAGATACAAGATCGGTGACCTTGAAGTCGTTTGTATCAGCGATGGCACACTGAGAAGTTCCCTCGATTATGTGATGGGCCTGGACAGGGACACAGCGCGACGGATTTCCGATGCGCCTGACGATGATGTGCTGACCATTCCCGTCAATAATTTCGTGTTCGAGCGCGAGGGTGCGCGCCTTCTCATCGACGGCGGCAGCGGCACCAAAATGCAGGCGACGCTGGGCCGCCTGCCTGCGGGACTGAGCGCGGCGGGTTATCCGCCTGAAAGCATCACGCATGTGCTTTTGACCCATCTGCATCCCGATCATGCCGACGGGCTGATCGACGAGGATATGAATGCGGTCTTTCCCAATGCCATGCTGCTTGTGCATGAAGCGGAATTTGCGTTCTGGATGGGCGAACCCCGGCAAGGAGAGAGCGATCACGTCAAACGACGGGGGGCGCGCAATCAGGCGGATGTGAAGCCCTATCGTGATCGCATTCGGCTGATGCGCGATGGCGAAAGCTTTCTGGGCTGTTCGCCCCTTCTGGCACCAGGACATACACCCGGTCACATCTGCTGGCGCATCGAAACCGGCGGGCCGGATCTGATGGCCTGGGGCGATGTCGTTCACTTCGCCGCGATCCAGTTTCCGTTGCCGGAGACGGCGGTGAAATATGATCTTGATCCCGATCTCGCGCGGGATACGCGTCTGCGTCTGCTCGATCTCATAGCGCGCGAGGGGCTGGTCGTGGCTGGCGTTCACGTCAGCGCGCCGGGCATTGGAACGGTCGTTCGCGAAGGCGCCGGCTATCGTTTCGTGCCGATGCAAAGCGCTTCGCACTGAGTGCGCTTCATATTTTGAAAGCAAACCGCTCGTGTTTGCATCCATGGGAGGAGTTGCATGGGAGGAGTGGAATGAGGCTCTTGATCGCGCCTGTCGCTGTGGCGTTTCTGAATCTATCTCTTGGTGGCATTGCGGCCGGACAGGCGTTGGATACGCTGAAGATCGCCATCGGCGGCAAAGGATTGGGTGAATCGGCCGTGTCAGAGGCTGGGCAGAAGGCCGGGATTTTCAAGCGGCACGGCCTCGAACTCGACATTCTTTATACGGCTGGCACGGGTGAGACCCAGCAGGCGGTGATTTCCGGCAGCGCGGACATTGGTGTTGGCGTTGGCGTGCTTGGGGCACTCGGGGCTTATGCGAAAGGCGCGCCCATTCGCGTGATTGGCGCCAGCTATACTGGCGATTCGAATCTGTTCTGGTATGTGCGGGCGGATTCGCCGGTTCGCGAGCCGAAGGACGCCGTCGGTAAGAGCGTGGCTTTTTCCACCACCGGGTCGTCCGGGCACAATGTAGTTCTGCAGATGCAGAAATATCTCGGTGTCGCCTTCAAACCGACGGCGACGGGATCGGGCGCTGCGACCTATACGCAGGTGATGAGCGGCCAAGTGGACGTTGGCTGGTCTGGGGCGCCTTTCGGCGTGGAAGCCCTGGATGAAGGCAAGATCCGCGCGGTCTGGCGCGCTTCGGACGTGCCGGTCCTGGCGCATCAAACGTCGCGCGTGATCATCGCCAATGCGGGGCTATTGAAGGCGAAGCCCGATTTGGTGAAGCGCTATATGGCGGCCTATCGCGAAACGGTCGAGTGGATGTATGCGACGCCGCAAGGCGTCGAAGCCTATGCCGACTGGGCCTCCATTCCGGTGCGCGTTGCGCAGCGCACGATGAAGGAATTCGTGACCAAGGAAGGGATCAACCCCGATCAGGTGTCCGACCTTGAAGGCGCCATGAAAAGTGCCGTCGAATTTCGCTACATGGCCGCGCCTCTGTCGAAAGCGCAGGCGGACGATTTCGTTCAGTTGCCGCCACGGAATTGAACCGGCAGCAAAGCCTTTCAAAGCTATCAAGAGTGGGAAAGAGCCGGGCCTGAGGTCCGGCTCTTTCTTTTACATGGGGTCTATTACATGGGGTCTATCCGCGGGACTGGGAACGCCCAGCCCCCTTGACACTTCTCACTTCATGCACAAAAATGATTTTTATGCGCACTGAATAGCGCGACAGGGAGACGCGTCCATGTACACGATCGCGGCGACGTTCGACGTCAATCCGCCCGGCGAAAGAGCTGTCATCAGCCGCGAACAGATGTGGAAGGGGCTCGTTCAGAAGGCCGAATATGCGGTGCCCTTCGTTCCGGCCATGGACGATTGCCGGATCATCGAGCGGTTCGACGACGGTTTCATTCGCGAAATCCATCTGCGCGGCACGGTGATGCGCGAGCGCATCGTGTTCACCCCCGAGGTGCAGGTTCATTTCACCCGCATCGATCCGGCCGACGGCGGCTGGATCGCCAATATCATGAGCGAATCCGAGCGCGGCCTGTTGCTGACCTTCATTTTCGCTTTGACCTTCCCGGGCGTGGCCGCGGGATCCAGCGAGGAGCGTCGTCGTGGCGATGAGGTCAAGGCAAGCTATGTGGAAGCCATCACCGCGACGATCGCCGAGACACGGCGACGGGTGAAAGAGGCGCTTGTCTAGAGCTAGGATCCGCGTGCTGCCATGAGCATCATCGATACCGAAAGCGCCCGCAGTCTCTCGGTCGAGCGCGGTGAGAAGGCGCCGCCGCTCTCGGAGCAGGCATTTCGCATTCTCCGGCACCAGATTTTACGCGGTGAAATCGCTCCTGGCGAGAAGCTACGCATCGAGGTTTTGCAGAAGGAATATTCCTTCTCCAGCAGTCCTTTGCGCGAAGCGCTCAATCGGCTAGTGGCGGAAGGATTGGTGACGGCCGACGATCATCGCGGCTTTCGCGCCGCCTCTATGTCGCCCTCCGACCTGCATGACATCACCAGTTTTCGCCTGGTGGCGGAACCGGCGGCGTTCGCGCAATCGATTGCCGCGGGAACCGACGAGTGGGAAGGACGTATCGTTGCCGCCCATCACCAGCTCGAGCGGATCGAGGAAAAGATCGCCCGCGAAGAGGCGCATTGGAACGAGGAATGGACCATTCGCCATAAGGGCTTCCACATGGCGCTCGTTTCCGCCGCGAGTTCCGTGCGCCTGATCGCCACCTGTTCGAGCCTGTTCGATCAGGCCGAACGCTATCGTCGCTTTTCAGCCCGCAATCGTATCAAACCGCGCAACACGCAGGATGAACATCGCCGGTTGATGGAGGCCGCCGTCGGACGTCAGACCGAACTCGCGGTAGCGCTGCTGAAGGAACATCTGATGTTGACCACGCGCAATGTGGTCGATCTGCAAACGGGCAGCTAAAGCAAGGCAATAGTTTGCACGAAAATTTGTTTTCTGCATGAAGTATCGGACTAAGAGGGAGGGTCGGCATGTTGAAGCGTTTCAGAACGCACCTCGTCGCAGGTGCATTGGCCGTGGCGGGGGCTATGGCGTCTTTTTCCGGCGTTGCCGCGCAAACCGTCAAAGTGGGGGTGATCGGCCAGTTCACCGGCCCTTATGCCTTGGCCGGCAAGCAACTGCGCGAGTCGATCGATGCCTATGTGGCGCAGTACGGCACCAAGTCGGGCAGCCAGAATATAGAATTCGTCTACAAGGACATCGGCGGCTCGAACCCGGCATTGGCCAAAAGCCTGGCCGAACAGCTCATCGTCAAGGACGGCGTGTCGATCCTGACCGGCTTCTTCCTGTCGCCCGAGGCGGCGGCGGTGGCGCCGGTGATCAATGAGACCAAGACGCCGTCGGTGCTGTCGGTCGCCGCTTCGCCGCCGCTTCTGAAAATGTCGCCGTGGTTCGTGCGTGCCGGCCAGAACCTCTGGCAGCCGGCCATCATCCAGGCGGATTTTGCCGCCGACAACGGCAAGAAGCGCGCCTATATCGCGGTGGCGGACTATGCGCCGGGACATGACGTGCAGGAGGCCTTCACCAAGCGCTTCAAGGAGCGCGGTGGCGAGATCGTCGCGGCCGATCGCATTCCTCTCAACACGGTCGATTTCGCGGCTTTCGCCGAGCGTATCGCCAATGCCAAGCCCGACATTGTCGCGACCTTCCTGCCAAACGGCGCGCCGGCGATCGGCTTTTTCAATGCGCTGGCGGCGCGGGGCGTGACCAAGTCGGCGATGATCATCGGCATCGCCGAGACGGACGATCCCGATCTGCCATCCTATAACGACAATATCATCGGCGTTTACACGTCGATTTTCTATGCCGGCGGGCTGACCAATCCGGAGAATGTCGCGCTGAAGAAAGTCATGGCGGAGAAATTCGGCGCCAACCATGCGATCGGCGTCAACAATGTTTCGCCTTATGACGGCATCCGGCTGATCTACCGCATGGTGGAAGTGCAGAAGGGCAAATTCGACCCCGATGCCGCAATGACCGCCGTGAAAGGCTTTAGCTGGAACAGCCCGAGCGGCCCCAAGATGATCGACCCGGAGACGCGCGAGATGATCCACAACATCTACGTGCGCCAGGTGCAGAAGGTCGACGGCAAGCTGACCAACGTGCTCGTCAAGACCTACGAAAAGGTCGGTGTTCCCAAACTGTGAAGCCGATCCGGGCGATGCCTGTGCAGGCATCGCCCGGTCCTTCACGCCCCGCATTCCATCTCCTGATCACCGGAAGGCACGATGGATTATCTTGTTTCGTCGCTGACCTTCATCGCCATCTACGGCGTCTCCTATGGGATGGTGATTTTCCTGATCTCGATCGGGCTCGTCATCACCATGGGCTTGATGCGGGTGATCAATCTGGCCCATGGCGCTTTCGCCGCGATCGGCGGCTATCTCTGCACGGCGCTGGTGTCGTCTTACAAACTTAATTTCTATCTGGCCGTCGTGGTCGCCACCCTCAGCGTGGCCCTATTGAGCCTGATCGTCGAACGCGGCATCTATCGCCAGATTTATCGGAAATCCGAACTCGATCAGGTGTTGCTGACGATTGGTCTTGCCTTCATCACCGTCGCCTCGCTGAATTTTCTGTTCGGTCCCAATGTGGTGCCCTCGCAATTGCCGGCTGATCTCTCCGGCACGGTTGAACTGCTGGGACGGGACGTGCAGATGTATCGGCTTTTCGTCGTGGCGGTGGGCCTTGTCGTCGTTGTGGCGCTGTGGGCGCTTTTCAACTGGACGATGTTCGGCGCCAGCCTGCGCGCCGCCGTCGACAATCCCTCTATGGCGCAGGCGGCGGGTATTGATGTATCGCGGCTGTTCACCCTGGCCTTCGCGCTTGGCAGTGGGCTTGCGGCGCTTGGGGGAGCCGTCGGCTATGGCATGCTGCCGCTCGAACCGCTCTATCCGTTCAAATATCTGATCATCATCATGATCGTCGTCGCTTTGTCGGGCTTCGGCAATATGCGCAGCGCCGCCGCAGTCTCCATCGCCGTTGGTGTCGTCGATACGGCTGGGCGTTACTTCTTCCCGACCTACGGTGCCTTCATCATCTACGTCTTCGTGATCCTGTATCTGCTGGCGCAGATCGAAGGCAGCCCGCTGCGGAGGAAATCGTGAGCGTCGATCGCGCCTTCTACAATGCCGCCGAGCGCAATCGCTTCGGGCTGCTGGAAATCCTGTTCTGGCTGTGTCCCATAGCGGCCTTCTTTCTGTTTCCGACCAGTCTGTCCTTCGCCACGCATGTGCTGATCATGGCGCTGTTTGCCATGTCGCTGGGGTTGATCCTGAGTTTCGCCGGCATCGTGACGTTGGGACACGCGGCCTTCTTTGGCCTCGGTGCTTATGTAACAGCGCTCTTGTCCTTGGCGGGCTATCAGGAGCCGATCACTGCTACCTTCCTGGGAGGTGCCGCCGCTGCGGTGCTGGCGCTCATCATCGGCCCCCTGCTGCTGCGTCTGACCGGACTGCCGTTGATGATGGTAACTTTAGCGCTCGGCGCTGTGATGTTCGAAGCGGCCAATAAGCTGGGGTGGATCACCGGCGGCGAGAATGGTCTGGGCGATCTGCGCTATCAGCCGGTGCTGGGGATTTTCCGGTGGTCGATCTATGGCCAGACGGCCTATTTCTACACGCTCGCCTGGCTTTTCGCCCTGTTCCTGCTGACACGCTCGCTCGTCGCTTCACCCTTCGGCCTGGCTTTGCAGGGCATTCGTGAAAATCCGCTGCGCATGAACCTGATCGGCGCGCCGGTCACCGGCCATCTGGTGCGGGTCTATACGATCAGCGCTTTCATCGCGGGGATTGCGGGTGCTTTATCGGCACAGGCGACAGGTTTTGTCGGTCTCGATGTTCTATCCGTCGATCTGTCCATCAATGCGCTGGTGATGCTGGTGCTCGGCGGGGTCGGCAATATCTATGGCGGTCTGGTCGGTGGCGCGCTCTATATCGTCCTGCGCAATTTGGCGTCCGACTGGAACCCCTATCACTGGATGTTCGTCATCGGCGCCTTTCTGGTCGTCGTGGTGCTGTTGGGGCAGAATGGGGTCATCGGCATTGTCGAGCGCCTCACCAGCCTGATCTCGGGCAAGCGCAAGGAGACGTCGCCATGACCGAACCGGCGCTGGTGGTCCGTTCGCTGTGCAAAAACTATGGCGGTTTCGCCGTTACGCGAAACGTCGATCTCGAACTGCCGCGCGGTGCCCGCCATGCGTTGATTGGGCCCAATGGTGCCGGCAAGACGACGCTGGTCGGACTGATTTCCGGCGCCATTGCCGCGAATTCGGGAACGATTGAATTGTTCGGCCGCGATATTACGACGATATCGGCCGCGCAGAGGGTGAAACAGGGATTGGTGCGCACCTTCCAGGTGAACAGCCTCTTCCCGCGTTTGAGCGTGTTTCAGAATATCTTTCTGGCATGCAGCGAAGCACGCGGCATAAGCCAACGGATGCTGGGCCGCACGTCGGGCCAGAAGCCGATCATCGGACAGGTCGAGGCCATTCTCGAACTGCTGGGGTTAAGTGCGGATGCGGGACGCCCAGTCGCGACCATTGCTTATGGCCGGCAGCGGCTCGTGGAGCTTGGCATCGCGCTGGCGCTGGAGCCGCGTGTTCTGCTGCTCGATGAGCCGGCCGCCGGTGTGCCGAGCGTCGAAGTGCCGCTTTTGATCAATGCGATCGATCGCCTAGGCGAGGACATCACCATCCTTTTGATCGAGCATGACATGCAAATCGTGCAGCGTTTCGCTCGCACGATGACCGTTCTGGCCGAAGGCCAGGTGATCGCCAGCGGCGCGCCCGATGTGGTGATGGCCTCCGAGCAGGTTCGTTCTGTCTATCTCGGTAAGTCCGGGCATCAACGTTTCGAATCCGGAAAAGCCCATGCTTGAGGTGACCGCACTCACTGGTGGCTGGGGCCAGACCACCATTGTCGAAAACCTGTCGCTGACCGTACCTCGTTCGATCAGCCTCGCCATCCTGGGGCGCAATGGCGTCGGCAAGTCGACCCTGCTGGAATTGCTGGTCGGTAGGGCATTGCGCCATTCCGGTTCGATCGTGCTCGATGGTGAAGATCTGTCGGCGTGCTCCATCCATCACCGGGCCCATGCGGGCATCGGCTATGTGCCGCAGGCGCGCGAAGTATTTCCGAGCCTGACGGTGCGCGAGAATATTCTGGTGGCTGCCCGCCCGGGCTTCTGGACCGAGAAGCGCATTCTGGAACTGTTTCCGTCGCTCGGGCGGCGGATCGGCAATCCGGCCGGCAAATTGTCGGGCGGCGAACAGCAGATGCTGTCGATCGCGCGTGCGCTGAGCTCCAACCCCAAACTACTGTTGATGGATGAGCCGTCGGAAGGTCTGGCGCCGATCGTCGTCGAGCAATTGGTGGACGCCATCAAATCGCTGAGCACCAGCGGCAATCTCGCCATCGTCCTGGTGGAGCAGCGTGCCGACATCGCGCTGAGCCTGTCCGATCAATGCATCATCATGGATCGCGGCCAGATCGTTCATAGCGGCACGAGCGCTGATCTTGCTGCCGACGAACAGGCCCTGACGCAGCTCATGGGCCTGACGGCGCAGGGCCATCTCTAGTTTTCAGTTGGAGTTGCACGATGACGGATCGTTCTTTCACTGTTGAGAATCCGCAGCCGATCGATTTCGGCCGTCTGTCGCTGCAGCCCGGATTTCGTCTCGTCGTCGTCGGCAGCAATGGCGGGATCGGGTCGACGCTGTGCCAGCAGGCCTTGGCACTCGGTGCTGAAGTGGTGGGCCTCGATACGAAAGCGGCCATCGCCGAGCGACCGCTCGCGGGCGATGTCTGGTCACTGCCCGTCGATGTCCTCGATCCGGCTTCCATTGCTGACGCTTTCGCGCGGATAGGTGAGCGTTTCCCAGAGATCGATGGTCTCGTTTATGTCAGCGGCATCGGCGAGCGGCCGATGGCGGCGCTCGATCATTCTGCCGAGCAATGGGACAGAACGCAGGATGTCAATCTGCGCGGCGCTTTCCTCGTCGCCAAAGTGGCTTTGCCGCGCTTGAAGCCTTTTGTTGGATCAATTGTGTTTATTTCGTCCGGGCTCGCCGTCAACGTCGAGCCTGGATTTGCCGCCTATAGTGCGTCCAAGGCCGGGTTGATCGCTTTCGCCAAAGTGCTGGCCAAGGAGGTCGCGCCGGCGGTGCGCGTCAATGTGGTGGCGCCCGGCCTTGTGTTGACGCCGTTCCTGGCCGGCGGCACGGGCAGTGGTGCCGCTCCGTCCTCCGTTTCGGTCACCGATTGGTTCGGCAGTCCCGAACGCGGACAGGCGATGCGCGATGCCGTTCCACTCAAGCGCATCGCCGAGCCCGACGACATTGTCGCGCCGATCTTTTTTCTTTTGGGATCAGGCGCGCGTTTCGTCACGGGCCAGACCCTGCATATCAATGGTGGCCGTTATTTGCCGTGATGCAGGTTATTTAGGCCCAAGCTCCATCAGGCGCAGCGCCGCGCGGCCGAGCACGCCATAGGGATTGCCCAGGGTCTCGGCGATCTCGAAGTGATTGTAGTTGGGCGCCACGATCAGCTCGACGGGCTTGCCGGCGGCTTTGACAGCCGCAGCGAATTCTTGGGTCTGGCGGATGAATTCCGGCGATTCATTGGTGCCGTAAGCTAATACCACCGGGCAGGCGAGGCGATCGAGATGGCGCATCGCCGACAGTTCGTTCTCGGTCGCGTCGGTGAATTTCACATATTCGGAGCGTTTCGACAGGCGCACAGGCGCCAGATCATACATGCCGCTGCCGAGCAATGCGCCCTTAATGAAGGTCTGTGGCAGGCCGAAGCGGCTCCAGTCGGTGGTCACCATGCAGCCGCCAAGATGGGCGCCGGAGGAATGGCCGGTGAGATAGATGCGTTCTGGATCGCCGCCAAAACTTCCGGCGTTTTTTGCGACCCAGGCGATCGCGCGGCGCACCTGCTCGGCCATGGCCAGGAGATCGCCGCCGTGTTCGTCGATATTGTCGAAATCGAGCACCGCGTGATGCGCGTCGGCCCGCATGAACATTTCCGCCTGTCCGGCGAAATCGGCCGCGCGGCCACGCCGCCACGCGCCGCCATGGATGTAGATCGCCACCGGCGCCTTGGCCACGTCGGCTTTGTAGATGTCGATCTTCTCGATTTCGGCGCTGCCATAAGCGACGCGCACAGGCGGTGCAATGACGCGCCGCGCCTCGGCGGCCAGGGATTGACGACGATCGGCCAATATCTGCTGGTTGGGCGCCCAATAAGCCTGATCGTAGGCGGCGTCGAGCGCCTGTTGATCCATGTCGCCCCAAACCAGCGGGCCTTTGGTGCTGATGTCTTGCGTCATGGTCATGATGATCTCATTAAAGGCAGGGAAAGGGGCGAGGCTTCAGGAACTCGTCGTCGCAAGGAGATCGCCGATGCCGTCGAGCCCCATCAGGAAATCGGTGCCGGCGCGGATCACATGTTCGGCGGCGAGTTCGGCCGCGGCGCGTTCATCGCCAGCGACAATGGCGCGCAGAATGCCGGCATGTTCGTTCCACGAGCGGGCCTGACGGGCCGGATCGCGCGGCGAGAACAAGGTGGCGGTGCGGTCGCGCAGATTTTGCAGCATGTCGCCGAGCACGCGGTTCTGCCCGGCATTGGCCAGTTCGGTGTGGAACTGCTGGTTGAGATCGAAGAGCTGGTCATATTGTCCGGCCGCAACGGCCTTGTTGCCTTTGTTCAAAATGACTTCGATCCGCTTGATGGTTTCCTTGTCCTGCCGGCGGGCGGCGAGACGCGCGTTCTGGCCTTCGAGCAAGGCACGCACTTCGATCATCTCGCGGGCTTCGCGATCGGAAATGGAGGCGACGGAGGCGCCGCGCCGCGCGGTGACCTCGACGAGGCCTTCGGTGGCGAGCGCGCGGATGGCTTCGCGGACAGGATTTCTTGAGACGCCGAGTTCATCGGCCAGGCGGCCTTCGACGAGCCGTTCGCCGGGCTTCAGCCGTCCGGTGAGGATGGCCTCGCGCAGTTCCGAGACGACTTGCCCGTGCAGCGACGAATGTTCCTCGCCGACGCGGCGTTTGAAAGATCCGATGCCCGAAGCCATGACCGTTAACCTGCTGAAACCCAAACCCGTCGATTAGGCCTAGCCGCCCCACCGCGGAAAGCCAAGCGAATCAGATGTGGCGATCCGTCTCAATCTTGCAATGGATCGAGGGCGTTTTGCATAGGTATTCGCATCGGTATTTGCCTGGGCATTCGCTTGGCTATTCGCATCGTTTTGCCTGTTGCACAGGCAGAAATCAGGTTCCGATCACCAAAGGAGAGGTCAGGCGACGCAGGGCGGCGATCACCGAAAGGGCCGTGATGCGACCGGTCGCCGGGTTCTCGCTGGGGATGTTTTCCATGGTCATGGAGAAGCTGGCGGAATCGGCCACCACCCGGATTTGATGACAATTGCGCGTCAGGGTGGGATCGGCCCAAACCTCGACCTGGGTCCGCTCCGGTCCGATGCCGGCGAGCGACAAGGCGGCGATCACATTGACATTGGCCGGGAAAGCCACGGCCGCCTGGCGCGCATTGCCTTTGAAAACGCATAAGGGCGCCGTGATGCCATCGATGCGGATGGCGTTTTCGACCAGATAAGGCGCGCCGGCCAGGCCTTTCGGCGGCTTACGCGTAACGATTTCGACAGTCTCGATACTGCCTTGGGCTGCAGCGGATACGGCATCGAAGCCGACCAGCGCGCCGGTGGGCACGATGATCCGCCCGCCGGTAGCGCGGGCCAGATCGACGAGATCAGCGCGGGGCAACAGGGCACTGGCGCTGAGCACCATCACCTGTTTGCCGGCGCGCAGCATGGGTGTGACGATCTGGTCGAGAAGCGCGGGCGGTGCGCATTCGACCACCACATCGGAAACGGCAGGCAATTCATCGAGGCTCGCGAGCGGACAGGTGATGCCTTCCTGCTTCAGCCAGGCCAGTGCTTTGTCGTGATCGCGGACGGCTATTGCGGCGAGCGTGAGGCCAGGCAGGCCGTCGGCAAGCTTGCGGGCCACGGTCTTGCCGACGGCGCCGAGGCCGGCAATGGCGATGCGCATGGGATCAAGGCTCCGTCGCGGCCGGTCGTGAAGCGGGACGGCGATCGGCGAGCGGTATCCAGGAGACGCTGACGTCGCCGTTCAGAAACGTCTGGCAGGCCATGCGATAGCCTTGCTGCAGATCGTCCTCGCTCAGATGTTTGCGTTCCTTCGGTTTGACGGCGTCGGTGTGATCGAGGCCGCTTTCGATGCGGCAGCGACAGGTGCCGCAGATGCCGCCGCCGCATTTGAACGGAATGCCGCCTTGTTCGCGCAAGGAGACGCGCAGCAGATTGCTGTTCTCCGGCGCGCTGACCGTTTTGTTGTCGTTGGTGATGAAGGTGACTTGAATCATTGGATGCTCAAAGATCGGCCGGCGCGACAGCGGTCTTGCGCAGCATCGTGTCCATCTGGCCGAAAGTGGTGAGATGTTCGAGCTCCTTATAGGCGCGCTCGGTGGTTTCGAACTTTTCCAGGAATTTCGAGGGCACGTTGTTGACGATCTCGCTGCCGTCTTCGATGACGCGGATGCGGGCGCTGTCGTTCGTCAATTCGGCAATGACGAAATGCGCTTTCTTCTGCCCGTAATAGAAATAGTCATAGGCTTCCAACGGGCGCAGCCCCTGGCCGATTTCGGTTCTGAACTGTCCGGGCTTGCTGGTCAAAATGACGTACATGGGTCCCCTCCATTGCAGGCAACGGGCTATTCCGTGGCCGGCGAGGTGCCGTTGGTTTTGTCCTCGGTGATCGCGCGTCCCAGCGCATCGACGGGCGTGCGCGCGAGCGGCAGCAGCGGCATCGTCGGTTGATCAAGCTCGATGTCGTTGAACAGCCAGAGCTGACAGACGAGGCGGAAACCTTCGTTCAGCCGCTCGTCGCCCAATTGCTTTTTCTCTTTCCAATTGGGCTCCGGCAGGTGTTCGGCGCCCTTGACCACGCGGCAGGCGCAGCGCGCGCATTTCCCCATCCCACAGCCATAACGCAGGTTGGGGAAGGGGAATTGCCGGATGCCGGCCTTGACGACGAGGTTGGTGTTTTCACTCACCTCGCCTTCAAAGGTCTTGTCACCGCGATGGAGGATGACGTGCGGCACGATCAGGCGGCTTTACGTTCGATCGCTTCCAGTTCCTCGATCGGGATGTCCTTGGCGACATAGTCCCAATAGAGGGCGGTGGTATAGAGCAGGCGCATCTGCGCGCCGATCTCGCAGATCTTCAGGCAGCGCTGTTGCAGTTCCACCGTGTTAGCGTGTTCGAGCACGATCTGATAGCCGCGCTCGCCGTGGATTTCGTCCGACACGATGTGTAGGTCGAAGAATTCCACTTCCTCGTCGGTGAACTTGTATTTGTCGCGCAGGGTCGGCGTCTGCTTGCGATAGATCGACGGCACCTGCGATTCCAGGCCGACGACGAGACCCGCCACGGCGACGATGGGGTCCTCGCGCATGGCCACGGAATAGCACCAGCTCTGCAGGCCGCGGGTGGTCGGCGACATATTGTCGGGATCGACGACGCGTTCGCGGGTGGTGCCGCAGGATTCGGCGAAGCGGATCAAAAGATCGGTGTGGCGATCGCCGCCGATCTCTTCCTCATACATATTGGCGAGCAGGAAGTCCTTGGCCTCGGTGTAGCGCTCGGGCATGCGGGCGTAGATATAGGCGAGATAGTCGGCGAAGGGGCCGACGTAGTGGTAGTGATTTTCAGCCCAGCGCGCGAGATGCGGGCGGCTGAGCTTGCCGCTGGCCCATGCGATGCTGAATGGCGCTTTATTGGCGCTCTTGCCTTTGATGGCTTCTTCAAGGGCGGCTCGGAAATCCACATGGTTCATCAATTCAGGCATATCGCGCTCCCTTTGCCACAGGTGACCATCGCGCCGGACAGGATTGCCGTTTTTGGGCGCTCAAGATTGTATACTATATACAAAATGGCCTCTGTCAATCCAGACTCGCAAAATGCCGCTATTTTCGCCCGTTTTGAGCGGAAAACGAGCAAATGACGATATTTTATGCGTTCCAATTCTAGGGAGTTGACAATTTCTAGATTGTATAAAGTATACAAAATAGGGGCTCGCCGAGTTCAATCGGCCGATACGGAAGGGGAAAGTCATGGGACAGAGCGTAACGCTCACCGCGGCACACTGGGTCTATCTCGTCGGTGTGTTGGCGGTCGTGGTGACAATGATCCTGCGCGCCAATGTGGTCGTGCCTTCTATCATCGCGACTTTGGCGGTGACCTGGGCGTGGACCGGCAGTCCAATCACCGCGCTGAGCAGCATTTTCAATGCGAGCTTCGTGGCGGCAAAGGAGCTGTTCAACATCTTCCTGGTGATCGCTCTGATCACCGCCTTGCTCAATTCGCTCAAGACATTGCGTTCCGACGTGCGCATGGTGCAGCCGTTTCGCGTCGTCATGACCAACGGCCATTCCGCCTTCTTCATTCTGGCGGCGGTCACTTATGTGATCTCGTTATTCTTCTGGCCGACGCCGGCGGTGCCGCTGGTCTCCGCTGTGTTGTTGCCGGCGGCGATCGCTGCGGGCTTGTCGCCGCTTGCCGGTGCCGTGGCCATCGCCATCGCCGGGCAGGGCATGGCTCTGTCTTCCGACTATGTGATCGGCGTGGCGCCAGCGATCAGCGCCAAGGCGGCGGGCGCGGCCGTCAGTGCGGCGGCGGTGGCCGATAAGGCATTGGCATTGTCGCTGATCACCGGGGGTGTCGCGCTGCTGCTTGGTTATCTTTTGATCCGTAAGCAGATCCAGCCAGGAAGCGAAGCGCTGTTGGAAAAATGGCTCGGACAGTCGGCTACGGTGGATGCGCAGGTTGAAACCACGGGCAGTTTCGACAAGGCTGAACTGGCGCGCGGCACCAGCTACGAGCATCCCTCGCGCATCGACAAAGTTCTGCGTCAGCATCTGCCGCTGGTGCGTGGCGGTCGCGAGTTCTGGTCGAAGCTGTTCGCCATTCTCACACCACTAGGTTTCGCCGTCGTCATCGCGGTCATGATCCTGCCGAAACTCGGTACGGGTCTGCCGGAGCTGAAGGGTGGCGATGCGGCGGCGCTGGTCGGCGGCATGGGTGCCGTGCTGATGATCCTGGCGACGCTCGCGGCGGATGGTCCGCGCAAAATGCTCGACGTTTGCGCCGATCACATCACCGAAGGCTTCGTTTTCGCTTTCAAGGCCATGGGATCGGTGCTGCCGATCGCCGGTTTCTTCTTCGCCGGGGCGGGTGGTGAGCTGGCGTCAGGCGTTCTCAACGTTCCGGCGGCGCAGGCGCCCTCCTTGCTGTTTGAACTGATCGCGGCGGCGCAGACGTTCCTGCCGCAGAATCACTATCTGGTCGCCTTCGGTGTTCTGATCATGGGCATGATCACCGGTATCGACGGTTCCGGCTTCTCCGGTCTGCCGCTTACCGGCTCGCTCTCTGGCGCGCTTGGTCCGGCGGTGGGTCTCAATGTCGCGACGCTCTGTGCGGTGGGGCAGATGGGGGCGATCTGGACGGGCGGCGGCACGCTGGTCGCTTGGTCGTCGCTGATCGCGGTGGCGGGCTTCGCCCGCGTGCCGGTGCTCGAAGCGGTGCGCCTGCTTCTCGTGCCGGTGCTCACCGGCCTCTTCGTTTCCACCTTATGTGCCGTCATCTTCTGGAGTTAGAGATGAGCCAGAATGCATCGCTTCGTGCTGCCGTCGCCGAACCCATCGAGGCGTTCAAGAACCATATCGATGGCGAATGGGTGGCCGCATCCACCGGCGAATGGCTTGATAACATCAATCCTGCCGACGTCGACGACATCGTCGGCCGCTTTCCGGCGTCCAGCGCTGGCGATGCGGAGGCGGCCGTGCGCGCAGCCCAGGTGGCTTTTGCCGCCTGGCGCAAAACGCCCGTCTCGGTGCGGGCGAAAATGCTCAATCTTGCCGCCGATCATCTTGAAGCCAATGCGGCGCGCTTCGCCGCCGAGATGACGCGCGAAATGGGCAAGCCGCTGGCGCTGGCCAAGGATGAATTTCTACGCTCGGCGCAGACGTTGCGCTTCTATGCGGTCGAGGGTCAGTCGTTCACTGGCGAGACGTTTCCGCAAGACGATGCCAATATGACGGTTTATTCCGAGCGCGAGCCCGTGGGCGTCGTCTCGGTCATCACGCCGTGGAATTTTCCAGTTTCGATTCCAGCACGCAAGATCGCGCCGGCCTTGATTACCGGCAATACGGTGGTGTTCAAACCGTCGTCCGATGCGCCGCTGTCCGGCTATCGTCTGGCCGAAGCTTTCATCACTGCCGGCATCCCCAAGGGAGTGCTTAATTTTATCAGCGGTCGGGCTGGTGACGTCGGCACGGCCATCACAGTGCCAACCGTGGTGCGGGCGATTTCTTTCACCGGCTCGACGGCGGCGGGCGAGCATATTCATCGTTCCGTCGGCTTCACCACCCGTACGCAGATGGAGCTGGGCGGCAAGAATCCTTTGATCGTCATGGACGATGCAGATCTGGATCAGGCGGTGGATCTGACGATCAAGGGTGGTCTGTCATTGTCCGGCCAGGCCTGCACCGGCACCAGCCGCGTCCTGGTGATGAGCGCGGTGAAAACGGCCTTCATCGAAAAGCTTCTGGCCCGTGTGAAGGCGCTGAAGATCGGCAGCGGCATGACTTCAGGCGTCGACATCGGTCCGCTGGCGACGGCGCGGCAGCTTGAAACGGTGTTGCGCTATATCGAGATCGGCAAAAGCGAGGCGACTTTGCTGTGTGGCGGCGAGCGCCTGAAGGGACCGGATTTCGATCGCGGTTTCTATGTTTCGCCTGCCATCTTCACCGATGTGACGCAGGACATGCGCATCGCCCGCGAGGAAATCTTCGGTCCGGTGATCGCTTTGATCGAAGTGTCCTCCTATGAGGACGCCATCGCCAAGGCGAACGATACCGAATATGGGCTCTCGGCCGCGATCGCCACGCGCAATCCGCGCCTGATGCACGCTTTCGCCCGCGATATCGAAGCGGGCACGGTCAAGATCAACCGCACCACGACGGGCAATCTGATCAATGCGCCTTTCGGCGGTTTGAAACGTTCGAGCACGTCGACGTTCCGCGAATCCGGCCGCGTCGGCCTTGAATTCTATACCCAGATCAAAACCGTTTACCGCGGCACGTGATCGCCGCTTAGTGAGGAAACCTGTGATGAGACAAACGATGAAGCTCGAACTTCCGGAAGCCAAGCGCATGGCGGAAGCCGCTCTGCGCAAGGCGGAAGAGTTGAAGGTGTTCGAGACCGTCTGCATTGCTGATGATGGCGGTTTTCCGCTTGTCATCGAGCGTATGAGCCGGGCGCGCGTCACCGGCCCGCAGATTGCCTGGAACAAGGCCTTCACCGCCGCCGGCCATAAGCGCTCCACCCATTTGTTCAATCAGGCGCCGAACGGGCCGGCCCTGCCGGGCAACGAAGCTTTCGGCATCCAGCTCAGCTTTGAGGGCAAATTCGCGGTTTTCGTCGGGGGCTTCCCGATCGTCGTTGACGGTGAGGTGATCGGCGGCATCGGTCTCAGTGGCGGCAATGGCGAACAGGATACGGCCTGCGGCGTCGCCGCCTTGCAAGCCTTGCAGGACTTTTTGGGATCAGCCCACAAAGTCACCGTGCAGGCGGATATCAAGCTTTAAAGCCTAAAAGAGCCCTTCGCCGTCCGCGTCTGTTGGACGATTGTCCACCAGAAGCGGACGGCTGATCCGAGCGCCGGGCAATCCGTCTGCTTATTCTTCTGGCATCCGATTGAGGGAGGCCAGAATGATCCATGCCGATGACGGTTCGCTGTCGGAAGAACAGCGCCTGATGCGCGACAGTTGCCGCGCTTTCGTCGACGACGTCGTCACCCCGTTCATCCGTTCGAACTGGCAGCGCGAATGGGACATGACGCCCGGCGATCGGCTGCCGCGCTCCATTCTGGAAGGCGCCGATACGATCGGCATCCGCACCCTTGGCGTGCCGGAGGTATTCGGCGGGGTGGAGCTCGATCCGGCAACGGAAGTGCGCACCTTCGCCTTGATCGCCGAAGAGATCGCGCGGGGTGATTCAGGCCTCGCCGATAAACTGGTGCAGAACTGGAAGGTCTCCATCGTTCTCCGAGAATTCGCGCCGAAACATTTGCAGGAGAAATGGTTTCCGCAACTGGTGGAGAATCCGCAATTTCTCCTCGCCCATTGTCTCACGGAGCCACGCGGTGCCTCTGACCGTTGGCTGCCCTATAACGTGCCCGAAGCGGCCATGCACACCAAGGCGGTGCGCGACGGTGATCATTGGGTGATCAACGGCCGCAAGCAATTCATCTCCAATGGCTATGATGCGAGCCTCTATGTGGTCTATGCCAATACCAATTCCGGGGTGGGCATGCTGCAAGGCACGTCGAGCTTCCTGGTGCCGCGCGACACGCCGGGTTTGACGGTCACCAAATGCAACGAGACCATCGGCTGCCGTTTCATGAACAATGGCGAGCTGGTGTTCGAGGATTGCCGCGTGCCGGCTGATCATCTGCTCGTCGAAAGCAAAGGCCTGCAAAGCGCCGGACAATATTTCCGCGCCGGCAAGATCATCCAGGCGGCCAAGAATATCGGCGTCGGCGTCGCCTGTTTCGAGCGCACGGCCGACTATGTGCAGAATTATGTACAGGGCGGGCGCATTCTGATCAAGCATCAGGCGGTGGCGCTGCGGCTGGCCGACATGGCGACAAGGATCGAAGCGTCGCGTGCTCTGATCGAGCGGGCTTCGAAAGCGGTGGACGAGAACCATCCGGATGCGGACGTGCTGTGCAATATGGCGAAAGTCTATGTGTCCGAGGAAATGATGAAAGTGGCGACTCATGCCATCGAGCTGCATGGCGGCAATGGCGCCATGCTGGAATTCGGTGTCGAGAAACTGTTCCGTGATGCGGCGATCTTCCTGCATATGGACGGCACCGTCGATGTCAGCCGCATGAAGATCATCAAAGCCATGTTCCCGGCGACCGCCGGCAAATACGCCGGTCCCGAAAGCTAGCTGGCTGTTGCCGTCGGGAAATGATCTATAATGCCCCGAAAGCCACGCGGGGAGGCGGCATGGCGGGACGCAAGCAGACGCAGCGATCGGCGCAACGGCGTGTCCGGGTGGAGGCGCCGTTCCGCTCCTATGCGCCCGAACGCCATGGCGCGCCGCGCTTCAGCATCCGCATCGTCGAACGCACGCAGCGGCTTTATCCGGCGCATAAGCACGACTATTTCCAGGTGCTCTATTTCATGTCGGCGGCGCCAACCTTGCGTATCGGGCTCGCCTCGCACAGACCGAAAGCCGGATCGATCTATTTCGTCGCGCCCATGGTGTCGCATCAGATCCGGTTCGATCAGGGCACGCGCTGCATCGTTCTCTATTTCGATCTGGATTTTCTGCATCCGGGTTTGTCGCGCTCCTACCCGATTTCGGAACTGGTGCGCCTGTTGCCTGAACTCACGCCCTTCGCCTGGCAGAACTATGTCGACTTTAATGCGCGGCGGAAGCAGGCCGATCGGATCGAAAGCCTCATCACCTCGATGAACCGGGAGAACGACAAGGGCGGGCTGTTCGCGCAGGAGATGATGCGGGCCGAATTGTCGCTGCTGCTGGCGACCGTTTGCCGGGATCATGAGGCGGAATTCGCGAGGCTATCGACACGGCTTCCAGCCGTCGGTCGCGACAGTGGCCATATGCGGCGCATCTCGGCTTTCATCGAGGACAATTATCTGCGCGGGCCGGGGCTCGAGGAGGCCGCCAAGGCGGTTGGGCTTTCGCGCAGCCGCTTCTGCGCTTTGATCCGTCAATATACGGGGAGCACGTTCAATCTGCTGATCCGCGACATGCGCATGGAAGACGCTTGCGAACGATTGGTTTTGACGGGCGACAGCATCGGCCAGATCGCCTATCGGGTTGGCTATAACGACGAAAAATATTTTTTGCGCGCATTCAAGAATGCTGTCGGCATGACACCTTCGGCCTATCGCCTGAAGCAGGCGAAGGCGAAAGGGGCGTTTACCGAGGATCAGGCCTCATAGCGTGTGACGCCGCCGGTGACGGTGCGCACGATCTTGATGTCCTTGATTTTGTCCGGCGCGATCGTCTTCACGTCTTCCGCCAGCACGACATAGTCGGCGAGTTTGCCTGGCGTGATCGAACCTTTGATCGCTTCCTCGTGGGAATTGTACGCGCCGTTCAAGGTTGTCACCGTGAGGGCTTCGTCCATGGAAATGCGCTGATTGGCGCCCCAGGTTTTGCGGTCCCAGCCGGTGCGCGTGACCATGGCTTGCAATGCCAGGAGCGGCGAGAACGGGCCGGGCGAGAAATCCGAGCCGGCGGCCGGGCGCAGGCCCGCGTCGATCATGGTGCGCAGCGCCATGCTCCGCTGCAGCATGGCCTCGCCGTAGAAAACGAATTTGTCCGAATTGTAGTAGGGGTAGGTGGAGAAGACTGCCGGCACCGCGTCCATCGCTTTCATGCGGCGGATCAGATCGTCGTTGATCAAGGTGCAATGGGTGATCTTCGGCCGCGCGTTGGCGTTGGGATGAAGTTTCAGCGCCCGTTCCATGGCCGTCAGCATCATGTCGATGGCGATGTCGCCGTTGGCATGGCAGTTGACCTGGATGCCGGCGCGATGAACCTTCTCCACCCAGGCATTCAGGTCCTCCTGAGTGGTGACGAGGTTGCCTTTATACGGCGGATTGCTGCCCGGATAGGGCGTGTCGAGCGCCATCGTCCGCTCCGAAAAGGAACCGTCGATCGTATGTTCGAAGGTCGCGCCGATGCGCAGCCATTCGTCGCCGAAGCCGGAGCGAAAACCATCGGCGATCAGCCGATCGACCAACGGCCCCTGCGCTTCATAGCTCACGCGATGCTGGAGATCGCCACGGGCACGGATCTGTTGCAAGGCGGACAGATCGCCCCCTTCGTGATGGACGCTAGTGAGGCCATAGCGCACGAACTGTTTGGAGATATGGGCGAGGCCATCGCGGCTGCGCTGGGCGCGTTGCTCGTCCGTATAGGTGGGGCGTTGGCCGACCTTGGTGAAAACGGCGCCGGCACGATCGGTCACCCGTCCAGACAACGTGCCATCGCTGTTGCGATCGAATGTGCCGCCGAAAGGATTGGGTGTATCCTTGGTGACGCCAGCCAGTTCGAACGCCTTGCCGTTGACATAGTAAGTGTGGCCGCCGCGATGGCGCACCATGATCGGATGTTCGGTGGACGCTTTGTCGAGATCGCGCACGGTCAGTGGCTGGCCGTCTTTCACTTTGGTGTCGTCGAAAAAGAAGCCTTCGACCCAGGTGCCGGGCGGCGTTTGGGCGGCGCGTTCGCGCAACTTGCCGATGATACTGTCGATCGTCACAAATTCGACATCGTAAGGATTGCCCACGAGCACTTGATAAAGCAGGACCTCGCCCACGGGATGGACGTGGCAATCGATGAAACCGGGAACGACAGTCAGCCCCTTGGCATCGACGATCCGAGTGGCCTTGCCGGCAAAGGCGCGGATATCGGAACTGGTGCCGACGGCGATGAAGCGGCCGTCACGAATGGCGAAGGCTTCGGCCGCGGGCTGTTTCGGATCGACCGTATGCACGGTGGCATTGACAAGAATGAGATCGGCATCGCGTGGATCGGCGAGGGCGCGGGTCCATATCGCGGTGCCGGCGAGTCCGGCGGTCATCCCTAAAATGTCGCGTCTGCTCGCGTGCGCATGGATCATCGTCTGCCTCCCCCTGTGTGCCGGGAGTACAACATCGTGTTTTAGGGCGGACAAGCGCGAGACGTTCAAAGCCGGGCCGCGCGCCGGACATGTCGAGAAGGCCGGGCGGCGTTTGCTCCAAGGGCGCCTCCTATCAGAGAAATCGCCATAAAATCAGGAACTCATGATCGATGCGGTTGTTCTTCCAGTCCGGTTCGAAGGCGCTGAAATAATTTGTTACAGAGGCGCAATATCGCCGATACGCGCCACCATCCCCATATCAAGCGAAAGTGACAGGTTCTGTCGCTGGGTGCTGGTTATCTCGTCGTCTTGTTCTGATTCTCTCCGGGCCGCCTCTCCTGGCCGGATGGAATCGGGCCTATCGACGTGTCTCGGGTTGAACAGATGCAAGTTGAAGCCACAAAAAATTTCGTGAACGATCATGGCCACATTGGCGTGGTCGATGACGATCCGCAGATCAGGCTGCTCGTCACCCAATATCTTCGCCGCCATGGCTTTCAGGTCTCGGCGGCGGGGGATGCGAAAGGCGCCATGGAATTGCTGCAGGCCACTCAGGTCGATCTGCTGATCCTCGACGTGATGCTGCCCGGCCGCAGCGGCCTTGATCTGTGCCGCGAAATCCGCGCGACCCTGTCCTTGCCGGTCATCATGCTGACGGCACGCGGCGATGAAGACGATCGCATCGTCGGGCTCGAGGTCGGCGCCGACGATTATGTCACCAAGCCGTTCAGCCCGCGTGAACTGCTGGCGCGCATCCGTGCCGTGCTGCGGCGTATCCGCGGCGATGACAAGCCGGGTTCGATCGAGCGCGACGACGTGGTGCGTTTCGACGGCTGGATGCTGGACTTGCGCCGGCGCGAACTGGTGTCGCCGTCCGGTACGCTGGTCGACTTGTCGACCGGCGAATTCGATCTTCTCAACGCTTTCATCGAACATCCCAACCGCATTCTCACCCGCGATGCTTTGCTGGAATTCGCCAAGGCGCGATCGGCTGACACGACGGACCGGGTGATCGATGTGCAGGTCAGCCGCTTGCGCAAGAAACTGGCGCAGGAATCGGCGGAACGGCCGCTGATCAAGACGGTGCGCGGTGTCGGCTATATGTTCGCGCCTGGTGCGCACGGGCCATGACACGGCTGATCCGCTTCCTCACGCCCGATACGGTCGTCGCGCGCGCAGTGACCGTGCTGCTGTTGGCGCTGCTCGTGGTCAATGCGGTCGGCTATATGACCTATCGCATGGGGATCGATGCCATTATCGGCGCGGCGCGTGAGCGCGAGCTGGCGGAGCGCATTTCCTCCATCACCAAAGCCGTCAACGAATTGCCGACCCCGGCCGAGCGGGATCGTGCCGCCCATGCTTTGTCGACGCTCACTCTGGAAGTGCATTGGGCGCATGTGGCGCCGAGCATCGACAATCCTGAACCCGATGCGATGTGCCGGTCGTTGTCGGAGCGGCTGAGAAAACTGCTGCCGCGAAACAGCTCGGCGCTGATCGTCGGCTACGTGCCACACAGCGATCATCGCCAGGGTGACGGCAGCGCTGTGTCGAATCAAGTCAGCAACCTCGGCGATTCTTCTTATAATCTGCAGATTTCGGCCCGGCTCGATGACGGATCCTGGCTCTGGTTCCTCTCTTATGTGCCGGGCACGGCGCCTTACATTTCCTGGAGCGCGCTTTTGGTGCCGCTCTACATGTGCGTGGCGATCATTCTCATTGCGGTTTTGTCGTTGCGCTGGGTGACACGGCCCTTGCGGCTGTTCGCCGATGCAGCGGCTAAGTTCAATATCGATGCCGAGGCGCAGAAGGTGCCGGAGTTCGGTCCAGTAGAACTACGTACTGCATCGCGTGCCATGAACAGTATGTTGGAGCGTATCCAACTGCTGGTCCGAGAGCGCACGGCGGCTCTGGCGGCGCTGTCGCATGATTTACGGACGCCGATCACGCGTATTCAACTGCGCAATGAATTGACCGAGGACGATACGCTGCGCACGGCGACAGAAGCCGATCTTGCCGAAATGAACGAGATGATCCAGTCGACCCTGGAATATCTGCGGGTCGGCGCGGCCAAGATGCCGCGGCGGGCCATCGACATCGGCGCGATGCTGCACACGATCTGCGATGAGCAGGCCGATATCGGCCATGACGTGGCGTTGAATGCGCCGCCGGGCATTCTGATGAGCGGCAGCCCCAACATCATCAAGCGTGCTCTCACAAATGTGATCGCCAATGCCTGCAAGTATGGCGAGAAGGTCAAAGTCGATCTGACGACAACGAGCGGTCACATGCAGGTAACCGTGCGTGACGAAGGGCCTGGCATTCCCGAGCAGGATTTAGAACGCGTCTTCGAACCGTTCTATCGCGTTGAAAGTTCGAGAAGTCGGACAACGGGCGGTACGGGTCTCGGCCTCACGATTGCGCGCAAAGTGATCGAAGGTCATGGTGGTTTGGTAACTTTAACGAACCGACCGACAGGCGGTCTTGAAGTCGTCGTGTCGATGCCGCTGTGCTCGATGCCCATGACCACGGCGCTGGTGAAATAATTTGTAACAGAGCGGCAATGTCGTTGATACACGACGATCCCACATCATCCTCGTGAAGGCGAAATGCTTCACAAAAGAAGGATGACTGTCATGACTAAATCTAAGACTCTTGCCGCCGCTCTGTTCGGTGTTGCTGTTGCGGCCGTTGCTGGTACGTCGGCGATGGCGCAGACCTATCGCACCGAAGCTTATTCCTCGTCCTATGACCGCGCTCAGCAGCGCGCCAATGACGTCAAGGAACTGAACAGCGATTCGGGCCTCGCCGCGCACCGCGACCTTCTGAACTCGCGTTCGGTTGCGACCTATGGCCGCGACAATCAGTACATCGGTCAGTACAACCGCGACTAATCTCGCGACTGATCGCGATTTGAATATGGGCGCCCCGATGAAGGGGCGCCCCAATTTTTTGTCGCTTGTAGTTATGGCTTGCAAGAGGTCGTCCCGCTGACGGGGCGGCCTCTTCTTTTTTGAATCGAAATAGCCGGCGACATAATTTGTAATGGTTGGGCAAAGCAACGGAAATGTAGAGGCGCCATTTCTTCTCTGCGAAGGCGAAAAGCTTCGCTGAAGAAGGATGAATATCATGACCAAGTCAAAATCTGTTGCTGCCGCTCTGTTTGGTGTTGCCGTTATGGCGCTTGCTGGCGGTTCGGCTATGGCCCAGTCCTATCGGGCGGATACTTCTTATGGTCCGTCGGCTTATGACCGTGCCCAGCAACGCGCCAACGACCTGAAGGAGCTCAATAGCGACTCCGGTCTGGCCGCGCACCGCGATCTCGTTGGTCCGCAATCTTATGCGAACTCCAGCCACGACCGTCAGTACATCGGTCGCTACAATCGCTAATCACGATATATTGAGTTACGTAGAAACATCGGGCGCTCCGCATGCGGGGCGCCCCAATTTTTTTTGAGCGCCGCTCAACGAAGACGGGCGATACAATTTGTAATTGAGCGGCAAAACGGCGGATACGCAGGCACTCCATCTTCATCCTCAAGGGAAGCGCGAAGTTTCCTACTAACCAGAGAGGATGATGACCATGAATATTTTGAAGCCCTTTACCGCCGCAATATTCGGTGTGGCCTTTGCCACGCTTTCGGGCGCCGCGATGGCACAAACGGTCAATGGCCATCGGCCGAGCGACCATACGATGGATTCGACGAACCACGGCTATGAAGCGTTCTACGCTGGCGACATTGTCCGTCAGCCTGCCATGAGCGGCTTCAGCACGATCTCGCCGCGCGACCGCGCCTTGCAGCGCCTGGACGATGCCAAGCGCCAGACGAGCGATGCCTATATCAGCAGCGTTGGCCCTGATGGCTTCGGGCCGGGGCCGAGCACGCGGTTTCGCTAATCGCGAAGCCGCATCCGGCTGAAGAGCGCTGATCGCAACTCCTTCGGCGATCGCGATTGGGGATCGGACATTTCGCTTCGGGGAATGTCCGGTCGCCTTCCCAAGGGAGACGGAGTATGCAGCCGTCGCCCATGAAGAGTGAGGTTGAGCATGGGTTCGCATTTTTTCGATCGCTTCGCCGGTCGTTTCGGACGGCATGGGGGCGGCCATGGTCGCCACCGTGGCGATTATGCCGATGACCGGTCGCCGCCGGCGGAAACACGTCAACAACCGACGCGGGTTCTGGTGTGCCCGCGATGCTGGGCCGATAACAAGCCGGACGCGCGCTTTTGTGGCGCCTGCGGCAATGCGCTCGGTCAGGCGAATTCGGTCTGCGCCGAGTGTGGCGTGCCGTTGACGGCGGGCGAGAAGTTCTGTTCGTCCTGCGGACGAGCGACGACTTAGAACCGATTGGGATGTTCAGCATTGCGCAAGGCCTGATCCTCGATCTGGATCGTCGTATGGGTGAGGCCGAATTTTTCATCCATGGCCTCGTTCGCGGCGACGAGAATCTGGCGGGCCTCGGTCATGTCGTCGACGACCAGATGGCAGGTCATGGCATCGAGGCCTGACGTCAGTGTCCATACATGCAGATCATGCACGGCGCGAACGCCTTTGATGTCCAATAAAGTCTTTTCCAGCAAAGCCATGTCGACTTCGGGCGGCGTGCCTTCGAGCAGAATGTGAACGGCCTGTTTCAGCAGGATCCAGGTGCGGGGCACGATGAAGAGGCCGATGCCGGCGCCGATGATCGGGTCGGCCAGTTTCCAACCGGTCAACATCACGAACAAGGCGGCGACAATGACGCCCAGCGAGCCCAGCATGTCGCTCAGCACTTCGAAATAAGCGCCCTTGACATTGAGGCTCTCAGACGAGGCGCTTGAGAGCAAGCGCATGCTGACGAGATTGACCACAAGGCCGGCGACGGCAACCACCAGCATCGGGCCGCCGAGAATATCAGGTGGGTTGAGAAAGCGCTGATAGGCCTCGTAGAGAATATAGATCGACAGGACGAGCAGGACGACCGCATTGGCCATGGCGGACAGCACTTCGGCGCGCACATAGCCATAGGTGCGTTGCGGCGTCGCCGGTTTTTCGGCGAAGCGGATGGCGATAAGCGCGAGGGCCAGGCCACCGGCATCGGTCAGCATATGGGCGGCATCGGCGAGCAGGGCCAGGCTACCCGTCCACAAAGCGCCGATCACTTCCACGGCCATGAAGCCCGTGGTGAGTGCTAGGGCCCAACGCAATTTGTTCTTATGCTGTCCTGCCGCGGTCACGGGAAGTGTGCCGTGCGAATGGCCGCCTGCCATGAGGTTCTCCGAATTCCGAGATTCTGTGCGAGCAAGATATGCAGATCTCAAATGAACACAATTACAGCGCCGCAGACGGTTCCATGACGACGTATGTGCTCCTTGCGCGGTTCCCCGGTCTTGTCGTGAAGACGGATGGTTCGCCGTTCCTGTGTGTCTGCAACGTTCGGTGCTGCCAAATTCAGTCGAGCATGGCTGGCCCGCGTCAAATCATATCGACATCGCAAGACTTTTCCGGTGTGATACCTCTCCTGTTGGGGCATTTGGGTGAGGAAGGCCAATCGAATGCGTGCGATCCAGACAGCTTCGCATTGGGGCATTTACGACGTGATGGCCGACGACAAAGGCGATCTCGTCGCAACCTTGCCGCATGCACGCGATGCGCATCCTTCGCCGCTCATTCAAGGCTTGCCGGATATCGTGCGCGACAAACTGCGCATCGATCAGCCTTATGTGCGCGAAGGTTTCCTGCGCCACCGGGGCGCTGCCCGCGCGGGCCGTGGCGGCGACCGCTTCGTCGCGGTGAGCTGGCCACAGGCGATGGGCCTCATCAAGGAAGAGCTACAGCGGGTCAAAGCCGAACATGGTAACGAAGCCATCTACGGTGGCTCCTATGGCTGGGCCAGCGCCGGGCGGCTGCATCATGCGCCGAGCGTATTGAAACGTTTTCTCGGCCTGCACGGTGGTTATGTCGACAAACTGGGCAATCATAGTTTCGGCGCCGCCGCACATATCGCGCCCTATGTCATCGGCCGGGGCGACATTCCCAATTTGCAGACGCCGTGGCCGGTGATGGTGGAGCACACACGGCTTCTGGTTCTGTTCGGTGGCGCGCATCTGAAGAATGCGCAGATCCATCCGGGCGGCCATCCACGTCATGATCTGCCGGATTGGTTCGAGCGGGCGCGCCAGGCCGGGATGGAGATCATCAATATCAGCCCGTCGCGGGATGACGTAGGTTCACATCTGACGACGCAGTGGCTGCCGATCCGGCCGAACACCGACGCGGCACTCATGCTCGCACTGGCGCACACGCTGGCGAGCGAGAACCTGCATGACCGGGCTTTCCTCGATCGTTATTGCGAGGGCTATCAGCGGTTCGAGGATTATCTGTTGGGCCGCAGCGACGGCCAGCCGAAGGATGCGGCCTGGGCGGCTCGGATTACCGAGATCGAGGCCGAGACCATCCGCGCCCTGGCGCGCAAGATGGCGGCGACGCGCACCTTGGTGGCGACGAGCTGGTCGATCCAGCGGGCCGACCATGGCGAACAGCCGGTCTGGGCGACCATTGCTCTGGCTTCGATGCTCGGCCAGATCGGTTTGCCGGGCGGTGGTTTTTCCTTCGGACTGGCGGCGACCGGCGGCTTTGGCTTGCCGATGCCGGCCAATCTGCCACGGCCGACCCTGGGTCTTGGTCCCAATGCGGTGAAGACCCACGTTCCCGTGGGGCGTATCGCCGATCTGCTGCTGCGGCCGGGCGAAGAGCTGCAATACAACGGCCGCACCATCGTCCTGCCTGATATTCGGCTGGTTTATTCGATCGGCGGCAATCCGTTTCACCACAACACCAATCTCAATCGTTTCGTCGAAGCCTGGCGGCGACCGGAAACCGTGATCGTTCACGAACCGTGGTGGGGGCCGGCGGCGAAATTCGCCGATATCGTTCTGCCGGCGACGACGACTCTCGAGCGCAACGATATTCAGGCGGCGGAGGGCAGCCGGTTCTACATGGCGATGCGTCAGGCGATCGCGCCCGTGGGGCAGGCGCGCAACGATTTCGATATTTTCGCCGAACTGGCCGACGAGATGGGATTTGGCAACGACTATCATTTCGGCCGCGACGAAATGGGTTGGTTGCGGCACATGTATGACGAGGCGGCGGAGCGCGCCGGCGGCCTTGGTTACAACCTGCCGGATTTCGATCATTTCTGGGCCGAGGGCGTTTATGAATTCCCCGAGCCGGCGCAGTCCGCGGCTTTGTTACATGCCTTCCGCGACGATCCCGATAGCCATCGGCTGGCGACGCCGTCCGGACGCATTGAGCTTTATTCGCAGACCATCGCCGGCTTCAATTACGACGATTGTCCGCCGCATCCGACATGGCTCGAACCATCGGAATGGCTGGGCGGCAATAGCGCGCGCTATCCCATTCACCTGCTGTCGAATCAGCCATCGGTGCGTCTGCACAGCCAGCTCGATCCAGCCCCCATCAGCCGCGCCGCGAAGATCAAGGGGCGCGAACCGCTGCGCATGAATGGTGCTGACGCTGCGGCGCGCGGCTTGCGCGCCGGCGATCTGGTGCGCGTCTACAACGATCGCGGCGCCTGTATTGCAGCAGTCGAGATCAGCGAAGCCTTGCGGCCGGGTGTCGCGCAGATCGCCACAGGCGCCTGGTACGATCCGGAGAAACCGGGCGCGTGCGGCAGTCTCGATAAACATGGCAATGCGAATGTGCTGACCCATGATCGCGGTACGTCGCGGCTCGGGCAGTCGTCGGCGGCGCAGACGGTGCTGGTCGAGATCGAACGCAGCAATGTGGCGCCGGAGCCCTCGGCCTTCGAACTGCCAGAGCGTGTGACGCAGGCTATTTGATGAAGCTATAGGAGCGTGCGATCCGCTCGATCTGGTGGCAATGCGCGGTTTTCTGCGAGGTCGACATTTCCTTGAGTTCTTCGGTGCGGAAGAACAAGGAATTGGTCAGCTCGGTCGGAAACTGCATGTCGTTGGCGGGAACCTGCTTGTCGATGAACTGTCGGATCGCATCCTGACTATAGGAGAGTTCGCAAGCGGCTTCGGACGCGAGCAGAGTGGCGAGGGATCGCGCCAAAGTGTTGCGTTGCGCTTCGTCCCAGGCAAAAGCCGGCCCGATGACGAGAAGACACAGGCCGATGGCCAGACTCCGTTTCATGATCCTCTCTGCGTTCAGCGCTATCGCACGCCACTTTAGCGGACGCGCCAATCGCAGCAAATTAGCCAACATGCTGAGAGGCCGCACGTAGCATGGCTTGCAGGATATCCGCATCGCCGATGTGCTCGGGCGGCTTGTCGATGTGCAGGGACAAGGTCGGCCGATCCGGCACGAACAGCAGCACGGTCGTCTGCGGCTCGGTGCAGGCGGGCGCTGCGCAATGGGCATGGCTGATCGACACCGCTGTGTCGTCGGCCAGATGGAGAACTTGGCGGACGCGTGCTTTCAGCGCGCGCCGCGCCTGGTCCAGATTTCCGGAGCGCTGTTTGCGCAGTCCTAGAGCGAACATGGCGGCCTCGAAATACGTCCGCTGAAGAGAGGACAGAGGACGGCGCAGAAGGCGCGTCTTCCGGTTTGGCTGCGCCCCTTGGCATTGTCGTTGGCGTTTGCCGGCATGGTTTTGAGGCCGTTGGCTCCAGTCAATTCCAACCGTGCAACCGGCTGTTGCTGCTGCTGTTCCCGGACTTTTCGCACATTTCACCTCGCCGGACTGGTCAGGCCACGCGCGGCCTGCTAAGAATGTTATAGTATAACATTACAGGAAAGAGCAATGGCTTTCAAAACTGTCGCCGATGCCCGGCTGCCGGTCACCGTCCTGTCGGGCTTTCTGGGGGCGGGGAAAACGACCCTGCTCAATCACGTATTGAACAATCGCGAGGGGCGCAGGGTCGCCGTCATCGTCAACGACATGAGCGAGGTGAACATCGATGCCGATCTGGTGCGCGATGGCGGCGCCAATCTTTCGCGCACCGATGAGAAACTGGTGGAGATGACCAATGGCTGCATCTGCTGCACCTTGCGCGATGATCTGCTGGCGGAAGTGCGTCAGCTCGGCGAGAGCAGGCGGTTCGATTACCTGTTGATCGAAGGCACCGGCATTGCTGAGCCTTTGCCTGTCGCCAGCACCTTTTCCTTTCGCGATGAGGCCGGCGTCAGCCTGTCCGACATCGCCCGGCTCGATACGATGGTCACCGTGGTCGATGCGGCCAATCTGCTACGCGACTATGGCTCCAATGATTTCCTGCGCGATCGCGGCGAAACGGCGGGAGCCGGTGACGACCGCACCCTGGTCGATCTTCTGGTCGAGCAGATCGAATTCGCCGACGTGATCGTCATCAACAAAGTGTCCGATGTGCTGCCGGAAAAGCTGCATCTGGTGCGTCATGTCGTGCGCGCACTGAATGCCGACGCGCGTATAGTGGAGACCGATTTCGGCCAGGCGCCGCTTGCGGCCCTTCTCGATACCGGCCTCTTCGATGAGGAAAAGGCGCAGCGCCATCCGCTGTGGTTCAAGGAGCTTTACGAGCCCGAGAAACATGTGGCCGAGACGGAGGAATATGGCATCGGCAGTTTCGTCTATCGGGCGCGGCGGCCGTTTCATCCGCAAAAGTTCAAAGCCTTCATCGATCGCACCTGGCCGGGTCTGATTCGCGCCAAAGGGTATTTCTGGCTGTCGACGCGGACGCGGTGGGTGGGAGAATTCTCGCTGGCGGGCGCTGTCGCGCGGGTGAGCGGTCTTGGCTATTGGTGGGCGGCGGTCGACAAAAGCGAGTGGTCGCACGAACAGGTCGAAGCCTTGCATCGCAATCCCCATTGGCACGCCATCTGGGGCGATCGGCGCCAGGAGTTGGTGTTTATCGGCATGGAGATGGATGAGGCGGCGATACGCGCGGCGCTCGATGCCTGTCTCGTTGGCGCTTCCGAAACGGAACGCCTCACCAAAAATGATTTCGCCGCTTTCGATCCGTTTCCAACATGGGAGCCGGCGAAAGAAGCGGCCGAGTAAAGTTGCAGCCTCATCATTGATGGCGGTCAGAGACCGCCATCAATGTCCGATCGCTCACGCGGCCTTGCCATCGAAGGCGGCCTGCACGGCGGCGACGTCGATCTTCACCATTTTCAGCATCGCCTGCATGGCCCGCTGCGCCTTGGCGCGGTCGGGATCAGAAAGCATTTGCAGCATGGCTCTCGGCACGATCTGCCAGGATACGCCGTAGCGATCCTTCAGCCAGCCGCATTGTTCGGGCTTGCCGCCGCCTTCCAGCAGCTTGTCCCACAAGCGATCGACCTCCGTCTGATCCTCGCAGTCGATCTTGAACGAGATGGCATGGGTATATTCCATGTCCATGCCGCCATTCAGCGCCATGAATTCCTGGCCGGCGACGGTGAAGTCGACCACCAGAACCGTACCGTCCTTGCCGCCGGGGGAATCGCCGACGTTGCGCTGCACTTTGAGAATGCGGGAGTCGGGCAGAAGCGACACATAGAAGTTCGCCGCTTCCTCGGCTTGGGTGTTGAACCACAGGCAGGGAGCAATTTTCGACATGATGATGTCCTTATCGATGGAGTCAGGCGGCGGGGCTGGTCGCGGCCAGGAAGGCTTCGACGTCCATCCACATCACTTCCCAGATGTGGCCATCGGGATCTTCAAAGCTGCGGCCATACATGACGCCATAATCCTGCTCCGGGACCGGATCGAGTGTGGCGCCGGCTTTCTTGGCCTTGCTGATCATGCTGTCGACGTCGTCGCGGCTGTCGGCGGACAGCGCGATCAGCACTTCGCTATTGGTCTTGGCGTCGACGATTTTCTTGTTGGTGAACTGGCGAAACTTGTCGTGCGTCAGCAACATCGCGTGGATCGTGTCGGAAAACACCATGCAGGCGCCGCTGTCATCGCAGAAACGCGGATCCTTGCGGGCGCCGATCGATTCGTAAAATGCGATCGAACGGGCGAGATCGGTGACGGGCAGATTGACGAAGATCAACTTGGACATCGACTTGGACATGGCACTCTCCTTGGGCGCGTCGGGTGGCGCCCTCCTAGGACGAAGGATCAGCCGGCGATCCGACAGGCGCATGAAAAAAAAATCTGCCGGAGGGGGCGCAGCCTATGGTCGCTTAGCTGGCAAGCTTATGATAGGACTTGGGTTATCGGCCCTCTGCAAATCTTGGGGTGGCCACGAGCGATGGAGTTTGCTCATGACTGGCTTGATTTTTTTGGGTCTGATCGTCGTCATCGCCCTGTGGCTCATCGCCAGCTACAACAGCCTCGTCGGGCTGCGGCAGCGCACCAACCAGGCCTTTGCCGACATCGACGTGCAGCTCAAACAGCGTCACGATCTCATTCCCAATCTGGTCGAGACCGTGAAGGGCTATGCGACCCATGAAAAGGGCACGCTCGAGGCGGTGATCCAGGCACGCAATGCGGCGCTGAATGCGACGGGTACGGCGCAGCAAGGCGCGGCCGAGGCGGCGCTGGGCGGCGCGCTGGGCCGACTGATCGCGCTCGGCGAGGCTTATCCGGACCTGAAGGCCAATACGAATTTTCAGCAGTTGCAGACCGAGCTGTCGGGCATCGAGGACAAGCTGGCGGCGGCGCGGCGCTTCTTCAACAATGCGGTGAGCGAGTTCAACGCGGCGATCCAGGCCTTTCCGGCCGTGCTCTATGCCCGCTCGATGGGTTTTAGCGAACGCACCTTCTTCGATGTCGGCGACACCGAGCGCAAGCAGATCGAAGTGGCGCCGCAGGTGAAGTTCTGAGCGTCAGGTGAGCGCGCGACGCGGAGCCTGAGCTATGATGCCGGTCTTTGGTCTCTATACGCATATCAGGGCGAACCGGAACCGGTCGATCTTCTTGATCGGGGCACTGTTCGCTTTGATCTATGTGTTGACCTTTGCCGGCGCGCTGGCTGCCGAAGCTTTGCAGGCGGGCGATCTGCCGCTCGACCGCATCATGGCGCGGGCCTGGCGCGATCTCGGCTCTGCCGCGCCTATCGTCACCATCGTCACGGCGATCTGGGTGTTTTTCTCCTACCGTTTCAACCAGAGCATCATCGGCCTGGCACTGTCGGCCAATGCGGTGACACGGCAGCAGGAGCCGAAACTCTACAACATGTTGGAGAAGCTCTGCATCTCGCGCGGCATGACGACGCCGCGTTTAGAGATTCTGGAGACCGACGTGCCGAACGCCTATGCGACCGGCGTCAACGACAAGCAATATACGATCACCGTCACACGCGGCCTGATGAATCTGCTCGACGATGAGGAGATGGAGTCTGTTCTTGCCCACGAATTGACCCACATCCGCAATGGCGACGTGCGGATGATGATCGTCGCCATGGTGGTGGCGGGCGTGGTGGCTTTCTTCGCCGAAATGTTCTTTCGCATCAGCGTGAGCCCGTCGGGAGGTTCGTGGACCGGCTCGTCATCCGGCAGTTCCTCTTCTTCCTCTTCCTCCGGTGGTCGCGACAAGGGCAAGGGCGGTGCCATGGCGGCGCTCGCCATCGCGGCGCTGATCGTCGCGGCTGCCTGGGTGTTGTCCTTGATGATCCGCCTGGCTCTGTCGCGTTCGCGCGAATTCCTCGCCGACGCGGGATCGGTGGAACTCACCAAAAATCCCGATGCGATGATTTCGGCGCTGCGCAAGATCGATGGTAAGGGCGAGATCAGGAACGCGCCATCGGGCATTATGGAAATGTGCCTCGACAATCCGCGCTCAGGCTTCGCCGATCTGTTCTCGACCCATCCTTCGATCGAAGCACGTGTCGCGGCTTTGAAGAACTATGCGGGCGGGCGCGAGGAGATCGTCGACAACAACGCCTCCATCGCGCCGCCGCCGGTCCCACCACCATCCGTGCCGGAAGCGGCACCGCAGGCGCCGCGTCGCGGCCCGTGGGGATAAAAGCGCTACTTTGCTTCGAGGCCAAGCTCCCGCGCCAATTTGCGCATGTCGGTTTCGGTGTCGGTCACCAGCTGGCGGAATTCATCGACCGATCCCGCATAGGGCATCACGCCGGTCTTTTCGACCAGTTCGCGATAGGCGGGGGAGGCGACCGCCTGGCCGACCTCGCGGTTGAGCCTGGCGATGATCTCAGCCGGCACACCAGCCCCAGCACAAACGCCGAGCCAGCCGTTGTCGGTGATCCGATAGCCCTGTTCGACGGCCGTCGGCACATTGGGGAAGGCGGTCAGCCGTTCCGGGCTCGTCATGCCGATATATTTGACCGAACCGGCATCAAGCAGCGGTTGCACGACGATCAGCGGTGCCACCATGAAATCCAATCGGCCGCCGGCGAGATCCATCGATGCCTCTGCCGTGCCTTTATAAGGCACACCGGTCATCTTGACGCCGGCCGCCTGCTCAAATCGCTTCGCCACCAGTTCCGGCATGGAGCCGGCGCCGACATGGCCATAGTTGAGCGCGCCGGGTTTGGCCTTTGCGTGAGCCGCGAATGAGGCGAGGTCTTGCACGGGCAGGGCTGTCGGCACCGCGAAGGCATAATAGGCTTTGGTGATCTGCGAGATTGGCGCCAGATCGGCCAATGCGTAGCCGGGATTTTTAAGCAGAACCGTATTGGTCGCATCGATATAAGTGCACAATGACAGCGTATAGCCGTCGCGCGGTTGCGACAGCACATAGTCGAGCGCGATCTTGCCACCCGCGCCCGGGCGGTTTTCGACGACAATCGACTGGCCGAGGCTGGTGCGCAGCTTTTCCGCGATGAGGCGGGCCGGCGTGTCGGTGGGGCCGCCGGCCGTGAAGCCGACGATCAGGCGGATCGGGCGATTGGGATAGCTGTCTTGCGCCTCTGCCTGTGTCGCTGTGATCGCGAGCAGAATCCCGCCTAGAAGTCGTATGCAGCCCATCGTTGTCCCCCCAGATGGGCGCAACACGTTTGCGCCCCAGTTCTCTTCCTGGAGGCTACAGACTTCATTCGATATCCGTCAAATCGTCGGGGCTATGCGTTGAACAGCATCAGGATTGCCGGGCCATTCTTGGTCTCGACGATGCATTTGCCGCGAAAACCGGCGTTGCGATAGGCATTGCGGGCGCGGACATTGTCGACATCGGGATCAATGGCGATCGTTTCCGCGCCATCGTCGCGCAAACGCAACGCCAACTGACGCAGGAAGGCCGAGCCATGGCCCTTGCCGATCATCTCGGGCTCGCCGATGAAGGCGTCGATGGCGCAGGCATCTTCAGGCAGGCGAGAGAAGTGCGGCTGCGGCCAATCCTGCACGTGATAATGCTGCGCGTAAGCAAACGGGCGACCATCGTGCGACACGACCCACATGCTGATATCGGGTTCGTCGATGTCTTCGTGCAGCAAGGCCTTCTGCTTGGCTGGGTCGCCCCACCAGCGCTTCACTTCGGGTGTGCGCAACCAGGCGCGTAGAAGAGAAAGATCGTCGCGCGTGGCCGGCCGGAAGGTATAGGCATCAGCGGACATGGGCGCAGCATCCAAGAGAATCTGGGCGATTGCAGGGCATCAGTCATGTTCAAGCGATAGAGGCGGAGCAACGCTTTCAAGCGGTTTGCGCTCGCTGGCGAGACCGAGCCAGGCGGCGAGCACCGCGGCGATCACCATCAAGCCGGCACCAATGAGATAACCAATAAACACTTGATCACGGGATCCGGTTTCAATCAGCATGCCGAAAAGCCACGGCGCGATCACACCACCGATACCCGTGCCCAAAGCGTAGAAGACGGCGATCGCCAGGGCTCTGATTTCGAGCGGAAAACTTTCGGCGACGACGAGATAGGCCGATGACGCGGCGGCCGAAGCGAAGAAAAAGGTGAGGCTCCAGGCCAATGTCTGGCTGCGCGCGTCAAGCAAGCCTTGCTGGAACAGGTAGCCCGTCACCGTCAGCAGCAGGGCCGACATGGCATAGGTGAAGACGATCATCGGCTTGCGGCCGATCGTGTCGAACAGACGGCCGAGAAGCAGGGGACCGAGAACATTTCCCAAAGCGAAGGGGAAGATGTACCAGCCGACATTGCCCGTGGGCACGCCGTAGAAGTCCGTCAGCATCATCGCATAGGTGAAAAAGATCGCATTGTAGAAAAAGGCCTGCGCGCCCATGAGGGACAGGCCGAGAAACGTGCGACGTGGATAAAGTTTGAAGAGAACACGAAACACTTCGCTCAGCGGCGTCGAGCGGCGGGTGCGAATGCGGACACGCTGTTGCACGTTTTCAAGCTGGTGATCGCGGCCGATCTCCTCTTCGATCTGGGCAACGATGGTTTCGGCGCTTTGCGGCTGGCCATGGATGATGAGCCAGCGCGGGCTTTCGGGGATGTAGCGGCGCAGGAACAGGATGACGAGGCCGATGAAGGCGCCGCCAAAGAAAGCCAGACGCCAGCCCGTTTCCGGATCGACGATGCGCGGGTCGAGCAGGATGAGCGAGGCGAAAGCCGCCAGTGCCGCGCCGATCCAAAAGCTGCCGTTGATCGCAAGGTCGGTCCAACCGCGACGGCGCGCCGGTATGAGTTCCTGGATGGCGGAGTTGATGGCGCTATATTCGCCGCCAATGCCGGCGCCGGTGAAAAAGCGCATCAGTGCGAAGCTCGGCAGATCCCAGGTGAAGGCGGTGGCCGCCGTGGCCGCGAGATAGACGAGCAGCGTAACGCTGAACAATTTCTTACGGCCGATGCGATCGGTGAGCCAGCCGAAGAACAAGGCGCCGCTGACCGCGCCGGCGAGATAAGCGCTGTTGGCGAGGCCGACGTCGGCGGCGGTGAATTGCAGGGTCGGGCTCTGGCGCAAGGCGCCGGCGATGGAGCCGGCGATCGTCACCTCGAGCCCGTCGAGGCTCCAGGTGATGCCCAAGGCGACCACCACGAGCCAGTGAAAGCGCGTCCAGGGCAGCCGGTCGAGACGCGAGGGGATGTCGGTTTCAATGACGGCTGATGAGGCCGCAGTCGGCGATGCGCTCGGCCTTTGATCCTGCACCCGAATTTCCTCGCCTGACTCAGCTTACGCGCATCTCCGAGGTAAAATGTTTCATTCGGCCAGTTGGTTCCATTGCGGATCAAACGTCCGGATCGTCGATCATGCTGACATGGGCGGCGACGATGCGCCAGCCTTCAGGCAGGCGCGCCCAGGTCTGCATCTGACGACCGACCTTGCCGGGGGCGTTGCCGGGATGGTGATGCAGCGAGGCCGTCGCGTAATCCTTGCCATAGGTGGTGATGACGAGACGATCGAACCTGCGGGTGAAGCTTCCAGACTTGCGCGCGGCGCGGAACTGCTGAATGGCGCCATAACCGTAGAGATTTTCGGCAGCGCCGTAGCGGATGGCAAGATCGTCGTTCCAGAAGAAGCCGTCCAGTGCTTGGACGTCATTAGTCGTCAGAGCCGTTTCGTAGCGCTCGAAAGCGTCCGTGACTTCGCGCAACGTTTCGGGATCGTTAATGATCACTGGATGTCCTTTTAAGCGTTGGCAATCGGCGCGCGTGCCGCACCGATGGTTTCGAGATGATGGGCGACGCGCAGCACGATGTCCTCGCGCCAGGGCGCGCCGATGATCTGTACGCCGATGGGCAGTGGCGCGCCATCGAGCCAGATCGGTGCGGCGGCGACCGGCAGGCCGATGAAGGAGAAAGGCTGCGTGAACATGCCGAGATTGGCGCGCACGGGCATGTCTACGCCCGCCAATGACATGATTTTTTGACCGATATGCGGCGCAAAGCACGGTGTCGCCGGCGCGATGATGACATCGGTCGTCTCGAACAGTTTCAGCACTTGAGCCCGATACCAGGTGCGGAATTTCTGCGCCTGATTGATCCAGGCGGCGGGCACCATGGCGCCGGCGATGAGGCGGTCCTTCACCTCGGGATCGAAATCGTTCTGGCGGGTGCGGATGCGATCGAGATGCAGGCTGGCGCCTTCCGCCATGGTGATGAGAAAAGCCGCGGCACGGCCACGGCCGGCTTCGGGGACGTCGACGCTGGCCGCCGCGCCAAGCGCATTCATCACGGTTTCGACGGCGCGATGGGCTTCCGGTTCGCCGCCTTTGTCGAAATAGCCGGCGGCGCGCGCGATGCGCAGGCCCGTCAGGCCTTGGGTCAAGGCGGGCGTGACGGGTTCGATTGCGCGTTCGGTTTGGGCGTGATCGGCGGCGTCGCGGCCCTGCATGGCATCATAAGCCAAGGCGAGATCCGTCACCGAGCGGGCCATGGGACCCAGATGATCGAAAGCGGAGACGAAAGGATAAGTGCCGTAACGCGACAAGCGGCCATAGGTCGGTTTCAAGCCGAACAGACCGCAGAGCGACGAGGGAACGCGGATCGAGCCGTTGGTGTCGGAACCGAGCGCGATCGGCGTCATGCCGGAGGCGACGGCGGTGCCGGAACCGCCCGATGAACCACCCGCCATGCGATCGGGATCGTGCGGATTGCGCGAGGGGCCGTAGTGCGCGTTCTCGCCCGTGAAGTCATAGGCATATTCGCCCATGTTGAGCGCGCCGACGAGAATGGCATCGGCGGCTTCGAGCTTGCGCACCAGCGTGGCGTCGGCGCCGGACGGCAGATTGTCGGCATTGATCTTGGAGCCGGCCAAGGTCACCACCTCTTCTACGTCGAAAAGGTTTTTCACCGCGAAGGGAACGCCAGCCAACGGTCCGAGCTGACCGCCCAGGCGGCGGCGCGCATCGATGGCATCGGCGTGGGTGAGGGCGCGTTCAGCGGTGACCTTGGTGAAAGCGTTGAGTTTCGGGTCCTGCTGGGCGATCCGCGCCAGGCAAGCCTCGACAATGGCGCGGGCCGTCACTTCGCCTTTGATCACCGCTTGGGCGATCGTATGCGCGGTCATGGTTTCGAAAGCGAGGCTCATGCGCGAAACACCGGCGCGGGTTCTTCGCGTTCATCGAGCGGGAAGTCAGCCACCAGTTTCGCCATGCGGGCGGCGAGTTCGAGATTGGCGCGGACAATGGGGCGGGAGTCCTCGCCCACCGGAATGTCCAAAACTTTGGCGGAAGCGCCGATGAAGGCGTCCCAATCGGTCTGATCGTCCATGTCGCGTCCTCGTTAAACCATTTCTTGCATATAGGCGCGCCAGCCGCCGTAGTGGGAGATGTCGCGCGCATCTCGTGTCGCTTCGCTCTCGACGATGAAGCCCTTCGGCCGCGTGCCGTCAGCCAGAAGCGTGGTGCCAATGCCCAGCGGCGCGGGCACGCCGTCGACGAAACTGCCGAAGGCTTCCGGTGTCAGCGCCCAGACCTCCGTCTCGATGGCGTGGCCTTCTCCAGCTTCGACGCGCAGCAGGCCGGGGCGATAGGGCGGGCCGCCGGGCAAAGCGAACAGGCGATAGTCGGGCGTGGTTTTGACCGCGCGTAAGAAACGGGCACCGCGCGTAGTCAATTCGCCGTTCAACGCCATGCCGGAAAGATGGGCGCCGACGACGCAGAGTTCGATCTCCGGTGGCAAAGCCCGGATGGCAGGTAAGGCGAGCGGCGGCTGGGGCTTGCGCGTCGCGCCGAGCGGTTGTCCCGAATGGGTTTGCAAGCGCGCGCCGAAGGCGGCAAGCGCGCCATCCTGTCCTGCCGGGCCGATCAAGGTAATGCCGGAAGGAAAGCCATCGTCGCGGAAGCGCGACGGTACGGCGAGTGCGCAGAGATCGAGCAGATTGACGGAATTGGTATAGGTGCCGAGCTCGCTGTTGGGCGCAATCGGGTCGGCCTGCAAATCGGCGACGGAGCGCGGGCGCGGATAGGTCGGCACCATCAGCATGTCGCAGTTCTGCCAGGTCGGTGCCGTCAGGCGGCGCAGCTCCGCCAGGCGATAGAGCGCACCGAACGTATCGGTGGCAGAGAATTTTCCGGCGTTGCCGATGATGCCGGCTGTCACCGCCAGCATGGCGTGTGGCGCGCGCGTCATGAAATCGCGTACCGCGTGATGACGCTCGGCTACCCATGGGCCTTCATAGAGCAGGCGGGCGGTGTCGAAGAACGCTGTGAGGTCGATCTCGTGGACGGTGGCGCCGAGCGCCACGGCATCTTCCACCGCGCCCATGAAGGCTTTTTCCGACAGGGCATCGCCGCCGAAGCGACGGCTTTTGGCATCGGGGATGGCGAGGCGCAGGGCCGATGGCGGGTTCGTCAATGGGCCAACGACCGATGGTCGTGAGTATGAGTCCTGCGGATCGAAGCCGGCCATGGCGGCGAAGACGTCGTAGGCGTCGGCCACCGTGAGCGCGAAGATCGAGACGCAATCGAGCGTGCGGCAGGCCGGCACGACGCCGCGTGTCGAGATCGCGCCGAGCGTCGGCTTGAGGCCCGCGAGATTGTTGAGGCCGGCGGGCACGCGGCCGGAACCTGCCGTGTCGGTGCCGAGAGCAAAAGTCACGAGGCCCTGGGCGACGGCGACGGCCGATCCCGAACTGGAACCGCCCGGCACCATGGCCGCGTCGAAACTGTTGCGCGGGATCGGATAGGGCGAGCGCACGCCGACGAGGCCGGTGGCGAATTGATCGAGATTGGTCTTGCCGATCGGAATGGCGCCAGCGGCGATCAAGCGCGCGACGGCGTGGGCATGTTCACTCGGTGTGTAGGCGAAGTCCGGACAGGCAGCCGTGGTCGGCAGATCGGCGAAATCGATATTGTCCTTGATGGCGAAGGGCACGCCCCAGAGCGGGCGCGCGGCATCATAGGAACCGAGCGTCGCGGCATAGTCGAGCGCCTTGCTCTCGGTGAGCAGCGAAATGAAAATGCCGGTGTCATCGACTGCAGCGATACGGCGATAAACTTCGCGGATAACGTCGGCCGGACTCAGGCCTTCGGCATAGGCCTGGCGCAGGCTCGTCAAATCGAAACTCAAATCAACCACGGAGGCATTCATACGAATCTTGTCTTTCACTCAGACGGGAGGATGGGGAATGGCTTCGATCAATTCGCGTGTGTAATCGGCCTTCGGCGTTTCGAGCACCTGTTGCGATGTGCCTTCCTCGACGATGCGGCCGGAACGCATAACGATGACCCTGTCGCAGAGTAGGCGCACCACATGCAGATCGTGGCTGACGAAGAGATAGCTCATGCCGAGCCGGACCTTCAGATCTTGCAGGAGATTGAGCACGACGGCCTGCACCGAGACGTCGAGCGCCGCCGTCGGTTCGTCGAGGATGACGAGATCGGGATTGAGCGCCAAGGCGCGGGCGATGCCGACACGCGCCTTCTGGCCGCCGGATAATTGATGCGGCAGGCGGTCGAGAAATTCGACCGGCAGGCCGACGAGGCCGGCAAGTTCCTCGCAGCGAGCGCGGATGGCCTGATCATCGAGCGATTGGCCGCTGCGCAGGATCGGATCGGCGATGGCGCGGGCGGCGGTGAAGCGCGGATTGAGGCTGTCGGTTGGGTCCTGAAAGACGAGCTGAATGCGTCGACGCATCGGATGCACGGCGAAATCGCGCGCCGGAATGGCGGAAATATCCTCACCGGCAAAGGTGATCTTGCCGCTCGTCGGATCGATGAGGCGCATCACCATCATCGACGTGGTGGATTTGCCGCAGCCGGATTCGCCGACCAGGCCCACAGTCTCGCCGCGCCGGACTTCGAAGCCGATGCTGTCGACGGCGCGGAAGGGCGCCGCCGGTTCCTTCGGCTTGCCGCCGAGGAATTTCGGCCACAGCGAACCGCTGTCCTGGCGCGGATATTCTTTCACCAATTGCTCGACCCGCAGCAGGGTTTCGCCGGGCGGGGCCTGCGGTGGTAGGGCCGGTGCGGCGGCGGCGAGTTCGAGCGGCAGCAGGTCGCGCAAGGCCGCACCCGGGCGCGGCGTGGCACGCATCAACTTGCGCGTATAGGGATGTTCGGGACGGGCGAAAATGTCCTTCGACAAAGCCGTCTCGACGACCTTGCCTTTCTCCATCACCACGACCCGGTCGCAATAGGTGGCGGCGAGGCCGAGATCGTGGGTGATGAGAATGGTCGACATGCCGCGCGCCCGCGTCAGTTCCGTGACGAGATCCATCACGGCCTTCTGCGTTGTTACGTCGAGGCCAGTTGTGGGTTCGTCGGCGATGAGGAGTTGCGGCCGGCAGGCGAGCGCGAGGGCAATGACGACGCGCTGGCACATGCCGCCCGACATTTCGAACGGATAGGCGTGGTAGCGCTCTTCCGGCCGGGCGATGCGTACTTGTTCGAGCGCCTCGATGGCTTTCTGTTTCGCCTCAGCGCGGGTGGTTTGCACATGTTCGAGGAGAACGTCCTCGATTTGCCTGCCGACGGGACGGATGGGATTAAGTGCCGCACGCGGGTTCTGAAAAATCATCGCCATTTCACGGCCGCGCAGATCGCGCAATTCGCGGTCGCTCGCGGCGGAAACGTCGATGCCGGAATAGACGATCGAGCCCTCGGCGATACGGCCGGCGCGATCGAGAATGCGCATCACCGCATAGGAGGTGACGGACTTGCCGGAGCCGGATTCGCCGACGATCCCCAAGGTCTCGCCCTTCGCAAGGGAGATGTCGATATGTTCGATGGCACGCACGGTGCCGCGCCGGGTGGCGAATTCGACGGTGAGATCGCGGACGTCGAGGAGGGGTTGGGCGGTCATCCGGGCCTCACGTGCGACGCAGCGGGTCGACGATATCGCGTAGACCGTCACCGAGCAGATTGAAGCAGAAGACGGCGAGCATCAGCGTCACGCCGGGAAAGAAGGCGATCCACCATTCGCCGGAGACGATGAAGGCGGCGCCCTCGGCGACCATGATGCCCCATTCGGGCGTCGGCGGGCGCACGCCAAGGCCGATGAAGGAGAGGCCGGCGGCATTGAGGATCGCATAGCCCATGGTCAGCGAGATCTGCACCATCATCAGCGGCATGATGTTGGGCAGGATGAAGCGAAAGAGGATGCGGGGGTCGCTGTTGCCGGAGAGGCGCGCGGCGTGAACATAGCCCGCTTCACGGCGGATGTTGGCTTCGCTGCGGGCGAGACGGGCATAGAGCGGGAAATTGATGATTGCGGTGGCGATGACGATATTGGTCACCGTATTGCCGAGCGCCGCGACAATGCCCATGGCAAGCACGAAGAGCGGGAAAGCCATGATCGTATCGGAGATGCGTCCGACGATCCGATCGGTCCAGCCGCCGTAAAAGCCCGCGGCAATGCCGGCGAGGCCGCCGAGCACGAAGACGAGAAGGACCGAGGCGATGGCGATGATCATATCGAGCCGTGTGGCGACGACGACGCGGCTGAAAATATCGCGGCCGAGCTGATCGGTGCCGAACCAATGCTGCGCCGAGGGTGGTCGCAGGGCCGAGGCCGTATTGCTGGCCAGTGGGTCGTAAGGCACGAGGCTCGGGCCGACGAGGGCAGCGAGCAGGAAGATCACGAACAGGATGAAGGAGCCCGCCGTGACCGGATTGTCGGCGAGGACATAGCGGATGTGGCGCAATTGCGCGCCGATGCCGCGCGTGGAAACGGTTTTCGCCAGTGACGGGCCCGTCACGGAGGAGGAAACGGGTTCAGGCTGGGAAAGGGTGGTCATGCTTCCACCTTCACGCGCGGGTCGATGATGCCGTAGAGGAGATCGATGCCGAGATTGATCAGCACATAGAGCACGGCCATGGTCAGCACGAAGCCCTGCACGGGCGCGAAATCCGATGCGATCAGGGCCTCCACCGCATAGGAGCCGATGCCGGGCCAGGCGAAGACTTTCTCGACCAGCACATTGGCGCCGAGCAGGAAGGAGAACACCATGCCGAGCGTGGTGATCACCGGCAGCATGGCGTTGCGAAAGGCATAGGTCATCACGACGGTCGAGGGCTTGAGGCCGCTGGCCCTCGCCGTGCGGATGAATTCGGAGGACAGCACCGCCAGCATCGAGGCGCGGGTGATGCGGGCGATCGGCGCCAGCGAGAAGACGGCGAGCGTCACGGCGGGCAAAGTGATCTGCGCCAGCGCGGCACGGAAGGTCTCGAAGTCACGGGCGATCAAGGCGTCGATGAGATAGAAGCCGGTGATGTCGGGTGGCGGTGAGGCGAAGACATCGAGGCGGCCGAGCGGCGCCGGTGAAATGCCGAGAATGAAATAGAAGACGTAGACGAAGATGAGGCCGGTGAAGAAGACAGGCAGCGACACGCCGGCGGTGGCGACGATGCGGCAGAGGTGATCGATCCAGGAGCCTTGCCGCACGGCGGCGATGATGCCGAGCGGCACGGCGATCAAGAGAGCGATGAGGAGGCCGAGCAGGGTCAATTCGGCGGAGGCGGGCAAGCGCGTGGCGAGTTCGGTGACCACCGGGCGGCCGGTGGTCAGCGACGTGCCGAGATCGCCGCGCACGAGATGGCTGACATAGCTGACGAACTGTTCCGGCAGGCTGCGGTCAAGGCCGAGCTGTTTGCGCACTTCCTCGATGGCTTGCGGCGTCGCTGCCGGGCCGGCGAAAAACGATGCCGTGTCGCCGGGCAGAACCCGCGTCAACAGGAAGGTGACGACGATGACCCCAATCAAGCTCGGGATCGCGGTCGCTATGCGTTTGCCGATGGTGCGCAGCATGGGCGGCCTCTCGCAAGAACCGTGCCGTCAACCCTTGACGAAGGAACGATAATCGAGCCGGCGGTGGAACCAGTATTGGTAGCCGCTGACGTTCTTCTGCATGGCCACGTTGGAATAGGGCTGGAACAGCGGAATGCGAGGAATATCGGTGAAGGCGAGGTCGATGAAGCCCTTCACGTCCTTTTCATAGGCGGCATTGTCGCCGTTGGCCGCGGCCGTGCGGGCGCCATCGATGAGCGCATCCATCTGCGGCGACTGATAGCTCATGGTGTTGAAGACGGAATTGGAGCCGTGGTAGCACCAGAAGAAGAAATATTCCGGATAGTCGAGCCAGCCCGAAAACACGTTGGTGTAGAGCGGCATCACCTTCTTGTTCAGTTCGGTGCGCCAATTGGCGCCCGTCACCTTGTTGATGGTGGTCTTGATGCCGATCTGCGCGAGGCTTTCCTGGATCAGCACGCAGAGCGGTTCGTTGACGACGGCAAAGCCGAGATCGAACGACAAAGTGGTCTCGAAGCCGTTGGGATAACCCGCTTCGCTCAGCAATTGCCGCGCCTTGGCAAGGTCGAGATTATAGGCATGCGCGACAGGCCAGGCGGCCGGCGGCGGCGCTGTGGCGCCAAACAGCGGCGTGCCCAGGCCGTAGAGCACCGCGTCCATGATCTTCTGATAGGGAATGGCATAGGCGACAGCCTGCCGCACTTTCAGATTGTCGAACGGCGGCTTGGTGACGTTCATGCCGAGATATTGGCAGCCGTTGGAGAACGGCGTCGAGACGACGGACAGCTTGCCGGAATCCTTCAGTTCGGCGAAATCCTTGTTCGGCAGTTCATAAGAAACGTCGGCATCGCCGCGTTCCAGAAGCGCCCGCCGATTGCCGGCTGACGGCACCATGCGCCAGATCACGCGCTTGATCTTCGGCAATGGGCCGCTCGCCCAATCGTCGTTGCGGTCGAGCACGACTTCGGTGCCTGGCGTCCAGCGGCTCACCTTATAGGCGCCGCTGCCGGCGATGTTCTGCTTGGTGTAGTTGAGGCCCCAGGGATCGTCCGGCGTGGCGTTCTTCTTGACCAGTTCGGAATTGTAGATGGCGGGCACGATGACCGCGAGATCGGGAACGGTCAGTTTGTCCTTGCGCAGGAAATCGACCCGCACGGTGTTGTCGTCGACGACGACGAATTGTTCCGGCTTTTCCAGCGAGCCGGCCTTCATCTGAAAGGTCGGAAAGCCGCCGACGGTGACGGCGCGGTCGAGCGACCATTTCACGTCCTTGGCGGTGACGGGCGTGCCGTCGTGGAATTTGGCGCCCTTGCGCAGGCGGAAAGTCACCGACATGTCGCCGATGTTCATGTCGTCGGCCAGTTCCGGCTTGAACTTGTCGCGGTCGTAATAAGGCACGCCGCCCGGGCCGGATTTCATCTCATGGCTGATGAGACGGTCGTAGCAGTTCCACGACACTTCATAGCCCGGCACATTGGTGCCGACGCCGTGAATGTCGATGTTGTTGGGGCCGCTCTCGGAGACGACCAGCAAGGTCTCCTGGCGGCTTTGCGCCTTGGCCGGTGACCAGACCGCCGGTGCCGCGACCCCTGTCGCCAAAGCGGTGGCGGCCGTGGACTTGAGGAAACCGCGTCGATCCAGATGTCGGGCCATGGAGTCATCTTCCTGTGGTTGCGCTGCTATGACTTGCATGCGGTATAGAAATATTGCATACAAATATTGGAAATTGCATGCCTATAGATTCGGCGGCGCTGCACAAAATTTGCTTGTCCTGCATGCGCGCTGTGCAGGATCGTGGTGGTGAAGGTGGATCAAGCCGATGGCAGTTGACGGCAGAACCCGTTCGGAAGTGCTCGCAGGGGAGATCGCCGACGAAATCCTGACGGGCAGTTTCGTCCCCGGCATGCGGCTCGACGAGCATATGCTGGCGGAGCGGTTCAAGGTGTCGCGCACGCCGGTGCGCGAAGCTTTGCGTCAGCTTGTGGCGACGGGCTTGATCGACATGCAGCCGCGGCGCGGCGCGCATGTGGCCGCCATCACCGCCGATCGGTTGAGCGAATTGTTCGTTGCCATGGGCGAGGTGGAGGCAACTTGTGCCCGTCTCTCAGCGCTTTCCATGAATCCGATCGAGCGGCGCCGGCTGCAGGCTCTGCACGAAACCATGGCCGGCATGGTCGAAGCCAACAACGAGCCTGACTATGTCGAGGCCAATCGACAATTCCATGTGGCGATCTATGCCGGCGCTCATAACGCGACCATGAATGATTTCGCCGTGGCGCTGCGCCGTCGTCTCGATCCGTTCCGGCGGGCGCAGTTTCGGACACCAGGCCGCTTGCGCCAGTCCCATGCGGAACACGAGCGGGTGGTCACGGCGATCCTTGCCGGCGATTCGGTCACGGCGCATGCGGCGATGCTCGACCACGTGAATCTGGTCGAGGATGCCTTCGATCAGATGAGCCATGGCGGCCGGCGTGCCGCCGGATCGCGCCTCTGACATCTGGCGACGGTGGCGCCGCTCCCTGGTGAGGGCTATGAAAGAAGCGGGACCGGCGGTTGTCGGGTCGGCGTGGGCATGAAGCTTGCCTGCCTGATCTGGAGACCGCAGCTTTCGGGAAATCAGCAGCTTGGCACTCAACGTCGCGCTCCACCACGTCACCAGCTACAAATATGATCGGCCGATCGCGCTCGGGCCGCAGGTCATCCGCCTGCGCCCGGCGCCGCATTGCCGGACCAAGGTGACGGGCTATTCGCTGAAGGTCGTTCCCGAAAACCATTTCATCAATTGGCAGCAGGATCCGCACGGCAATTGGCTGGCGCGGTTTGTCTTCCCGGAGAAGACGACGAAGTTTTCGGTCACGGTCGATCTCGTCGCTGAGATGGCGGTGGTCAATCCGTTCGACTTTTTCGTCGAGCCCTATGCGGAAGAATTCCCCTTCGCTTATTCGGAAGAATTGCAGGTGGAGCTGGCCGCCTATCTCGAGCTTGAACCCTCGACGCCGCTGCTCGACAAATTCATCGCTGATCTGCCGCGCGACAGAAACCGCACCATCGATTTCATCGTCGATCTCAACATGCGGCTGCAGCAGAAGATCCGCTATGTGATCCGCATGGAAGCCGGCGTGCAGGCGCCCGAGGAAACGCTGGAACTCGGAACCGGCTCATGCCGCGACTCCGCCTGGCTCCTGGTGCAGATTCTGCGCCGTCTCGGTCTCGCGGCGCGTTTCGTCTCGGGCTATCTCATTCAGCTCAAGGCCGATGTCGATCCGGTCGATGGGCCGAAGGGCACCGACAAGGATTTCACCGATCTGCACGCCTGGGCCGAGGTCTATATTCCAGGCGCCGGCTGGATCGGCCTCGATGCAACCTCGGGCCTGTTGTGCGGTGAAGGCCATCTGCCGCTCTGTGCCACGCCGCATTATCGCTCCGCCGCGCCGATCAGCGGCCTCGTCGATCCGGCCAACGTCGAATTTCATTTCGACATGCACATTAATCGCATCAACGAAGCGCCGCGCATCACGCTGCCGTTTTCGAGCGAAGCCTGGCAAGCGCTCGACGAACTGGGCGAAGCGGTCGATCGCGATCTCGTCGCGCAGGACATGCGCCTCACCATGGGCGGCGAGCCGACCTTCGTGTCGATCGATGATTTCGAAGCGCCGGAATGGAACACCGCCGCCGTCGGTCCGACCAAGCGCGCCTTGGCCGATGAATTGATCCGTCGCCTGCGCGAGCGCTTCGCGCCCGGCGGCTTTCTGCACTATGGCCAGGGCAAGTGGTATCCGGGCGAAAGCCTGCCACGCTGGGCCTTCTCGCTCTATTGGCGCAAGGACGGCAAGCCGCTGTGGGGCGACCCGGGTTTGATTTCGACCATGGACAATGGCGGCCGCGCCACCATCGATCAGGCAGCGACCTTGGCCGACGGGATCGCTGAGAAGATCGGCATCGAGCCGGACTTCGTTCTGGCGGCCTATGAAGACAGCGCCCATTGGATGGTGCGCGAAGGCAATCTGCCTTTCAATGTCGATCCCTCCGATCCGAAGATCGATGATGCGGAAGAACGAGCGCGCATGGTGCGCACGTTCGAGCGCGGCCTGTCACAGCCGAGCGGTTTCGTCCTGCCGGTGCAGCGCTGGAACGCGGAAGCCAAGGCGCAGCGTCGCTGGCGCAGCGAGAAATGGGCCTTGCGGCGTGGCAAATTGTTTTTGGCGCCGGGCGATTCACCGATCGGTCTGCGCCTGCCGATGAATGCGCTGCCCTGGGTGCCACCCTCCGCCTATCCCTATACACACGAGCAGGATCCGCTGGAGCCGCGCGGGCCCTTGCCTGATCCAGGCTCCCCTTCGGGCCATGATCCCAGCCACGTGCAGCAGACGGTGGCGGTCGATGGGGGTGGTGGGGACCGGCAGCACGTTCTGGAGCAAGCGTTGTCAGAAGACGCCGTACGCACGGCGCTGGCGGTGGAAGTGCGTGACGGGCTGCTCTGCGTGTTCATGCCGCCGGTGGAAACTTTCGATGATTATGTCGAACTGCTGGTCTCGGTCGAAGACGTAGCGCGCGAAAAGAAGCTGAAGATCCATGTGGAAGGCTATGCGCCGCCCTTCGATCCGCGTGTCAATCTCATCAAGGTGACGCCAGATCCGGGTGTCATCGAGGTGAACATTCATCCGGCGACGTCCTGGCGCGAAGCGGTTGAGACAACGACCGTGCTCTATGAAGAAGCGCGGCAGATGCGGCTCGGCGCTGACAAATTCATGACCGATGGCCGCCACACCGGCACGGGCGGTGGCAACCATCTGGTGTTCGGCGGCCTCACACCGGCCGATTCACCCTTTCTGCGCCGGCCCGACATGCTGCGCAGCCTCGTGCTCTATTGGCAGCGCCATCCGGCTTTGTCCTATCTGTTCTCCGGCCTGTTCATCGGCCCGACAAGCCAGGCGCCACGCGTTGATGAAGCGCGACACGACTCACTCTATGAACTGGAGATTGCGCTCGCCAACACGCCGATGCCGGGCGATGGCAAGTTCCCGATCTGGCTGGTGGACCGGCTTTATCGAAATCTGCTCGTCGATGTGGGCGGCAATACGCACCGCGCCGAAATCTGCATCGACAAGCTATATTCGCCCGACAGCTCAACGGGGCGCCTGGGGCTAGTGGAGTTCCGCGCGTTCGAAATGCCGCCTGATGCACGCATGTCGCTGGCGCAGCAATTGTTGTTGCGCGCGCTGATGGCCTGGTTCTGGCGCGAGCCGCAGCAGGGCAACCTGGTGCGCTGGGGCACGTCGCTGCACGATCGCTTCATGATGCCCCATTTCATCTGGGAAGATTTTCTGAGCGTGCTGAGCGATCTTGGTGGCGCTGGTTACGAATTCTCGCCTGAATGGTTTCAGGCGCAGTTCGAATTCCGCTTTCCGGTCTATGGCACGATTGAGCATGGCGGCGTGAGCTTGGAATTGCGGCAGGCGCTGGAGCCCTGGCACGTGCTGGGCGAGCAGGGCGCGGCGGGCGGCACGGTGCGCTATGTCGATAGTTCGGTCGAGCGGTTGCAGGCGAAGGTGACGGGCTTCGTGCCGGGCCGGCATGTCATCGCCTGCAACGGCCGGCGCATGCCGATGACATCGACGGGCGCGGCCGGCGAGGCGGTGGCGGCCGTGCGTTTCAAGGCCTGGCAGCCGGCGGCCGGCATGCATCCGACCATTGCGGTGCATGCGCCGCTCACCTTCGACATTATCGACACCTGGAACGGCCGCTCGCTTGGCGGTTGCGTCTATCACGTGGCCCATCCGGGCGGTCGCAATTATGAGACATTTCCGGTGAATTCCTATGAGGCGGAAGCGCGCCGGCTGGCGCGATTCCAGGATCACGGGCATACTCCGGGGCGCGTCGAGCCGCCGCGCGAGGAAATTCCCGGGGAGTTTCCGATGACATTGGATCTGCGGAGGAAGATTGGCAGATGAGCTCCTGTCCCCCGTGCGTACGCCGCAGCGTGCGCAGGCATGGACGCAATCCTATGCACCGCTGCCAGGCATTCCCGATGAGTTCATAGGACCGGACGGGACGCCGCGCGCCTATTGGCGTGGCTTCCTCGATGCGCTCGGCCAGTTCGATCAGGATGATCTCGACCAGCGTCTGGCGACGGCCGAACGGCGTATCCGCGAAGGCGGCGTTTCCTATCGCATCCAGGGCGAGACCAACGAACAGTCCTGGCCGCTGAGCGGCCTGCCGCTTCTCATCTCGCAGGCGGAATGGAACGAGATTTCGGCCGGCGTCGTGCAGCGCGCGCAATTGCTCGATCGCATCATCGCCGATCTCTACGGCGATGGGCGGCTGGTGCGCGACGGTGCCTTGCCGGCGGCGGTGGTGGCCGGTTCGCCGGAATTCCTGCGGCCGCTGGCCGGCGCGAAACCTTTTGGCGGCCGCTGGCTGCAATTTTATGCCGCCGATATCGGCCGTGGTCCTGACGGGCGCTGGTGGGTATTGGGCGATCGCACCCAGGCGCCTTCTGGCGCCGGCTATGCGCTCGCCAACCGTCTGGTGACGTCGCAAGCCTTTCCCGGTCTTTATCGCGACATGAACGTGCAGCGTCTGGCGCCGTTCTTCCGGGCGTTTCGCGATGGGCTCGCCCATGCGGCCGAGCGATCCGATCCGCGCATTTGTCTGCTGACGCCGGGCGCTTTCAGCCAGACCTATTTCGAACAGGCCTATCTGGCGCGTTATCTCGGCTTCCTCTTGGTCGAAGGCGCCGATCTCGTTTATGCCGATGGCAAGATGCATGTGCGCACCATCGCCGGGCTGAAGCGCGCCGATGTGATCTGGCGTCGCATCGATGCGGAATGGTGCGATCCCCTGGAGCTGAACGGCGCGTCGCGTCTCGGCGTGCCCGGCATGGTCGAGGCGATCCGCCAGGGCAAGGTGAGCATGGCGAACATGCCCGGCGCCGGCCTGCTCGAAGCGCGTGCGTTTCAGGCTTTCATGCCGGGGCTGGCGCGTCATCTATTGGGCGAGGATCTGCGCCTGCCGAATATCGCGACGTGGTGGTGCGGTCAGGAGCGGCAGCGTGGCGAAGTGCTCGAACAGCTCGATCATCTGTCGATTTCTGGGGCCTTCGCCAATCAACTGCCAGGTTTCGATGGTCGCCACAGCGCGCTCGTCAGCGAATTGTCGCCGGCGGAACGCGAGCGGCTGGTCGAGGCGATGACGGCGCGCGGCATGGATTATGTCGGCCAGGAGGTCGTGCGCCTGTCGACGACGCCGGCGTGGGAGACGAGCGGCGATCGGGCACGGCTGGTGCCGCGGCCTTTCGTGCTGCGCGTCTTCGCGGCGGCGACGCCCGACGGCTGGCAGGTTTTGCCCGGCGGTTTCTGCCGCGTTTCCGATCGCTCCGATGCGCGCGCCGTGTCGATGGATGCAAGCGTACGTTCCGCCGACGTCTGGGTGTTGTCGGACAAGCCGGTGGAGATGGAAACGTTGCTGCCTTCGGGCGATGACGTGCGGATCATCCGGCTGCTTGGCAATCTGCCGAGCCGCGCCGCCGATAATCTTTATTGGTTCGGCCGTTATCTTGAGCGGGTCGAGGCGATCCTGCGTATCGTGCGTGCTCTGGTCGCGAAAGCCTTGGACCCGGACGCGCCGACACGCGTCGATCATGGACCGGCGGAGCGGTTGCAACGTCTGCTCGTCTCCTGGGACGCGGCGCCGCGCGTGGTGGCGAGCAGCCTGTCGCTCGACATGGCGCAATCGGCGCTGCACGACGAGAACAATTACGGTTCGGCTCTGTCGAACACGATCGCGGCGCGCCGCGCCGCATCGTCGATCCGCGAACGGCTGTCGCCCGATGTCTGGCTGCTCGTCGGGCGTCTGGAAAACATTCTGCGCAAACCCTTGGGGCAGAGCGCCGTCGAAGCCGGCGTTCTCGAACAGAGCGAGCAGGCGCTCCAGGTGATCGCTGCGATCGCCGGCTTCGTCAACGAGAACATGAACCGGGTGGCCGGTTGGAATTTCCTCGACATGGGCCGTCGCATCGAACGGAGCATCAACACCTTGCGCTTCGTCAGCCAGTTCGCCGGCGACGATGCCGATCTCGAACTGCTCGATGTGCTGCTCGATCTGATCGATTCGCAGATCACCTATCGTTCGCGTTATCTCACTGGCGCAACGCTGGCACCGGTGCGCGACATGGCAATGCTCGATGCGTTCAATCCGCGTTCCGTCGCCTTCCAGGCCGGACGTATCGAAGAACATCTTGCCGGTCTGCCTTCGCTGCGTGAAACTGGCATGCTCGAACAGCCGCGTCAGATCGCCTTGAAGCTGAAGGGCGATCTGGCCGTGGAGGATGCGCGTCGCCTCAATAGCCAAGCGATCTACGATTACGAAAATCGGCTCGTGGCCTTGGCCATCGCCGTCGCCGATCGCTATTTCCTGCATGACGCGAGCGAGCCCAGCCCCGGTAAGGTGAGGGGGCTCGCATGATCTACGACGTCACCCATGTCACCAGCTATGAATATGAATTGCCGGTGGCCTCGGCCGATTTCATGCTGCATCTGACGCCCCACGAGGGTAATGGCCAGCATGTGATCAAGACCCGTATCGAAATCGATCCGCCGGCCATGGATATGCAGGCGCGGCAGGATTTCTTCGGCAACCGCACGACGGTACTCAAAATATCGCGGCCGCATCAGGCGCTCGATATTCGCACCGTCTCGCGCATCGAGGTTGAACGGCCGCAAGTGCCGGCGGCGGCGCTGACGCGGCCTTGGGAAACCGTGGCACGTGACGCACTGAATGCGCCCTCGCTCGGCCCGCAGTCACCGGTGCATTTTCTTTATGCCAGTCGGCTGGCTTATCTCTCGACACCCGCCACGCAATTCGCGCGGGCGAGTTTTGCGCCGGGACGTCCTATCCTGGAAGCCGGCATCGAATTGATGACGCGTATTCGCGACGAATTCCGCTATGTGCCGGGCACGACGGCAATCTCCACGCCGCTGGACCAGGTCTTCGAGCAGCGCAGCGGCGTCTGTCAGGATTTCGCCCATCTGATGATCGCCGGCTTGCGTGGTCTCGGCCTCTCGGCCGCTTACGTCAGCGGCTATATCCGCACTATTCCGCCGCGCGGACGGCCGCGTTTGCAGGGCGCCGATGCGTCTCATGCCTGGGTGTCGCTGTGGTGCGGCGCCGAGTTCGGCTGGATCGGTCTTGATCCCACAAACGCCTTGCTGATCGGCGACGATCATGTGGAAGTCGCCATTGGTCGCGACTATAGCGACGTGTCGCCGGTGAAAGGCGTCTTCATCGGGTCGGGACGCGACAGCCTTTCGGTCAGCGTCGACGTGGCACCGGTAACGGCCTGATTTGCGCGAAATCCACGAATCTGTAATGCGATGAGCCTGCGCCTGGAGGCGCGGACGGTGGACCTGAAAATGGCGAAGACCTATCGATTGAAACTGGGCCAATCGGCGATCCATGGACGCGGTCTGTTCGCGGCCGAGCGGATTCCGGCCGGTGCCTGGATCATCGAATATACGGGTCAGAAGATTTCCCTGGCCGAGGGCCGGCGGCGCGACACGTTCTATAACTCCATCGGCTATACGCTGCTGTTCAAGCTCGATACGCACTATGTCGATGGCCTCGTGGGCGGCAACGAGGCGATTTACATCAACCACTCGCTGACACCGAATGCCGATGCCATCATGCATCGCGGTGGTGTGTGGATTCGCGCGCTGTGCGATATCGCACGCGGCGAGGAGCTGACTTACGACTATGGTTTCGATCCGGCCAATCCGCCGGGAGCGAAGCGGCGGGGCGGCAAGCGCAAGAAGCCGGCCTGAGCGACCGACGGTTCACAAAACCGCGATGTTAGCCGTAGTATGCTTGGGCTTTTGCTTGGGCTTCATGACGAAGGATGGTGACCCGTGATCGTTTCATCCTTGAGCGGCTTGCCGGCCTTCGCCGCCTATCTCGTCGCCGCCATTGGTTTTTGCGCGCTCTTTCTGTTGATCTACACGCGCATCACGCCGCATCGCGAATTCACGTTAATCGTCGAGAACCACAATGCCTCCGCCGCCGTGGCTCTGGGCATGAGCCTGATCGGCTTTGCCATGCCGCTGACCTCGGCGATCCGGCATTCGGCCGGCATGATCGATTTCGCGATCTGGGCGCTGGTGTCCCTCATCGTGCAGGTGGCGGGCTACGGCCTGGCGCGGTTGGCGCATCCGACGTTGTCGAAGAGCATCGAGGATAATTCGATCGCCGCGGCGATCTGGCTCGGCACGGTGTCGCTGACGGTCGGCATCGTCAGTGCCAGCAGCATGACGCCGTGAGCGCGACATGAGCGTCAATCCTGCCAAACGTCCCATCAATCTGGGTAAATCGGGCGCCGCGCAACGTGGTGTCTCAAGCAAACCGGGCATGTCGGCGGGGCGCAAGAGTACGCTTGCCATCGGCCTCATCGCCGCCGGCGGCATGTCGATCTTCGCCTTCACGCCGCGCGAACAGTGCGAGGTCGATCCGGCGACAGGGCAGCAGCAGTGCTCGTCGTCGCGCAGTTCATCTGGCGGTTCGTCCCATGGCGGCTCTTCCTCGTCTCGTTCGTGGGGATTTGGTTCGTCGGGTTCCGATTCGGGATCAGGTCACAGCACGATCGCGCGCGGTGGCTTTGGATCGAGCGGCGGCTTTCACTTCTCGGGCGGCGGCTAGATGAGGCGCTTGCGCATCGCGCCGCGCCCGGACTTCGCTGAATACGCGCGTCAGATCGGCTTCACCTATCATGCGGCCGATGGCCAGCCCTATTGGCAGGACGAAGCCTATTACGCCTTCACCCTCGACCAGATCGAGAACGATCTCGAAACGCCGTCCCAGGAGCTGGCGGCGCTGTGTCTCGACATGGTCGGCCGCATCGTCGGCAGCGAAAGGGATCTGACGCGGTTGCGCATTCCGGCGCACGCCTGGCCTTTGATCCTCGACAGCTGGCGCAGGCGCCAGCCGTCGCTCTACGGCCGTTTCGACATGGTCTATGACGGGCACGGTCCGGCCCGCTTGCTCGAATATAATGCCGACACGCCGACCTCGCTGTTCGAATCGGCCGTGGTGCAATGGCATTGGCTGGAGAACGGCCGCGAACGGCGCGCCTTGCCCGACGATGCCGATCAGTTCAACTCGATCCATGAAGCGCTGATACAGCGCTGGCGCGTGGTCGTCGGTGCTGGCCATGTGCATTTCTCGTGCATGAAGGACATGGTGGAGGATGAAGGGACGATCGGCTATCTGGCCGATTGTGCCGCGCAGGCGGGGCTTGGCGTGTCGTCGATTTACATCACCGATATTGGCGATGACGGTGAGCGTTTCGTCGATCTGGCCGAGAAGCCGATCGATTGGCTGTTCAAGCTCTATCCGTGGGAATGGATGCTGACGGACGCGTTCGGCCGTTCGCCGTCGATGAAGACGACGCGTTTTCTCGAACCGCCATGGAAGAGCATTCTGTCGAACAAAGGTCTGTTGGCTCTGCTGTGGGAAGCCGAGCCCGGTCATCCCAATCTGCTGCCGGCCTATTTCGCCGATGAGCCGGGCGCGGCGAAGCTCGCCCGCAATCACGTGCGCAAGCCGATCTATTCGCGCGAGGGCGCCAATATAGACATGGTCGATCGCGGCCGCGCCATCGCCCATTCCGACGGCACTTACGGCGCTGAAGGGTTCATCGTGCAGGAACTGGCGATGCCGCCGCGTTTCGACGGCCGCTATGCAACCGTCGGCAGTTGGATCGTCGGCGATACTGCGTGCGGCATTGGTTTGCGCGAGGATGACACGCCGATCATCGGCAACATGTCACGCTTCGTGCCGCACGCCATCATCGGCTGAACCCTACATCGCCGGCAGAACGGCCATGTCGCGGATCGTGCCGTTGACGCCCTTCAATGCAACGGCGCCGCTGGTCTTCGCCGTCGCCAGGTCGAGCTTGTAGAGCATGTTGCCGGAGATGAGCCAGGCGTCATTGCCGCCCTTGCCATCGGAGGCGATATCGAAGGCCGTTACTTTGTCCTTCAGGCCCAGCTTGCCGACGGTGGTCAGGACGCCATCGTTCGGAGGTGCCTGCTTCAGCAAGGTCCAGTCGGTGCTATCGATGTCGTAGAGTGTGGTTTCCTTCGCGCCCTTCATGGAGTTGATGTAGGCGCCTGCCACGACCTTCGGCGGCTTGCCCTTCATCGCATCTGTCTCGGCGAAGTTCAGCGGTTTGTCGGTCGTCACTTTGCCGTCGTCGACATTGGCGCGCAGATTCATGCCATCGGAGCCGATGACGCGTAGGCGATCGGCGACCGGGTTGAAGTCGACGGTGGCCATCGTGCCCTTGGGCAGCATCACTTCGAGCTTCGACTTCGTGGTTGCTTTGCCGCTTGCGGTATCGATGGTCACAACCGTGCCGTCTTCGAGGAGGCCATAGAGCATGCCGTCGGCGGGGCGCACGTCGATGCCGGCAAGCTTGCCGGTGATGCCGCTCACCTTCCAGCTTTTGGCGGCCATTTTGCCCGCGGGATCGACGATCGTGATGGTGGCATCGTCGGTCAGGACGGCGACGGTGTCGGCATGGACTTGGCTGGCGAGCGCCACGGAACCGAGCAGAGCGGAGGCCAAGATCGCGGACTTGTACATGGGTATCTCCCGTTACCGAGGCGGCGCCATGCCGCTCTCAAGAGGGGATACACGCGGCGGCCGGCGTGGATGCGGAAGTTGGCCGGAAAATATTTTTTGCTTACCGCGCATCCAATCGAAGAACTCACGCGTATTCACGCATTAGCGGGTTTGCGCGTGGAGGAACAATGACGACCAGGGTCGCCATCGATTGTGATGACCTCATCCGGGCCTGCGCTTTGGGAGATCGCTCGGCCCTGCGTGCGCTTTACGAATTGGAAGCATCGCGCATGATTGGGGTCGCGCAAAGATTGTTGAGACGCAGGGCTCTGGCCGAGGAAGCGGTGCAAGATACTTTCGTCTCGATCTGGCATAAGGCTTCGACATTCGATGCGGCGCGTGGCGCCGGCCGGACGTGGGTTTATGCCATTCTGCGTCATCGTGCGTTGAACATGTTGCGGGGCGAGCGGCGGCTGGAATTCTCCGATGCTCCGATCGGAGAGGAACAGGCGAGTGAGGACGACGATCCGGAAACGATCGTCACGCAATTGTCCGACAAGGCCGCGTTACGCCGTTGCCTGCAGGGGTTGGCGGCCGATCGGCGCGCCGCGATCGTACTCGCCTATGTGCATGGTCTGTCCCATTCCGATCTGGCGAGCAAGCTCGGCATGCCGCTTGGCACCGTCAAATCCTGGCTGCGCCGGAGCCTCATCTCCCTGAGGGAGTGCATGGGATGAACGATCCGGTGCCGACCTCCGAGGAAGAGAAGGATGTTCTCGCGGCCGAATATGTTCTTGGCCTCGTCGAGGCCGTGGACATGCCGCGTCTGGAGACGATGATGGAAACGGATGCGGATTTCGCTCGCCGCGTCGGCGCGTGGCGGCAAAGATTGGGCGCGCTTGATGAAACGGTCCCTGGCGGGCAGGCTGGTGATGCCCTGTGGTCCAGGATTGAGACGGCGCTGGGCCCCTCGGTTGCGCCGCGGGCCGGCCGTGTCGAGGCACGGCCATCACGCTGGATGGCTCTATGGGACTCGCTGCCGTTCTGGCGTGGCGCTGGATTCGCCGCCGCGGCAGCGGCTCTTCTTCTGGCTTTTGGTATGGGCTATTTCATGCAGCAGGCCAATCGCCAGCCCGTGCTTGTCGCGGTTCTGATGACCGATCAGAACGAGGCGGCGGCCGTCGTGCGCGCTTTTGCCGATGGCCGGGCCGAATTGCAGACCATCAAGCCGATCGCCATTCCGTCGGGGCGTGCGGTCGAGATCTGGACCTTGTGGGATCGCGCCATTGGGCCGAAGTCGATCGGCCTGATTCAAAGCGTATCGGGCAAGATCGACCTGCGGCTCGATGGCCTGCCGCGTCCAACGGCAGGCCAATTGTTCGAGATGACCCTTGAGCCGGCGACGGGCTCCCCGATCGGCCGTCCGACCGGACCGATCTTGAACAAGGGCAACGCGGCTGTCGCGCTTTAGGCGGGCTCCTGCGCCGGCTGTCGCTTGCTCGCCAGCACCAGCGGCAGACCGACGACGACGACCGCGATGCCGACCAGTGCGCCCCAGCCCGTATAGGCCAGGCTAGAATAGAGCAGATAGGCGCAGATACCGACGAAGATCGCCGGGGTCAGCGGATAGAGCGGCACTTTGAACGGCCGCACGCGGTTTGGCTCGCGGATGCGGAAGATGAACAGCGACAAGCCGGTGAGCATCAGGAAGAACCAGAAGACCGGCGCGGTATAGTCGACCATGGTGCTGAAGCCGTCGCGGGTGATCAGGCCGAAGACGACGAGGGCGAGGGAAATCGCGCCTTGCAGCAGGAAGGCATTGGCCGGGTTGTCACCGCGTTCGTTCCAGACGCCGAGCTTGGCGATCAATGGTAGATCGCGGCCCAGCGCATAGTAGACGCGCGCGCCGGTGAAGATCGTGCCGTTGAGAGTCGAGAGCGAAGAGAGGCACACCGTCAGCGCCAGGATGGCGACGCCGGTGCTGCCCGCCGCCAGTTGCATCAGATCGGCGCCAGGCGCTTTGCTGGCGGCGATGCCGCCGAGGCCAAAGGCTTTCAGCAAAGCCAGATTGAAGGCGACATAAAGCACGGTGACGATCGCCGTGCCGATGAAGATCGCGCGGGTCATGTCGCGTTTCACGTCGCGCAATTCGCCGGAGAGATAGGCGATTTCGTTCCAGCCACCGTAGCTTAGCAAGACAAGCACCATGGCGAGGCCAAGCATGCCACCGGCGCCGGGTTCAACGGGCTTCATCTCGGTGCCGCTGACGGAGAAGCCGACGACAACGACCACGATGATGGCGAGAACGGTGCAGGTTTCGAGCAGTTTCTGCATGCCGGCGCCAGGCTGCGTGCCGGCGATGTTGATGGCGGTGAAGAGAATGACCGAGATGGCCGCGTAGATCCCGGGGCCATTGGGGCCGAGTGGCAGCAATTGCTGGGCGTAATCGCCGAAGACGAAGCCGACGAGGGCGATGGCGCCGGTCTGGATGACGGTGCCGCGCGCCCAGGCGAACAGCACCGCCAGTCTGCGGCCATAAGCGCGGGACAGAAACTGATATTCGCCGCCGGCATCGGGATAGGCGGCGGCGAGTTCGGCATAGCAGAGTGCGCCGATCAAGGTGGCGAGACCGCCGGCGATCCAGGCGCCGATGAACAGGACTTCGCTGCCGGTGGCCGAGGCGACGATGGGCGGCGTGCGGAAAATGCCGACGCCGATGACGATGCCGACGAAGAAGGCGACGGCATCGGCGACGGTCAGCACGCGGCGCGGCGCGGCCGCTGTTTCAGAAGACATCGAAGGGTCCGTTCTCTGGAGGATGATGGCGTTGCTGGTGTTATTGCTCTAGTTGGCGCGCGTGGCGTTCCAGTCGCGAGCGACATCGGCGGCGGAAGCGGTGTCGACGCTCATCTTGTCGCCATCGACCTTGCCGACGAAAATACGATGACGACCGTTTGTCGGTTCGACGGTGAAGCTGATGCGATCGCCGATCAACTGGCCGCCGGTGACCTTAGCCACGGCGCCGTTGACCGTGGCGAGGCCGTCGAACTTTTGATAGGTCTGCTTCAGATCGAGCGCATAGGTGTCGTTGCCCTCTCGTACGGTCCATTTGCCTTCGACCTGCGCTGGCACGATCCAGAAATAGATATCGCGCACGCCCACCTGGGCCCGCTGGTCGGTTTCCCAATCGCCCATGGTGAAGGCGTGCGAGACGACGCGCGAGCCGGGCTTCATCTCCTTGAGAATGCGCGGACGTAGCTGCAGGTTGACGTCCGGCAGCAGATACATGGTCAGCACCGAGGCCTTTTCGATCGGCGTGCTGAACAGATTGCGCACTTCGAAGGAAACCTTGTCGGCGACGCCGGCCGTTTTGGCATTGTCGTTGGCCTCGAGGATGCGGTCGGGATTGATGTCGACGCCGAAGCCGGAGGCGCCGAACTTGCGCGCGGCGGTGACCAGCATGCGGCCGTCGCCACAGCCGAGATCCATGACGAAATCGCGGCTCGTGACCTTGGCCATGTCGAGCATGCGATCGACCACCTCCTGCGGTGTCGGCACATAGGGCACGTCGAGGCGGGGACGTCTGCTTTCCTGTGCCGAAGCTTCTTGCGCCCAGACGGGGAGACTAGCGGGCAGGGAGAGTGCGGTGCCGATCAGGCCAAGAGCCGTTCGTCGGTTCGGTCTAAAGTCCGGGGTTTGCATGATTTTCCTCGCCTTCGCCGGGCTCTGGTTGGTCCGGTTCCGCCGGATCGTTCGACGGTGCCGATCAGCAGTTTTGCCTGTGTAAGGCGCCCTGGCGTCCGTAATTCTACGAGGACTCACGGAAAATTCATCATTCCTGCGCTAGCCCTTGACCATGACCATCGTCCGGGCCCCGACCTTTGGCCGCCGTGGCGTCAAAGCCGCGCCGAAGGCGCGTTCCCGTTCGCCGGTCGCTCCGCCGCCTGACGATAACCCCCATCCATCTCCGTCCGTCGCGAAACCGGTCGACGAACGGTTCACCGCCATGGCCCGGCAACTGCTGCGCGACGGCGAAGGGGAACTGTCGATGGTGGCCACAAGCGATGGTGCCGTGCCCTGGTCGATGCGGGCGGCGCTGCTGGCCGGCCTGGTGGCGAGCTGTCTGCAAGCGGGCCTCTATGTATTGGCGGCCAAGGCGCCGCTGGAACTCATCCCCGGGCTCAAAATGACGATCGGCGACGGTTCGCAAATGCTGCTGCTGGCACTCGTCCTGGGGTTGTGGAATGGCGTCCAGATCGCGGTCACCGCGACGATGGCAAGCCATTGGGCGATGCGCTTCGTCGAACTGACCAGTCCGACCGCCTATGCCATCGCTGGCGCTGTCAGCGGCGGCATTTATGCCTATGGCATGACGATCCTGACGGGGCAGCCCCGCCATCTCATCGCGACGATGGCGAGCGGTCTGACCGCGGCCTTTCTCTACCGGCGATTTGCCGGTCAGGGCTCCTGACAAAAACTGACAGGATTGCGGCTTTTCCCGCGGCCGGACTCCCCCCATATTGCGGCCATGGCCAAATCACCGAACAAGTCCCCGAAAAGCGTCCGGCCGACGCGCGCCAAGGCGTCGCGTCCCGACGTGAAGCCGCTCGACGAGCATCTCGCCAGTCTGCTCAATCCCGCCCTGAACGAGCCGCGTGGCGGCTTCGGCGAGGCGCCGCAAAAGGGCTTCGATGCCGACGCGGTCGAGGGGATCGATCCGAAGCTGGCCAAGACCTTCCTGCCGGAGCCCGCCGGCCGGGGGCGTTCGCGCCGGCCGGAACTGACTGGCGCCACGGCGACGGTCGAATCGCTGAAGGATTTGCTGGAGCAGGGCGATCCGAATTTGCGCGGCAGCAAGCCGTGGACGCCGCATCGCCCGGAACGGCCGGAGAAGTCGGAAGGTGGCATCGCCTTCAAGCTGGTGTCCGAATACGAGCCGCGCGGCGATCAGCCGACGGCGATCAAGGAACTCGTCGCCGGGGTCGGTGCCCACGAGCGCGACCAGGTGCTGCTCGGCGTCACCGGTTCGGGCAAGACGTTCACGATGGCGCAGGTGATCGCGCGCACCAACCGGCCGGCGCTGGTGCTGGCGCCGAACAAGACCCTGGCGGCGCAGCTCTATGGCGAGTTCAAAAGCTTCTTTCCGGACAATGCGGTCGAATATTTCGTCTCCTATTACGACTACTATCAGCCGGAAGCCTATGTGCCGCGGACGGACACCTATATCGAGAAGGAATCCTCGATCAACGAGCAGATCGACCGTATGCGCCACTCGGCGACGCGCGCGCTGCTCGAACGCGACGATGTGATCATCGTCGCTTCGGTGTCCTGCATCTATGGTATCGGTTCGGTCGAAACCTATACGGCAATGACCTTTTCGGTGAAGCTCGGCGAGAAGATCGACCAGCGCCAGCTCATCGCCGATCTCGTCGCTCTGCAATACAAGCGCTCGGGCGGTGATTTTTCGCGCGGCCTGTTCCGCGTGCGCGGCGATACGATCGAAGTGTTTCCGGCGCACTATGAGGATCGCGCCTGGCGCATCGGCTTCTTCGGCGACGAGATCGAGACCATTGCCGAATTCGATCCGCTGACCGGCCAGAAGACGCAAGATCTCGAATTCGTCAAAATGTACGCCAATTCGCATTACGTGACGCCGCGCCCGACGCTCATCCAGTCGATCGCCGGCATCAAATTCGAATTGAAGCAGCGGCTCGACGAGTTGCACAACGGCGGGCGCCTGCTGGAGGCGCAGCGCCTCGAACAGCGTACGATGTTCGATCTGGAAATGCTGGAGGCGACGGGTTCCTGCGCCGGCATCGAAAACTATTCGCGCTATCTCACCGGCCGTAAGCCGGGCGAACCGCCGCCGACCCTGTTCGAATATCTGCCCGACAATGCTCTGGTTTTCGCCGACGAAAGCCATGTCACCGTGCCGCAGATCGGCGGCATGTATCGCGGCGACTTCCGCCGCAAGGCGACCCTGGCCGAATATGGCTTCCGTCTGCCGTCATGCATGGATAATCGGCCGCTGCGCTTCGAGGAATGGGAAGCGATGCGCCCGCAGACCGTGCATGTCTCGGCGACGCCAGGCAATTGGGAGATGGAGCAGACAGGCGGCGTCTTTGTCGAACAGGTCATCCGTCCGACGGGTCTAATCGATCCGCCTGTCGACGTGCGGCCGGCGCGTGCGCAGGTCGACGATCTCCTGGGCGAGGTGAAGGAGACGGCGCGCAAGGGCTATCGCAGTCTCGTCACCGTGCTGACCAAGCGCATGGCTGAAGACCTCACCGAATATCTGCACGAGAATGGCGTGCGCGTGCGCTACATGCATTCGGATATCGATACGATCGAGCGTATCGAGATCATCCGCGATCTGCGGCTGGGTGCCTTTGACGTTCTGGTCGGCATCAACCTGCTGCGCGAAGGTCTCGACATTCCTGAATGCGCCTTGGTCGCCATTCTCGATGCGGACAAGGAAGGTTTCCTGCGCAGCGAGACATCACTGGTGCAGACCATCGGCCGCGCGGCGCGTAACGTCGACGGCAAGGTGATCCTCTATGCCGATCAGGTGACGGGCTCGATGGAACGCGCCATGGCGGAAACGACGCGCCGGCGCGAGAAGCAGCTCGCCTATAATGCCGAGCATGGCATCACGCCGGAATCGATCCGCCGCGGCATTCAGGACATTCTGGGCTCGGTCTATGAGCAGGATCACGTTACCGTCGATGCCGGCGTGGCGAAGAATGCTTTGGTTGGGCACAATCTCAAAGCGACGCTCAGCGACCTCGAACGCGAGATGCGCGAAGCCGCCGCCAATCTCGACTTCGAACGCGCCGCGCGCATGCGTGACGAGATCAAGCGCCTGCAAGCGACGGAACTGGCCATCGCCGAGGATCCGCTGGCGCGCCAGCAGGCGGTGGAGGATGCGGCGGGTGCCTATCAGGGCGAGCGCAAATATGGCCGTGCGGCCAATACGCCGTCGACATCGCGCATCCACAAGCCGACGGACGAGGACATGGGGCCGCATAATTTCGGCGGCGGCGAAGCGCGGCCGAAGAGCACCGGCGGCAAGCCAGGATCGCGCGGCGGCAAATCGCGGCCGTTTCGGCGCTGACGATTATAGCGGCCCGCTGCCGGCGCGCAGCGGCCGTTCCTTGATGAAGGCCATGCACAGGGCAGCGGCGATCGAGAGGACGGCGCCGAGGATGAAAATGGCCGAGAAGCCATGTTCGAGAATGCTGCGATAGGCTTCCGCTTCGCTGGCCGAGAACAGCCGTGTGGCATCGCCGCGCATCAAGGCAATGCCGGGGTCGGCGCCGAGTTTCTCATGGCCGGGTATGGTGATGGCGCCCGCCGTCAGCCAGCTGATCAGGAAGGTGGAGAAGACGGCGACACCAAAGGCGCCGGCCAGCGATCGGAAGAAGGTCATGCCGCCGACGCCGGTGGCCATGTCGCGGATTTCCAGACCGTTCTGCACGATGACGAGCATCGGATTGATCTGCCAGCCGATCGAAGCGCCTAAGAGCGCAATCGCTACGATGTCGAACCAGACCGAGCGGCCAAGCCCGAACCAGGCGATGAGCAGGCAAAGCGTGGCCGCAGACAAACCGCCGATGATCGGAAAGATGCGGGCGCGACCGAGGCGGGCGATGGCGGAACCGCAGATAAAACTGCCGGTCGCCATGCCGCCAGTCAACGCGATCAGATGCAGGCCGGCGACGTCAGCCGGCATCTTCAGTACGATCTGATAATAGAGCGGCAGCATGACGATATAAGCGGTCATCGTCATCGAGGGGATGAAGATCGCCACATTGCCGAGGCTGAAGATGCGATTGCGGAACAGATGCATCGGGATCATCGGATCGACGGTGCGCAATTCGACGAGCACCAGAACCACCGTGAAAGCGAGGCCGATGAGTATGGGGACGATGACGTTGGCGTTGAGCCAGCCGCCTTCCTCCTCGACGCGGCTGATGCCGAGCATCAGCGGAATGGTGGCCAGCAGGATGAAAAGGGCGCCGAGCCAATCGATGCGCGCCTGTTTCACCGGCAAGGAAAGAGGACGCAATTGCCGGTCGATGACGACGAAGGCGATGGCGCCGAGCGGCAGATTGATCCAGAAGGCCCAGGTCCAGGACAGATGTTCGGCGAAGAAGCCGCCGAGCACCGGGCCCAGCGCCGTCGACACCAGAAAGTTGGTCGACAGATAGCCCTGATAACGGCCGCGATGGCGCGGCGGGATGATGTCGGCGATGACAATTTGGGCAATCGAGCGCAGGCCGCCGCCACCGATGCCTTGCAGGACACGCGCGGCGATCAGGAGTTCCATGGAAGTGGCCAGCGCGCAGGCGGCCGAGCCGATGACGAACAGAGCGATCGAAACAAGCAGCATGTGACGCCGACCGTAGAGATCGCTGAGGCGCCCGTAGATCGGTGTCATGGCGGTCGAGGCGATCAGATAGGCGGAAATGATCCAGGGGAGTAGTTTCCAGCCGCCCAGATCATTGGCCATGGCGGTGAGACAAGTGGCGACGATGGTTTGGTCGAGACTGGCAAGAAACATGGCCAGCATCAGTCCGAACATGATCGGGGCGATATTCTGCAGCTCGACTTTCGGCACGCGCTGGCGTTCTCCTCGGAGTTTCTTAGGTTCCATATAGCACCGTCTCGGGCGGCGTCGATCCGTGCCGGTGGGATGCCGCTATGAGGCAGGCGCGCATGACAAGTGCGGCCCGGCAAGCTAGACCTGGGGCCATAAAAATGAGGGGAGGGCCCATGACCAAGGGACATGCGGGCAAAATCGCCGTGATCAGCGGTGCGGCCAGCGGAATCGGCCAGGCGATGGCCGTGCGGTTGGCCGAAGATGGCGTCGATATCGCCATTGCCGATCTGCAACCGGCCGATGAAACCGTGCGGCGCATTACGGCCCTGGGGCGCCGGGCTATTTCACGCTCCTGCGACGTGTCCGATCCACAGGACGTGCAGCGCTTCGCCGATCACATTTTACGTGAACTCGGCCGTTGCGATATTCTCATCAACAATGCCGGTTTCTTCAAAACCCGCAAATTCGAGGATCTGACCATCGCCGACTGGCGGCGGACCATGGCCGTGAATCTCGATTCGATGTTCCTGATGACGCAAGCCTTCATCGGAGGCATGCGAGAGCGCAAATGGGGCCGCATCGTCAATGTAGCCTCGAACTCGCTTGGGTCAGTCTCGCCCAATCATGTCGATTACATCGCCAGCAAGGGCGGCGTCGTCGGCTTCACGCGTGCTTTGGCGAGCGAGATGGGCGTCGATGGCATTACGGTGAATGCCATATCTCCCGGGCTGACGCGCACCCCCGGCACGCTGGAAGGCCAGTTCCGGCCGCGTGGCCTGCCGATCGAACAGGCCTTCGACGTGGTTTCGCAAGCCCAGGCCATCAAGCGACATCAGACGCCGGATGATCTCGTCGGCGTGGTGTCCTTCCTGACAAGCGATGACGCCGCCTTCATGAGCGGACAGACATTGATTGTCGATGGCGGCTTAGTCAGAGTGTGATCTTTCCATGGTCAGTTGCCGGCGATCGATTCGGAAGCCTTAAGGAGTTCGCGCGATGAGATCGATGATGATGATAGGCGCGCTCTGCCTGGCGCTTTTTGCACCGGTGGCGCCTGCCACCGCCAAGCCGGAGAACGCCCTGATCGAGGCGATGCTCAAGGGACCGATCGAGGCGCGCGATGCAGCATGCAATTATGTTATGGCGCATCCCGAAGCGATCAATCCGATCTATCTGTCGACCGTGGCGCTGAGCCTGTGGAAGCGTGGCGACCGGGCGCAAGCGGCTTTCTGGTTCTATGTTTTCCAGGTGCGCTCGCGCGCCTGGATCAATGCGGATAAATCGGCGGCGCCGCTGCGTGGCTCTCTCAACCAGCAGATCGGTGCGATGATCAACCCTTGGGTCGCAAGCGATCTCGAGGCTTGGTACGATATCGCCGGGCGCGCGCTGTCCTATGAAAAGAAAATCCCGCTCTATCCGAAACAGCCCGCCGATCTGACGCCGGAACAATGGCAGGCGGTGGTCGCCAAGGCGCGGCAGGACAACGATGCGCAATTCGAGGAAGTCATCGGTGGCTTCCGCAAAGACCCTGCGGCCTTCGCCGCGAAGCGCCGCGAGAACGGTTTGCCCGTGGGGCCGTTGCAGGAGCCTGGCGCGCCTTTGCCGTCCGACTGGCGTTGACAAAAAGAGAGCGGGAATGATCCCGCTCTCTCATCGCAATGCTAACGCGCTTTAGTTGGCAGCGAAGCAGTAGAGCAGTCCATTGCCGCCGGTGCGGATCAGCGCCGGTCGATCGCAGCCGGCGGAAGGATGCGCGGAATTCCACGAGCGGGCCGCCGCGTCATCGCTCAGGCCCATGCGGTCGTTGTGGCCGACGATCGCCGAACCTTCGCCGTTCTTCGTCCAGTTGCCGCAGGTGAGATCCTTGCCCGGAGGCGGCGCGGTGCCATCGGCATTCGAGCCCGTGAGAATGTCGTGCTGGTTGATGGTGAACAGGCGGCTGGGCACGCGCTTGCCGGTTTCGGTCAGCCCGGTCTCAGTGGTGATGCGATTGCGATAGGCATTGTGCAGGTCTTCCACATTGGCGGCGATCAATGTGCCTTCCGCATTGGCCCAAGGACCCTTGCCGATGCGATCCTTGGCATTGACTGCCGGTTTGCCGTTCAGCTCCTGCTGGCTGAGATAGGCGCGCCAGGTCTTGGCGCCGGCGCCCGCCTTTTCGGCGAGGCCCTGGCAGAATTTATCGGCGCCTTCGAGGCCGCCGAAATTGGCACCGTCAGGGCCCGGCTGGCTGGTGATGAAGAACGTCATGTTGGGATATTGCGGGGGCTGCTGTTGTGCTTGCGCCGCGCCCATGAAGATAAGGCCTACCGCTGCGGCCAAGGCAATTCGAGAATGTAACAACATAACTCCCTCCTCGTGCCGCCCGGCGACTATTTCGCTCACGTTAAGACGGCGAGGGCAGAGTGTCAGACTGGCTCAACACTGCAACGACGATGATGGACACATGTGCGTGATCCGACATGAACCGTGTGTCGCGGCGTTTGCTGTTTGAGAGGACGAGAAAATGCGGTTCTGCGGAAACGCATTTGCTTCAATCGCCGAGTTCGCCTTCCGGCACGAAGGCGCCATCGTCGCGAATGGAGCCGCGCTCGACGCGCGAGGCTTGCGGCACCGTCATCGGTGCACCGACATCGAGTTCGCCGATGCTGTTGATGCTGCGCGGCGGCCGCGATGAGCCGCCTCCCGACATCGGCGGCAATGCGCCACGCGAGATCGGCGCGGGGGCTGCCTGCTGTTCGCTGTAAGGGCCGCGTGCCAGGGCCAATGCATTGCGCGCATTGGGATTGTTGCGCGAGATATCGATCTCGGGCTCGAGTTCCGGCGGATCGGGCAGATTGTCTTGACGCGGCGGCGGCGCGATGTCCTTGATGATCGGGCGGCAATAGCGGCGCAGGCCGCGCGACGATGAGCCGTGCATCGCCAGATCGACGTGAATGTGATTGTAGTGGAAGGCGTTGGAGCCGGGGCCCAGCACCGTGGTGAAATGTTCGCAGGCGCCCGCATGCACTTCGCGCAGGAAAGCTTGTTCCTGGGGATCGCCGCGCGTCCAGCCTTGCACGACGGTGATCTTGCGACCGTCGGCGAGACGGAAGCCGCCGATGTCGATGGCATTGCCATAGGCATGTTCGGACAGTTTGCCGCCGGCGGTATTGTTGATCGGGCGGCAGGAATAGGCGCCCATGGAATCGATCTGCGCCACCGGCTGGCCGAAGCGGGCCATGGCGGAGGGCTGCACGACCGCCTGGATCCATTGTTCGAGCGCTTCGGTCATCGGGCAGCCGAGCGTCTGGGTCGAACTGAGCGTAACGGCGCCATCGAGCAGGGCTGTGGTGCGCAGCGGCATGGTGAGGCCGCAGATGCTCGGTCCGTCGATGGGTTTCGATTGCTGGATATAGGCGGAGAGTTTGACGCCACGGCGGGCGAAACAGGCCTTTTCCGCCGCTTCACGCCAGGCAGCACGCTGCGGGCGTTCAAACACGCCGCATCCGGAGATCGTTGCCAGCAAACCCGCCAGAACGAGATATGGCCATACGCTACGCGCCATTCGTTACAAATGTGCGGGATTTCTTAACCGGCGTTGAAGGATGACGGTTAACGAATTCTTCCCAGGCGATTTTTGCCCCGTGTGGGCATCACGCCACGGATTTCGCGGTCTTTTCGAAGTTTTTTTGATCTGAAGCCGCTAGCGGGCTTGCCAAGCTCTCGTCTTTGCGCCTAATATCTATAAATCTTATAGACAATATAGGAAAACTAGAAAATGAGTGACGCGTCCAGCCTTTACAGCTTCACCATCTCGCCGAATGGCCCGGTGTTCGATCTGCCGCTTTATGTCGCCCGCGACGAGGGCCTGTTCGAGAAGCACGGCCTGAAAGTGGAGTTCGCCAAGGCGTTCGATCCGCTGAACACCTCGAAGGACCCGTTCCAGCGCCAGAAGGAAGTGCTCTACGAATCGGGCAAGGCCAGCGCCTACAATCTGTGCGAATGGGCCGGTCTCGACCGATCGGAAAAGAGCGGACGCGGCAGTCGCGTGTTCAGCCTGCGGCCGGCGGTTGCGGCACAGGCGCTTGTCACTTTCGACGAAGACATTCAGGAGCCGCGCGACCTGGAAGGCGTCGCCGTCGGCATCAACGAGCTCACCGGTTCGCATTACACGACCTTGCAGCTTCTGGAAGGCACGATTCCGCGCGAGGGCATCATCCTCGAGCACGCCGGTTCCCCGCATGTGCGCTACGAAGCGCTGAAGCGCGGCGAGATCAAGGTGATCGCCATCATGGAGCCGTTCATCAGCCTGGCGCTGAAGGAAGGCGCGCATATCGTCGCCGTCAATTACTATCGCGGTTCGGAAGTGATTTCGCCTGATGTGCCGGAGCAATATCGCGAGGCCTATGTGGCCGCGGTGAACGAAGCGGCCGATCGCATCAAGGCAAACTTCGACAAGTACAAGCACCACATCGTCAAGCAGGTGGAAGGCAAGCTGAAGCCGGAAGAGCTGTTCTCGCACTTCGTCCACTACACCCGCTCCAAGCCGCTCGACGAGAAGCGCTTCGACTATACCTATGAATGGATGAAGACCTGGAACCTGACGCCGGGCATCAGCAGCTATCACGCGCTGGTGGCGTAAGCTGCGATGGCTTCATTCAGAGTTGACCGGCGGCGTTTCGCCGCCGGTGCGGGAAGCGCGGCGCTGCTCCTCCTCCCCGGTGTGGCGCTTCCCGCTCCTTCTCCCGCCTATAAGGCGCGGCTTAGCAAATCCCTCGCCGGCACGGCGGGGACGTTGCAGGACGGCATGATCGCCAAATTCCCTGAGGTTTCGCAGGGATTGGAGATCGAATGGGTCGATGGCGACCCGGGTCAGTTGCAGGTGTTCATCCTGTCGGGTGCGATCGATTCCGGGCCGTTCGGCGCGTTGGGTCTGGCCGAGGCGGCGCTGAAGGGCGCGGACCTGTTGATGTTTGGGCCGCGGCTCAACAATCACGGCTCGTGGATCGTGCGCGGCGACAGTTCCTTCAAACATCCCTCCGATCTAAAGGGCCGCAAGATCGCGACGCAGTTGCCGACCAGCGACACCTATCGTCATGCGCGCATGGCGGCGGCGCTGCATAAGCTCGATCTGCAAAAGGACTTTCAGGTCATTTTCGGGTCGTCGATCGCCAATATCGCTTTGTTCAATCGCGGCGATGTGGATGCCGTGATCGCCATCGAACCGACCTCGACGCGGCTGATTGCGCAAGGGCATCGCGAGATCGCCCGTGTCGCCGATCAGTGGAAGGAAGCGACCGGCGATAGCGCGCCGCTTTCGCTCGTCACCTGCGCGGCGACGCGGCAGTGGGTCGAGAAGAATCCAGAAACGGCGCGGCGCGTCGGACAGCAGGCTCTGGCGATCAATCGCAAGTTCGTCGCCGATCCGACGGTCGTGCGCGATCCCGATATCTATCGACCGATGGGCTTCAAGGACACCGACAAGGCGGCGATCGACCTGCTCGTCGAACGTTTGCCGCGTGTCTATGCCACGGAATGGAACAAGGCAGTCTTCGATGGTTTCGATCGACAGCTCGAAGTCGCGCTCTCTCTCGGTATCATCGAGAAGAAGCCGGCCAAGCGCTACTACCAAGAGCTTTAACGGGCCGCCGCTCAGCACGCTGCTGCTGCCGGCTCTGTTCCTGATCCTGCTCGCCGTGGCCTGGGAGGCCATGGCGCGCACGCTCGCCAATCCGCTCGTGCCGCATGTCGCCGAGATCGGCACGGAGCTGGTGCGCATTTTCAGCGACGGTTCGTTCTTTCGCCAGTTGCAGGTCACGCTGGGTCGAGTCGGGCTGGGCTTTGTCTTCGCTTTCATTCTTTCCCTGGCGCTAGGCATCGCGATGGGGCGCAACAAATATGTGGCGCGCTTCGCCGAGCCGGCGGTGTTGATCGGGCTCACCGTACCAGGCCTGGTCTGGGCGCTGCTCTGCGTCATCTGGTTCGGCATTTCGCTGACCACGTCGACAGTGGCCGTGGCCCTGAGCCTGGCGCCGCCGTTGACCTTGAGCATCGCGCAGGGGCTGAAGACCGTCAGCGCCGAATTGCAGGAGATCACCGCCGTCTATCAATTGTCGTGGCGGGCGCGGCTGCGCTTTCTCTGGCTGCCGACGCTCTATCCGTTTCTGCTCAACGGCATTCGCATCGGCCTGTCGATGGCCTGGAAGGTGATCGTCCTGGTCGAAATCTTCGGCCTCTCCAGCGGTGTCGGTTATCGGCTCAACGTCGAATACAGTTCGATGAACGTGGCGGGCGTGCTGGCCTGGACCATCGGTTTCGCTCTGGTCATGGCCATTCTCGAATATGGTTTTATCGGCGGGCTCGAGCGGCGACTGACGCGCTGGCGGCGCGTGGCGGCGGTGTGAACATGTCACTTGTGGATTCTTTCCCGGCTGCCACGATCGCGCCAGCCCTGGCCATCGAACACGTCTCGAAACGTTTCTCGTCGCGCACTGGTACGGTCGTGGCGCTCGACGATGTGTCGTTGACCTTGGAACCGAATGAAAGCCTCGCCATCGTCGGGCGCAGCGGCTGCGGCAAGTCGACCTTGTTGCGGTTGATTGGCGGGCTCGAACCGGATTTCGAAGGGCGCATCCGTTTCGAGGGGCAGGATATCGCCGGGCCGGGGCTCGATCGCGGCATCGTCTTCCAGGATCACCGTCTGTTTCCCTGGCTGACCATCAGCCAGAATGTCGGCATCGCGCTGCACGAGGCCGATATGCCGGAAGCGCAGAAGCGCCAGCGTGTCGCCGAGCATATCGAGCTCGTGGGCTTGTCGGGGTTTGGCGATGCCTTCCCGCATCAATTGTCGGGCGGCATGTTGCAGCGTGCCGCCATCGCACGCGCACTGACCGCCGATCCGCGCCTGCTGCTGCTCGACGAACCGTTTGGCGCGCTCGATGCGTTCAACAAGATCAATCTGCAGCAGGAACTGTTGCGCATCTGGCACGTGCGCCACATTCCGATGATCCTCGTCACCCACGATCTTGAGGAAGCGATCTACCTGTGTGACCGCATCGTGGTTCTCTCGCCGCGACCCGGTCGCATTCAGAGCATCGTGCCTGTGACCTTGTCGCGGCCGCGCGATCGCACGTCGCCAGAGTTCACGAGCATCCGTAAGGAGTTGCTCGGGCAGCTTGGGTTTTAGGGTTTTTTGTTTTGACGCATTTTCTTCACGCGAACCGGCAGCCACTTCGCTCGAAAATGCTATAATGTAAACCATCAAGTTTATTTACTTGACCGTTCTCCCCTCGATACGCGACAGTGCGCGCGTTTTGTTGGGGGAGGATTTTATGCTGACACGCCGCCAGGCTTTGGCTGGTTCGCTCGCGGGCGCCGCCGCTTTGGGATTTCATCAAGCTTTCGCGCAGACGATCGGCAAACAGGCGACGATGATCGTCGGTTTTGCTGCCGGCGGCAGCACCGATGCGACCGCGCGTCTGTTCGCCGAGCAATTGCGCGCCTATGCGCCAACCGTCATCGTCGAAAACAAAGTGGGTGCCGCCGGCCGCATTGCCGTCGACTATGTGAAGAATGCCGCGCCGGACGGCAGCACCTTGCTTTACACAGTCGATTTTCCGCTGACGCTTTATCCGCACATCTTCAAGAAGCTCAATTACGATCCGATCAACGATCTGACGCCGGTGGCGCCGTTGACCAAATCGGCGCTGGTGCTCAGCGTCGGTCCCTCGGTGCCCGACAGCGTCAAGACGCTGCAAGGCTTCGTCGAATGGTGCAAAGCCAATCCGGGCAAGGCGAGCTATGCAACGACGGGCGCCGGCGGCACGCCGCATTTCGTCGGCGTGTTGCTGTCGAACGCCAGCAAGGTGCCGATGACGCCGGTGCATTACCGGGGCGGCGCGCCGGCGCTGCAAGATCTGCTGGGCGGTCATGTGGCGGCGAGCATCAATCCGATCGGAGAAGCGCTGCCGCTGGGTCAGGCCGGCCAGATCCGCATGCTGGCGGTGGCAAGCTCGCAGCGTTCGCGCTTCCTGCCTGATGTGCCGACCATGCGCGAAGTCGGCTACGACGCATCGGTCGACACCTGGACCGGCATTTTCCTGCCCGCCAAGGCCGATCCGAAAGTGGTGACGGCCCTGAGCCAGGCGCTGGAAAAGGCGGTGCAGCTGCCGGCGATGATCGAAGCCCAGGCCAAATTCGCCAATGAAATGTATTTCCTGCCGCAGCCGCAGTTTGCCCAGCAGGTGAAGGCCGATACGGAGCGCTGGGGACCGATCGTCAAAAGCTCGGGCTACGTGCCGGAGGAATAGGGCTCTATCCGCCATTCTTCAGATGGTTAGGCCGTTGGGGACGATCGGAGCTGTGCCGGTCCTCTCCGGCGGTCTTTGTTATTTTGCGTTGGTTATTTTGTGCTGGCGCTGCCGCTGGGGTTGTTATAGTATAACAGTACATTTTCCGCGTTCCGGCAGTTTTGGCGTGCAAGATCATCATCATTCCGCTTCCCACGACCATGGCCATGCCCACGGATATAGCCACGCTCATGGTCATGCCGCTGCGGCGCAGATTCTGGCGCGACCGGCTGTTCCGGGCTTTTCACTGCTGCGTCTCTCGGCCGGGCAGCGTCTGGCGGGTGCCGGGCTGATCGTCCTGGCGCTTTGGGGCGCCGTGTTCTGGGCTCTGCAATAAGATGAGCGCCGCCATCACATTTCGCGACCTGACGCTGGGCTACGACCGGCATCCGGCCGTGCATCATCTCTCCGGCCGGGTCGACAGCGGCGCGCTGCTCGCCGTCTGCGGTCCCAATGGCGCCGGCAAGTCGACCTTGCTGAAAGGAATTGCCGGCACGCTGAAGCCGCTCGACGGGGCGGTGAAGCTTGAAGGCTGCCGGCCGCGCGACATCGCCTATCTGCCGCAGGCGGCCGAAATCGACCGGTCTTTCCCGATCAATGTTTTCGATCTCGTGGCGCTGGGCGCCTGGCGTTCCGCCGGCTTGTTCGGCGGCCTCGGCCGCAAGGCGCGTGAACGCACGTTTGAGGCTATCGCGGCCGTCGGCCTCACCGGCTTTGAGGATCGTGCCATAGGCACCTTGTCGGGCGGGCAGATGCAGCGTGCTCTGTTCGCGCGGGTTCTGTTGCAGGACGCGCCGATCATTTTGCTCGACGAGCCGTTCAACGCCATCGATCAGCGCACCGTGGCCGATCTCGTCGATCTCATCGGCCGCTGGCATGGCGAAGAGCGCACCGTGCTCGCGGTGCTGCATGATCTCGAACTCGTCCGTAAACATTTCCCGCAGACCCTGCTGATGGCGCGCGAGAGCATCGCCTGGGGTGACACGACGCAAGTGTTGAGCGCCGAGAATCTGTTGTCGGCGCGGCGCATGGCGGAAGCTTTCGACCGACAGGCGCACGAATGCGAACGCGCCGCGTGATGCCATGATTTATGACGCGCTGATCGGCCCCTTCGTCGAATTCGATTTCATGCGCCGCGCTCTCGTCGGCGCCGCCGCCTTGGCGCTGTCAGGTGCGCCACTTGGCGTCTTCCTGATTTTGCGCCGTATGGCGCTCACCGGCGATGCGATGGCCCATGCCATTCTGCCGGGCGCTGCGCTGGGCTATCTCGTGGCCGGCCTGTCGCTGCCGGCCATGACCTTGGGCGGCCTTGCCGCCGGTTTCACGGTGGCTTTGGCGGCTGGTGTCGTCGCGCGTTTCACCGCCTTGCGGGAAGATGCTTCGCTCGCCGGTTTCTATCTCTTGTCGCTGGCGCTCGGCGTTATCATCGTTTCGGTGCGTGGCTCCAATGTCGATCTGCTGCATGTGCTGTTTGGCAGCGTGCTGGCGCTGGATGACGCGACCTTGCTGCTGCTCGCCTGCATCGCCAGTGTCACCTTGATCGTGCTCGCCATCGGCTATCGCGCTTTGGCGCTGGAAACGCTCGATCCGGGTTTTCTGGCTTCCGTCAGTGGCGCCGGCGCGCCGACGCAATTGGTGTTTCTCGGGCTTGTCGTGCTCAATCTCGTCGCCGGGTTCCATGCGCTGGGCACTTTGCTGGCCGTGGGTGTGATGATGTTGCCAGCGGCGGCTGGGCGTTTGTGGTCGGCTGATATCACGGTGATGACCTTGATCGCCGTCGGCATCGGGCTCGCCTCCAGTTATCTCGGCCTGCTCTTGTCCTATCATTACGGTTTACCTGCCGGCCCGGCGATCATTCTCGTCGCTGGCGTCCTGCATATGATCTCGCTCGTCTTCGGACGCGCGGGTGGTTTGATCCGTCACGTTTCGACTGGCCGACATCTCGAAGCATAGGAAAATCATGCGCTATCTCGTTCCCTCACGGCGCCATGCCCTGGCGCTGGCTTGCGGCCTATTGGCTGTTTCGACCCTTCCCGTCGCGGCGCAGACCGAGACGAAGCTGCCGGTTGTCGCGTCGTTTTCGATCTTGGGCGACATGGTGCGGCAGGTGGGCGGCGATCGGGTCGCGCTCGACGTTCTGGTCGGGCCGGGCGGCGACGCGCATGTCTATGCGCCGACGCCAAGCGACGCGAAAAAGCTCACGGCTGCGAAAGTGGTTTTCGTCAACGGCATCCGCTTCGAGGGCTGGATGGACCGGCTGGTGCGCTCCTCTGGCACCAAGGCGGCCGTGGTGACGGTGACCAAAGGGCTGAAGCCGCTGACCATGACGGAGCGACACGCCGGGCACAATCACTCGGCTTCGGATCCTCATGCCTGGCAGGATGTCGCCAATGCCAAACTCTATGTCGCCAATATTCGCGACGCGCTGATCCAGGCCGATGCAGCGGGCGCTGACGGCTACCGCAGCCGGGCGGATGCTTATCTGAATCAGCTCGACGGGCTCGACGCGGATATCCGCGCTGGCCTTGGCACCATTCCGCCGGAGCGGCGGCTCATCATCACCACCCATGACGCCTTCGGCTATTTCGGCGCGGCTTATGGCATGAAACTGATTTCGCCCCAGGGCATTTCGACCGAAAGCGAGGCCTCGGCCCAGGACGTGGCGCGGATCATCCGTCAGATCCGCCAGGACAAAGTGCCGGCGGTGTTCGTGGAAAACATCTCCGATCCGCGCCAGGCCGAGCGGATCGCCCAGGAAACCGGGGCGCGGATCGGCGGCACGCTCTATTCGGATTCCCTGTCGCCGCCGGATGGTCCGGCATCATCTTATGTCGGGATGATGCGCCACAACCTCGGCGAGCTCACCAAAGCGCTGAAACCGTGACCGAAACGCTGGTTTAGAGCCGCGATTCTCCTGAATTTTCCGTCGGATCGTTCCAAGCTTGTCAGGGGCGGGGCGGCCGACTATCTCTCCGGTCGGATTGCCTTTCGGGCCAGGCTCGGGCCCTAACTGACATGCCGTGCTCCGCAGAAGGGCCCGGCCGGAGACCGCCATGACCGCCACCAACGAAAAAATTCCCGTCACCGTGCTCACCGGCTATCTCGGTGCTGGCAAGACGACCCTGCTCAACCGCATTCTCACCGAGGACCACGGCCACAAATTCGCGGTTATCGTCAATGAGTTCGGCGAGATCGGCATCGACAATGACCTGATCGTCGGTGCCGATGAAGAAGTGTTCGAGATGAACAACGGCTGCATCTGCTGCACCGTGCGCGGCGACCTGATCCGCATCATCGAAGGCTTGATGAAGCGCAAGGGCAAGTTCGACGCCATTCTTGTGGAGACCACCGGCCTCGCCGACCCGGCGCCGGTGGCGCAGACCTTTTTCGTCGACCAGGACGTGCAGGACGAAGCGCGCCTCGACGCCGTCGTCACCGTCGCCGACGCCAAATGGCTGGCGGAACGGCTGAAGGATGCGCCGGAAGCCAAGAACCAGATCGCCTTCGCCGACGTCATTCTGCTCAATAAGCAGGATCTGGTTTCGCCGGAAGAGCTGCGTGAAGTCGAGGCGCGCATCCGCGCCATCAACCCCTATGCCAAGCTGCACAAGACCTCGCGCTGCGACGTGCCGCTCGACGCCGTGCTTGGCCGCAACGCTTTCGATCTCGACCGCATTCTCGAAATCGAGCCGGATTTCCTCGAGGCCGACGATCACGATCACCACGACCATGATCACCATCATCATGATCACGGCCATGGCCATCACCACGATCATGGTCACGGGCTGAAGCACTATCACGACGAGGATATGCAGTCGGTGTCGTTCCACATCGATGGTGAGGTCGATCCGCACCGCTTCATGCCGTGGATCAATCACATTGCCCAGACCGAAGGCCCGAGCCTGCTGCGCTACAAGGGCATTCTGGCGTTCAAGGACGAGCCGAAGCGTTTCGTCTTCCAGGGCGTGCATATGATCCTGGACGGCGATCTGCAGCGTGACTGGAAGCCGGGCGAGAAGCGGGAATCGAAGATCGTCTTCATCGGCCGCAAGCTCGACGAAGAGATGCTGCGCGAAGGCTTCATGGCCTGCAAGGCCTGAAACTCTTACAGTCGCTTTATAGACGGTCCTAACAGGCGGGGTGGTACGGCGTGCCACCCCGGCCTCACAACAAGACACCGGATCCATGCTCACCAATTACGACCAGTCCCTGACTTCCCACGTGCAACCGATCGAAGCGGGGGCCGAGGCCGTCGCCGGCGCCTTTCTCGATGGCCGGCCGGTGCTGGCGCTGGCCAATGGCGAAATTCTTTTCACCGACAGCGGCGAGCGCGTGTTCGCCCATCCGGATGCGACGATCCTGTGCGCTGCCGGGGGCCGCGATCGGCTGGTCACCGGCGGCGATGACGGCCGTGTGGTTGAAACGCGCGGCAATGGCACGGCGACCGAGATCGGCAACGAGAAGGGCAAGTGGATCGATGCTTTGGCGCTGCGCGAAGATGGCGCAGCCGCCTGGTCGGCGGGCAAGGATGTGCGGGCGCGCGATCCGAAAGGCGCGGTCAAGAGCGTGCAGGCGCCGTCCGGTGTGCGCGGCCTTGCCTTCATGCCCAAGGGCTATCGGGTCGCCATGTCGCACTATAATGGCGCGAGCCTGTGGTTTCCCAACATGGTGGCGGAGCCGGAGATGCTGCGCTGGGCCGGCTCGCATCTCGACATCACCGTGTCGCCCGATGGCCTGTTCTGCGTCACCGCCATGCAGGAAAACGCGCTGCACGGCTGGCGTATCGCCGACAAGAAGGACATGCGCATGACGGGCTATCCGTCGAAGACGCGCTCGTTCTCCTGGTCGCCCGATGGCAAGTGGCTGGCAACCTCCGGCGCCGACGCCTGCGTGATCTGGCCGTTCGAATCCAAGGATGGGCCGATGGGCAAGGCGCCGCGCGAATGCGGCGTGCGCCCGGCGCGCATCAATCGCGTCGCTTTCCATCCCAAGGCGCCGATCGTCGCGCTTGGCTATGACGACGGCTGGGTGCTGCTGTGCCGCATCACCGACAGTGCCGAGCTTCTGGTGCGCAAGGGCCTTGAGGAGACCGACGAGGTCGATGCGCGCAACCGGCCGCGCGCGCCGGTCACCGCTTTGGCCTGGGATGCCGACGGCAAGCGGCTGCTCTTCGGGCTCGAGACCGGCGATGCCGGCCTGCTGACCCTGCCGGTGGTTTGATCGTTTCTCGATCTGGCGGCGATTTTATTGTGAGGCGCTTGTTCCCGAAGTAAGCTTCGGCCATGCGCCTCACGATCTTTCGCTCTTTGGGTCTGGCTCTCTTCCTCGGTTTGGGCCCGATGGCCGTGGCGCAGCCCGCGCCATCTCCCCCCGTCGTGACACTGATCAGCGAGGCGCCGTTGCTGGCGGAGCTCGATCGCGACAAGATCGCGCCGCTGTCGCTCTACAGCCTGTTCAAGCGTCTTCACGAAGCCCGCAAATTGACGTCGCCTGCGCCGGTGGCGGCTTCGGGACCGACGCGGGCCAGCGACCTCACGCGCTTCGGAGAGAGCTACGGCAAATTTACTTCGGTCATGTCCGCCGACATCGCGCGGATGATTTCGGAACTGGGCATCGATTGGGAAAAGGAGATTCTGAAGACCTACGTTCCCTCGGCCGCGAAGACGGAGGCCGGCAAAAGGTTGCGGCAGAACGGCAATGTGATGCGCGTCTTCAACGAGAAATGGCTGAACTCATCGGACGGCCTGTTCATTCTCGCCGGCGTCGTCAACCGCATCGATCGGCGCGATTTCGATCCCGGGCATTGCGGCGAAGTGCGCTTCATCTATCGTCTTGGCTACGACGTGAAGATGAATGGTAAGACCTATGCGTCGCGCATGCCGTTCACCGTCAACATGGTGTTCAGCTACAATGATGATGGCGACAATTGCCGCGGCATCGCCACGCGTTGGCGTGTCGAGGGCATGGGCAAGGACAGCGCGGCTGTGATCGCCCAGCGTCTGCTGCAAGGGCCGCTCGATTTTTCCAAGCTCACCTTCAAGCAGATGGAGATCAATGCGCAGGTGGCGCGCTTCCCGTCTGATCTTGAGCGGATGGAGAACCGCAGGCTCGCGGGGCAAGCGATCTATTGGATGCGTATTTTCGCTTTCCGAGACGGTGGCTTTCGGCCCATTGCTCTGGAGAATACGCCCGACGTGCAGGCGATTTTGAAGGAGCCGGCTAAGCAGAAGCAATTGCAGGACTATCTTTCCGCCCACATGGGGGAGATCGATACGGGCGCCTTCAAGATTCCAGACGAGCTTTCCGCCGACATCGCCCTGAGTTATTCGACGGCTGGCAGCGCGCGTCTGGCCAATCGTCCGTTCGATCTGGTGGTCAGCCCCGAACTGGCCAATAAGATGGTCAGCGCTTGGAGTGATCCATCGCGTCAGTTCATCCGCACGGGCGCGGCCTTGCTCGAGCGGCTCAACACGTCCTCCTGCATGGGCTGTCATCAATCGTCATCGACGGCGGGCTTCCATTTCCTCGGCGTCGATCGTTCCGATTTTGGCGATGCGGCCGCCGTGCAGGGCGCGATCGACGGCAACAGGTTGCAATTGCCGTTCTCGCCGCATGTCTCAGCGGAATTGCCACGTCGTAAGAGCTATGTGGAACATTTGACGCGCGGCGAAGCGCCGGATCGTTTCCGCCCGCATCCGTCGGCGCCCGCTGCCGATTGGGACAAGAAGGCAGTGCCGATCACTGCGGCAGCGGGCGACAACATGCCGTGTCCGCTCAGCGCCGATCTTGCCACCGAGGCCAATTGGAGTTGCAGCAGTGCGCGCGGTCTCACCTGTCAGGCGATGACGACGAATGGTGCCGCGTCGTTTCATCTCGGCCAATGCGTGCCGGCGCAAAAGAATATCTATGCGGGGCTGAGCTGTCGCGCCAACGTCATCACCGACGCTACGCCTCAAAATGCTTCGGGCAGTCGGCTCAGCTTCAACGTGCGGTCGTTCAGCGATCGTGTCACCAAGGAGGAGCTGATCTATAAAGTGCCGGAAGGCAAGCTCAGCGGCTACGACAACAATTGTCGTCCCAGCCAGATCGGTGTGCCGCTGGGTCGTCTGTCGCGACCCTGTACGCCGGAGGAGGCGCGGCTCGCCGCTTTTCTGCCGGGCAAAGCGGCCAATGAAATCTGCGCCATCGTGGGTGGCAAGGGCTTCGAGCAGATGGCAAAGGGTTATTTCGACAGCGCGGCTTTCGCCGCCAGTGTCGGGCGCGGCATGCTCGACACCTGTTCCCCGACGCGGTTCTGCCGCGAGGATTATATCTGTCAGGCGATGCCGGAAGATTTGACGCGCGGTGCGATCAAGCCCAGTGCGCAGGCGCTCAATGTTTTAAAGACCGAAAAGATCGGCTTCTGCACGCCGACCTATTTCGTCTATCAGCTACGCCTCGATGGGCATCCCAATCCGAAGTGACTAAGCAATCTCGCCGCGCGCGCTTTCGGCCGCCTTGCGGATCGCGGCGATATTGCCGGCGAAGGCGTTCTGGCCGCCTTTGAATACGGCGGACCCGGCGACGAGATAATTGGCGCCGGCGGTGACGCAAGCCGCCGCCGTTTGGGCGGTCACGCCGCCGTCGATCTCGATGTCGATGTCGCGGCCGGCGCACATGGCGGCGATGCGGCGCACCTTGTCGAGCACCGGATAGATGAACTTCTGGCCGCCGAAGCCCGGATTGACGGTCATGGCCAGCACGAGATCGACATCGTCGAGCACGGGTTCGATGGCGCTTTCCGGCGTGCCCGGATTGATGGCGACGCCGGCGCGTTTGCCAAGTCCACGGATGGTCTGAAGCGAGCGATGCAGATGCGGCCCGGCCTCGGCGTGGACAGTGATGATGTCGGCGCCGCCCTTGGCAAAGGCTTCGAGATAAGGATCGACCGGCGAGATCATCAGATGCACGTCGAATGGCTTGTCGGTGACGCCACGGATCGAGCGCATCACGTCGGGGCCAAAGGAAATGTTGGGAACGAAATGACCATCCATGATGTCGACATGGACGAGATCGCCGCCCGCTTCCATCGCCGCCCGCGTGTCATCGCCGAGCCGGGAGAAATCGGCGGCAAGGATCGAGGGCAGGATTTTCAGCGGGCGCATGGGTCATCTCCAAATATGCCGTGGCTTATCGCAGGTTCCGCCGCGAGAAGAAACGATATTTGGCGATAAAACCCCAGAAAATCGGCCCTTTTCGGGCTTATTCGGCGGCAGAAGCCGGGATCTGGGTTGCTTCCTGTTCCTGCCGCAACAGTTCGTCCATGATCCGGCGGAACCGCGTCGGGCCGGCATCGACCTCCAGAAAGATCGGCTTTTCCTTGTCGATGGCGGGGTCGTCCATGTTGCGCTGCTGGCCCTCGATCATCACCCGGTCCTGCGCGTCGAAGGCTTCGTGACGCAGTTCCGAGAGTAAAGCGCGCAACTCGCTGTCGATCGGCTCACCCCAGGCGCGCGGGTTCTGCCGCACGGCAGCGAAATGATAGAGAGTCGTTGTCGCTGTTTCCGGCGTGAGGAAATGCGCACCGAAGACGCCCGTGCCATCTTCGTGCCGGCCGCCTGGCGTGGTCGCGCCTGTGTCGTTCAACAGGGTTGAGGGTGCATACCAGAGAATGTTGGCCCATACGTCGACTGGCGCATTGTCGCGCCGGAACAGCAGATTGTAGAGTTGCGGTGGCGGTACGTTTTCGTTGAGACGGGAGACCTTCAAGGAAGCGCCGTTCTGCTCGACGCCGACTTTCGCGGGCATCATCTCCTCATTGCCGAGTATGCTTTCATGCAGAACATTGGCGTGACTGAGATCGAGCAGGTTTTCGACGATGCGATAGTAATGCGCCTTCATGCGCATCCATTCCTTGCGCGAGACGGTGGTGGGATCGGCGGTATCGAACAAGGAGAAGTCGGGAATGGTTGACGGATCGGCCTTGGCTTCGCCCATCCAAACCCAGACGAGCGTGTGTTTCTCGACGACCGGATAAGCACGTACCTTGGCATTGGGCGGAATGCGTCCCGAAGCATGCGGATTGCGCACGCAAGCGCCCGAGGTATCGAACTCAAGGCCATGATATTGGCAACGCACGCGGTCGCCGACGATCTTGCCGAGATGCAGCGGCGCTTGCCGATGTGGGCAGGCGTCGATCAATGCACGGGCTTTACCGTCGGCCGTGCGAAAGAAGACAAGCGGTTCGTCGAGAATGCGGCGTGGTTGCGGTGTGTCGCCGAGATCTTGCGACCACATCGCCACATACCAGGCATTGCGCAGAAACGTCATCGTGATCCTCCCTCACACACGATGCTAGGCATAGGCCGTGCTTGCGGTAAAGCCGTTCAAAGGCATGTGCTCACATTGCGATACGAAATTTTTGCTTGGGCTCCGGGTGGGCATCTTTCACGCGCGCAACGTCATGCTAGGCTTTCCGCATTGAACAGGGAGCCTGGGAGGGAACATGTTCGGGAGGCTGTTGGCGGCTGGTGCCGCTTTATTCGTGTCTACACATATCGCTGCGGCACAGGGTGCGGCGAACTGGCCGCAGCGGCCGGTAACGCTGATCGTTTCGCAAGCGGCGGGTGCAAGTCCCGATGTGATGGCGCGCCTCATCGCCGAAAAGCTCGGCAAGGAATTGGGGCAAGGCGTCGTTGTCGAGAACAAGCCGGGTGGTGGCAATGTCATTGGCGCACTGGCGGCGGCGCGCGCCGCGCCTGATGGCTATACCTATTTCTTCGCGACGTCGGCGGCCTTGGCAAACAATGTCTTCATGATGAAGGATCTGCCCTATCATCCCACGAAGGACTTCGCGCCGGTGGCGCTGGTGACGCGCAGCAATCAGGTGATCGTGACGACACCGGACTTGCCGGCAAAGACTTTGACGGAGCTGATCGCGCTGGAGAAAGCGGCGCCCGGTAAATATTCGCTGGGTGTCGATGGCCCACGCAATCTGGCCGGCGTGACGGCGCAAGCGCTCAACAAGCGCACCGGCACGACCTTCGTTCTGGTGCCTTATCCCAATATCAACAATGCAGTGCAGGACACGATCGCCGGACGTCTGCAAGTCGGCGTCTTCTCGGTGTCGATCGTCGAGGCGCAAATCCGCGCTGGATCGATGCGGGCGATCGCCATGGCTTCGGCCAAGCGGGTGTCGGCTTTCCCAGACCTGCCGGCGGCGGGCGAAACCGTGCCGGGCTTTGATTTCGCCGGCTGGTTCATGCTGATGGCCCCCACCGGCACGCCGCCCGACATCGTTGCGAAGATGAATGCGGCGACCGATCGGGCGACGCGTGACGAGCAGGTGCGCGAGATGGCGCCAAAACTTGGCTTCGACATCAATCCGCAGGGCGTCGGATCGCCCGGCGATGCGGCAAACTTCCTTGGCGAACAGCTCGCCCTGTGGGAAAAGACCACGAAGGAACTGGGGATCGAGCCGCAATAGTGAGAAGGAATGGAGCCACGATATCTGCGGCAACTGGCCGAAATCGTTGAACTGGGCTCGCTGTCGCGGGCCGCGGAAGCGCTCCATCTCACTCAGCCAACGCTCAGCCGCAATATGAAGAGCCTGGAGGCGCAAGTGGGTGCGCCTCTTTTGAAGCGTGGCCGTTATGGCGTGGCGCCGACGGTGATCGGCGCGGCGCTGGCGCGCCAGGGCCGCCTGATCCGCGACGCAATGGATCAGGCGGAAGGCGAAGTGGAGCGCTGGCGGCAAGGGCAGGATGGCAAATTGCGCATCGCCGTCGGCGCCATGCTGGCGCGCTCGATCATGCCGGGCTTCGTCAGCCATATCCTGCGTTCGAAATGGAATGTCGGCTTGCGGGTGTCGGTCGACGGTGCCGAGCGGTTGCTCGACCGCTTGCGGCGTGACGAACTCGACATCGTACTAGCGCCAGGCCTGCGCCATTTCGCGGCCGACGATCTGATCCACGATGTAATGTTCGAAGATCACATCGGTCTGTTCGCCAGCGAGAAGCATCCGTTGGCGCAGCGCCGCGAGGTCAGCGTCGCCGATCTGGCTGCGGCGACCTGGACGACGGTGGGCGTACTGTCTGGCGCCCGCGATACGACCCGCGAAATTCTCTCGCGCATCGGCGTCGACGGCGCACGCACCGTGATCGAATTTTCCGGCGACATTTCGATCGCGCTCACTCTGGTCAGCAGTGGCAACTATTTGATGGCGGCGCCGAGTTTTCTGATGCGCCATATCGACGATCCCAGGCGTTTCGTCGAATTGCGTTTCAAGGCGGAGATGCCGCGCCGAGACGTGGCCATGTGGCGCCGCCAGGACATGAAGGATCATCCCCTGATCGACGAATTCAAAGCGCGCTTCGAGACCTATGTCCGGGGGCTGGCGGACAGCAAGCCGGACTGAGATATACGTTTTTGGTATGATTGCTGCCAAAATTGTTGTTTTCGAATAAGTAAAACCTCTCCACAATCCGCGCCGAAAAGCCGGGAGGCCCGAGCCGTCCGTTTGAGGGGAGTGGATCCGAAATGATGTTGCCGAAAATCGCCGCCGCCGCGTTCTGGCTGGCGGGCGCCATGGCTGTTGCCGCGCAATCGCCGCTTGAACAAATCCCGCCGGGGCCGATCACGGTCATCGTGCCGTTGGCGCCGGGCGGGCCGGCCGATGCGATCGCGCGCGTACTGGCTGAACGTCTCAGCCAGGACATCAAACGTTCGATCGTCATCGAGAACCGCACGGGTGCGGCGGGCAATGTCGGCGCCGCCTTCGTGGCGAAATCGGCGCCCGACGGACTGACCTGGCTCTTCTGCCCGGATTCGATCGTCACGGTGAATCCGAATGTCTACAAGTCGCAGGGCTTCGATGCGACGCGCGATCTCGTGCCTGTCGCCAAGGTCGGCCAGAACCTGCTGCTGCTCGCCGTCAACGCCAAGACCGTTCCAGCCAAGAGTTTCAAGGAGCTGGTCGAATACGGCAAAAGCCACGAACTGAATTTCGGTTCGGCCGGCATCGGTTCGCCCGGCCATCTGGCGCTCGAATATCTGAAGATGGTGAGCGAGCTGCGCGCCGTGCACGTGCCGTATCGCGGCGCGGCGCTCGCTTTGCAGGATCTGCTCGCCGGCAACATCCAGGCGAGTTTCATCACCGCCGGCGTGCTCATTCCGCACGTCAATTCGGGCGCGCTGCGGGCGCTCGCCGTGTCGGCCAACGAACGGGTGCGTTTCGTGCCCGATATTCCCACCGCTGAAGAGGCTGGCATCAAGGGCTTCGAAGCACGTTTCGTCAATTACATGTTCGCACCCGGCGGTATGAAGCCGGAGCTGCGGGCGGCTTTCGGCAATGCCGTTCTGGAAGCGCTGAAGAACCCGGAGGTGCGTGCCCGCATCGAACAGCAGGCGACCGATCCGATCGGCGCCGACGAAGCGGCTTCCGTCGCTCAGATCGCTCGTGACCGGCAGAAATGGGGCGAAGTCATCGCCAAAGCTGGTATGAAGATGGAATGATGGTTCGCCGCCCGTGATGGCGGCACCGCTCAAACGATTGCTTGGAAACGCTGTCTAAGAGGCTTTTATGTCGCGTCCTAATTTTCTGTTCTTCATCACCGACCAGCAGCGGGCCGATTATCTCGGCTGCGCCGGCCATCCGATCGTCAAGACGCCCAATATCGATGGTCTCGCGGCTAATGGTACGAGGTTCGACCGCTTCTACGTGGCATCGCCCGTCTGCATGCCCAATCGCGCCTCGCTGCTGACCGGTCGTTTTCCCAGCACCCATGGCCTGCGCCACAACGGCTGCGATCTCTCTATTCGCGCCAATACGTTCACCGACGTGCTGCGGGCCGGCGGCTATCGCACGGCGCTCATCGGCAAGAGCCACGTGCAGCCGATGACAGGTATCGACTCGCAAAAGCGCTACAAGCCCGACGAACTTGGCGTCATCAAGGAAGCCTGGAAGGCGGAGGAGGCCGACTACGATCAGGAAGATCCGTCGCGCTACGCCAGTCCAGAATTCTTCAAGATCAGGACGCCCTATTACGGCTACGACCATGTCGACATGGTCACCAATCACAGCGACCAGTGCAACGGCCATTACTATCAATGGCTGAAGTCGAAAACCAATCAGGCGGACTTCTGGCGCGACAAGGCCAATCAACTGCCGCACGATTACGTCTGCCCGCAGGCGGTGCGCACGCCGATCCCGGAGGAACTCTATCCGACGTCCTTCATCCGCGATCGCGCGATCGATTATATCAATGCGTCGAAAGGCGACGATCAGCCGTTCTTCGCTTTCGTCTCTTTCCCCGATCCGCATCACCCGTTCACGCCGCCGGGCAAATATTGGGACATGTACAGCCCCGAGGATTTCCATCCGCGGCTGCCCTATGAGGCGCATAAAAATCCGACGCCGCCGATGCGCTGGCTGCACGATCATTGGACCAAGGGCACGCGCCAGGCGCAGACGCAGGAAGCCTTCATGGCCAATGAGCGCGAGACGCGCGAAGCCATGGCGCTGTCCTGCGGCATGATCACGATGATCGACGATGCCATCGGTTCTGTGATCAATGCGCTGAAAGCCGCCGGCAAATATGAGAATACGGTGATCGTGTTCAATTCCGACCACGGCGACTATCTCGGCGACTTCAACCTGATGTTGAAGGGCGCGATCATGCTCGATTCCATCAACAACGTGTCGATGATCTGGTCCGATCCCGCCGATCGGACGGCGCGCGTGTCGCACGCTCTGTCCTCGACCATCGATCTGGCGCCCTCCATCATCGATCGCGCCGGCCTGAAACCCTATTGGGGCATTCAGGGCAAGAGCCTGCTCGGCAATGTCGCCGGCTCCCACGAGCTGCGCGACGAACTGGTGATCGAATATGAGGATACCCAGCCGCGCATGGGCTTCGAGAAATCGGCGGTGGTGCGCACGCTGATCACCGCCGATCACCGGCTCACCCTCTACAAGGGCATGCCGTGGGGCGAACTCTACGATCGCCGCACCGATCCCGACGACACCCATAATGTGTGGGACGATCCGGCCTATGCCGGCGTGCGCGCCGAATTGACCGAGCGTCTCGTCCATGAACTCATGGAAAATGTCGACAAAAGTCCGCACGCGCGCCGACGCGCATAAGGCTCTTGCAAAAATCGCGTTTCTATCGAAACGCGATTCATTCTAAGAGTTGATCAGCGGCAGAATGCTGTCGATGAGGTGCCGGCCCGGATGATCCGCCGGGCGGGGTGGAAACAATGGGCAGCGAGGGGCAGGGAGCGAAGACGGCGCCGGGTGAAAACCGGATCATCTGGGGCGTCGCCATTTCCCAGCTGATTGCCATCGGCGTTCTCTGGCATTCGATCGCCCTGTTTCTGAAACCGCTCAACCAGGAATTCGGCTGGAGCGCCACGGAAGTCGCTTCGGCCTTCACCCTGGCGCTCGTCGTGGCCGATATTTTTGCGATTCCCTTCGGCTATCTGATGGACCGGCGCGGCGGTCGCTGGATCATGACCGGTGGCGGGCTGGTCGGCGCGGCGGCGCTCATGAGCGTGCCGCATATCAGCAGTCTGACCGAGCTTTACATGGCTTTCACCGGCGTCGGCATTTCGCAGTCGATGCTGCTGGGCAATATTCCGGCCTCCGTCGTCACCGCCAACGTCAAGGATTTTCGCCGCGGCCTCACCTATGCGGCGATTATCGGTGGCCTGTCGTCGGCGGTCGTACCGCCGGTGGTCGGCCTGATCATGGGCGAATATGGCTGGCGCGCCGGCATGATGGCGCTGGCCGCGATCCTGGCTTTCGGGCCGACCTTGATCTGTTTCTTCACCTTGCGCGGCACGGTCGGCAGCCGCACGGGCGAATTTCAGCGACGCAAGCAGGCGCTTTCGGAAGGGGGGCTGCCATCGGCGCCGCAAGGCGGCACGTCGCCGTTGCGCAGCGCCATCCGTACGGGCGCTTTCTGGACCTTGGCGATCGCCTTCAGCGTGCATTGGTTCGTCATGTCGGGCATCACCATCCATCTGGTGCCGTTGCTTGACGAGCGTGGCCTGCCGCAGAGCCTGGCGGTGGTGATCTTTTCAATGACCGGACCGGCCGCCGTCGTTGGGCGGATCATCACCCATGTGCTCGATCCGGTCGGATCGGCGCGCCGCACCGGACGGATTGTCTTTCCGATGTTCGGCGTCGGCATGCTCATTCTGATTTTCGCCGGCTCCTATGGCGCGACCGGTAATTTTCTCTTCGCGCTCGTACATGGCGCGGCTGGCGGCGTCATCATGATCGTCCGCCAGACGGTGATCGCTGAGATCTTCGGTCTGCGCGGATATGCGGCGGTGTCGGGCGCGATGACGACCGTGTCGATCCTGCCGCGCACCATGTCGCCCGTCGTGCTGGCGATGTTGCACGACGTCTATGGCACCTATCTGCCGGTGCTGTGGTTCCTGTTCGGGCTGATCGTCATCGGCACCATCGCTTATTTCATCGGAACGTCGGAGCGGATGGCGCCGAGACGATAACGGTCAGGCGACGTTGCGGCCGCCAAGCCCGCTGTCGGGCGCGGCGCTGCTGAGGCCGGACATGCGCATCAGCTTGCCGACCACGCGCAGGGAGAAAGCCAGCAGCAGCGGCATCGAGTGGCGGCAGTAAGCAAGTTTACGGACGTAGTTGTCGATGCGCCACGTCGCCCAGGTGCCACTCGCGAAGAAAGCGACGTCACCGGGCTTGAGCATGCGGACCGATCCGTCCTGGGCGGTCACTTCGACCTCGCCTTGCAGGATGTGGACGGTTTCGTCGACACCGAAATACCATTTGAATGTGCCAGCCGTGCAATCCCAAACATTGCAGGTGGCGGCGCCGTCGGCGCTGCGGAACACTTCCACCGAACGGGCTTCAGGGGATCCGGCGAGGATCCAATCTGAATTGATAGGCGCCGGCTCGAGGACGACCGCGTCGAGCGCGGCGGCGGCGAAGTCGGGCGATGACATAAAAAGAGCCTCCTGTTTGTGCAGGAGGCACTATCGCCGGCAAACCTTCACGAAAGCTCAATCCCAGAGCAAATCACGTTTCGGTGGAAACGTGATTTTGCTTGGATCTCTTATTTTGACGCGTCTTCATGGCGTTCGGCTAAGCCGAACTGTGAAACGCTATAACCCCAGCTTAATCCTGGTATTCGGCCGGGATTTTGCGGATTTCGTCGACGGCGTTGGTCATCGCCGAGCAGAAATCGTTGCGATCCGCCACGGTCTCATATTCGAGCTTGGAGAAAACCTCGTCCAAAGCTTCCTTCGGCATATCGACGCGGCGTTCGACATAGCCGATTGCGTCTTCGAGACGGATCATTTCCTCGCCCGTCGGCAGAACCTGCTCGCAGCGGTCGATGGCGAGATCGAGACGGTAGAGATCGTTTAGAAGCTCGCGCCAGTTGGTCGACTGCTCCTGCTGAATGGGTTCTTGCGCGACAGCCGGAGCGACAGCCAGCAGCATCGCTCCAAAGATAGCGATTTTTGCAAGTTGCCTCATAGATAAGCTCCCAGACCCGACATCTGCACGTTTTACACCCGATATTGCGGCGCAACCATGGCGTGAATGTCTTGTCACGGACATGTGAAGCAAGAGGCGCGCCAGCAGCGATCAACGGAATTGTCACTGAGTGTCTGAAACACCAGAGTTAAAAAAGAGTTCCCGCCACGCAGGTTTCGCACCGGGAACCTTTGGCGCTGGCGCGGCGGCGAAAACAGCGCGCGCGATGGCGCGGGCCAGACAATCGGCAGCAGCCTGGCCGATTTCAATGTGATCGCGCGTATCCGGTGTCTTGCCGGCGCGGCCGGTGCTGGCTGCGAAAATGAGATCGCCATCCATCGCCGCATGCGAGGGGCGCAAAGCGCGGCTCATGCCATCATGCGCCATCACGGCGAGGCGGCGGGCGCCGCCTTTCGTCAATGCCGCATCGGTGGCGACGATGGCGATGGTGGTATTTTCCGGTTTCGGCGCGGCCGCGCCTTTGATGACCAGATCGAGATCGGCTGTTTCGATCCGCGCCGGTAGGCCCAGCCCGCCGAACTCACCGTTTTGCTCATAAGGTGCTGCCCAGAAATGCGGTCCCGAACCGATCGTGGCACTACCGATCGCATTGGCGGCGACTAGCGCGCCGACCGTGAAGCCGCCGGCGGTGCGGCAGGAGGCTGAACCCAGGCCGCCACGCAGATTGGCGGTGGTGGCACCAAAGCCGGCGCCAACGGAGCCGATGGCGAAATCCGTCGCGACCGCCTCGGCGGCGGCATGACCGAGCTCCCAATAGGGCGACATGCGCGGCCAGGTCTTGTCGCCGCCATTCAGGAGATCGAACAGGATAGCGCCGGGAACGATAGGTACTTTTACGGAGCCGACGGGGAAGCCGCGTCCTGCGGTCCGCAACGCCGCTTGAACACCGCCCGGCGCATCGAGGCCGAAAGCCGAGCCGCCCGACAGCACCAAAGCGTCGACCCGTTCGACGGTCATTTCGGGATCGAGCAAGGCAGTATCCCGCACACCGGGTGCGCCGCCATGAATGGCGATGGAGGCGATGGCCGGTTCGTCGAAAATCACTGCCGTGACCCCCGACAGCACGGTTTCGTCTTGGGCATTGCCGACTTTCAGGCCAGGGACGTCGGTGATCAGGTTCAGCACGGGTCACGCTCCATCACGTCATCTTCACGCCCACATCACCTCTTGGCGAGGCGGCGTTCCGCCGCTTTGCATGGGCAGCGCCTAGGTTTTAAGCAGTAGGGCTGGTCTAGCATGTTCGTGGCGCCCGCGCCTCGGCCTGCGGGTGCGCCCGGTTGGCGCGATCGGATGTGAGATGTCGGATATTTCGCTGCCTGCCGCTTTGATTGCCGGCTTGCTGTCATTCCTAAGCCCCTGCGTCTTGCCGCTGGTGCCGCCTTATCTGACCTTCATCGCCGGAACGACGGTGGAGGAATTGTCGAGCGAACGGGCGACGCGGGCGCGACGTGACGTGCTGCTGGCGGCTGTGCTGTTCGTGCTTGGCTTCTCGACCGTCTTCGTCGGGCTTGGCGCCACCGCGTCGTTGTTCGGCCAGCTCATCCGGCAATATTTCGGTCTGCTGTCGGCGCTGGCAGGTGTCGCCATCATCGCGATGGGTCTGCATTTCCTCGGCGTATGGCGGCTGGCGTTGCTTTATCGCGAGGCGCGGCTCGACGTGCGCAAGCCCGTCGGCCTGTGGGGCGCTTATGTCATGGGCCTCGCCTTCGCCTTCGGCTGGACGCCCTGTATCGGGCCGATCCTGGCGGCGATCCTGACGATCGCCGGCAGCGAAGGCACCGCCGGGCGCGGCGCGCTGTTGCTGGCGGTCTATTCGGCGGGGCTTGGCATTCCGTTTCTCATCGCGGCTTTTGCCATCGAGCCGTTCATGGAATTTCTCGGCCGGTTCAAGCGCCATCTCGGCACGGTGGAGAAAGTGGTCGGCGTTTTGCTCATCGTCACCGGCGTCGCTTTCCTCACGGGCAGCATGCAGGCAGTGTCGTTCTGGCTGCTTGACGTTTTTCCAGGGTTAGCGACGCTCGGCTGATCGCGCGTTCAGGAGGCAGAGAGATGGAAGAATTGAACGGCCGCATGCTGGCCTGCCAGATTCTCATCACCGGGCTGGTCGCGCATGTCGCCAATTCTTCGCCCGATCCGCTGCGCTTCCTCACCGGCTTTCGCGACGAGATCAAAGCGGTCATTGCCGGCATCGACATCAGCGGCACGGAATCGGCCGAGCGCGTCAGGGCCGCGGCGCAGCTTTCGGTGGACGAATTGTTCGCCTTGATGAAGCCGCCGAGCCAGGAAATCTGAGCAGGCCACTTTCAATAAAATCCCGATTGTTGCCGAAATGCGCCGCCTCGGTAGGAGCGATCGGTCAGTCTTCATCGTACCTGCTGACAATGAGCGGGAATGACTTTGCTTTTCTCGCTTATTTAATTTGGACCAAATCTAAAGTGTGTCGTCGTGATGCCGCCGGCGCGCACCTCTGTGGCTGTTGATAATAATCGTTCTAAAACAGAGGCTTTGACGGACGCCCCGTCCTCTGCGATGACCGCCCCATCAATCTACATCCGTATTATTACTAGGGGCGAGCTGATGACTGTTGAGAAGGCGCCACATTCGCTGCGCGCGGCGACCACGCGTATGGCCTGGCCGGTGGATATCGATTCACGTGGTGCTTTGGCGACGGCCGCCGCTTTTCTGGTGACGGCAGGATCGGTCGGCAGCGCCGATGCGCAGCAGGGACCAGTGCAGCCCAGCGAGGCCTTGCCGTCCGTCACTGTCGACGCGCCAGTAGTGCATCACCGCAGCGCGCCGCCGCGCCAGAGTGCGGCGCATGTTCGTGCCCGCGTTGCCTTGCGCCGCCGCGCCGCGCCACGCGCGCCCGTGGCACCCGTGCAGCCCGCGCCAGCGCCGGGCGCCGTCAGCGCGCCGGCAATCGCGCGCCAGCCTGGCAGCGATCCCTATGCCGATGCAGCCGCGCCCTATAAGGCCGACCGCCTGGCTTCATCAGCCAAATTCGCCGAGCCGATCCTCAACACGCCCAAGAGCGTAACCGTTCTCACCCGCGAGGTGATCGACGACAAGAACGCCACCTCGTTTCGAGATCTGGCACGCACCACCGCTGGCTTGACGCTGGGGACGGGCGAGGGCGGCAACGCGTTCGGCGATCGCTTCTTTATTCGTGGCTTCGATGCGCGCAACGACGTTTTCGTCGATGGTGTGCGCGATCCGTCCGTCAGTATCCGCGAAAATTTCTTCACCGAACAGGTGGAAATCCTGCGCGGTCCGTCATCGTCCTTCGCCGGACGCGGCACTACGGGCGGTGCGGTCAATATCGTCACCAAACAGGCGCAAGATCGGAATTTCTACAAGGCCGACGCGACCATCGGCACGGATTCGACCCGGCGTTTCACCTTCGACGTCAATCAGGTCATCTCGCCGGCGCTGTCGATCCGCGCGGCGGGCATGGGCCAGCAGGCCAATGTGGCCGGACGCGACTTCGTGTTCGATGATCGTTGGGGCGGCTTGCTGGCCGTGGCATTCAAGCCCAATGACCAACTGAAGGTCACCGCCAATTACACCCATGTCTATCTCAACATGCTGCCGGATTTCGGTGTGCCCTATAACACGGCGGCGGGTGCGCCCTTCACCGAAACCGGCGTACCGCGCAACACCTATTACGGCTTCGTCAATCGCGACTTCCAGAAAGCCAAGCAGGATATTCTCACCCAGAACACGGAATATGCCGTCAACGATCATCTGACGATCAGCAACAAGTTCCGCTACGAATGGTCGTTGCTCAATTATCTCGGCACGATTCCCGAAGCGCCCAATCTGACGACGTTGACCTATACCGGCAATCCGCAGAGCCGCTATCAGGTGACGACCGTGCTGGCGGATCAGACGGATGCGACGCTCAAATACGATCTGGGGCCGATCAAGAGCACGACGTCCATCGGCACCGAGTTCTCGCGCGAACGCATGAGCTTCGACACCTATAGAGGTTTAACGTCGGAAGCTTTGCCGGGCGGTTTCAACGGGACGGGTTCGATCATGAACGCGTCCATCTTCAATCCGCCGAATGAATTGCCGTTCTCCGGCACGCCGGTTCTCGCCGGCAATCCGATCGTCACAACGGTCAATACCAAGAGCGCTTATCTGATCGAGAGTGTCAATTATCAGGATCTGGTCATTCTCAACGGCGGCCTGCGCTACGACAATTACAACATCAGCTCCTGGCAGGCGGGCAAGACGGTTTCGAACACGTCGGGGCTGGTCAATTACAACCTCGGTATCACGGTCAAGCCGCTGCCTTATGCGAGCGTCTATGCCGCCTATGCCACATCCGCCAATCCGGTTGGTGGCGCGCTCGATGGTTCATCGCTTGCTTACGGCGGCTTCAATCCCATCGCGCCGGTCAATCAAGTGTTTTCGCCGCAGCGGAACAAGGCGTTCGAAATCGGCACGAAATGGGAGCTGTTCGATCGCCATCTCCTGCTGACGGCGGCTCTGTTTCATACCCGCGTCGACAATGCGCTTGAATCGATCACGCTCAACGGTGTGCGCGGCACCATCGTGTCGGGCGCCTCTTATCACGTGCAGGGCGTTGACATCGGGCTTGGCGGCAAGATCACGCCGGAGTGGAGCGTGTTCGGTGGTATGACCTTGATGGAATCGCGTGTCGATCAATCGGCGATGCCGAGCAATGTCGGCCTCAAACTGGCTAACATCGCGCATCAGTCGTTCAATCTGTTGAGCAAATATCAGGTGACGAACTGGCTCGAGATCGGCGGCCAGGCGACCTATATGTCGCGCATCTATGGCGGCACCTTGCTGGCGGCCAATGCCGGCACGTCGATCCCGTCCCATTGGCGTTTCGACACGTTCCTGGAAGGCAAGATCAACGACAATCTGACGGTGAAGCTGTTCGTGAACAACATCTTCAACACACGCTACTACGACGCCCTCTACCAGAGCGCCGCGCCCTTCGTCTTCATCGCGCCGGGCCGCTCGGCGCAACTCATGCTGTCAGCGAAGTTTTAACCGAAGGCGTTCGCAAAATGAAAAGGCCGGACGCAAGCCCGGCCTTTGTCGTTTGGATATAGCGTGCCTTACGGCGCGCTCTGCATCTCTTCGAAGATCAGCTTGCCGTCGGCCGCCTTCTTCCAAATGTACATGACATAGTCGGAATCGGTGCGGTCGCCCTTGGCGTCATAGGAGATGGTGCCGATCACCGTGTCGAAGGGTTTGCCGGAATGCATATATTCGGCGACCTTCTTCGGGTCGGTCGTCTTGGTCGCTTCCATCGCCTGCTGCAGGATCTGCACCGCCGCATAGGTGTAGAGCGTGTAGGATTCCGGATTGATCTTCTTGTCGATGAGTTTCTTGACGATGGCCGCCGCATTGGGGCGCTTGGTCGGATCCGGGCCGTAGGTCATCAAGGTGCCCTCGACGCCAGGACCGCCGACGGCGCCGAATTCGGCCGAAGCGATGCCGTCGCCGCCGAGCAGAACGGCATTGACGCCCTGGTCGCGCATCTGGCGCACCAAAAGGCCGCCTTCCGGATAGAGGCCACCCCACACCACCAGGTCGATGCCCTGCTGGCGCAGCTTCGATACGAGCGCGGAGAAATCCTTCTCGCCGACGTTGACGCCTTCATAGAGAACTTCGGTGACGCCGGCGCTGTTCATGTTCTTCTTGATCTCGTCGGCGAGACCTTTGCCATAGGGCGTCTTGTCGTGGATGACGGCGACCTTTTTGCCCTTGAAGTTCTGGGCAATGTATTTGCCGCCGACGGCGCCTTGCTGGTCGTCGCGGCCGCAGGTGCGGAAGACGTTCGTCAGCTTGCGCTCGGTCAGGACCGGATTGGTCGAGGCCGGCGTGATCTGCAGGATGCCGTTCTCCTGATAGACGTCGGAGGCGGGGATCGAGACGCCGGAATTGAAATGGCCGACGACGAATTTGACGCCATCGCCAGCGAACTTATTGGCGACGGACACGCCCTGTTCCGGCCGCGAGACGTCGTCGCCGAGGAACAGTTGAACCTTCTGGCCGAGGATGCCGCCGGCGGCGTTGATGTCCTCAACCGCCTGTTCGGCACCGTTCTTCATCTGCGAGCCGAAGACGGCGCTGCCGCCGGTGATGGGGCCGCCGAGGCCGAGTTTGATCTGCGCCTGTCCCGGACCGACGGCCACCAGGGTGGTGGCGACGGCGGCAAGGAGTCCCAACCATGTTCTTTTCATTTAAGTCCCTCCGGACGGTTCCGTGGTCGTCTGCGCCCGACGCCATCGGCGTGAATACTTCCCTGAATTGCGCATGAAGTCATCAGTAAACCTTCGGATATAGCAGGCGTCATTTCGACGGGTCGGTTTGGAACCCGTACTGCCGGCGCATCTGTCGCGCGCGCGTTACGATGTAGCCGGCGAGAGCGAACAGAATGATGACGAGCAGGATCACCGCGTAATAGCGCAGGGCGTCGACCAGGGCTGCCCCATCCTGCGCGCCGACCGCGGCGATCACCCTGTCCAGCGGCACGGTGTTTTCGTGAAACAGCACATAATGCAGGAAGGCGACAACGCCGGCCAACAGAACGGCATAGGGCACGACCTGCCAGAGCGGGCGCCAGGTCCAAGCCAGGATGCGGCCGGCGGCCCAGGCGGCGGCTCCGCCCATGACCACCGTCACGGCGAGAAAAGACCAGGGCTCGTAGGGCGAGGGCGCGTAGAGAAGCCCTTCCATCAATGGCCTCCCTCGAGATAGGCGGCGCGGATTTCCGGCCGCGACAACAGGTCGGCGCCGGTGCCGCTCATGGTAATATTGCCGTTGACCATGACATAGGCGCGATGGGCCAGGCGCAGGGCATGGAAGGCGTTCTGCTCGACCAGGAAGACGGTCAGGCCGTCGCGCCGGTTGAGATCGCGGATGACGTCGAAAATCTGCTTCACGACCAAAGGCGCCAGGCCGAGGGAGGGTTCGTCGAGCAGCAGCAGGCGCGGCCGGGTCATCAAGGCGCGGGCGATGGCGAGCATCTGTTGTTCGCCGCCGGACAGGGTGCCGCCGCGCTGGTGCAGCCGCTCCTTGAGGCGCGGGAAAATGGTGAACATCCGTTCGAGATCGTCGGCGCGTTTGGCTGGGTCGCCGAGCGCGGCACCCATCAGCAGATTTTCCTCGACGCTCATGCGCGGGAAGATGCGTCGGCCTTCCGGCGATTGGGCGATGCCGAGGCGGGCCACGTCATGGGTCGGCAATTGGGTGATGTCGCGGCCGTCGTAGACGATGCGGCCACGGCGGGCGCGCGGCGAACCGAAGATCGTCATCATCAAGGTCGATTTGCCGGCGCCGTTGGCACCGATCAGGGTGACGATCTCGCCTTGATCGACATGCATGTCGACGCCCTTCAGCGCGATGATCTTGCCATAGCCAGATTCGATGCCGGTGAGTTCGAGCAGGGCGGTCATGCCGGCCCTCCGTGTTCGTCCTCGTCGGCTGTGCCGAGATAGGCGGCGATCACCTTGGGGTCTTCGCGCACCTCGGCCGGCGCGCCATCGGAAATCTTCACGCCATGGTCGAGCACGACCAGATGGTCGGAAATGTTCATGATGACGCTCATGTCGTGCTCGATGATGAGGATCGACACGTTGTGTTCGTCACGGATGCCGCGCAGCAGGCGGGTCAGCTCGGCGGATTCGCGCGGATTGAGGCCAGCGGCCGGTTCGTCGAGACAGAGCAGGACCGGCTCGATGCACATGGCGCGGGCGATTTCCAGCCGGCGCTGGTCGCCATAGGGCAGGTCGCCGGCGGGATCGTCGGCACGATCGATGAGGTTGATGCGCTCGAGCCAATAGGCGGCGCGATCGACCGCCTCGCGTTCGCGCGGACGATAGAACATCGGCGCGACGAGGCCCGTGACCGAGAAGCCGGACGCCCGCATCAGCGTGTTGTGTTGCGCGACGATCAGGTTTTCGAGCACGGTCATGCCAGCGAACAGGCGGATGTTCTGGAAGGTGCGCGCCACTTTCGCCTTCTTCGCGATGTCGTGGCCGGGCATGCGTTCCAGGAGATAGATGTCGCCGCTCGGCATGCGGCGGTGGCGGCGCGGCGAACGCGTCAGCGCCTCGATGTCGGCGCGCGCCGTCTGTCCCTCGCGGGTGAAGGCGAGGCGGCCGGAGGTTGGCTTGTAGAAGCCGGTGATGCAGTTGAACACCGTCGTCTTGCCGGCGCCATTGGGGCCGATGATGGCGGTGATGTCGCCGCGGCCGGCGGCAAAGGACAGATTGCTGACGGCGCGAATGCCGCCGAACTGCATGCTCAGGCCGTCGACGGTGAGGACGGGGTCACTCAACCAGCGCATCAGCCGTGACCTTCCTTCACCAGATCGCCGGCGATGGCTTTGCGCTGTTTCAAGAAGATCGAAGGCGTTCGCGTCGAGATCAAACCTCGCGGTTTCCAGATCATCATCAAGACCATGGCGAAGCCGAAAATCAGCATGCGATATTGGTTCGGATCGAACTGGCCACCGAACAGGGTTTTGAGGAAGTCGAGTTCGCGCAGCGCTTCCGTGCCGCCGACCATGACGGCGGCAGCGAGCGCCACGCCGATCTGCGAGCCCATGCCGCCGAGAACGACGATGGCGAGAATGCTGGCGGACTCGATGAAGGTGAAAGAGTTCGGATTGACGAAGCCCTGCCGCACGGCAAAGAACGCGCCGGCGAAGCCGCCGAACATGGCGCCCAGCGCGAAGGCGGTGAGCTTGACGTTGGTGGTGTTGATGCCCAGCGAGCGGCAGGCGATCTCGTCCTCGCGCAAGGCTTCCCAGGCGCGTCCCACAGGCAGGCGGCGCAGGCGCAAGGTGATGAAATTGGTGATCAGCGCCAGAACCAGGATCAGATAGAACAGGAAGATCGTGCGATGGATCGGCGAGAATTCCAGGTCGAAGCGCGCGGCAAAGCCGTCGTCGCCGGCGGTGAAGGGAATGCCGAAGAAGGTGACGCGAGGGATCGAGGGGATGCCGGCCTCGCCATTGGTGAGGTCGATCCAATTGGTCAGGACGATATTGATGATCTCGCCGAAGGCCAATGTGACGATGGCGAGATAGTCGCCGCGCAGGCGCAACACCGGGAAGCCGAGCAGGATGCCCCAGAAGGCGGCGAGAATGCCGGCGAGCGGCAGGCAGATCCAAAACGACAGGCCGAATTTGGTGGCAAGCAGCGCATAGGCATAGCAGCCGACCGCGTAGAAGGCGACGTAACCCAGATCGAGCAGGCCGGCGAGACCGACGACGATGTTGAGCCCCCAGCCGAGCATGACGAAGATCAGGATCTGGATGCCGTAATTGTTGATCCACTTGAGCGAGCCTTGCGGCCCGAGCCAGTTGTTCATCACCAGCGGAAAGGCGAGGGCGGCCGCCAGGGCGAAAATCGCAATGACCGTGCCGGTGCCTTGCGGCGGCTTGATCGAGATGCGCTCGCCCGCGCCATCGAAATCGACCCGATCGATCGCGACGGCCGCGATCAGCGCAACGACGCCGGCGATCAGGCAGAAGACAGTGGTGGTCGTCGACGGAAAGGCCGTGAAATAGCCATGGCCGGCGACGAACAAGAGCAGAGCGATGCCGATCACCGCGAGCGTGCGTCCAAGCCCCGTGTTCAGCATCGATGCCGCGAAGCGGAAGGCGAACATGGCGATTGCCGCCCCGATGAGCCATTCCCAGCGCTGCAGCAGCACCAGATGATTGGTCATGTCCGCTTCGGCGCGCAAAGCGATCATGGGGAAGCAGAGGCCGGCGGTGACGAGGCCGACGAGGGTCGCGTCGCGCAGGGCGCGCGTGAGGCGGGATGGTTCTTCCTGGGAAGGCTTTTGGGTCAGGGGGGTGGCGCCGCGGGCGCGTTTGGCATCCTGCATGCGCTCAGACCTTCTCGACTTCCGGTTTGCCGAGCAGGCCGGAAGGCATGAAGATCAACACGACGATGAGGACGGAGAAAGCCGCGACGTTTTTGTAGTCGTTCGAGACATAGGCGGCCCACAGGGTTTCGATCAGGCCGATCAACAGGCCGCCGAGCACGGCGCCGGGGATCGAGCCGATGCCGCCAAGCACGGCGGCGGTGAAAGCCTTCACGCCGGGAATGAAACCGTCGGAGAAACTGACGACGCCGTAGTAGACGAGATAGAGCGTGCCGGCGACGGCGGCGAGCGCCGCACCCATGATGAAGGTGATCGACACCGTGCGGTCGACGTCTATGCCGAGCAAAGAGGCCATACGGCGGTCCTGTTCGACGGCGCGCTGGGCGCGGCCGAGCGGGGTTTTCTGCACCAGATACCAGAAGCCGGTGAGCAGGATGACGGTGACGGCGACGATGACGAATTTCTTATACGCGATCATCAGGCCGCCATCGCCGACGGGAAGCAGGATCATCTCGTTGAACATCGGCGGCAGCGGCTTGACCTGCGGGCCCTGGGCAACCTGGGCGAAATTCGCCAGGAAGATCGACATGCCGATGGCCGAGATGAGCGGCGCGAGGCGGAAGGAGCCGCGCAACGGCCGGTAGGCCAATCGTTCGATGCTCCAATTCCAGAGCGATGTGATCAGCATCGCCACAAGCAGGACGATGAACATCGCCACATAGATCGACGACAGGCCGACCAATTGGGTCAGCGCCAGAAACAGGATCAGAGCGATGAAGGCCGAGAGCATGAACAAATCGCCATGGGCGAAATTGACCATGCCGATGATGCCAAACACCATCGTATAGCCGATGGCGATCAGGCCGTAGATCGAGCCGAGGGTGATGCCGTTGATCAGTTGTTCGAGGAAATTAGCCCACATCGCGCTGCAGCCCTTCTCTGCGACGCGACTGCTAGACGCCTAAATCCCTGAAGACCTGCTGCGCCTCGCGGACTGCGTGGTTGGCGGCGGGGATTCCGGCATAGGCTGCGCAGTGCATCAGGATTTCCTTGATCTCGTCTTTGGTAATGCCGTTGTTGAGTGCGCCTCGCAAATGCAGGCGGAACTCGTCCCAGTGGCCCAGCGAAAGCGTGACACTGAGCACGACCACGGACCGCATCTTGCGGTCAAGCCCCGGCCGCTGCCAAGGGTCGCCCCAGGCGGTGCGGACGATATAGTCCTGAAATTCACGGGTGAAATCGTCGATGCGCGCCACCGCGGCATCCACATAGGCATCGCCCAGCACGGCGCGCCGGGTCTGCATTCCCTTTTCATACCGTTCTTTGTCATCCATCAGCGCGATTTCCGTCCCGATTTCTTCTTGGCTGCCTTCTTCACAGCTTTCTTTGCCACTGTCTTAGCTGCTTTTTTCTTGGCTGCTTTTTTCGAGGCCTTCTTAGTGGCCGTCCCGATTTTCTTCTTCACGGCTGTTTTCGTGCCAGATTTTTTCTTGGCAGATTTTTTAGCCGCTTTGCTCGCCGTCTTCTTCACGCTCTTTTGGGACGCCGTTTTTTTTGCGGCTGCCTTCTGAGCGTTCTTCTTGCCGCTTTTCTTGGCAGCAGATTGACCAGTTTTTGCGGTGGATTTCTCGACCGGTTTCGGCGCGGCGGTTTTCGCGCTCGGGGCCTCTGCCGGTTTGGCGGCGGCCTTCGTTTCGTTTTTGCTTTTTTGCTTGGTCTTTTCTTTGGGTTTGGCGGGCGCGGTCGTTTCGGTTGGCGCCGATTTGTGGTCCGCCGCGCTCAGGAAGGACAGGATCGCCCGATTGAAACTGTTGGAGGCCTCGATATTCGACAGATGGGCGGCTTCGAGGGCCAGCAGGCGCGAGCCCTTGATGTGATCGGCGATCAGGCCGCCCATGGTCGGCGGGGTGGCCGGATCATGGGTGCCAACGATGACGAGCACCGGATTGGTGATGGCGCGGATGCTCTCGCGCTGGTCCATGTCGCGGATCGCGGCGGCGCAGGCGGCATAGCCTTCCGGCGACGTCGCCCGGAACATCTGGGCAACACGCTCGACCGCCTGGGGGGAACGTTCCTGGAATTCACGGGTGAACCAGCGGTCCATCGTCGCAGCCGTCAGGGCTGCGAGCCCTTCGGATTTGGCCGTGCGGATGCGGGCATTCCACAGATCCGGACCGCCGAGATAGGCGCCTGTGTTGGCGAGCACGGCGCGGCCGATCCGCTGCGGCGCGTGGGTGAGCAGCCACATGCCCACCATGCCGCCCATTGAGAGGCCGATATAATGGGCCTGTTTGACGTTGAGCGCGTCGAGGATGGCCAGGGCGTCCTGCGACAATTGCTCTATCGTATAAGGACCTTCGTCGGCGACACTCTGCCCGTGGCCGCGCGAATCGTAGCGGATGACGCGGAAACGCTGTTTCAGCGCGTCCATCTGATCATCCCACATATGCAGATTGGTGCCGAGCGAATTGGACATCAGCACGGCGGGCGCGCCGTCGGCGCCTTCGACTACGACGTTGAACTCCCCTGTACCGACCTGCATCCGCGCCATTGGCCATGCCCCTATTCTGTCGTGGCGTCAAAAATCGCTTCTGTTATCGGTTGTTATGCCGGCATAGCGTCCCTGATCGCCGGGCGCAACTATTGATCAGGGCGTCAAAACTGGTAGACCCGCGGGGGGAAACGGCTGGACTTTGCCGTCCGGTCCGCGGGATAAACCGCCTGCGCAAGCGAGGACAAGACAATGGCGATGACGATGAAGGGGGAGGTCACCCTCCCCGCGAGCAAGCAGACTGTTTGGGAAAAGCTCAATGATCCGGCGGTGCTGAAGGAATGCATCCCGGGCTGCCAGGCCCTCGAGAAAACCAGCGACACCTCGTTTTCGGCGACCGCGAAAATCAAGGTCGGCCCCGTCAGCGCCACCTTCAAAGGCAATGTGGAACTCACCGATCTCGACCCGCCGAACGGCTATAAGATCAGCGGCCAGGGCGAGGGCGGCGTCGCCGGTTTCGCCAAGGGTGGCGCGCGCGTGGCGCTGACCGACGCCCCCGGCGGCGGCACGATCCTGGGATATGACGTGGAGGCCAATGTGGGCGGCAAGCTCGCCCAACTCGGCGGGCGGCTGATCGACGGTGTCGCCAAGAAGAACGCCGATTCCTTTTTCGCCAAATTCGCCGAGGTCGTGGCCCGCGGCTAAATTCCCCGTCCCGTCAGTCCATTGGCCGTCTTGACCGCAGCGGGCTGGCGGAACAGAGTATTTGGAATTATTCGCAATATCAGGGGCGCACCGGGGGTGCGCCGGGGTTAGTCGCAATAATGAGGGCGCACCAGGGGTGTGCCCTGCCGGGCGTGCCGCCGGTTCGTGTTTTCAGGAGGAAAGAATGCCAAAGGTTTCCATGACGGTGAACGGCAAGGCCGTATCCGGCAACGTCGATTCCCGCACGCTGCTGGTGCAGTTCCTGCGCGAAACCCTGCGTCTCACGGGTACCCATGTCGGCTGCGACACCAGCCAGTGCGGCTGCTGCGTCGTCCACGTCAACGGATCGGCGATCAAGTCCTGCACCACGCTGGCGCTGTCGCATGAGGGTTCCACCGTGACGACGATCGAGGGCCTCGCCCAGGACGGCAAGCTGCACCCGATGCAGGAAGCTTTCCGCGAAAATCACGGCCTGCAATGTGGTTTCTGTACGCCGGGCATGATCATGACCGCCGTCGACATCGTCCATCGCAAGGGCAATAAGCTCGACGAACAGACCATCCGGCACGAGCTCGAAGGCAATATCTGCCGTTGCACCGGCTATCACAACATCGTCAAAGCGGTGGCCGCCGGCGCCGAAGCCATGGCGAAGTAAGAACGGCCGAAACGGCAGGGAGGGAGTACGGACCGGCGCTGTGCGCGCCGATCCGCGGAACGATCGACCGGGACAGGATATGCCGCCCCGGTCGGGCATCAGCACTTCGTTTCCGGGAGCCAGCCAATGAGTGCAACGGGTATCGGAGCCTCCGTCCGCCGCAAGGAGGACCTGCGTTTCATCACCGGTCGTGGTCAGTATACCGACGACGTCAACCGGCCGGGGCAGGGCTATGCGTTCTTCGTGCGCTCGCCGCACGCCCATGCGAACATCCGCAAGATCGACAGCAACGCGGCGGCGAAAATGCCGGGCGTGCTGGCCATCCTGACCGGTGACGATATCGCCGCCGACAAGGTCGGCGGGCTCATCTGCGGCTGGATGATCCACTCCAAGGACGGTTCGCCGATGAAGGCGGGCGCCCATCCCGCGCTCGCCCAGGGCAAGGTGCGCTATGTCGGCGACCATGTCGCCGTGGTCATCGCCGAGAGCCTGGCGGAAGCCCGCGACGCGGCCGAAAAGGTCGAGGTCGATTACGAGGTGCTGCCGGCGGTCGTCGATATGAATGCCGCCACCAAGAAGGGCGCGCCGGTCATTCATGACGTGGCCGATAACAATACCGTCTACAACTGGCATCTCGGCGACAAGGCGGCGACGGACGCCGCCTTCGCCAAGGCCAAACACGTCACCAAGCTCGACATCGTCAACAACCGGCTCGTGCCCAATCCGATGGAAACGCGCGCCGCCGTCGGCGACTACGAGCCGGGCACCGAATCCTTCACGCTCTATACGACGAGCCAGAATCCGCATGTGGCGCGGCTCGTCATTTCCGCTTTCATTGGCGTGGCGCCGGAGAACAAGCTGCGCGTCATCGCGCCTGACGTCGGCGGCGGTTTCGGCTCGAAGATTTTCATCTATGCGGAAGAAGTGGTCTGCGTCTGGGCGGCGAAGAAAGTCGGCCGGCCGGTGAAATGGACCGCCGATCGTACCGAGGCTTTCCTCTGCGATGCGCACGGCCGTGATCATCTGACCCATGCGGAACTCGCCATTGACGAGAGCGGCCGCATTACCGGCCTGCGCGTGCACACGCTCGCCAATCTCGGCGCTTATCTGTCGACCTTCTCGTCGTCGGTGCCGACCTATCTCTATGCGCCGCTGCTATCGGGCCAATACGACATTCCCGCCATCTATGCGGAGGTCGACGGCATCTACACCAATACGGCACCGGTCGATGCCTATCGCGGTGCCGGCCGTCCGGAAGCGACCTATGTGGTCGAGCGATTGGTTGAAGTCGCGGCGCGCGAAACCCACGTCGATCCGGCGAAATTCCGCCAGAAGAATTTCATCACCAAATTCCCGCATCAGACGCCGGTGATCATGGCCTATGACGCGGGCAATTATGACGCCTCGCTGCAGAAGGCGATGGAGATGGCCGATTACAAAAACATCGGCAAGCGCAAGGCCGAGTCCGAACGGCACGGCAAGCTGCGGGGCATCGGCATTTCCGCTTACATCGAAGCCTGCGGCATCGCGCCGTCGGCGGCTGTCGGTTCGCTCGGTGCCGGCGTTGGCCTTTGGGAATCCGCCGAAGTGCGCGTCAACCCGATCGGCACCGTGGAAATTCTCACCGGCTCGCACTCGCACGGCCAGGGCCACGAGACGACCTTCGCACAGTTGGTCTCCGATCGCTTGGGCATCCCGCTCGATGCGGTGTCGATCGTCCACGGCGATACCGACAAAGTGCAGATGGGCATGGGCACCTATGGCTCGCGCTCGGGCGCCGTCGGCATGAGCGCCATCGTCAAGGCGCTCGAGAAGATCGAGGCGAAGGCCAAGAAAGTCGCGGGCTTCTGCATGGAAGCTTCCGAGAAGGACATCGAGTTCAAGGACGGCAAGTTCACCGTGCGCGGCACCGACAAGTCGATGGACTTCGGCGCCGTCGCCTTGCAGGCCTATATCGCCCACAAGTTCAACGGTCAGGAATTGGAGCCGGGCCTGAAGGAAAGCGCCTTCTGGGATCCGACTAATTTCACCTTTCCGGCCGGCGTGCATATCTGCGAAGTCGAGATCGACCCCGAGACGGGCATCACCCATATCGAGCGTTGGAGCGCGGTCGACGACTTCGGCAATGTCATCAATCCGATGATCGTCGAGGGTCAGGTGCATGGCGGCATTGCCCAAGGCATCGGCCAGGCGATGTGCGAAAACGCCGTCTACGATGCCAAGGGCCAGCTCGTCACCGCGAGCTTCATGGACTATTGCATGCCGCGCGCCGACGATCTGCCCTCCTATCAGGTCGGCATGACGCAGACGCCATGCCCGTCCAACCCGCTGGGGATCAAGGGCTGCGGTGAGGCGGGTGCGATCGCCGCGCCGCCGGCGCTGATCAATGCCATCACCGATGCCCTGGGCACTGAAAACGTGCCCATGCCGGCGACGCCGCAGGCGGTCTGGCGGTTGGCGCAAAAATCGATTACCCGAAAGGCTGCGCAATAGGCGGCCCGAACTTGCCGCGCCGAAAGGCCGGCCCACCCTTCAAGGGAGACGAGTATGTACGCATTCAACTACAGCCGGGCTGAAACCGGACGCAAAGCGGTCAACCTGATCAGCAAGAACGAGGATGCCAAATTCCTCGCCGGCGGGCAGACCTTGCTGCCGACGATGAAGCAGCGGCTGGCTTCGCCTGGCGCGCTGATCGATCTGTCGGGTGCCGCCGACCTCAAGGGCATCGAGATGAAGGGCCGCAATCTGGTCATCGGCGCGATGACGCGGCATTTCGATGTGGCCACTTCGGAGCTGGTCAAGGAAAAGATCCCGGCGCTTGCCGATCTCGCCGGCATGATCGGCGATCCGGCGGTGCGCAATCGCGGCACGATGGGTGGCTCGGTCGCCAACAACGATCCGGCGGCGGATTATCCGTCCGCCTGTCTGGCGCTGAACGCGACCATCATCACCAACAAGCGCAAGATCCCGGCCGATGAATTCTTCACCGGTCTGTTCGAGACGGCGCTGGAAGAGGGCGAGCTGATCACCAAGATCTCGTTCCCGGTCCCCAACAAGGCGGCCTACGAGAAGTTCCGCAATCCGGCCTCGCGCTATGCCATCGTCGGCGTCTTCGTCGCCAAGAAAGGCAAGGATGTGCGCGTGGCGGTGACGGGTGCGGGCTCGAACGGCGTGTTCCGTCCGTCCAATTTCGAGGCGGCGCTGACGGCGAAGTTCCATGTGAAGTCGCTGGAAGGCGTCAGCGCCAAGGCCGAAGGGCTCAATTCCGACATTCATGCCGATGCGGCCTATCGCGCCCATTTGATCGGCGTGATGGCGCGTCGCGCCGTCGCCAAGGCGAACGCGAAATAAGGGATGGATCGGCCGCCCCCGGGGCGCTAAATTAAGACACGTGCGATGGCCGGGCCTGTCCCGGCCATCGGCATTTCCACAAGCCCGTTTCTCGCCGTGCCCCACGGCGCACTCGTTAAGACACCATCAGCAAGACGCCATGGCCAAATCAGCGAAAACCACCGCGCGTGACCCGCGCCAACTTCCCGCTTCGATCGATGACACGCTCGCGCTTCTCACCGGGGCCGATTATGTTTCCGACCGGTCCTTGGCGACGGTGCTGTTTCTGTCGCTGAAAATGGGCCGGCCCTTGTTCCTCGAAGGAGAGGCTGGCGTCGGCAAGACCGAGATCGCCAAAGTGCTGGCATCTTCACTCGGCCGCCGGCTGATCCGCCTGCAATGCTACGAGGGGCTCGATATCGCCTCGGCGGTCTATGAATGGAATTACGCGGCGCAGATGATGGCGATCCGCCTGGCGGAAGCTTCCGGCGAGACCGATCGGGCGCGGCTCGAGGGTGACGTGTTCTCCGAGCGCTATCTGGTCAAGCGGCCGCTGTTGCAGGCTTTGGAGCCGGCCGCCGAAGGCCCGCCCGTCTTGCTGATCGACGAACTCGATCGCACCGATGAGGCTTTCGAAGCGTTCCTGCTCGAAGTGCTGTCGGACTTTCAGATCACCATTCCCGAACTCGGCACGGTGAAGGCGGAAGCGCCTCCCATCGTCGTCATCACCTCGAACCGCACGCGCGAAATCCATGACGCGCTGAAGCGGCGCTGTCTCTATCACTGGGTCGGCTATCCCGATGCCGAACGCGAGTTGAAGATCGTGCGCGCGAAAGTGCCTGATGCACCGGCGAAACTGAGCAAGGAAATCGTCGGCTTCGTGCAGCACCTGCGCAAGCAGGATCTGTTCAAACAGCCAGGCGTTGCCGAAACCCTCGATTGGGCGAGCGCTCTGTCGGAACTCGATACGACGGCGCTTGACCCCCGCGTGGTCAACGACACCCTCGGCGTGCTGCTGAAATACCAGGACGATATCGAGAAAATGGGCGGCCAGACCGAGCAGCTTCTGGCCGACATGCGCACGGAAATGCGGGTTTAGCCGATCTCTTAAGGTTGAGTTTCCGGCTTTTTCGCCCTGTGCCGAAGCGCACACCGAGGCCGTCCCTGCCATGCGATGTCACGCCATCACATGGTTTTGGAGGGTTTCATGCGTTTCTCTCGCTCGATCATCGCTGCCGCTCTTGTCGTCGCTGGCTTCGCCGCTCCGGCTTTCGCCCAGGACGAGTCATCCGCTTCTTTTTTCCGCAATGACGCGCGGGTGCGTGTTGCCGCCCTTGGCGAACAACTGGCGCTCGGCCGCGAAACGCCGCGTACGACCCGCGAAGTCATGGCCGATCCCACGGGTGCGCGGCCGGGCACGATCACGGTCGATACGGAAAACCGCTATCTTTACCTGTCGCTCGCCGACGGCCGGGCCCTGCGCTACGGCATCGGCGTTGGCCGCCCGGGCTTCGAGTGGAAGGGCGCGGCCCATGTCGGCCGCAAGGCGGAATGGCCGTCATGGGTGCCGCCTGCAGCCATGCTCAAGCGTCGCCCCGACCTGCCGAAATTCATGGAAGGCGGCATCGACAATCCGCTCGGCGCCCGCGCCATGTATCTCTACAGCGGCAAGCGCGACCTGATGTACCGGATCCACGGCACCAATGAGCCCTCGACCATCGGTCAGGCGGTCTCCTCGGGCTGTATCCGGATGCTCAACGAGGACGTGACCGACCTCTACAGCCGCATTTCGGTGGGGGCCTCGGTGGTCGTGCTCTGACCCTGACTTTTCCGGTCAACTTGTGGACATGGCCCGGCCCGCGCCGGGCCTTTGCCGTTTTAACGCCATTTCCGCTTGCCAGGAGCGCTTCCCGCTTCTTAAAACCTCGGCGGAGAGCCAAATGACCGCAGCGCCAAACCAAGCCATCACCGCCGCCATCCTCGTCATCGGCGACGAAATCCTGTCCGGCCGGACCAAGGATGCCAATATCGGCTATATCGCCGATTACATGACCCTGATCGGGGTCGACCTCAAGGAAGTCCGGGTCGTGCCGGATGAAGAGGCCGAGATCGTCGCCGCGGTCAATGCGCTGCGCACGCGCTACACCTATCTCTTCACCACGGGCGGCATCGGTCCGACCCATGACGACATCACCGCCGACAGCGTCGCCAAGGCCTTTGGCGTGCCGATCGATGTCGATCAGCGCGCCGTCGATATGCTGCTGACGCGGCTCAAGCGCGAGGATTTGAACGAGGCGCGGCTGCGCATGTGCCGCATTCCGCAAGGCGCGGAACTGGTCGCCAATGCGGTGTCGGCGGCGCCGGGCTTTCGCATGGGCAATGTCTTCGTGATGGCTGGCGTGCCGCGCATCATGCAGGCGATGCTCGACGTCATCGGACCGACCTTGCAGACCGGCGCCAAAATGCTGTCGGAGACTTTGGAAGCGGGACTGCCCGAGGGCGCTTATGGCTCGGCGCTCGGCGAGATCCAGAAGCGCTTTCCGCAGACGTCCATCGGCTCCTATCCGCATTTCAACACGTCGGGTGGCGGCTTCAGCAACCAGATCGTCGTGCGCAGCAAGGATCCGGCCCTTCTGGCCGAGGCGGTTGCCGCCGTGCGGCTGATGATTGAAGAATTGAAAGCCGCGCGCGGCCTTTAGGATATCGACGATGAGCGAAGCACAAAAAGCCTTTCCTGTATCCTGGGATCAGTTTCATCGCGATGCGCGGGCGCTGGCTTGGCGGCTGAACGGTGCTGGCCCGTTCGATGCCATCGTCTGCGTCACCCGCGGCGGATTGGTGCCGGCGGCCGTGGTGGCGCGCGAGCTGAACATTCGCACCATCGAGACGGTCTGCATCTCAAGCTATTCGCACGAGAACAAGCAGGGCTCGTTGCAAGTCATCAAATCCATCGCCAAGGAAGTTGTTGGTGATGCGGAAGGTGCGCGCGTGCTTGTCATCGACGATCTGGTCGATACGGGCGCCACCGCGAAACTGGTGCGCGACATGCTGCCGAAAGCGCATTTCGCCACGGTTTATGCCAAGCCGCAGGGCCGGCCGATGGTCGACACCTTCATCACCGAAGTGTCGCAGGACACCTGGATTTTCTTCCCTTGGGATACGGGCCTCGCGTTCCAGCCGCCGATCAACAAGGTAGGGGCTTAAACGCTTCCATTATTGCAACGACGGCTTAGGCAGTCGCTTCATTCCAGCTTGATGTTCGCCGCCTTGACGATGGCGCCATATTTCTCGATTTCGCTGGCGAGAAAGCTTTTGAACGCCGCCGGTGTGTCGCCATTCACCGCCTGAACGCTGAGGTCGGCGAGGCGCGCGCGCATGGCCGGATCGGCGAGCAGGCTGTTGGTCTCGCGGTTGAGGCGTTCGACGATCGCGGGATCAGTGCGCGCCGGCGCGAACAGGCCGAACCAGGTCGAGACATCGACCTTCTTCAGATCGGGATGATCGGCCATTGGTTTCAATTCCGGCGTCAACGGCGATGCTTCCCTGCTGGTGATGCCGAAGGACTTGATTTGATCCGAACGCAGCGGCGGTAAAGCCGTCACCAATGTCAGGACGGCAAGATCGATATGGCCGGCGGCGAGATCGGTGATGACCTGGCTGCCGACGCGATAGGGCAGGTGCGTCATCGGCGCCTTGCCTTCGAGGCTGATCAATTCACCGGCGAGATGTAGCGACGAGCCGACGCCCGAGGTGGCGAAACTATATTTGCCGGGATTGGCGCGCAGCAGTTTCAGAAGTTCGTCGGTCGTCGACGCTGGAAAATCCTTGCGCGCCAGAACGGCGATGGGTGAGGTGCCGATGAGGGCGACCGGCTGGAAGTCGTTCAGCCCGTCATATTGCACGACATTCGGCTGGATCAGTTTGGCGATCGCCATCGTGCTTTCGACGCCGATGAGGATCGTATAGCCGTCAGGCTCGGCGCGCGCCGCGCGCTGGGTGCCGATGAGGCCGCCGGCGCCGGAGACATTCTCGATGAGGATGCTCTGGCCGAGTTTCTCGCTGAGTTTCTGGCCGATGAGCCGGCCAACCACATCGGCGCTGCCGCCGGCACCGAAGGGCACGATCATGGTGATCGGCCGTGCCGGCCAATTCTGCGCGGAAACAGGCTGGACGAAAGCGGCAGCGAGGCTGAGAGCGGCGAAAAGAGATTTGAACGGCACGGAGAATCCTTCGCAGTCCAAGCGCACCTGAGGTGCGCCGCGGCAGACATCCCGAAAGGCTAGCAGCGCGGTTGCGGTCAGACAACCATGCCGCTTTCCGCGGCATTTTGCCTGCTGTCGTGGCCTATCGCCTTGCCCTGACGGCGCATCGGCGATAAGCGTTGCGGCGCGCGGACGTGGCGAAACTGGTAGACGCAAGGGACTTAAAATCCCTCGGGTTTTCCCGTGCGGGTTCGATCCCCGCCGTCCGCACCATTTTTCCGATCAAAACCTGCCGTTGGACCGGTATCGAGGCTTGAGGGGGCGCCCAAGCCGCCGGTGCAATCTGCTAACAGACGCGGACATTCGGCAAACTCATCGGTGATGCGGGCCAGGCCGTTCTGAGTTAGCTAACATCCATAGCCAGCGGCGGACTGAGCGAACTGGATCGTAGGCCTAAGCACGTGAGCGGCAATTCAACGAGCGCAGGCTTACGATTCATTCGCAATCTCGATCTTGAATCCAGTGCGTCTTTAAGGTGGAGCCCTCGTCGTAAGGCGCTTCTCATCAGAGCACTGCTTCTGAACACTCTCTCTTTGAAGGATGCGGAGACACTCTACCATGTCAGCGCGGAAGAAATACGCGAATGGAGCGAGAGGTACGCCGAGAGCGGATTGGATGGCTTGAAAGCCTACTCCATCGCCTCGCCGGGAAAACGCCGCCGTCGTCAACCGAAGCGGCGACTCTGGCTGCCTAGGTTAAATGTCGATATCTAGTTCACCATGATGTTTATGCGTGCAGTTGCCAGTGAATGCGTCTGGCGTTGGAAAGGCCTTGCCAAGACCAATGCAAAGCCGGTTGGCGATACGCAAGGGGCAGCGCGGGGGCTCGTCGTCGCCGTTGCGATATCGCTGCTGTCCGCCTCATGCGCTCCCCACGATCCGCCAAAGAGCACTGTCGGTGACGGTCGATATGGCGACGAGCCGTTTGTCGTTCGTATTGTCGACCGCGCTCGATTTGAAGAGCGATACCGCCCGGCGGAAGTTGAAAACACCACGGGAGAAGGAGCGGGAACGGTCGTTGTGGACACGCAACAGAAGCAGCTCTTTCTGGTTGTCGATCGCAATCGCGCGCTTCGCTATGGGGTTGCCGTTGGGGCCGCCGGAAAATCTTGGCAGGGAACGGCAACTGTCGGCCGTAAAGCCAAATGGCCGCGTTGGTATCCGACCGACGAAATGAGACAGGGAGCGCCCGGCCTTCCTGCGACGATCGCCACTTCAGAAGATGTTTCCCAATCGCAGAATTTCGTTGTCAGCCGCGCAGCAGACGCTATCGGCTGTCCTCTCGCTTTCATGAATGGCAAAGTGAAGTGCCGCTTCCTTATTGACGAACAATCCTCCAATTAGACATTCGCTATCGCAAACGATCCAGTGTCCTTCCGCGTCGCGGCCGACCGTAAAGCGATCGCGTCGCGAGGGAGGGCGGGCTTCTTCTTGAGATTGGATTTCCATAACCTGTACCTTTCTTTGCTTTCTATTCGACGAATTCTTTTAACCAAGGATCGCGGCCATTCCCGTGATCGCCACGATCACGCCGCAGAGGCGCAGCAGAATGCCCAACTGACCAGGCGCGAAAATCGCATGGCCTAGTGAATGCAAGGGATGGAGCGTGCGGACGAGCCTGGCATTCGTCGGATGGGCATGAGCGAAGAGGTCTCTACTCGGATGCTTGAGCATGTTTGTTCACTCCACCAAGCGTGGTGTCGAGGCCGCCACACATTGCGATCGTCGATGAATGCGAGCGCTCACCATGACCGTTCATCATCTAGCGGCGAACGCATATTCTTTCGATGGGAAGCGGGGAGCGTAAAAATAGGATTGTCAGAAATGCGCTCCGAACGTTGCATAAGCGGGCGGCTATAAGCGTTTTTTTATTTGACTTGCGCCCGAAAGACTCGTTGCTGGCGAGATCAGGAGTGTGCGACATGCAAACCACTCATCTTGAAGACCTCGCTTTGGCTCTGTCTGCCAATCGCAGGATCGGACGCATTTCGGATTTGCCGTTGGACGATATCCAGTCGGAAGCAGAAGCCCAAGCGATTCAAGCCGCTGCCCTTGACGAATATGACGAGGACTTCGTCGGTTATACTTTGGTCGGCACCAGTCCGGTCTGTCAGCGGATGCTGGGCGTGCGGCGGCCCATCTATGCACCGCTTCCGAGCAAGGCTTACCATATCGACGGCAATCGCATGGTCCTGCCCCAGGGCATGATCGGTGCGCAATGCGAACTGGCCTTTGCCATCGGCGCGACGCTTCAGGGGGAAGGCGCCGCAATCAATCGAGACGCGATTTCAGCGGCTGTCGTGACCTGCTGGCCGACGATTGGCCTGCTCGGCCGCCGCACACGGCCCGCGTCAAATCCCGAACTTGCTACCATCGCCGATTTCGGGCTTCACGTCGCAACCATCTGTGGTCCCATGTCGATGGATTTCGACCGTGACGCTTTGGATCAGGTGCAAATGATCGCGCGTATCGACGGCAAGCGGATGATCTCCGCGAGGGGCGATGCCGTGCTCGGCCACCCGCTTGAGGCTGTCGCTTGGTTGGCGCGCGAACTCGCGCGGCAGGACAGGCGGATCAGTGCCGGCGACATCGTCGCCACAGGGTCCTTCGGTCCGATTCTGCAGGTGCTTCCGGGCCAACGGCTCACGGTAGAGTTTGCGGGAATTGGCGAGGTTTCGTGCCGGTTTGATTGAAGACGCCCGCCAGACCGAGCGGGCTGTCGGCATCGATGAGCTTGGACAGAGCGGCTTCTATGGCCAGAGCTGTATGAGCGGAGACGGGGATGAGCGGCAGGCGCGCCTGCGGACTCATGCCGCGCAGCAAATGCAAGGCGAATTTGATAGGCGCCGGGCTGGGCTCGAGATCAAGCGCGGCGATGAGAGGGCGGATCCGGCTTTCGATGGACTTGGCGCGTTCCATGTCGCCCACACGGCAGGCCGTTTGCATCTCGACAATCGTTTTGGGCGCGATATTGGCGATGGCGGAAATGGCGCCCCGACCGCCCAACAAGCTGAATCCCAGGGATGTCGCGTCATGACCGGACAATTGGATGAAGCGATCGCCGAGAAGGTGAGACACGGCAAAAGGCCGCGATAGATCGCCGGTCGTATCGGCTATGCCGATGACCGTCGGCAGGCTTGCGAGACGTTTCAGGGTTTCAAGCGACAGGTCGATGCCCGATCGCGAAGGTACGTTTTGGATGATGATCGGTATATCGACGGTTCGGGCGACGGCTTCGAAATGCCGAAAAAGCCCCTCCTGGTTCGGCCGATTGTAATAGGGCGTGGTCAGGAGAACAGCGTCGGCGCCCAGAGATTTCGCCGTTGCCGTTAGGTCGATTGTCGACTGGGTGTTGTTCGTGCCTGTGCCGGCGACAATAGGCCGACGGCCGGCGGAGATTTCTATGCATCGTCGAATGACGGCGATGTGTTCCTCGCACGACAGAGTGGGCACTTCACCGGCGGTCCCGCAGGGGACCAATCCCTGGATGCCTTCGCCGATCTGCCATTCGATCATCGCTTCCAGTACGGTGTGATCGATCATGCCATTCTTGAAAGGTGTAATGAGTTCGGTGAATACGCCGTTGATACGCGCCCGTTCATCGTTCTCGAACCTCATCTGGTGGTCCTCACTGCGAACAGAAGATTTCTTCATTTCTGATGCTGTCGATGTTGGAGGGTAAATCGCGCCGATTAAGCCATAAGGCCACTGGCCATTTTCAGCGCGAGAGCGGAAAGCGCGAGCCACAAGGCCTCATCCCAATAGTTGAAATGATGCGACAAAAATCTCTGGCCATCCTTGAGCGCATAAACGATGGCGAAAAATGAATAGAGCCCGACCCATACCGCCATCGATCTGGGATAGTTCTCGGCATGACCAATGAACGCGAGAAGCGCGGATATGCTGATCTTAAGGAAGAAGCGTCCAATGGTTGCCTTGGACAGATGATCCAGATCGGTCATCGTCGCTATGCCTTAATACTTTCGGCCGATGAGGTGTTCATCTCTACCGGACCGCCTTGATTGAACAAGGAGCGGGTTTGTCCCGCGTCAGGATCATGCGGACGAATGTCCCGGTCCATTTTGATTGACCGCAACAGGGGATGCCGCGCTGATTCAACAATTCGGCGATCTCCTTGGGATCGCTGGTGCGATGAGCGATGTAGTGCCGGATGACGGGAACGACCGCGCCGACAAAAGCATCGAAAATCTCGCGATTGATCCGATCGGCGTCGTGAGGAGATACATGCACAATCACCGTTTGAACTCTTGCTGTGCGGCTCTGGTTTGCTGCTGCTGCCATACGGCAATGCGATATATAAAATCGAGGTGATATGGCCGGTCGTTATATAAGGACCCGCCCAGTGATCCCGGTTTCTTGATGGCGCCGGGCACGTATCGCGGAAAAACATGCCTGCAAGACGCCGAACGGCTACATTTGCGCCTCTAAATTAAATATATAATATCAATATCTTAGACATAAGCGGCGAGCCGTCTTTATAAGATTCCTATAACGTCGTCGCGTCGATCATCTGGAAAACATATGGGCGAAGTGGCACCTCAGCCGCGCCTTTGATCAGAACTTTCCATCGCGAATGCGCGAGCCTGAGTGTCGCGATCCCTGGCTGAACGAGTGTTGCTAGGAGCATCTCATGTTGGACGCCGTCATGTTGATCCTCGGCCTGGGCTTCTTTGCCCTGGCAGTGGGCTATGCCTACGCGTGCGAATGGCTTTGATCGGAGAGTGATCATGATCATTGATTACGTACTCGCGGCAATCATCTCCATCGGACTCTTGGTCTATCTGACCTATGCGTTGCTGCGGCCCGAACGCTTTTAATGCGCGAAATCTGAGCGATCGATTTTTCGGGCGAAATCTCCCAATACCTGAAGGCGCACGACCATGACCGCGATTGGCTGGATTCAAATATTGTTGTACTGCGCGATCATCATCGCGTTGGTGAAGCCGCTTGGCGCCTATATGACGAAAGTCTTCAATGGCGAGCGCACCTTCCTTTCCCCAGTTCTACGACCTGTCGAGGTTGGATTGTATTGGATAAGTGGGGTCGATGAGAAACGTGAGCAGCATTGGCTGGTCTATGCGGTCTCCATGCTGCTGCTTCAGGTCGTCGGCTTTCTCGCGCTTTATGCATTGCTGCGCCTCCAGGCGGGCTTGCCGTTCAATCCAGCCGAACAATCGGCCGTCGCGCCGGATCTGGCGTTCAATACTGCCGTCAGCTTCGTCACCAATACCAATTGGCAGAGCTACGGCGGCGAGACGACGGTCTCCTATCTCACACAGATGCTGGGCCTGACTGTACAGAATTTTCTCTCCGCGGCGACGGGCGTTGCCATCGCCATGGCCCTCGTTCGTGGTTTCGCGCGTTCATCGGTGCGGACCGTCGGCAATTTCTGGGTCGATCTTACCCGCTGCACGCTCTATGTCCTGCTGCCGATCTGCGTGGTGGGCACCGTGGCGCTCGTCTGGCTGGGCGTGCCGCAAAATCTCTCCGCCTACACCGAAGCGACCACGCTCGAAGGTGCCAAGCAGGTCATCGCCCAGGGGCCGGTGGCCTCGCAGATGATGATCAAGCATCTGGGAACCAATGGCGGCGGTTTCTTCAACGCCAATGCCGCGCATCCGTTTGAGAATCCGACGGCCATCACCAATTTCATCCACATGATCTCGATCTTCGCGATCGGTGCGGCGTTGACTAATGTCTTTGGCCGGATGGTCGGCAACCAGCGCCAGGGCTGGGCGATCTTCGCTGTGATGGGCGTGCTGTTCCTGACTGGCGTCATCGTCACCTATTGGGCTGAGGCTTCCGGCACCACCGGCCTGCATGCGCTGGGCCTGACCGGCGGCAATATGGAAGGCAAGGAAGTCCGCTTCGGCATTGTCGCCTCGGCGTTGTTCGCCGTCATCACCACGGCCGCCTCCTGCGGTGCCGTCAACGCCATGCACGATTCGTTCACGGCGCTGGGTGGCATGATTCCGCTGATCAACATCCAGCTCGGTGAATTGATCATCGGTGGCGTCGGTGCGGGTCTTTACGGCATGCTGTTGTTCGTCGTCCTGTCCATCTTCGTCGCCGGCTTGATGGTCGGTCGCACGCCGGAATATGTCGGCAAGAAAATCGAAGCGCGCGAAGTTAAGATGGCGATGCTGGCCATTCTGATCCTGCCGTTGATGTATCTGGGCTGGACCGCCGTGGCTGTCGTCATGCCGTCTGCGGTGGCCTCGATGGCGAACGCCGGACCGCATGGGTTTTCGGAGGTCCTGTATGCGTTCACCTCGGCGACGGGCAACAATGGATCGGCGTTTGGCGGTCTTTCCGCGAATACGATGTTCTATAACCTGACGCTAGCCTGCTCGATGCTCGTTGGACGCTTCTTCATGATCGTGCCGGCCATGGCTCTTGCAGGGGCGTTGGCACAGAAGAAATCTATACCGCCGTCGGCCGGTACTCTGCCGACCACAGGCGGCCTGTTCGTCGGTCTTGTCGTAGGCGTCATCGTGATCGTCGGCGGCCTGACGTTTTTCCCGGCGCTGGCGCTTGGACCGATCGTCGAACATCTCGCAATGACCGCCAACACCTTGTTCTGATCGATCCCTTTCGGAGTATCCTCCATGGAAACGTTGAAACTACAAAAGAAGACGGGATCGGCCATGTTCGATCGGAAGATCGTCATTCCCGCGATCTGTTCGGCTTTCGTGAAACTCGATCCGAGAATCATGATCAAGAACCCGGTGATGTTCGTCGTCGAGGTGGTTGCCTTTCTTGCGACCGTCATCTTCGTGCGCATCCTGCTGATGGGGGGCGGCGACGTCGGCTTCACCTTCCAGATCATCCTGTGGCTCTGGTTCACGGTGCTGTTCGCCAATTTTGCCGAAGCCGTCGCCGAGGGGCGAGGCAAGGCGCAGGCCGAATCCCTGAAGAGAACCCGCACGGAAAGCCAGGCCAAACTGTTGACTGGAGCCGATGGCACCTACCGGCTGGTGCCCGGCACGAGCCTTAAGGTCGGTGACGTTGTGCTCGTCGAGGCGGGCGACAACATTCCCTCCGACGGTGAGGTCATCGAAGGCGTTGCTTCGGTCAATGAGGCAGCGATCACAGGTGAATCGGCCCCGGTGATCCGTGAATCCGGTGGCGATCGTTCCGCCGTGACTGGCGGCACGCAGGTGCTGTCGGATTGGATACGGGTGCGCATCACAGCAGCGCAAGGCTCGACCTTCATCGATCGGATGATCAAGCTCGTCGAGGGCGCGGAGCGCCAGAAGACGCCGAACGAGATCGCGTTGAATATTCTGCTCGCCGGCCTGACCATTATCTTCATCTTCGCGACGGTGACCATTCCGAGCTATGCCGCTTACGCTGGCGGCAATGTCTCGGTGATCGTTCTCGTCGCTCTGTTCGTGACCCTGATCCCGACGACGATCGGTGCTCTCTTGTCGGCCATCGGCATTGCCGGCATGGATCGGCTCGTCCGCTTCAACGTGCTGGCGATGTCGGGTCGCGCGGTCGAGGCCGCCGGCGACGTCGATACGCTGCTGCTCGACAAGACGGGCACGATCACGCTCGGCAATCGCCAGGCGACGACGTTTCGTCCGCTGCATGGGGTGACCGAATTGCAGCTCGCCGACGCCGCGCAATTGGCCTCGCTGGCCGACGAGACGCCGGAAGGCCGTTCCATCGTGGTTCTGGCCAAGGACAGCTACGGCATTCGCAGTCGCGATATGGCGGAACTGGGCGCCACTTTCATTCCCTTCACCGCGCAAACCCGCATGAGCGGCGTCGATGTCGGTGGTGGGTCCATCCGTAAGGGCGCTGTCGATGCCATCCTCAGCTATGTCAGCGGCGGGGCCGCGGCCGTGGCCTCGGGAAATACGGTGCGGGTCATTACGCCTGCGTCCAATTCCGAAGCGGCGCGGGAAATTCAGGCCATTGCCGATGACATTGCAAAATCCGGAGGTACGCCTCTCGCCGTGGCGCGGGACGGCAAGCTGCTGGGCGTCATTGAGTTGAAGGATATCGTCAAAGGCGGCATTCGCGAGCGTTTCGCCGAGCTGCGCCGCATGGGCATCCGCACGGTGATGATCACCGGCGACAATCCGATGACGGCCGCGGCCATCGCGGCGGAAGCCGGCGTCGACGATTTCCTTGCGCAGGCCACGCCGGAGGACAAGCTGAAACTCATTCGGGATGAGCAGGCCAAGGGCAAGCTCGTTGCGATGTGCGGCGACGGCACCAATGACGCTCCGGCCCTGGCGCAAGCCGACGTCGGTGTGGCGATGAACACGGGCACTCAGGCGGCGCGCGAAGCCGGCAACATGGTCGATCTGGACTCCAATCCGACCAAGCTGATTGAGGTCGTGGAGATCGGTAAGCAGCTTCTGATGACGCGCGGCGCCCTCACCACATTCTCGATCGCGAACGATGTGGCGAAGTATTTCGCGATCATTCCCGCCATCTTCCTGGCGTTCTATCCGCAGCTTCAGGCGCTCAATATCATGCAGCTTTCGAGCCCGCAGAGCGCGATCCTGTCCGCGATCATCTTCAATGCGCTCGTTATCATTGCGCTTATCCCGCTGGCCTTGAAAGGCGTGGCTTATCGGCCGATCGGCGCTGGCGCGCTGTTGAGCCGCAACCTGCTGATCTACGGCTTAGGCGGGATCATCATTCCGTTCATCGGCATTAAGGCCATCGATCTGGTCGTCACCGCCCTGCATCTGGCCTGAGGAGAACAGTCATGTTAAAGGAAATCCGTCCGGCGATTATGCTGATGATCGTCCTCTCCGTCATTACCGGCCTGGCCTATCCGCTCGCCATGACGGGCATTGCCGGCCTGTTCTTTCCGAACCAGGCTGGTGGAAGCCTGATCGAGAAGGATGGCAAGGTCATTGGCTCCTCCTTGATCGGCCAGGAATTCACAGGCGATCAATATTTCCATGGCCGGCCGTCGGCGACGAGCGCGCCCGATCCCAGCGATTCAACAAAGACGGTGTCCGCTCCCTACAACGCGGCGAATTCGTCCGGATCGAATCTGGGACCGACCAGCAAGGCTCTCAACGATCGGATCAAGGAGGACGTCGAGAAGCTGAAGGCGGAGAATCCCTCAGCGCCGGTCCCGATCGATCTGGTGACCGCGAGCGGTAGCGGCCTCGATCCGCATATCTCTCCGGAAGCGGCGCTGTTTCAGGTTCCGCGCGTTGCGAAGGCTCGTAAAATGTCGGAAGATAGCGTCCGCAAACTGGTCACCGACCGGATAGAAGGACGTCAGGCCGGAATATTCGGCGAGCCGCGCGTGAATGTTTTGGCTCTCAATATGGCGCTCGATCGGGCTTCGGCGAACTGAGGCAGTCGCCTTGCCGGCATGAGCGATAGAATGTCTGATGGCAGTCAATTCCCGCGATTCTGAGCACCGGCCATCGCCGGATGCTCTGCTGAAGGCAAGCCGGCTGGAGGATGGCAGCCGGGGCCGTCTCAAGATATTTCTTGGGGCGGCTCCGGGCGTTGGCAAGACCTACGAAATGCTGCAGAGCGCGCATGCCAAGCGGAAGGCTGGCGTCGACGTCGTGGTGGGCGTGGTCGAAACGCATGGTCGGCTGGAAACGCAGGCGCTGCTCCATGGCCTGGACGTGCTGCCGCGCAAGGCTCTTGCCTATAAGGGCCAGACGCTCGAGGAAATGGACCTCGACGGATTGCTGGCCCGGCGACCGAAACTCGCCATTGTCGACGAGCTCGCGCATACGAATGCGCCGGGCAGCCGCCATCCTAAACGCTATCTCGATGTCGAGGAGCTGCTGGAGAACGGCATCGACGTCTATACCGCCGTCAACATTCAGCATATCGAAAGCCTGAACGACGTCGTCGCCCAGATCACGCATGTCCGGGTGCGCGAAACCGTCCCCGATTCCATTATCGATCGGGCCGATGACATTGCACTCGTTGATCTGACGCCGGGCGATCTGATCCAGCGTTTGAAAGAAGGAAAGGTCTATGTTCCCGCGCAAGCCGCGCGCGCCCTGGAGCATTATTTTTCTCCCGGCAACCTCACGGCTTTGCGAGAGCTGGCGCTGCGCCGGACCGCTGAGCGCGTCGACGAGCAATTGCTCAATCATATGCAGGCCAACGCCATTCCGGGGCCGTGGGCAGCGGGCGAGCGGATTCTGGTTTGCGTCAGTGAGGACCCGCGTTCCGCCGGTCTTGTGCGCTTCACCAAGCGCCTCGCGGATCGATTGCACGCGCCATGGACAGCCATCTGCATCGAGACGAGACGAAGCCTGCAGCTCACAGATGCCGATCGCAGCCGGATTACCGAAACGATGCGATTGGCTGGCACGCTGGGTGCCGATACTTTGATGATTCCCTCCGTCGAGCGGCGGATCGCGGATGATATCCTTAACTTTGCGCGCATGAACAATGTCACGCAAATCGTCGTCGGGAAGTCGACCCGTTCGTGGTGGTTCGAGCTTCTGAACGGCTCGGTCGTTCACGATCTGGTTCGGCGCGGTGGCAAGATCAGTGTTCATGTCATAGCCGGCGATGACCTTGCGTCGGAAGCAACCCCCGACAAGGGGGTTCAAACGGCAACGTCATCGACGAAGTTTGATCCCATTCCCTTCGGTATGGCTTTACTGTTCGTCGGTGCCGCGCTGGGTGTCGGTAAAGTCATTCATCCCTTGTTCGGCATCGAGAATGTCGATCTTGTTTTCCTGACCGCCGTCGTCAGTGTCGCCGTTCGCTACGGCCTCCTACCGTCGCTGCTGGCCAGCGTAGTGGCGTCGCTTTGCTATAATTTCTTTTTTCTGCCGCCGACCTATACGTTCACCATCGCGGAACCGATTAACGTCGTTGCCTTTCTGTTTTTCATGCTGATTGCGGTCGTCGTTTCCAACGTTGCCGCGCGCGTTCGAACTCAAGCGCTGGTAACCGCGAGCCGCGCTCGAACGACAGAATATCTATACTCATTCAGTCGGAAACTGGCAGGAACGGCGTCGCTCGACGACGTGCTTTGGGTGACGGCCTATCAGACGGCGCTGATGTTGAAAGTGCGCGCAGTGATCCTCCTGCCGGAGCGCGATGGCATTGCGGTGAAAGGCGGGTATCCTCCCGAGGATGAACTCGATCAGGCCGATCTTGCCGCTGCCAATTGGGCATGGACCAACAATCGCCCCGCTGGGCGAGGTTCGGATACTTTGCCGGGTGCCAAGAGATTGTTTCTTCCGATGCGCACCGGGCGTGGTTTGATCGGCATTCTGGGCATTGACGACGATCGCCTCGGGCCGATCCTGGCGCCAGATCAAATGCCGCTTCTCGATGCCTTGATGGATCAGGGCGCGCTGGCCATCGAGCGCGTGCATCTTGTCGAGGCGGTCGATCAGGCCAAACGCACGGCGGAGACGGACAGATTGCGATCGGCACTGCTCACGTCGATTTCCCACGATCTGAAGACGCCTTTGGCTTCGGTGCTCGGCGCCGCAAGCACGTTGCGGGCCTTGTCATCGAAGCTCTCCGATGCGGAAAAAATGGATCTTCTTGGAACGGTCGTCGATGAATCCGAGCGTCTTAATCGCTTCATCGCCAACTTGCTCGATATGACGAAGCTAGAATCGGGCGCCGTCGTTCCCAATGCCGCCTTGCATGATCTCGGCGAAGTTGTCGGAAGTGCGCTGCAGCGCGCCAGCAAAATCCTGGACAATCATAAGATCGTACTGGAGCTTGCGCCGGATCTACCGATGCTTGAACTGGATGCTGTTCTTTTCGAGCAGGTGGTCTTCAATCTGCTCGATAACGCGGCCAAATATGCTCCGGCTGGAAGTACGGTCTCGATCCGCGGCTGGCGCGATCACAAGGTTGTACACCTGCAAATCCTCGATGAAGGCCCCGGCATCTGGCCCGAGGATCTGGAGAGGATATTCGACAAGTTCTATCGGGCGAAGAAAGGCGATCACGTTCGCGCGGGAACGGGGCTTGGACTTGCGATCGCGCGCGGCTTCGTGGAGGCCATGCACGGCTCAATCACCGCCGCCAACCGCTTGGATGGCGCAGGGGCCTCGCTCACGATAACTTTGCCGGTGCCAACGCGCGTGCAAAAATTGGATACGGCTGCATGAGTACGATTCCCATCAAGATCTTGATTGTTGACGACGAGCCGCCGATACGAAAGCTCCTGCGTATGGGGCTGAGCACGCAAGGATATGAGGCGCTTGAGGCCTCAAACGGCAAGATGGCGCTGGAACTTCTGTCTGAGGCGCCGGCGCTGATCATTCTCGATCTCGGTCTTCCCGACATTCAGGGCCATGACCTTCTGAGAATGATACGGGGCCGCAACGAGAGCGTGCCCATCATTGTTCTTTCGAGTCGCGGCGACGAGGCTGGTAAAGTGCAAGCGCTTGATTCCGGCGCGGATGACTATCTCACCAAGCCATTTGGCATGGATGAACTGTTGGCACGCATGCGAGCGGCTCTGCGCCATCAATTGCAGGTTCTCGGCGAGCGACCTGTCTTCGTGAGCGGCGATCTATCGGTCGATCTCGTGCGGCGCATCGTCAAAGTGAGTGGGAAGGAAGTCAAACTGTCGCCGAAGGAATATGAGCTGTTGCGAATTCTGGTTCAGCACGCTGGAAAGGTGTTGACCCATAGATTTTTGCTCGGGCAGCTCTGGGACGAGCTGACCGATGCCCAGTATCTTCGCGTATACGTTCGTCAACTCCGCCAGAAGATCGAAGTGGATCCGGAGCGCCCGCAACTTGTGCTGACCGAGACAGGGATAGGCTATAGATTGCGCGCGCCGGACGAAATAGGTAAATCCACCGGCCTACAGGCCGGTTAGGGAGCGCGGCGCATTCAACGCGGCGCCTTCTTGGAGTGATCATGAACATTTCTGATCTATTGTCGCAAGACAGCGTGCTGATTGACGTTCGATCGTCCAATAAGCGTTCGCTATTGCAGGATCTCGCCGCGAATGCGGCCACGCGGATCGGATTGAAGAGCGAGGACGTCGCGCACAGTCTTCTGAAGCGGGAAGAACTGGGATCGACCGGACTGGGCGGAGGGATTGCCGTTCCACACGCGCGACTGGATGCGCTGGAACGGCCCTGTGGCTTGCTCGCGAAGTTGAAGCAGCCGATTGAATTCGACGCCATAGACGGTCAAGGCGTGGACATCGTTTTCATCCTGCTCCTGCCGTCCAACGTCGAAAACAAACAACTGGGACCGCTTGCTCTGGTGGCGCGGACGCTGCGATCCGCGGATACCGTGAGCAAGATGCGCAAGTCCAAAACTCAGGCCGAACTGTTTGCCACGATTACCGCGCCAGTGCTCTGAGATGAAAAGCGAGTGGTTGTTGAGCGCTTCAGTTTGAAGCCTCGTCGATCGCTTCGTGTTTGCGTGACAACCGCAGCGCCGTTGCTGGGCAGTTGGAGCTCAAGCCGCTATTCGGGCCGTTTCCATAGCGATTTTGATCGCCTCTTCGGCGGGATTTTGCGTTTAGCAAAATCGCGTGCCTTCGGTGGCGTTGCGACACGATGCTCAGCGTTTTCGCAACGAGGCAAGTTTGGTCGTTTCCGCGACCGGGATGGCTAGAAAGTCACTCATCGCGTCGGCCGCCTCATCGGGATTATGGGCAGCGATGACGACTGGCACCCTCGTGGAATTTGGAACGTAAGATGGGAACTGCTCGTCGACGAGAGGGACGCATCGCGGCAAGATTCTTTCGCCGTCTCGCGTTCGCAAGCGATGTAAAAATCGCCATCGCGCAGCGATTAATTTCCATCGTGGAACTTTTGATTCAGGCAACAGTCCACAATGGCTTAATCCGAAAGGGCTACCTCATTTGCGTGGATGGCAATCCCTTTGCTCGCTTAGTTGCGTGATCTTGCAAGCGTAATCTCATTTCCATTCTGGGTTGAGTGGAGCGTGTTGTGTACCTGAACGCAGAGCTCTCCGCGAAGGAGCTGCAAGAAGCTGCACTGAGGATTAAAGCGCTTCGTCGCGCTGCTACGGAGCACGCCGTCGAAATCGGGCAAGAGCTTCTGCGTGTTAAGGAAAAGCTGCCGCATGGCGTTTTCGTCAAATGGGTAGAAAAGGCATGTGAGTTCAAAATCAGAACCGCGCAGGATCTGATGAAACTGGCGCGCGAGGTCGAGTCGGATGCGAAGCTTGTGGCGCTTATGGTGCCGTCGACGCTTCGGGTTTATCTTTCCAAAACGACTCCCCCCGCCGTTCGCAATACCATTTTGAAGCGGCTTGAGAGCGGCGAGCGTGTTTCGCGCAGCGAACTCTATTCGCAAATCTCGGATACAAAGCCGAAAGCCGAGGCGGGCGCGGATCGGCGGCCGGCGCGCAAGGAGCTTTCCTCGTCATTTTTGGCTGGGCCTGAAACTCCAAAGACGGCCGGAAAAAAATCCAACGATGCGGATGGAGACCGAGCTCGCTTGGTCGCCGAACTGATTCTCCAACGGCTCACTCCGAAGGACTATGAGTTCATCATGGAAGGGATGAATTGGGAGGTTTGGAACCGAGCCTTTGTTTGGATGCGGGCAACGCAAATCCTGGATGCTGAACGGCTGGACGTGACCATATCCAAAACTCCGCTAACAGATTCCTCGTGAAGCGTTGGATGTCGCAAAACTATTGAGAATAGAAAGCGCCTTTCAAAAATGCGCGTTCGAGAATTTGGCCGCATAGGATCGGAAATCCAATGTCGTTCCACATAGAAGAACTTCATTTGGAAGCAACTTACGGTCTGCCGAGCCTGAGCCGTCGGTGGAATGTCGTCGCTGCGTGCGTCGCGGCGTCGGTGCTTCTTGGAATGTTCGCCGTTCTGATGAAGCCGGTCAGCTATACGGCTTCGACGCAGCTTTTGATCTATCTCAGGGAAATTCAACCGGGGCCCGACCTTATCGTGTCACCGGGGCGTGCCGATCTCACGCAGGTCGAGAACGAAATCGAAATTATTCGCGCGCGCGGCACACTCTCCAAAGTCGTTCAATCGCTGAATCTGACCCAGGACCGCGAATTTGTGCCCGCGATGACGCTGCTCCAGCGGAGTGTGCAGTGGATCACCGGGTCGCTGCAGGCGTCACTCGATGAAAGTCGAAGGATGCAGGAGGTCGCGGTTGATTCCCTTGCAAGGCATATCACGGTCAAAAGGGTCGGGACGAGCCATACCATTCTGGTCAATGTCACCACCTCGGACCCGAAAAAATCGGAGCGTATTGCAAACGGTATCAGTCAGGTGATGCTTCAAGCGCGGGTCAGCGCGGAGCAGGACGGCAACAGGTCGCCGCTGCAGCGGGAACGACTGCAAGGGCTGGGCCCTAGTGCTTATGTGATGACGCCGGCTCTCGCGCCCGAGAAGCCGAATGGGCCGCGAAATATCCTCATCATCCTGGGCGCTGTGGTCGCGGGGCTTGGGATCGGATCGGTGCTGGCTGTGTTCTTGGATTTCACAGACAAGACCATCCGTTGCTCCGCGCAGGTTGAGCACTTTGGCGTGGACTGCATTGGGGCTATTCCTGTGCTCGACGACAAGCGAGCGGCATTAGCCGGCCGATTTCATTCGGGGAAGCCAGCTGGCCAAAAAGAGTTCTTGCCGGATGCGTTGCTGAACCAGACGCTTCTTCGAGCCGCTGTTGCAATTGAAAGCGCGCGGGCGCGTATCGTCGGCATTGCATCATCGATCGCGGGTGAGGGGGCCTCGACCGTGGCGAGCCATCTTGCGCGAATGGCCGCTTGTAGTCGGAAGAAAGTGTTGTTCGTCGAGACTGGTCCGGGCGGTACACCTCGTTTCTTCTCAGTATCGGGATCACCGACGACGGCTGGGCGCGTCGATATGCAAGAGCTATCGGCCGGTGCCATCGGTAATCTTGCACCACCCGCTGCCTATAACGGAGACCAAGCCCGGAATTGGACTGCGTATTGCGCTCCGGAATTCTTGGCCGATTACGATTTGATCGTGGTCAATCTTCCGCCGCTCGAACGGGGCGCTGAATTCCGGATGGCCACGCAGAATCTCGATGGCGTCCTCTTGGTCGTTAAGTGGGGAAGCACGCACATCGAGCAGATCGAGCGCGCCTTTACTGTATCGCGCGCCGTACCGTCGGATTTTATCGGGGCGGTCCTGAACATGGTCGATCGTCGGATGATTGGCCAATTTGGAGACAAGCTCTGGGAAGCGGAAGCCGCACTGGTTTACCGACGACGCTCATTCAGCCGTGGAAAGCCCATCGAAGCCTCATGACGCGGAAAGGTATTACGATGAACCTGAATCGTTCATGGACAAAGGCCGCCGGATCGATCGCCCTGGTTCTATGCCTGTTTCAGGGCGGAGCGGTTCGTGCGATGTCCGACTATGTCGTTCGTGCCGACGACAAACTCAAGATCAAAATCTTTCAATATCCCGAGTTGAGCGGGGAGCACACTGTCCGCGCCAACGGAACGATTTCCATCGCGCCGATCGGGGAGATTGCGGTCGACGGCCTCTCGACGGAAGAGATCGCGAACCGGATTTCCGAGCGCTTCGTGCGCGCGGGCATTTCAGATAAGCCCGGTACGTCGGTCGAAGTTCTTGAAACACGGCCGGTATATGTCCTGGGCGACGTGCAGAAGCCGGGCGAGTACCGTTTCCGTCCGGGGATGACTATTCTGCAGGTCGTCAGTCTGGCCGGTGGATGGCTGCGGTTCAACGATCCCGGCTTGATGCGGCTTGATCGCGACAGCATCAATATCACAGGCGAGATGCAGACTCTCGTCAGACGATATAATCAGTTGATGGCCCGCCGCGCTCGTCTCAACGCCGAACTGACGATGGCAAGCGACATCCAGTTTCCAGCCGATCTCGTCAGGCAGTCGCAGAACGACGGCGAACTGCAACAGCTGATCCTTGAAGAGCGTTCGCTGCTGAACATTCACGTGGAGGCATTGAAAACCCAGATCGACAGTTTGCAGCAGAATCGCGCGCTGTATGAGCGCGAGATCGAGGCGATCTCGCGTCAGATTCAGGCCAATAAAGCTCAATCGGCCAGTGTCGAAAGGGAACTCACCGAGGTTCGCGATCTGGTGAAGCGCGGTCTGTCGACCATACCTCGTCTGTCGGGCCTTGAACGAATGCTAGCGCAGCTTGAGATGAACGAGCAGGGATTCCAGACGCTCATTTTGCGGTCGCGCCAAAGCATTACGCAGGCCGATCAGAAAATATTCGATCTGAAGAGCGAGCGGAATGCCTCTTTGACCGCTGAGGTTCAGAAGGTTCGCATGGACCTCGATGACGTTGGCGTCAAATACGAGACCAATCGGCATCTTCTTTTCGAAGCCAAAGTTACGGTTCCCACGCTCGTTGGAAACACTGACGGCGCCATCGAAACACGCAGCCTGACGGTCGTGCGGGTTCAGGATGGAAAGGCCCGGACGTTCGATGCTGAAGAGCACACAGAAATTCTGCCGGGAGACGTCATCAGGGTCCAGAGAAGCATTCTTCCGTCAGCCCTGAATGTTCGCGCCTTCTCGGGCCTCAATCCTATTCTGCCGACTGGAATCCAAAAATAGTGAGGCCGATGCTTGGCCTGGGCATCAAAGCATTCCAACTCAAGTGAGGTTGTTACGTGCTGGGGGAGATCGGAGATGACTGTATGCGACAATGGCTCTGAAAAAGAGAAGATCGGCACCGTATCCATTCAACAGCAAATCTTGGGGTTTGAGCCGCAATTGCGTGCTTATGCGATGTCTCTCAGCCGAAGCGCGGACAAGTCCGATGATCTCGTGCAAGAAACCATGTTGCGCGCAATCAGCAAGATTGAGACTTTCCGACCGGGCACGAATCTTGGAGCCTGGCTGACGACAATCCTGCGAAATTGCTATCTTTCGGATCTTCGCCGTCGCCGCAATGAGGTGGAAGACGCGGATGGCTGCTATTCCGAATCGTTGCGCGCGGCACCGGAGCAAGAAGCCGTCCTTGAATACAAAGAATTCTGGACGGCTTTGCGGGAGATTCCGTTCGATCAACGCGAGGCGCTTCTGTTGGTGGGCGCGGCGGGGCTCTCCTATGAAGATACGGCCATGCTTTGTCGAACGACGACCGGAACGATCAAGAGCCGGATCAACAGAGCGCGCCAGCGGCTTGCTGCATTGCTTGCCATCGAGAATGCTGCCGAGATCGGGGTTGACAGTCGTATCCGGGCCGTCATGGCGGCCGACCAAAGCTTCGTTTCGGCGCGCCGTTTCTTTTGAGCATGGGCGGCGAAGCGGCTAGCGTTCACGCAAGCTATTATGGTGATAACGGGCAAGTGGCGAGAGCAGATAGCTAATGATCCGCCGCTTGCCGGTTTTGATCTCCGCCGTAACAGCCATGCCGGGTGAGAGATTGAGCTGCTTATCCTCGATATCCAGTTGCGTGCGATTGAGAGAAATGCGCGCGGAATAGAGAAGCTCCTGACCGCGAGGCTCGCTGCTGCCGCCATCTGCGCCGGAAGCCTTATCGTTCGTATCAAATGTCTTATTGCGCGCGATCGCATCCTGCGAAACGCTCAGAATGCTTCCTTGAAGCAGGCCGTAGCGCGTGAAATTGAACGTATCGATTTTGATCGCTGCCTCCTGGCCGGCATTTACGAAGCCGATGTCCTTGTTGGAGACCATTGCCTCGATCTCCAGTCGGCCTTCCGTCGGCACGATATACATGAGCGTCTGCGCCGGTGTGACGACGCCGCCAATCGTATGGATCGCGAGCTGCTGAACCATGCCATCGACGGGAGCCGTCAGCCTTTGCAGGTTTCTGCGCAGCTCGGTCTTGATGACATCCCTCTTGAGCCCGGCCATCTTCTGCTGAGCCTTGCTCAGTTCGTCGAACAAGGCCCGATCGTACTCAGCTACGGTTTTCGCGCGCGTCTCCTTCAATGCAGCCACCGCGGCGTTGGCTTCGACGCCGCGCCGCTCTTGAACGAGAATGTCCTGGCGCTGCCCGACGAGATCCTGCAGCTCGGACAAATAGGTGATCTTGGATCCGAGGCCTTTCTGGAAAAGCTGCTCGCGTATGTCGACCCGTTGCTGGAGAGGCACAATGGTCGATTTGAGCTTCTCGACAGAAGCCATAGTGGTGTCGTAAGCGGCGACACTTTGGGCCAATTGACTGTCGATGGCCGCGAGTTTGGCCTTTTGTTCGCTGCTTTGGCTGATGAGAAGGCCGCGGTAAACTTCGACCAGTTCGCTCGGTGCGCCGGCGGGCGGCGTAAACGCCGGAAGCGGGTTGTCCTTGTTGGAAATCGCCGCCTGCAGCCTTGCGATGTCGAGGCGCGCGGCCATCAAGTCGTTCTGCTGGTTTCTGAATTCGGCATCCGTTGCGGTCGTATCGAGTTCCACCAGGATATCGCCGGCCTTGACGCTTTGGCCGTCTCGGACCTGAATGGCACGTACGACGCCGGTCTCAAAAGGCTGGATCGTTTTGGTCCGATCGCTCGGAACGATTCTTCCAGGAGCGATGGCAACGATGTCTACCGTGCCGATACAGGCCCAGATCAACGCAATGGCGAAGATGGAAATGACGCTCCAGCCGATGGTGCGTCCCAAAGGCGAGGGAGGGGTTTCGACGATTTCGAGCGCTGCCGGCAGAAATGCCAGTTCCTGGGATCGCCGCCGCTTTTCATCGACGGCTCGTGCCAGAACCGCCCGTTGCAGGCCTTGCGAGCGAACGGCGAGGCTGGTGACGGTGGCGCGGGCATTTGTCCCCCATCGTGGAGCTATTTTGAGGGTGCGACGGAGCGGCCTTGCAATGGCATTGTCGAAACGTCCTATGAGCTTGGCGATTTTGGATGGTTCGGCCAGAAAAAGACGCCCGCTCCATTGAGTTTCGAATTCCGCCCGCGTCATCAGGATCGGCTGCTCGATGTTTGCGACTATAACAACCGCTTTTTCACGATTGGCCTTGCCGAGCAGGAGGAAGCTGCCGTCGCGCAATCCGGCAACGCAAGGGAGCGGCAGATCCGCCAGTTGATCCCAGTCGGCCGAAATAGAGCGGCCCCAGAAGCCATATAGGCGGGCAGCTTGTGCCATGGCGGTGAGATCGAACGCGTCGTCGTCGACCTGACGACGCAAATCTTTCGTCGTGATGGTTGCGCCGCGCAGTCGTAACAGCATCGCCAGAGCGACAAGCCCGGATTGGGCTTTAGTGGATGGGTTCATCGTCTTGGCCACGTCGCGGCTCTTGCTCTCCAAGGAGCCATCGCGCTGCAGGGCGTCCATTGCTAAGGAATGAGCGGTCATCTGATCGTGTCCCGATGAAGTTCGCGGCTGCGCATTCGGGATGCCGCCAGTGCCTGGTTTGCTGCGAGCGTCGCCAGCGGCGAGGGCTCCGGCGGTTCGGATGGATCAACCGTCTGGTCTGCCGCCGGCACGTCCTGGATGTCCGGCGATCCAAACTGCAATGCGTACAGCGAGGCATAGCGACCGCCGGTCCGGATCAGCTTCTCGTGCGTGCCGTCTTCGATCAGTCGACCGTCCTCGATCGTGACGAGGCGATCGGCCATCCGCAAGGTGGAAAGGCGATGCGCGATGATGAGCACAGTCCGAGAGCGGGCGATTTGTGCCATGTTCTGCTGAATGATGTGTTCGCTATCGTAGTCCAATGCGCTCGTTGCCTCATCGAAGATCAGGATGCGAGGATTGGTGGCCAGCGCGCGGGCGATGGCGATACGCTGCCGCTGCCCGCCCGATAGACTGCCGCCGCGCTCGCCGACAATCGTGTCGTAACCTTCAGGCAGTTTGAGAATGAAATCATGCGCGCCGGCAAGTGTCGCGGCCGCAATCACATCTTCAACAGGAAGTGCGGGATCGGCCAAGGCGATATTGTCGCGAATGGAGCGGTTGAACAGAACGGAATCTTGAAGGACAACACCGATCTGACGGCGCAGCCAAGATGGATCGATCTGGGCGACATCCACGCCGTCGACGAGAACCCGGCCGCTTTCCGGCACGTAGAGCCGTTGGACCAGCTTAGCCAGCGTACTTTTGCCGGATCCGGATGGTCCCACGATGCCAATCATTTGGCCGGCTGGAATATTCAGGCTGACGTCGTGAAGAATCTCCGGGCCGTCGACCCTGTAACGGAAAGTAACGTGCTCGAAGGCGATATCGCCGCGGATCTCGGGTAGGGACGTCCGGCTTGTGCTGTAAATCGGCTCGGGCGTGGTGTTGAGAATGTCGCCCAGGCGGGCGATCGATAGCCGGGTCTGATGGAAATCCTGCCAGATTTGCGCGAGCCGCAGCACAGGACCACTGACACGGCCGGCGAGCAGGTTGAAGGCTACGAGTTCGCCCACCGAAAGCTGGCCATCGATGACGAGTTTCGCGCCCACGTACAAGAGCGCGACCGTCACCAGCTTGCTGATGAGTTGAACGGTCTGGCTTGCGACATTGCCTAAATTCAGGACGCGGAAACTCGCCGCGACATAGGCGGCCAGTTGTTCTTCCCAACGCTGCTGCATCAGGGGTTCGACGGCCATGGCCTTGAGCGTTTCAGCCGCCGTTACGCTCTCGACCAGAAAGGCCTGATTTTCCGCGCCGCGGGCGAATTTTTCGTCAAGATATTTGCGGAACAGCGGTGTCGCGCAGGCGGATATGGCGACATAGAGAGGCAGCGACGCGAGGACGATCCAGGTCAAGAGCGGGGAATAGAAAAACAGCGCGATTATGAAGACGACCGTGAAAAACAGATCGATGACGAGCGTCAGTCCAGAACTGGTGAGAAAGTTGCGAATATTCTCGAGTTCTCGCACGCGCGCGACGGAATCACCGACGCGTCGTGCCTGGAAATAGCTGATCGGCAACGCCAACAAATGGCGAAAGAGGCGCGCGCCCAATTCCACGTCGATCCGATTCGTGGTGTGCGAGAACAGATAGGTTCGCAGTGCGCCGAGGATGACTTCAAACAAGGCAATGGCTATGAGCCCGACGGCCAGAACGTCCAATGTGCTCATGCTGTGATGCACGAGCACCTTGTCGATCACAACTTGGAAGAAGAGCGGCGAGGCGAGGCCAAAGAGCTGAAGAAAGAACGACGCGACGAGAACTTCGCCCAAGAGCCAGCGATATTTGTGGATAGCGCCCATAAACCAAGTGATGTCAAAACGGCGACTTAGATCGGTTAATGTCGCTCGTCTGGTCATCAGGACCAGCCGGCCGTCCCAGGCCGCTTCCAATTCCGCTCGTGACATCATGCTTGGTCGGGGAGCATGCGGCGATTGGACAAGGATTCTGTCTTCGCCGCAGCGCCCCAGCAGAAGAAAGCTGCCGTCGCGCATGGCGGCGATCACCGGCAAGGGGGTGCGGGCCAGCCGCTCCCAGTTCGTCGTAATCGTCCGCGCTTTGAGGCCGAGACTTTTAGCGCACCTGATCATTTCCACGACGCCGATGGATCGACCGGGAAATTGATGTTGGATTTGCTCTGGAGAAATGGCGACACCCTGACTGCGCAGGATGAACATGAGCGCGGTCAAGCCGGCGTCGGGTAATCGATTGTTGTTGTCGTCGTGTTCTTTCAAACGTCACGTCCCGGGTCGTCGATAGTAAGGTGCGTGCGCGCGGGAAGCTGGTCTCGCGCGCACGACATGGCGAGTATTTTAGGCCCGGCGTAAAGCCAGGCTGTTATACATTTACCTGCCCAATGATTTTGCCAGCGTCTGCGTCGTATCGCCGAACCACTGCTGCGCCGAAGCTCCGGCAAATGTTGCTGCCGTCGTGGCGAAGCTCGATGCCGCATATTGGCTCAAGAGAGCGAGCTGTGGCATCACCGATCCGGTGGTTTGCGGCGAGCTCGCTCCCGCGCCTTGAGAACCGGAATAGCCGAGCGTCATTTGGCCGCCGAGTGCGTCTATGGTGCTGCGCGTTTGGGCATTGAGATCAAAGCTCGGCGTTGTTGGTGTATTTGAGGGCACACTAGCGGTAGACGCATCTGCCTGGAGTGTCGCGGGCGCCGCGAGATCGGCTATAGATGAGTTGACCGTGGCCGTCCGTTGATTGGACGATCCCGTGCGGATCGCCAGCGTTCCGGCGGGCTGATGCGGCGCACCGGACAGATTGACGGCATTGCCGTCTCGATCCGTAACGCCGCTCAGATTGTATCCGGAAACTTCCAGATCGGACGCCCGATCACCAGCCGCCACTTTATAGTCGAACTGTAGCGTGTTGGTCCCTGAGCCACTGACGTATTTAGCGGTGCCATTGCTGTTCAGGGACAAGCTCGGCGTTCCGTTGACGGTTACGGCTTCATTGAAGTTGACCGACAGTCGAACGGTGCCGCCTGTGCCCACGACGCCAGTGCCATTGCGGATGCCCGATCCGGTGGCGGAAATCCATTGGATCTTCGGCGCATTCGGATCGACGAATGACTTGGTGTCGACAACCAGCGTGCCTGCGGGCTGCAGCGGAGCCCCCGCGATGTTGACCGCGTTGCCAGCCTGGTCTGCGATACCGGACAGATTGTATCCGCTAATCGCCAGATCGGCCGTGTTCTGACCGGCGGCGACCTTATAATCGAACTGCAGGACATCTGTGCCGGAGCCGCTGACATATTTGGCGATACCGTTGTCGTTCAGCGACAAAGTCGGCGTGCCGGTCACGTTCACCGCTTCGCTCATTTTAAGTGTCAGGCGAACAGTGTCGCCGACCCCAACAGTGCCATTGCCGTTCGTGACGCCGGGGCCATTGGCAGCCACCCACTGCACGATAGGAGCGGTCGTATCCGTGACGACCTTGGTATCGACAACCAGCGTGCCTGCCGGTTGCAACGGAGCCCCAGAAGTGTTGACCGCGTTGCCAGCTGTATCCGTGATACCGGATAGGTTGTATCCGCTAATCGCAAGATCGGCGGTGTTCTGACCGGCGGCGACCTTGTAGTCGAACTGGAGGACATCGGTGCCGGAGCCGCTGACGTATTTGGCGATACCGTTATCGTTCAGCGACAAAGTCGGCGTGCCGGTCACGTTCACCGCTTCGCTCATTTTGAGTGTCAGGCGAACAGTGTCGCCGACCCCAACGGTGCCGCTCCCATTCGTGATTCCAGGGCCGTTTGTCGCAACCCATTGCACGATTGGGGCGGTCGTATCCGTCGCCGACGGGTTGCCTGTCGAAGGTGCGGTGCCGCCGCCGGTGTCACCCGAGCTGCCCGAGCCTGACGAGCTCTGTCCGCTCACGCCGGCAAGCAAAGGCGTAATCTTCCCCATGTCGTGCCATAACGCGGTCATCGTCGCATCGTCGAAATCATTGGATTGCGCACGAATAGTCGTCGTACCGCCGGCGACGTCGACGACATAGGCGCCGTACTTCTGCATGGCTGTAAAAACTTCCTGACCGAGCGGTGAAAGCCCGGCCGGCATCGGCGTGCCCTTGGGAATCGCAAGCAGTTGTCCTTCCTTGACGATGCCGCTTGCGCTGCTGCCGTCGCTGGCGATGGCGCTGCCAACGGCTCCGGGAAGGACGAGCTTGGAATCAACGACAAGCTGCAGCGCGTGATCGATCGATCCATCGGCCGTTTCCGCTTTGACGAGAAGTCCACCAAGCTGGCTGGAGCCAGCGGCCGTGATGCCGGCACTCAGAAATGGCGATTTGCTGCCCCATCCATCGCCGGTGACGACATTCTCGGCTCCGAATGAAGCCGCCGTTCCTGTCGAAGTGCTTGTTCTTTTGAACTGCCAGAAATTATACGCGACATCGCCATCGATGACGATCAGTTCGCCATCGGTGCCTGCGGCACCGTTCGCCGCGGCTGGCATGTGAACGCTGATGGTGCCGCCGGGATAACCCCATCCCGGAGGATATGTGACCTGAACGAGGGGATCAGAGGGAGACGCGACATAGACCGCGGGTGAATAGCTGTCCCATGCGACGCTGTAGTTATAGCCGGTGGAAGCGGGCCAATTGAGTTTTGTAAATGTCGCGCTGTCCGAGACAGGTGTATTCCAACTAGAAGACGCAGAAAATGGCGGCGTTCCAAGTGAGACCATAATTATAAACCCCGTTTGGTTCTATGCGAGGGAATGCGGTGAGCGAGATTTGATCGGGATGAATCAAGTCGCAGACCTATGCAGAGATCGGCGAGTATCAACGCTTACTGCACGCTTTGAGAGCGAGGGACACAACGTCATGCGATCGATGTATCGACTCTGGTCACGACGGTGGAGGCACATCGTGATGAGAATGTGGCGCGAGCGCGAATTTGTTTGAAGCGAAGATAGAAGTGCACATGCGTCGCAACATACAATGATGTTTACGAAATTGCAGGCACGCTGAGGTTGTAGTTTCTATCGATGATCTTGATGCAAACGATTTACGTCAGAACAACTAGACGGCGAAATCTGATCGTTGCGCACGCGTTGAAGCGAAGGCGATACACGCGCTAGATCTCGTTGCAGTGCCGATATCGTTGGCTGGTCGTATGCATTCGCCTGAGCCCGCAGATGCGTCACGTTTTCAGCTATATCGACTACATAGGCGCCATATCTCTGGTATGCGCGAAAGACTTTCTGTCCTAGAGGCGACAGTCCTGTTGGCATCGTCTCTTGAGCGGGGATGGCAAGTCGCTGTCCTTCCTGGATCATGCCGTTCGAGTTTCGACCATCTCCATTGATCGCTTCGTCGCTGTGGCCCGGTTTCGCAAAACGTGCGTCAATCGAGATTTGCAACGCGTGCGCGATTTCTCCTCGATTCGTCTCGGCCTCAACCAACAAGCCGGCGAGCTGGCTTGAGCCGGTCGCCACAATGCCCGCGCCGACAAATGGCGATGGGCATCCCCAACCGCTGCCGGTGATGACATTCGTTGTGGCGTAGGATTGCGCCGTCGCGGTTTCCGCATCCAGTCGCCTGAACTGCCAGAAGTTGTGAACGGCATCGCCGTCTATCACCAGCAATTCGCCGTCGGTCCCTGGGGCTCCGTCGGCGTTGATGGGGATGCGGATCTTGAGAATATTGGCGGGCCGCCCCCAGCTCGTGGGATGTTCGACGGATACGATCGGATCTGAATCGGAGGCCACGTAAACAGCCGGAGAGTAGCTGCTCCAAGCCACGCCAAAGCGGGCCGTGGAAGGCCAATCGAGCGGTTCAAGGATTGCGTTCGGTGGGATCGGCGTGTTCCAGGACGAGCTGGGCGCGAACGGTCGCTCGCCGAGAACGAAAGTATCGTGGAGAGGATGCGAAGCATCGCTCGCCATAGCGGATGGTTGTCCCACGGACGTGGCAATCGCAAGCGCCAGGGCGGGCAGCGGCAGCGCGCGTGTCGTCCTCATCGTTCTGTCCGAACCCAGGCGACCTGCCGGTTGACAAGGAAGCGGATGTACGAGGGAATTCGGCGCAGACAATAGGCCGGGCCTGCCGCCAGCTCATGCAACGAAATGATCTCTTTCCCGAAGCGCCACCACGCTCCGGCGATCGCGCTCGTAAACAAGGCCAGCGCGCCTGCGGAAACCAGTAGCGGGCTCGTGATATCGGTTAGCACAAACCAGATCAGGCTCGCTCCGAAGGTCAAGATGAGCACCATGGCGAAAAGGGCGAGCGGCGGAACACAGAGGTCGAGCGCGAACGCGAGGCGTTGCAGGCTTCGCTTGGAAAGCGCGTGGCCGACAAGCGGAAGAAAGAACTCCCCGATGATCGCGAGGTGCCCATGCTCCCAGCGGGTTCGCTGCTCGCGCTTTCCTGTTTCGCCTTTTGGCAGCCGGCTGAGAATGCGCGCGTTCGGGCAGAAAAGCGGTGATTTGTCCGCGAGCGCCAGCTCGGCTCCGAGTTTCTGATCTTCCGCGAGATGGCCCGTGGCGAGATCAAACTGGCGGACTATGTCGAAAGGCAGGGCCATGCCGGAGCCCATCAACTGGCACGGCCATCCAAGATGCAGCGAGCCCAGCGGCCGCACGAAGGTTTTAACCGTCCATGCCAGCCGAGACATCTTGTCGGCGGGGCTCGGCGCTTCGGGCGCCTGCATCGCATAGTGTGCTTGGACCGGATGGCCCGTCGTGATGCAGTGCTGGACCAGAATCTCCAGTGCGCCGGGCATGACTTCGCAATCCGCATCGATGATGACGACGATCTGTGGTGGATTGGATTGGAGACTCCGTGCGCCGAACGCCAGCGCATAGCCCTTACCCACCTGGCTCATGTCCTGACGTATGACCACCGCCGCTCCAGCTTCCGATGCAACCCGCGCTGTGTCGTCGGAGCAATTGTCGGCGATCACGAGCAACTGGCCGGTCGGCGGCAATTGAGAGGTGATCGAGGCGATGACGCGCGCGATGATCGTCTCCTCGTTGTGAGCGGGCATGAGGATAGCGAAGCGCGGGCAGGATGCGGATGCGACCGACGCGGACCGCCTGATCGGGAGGAGAGCCGCGCCGATCTGCAGGGTGAGAAAGACCGCAGGAATCATGGTCAGAAAACCAAGGATCAGCAGCGTAAAAGTGATTGCGCCAATCATGGGCGTTCCGCCCCCGTTCAAGGTCGTGGGATTGGGCTTTGCAAATGAAAGGCCCGGGCAACGGCGTTTCGGGAGATCAATCCGAGAAACTGGGAGTTCGTGATCAGATAGCGTCTGAACAGCCGGCGCGGTTCTTGGGCGAGGCGATAAGCCCATTCAAGCCCCGCGCGTTGGATAAACGGGGGAGCGCGCTTTCGCCGTCCCGCAATCACGTCAAAGCTGCCGCCGACCCCGATGACGACCCGAGCACCAAAGTTCTTCCACTGCTCCTCGATAAAATATTCCTGTCGCGGCACACCCATCGCGACGAAGAGAAGATCGGCGCCGCTTTCCGCGATATCTTTCGCACGCGCTTCGGCCTGTTCAGGCCCGAAATACCCGTCGGCATAGCCGCAGACGCTCAGGCCGCGATGCCTGGCTTGAAGTACGTTGACAGCGACACGAACCGTATCGCGATCCGCGCCGAGAAAATAAACGCCGAAGCCCTCGGTTGCGGCGCGGGCGCAAAGTTGGTCGATGAGATCGATGCCGGCCACGCGCTCCGGCAGCGGCTGCCGCCAAAGGTGCGAGGCCCAGACCAGCGGTTGGCCATCGGCAACCGTCCATCGCGATGTATCGACGAAGCGTTGCAGCCGGGGATCCGACCGCATCATCATGAGGATCGCGACATTGACCGTGGACAGAATACCGCGCTCTCGCGCACGAATGGCGCGAACGAGCTCTTCCACGGTCTGATGAGCTGAGAGTCGATCGAACCGGCCATTCAGAATCTGGATGGATGGAGCGGCTTTGGTTGCGGCAGGAATGGCGATGTCTGATGGCATTGGAATCCCTCGACCGGTGATCTCCAAGCGAAACGAACGGTCGGCCACGCGCGAGCTGTCGGCGTGCGTGGCCGTCGTTCAAAGAGCTAATGGTCGAAGCGGCTGGTTTGTTCGCGCTGAGGCGACTGCTGCCGTGTGAGGGATGATCCGTTGATTGATTCCACGTCAGACAAAATGCGCAACCGGTTGCGCTTTTGAGCCGCGATGCCTCGCAGAAAGCGAAGAACCTGCGCCCATTGCTCGCATTAAACCTGTGCGGCGGTCGAGCCTCCACGCTATGGGAGCATTTGGCGAAGCAATGTCACTCAACGCGATGTTTCCCCGCGCTCAACCTCTTGCTGGAACGGCGCCGGCCCATAGGACGCAGGTCTTTTGGACTGCGGTTGTTGCCGGTCTCGAGGCCATCGTCATCGTCGCCTGCGCCTATGGTGCCTTTCTCGCATATTCGGCATCGGTCTATGGCGTCGTCTTCTTTCGAACCGACTATGCTTTGGCATCCATAGCTATGGGCGCCCTGTATGTTGGCCTATGCGTCGCCGATAATCAGTATGATCTCTTAGGCCAGGAATGGAATGAACATAGTCGTTCGCGGGGTGGTGCCACGATCGTTCTTTCGTTCGTCATTCTGCTGGCGATTGGATATGCGACTAACAGTCTCGACGGTTATTCGCGCGGCACGTTCTTCGCGCAACTGGTGGCTACATTGTTGGGTCAGATCGCCATCAGGGCGGTTCTCTGGCAGGTCATAGATCATGTTCGTCTGAATGCGCAGTGGCGTCGCGAAAGCATGGCCGTGCTGGTTATGCCGGGCGCACGGGACGTCGGAGATATTCGCGCGCGGCTGGCTATTCGGCAGGAACATGTCGTGCGTTGGATAGATTTTCCGTCGGTGTCCGACCGGATCAATGGGAGTGCCTCTTTGGAGGTACAACTTTCAGAGATCCGGTCCGAGTGCCGGGCTCTGCCTATTGATGCCGTGCTCGTTCTGTTTGGCGCGGACAATATGGATGTGGTGTCGCATACCGTGGAGGCGTTGTCGGAGCTGCCGGTGCGAATTCAGCTCTTGCCCGTCGAGCTGACAGATCTCATGCGACACAGCCGCGTGGGAAGCTACGGCCATCTCCGGGTGCTCGAATTGTTTTGCGGTCCTTGTTCGCTGCGCGACCGGTTCCTGAAACGCACCTTCGATATCGTCATTGCCACGTCGATGATCCTTGTTTTGTGGCCGCTGTTCGTCGTGGTTGCCATTCTGATCAAGCTCGACTCGAGAGGTCCGGTGCTGTTTCAGCAGGCGCGTCTTGGATTCAACAACGAGCCCATTCGGGTTCTGAAATTTCGCAGCATGACGACTTTCGATGATGCGCACGATGAATTTCGCCAAGCTGTGCGCAACGATCCGCGCGTGACCGGCATCGGGCGGGTGCTGCGCCAGACCAACATCGATGAATTGCCGCAGTTGCTGAATGTCCTGCGTGGCGAGATGTCGATCGTGGGGCCGCGGCCGCACGCGATCGCCCACAACCGTATGTTTGCCGATCATATCCGCAAGATGTTCCGGCGCCATAACGTCAAGCCGGGAATTACCGGCTGGGCTCAGGTCAATGGCCTGCGTGGCGAGACCGATACATTCGAGAAAATGCGGAAGCGGATCGAGCACGATCTCTACTATGTCGACAACTGGTCTTTCTTCTTCGATATCAAGATTTTGATCATGACGGTCATATCCAGGCGCGCGCATACAAACGCCTATTGAGGGAAAGCGCCGATGCGAGTTTGCTACTTCGTATCCGAATATCCGGCTAACTCCCATACCTTCATTCGGCGGGAGATCGCCGAGTTGGAACGGACCGGCGTATCGGTTCTGCGTGTTTCGCTGCGCAGCTGCGATCGCCAGCTCGCGGATCCCTATGACATGGGGGAAAAGGCACGCACCCGCTACATTCTTGAGGGTGGGATCGGCAAGTTTGTCGCCGCTCTTGCCAATGCGATGGTGCGAAACCCCGGTGCTTTGGTCAGAGCGATCATCTCGGCGATCACGTTGATGCGGCGTTCGAGCCGTCCGGCGCCACTCCATCTGGTTTATCTGGCGGAAGCGCTCGTCCTGGCGCGGTGGGTGAGGGAAGCGGGTGTCTGGCATATTCATGCGCATTTTGGAACGAATGGCGCGGAAGTCGCCATGCTATGCCATCTTCTGACGGGCATACCTTATAGCTTCACCGTGCATGGTCCAGACGAGTTCGATCGTCCCGAATATCTCGGCCTGCCAACCAAGGTGAAGCATGCGGCATTCGTTTGCGCCGTCAGCTCGTTCACGCGCAGCCAGCTTTGCCGCTGGATTCCGCCGGATCAGTGGACGAAGATCAAGGTGGTGCGTTGCGGGCTCGATGGCGAATTCCTGGACGCACCGCCTCCTCGCCATGTTCCGCGCTCCCAGCTCGTAACGGTCGGCCGGCTCAGCGAGCAGAAGGGGCAACTTGTTCTGCTCCGTGCTCTCGCCGTTCTGGCGTGCGAGGGTGTGCCTTTCAAATTGACTGTGATCGGTGATGGCCCGCTGCGGCACGAGTTGGAGCACAACATCCGCGTCCTGAGATTGGATCAGCACGTCGAGCTTGTCGGCTGGATGAGCAGCGCCCAGGTGCGCGCCGCGATATGTGAGGCGCGGGCACTGGTTCTGCCGAGTTTTGCTGAAGGATTGCCCGTTGTTTTGATGGAGGCTCTGGCGCTCGGCCGTCCGGTCATCACGACCTATATCGCAGGTATTCCCGAATTGGTCACCGATCAGGTCAGCGGTTGGCTCGTTCCAGCGGGAAGTGTCGATAAACTCGCTGACGCCATCAGGCAATGTCTGAATACGCCTGATGCCTTGATACAGATCATGGGCGTGTGGGGGCGCAAACGCGTTCTGGAGCAGCATGACATTGTCTGGGAATGCCGAAAGCTGGCTGCCTTGTTCAAAGCCGAATCGGTGACCCTCGATTGGCTCGAGCCGATCGGGAAGCATCGGTCTTACGAGGCCGGGGCATCCGGGGACCAAGAGGTGATGTCGGACCATGTCATTTCGCTGCGATCGAGAGACTTGGTCGGAGGCGGTGGATGATCGTTTCCGATGCGCAAAAAGCAAATCCGGAGAGCTGAGTGGTTGATGTCTCGGTCATCGTTCCTACTCACAACCGTCGGCGGATTTTGCCGCAGGCGGTCTTTTCAATCTTGGGCCAGCGGAACGTTTTGCTCGAACTCATCGTGGTCAACGATGGTTCGACCGATGAGACAGGTGCTTGGCTTGATCGGCTCGCCGTCACCGACCCCCGGGTCCGGGTCGTGCATCATGCCCAGCCCCGCTTTATCTCAGCCGCGCGGAATGCCGGCGTTGCCGTCGCCACCGGGCATTGGGTTGCCTTTTGCGACGATGACGATCTCTGGGCGCCCAACAAATTGGCTGTGCAGCTTGCCGCGTTACGTGCCGGTTCGGCGCGTTGGGGATGCACCGGCGTCGCGGTCGTGAATGAAGCCCTGGAGGTCGTCGGGCATCACCGTGTCAAAGGGGGAGATGTCCTGGAGGGGTTGCTGGAGAGCAACAGGATTCCCACCGGGTCGTCAGTGATTGCCGCGCTCGACCTCGTTCGGAAAGTGGAGGGCTTCGATCCGAAGCTGCGTGGTTCGGAGGATTGGGATCTGTGGATCAGGCTGGCCCAGCACTCGCCGCTGACCGCCGTGGACCGTCCGTTGATCGCGTACCGGCAGGGCAGGCAATCGTTGTCGATGCGGATCGATCCCATGCGGGCGGGCCGTCTGGCGATCGCCGAACGATATGCGACGCTGGCGACGGCTTATGGCGTCAAATCCGACGAAGCACAGCATGAGCGCTATCTCGCCAAGCAACTGCTGCGAGGGGGGCAGCGCTGGCCTGCCGCGTCCATTTTTGCCACGCTCGCGTTTAGGCATGGGCGTTGGCGGGAGCTGCCGCGGGCGGTTGGCGCGCTGATCGCACCGCATATGCTGGATCAAGTGGGCCAGGCGCGCGCAGCCGCAGCGGTGCCTGCGCCGTGGCGTCGCGAAGCCGAACTCTGGCTGCAGCCGATCCGAGACGCGGCCCAGCCTCGCGTCTCGCATTCTTGTCTAGAGGCCGGAATCACGGAGCAGGAAGCGTGACGCTCGGGTCTGGTTCAATCGGGATCGAACATCGCGCGACGCCTCGCGACAGCGCCGCGGAGGCTCGACAGACGGCGTCGGTTCGCGCCGTCAATTATAGGGCCATCTGGAGTTTGTTGCGCGCGGTTGTGTTCGGGATTCTTTTGGTCCGGGCATCATCCGATCCGATCTTCAATCTGCTGGGTGGAGAGTCCGCCGCGTCGATGGGGGTCGGCGCCATCTTCAATGTGCTGGCGATCGGGCTCGCAGTCCTATTCCTTGCGATGGAGCCCGTGCGGGCACCGTTTCCCGTCTTTGCTATTTGGGGGCCGTTCCTCTTGGTGGCTTTCGGTTCGACGCTCTATGCGCCGGATTTCATGGCCGCCGCGCGTCTCGCTTTCGTTCTGCTTTCCTATTGGGCGTTCTTTGCGATTCCATTCTTCATTCTGCGGTCTTCACTCGATGTCTCCCGATTTATCTTCGTGGTGATCGGATCGTCCATTCCGGTCACACTTTATGCGGTCGTGGATATTGCACGGGGATTGTCCGACCTGTCGGAGTTCCGGCTGCAAAGCACGTTCTCGCATCCCAACATCTATGCGTTCTATCTTGTTTTGCTGATGGGGCTCGGGCTCTATGTCTCGTCTTCGCGCATCGTTCGCGCGACACCGCGCCTTCGCATCCTCATTATGCTCTACATCCCGATTCTGGTGGTCCTATTGATGCTCACCAAGACGCGCAGCGCGTGGGGTGTGTGCGGGTTTATGTTTCTGGTCTATGCCTTCAAGATCGACCGCCGGTTCCTCGCCGGCTTTCTTCTGATTCCGGTTCTTTTGGTCGCCAATCCCAGCCTTATGGATAGATTGACCGATGTCACCACGGCAACGGAGGTCGACAGCTTCAGTCAACTCAATGAGAGCACGCGGCTCAACTCTTATGTGTGGCGGCAAGCCTTGTGGGAGTCCGCCATTCCGCAAGTGCTGGAGCGGCCGCTCTTGGGGCACGGCCTCGAGTCGTTCAAACCGTCGACACCGAGCTTTTTCCCATTAGTTGGCCTTCAAGGTATCGACGGTCATAATTTTTATCTGCAGACCAGTTTTGAGATGGGGCTTGCGGGCATTCTGGCGCTCGTCTGGTTGTTCGGCTGGGTGGCCTATCGCCTGATCAGAGGGTACCCGCGAGATCCGCCCGGCATCCTGGTTCTGCTGTGTATTTTGACGTCATATCTGCTCGAGTCCTATTCGGACAACATGCATTTCTATCTGTCCTTCAATTGGTACTTCTGGTTCATGATGGGCACGATCTATGCCTGGATACGCCAGGAGGAGATCCTACCGGACGCAACGACGAGCGCGGTGATGGATTAGCCGGTGGGCCGACATGTCTGCACCGATTTCGGGCGGTCCAGCAGGGGCAAGCGGACCCCGCTATTCACTGAATGAATTTCACGAGGGCGTTTGCTGCAGGAACGCGGGCGCAGCGCCCGACGTTTCTTCTGTAGATGCCACTGCAGCCGGGAAAAGATCGAGTGAAGGCGGGCTGGGCGCTCATGATTTGAGCTGACGGCGACGCAGTTTCGATGGCGGAGATATCTTTTGTCAACGAGCCTGCAAGCCAGATCCAGCGTTCGAAACGAATCCCAATCCTGATGGAAACCCATGCTGGACAAAAAGCTCCATCGACAGATCGTAGAGAGTCCGGATGGGTTCGATTATCGGATCAATGTGCGATCGCGGCCGTCGTTTGGGCTGGGAAGCCTGCGGAACCGCAAGTGGCTCCTCGCCGCCGGAATTCTGTTGGGGCTGGCGGGCGCGTCATTCTATGTCGGCTCCCGTTCTGCGACATACACCGCGTCCAGCCAGATTCTGGTCTTCATTAGGCAGATCCTGACAGGCCCTGATCTGGCGGTCCTGCCGGGCCGTGCCGATCTTCCGATGGTTCAGAACCAGATTGAGCTGATGCGATCGGGCAATGTGCTGGGGAAGGTAATCGAAGCTCTGCAATTGACCCATGATCCGGAATTCGTCGGCGCTCACCAATCGCTGGAACCGGCGAAAAGCGGCTCGCAGACCTCGTCCTCGTCAATCGAGGAGGACAGGTCCGCCTACGCAGCCACTTTGGACGCGATGACCCGTAAACTTGGCGTGCGCCAAGTTGGTACGAGCCATATGATCACTGTGAGCTTCAAGGCGTCCGATTCCGAAAAAGCGGCCCGCATTGTCAATAGCGTGATCCGCATCTATCTGCAGGAAAGCACGCGAGCCTCGGATGCGGCCTCGTCCAGGACGCCGACGTTACGCGAAATTTACCAGAACCTCGGCCCGAGCGCTCAAGTGGTTTCCCAGGCCGAGCCGCCGCTCAAAGCGGATGGCCCCCCGGCAGCATTGATTTTCGCGGTTGCCGCATTGCTCGGCTTGCTCGTCAGTGCGGCCGTCGCCCTCTTTCTCGATGCGGTCAATGACACAATTCGTAGTCGGCAACAGATGGAGCACGTCCTTGGATTGGAGTGCCTGGGCATCGTGCGCCGTTTCTCAAACATTGGCGTCCAGCGCGAAGATTTCACCGCGCGAAGACTGCTCGCGTTGAAGAGGCCGCCGCTGCAGCGAGCCGTTGCCATGTTGCAAGATGCCTCATCGCGTGGATTGCGAACGATCGGCCTGACGGCAACCCTGCCGGGTGAGGGGGCAACGACGCTCGCGATCGGCCTTGCGGAGATGGCAACGGTATCGGGAAGGCGCGTTCTGCTGATTGATGCCGTGCCGGAAAATCCTTCGGTGTCGCGCTGGATCGCGGACCTCCCGAGCCTGCCGCTGCTTCCGGGGAGCAAATCCGAGTACCCGGGGCTTGACCACATCGTCGAGGTTCAGGCCGGCCTGCATGTCTTGCCGCTTGCGGGGCGGTTCGGGGGCGGGAAGCCTCTCATCCCTCCCGACCTGCTGAACGGCATTCTGAATGCGATCGGAAACAACTACGACCTCGTGATCGTCGACATGCCTTCATTGGTGGAAAGCCCGCAGGTGCGTGCTGCGGCACAATCATTGGATGGATTTCTGCTCGTCGTGAAATGGGGGGCGACCAAATCCGAGCTGGTTCGGCAGGCCTTCAGGTCCGCCGGCCCGGCGCGCGCAAAATTTATCGGGGCGGTACTTAATGCAGCCGATGAAGAGGCGATGAAACGTTATGGATATGAGCTTTCTATCGAACCAAAAAGCGTAACTGCGTCCTGAGACTTATCGAATCCAGCATATGGTCTTGCGAAGGAGAGTGTCATGAAAGTCGTGCTGTTTTGCGGCGGTGCTGGAATGCGGCTGCGGGGCTATGTGGACGATGTTCCCAAGCCCATGGTGCAAATCGGCTCGCGCCCGATCCTCTGGCATTTGATGAAATATTACGCTCATTTCGGCCATAGGGACTTCATTCTCTGCCTTGGTCATAAAGGCTATGCCATCAAGGATTACTTTCTGAAATACGATGAATCGATCTCGAACGATTTCGTGTGGTCGCAGGGCGGCCGGAAGATCGATTTTGTCAATCGCGATAGTGACGACTGGACAATCACTTTCGTGGAAACCGGTTTGCATGCGACGATCGGCGAACGTCTGAAGGCCGTTGAGCCCTATCTCCGGGGCGAGGAATTCTTTCTTGCCAATTACGGCGACGGGCTCAGTGATCTTCATCTGCCGACAATGATCGAAGAGTTGCAGCAGAGCCATGCCGTTGGTTCTTTGCTTCTGGTGCAGCCGACGGCAAGTTTCGATATCGTCAAGACATCTCCCGCTGGCGAGATCATCGAGGTGGCCGCGCTAAGCCAATCCGACATCTGGATCAACGGTGGCTTCTTCGTCTTTCGAAATGAAATCTTCGATTATATAGACCATGGCGACGAACTGGTGCGGGAGCCGTTTGCGCGATTGATTCAACGTCGGGCCTTGTTGGCGCATAAGTGCTCCGGCTTCTGGCAATGCATGGACACGTTCAAAGACAAACAGCGCCTTGAAGAGCTTAACGACACCAATCCGCCCTGGAAAGTGTGGAAGAATTGCACTGCTGTTCCGCAGCGCGAGATGGTGAAGGTGGCGTGACCATGCTTCGCTTGAAACTGGATGGCGGCGGGAAGCATCCGTTGCAGATTCTATGCCTCGGCTGCCATTCCGATGACATCGAAATCGGGTGCGGCGGAACAGTTTTGCAACTGGCGACGGAATATCCAGAGGCGGTGTTTCACTGGGTTGTTTTCAGTGCCAGCGGCATTCGCGCCTCCGAAGCGACAAACGGGGCGAACCAATTCGTCGATCCTACGCGGATGAAGCGCATCATCGTGAAGGATTTTCAGGACGGCTACATGCCGTTTGTGGGCGCCGACATCAAGAATGTGTTCGAAGAGCTGAAGCGCGAAGTGTCGCCGGATATTATCTTCACACACAATCGCCTGGATTCCCATCAGGATCATCGGCTGATCGCCGAGTTGACGTGGAACACGTTTCGCAGCCACCTGATCCTGGAATATGAAATTCCCAAATATGACGGCGATCTCGGGCAACCCAGCGTTTTCAAGGCTCTTTCGGCGGATATCTGCGAGCGGAAAGTTGCTTTGATTGTTGATACCTTCAAATCGCAGGGTAACAAGCATTGGTTCGATCGCTCGACCTTCCTGGCGCTGATGCGATTGCGCGGCATGGAATGCAATGCGTCGAGCGGATACGCCGAGGCGTTCTACGCTCGCAAATTGGCTCTCTGAATCGAAAATTGAGATTGAGATGCAGGATCTGAAGAGTAGAGCCGTTCGCGCCGGCCTCATCAATGTTGGCTCACGCGGATTCAGTTTCGGCGTTCGAGTTGTGTCGCTCATGATCCTGGGGCGGCTGCTGACCCCGGAGGACTATGGTCTGGTCACCATGGTGACGGCATTTACCGGGGTCCTGAACATGTTTGGCTGCTTTGGCCTGTTTCAGGCCGCCATTCAACGTGATGTTTTGAGCGAAGCCGAGTCGTCATCGTTGTTCTGGCTGAATATGGCGTTCGGCCTCTTGCTGACGATAATCGCGATCGCAGCCTCTCCCTTGGTCGCCACATTCTATAATGAGCCGCGTCTGTTTGCGATCATGGACGTGATTGCCTTGACCTTCGTCATCACATCGGCGGGCATTCAACACGGCGTTCTGCTTCAACGCAGGCTGTCGTTCGGAACTTCGGCGAAAATCGAAATCAGTTCTTTGCTGATTGCGACGGCTGTATCGATCGCCATGGCTGTGCACGGCTATGGTTATTGGGCGATTGTCTCGATGACCATCACTCAGCCGCTGGCGACGACCATCGGCCTGTGGTTGTCGACGGGTTGGATTCCGGGGCGGCCACGGTTCGTCCCTGGACTTCGCTCCATGTTGCAGTTCGGCTGCGGGACGACGCTGACCGGCTTTCTGTCTTACATCACAGGTAATATCGACAAACTCCTGCTTGGCCGGGTCTGGGGAACGGAAGCAACGGGTCTCTACAGCCGCAGCTTCTATCTGGCCAACTTTCCGTGCGAAAATCTCAACTCGACGATCGGCGAGGTTGCCTTCGCCGCGCTGTCGCGGACCAGAGATGATCCAGATCGTTTCCGGCGCTTCTTCCTCAAGGGTTATTCACTGGTGGTGACCCTGACATTGCCGCTGGCGATGATATGCGGGCTCTTCGCCGACGATCTGATCGCGGTGGCGCTGGGTCCGCAATGGGGTGGCGCGGTTGGAATATTCAGGATTCTTGCACCAACGATCCTGGTGGTTGCCATTTCCAGCCCGCTGGGATGGCTGCTCAACGCGCTCGGTCTCGTCAGGCGGGGCGTCTATATTGGACTGTTCTCGGCGCCGCTGATGATTACCGGCGTGCTGATCGGGCTGCCTTATGGGCCGCGCGGCGTCGCGGTGGCGTATTCCACTGTGATGGTGCTCAAGGTGATTCCGGTTGTGCTTTGGGCGTTGCATGGCACAGGGCTTCGCGCCCGCGATATCGCCGGCGCGTTGGCCAGCCCGTTGGCTGCGAGCGTGATCGCTGCCGGTATCGCGTTCGGAATACATGCCCTGTATCCGTCGAGCCTGTCTCCGGTGCTGCGCCTGCTGCTGGATGTCGGCCTATTTGGCGGGGCCTATGTGATAGCCCTGCTTTTGATCGCGGGCGAGAAGGCGCTGTATCTCGATCTCTTCCGTGCAGCGAGAGCCGCTTCCTCCGCCTGAGGCGGTGCCGGTAAGCGTCGGATCCATCAACGAAAGCCACCACGCGAGACGGGCCGGGCGCTGGAACACGCTCTGTTGGCCGGCATTATTTACATACAAGGCGGAATTCTGGAGGGCATGGCATGCACTTCACTAAGACCGGGGTTCTGGGGGCTATGGTGATTGATCCTGCTCCGCATGCCGACACGCGAGGGCGCTTCATGCGCGCATGGTGCCTGCGGGAGTTCGCCGATCAAGGGATCGTCTTCAATCCGGTCCAGGCGAATATGGGATTCAGCACGAAGCGCGGCACGCTCAGGGGCATGCATTTTCAGGCGTCTCCGGCTAGCGAGGCAAAGCTTGTCCGCTGCACGCGCGGAACGATGTTCGAAGTCGTTCTGGATCTACGACCCGATTCACCGACTTATCGCGCGTGGCATGGCGTGGAGTTGAGCGGCGACAACGGGCGCATGCTCTATTTTCCCGAAGGCTGCGCGCATGGATACCAGACGCTCGAGGCGGATACCGAGATGCTCTACATGACCTCGGCTTTCTATGCTCCAGCGGCGGTCAGGGGCGCGCGCTTCGACGATCCGGCCTTTGGCATCGCATGGCCTTTGGCCGTGAGCGATATCTCCGAACAGGATCGAAACTGGCCACTCACAGGGCAGTGTCTCGATCCCATCGCGGCAAAGCAACCTTTGATGGCGTGAATGCCTCTGAAGGCGTGTTCGAGAAGAGGAACGCGAAATGGCGATCGACATGGTGCTGCGGAAGTATGAGGCGGAAGGCCGGCCGATCCGCGTCGGCATGGTGGGGGCCGGCGCCACCGGCCGTGCCATTGCTCTCCAGCTTGGCACGCCGGCGCCAGGCATACGGCTTGTCGGCATTGCCAACCGGACGCCCAGGAATGCGGAGCGGGCGTTTCGTGAGGCGAATATCCACGGCTGGGGCCGCGTCTCCTCGGCACGAGACGCTGAGCGGGCGATCGCCCGTGGCATGCCGGTCTTGACGGACGATCCTTCGGTTCTCACCAGTTGCGAGGCGGTTGACATCATCGTCGAAGTCACCGGCGAGGTTGAGGCCGGCGCGACGGTGGTTCTCGAGGCGATCGCTCATCGCAAACATGTGGTGATGGTCAATGCCGAACTCGATTCTTTGATCGGTCCGATCCTGAACGATTACGCGCGCCGGGCGGGCGTGGTGCTGACCAACACCGATGGTGACGAGCCCGGCGTTGCCATGACGCTCCTGCGTTATCTGCAGACGCTGGGGCTGCGGCCGGTCGCCGCCGGCAACATCAAGGGAATGGTCGATTATTATCGAAATCCGGATACCCAACGCGCTTTCGCTGAAAAGAACGACCAGGATGCCCGGAAGGTCACGTCGTTTGCGGATGCCACGAAGCTGTCGATGGAAACGACGGTGCTGGCCAATGCCACGGGCTTTCGTGCGGGGCGACGCGGCATGTACGGGCCGGCTTGCAAGGACGTGCGGGAAATCGCGGAGCGCCTGCCGGCTGCCGCCATGCTCGAAACGGGACTGGTGGATTATGCGTTGGGCGCGGCGCCCCATACCGGCGCTTTCGTCATCGTCCATGAAGAGGCGCCGCTGAAGAAGGCGCAGTTTGCCTATTACAAGCTCGGCGATGGCCCTTTCTACGTGTTTTATACGCCGTTCCACCTGCCTCATCTTCAGATCGCGTCGACCATCGGGCGCGCAGTTATCTATCACGATGCGACGGTGGCGCCGCTGGCCGGTCCGGTTTGCGAGGTCGTCACGGTGGCAAAACGCGATCTCAAGGCGGGCGAACGTCTCGACGGCATTGGTGGCTTCTGTGCCTATGGGCTGATCGAGAACACCGCGGAGGCACGTGCTGCCAATGCGTTGCCAATCGGCTTGTCCGAGAATTGCGTTCTGCGGTGCGACAAGAATAAGGACGATGTCATTTCATTCGATGACGTCACGCTGAAAACCGAAGGCCGGGCGCTTGCGTTCTGGCGGGAGCAGAAAATGCTGTGGCCGCTCAGTGGCGCGCAGGATCCACCGCGGCGCGTCATCGCCGAAACGATATTGTGACAAAGGGACCTGCTTCTTCCGGCACGGGACGAGATGAGCCATGCTGAATCCTTCCTTCTGGAAAAATCGCAAGGTATTCGTGACCGGCCACACCGGCTTCAAGGGCAGTTGGCTCTCGCTATGGCTGGAGGCTCTGGGAGCGGATGTAACAGGTTATGCCCTCGACCCGCCGTCCGAGCCGAGCCTCTTCGAGCAGGCGAGGGTGGGCGAATACGTGCGTTCGATTCGTGGTGACATTCGGGATTTCGCCCGTCTGAAGTCCGCGCTGGACGAATCCAATGCCGATGTCGTCATTCATATGGCGGCCCAGTCGGTAGTTCGTCATGGCTACGAGGAGCCAGTCAATACCTATGCGACGAATGTGATGGGGACCGCCCATCTGCTGGAGGCGGTGCGCCAGCTCGGCCGCCCCTGCGTCGTGCTCAATGTGACGAGTGACAAATGCTACGAAAATCGCGAATGGGTCTGGGGCTATCGCGAGAATGACCCGATGGGTGGTCACGATCCCTATTCGAACTCCAAGGGATGTGCGGAGCTGGTGACGGGTGCCTATCGTGATTCCTACTTTCCGCCAGATATGTTGTCTCGGCATGGTGTCGCTCTGGCGAGTGCGCGCGCGGGAAATGCCATCGGTGGCGGTGACTGGACGGCCAATCAACTGATCCCGGATGTGATCCGCGCCTTTCTGGGCGATCGCCCCTGCCGCATTCGTTCTCCCTCGGCGATAAGGCCGTGGCAGTTCGTTCTGATGCCGCTCCACGGCTACCTTCTGCTCTGTGAGAGGTTGGCGGAGGACGGCGCCCGTTTCGCGACGGGTTGGAATTTCGGCCCGATGGAGGAGGATGCGCGGCCGGTCTCGTGGATCGCCGATAAGCTCGTGACCTTGTGGGGCGAGGGCGCTTCATGGATGCACGATCGCGGAGCGCATCCCGCCGAAGCGCATGTACTCCGCCTCGATACATCCAAAGCGAAATCCGATCTCGATTGGCATCCGGTTCTGCAACTGGAGCAAAGCCTGGTCTGGATCGTCGAATGGTATCACGCGTTCCAAGCGCGAGGCGATCTTCAATCCATCACGCGCCGGCAGATCGAGCGCTATGAATATCTTCTGCAAGATCATTGCGGGAGAAATGCTGCGGGGTCACCCAGGAAAACAGCTGCAAAGGTACAACTGCTGCCGATGATCGATGGCTAGCTCCGCACTCGTGGCGAACAGCGCAAGGAATATGTGCTCATGTCGAACATCGTCATTATCGGTACGGGAATGGCCGGTTTCGGTGCAGCTTACCGACTTCGGAAGGAAGGCATCACGCCGACCATGTATGACAAGAATTCATACTACGGCGGCCATACCACGTCGTTTCGGCACGACTCCGGTTTTGTCTTTGACGTCGGCCCGCATATTTCCTTCACGAAGGACGAACGTATTCAGGAACTGTTCGCCGATTGCGTGGATCAACTCTACGAAACCGTGAACATCAATTTGAACAATTACTGGCGGGGGTATTGGCCTCAGCATCCCGTTCAGCTTCATCTGCACGGGTTGCCGGAAGACGTGGTTGTGAAGGTGATTGCCGATTTTGTGGAGGAGCGGCAAAAGCCCGAACAGCCCATCAGAAATTATGACGACTGGCTGGTGTCCAGTTTCGGTTCGACCTTTGCCGATCTCTTCCCCAAGCAATATACGCGCAAGTATCATCTCACGACGGCCGATAACATGAGCATCGACTGGCTGGGGCCGCGCATCTATCGTCCGAGTTTGGAAGAAGTGCTTCGGGGCGCAATTTCGAAAGCATCGCCCAATATTCATTACATTACGCATTTTCGCTATCCAAAGCAGGGCGGGTTCGTTTCCTATTTGCGGAAATTCCTATCTTTCGGAAACATCAAACTCAATCACCATGTGGTGTCCATCGATCCGAAAACCCGTCAGATCGAATTCTCGAACGGCATGCGCGCGAATTACGATGGGCTGATATCGTCGGTACCTCTGCCGGATCTTATTTCCGCGATCAAGAATGCGCCGCGCGATGTCGTGGAAGCTGCGCGGCTGCTTGCCTGCTCGTCTTGCGTTCTCGTCAATATCGGTCTGGATCGCGACACTCTTTCCGATGCGCATATGTCGTATTTCTACGATGAGGACATTTGCTTCACGCGGTTGAGCTTTCCGCACATGCTCTCCAGGAACAACGTTCCGAACGGCATGGGCAGTATTCAAGCAGAGGTCTATTTCTCCGACAAATACAAGCCTTTCACGGGGAAACCGGACGACCTGATTGGGCCGGTCATCGCCGATCTTCGCCGATGCGGTCTGCTGCGGGAGAACGACCGGATCGTATTCAGCTCGGCCATGTACCTGCCCTACGCCAATATCATCTTCGACCTGGATCGGGCGGCCGCGCTTGAGACGGTTCACGGCTATCTCGACGATATCGGGATCTTCTACTGCGGGCGCTATGGCGACTGGGGATATATGTGGACCGACGAAAGCTTCAAAAGCGGCGAGGCGGCAGCGGAAGCGGCGCTGTCGTGCTTGAGGACTTCTCTTGTTCATCAGCGAGCGCGTTTTGCATGAACGACCAAGTCAACATCGATGCCTTCTCTGCCGTGCCCGTCGATCGCTCGTGGTTTGGGCGCCAGAAAAGCTGTGCAACGCCCGTGGACATTGCGCAGCCTAAGCCGAACCGGATCGCCCTTCTGGCCCATTGCGGCACGGGCAATCTGGGCGACGAAGCCTCAATCGCTGCGGTGCTCGATAATATTACACAGAGATCGCCCGGCGTATCTATTATGGGTCTGTCGATGGATCCGGTGGATACGACACGCAGGCTTGGAATCCCTTGCTTCGCGATGCGCCAGAGGATTTTCCCATTTCAGCGCGAGTGGTCGTCGGCTCCGCGATTTCCCGATCGAGCAGGGTTTGCCGGCCGGTTGAAGGCGATCGTCAAGAAAACGGGGCCGTTGTTTCGTATCGCCAAAGTGCTGAGACAAGCGCTCATCGTGCGGCCGGTCCAAGTCGTCCGTGAAGTCGGCTTCCTCGCGCGAGCCCTGCTTTTGGTCTGTGAGCTCGATATGCTCATCATCTGCGGAGGCGGACAGCTTCTCGATTGGGGAGGGCCATGGGCATTTCCCTATACGCTATTCAAATGGATCGTTCTGGCGAAATGCGCGCACGTTAAATGCGTTTTCCTCAACAGCGGCGCCGGCCCATTGGATTCATCGCTGAGCCGCTGGTTCGTTAAGCGCATGCTCAACATGGCCGATTACGTGTCGCTGCGGGACGCGGCATCCGGCGAATTGCTTCGCAGGATCGGATTTCGCGGCAAAATGAAGGTCGTTGCCGACGCCGTTTGGGGATTTCACGTGCCGGATCGGCTGGTGAACAAGCCGACGGAGCGGCGGACGGAGCTGGTGGTCGGCGTTGCGCCGATGGCATACGGCGATTCCTCGCGACACTGGATTAGCGACGATCGGGCTTACAGGCATTTGATCGCCAGCATGGCAGAATTCTGCTGCTGGATGCTGACACGTGGATATCGGATCAAGCTTTTCAGCAGCGATATCTGGTTCGATTCTCAAGCGATCTTGGATCTCGATGCAGCTATTCGGCAGAATTGCCCCCTGTTGGCATCTGATCGCGTCATGCGTGAAGCGATTACAAATACCAGCGATATGTTCGCGGCTCTATCTGGCCTGGATTTCTACGTGACGTGTCGTTTCCATGGCGTGGTCTTTGCGTCGTTGCTGGGAGTGCCAACTCTCGCTTTAGCACCGCATCCCAAGGTTACGACTCTGATGAACGATTTGGGGTTGTCGGATTATTGTGTCGATATCTCTCGGTGCGATGCGGATGACTTAAAATTCAAAGCCGACCAATTGATTGCCAACATGGATGAAATCAAGGCGCGTATCTGCATGAACGCCGCGAAATTCCAATCGCAGCTCAATCTGCAGTTCGATGCCTTGTTCCTGCCCGACGCCGACACTCATAGCGGGCGAGCGACATATTCTCGGGAGGGCACGTGAAATGATTAAACCCAACGAACCTTTGGTTAGTGTTCTGACACCCGTATATAATGGCGGGGAATTCCTGCGCGAATGTGTCGAGAGCGTTTTATCGCAGAGCTATCAGAACTGGGAATATATTATCGTCAACAATGCCAGTACTGACGGGACGCTTGACATAGCTGAAGAATACAGTTTGCGCGACAGCCGTATCCGCATTGTCAGCAATGATTCAGTGCTGCCCATCATCGCCAATCACAATAGAGCTTTTGGTCTTATTTCCTCAGACAGTGCGTATTGCAAAGTGGTTTCGGCCGACGATTGGATCTACCCCGAATGTTTGGAGAAGATGGTTGGCCTTGCCCAATTCAATCCGTCTGTCGGTATGGTTGGTGCCTATCAGCTCAGCGGAGGCCGGGACGTATGGTACGTTCGAAACGTTGGCCTATCCTATTCGCAGGCCATTGTTCCGGGGCGTGATATCTGCCGCGCCCATCTGCTGGGGATGTCGCGCGTATTGGGAAATCCGACATCGCTTCTCTATCGCTCCGATCTGGTGCGCGCCACCAAGGACTTCTTTCCAAACTCAACCCATGAAGCAGATATCAGCGCATGCTTGAAGCATCTGCGGTATGCGGACTTTGGCTTCGTGCATCAGATTCTGTCGCACGAACGCATTCACCATCAAAGGGCAACGACGGTCTCCCTTGAAATCAATGCTTATGTTGCGGCGGAGATCGGTGACTGCCAGGCGTATGGCGATTGGTATCTGACCAAGCGGGAGCGCGAAGAGCGTCTCGGCGAGCTGTTGGATCAGTATTATGCGTACCTCTCCGCCAGCGCCTTCAAGTTCAAGGACAGACAGTTCTGGACTTATCATGCGGAGCGGTTGCGCGATCTGGGATATCAGTTTGATGGATGGAAGCTCTCCAGAGGCATTGCGGCGAAGGCGCTCGACCTGAGCCTAAATCCGAAGGAAACGGTGCAGATGCTCAATCGGCGTGTTCGATTGTACTACCTGCTCAAAGGCGGACGGACACCGCCGCGCGGGCGCTACTGCTGAGCTCGCTTGTTGGACTGCTCCTTGCATGCAGATTGAGGCTAAGAGCCGTATTAGACGAATTGAGGAGCAGCGTTGTCTTGGCGTTCTTATGGGAGCAGCGTGGCTATGAAGCGGGCAGTCGATGCAAATGATCAGTGCAAAGCATCGCCTAAATGGTTTCTTTGAAATGGAACCGCGCTGTTTGATCCGCGATGACAGATCACAAAAAAGGGAACTTAGTTTATTGAAGTGATCTCTAATTGTCTTGATGCAAGAAGGAGTTTTTGCTATATTATTAGTAAATTACGTGGATAACTCTGCTTCATTACGACATTTCTGTGATGATGATCTGCAGGTCCGGGAGAAAGGAATGGACCAAGTTTACTGTCGCTAAAAGTCTGTATCGATCACGTATATCTGCGGAATGATTGCTTTATGGAGGGATGAAGCAATCATCTCAAAAAGCAGCTTTGCATAAGCATCCGTCGTTGTTCGCCTTAAGACGAACGCAAGTCCTGGCATACCAAGCGTCTTAAAGAAGGACGTACCCGTATGGCGTAGGAGGGGAAGATGCGTGAGCACAAATCTATTGGAGTTATACTTATTGGGAAATGTTCTCTGATGAGAGAGGGGATTTCCCGAATTTTGCAGGCGCAGAATTTTCGGATTCTTGTCTCGGCCTCTTACGCCACGCAATTGGTTGAGAGGGTTCGAAATCAGGAATTGCTCTTTCTCATCGTCAATGCCGATGATGATTTCGATCTCGTTATCGCCGAAATCAAGCTTGTAAAGGATCGGCATCCGCAGGCTCGTGTCGCGGTTGTGGCTGATCATCTATGGGCGAACGAGCCAGCTTTAGCTTTTGAAGCCGGGGCCTCCGGTTATTTTGTGAACACCATTTCATGCGATGTCTTCATCAAGTCCATCGAGCTTGTGATACTCGGGGAGACTGTCTTTCCGCCGGTGTTCTTGGCGATGGCCGCACCCGCTGGAAAAGGCCGCGTGCCTAAAGAGAATTCCGCCGCTAACGAGAACGGGCAGGCAGTCTCACACATTCCGCAAGAGGACATGGGTACACCTTTGCTGTCGCCGCGGGAAATCGCGATCCTGCGTTGTTTGGTTGAGGGGGACTCGAACAAGTCTGTCGCTCGAAAGATCGGTATTGCCGAGGCCACCGTAAAGGTCCACGTGAAAGCTATTCTGCGCAAAATTCGAGTTCAGAATCGAACGCAGGCCGCGATCTGGGGCATGAACCATGAGTCCCTATTGCAACCGGCCAACAACAACTTTCTGCTTTTGCCGCAGAGTAAAGGGGCGTTGAAGCCAGCGGCAGACCTGCAGCAAGTGTGAGCAAAATTCATCGTTGCGCGAGCTTATGCGATCTGGAAGCGGCAATTCTTTCCGTTTTGCACGTATATGCATGACGATGGGCAGCTCCTCACCGGATGGTGACGGATGCCAGGACGCCGACATGAGGCAGCCCAGCGCGTTCCAGAATGCGCCGACAATCCCTAAAACGAGGTGTGAGAGGGCGGCGGCCTACCAGGCGATGTCTGCTCCTGACGCTGCGGTTTTCCCGTCTGGGTTCGATCTCGACCGTCGGGACCAGTGTTTGGTGCGGTTCTAGCCGTCTGTGAGATAGGGAATGCCAGCGGCGTTGAACTCGGCCGGTGACGGCACGCCCCAAAGATTGCGCACAAGGCTGGTTTGCAGGTCCCAGACGCGGGGCTCATAGAGTTCGTCGTTCTCGATCCGCGCCAGGCCGACAGAGGTTTCGACGGCGCAGCCGTTGGGATCGCGATAGTACGAGAAGATATTGTCGCCGGCGCCATGCCGGCCGAGCCCCCAGAGCAGGGTGCGCCCCTTGACTGTCAAGTTATCGGCGATGCCGGACAGGTCTTCGAGCGAATGGGCGTCAAACGCATAGTGATGCAGGTTGCCGCCGCGTCCGGCCGCGATGGTGTGATGAAATCCGTCCCAGGCGCGAAACCAGATCAATTCATCGTTACCGGTACGGTCCGAAATCTTCATGCCGAGCGCCTCGGTCAGGAAATCGCGGAAGCCTGGCATATCGGCCACGCGCACATTGACATGTTCAAGCCGCCTCGGGCGATTGGCGGTGCCGATATAGCGCGCTGCCTTATTGCGTGGCACCGGCGTATGAATTTCGAAGACCGGACCAAACGGCGTGACGAAGCGGAAGGCGCGGGCAATGCCGGGCAGCGACGAGCGATCGTCGAGAATGCGGAAGCCCGCCGCTTGCACGCGCCGCTGCGCTTCATCGACCGCAGCGGCATCCATGGCTTCAAGGCCGATCGCCATCACGCCCGGCTTGTCGCCGCGGCGATAGACGACTTCATATTGGCGTTCGTTGGAGGATAGATAGATCGCATCGGCATCGCGATGGGTGACGCGCAGGCCGACAATGTCCGAGAGATCGGTGGCGGAGTCTTGCAATTGGGTCGTGGCCATCAGGATGTGGCCCATTTGGCGGATCAGGTGCGCCATAGGATCTTGCTCTCCTCAATCGTACGCGACAGGAACGGCTATCCCTGCAGAATTTTCGGCAACCACAGGGCAATCGCCGGGAATAAGGTCAGCAGCAGAAGCAGAAGAAGATCGGCCGCGATGAAGGGCGCCACGCTGCGATAAATGGTCGAAAGCGAAATCTGCGGCGCCATGCCGTGCAGAATGAAGACAATGATACCGATCGGCGGAATGATCATGCCGAGCTCGATCACCACCACGTTGATTACGCCCCACCAGATGACGTCGTAGCCGAGCTTGTCGATGATCGGCACAACGAAGGGCAGGGTGATGAGCATGGCCGCGATTTCATCGAAGACGGAACCGAGGATGAGATAGGCGACCAGTAAGGCGAGGATGATGACGATGCCGGGCATCTGCCAGGTATTGATCAGCTCGATGAGCGCTTCGGGCACGCGCGCCAACGAGATGAAATAGGAGAAGATCGAGGCGCCGATGATGATCGTGTAAATCATCGCCGTGGCGCTGGCGCATTCGCGCATGCCGTGCCAGATCGAGTGGAAGCTCAGGCGATTGCGCAGAACCGCGAAGGCGAAGGAGAGGACGGCGGCAACGGAAGCCGCCTCGTTGACGGTGAAGATGCCGCTGTACAGTCCGCAGAAGATGACCAGCATCAGGCCGCCGACGGGTGCGGCCCGGCGGATCAGCGGCCAGCGTTCCGACCAGGGCATTTTGGCGGAGACCGGCGCGATCTTCGGTTGCAGGCGCACGAGCAAAGTGATCGTGGCGATGTTCAGGGCAATGGCGAGCAAGGCCGGAATGATCGCCGCGACGAAGAGATCGAAGATGAATGCCTTGGCCGCGATGCAATAGAGGATCATCACGATCGACGGCGGGATCAGCGATTTCAACGTGCCGCCGGCCGCGATCGTGGCGGCGGAAAAGCCTGGGGCATAGCCGCGCCGGATCATTTCCGGCAGGGCCGCCTTGGCGAAGGTCGCCGCTGTTGCAGTCGAGGAGCCGCAGATGGCGCCGAAGGTCGCGCAGCCGCCGATGGTGGCATAAGCGAGGCCACCGCGCCGATGGCCGACGAGGGCCGCTGCGGCGTTATAGACATCGGCGGAAAAGCCGGCGGCGGTGGCGAAGGTGCCCATTAAGAGAAAGAGCGGCACCGAGGCGAGGTCGAGGCTCGACAAGAGGCCGGAGGGTTCGCTCGACAGAAAGGTCAGCGCCGGGGCCCAGCCGGCTTGCAGCGCGAAACCGACGACGCCGACGACGATCATGGCGATGCCGATCGGGATTTGCAGCAGCATCAAGACCAGCAGGGCAGCCAGGCCTGCGGCTCCAATGGCAAGCGGGCTCATAAGATGGCCTCGCTCGAATCTGTTCTGCTGGCCTCACGCGGCTTGCCGATATGATAGATTTCGAGAATGAGCACGATGGCCTGGACGCAGACCGACAGCCACAAGATCGCCGCGACCACGTACCAGAACGGCGCCACCGGAATTTTCAGGACCCAGGTGGTCTCATGGGCCTGCGCCATCTTGCTGGAGAAGAGGGTGAACTGCCAGGCCAGCGCCACATAGACGACGCCGACGACCAGAGCCGCGAAAGCATCGAGAATGCGGCCGATGATAGGCGGTCCGAGAGAGCCCAGAAAATGCAGCGTGATATTGCTGCGCTCCATCAGCCCGACGGGCAGACAGGCGGCGACGCCGATGGCGACCGCCAGTCCGCCCATGTCGCGCACGCCGTCGATCGGCGCATTGGCCAGCCAGCGCAGCAGGCCGTCGGCCAGCGTCATAACCGCGAGGAACATGAGCGCGGTGAGGCCGGCGATCGAAATCACCCGCGTGATGCGCAGGCCAAATTGCTCGATGCGATCGAACAAAGCGATCTCCGCTATTGGCCGGCGCGATAGGCGGCGGTTTCCTTGCGGACGAGGTCGAGCAATTCCTTGTTGCGTGGCTGTTTGGCGACCCAGGCGTCGATCACGGTGTTGTAGATGGGTTGCGCCTGATCGAGTTCCGACTGCGGCGGAATGACGACCGTGCGCTTGGGATCGTCGGCCAGCCGCTTCATCAGCAGATCATTATAGGCGGTAATGCCGTCGTTGAAGCGCTGCGCCGTCCAGTCGCCACTATGTTTGCGAATGGCGTCCTGGGCCGATTTCGGCAGGCTGTCGAACTTGGCGCGATTGAGCAGGATCGCCAGCGGCACGACACCGAGGCGGATGAAATAATGCGCATTGGTGACGCGGGCGATGCCGAAATCGAAGAGCGGCGAGGGATGTGATGTCGTGCCATCGATGGTACGGCGGCTGATGGCCTCCGGAATTTCGACCGTCGTCATGCCGATCGGCACGGCGCCCAGCGCTTTGATGGTTTCGCTCTCGATGGCGCCGGCGGCGCGGATCTTCTTGCCCTTGAGATCGGCGAGCGTGCGGATCGGCTCGCGGGTATGGATCGAATAGGGCGCGGTGCCGAAGACGCCGATCGGGAAGAACTGTTCATAACCTTTGATCTGACCGGAGTTGATCAGCCGGTTCATGACGACAGTCGACTCCTTGAGATCGCGGAACAGGCCCGGCAGTTCGAAAACCTCGTTCTCCTGAAAGCGTCCTGGTGTGTAGGAGGCGACGACCCATGCGATGTCGGCGACACCGTCGAGCACCATTTGGGCTTGCTGTGCCGGATTGCGGCCCAAAGCGCCATTGGGGAAGAGCTCGATTTCGACGCCGGCGTTTTCCTTGTTCACCGCTTCGGCGAACGGTTTGAAGACGGTGAGATAGGTCTGCTCGGTGTCGGGGGAGAAGATGGCGAAGCGGAGTTTGACCGTTTGCGCTTGGGCTAGCGCGGTCATGGCGATCAAGCCGGCGCAGGCTGGAATAAGCGCGCTTAGAGCACGTCGCGTGATGTGCATGGCTCCCCCCTCTTTGACTATCTCGCTGGCACTTGGCTCCCCTCGAGCCATCGGTCAGCGCTATGCCGTCAAAGATAGAGAGGAATCATCGAATGTCAAATAATGATACTGACGAACAAAATTGGCTTGACGATAGCGCCATTAGGGAATGTATTATCAATATATGAGACAACGAAATAAATCGCTTGAGGGAGCGAAAGCTGTTTCCGCGCAACGGGATGAGCGCCCGACGCGGCGCGAGCGGCCATCGAGCAGCCTGTCGCGCACCTTTGCCTTGCTGGATTTGTTCACGCCGCAGCGCATGGTGTGGAGCGCCGAAGCAATGATCGACCATTGCGGTTATTCGCGGCCGACCGGCTATCGCTACATCAGAGAACTGGTCGAGACCGGGCTGCTCGTGCGCTTCGGCGACGGCTTTTATTCGCTCGGGCCCCGCGTCGTCGAACTCGATCTGTTGATCCGTCAGGCCGATCCGCTGTTGTCGGCGGGATTGCCGATCATTCGCGACATCGTTTCGCGCACTGGCGTCGATCTCAATCTGATCCGCCGCTATGACGAACGCATCGTCACGATCCATCAGGAGAGCGGCGGCGATCGTCTGTTGATTTCCTTCGGTCGTGGCCGCCAATTGCCGCTGCTGCGCGGCGCGGGTTCCAAGGTCATCGTCGCGCATCTGCCGCGCGGTCGCTTGAAGCGCATCTACGACAGCGATCCGGAACTGGCGGCGCAGGTCGGCTATGGCGAAAACTGGCTCGAATTCCGCAATACGATGAGTGCCATCCGACGCGCCGGATTCGCCATGTCCTACGGGGAACTCGACGACGGTCTTGCCGGCGTCGCGGCGCCGATCTTCGGCATCGACGGCGTGGTGATCGGCTCCATCGTCGCGGCTTTGACGCAGCAGCGGCTGGCGCTCATTCAGATCGACAAGCTGACCGATGCGATCAAAACGGGCGCGGCGCGCATCAGCGAAGAAGTCGCCATCATCAGCGATCCGGCCCGGCATATCGACGAAACGCAGGGCGCGGAGACATGAACGCGCCGGCGACATCCCCAGCAACCATGGTCGATGTCGCGCTTGTCGGCTATGGCCCCACGGGTGTCGCCCTGGCCAATATGCTCGGGCTCTACGGATTGTCCGTCGCCATATTCGAACGTGAGGCCGAGCCCGCCCATCTGCCGCGCGCCGTCCATTTCGATGGCGAGGTGATGCGCATCTTCCAATCGATGGGACTGGCGGACGCTTTGACGCCGCATGTCCATATCTCGAAAGGCATCAAATATTTCAACACCGCCGGGCAATTGCTGCTGGAGCGCAAGCCGGCGCATGAGATCGGCGTGCATGGCTGGGCCAATAACTTTCTCTTTCATCAGCCCGATCTCGAACATGTGCTGCGCCAAGGCGTCGCTCGCTTCCCGGCGATCCGCACCTCTCTTTGCCAGGATGTGGTGGAGGTGATCGATGCCGGGGATCACGTCGAACTGCGCACGCGCGACACGACCAGCGGCGTCGAAGCGACCCACCACGCCCGTTGGGTCGTCGGCTGCGATGGGGGCCGCTCGATGGTGCGGCAGGCCATCGGTCCGCATTTCGAAGACTTCGGCCTGCATCAGCTTTGGCTCGTCGTCGACGTGCTGTTGTCGCGCGAGATCGATCTGCCCGATGCCACCGTGCAGATTTGCGATCCGGCGCGGCCGATCACCTGTGTGCGCGGCACCGGGCGGCGGCGGCGCTGGGAGATCATGGTCATGCCCGGCGACGATCCGCAAACGATCGATCGACCAGACACTGTGTGGCAGCTGCTGTCGCCTTGGCTCACGCCGCAGGACGGCGAACTGGTGCGGCGCGCGCTCTATACGTTTCATTCGTTGATCGCCGAGAAATGGCGCAAGAACCGCCTGCTGATAGCCGGCGACAGCGCGCATCAGACGCCGCCCTTCCTGGGGCAGGGCCTGTGCGCCGGGATTCGCGATGCCGCCAATCTCGGTTGGAAACTGGCCAGCGTCGTGAACGGCGCATCCGAGGACTTGCTCGACACCTATCAAAGCGAGCGCCATGCGCATGTGCGCGCCTTCATCCAGGAAGCGGTGCGGCTCGGCTCCATCATCCAGACGACCGATCCGCAAGTGGCAGCCGCACGAGACCAGGCCATGTTGCGTGGCGGACCGGAGGAAATGGTCAATCTGTCGCCGCCGCTCGGGCCGGGCCTGCATCAGGGTGGGCGTGTTGCCGGCACCATTCTCGCGCAGCCGCGTCTCAGCACCGGCCAATTGCTCGATGATGCGATCGGCAAGGGTTTTGGATTGATCGGCGCAGCGCCGCTCGATCCGCCTCTGGCCAGATGTGTCGCCGATATCTCCGGTGATCTCGTGTCGATCGTCGACGAGGCTCTCGCGCCCTGGCTCAAGGAGGCGGACGCCCGTTGGATCGTCTTGCGCCCGGATCGTTATGTTTTTGGAACGGCCAATTGTCCTGACGAGCTGGAGGAGCTTCTCAGGTCTTTGTCTGTTGCCCTTGAAACGCGGAGGCAACAGCACGCTTTGGAGGCGTGAAACGCAGACCTTGGAACGCGTGAAACGCAGATCTTGGAGGGAGAAAAGCGATGAACCGTAAGCCACTCAACGATATCAGCGACAGCGATATCAAACAATTCGAGGACGATGGCGTCATCTGCCTGCGCGGCATGTTCGATCAGGATTGGATCGATCGGATGAACGCGGCGGTCAACAGGACCATGGACGCCCATCATCCCGACGCGCGGCAGCGCGAAGTCACCAAAGCCCTGGGCGGGGACAAGGGACGCTTCCATATCAATTCGTTCGTCTGGCGGTGGGATGATGATTTTCGCGCCTTCGCGCTGGAATCGCCCTGTCCGGAGATCGCAGCACGATTGATGAAGCTCGACAAAGTGTCGCTGTTCTATGATCAGGTGTTCGTGAAGGAGCCGGAGACGGCGGAGCGCACCGACTGGCATCACGATCTGCCGTTCTGGCCGCTGCGCGGCGGCAATATTCTCTCTGTCTGGGTGGCGCTGACATCGGTCAACAGCGACAACAGCGCGCTCGAATATATCGCCGGCTCGCACAAATGGGGCAAATTCTACAAGGCGGCGATTCCCGACAACGATCCGCATTTCAAAAGCGACTTCGAGGAATGCCCGGACTTCAGCAAGGAGCGGCGCAACAGCGACTATCGCTTCCTGAGCTGGGAGATGCAGGCCGGTGATTGCTTGGTGCATCATCCGCTGACGGTGCATGGCGCGGAGGGCAATTTCTCGCCGAGCCGGCGGCGGGCAGCCATTTCGGTGCGCTACATGGGCGGCGATGCGGTGTGGGATCCGCGGCCGGCGACCATGCGCATTCCGGGTGACCCGCAATATCCGGCGGGACAGTTTCCCAACATGCCGGATGTCTTTCCGCCGGCCTGGCAGGCCCGTTGACGCAGGAGCGTCATTGCGAGGCGCTAAGCGACGAAGCAATCCAGGACTCATTCTGTAGTCCCTGGCTTGCTTCGCTGCGCTCGCAATGACGGTTGGGGAGTTTTCGATATGCATGTGCAGACCGAACCAGCCGCGAGCGTCTTCGATGACCCGCGCGAAAGCTACGGCATTTTCACGGCGGCCGCCGTACAAGATCCCTATCCGGTCTATCGGCGCCTGCGCGAGGCGGAGCCTGTGCATTGGTCGGAGCGAGCGCAGGCCTGGTACTTCACCCGCTACGAAGATGTCTTCGCGTTGCAAACGCGGGGCGATCTCAGCGTCGATCGACTCGAAACGCTTTATTCTTATCTGCCGCGCGCCGATGCCGAGCGCTTCAGCGCCATCGTCGAACATTATAATCGCTGGCTGCTCTATCGCGACGATGTCTACCATGATCGTCTGAAGGCGCTTTTCATGAAGGCGATGACGCCGCGCGCCGTGGAGCAATTGCGGCCGAAGATCGAGGCGCGCGTCGATGCGCTGCTGGACAGTCTGGGCGCGCAGGGTGGCTTTGATGCCTATCTCGATTTTGCCGCGCGCATCCCCGTGCAAGTGATGCTCGATCTCCTTGGCCTGCCACAGTCGGACGAGGCGATGGTTCGCCATTGGAGCGATCGCTGTTCCAACTTCCTGTTCCAGCCGGTCAATCCGGATTCCGAGGCCCTGGCCGAGGAGCAGCGGCAGATTCTCGATGCGCAGCAGGAATATCTGATGCCGATCATCGCGCAGCGCCGGCAAAAGCCGCGCGCGGATATGATCAGCGCCATGGTTCAGGCGAATGTCGACGGTGAGAGCCTGTCCGATCTCGAAGTTCTCGCCACCTGCAACATGATGTTGACAGCCGGCGGCGGCACATCGCGCAGCGCGATCTCCATGGCGCTGTGGCGCTTGCAGCAATTTCCCGATCAGCTCGCCAAGCTGAAGGCCGATCCCTCGCTGATCAATCTGGCGGCGGAGGAGTTCCTGCGCTATGAGGCGCCGACCCAGCGGGGCATCCGCACCGCGCGTGTCGCTTTCGAGGTCGGCGGTCATCGGATCGAGCCGGGGCAGATCCTGCACCTGATGCTGGGTGCTGCCAACCGCGATCCCTCCCAATTCGAGGCGCCGGACGAATTGCGCATTGCGCGCAATCCCAATCGTCATGTCACGCTCGGCCATGGCGTACACTACTGTCTGGGCGCCAGTCTCGCCCGCATGGAGCTGCGCATCGCCGTCAGCAAGTTCCTGGCGCGCTTTCCGGACTACCGCCTGGTTTCCGACGAAGTGACTTTCATGAACCGAACGGCCAGCCGTCGGCTCGAAGCCCTGCCGATTTTGGTGCATTGAGCGATGTCCAAGCGCGTTCGTATCGAACAGTTCGATCGGGATATCATCGTCGAGGATGGCGAGACCATCCTGCAATCGGCTCTCGATGCAGGGCTCGACTACCCTTTCATGTGCCAGCAGGGCCAATGCGGCGCTTGCAAGGCGCAACTGATCAGCGGCTCCGTCGATCTCGGTTCCTACTACAATCCGCTGGTGCTGACGCAAGAAGATCGGGCGCAGGGACAGATCCTCGCCTGTCAGGCGGAGCCCCAAAGCGATTGCGTCATTTCCATCGGCGTCATGGATGGCGAGGTGAGTCATGTCCAGCGCGATCTCACCTATGAAGTCGTTTCGCTATCCTCCACCGCCGATATCGTGACATTGCGGTTGCAAAGCACTTCTTCGGAACCGTTTCACTTCAGCGCCGGCCAGAGCGCGCGGCTTTCCTGCTCCGGCTCTGTCGTGGAAGCGGGTATGGCCAATCGGCCCGATGATAAGATTCTGGAATTTCATATCGCGATGATCGCTGGCGATGCCTCTCGTGCACGCATAAGTGGACTAAGCACGGGCGCTGTCGTGCGTGTCGAGGGACCGTTTGGAAATGGCTATCTGCGTGATGAACATCTTGGGCCGATTCTGCTGATTGGCTTTGGAGCGGAATGCGGCCGGCTCCTCGCCATCGCCGAGACCGCTCTCAGGAGCGGCATGACGCAACAGATGTCCTTGTTTTTCGATGCACCGGCGCATGACGTTGTAGGTCATCGCCTGTCGGATCTGCAAAGCTCATATCGTAATTTTGATGCCTATCAGATCGATCATGCGAAGGCAGGCTTCGCCGATGCGCAGAGGATGATCAAGGAAATATTCGGCGATCTGGATGGATTTAACGTCTATCTGGGTGGCTCGCCAGAATTTTGCGCCGCGATGCAAGCGATGCTCACCGATGAGGGTCTGTCGCCAGAGGATTGCTATTTCAATTCTACTGAGCCGTCATTGCGAGCGTAGGTCGGCTAACCTGCGCGCGCTGTCTCATATTTCTTCAGCCAATAGGGCACGCACATATATCGGGCTTTGGCGAAGGGATGCAGCGCCAGGCGCAGGCTGGCGATGGCGCCGAATTCGCCGGCGATCCAGATGAAGAAATCGTCCTGCTCGGCCGGGTCGTAATCGCCGATGACGGCTTTCGCCGCTAGCGCGAGGGACGGTTTGCCCTGGCGATGGAGCCAGGTGAGCGACATGCCGGCGGGCATGTCGAGGTCGATCCGCTCGTCCGCGTCAGCGATCTCGACGAAGACATGGCCGGTGCTGTGGCGCGGCAATTCCTCGACGATACGTGCAATGGCTGGCAGCGCCGTTTCGTCGCCGACGAGGAGGTAGCGGCTGGCCGGCTTCACGCTGAGGCCGCATGGGCCCGACACGCCGCAGATATCGCCAGGCTGCGCGCGGCGGGCGAAATCCGAGCCTGGGCCCGGTGCGTCATGCAGGACAAAGTCGATGTCGAGCCAACCGGCCGCCGCATCGATCCGGCGGATGGTGTAGTAGCGCACGGCGAAGCCGCTGCCCGGGCCGGTGTCACGCGGCTGTCCGTCCGCATGGAAGACGAGAGAGCGAATATCTGTTTGTCGGCTTTCGGGAATGTAGAGCCGGACATGGATGTCGTCTGTACTGGCGAAATGGTCGAGGTCTTCGCCGGTCAGACGCAGCCGCTTCATGCGCGGCGTGAGCTGCCATGTTTCGACGACCTGCAAGGTGCGGAAGCCCTCGGTTCTGCTGGTGGTCATCGGTGCCGTCCGATCAAGGCGAGGAGAAAAGGTCCGCCAAGCAGCGTGGCGAGCAGGCCGGCCGGCGCCTGGTAGGGAAAGATGATCATGCGCCCCAGCCAATCGGCTGATGTCATGAGGAGCGCGCCGATCAGTCCGGCGAACACCAAGTGCTGGAGTGGACGATGCAGGCCCATCATCCGCGCCATATGCGGCGCGAGCAATCCGACGAAGCTCAGGGGGCCGACGATGAGCGTTGCCGCTGCGGTCAGGAATGCCGCGTGCAACATCAGGAGGAGCCGGCTTGCCGGAACCGCAAGCCCGATCGAGCGGGCGCTCTCGGCACCCAGCGGCAGGATGGCCAGCGGGCGAACGAGGAAAGGCGCTCCCGCCAACAGAACGGCGGCGATGCCGCACAGCATGATCGCCTGGTTGCCATCGACGCGATAGGTCGAACCTGCGAGCCAGGTCAGCAGCATCGCCATGCGGGGGTCGCCGGTGGCCATGGCGACGGCGATGACGGCACCGAAGACGGCGCTTGTCGCGATGCCAGCGAGCAGGAAGCGATCGGGGCTGAATTGCGAGCGCCGGCCGAGCAAAAGAATGGCGGCCAGCACGGCGAAGGCGCCGGCGGCGCCGGCGCTGACCTGCATCAGGCGGCTCGCGGCCTGCACCGAGAAGGCGAGGATGATCACGCCCATCGCCGCGCCTGAACTGATGCCGAGCACTTCCGGCGCCGCCATGGGATTACCGGTCATGCGTTGCATCAAGACACCGGCCACCGCGAGCATGGCGCCGGCGAGCAGCGCCACCGCCATGCGGGGAAAGACGGTGTAATGCATCAGCATCTGGCGCGGCAAATCTATGTTTGGATCGAAAATCGTGCTGATCCAGAGAAACGGTGGCAGCTGCGCCGATAGGCGCGCCACGCCAGCAGAAACGCGCCGATGAAAAACGCCGCGACGAGAAGAGACGGATGGAACCGGATAGAGGCCGGTCGCATCGATAGAGTGCTCTCAACCACGGCCATCACTGTCTTTCGGCAAACGCTCGGCGAGCATGCGGGCGAAGCGTTCCGCGGCGGGCACGCCGCCCGAGAAATGTACGTCCGGCAAGACCGTTAGCCGTGAGGCCCGGATGGCCGGCAAGCTGCCAAGGAAAGGGTGGGTGCGTAACAGACACACGAAATCGGCGCCGCGCGAATTGATGAGAACCAGCCGCGCTTCCGGCACATCGGCCAATTCCTCGATCCCGATGACGGCGTGGCCGTAGACGCTGCTGGGGCCGGTCCAGGCATTGCGCAGCCCGAACCGATCGAGCACATCCTGATAAAGGCCTGTGCTGCCGAAGACGAGCGCCCGGTTCCTGAACATCTCATGGATCAGATAGAGCGGGCCGCCGTGATAGCCCGATGCCTGCACCGCATAAGTGGCCAGGTTGCTTTCGCAGCGCGCGAGATAAGTCTCGCAGGGGGCCTGAAAGCCCAAGCGTGCGGCGAGCCGGCGCATCGCGTCTTGAGAGACCGTGAGCGGGCGACGGCCGGGCGCCCATATGGTGAAGATATCGACAGGCGCGATCTGCTCGAGCCGCGCCCGCGCGCTTGCGCGGGTCGGCGATACTGGAACTGGCCTTGAGGCCTGCGACGCGCAGGAAGGCTTCCTGCGAGAGATCGGCGGCATCGGCGCCATTGCCGAGCCGGCGCCGCAGAAACTGCCGCACCTCGCGTTCATGCCGCTCGAACAACACCTTAAGGTCGATACTCATCCGTCATCCGCCGACTGGCTTTGCAGAGATATGCCGCGCAGGCCGACGACGAATACACCACCGTTGTCACTTTATCTATGTAAATTCAATAGTTTAGAATGGATCAACGGAACGTCCAACGAAGAGAGGACAGGTGATGCCTGTCCTCTCAAATCCCGTGCGGATCCGCTTCCGGTGCCCCGCACCCTTTCGGAAGCCAGGCCTATCTTTTTTTCGGCGGGGCGATCGGGTGGGCCATATGGGGCTGCGTCATCGCCTTGATCTGCAGCAGTTGCTGCAATTCCTCGGCCGTCAGCAGCCCTTCCTCGATGACGACCTCGGCGACCGTGCGGCCCTCGTTGAGCGCGCGCTTGGCGACACGCGAGGAGGCCTCGTAGCCCAGCACCGGGCTCAAGGCCGTGACCAGGCCGATGCTCTGCTCGACCAAGGCAAGGCAACGTTCGCGATCGGCGGTGATGCCGCTGACGCAGCGCTTGGTCAGCGTCGTGATGGCGACGGTGAGCTGGCGCAGCGACGACAGCAGGCAATAGCCGATCGTGGGTTCGAAGGCGTTGAGCTGCAACTGGCCGCCTTCGGCGCACATGGTCACGGTGAGATCGTGGCCGATAACGAGATAGGCGACCTGGTTGACGACTTCGGGAATGACCGGATTGACCTTGCCGGGCATGATCGAGGAGCCGGCCTGGACGGCGGGCAGGCGGATTTCGGCAAAGCCGGCGCGCGGGCCGCTGGAGAGCAGGCGCAGGTCGTTGCAGATCTTCGACAGTTTCACCGCGACGCGCTTGAGCACGCCGGAATAGAGAACGAAGGCGCCCATGTCGGACGTGGCTTCGATCAGATTGGCGGCGGGCACGAGCGGCAGTTTCGTCAGGCGCGAGAGTTCCTCGACGGCGAGCGCACTGTAGCGCGGATCGGAGTTGATGCCGGTGCCGATGGCCGTGGCGCCGAGATTGACTTCGTGGAAGAGGGCAACCGTTTCGCGCAGGCGCGCAACGTCTTCCTTGATGGTGGCGAAGAAAGCTTCGAACTCCTGGCCCAAGGTCATCGGCACGGCATCTTGCAATTGCGTGCGGCCGATCTTGACGACATCGGCGAATTCCACCGCCTTCGATTTGCAGGCAAAGGCCAGTTCGTTCAGCGCTTGGATCAGCGGATCGGTGGCGAAGACGACGGCCAGACGCAGTGCGGTCGGATAAGCATCATTGGTCGATTGCGACATGTTGACGTCGTCGTTGGGATGCAAGGCTTTATAATCGCCCTTGCTTTTGCCCATCTTTTCGAGCGCGATATTGGCGACCACTTCGTTGGTGTTCATATTGGTCGACGTGCCGGCCCCGCCCTGCACGCAGTCGACGACGAATTGATCGTGGAAGAGATTGTTGTCGGCGACATCGATGCAGGCGCTCTCGATGGCTGCCGCTTTTTCGGCCGAAAGATAACCGAGGCGAAGATTGGCGCGTGCCGCTGCCTGCTTGACCAATACGAGCGAGCGCACGAATTCCGGGAAATGGCCGACAGGCACGCCGGTGATCGCGAAATTTTCGACGGCGCGGGCGGTGTGAACGCCCCAATAGGCATCGCGCGGAATTTCAAGATTGCCCAGCATGTCATGTTCGATGCGGACGGGCGGATCGCTTGTTTCCGCTCCTTGGCGCAAAGCGGATGTCGCTGCGCTCGTGTCTGCATCGGATGCACGGTCGTCCATCATGTCCTCCTGATTTTTCACCGTCGAAACGCTTTCGTGATTTGGCATCGACGATGAAATTCATTGTGGTGATAGGGGCGTTCTCTCAGCTTTGCCCCTGGCCTTCGCTTTAGGCTCCAGCGATGACGATTCTAAGGCCAAGCATCCGCAACGCGATTGTTCAAGACTTATGCCCATGGCAGCGGACTGCAAGTCATCTTAACATTCGCGGTTAAGACTGTAAGCAATGCTCGCCGATCAGCGGGCCGCTTTATCAGTGAGCCTTGCGATAAGCGCTGGCAGGTCCGGCACAAACCAGATGGTCTTGCCCTGGTTGGTTTCACGAATGAAATCGCGCAAGGGCAGGCTTGAAGCCGAAGCCTTGCTGATGTCTCCCAGGATGGCGACACGGAGCTGGTAGTTGGTCAGCTTCTGCAGGATGTGACCGGCGATGCCGCTGGAGAGGCGTAGGAAATCCGGGCCAAGCCGTGGCAGGGGAATGGCGACGAGCCCAGCTTCGCTGCCGTAGAGATCGCCGATCAGATCGGAAAGATGGCGGTCGACACTGAGGTCGGGGCCTTGTTCATCGCAGAGGAAGACGCGTTGGCCGGCGATGTCGTCGAGGTGGCCGTTCATGGCATGTCCAGGAGGCCGCGCGAGGGGCGCACGGCACGCGGCCTGCTATGCGCCAGGATCGGCAACAGGGCAAGTCATTGTTCGTCGCTGCGCTCCTCGCAATGACCGTACAGCGCTCGGCGATTCTGTCGAACGCTGAAAGACTTCAATTGACCAGGACGGCATTGCCGCAGCTCACGCCCGTCACCCAGGCGTCGGCGACGCCGATGTTGATGCCGAGCGCGACCAGGATGCTGCTGATGACTGTATCGAGAGAGCTGGTCGCGGCGATGAGCGTGTTCCTCACGAGGCTTTCCGTACCGAGCAGACCGCCGAGGCCGAGGAGATCGAGGTTCAACAGACCGCCAAGCGCCGAGGTCTGCAGATTGAGACTGTTGATCAGGCTGGTCAGCAGAGGCGTTATGAAGCTCGTTGTCGAGGTCGATTTGACCGTGCCGGCCGTGATGTCGGCATAGCTGAACGTCAATGGTGTCTCGGTCATATTGCCGATGCTTGCATGAGCGCTGCCGGTGACCTTCACGACACCGATGGCGTTGACCAAAGTGGCCGACCCGAAGGTGGGGGGCGCCGTGAAGTTTCTCATGGCGGCCATCGACACATCGCCGATCCAGGCATCGATGACACCGGGCTTGACGCCAAGCGTGACGCTGGACGTGCCCAGATTGGAGGGCGAGCAACTGAGAGCGGTCAGGCGGGCATAGGCGTTGGCCACCTCGATGTAGAGCGGAACGTTGATCAAGGAGGCCTTGCCGGAACCGATGAGGCTGATCGTCAGCAGCAGGCGCGTCTGCGCCGTATAGGCGGTCGAGCCAACCCCGCCGACGGTGACGGCGCTCGTGCCGACCGGGCGTTCGCCGATGGTGAGCGCGAGGTTGACGGAGGCAAGGCCAGGCAAGCCAAGAGCCAGCGAAATACTCGCCTGATTGGTGCCGCCGGAAATCTGCGCGACGGTGGACACCAGATTGAGCGCCGAGATGGCTGCGGTGAGGGGCGCGCCTTGTCCCGGCACTCTGCCGCCGTAAACGCCAAGCGACAGCAGCGAGGACAGGCTCATCCTGTCGGTTGAGCCTTGTTTGGCATTGGCGATTTGGGAGAGATTGGCGATGACGGAGGTGCTGTTGGAGGGATTGGCACGCGCGGCCTCCACCACAGCCTGCAACACGTCGGCCGTATAAACGCTGCCGGACAGGATGCTGGAATAGGTCGCGGCGGTCAGGTTGAGACGTGTGGCCAGCTTGTCAGCGAAGGTGAAGAGATTGACCTGAGCATTCGCCAGCGCCTGGTAGTCCATCAGCGTCAGCGAAATGCTGGTGCCGAGCAGGCCGTTGAGGACGCCGTTGATGACGCCGCCGTTGAGGCTCAGCAACCGCGAACCGACGGAAAAGGCGGCCTGGGCGTTGGTGGCCGCCACGGCGGAGGTTTGAACGTTGACACCCGCGCTGTTGGACAGCGAGCCCTGGTTGAAAAGGGACAGCACGCGGCCGAAATAGATCGGCTGCACGGACTTCACGGAGACGCGCGCGGCATTGGTGGTGGAAGATGTGCCGGGTACGAAGCGCGAGGCCGGTGCAATGGCCGGGTTTGGCGTATAGGTGCCGGTCTCGATGACGATATTGGCGGTCGACGGTGTGTTGTTGCGGGTCAGCGTCGCACGGGCGGCGGCGCTGGCCTTGGCCAGGTCGCTGGCCGCGGCGAGCGCGGCAAGATCATTGGCTGTCTGCTGTCGGCGCTTTTCGAAGAACATCGAGCCGAGATCGACGCCCAGCGCCATGAAGCCCATCAGGGCGGCCATGGCGATGCCGGCGAAGATCAGCGTGGCGCCGCGACGATCGCGGACGAAGGCGGAGAGTTTTTGCTTCCAGCGCAGCATCAGTAGTTTCCTTGCTGAATGATGGCCGTACGGGAGATTTGCGAGTTCGGCAGAGGGAGGAGATTGCCGAGGAGATAGGGCAAGGTCCCCGTCATATCGTAGGAGACCGCAACCTGGAACATAGCTATAGGCGCCGCCGAGGCCGTCGTGGTGACGGTCATTTTTGAGCTCTTCAGCAGCACATAGTCGCCCGCATTAGCTGTGACATAGCTGCGGGCCAGGGTATCGCGCTCGGTGTTGGTGGTGCCGGCCACCGAGGCGCGGGCGGCCTCGGAAGCGATCTGCTGAAGCTCGTGGTGAACGCCGAAAATATAGCCAAAGCAGGCTATTCCCAGCAGTAGAAACAACAGCAGCGGAGCCACCAAAGCGAATTCGATGGCGCTCACCGCGCGGATGTCGTTCCGGAAAGAAACTGGCTTGGCCATTGCTGTAACCCCGCCCAACGCCTGTCGCATTATTTCCCGGCATATATCGATATGCCTTGGTATACCGCTGTATTTAATATCGGATTTGTTGATGAAATCTTACTGTTCGCTTATGCGACTTCGGCTCGTTGCGCAGCGAAGGCATTGGGGAGGCCTTATTTGCCAGCGTTCGAGCGTGTTTTCTGGTGTCAACGACCATTTTGGACTGACGTTCTGTATGGCGATTTTTCAGTCCGTTTTCATAGCAATGGATTTGTCCAATGAAGTTGGTGAAGAAGCAGGAAGGCGACGCGGATCTAGCTGAAAATCGAGAGCAGCGGGCCATTGCCGGTCTCAAACGACTGATTAGCGATGGCTCGTTACAACCCGGTAGCCGCATTCCAGAAAATGCCATCGCGCAAACCTTAGGGCTCTCGCGCACGCCGATGCGATCGGCGCTCAAGAGTCTCGAAGCCGAGAATTGGGTGGTACGTAATACGGGGGGCGGTTACTTCGTGCGCGAGTTCACGCTGCGCGATGTGATCGACATGATCAGACTGCGCGGCGCGATGGAGCGATTGGTTCTTCTGTTGGCGGCCGAACGCGGTGCGCGTGCATCAGATCTCGCTGAACTCGAACGGCTCGCACAGGCGATCGACGACACGTGTCATCCCGATATCGACAGTGCCGACAAGCTCGAACTGTTGAAGGAGCTTGATGGCGACTTTCGCAAGCTCGTCCTGCAATTGGCCGACAGTTCTTTGGTGACGAACATTCTGATGCGCACCATGTCGCTGCCGTTCATCGGTTTGTCTGGGCTTGATTACGAGAGCCTGTCAAAAGACATGCGGCAGAACCTCAAGGCCTCCAATGGTTACTATCGCGAGATGATCGCTGCGATCCGGGACAGCAAGGGCATGGTGGGTGCCCAGGCCGTCACCGAACAGATGCATGTCTTCATCGCGACGATGCGCGCGGTGATCGACAGTCAGGGCACCCGACCCCGCTGACTCTGCGCACCAATGCCGAATTGCCAACTTGACAGGGCGGGGCCGCGGTTTTAACCGGCGCTTACCTGCCGGTCTTTATCCATGTTCGATTTCGCCAATTTTCTGCCCTATCTCCTCAACCGCGCCGGCGCGCGGTTGGCGATCGCTTGGGGGCGTGACGCCAAACCCTTGGGCGCGACGCTGCAGGAGTGGCGCGTGCTGGCGGCGCTGTCGACACAGCGGCCGCAGCGCATGTCGGAATTGGCCATCTCGACAACCATCGACCGCACGACCTTGTCGCGTCTGGTGACGCGCATGGAAGAGAGCGCCATGGTGGTGCGTGGCCGCTCTGAAGACGATGGCCGTGAAGTGCAGATCGATCTGACCCCGCACGGCGAGCAGTTGACCCAGCGCATGCTGCCTTTGGCCACCCGCTATGAAACCGTGGCGCTCGACGGTTTTTCGCCGGCGGAAGTGGCCACGTTCAAAGACATGCTGAAGCGCGTCTTCACCAATCTCGACCGGATTTAAGATCGCTCTTGCTGCGTCGCAGCACAGTTTTCGCACCCTGAGGCGTTGATTCCGACTTGCATCCTGTCCCGCTTTGCGGCAAGATGCGTGCAAATGCACATATCGTGCTCGCTGGTGGAAACGGAGAGAGGGCGCCCGACACCTTTGAACGACGGCCAACGGCCCGTGTCGACGACATGACTCATTGACGGACCGGGGACGTCGGCCTGCACCGGCAAGCAAAGCGCTTTCCAGGCCGCCGCGGAACAAAGTCACGAATATCCTGAGCGAATATCTTGAGAAGGAGGGTTTCATGGAATTCGGTTATTTCACTCTGAGCGACAACAACTACGACGATATCAAGCGGACGCCGGAAGAGTTCATTCTGGAAATCCGCGAACAGGCGCTGCACGCCGAAAAGCTCGGCATGCATTCGGCCTGGATCGGCGAGCATCATTTCGACTCGCTCGGCGTCAATTCCTGCCCGCATATGGTGCTGGCCTCGATCGTCGCGCAGACCAAGCGCATCCGCATGGCGCCGGCCGTCGCGGTGCTGCCGATGCACCATCCGCTGCGCGTCGCCGAAGAATGGGCGACCCTCGATCTGTTGTCGGGCGGCCGCGTCGATTTCGCCGTCGGCCGTGGCTACGACCGCAAGGAATACGAGCCCTTCGGCGCCGATTACATGACCTCGCTCGAGCGCATGGAAGAAGGCATCGACATCATCAAGAAGGCCTGGGAGACCAACGGCAAGTGGTCGCATAAGGGCCAGTTCTACACGATCGACGACATGGCGATCACGCCGCGCCCGCTGCAGAAGCATGTGCCGTTCTTCATGGCCTGTTTCTCGAAGGCGAGCATGGAAATCGCCGGCCGCAAGGGCATGGACATCATCTTCGCGCCGTTCGCCGCCGCGCTGACCTTCGGCGATCTGGGCAATGCCGTGCGCTCCTATCGCGAGGAATGCGAGAAACACAACAACAAGCCGGGCAAGGCGATGTGCAGCTATTTCATCCACATCGGCGAAGGCAAGGATGAGGAATATGGCCGCGCCCGCCAGATGGCTTATTTCCGCCGCGCGGTGACGCCGGCGATCACGCAGGATCCGTCGAAGTCGCCGCCGTCGATGATGTATATGAACAAGATCGTCGACCTGCTGAAGGGCGTCAGCGCTGGCGATCTCGGCGAGAAGTCGATTCTGCTCGGTTCGGCGCAGAAGATCACCGACTCGCTGAAGCGCGTCGAGGAATCCGGCATGGAAGAAGTCATTCTGTATTTCAATTGCGGTGGCAAGCCGCATTCCATGGTGGTCGAGCAGATGGATCAGTTCATGAGCGATATCGCGCCGCATTTCGCCGGCTCGCACACCAAGGTGCGGGCGGAAGTTGCCGCGTAAAACGCGCGCTTAACGCCAGATTGAAGCCCCGGTTCCGATCCTCGGAGCCGGGGTTTTCGTTTGATCCGGGATGACACGAAGGCTGCGGCGTATTCAGGTGGCTTGATGACACCAAGGCTTCGGTCTCGCCTCGCAATCACGTTAGACTGGGCGATACCTTACAAAACCGCACCTCGGGAGATCGGAAACATGGCGCTCAAGCGGATGGACAATGTGGGAATCGTCGTCGAAGACCTCGGGGCGACGATCGATTTCTTTCGTGCACTCGGGCTTGAGCTTGAAGGGCGGGCAACGATCGAGGGCGAATGGGCGGGACGTGTCACCGGCCTGGGCAATCAGCATGTCGAGATTGCCATGATGCGTACCCCGGACGGCCACAGCCGGCTCGAGTTGTCCCGCTTTCTCGCGCCACCTGTCGTCGCGGATCACCGGAACGCCCCGGTCAATGCGCTCGGCTATCTCCGCGTCATGTTCACCGTGGATGACATCGACGAGACGCTTGAACGGCTCCGCGCGCGTGGCGCCCAGCTCGTCGGCGAAGTCGTCGACTATCAAGACGTCTATCGGCTCTGCTACATCCGTGGGCCAGAAGGACTGCTCATCGGGCTCGCTCAGGAACTGAGCTGAGAAGCGGCCGTCAAAGACCAAAATTCCGCCGTGCTGCTCTCGTATCTTCCACACGCTTTCATTGCGGCGGGCGTCGCAGAGCGTCGTGGGGGAGGGGGTATCGCGGGATTTTGAGGAACAACCCCATGCAAGGGGCATTTCCAGGCCTTCAGCCGCGATAGCCGTAGAGCCAGTCCATGCGCGCCATGGCCGCATCGACGGTGAGGCGCCGCATGACGAGGTCGCGCGCCAAGGAGAGCGGTTTCGCCATGTGATAGATCGAGCCCTGCCGGCGCGAGGCCAACAGGACATCGGCGGCGCGGCGAATGCGGCGGGCCTGATAGGCGCGGACGAGCGCGCCGATATTGCTGCCATGCTGGCTGGCCATGCGGCCGATTTCGGCGGCGTCCTCGATGGCGAGCGCCGCGCCTTGCGCCAGAAAAGGCAGAACAGGATGGGCGGCATCGCCTAAGAGCACCACCCGATCCAGCGCCCAGCGGTCGACGGTGTTGCGGTCGAACAGCGGCCAGCGCCGCCACTCCTTGACGGCGCCGATCAGGGCCTGCGCGTCGGCATGCCAGTGGGCGAAGCGGTCCTGCACGAACTGCGCATCGCCCTCGGTCTGCCAGAACTGGCGGTCGTCATCTCCGCGCCATTTGTCCTCGACGATGGCGACAATATTGACCACGTCGCCGCCACGCAGCGGATAGTGGACGAGATGGGCGCGCGGACCGAGCCAGAGATTGGAGGCGAGCATCAGCGCGAAGGCCGGCGCATCCTGGGCCGGCAGCAAGGCCCGCCAAGCCGAGCGGCCGGAATAGACCGGCTGGTCGCCAAGGCCGAGACCCAGGCGTTCGCGCACAGTGGAGCGCAGGCCGTCGGCGCCGATCAGAAGGTGCCCATCGTAGCGCACTTGTTCGCCGCCTTGAGTGGCGCCGACCTGGATGCCGCCGGTCAAGGTGGTGAAGCCGAGAATTTCCGTATTGGTCTCGACGGTGATGTCAGGCGAGCGCGCCGCCTCCTCGAGCAGCAGCCGCTGCAGATCGGCGCGATGGACGACGAGATGCGGTGCCCCCCAGCGTGTTTCGGCAAGCGCGCCGAACGGCATGCGCATCAGTTCGGTGCCGTCGGAGGCACGGCGGACATGCAGCACCTCCGGGCTCAGCGCAACCCGCCACAGCCGCTCGAGCAGCCCCAGATCGCGCAGGATGCAGGTGGCATTGGCGGAGAGTTGCAGGCCGGCACCGACGTCGTCGATCAGCGCGGCACGCTCCAGCATGCTGACGCGAAAGCCGGCGCGCGCCAGCGCCAGCGCGGCGGTCAATCCGCCGATGCCGGCGCCAGCGATGATGGCGTGGGTTTTCTCGGTCAAGGGAACGTCCGTTCCCGCCTGATTACGCGGCGCGGGCTTTCACTTCGCATTCGGCCGGGTCGGCATGGCCGTGGAGAGAAGGGTCGTAGAGATAACGCGTCGAGCAATAGGGGCAGATCGCTTCCTGATCGCCGCCCATGTCGATGAAGATATGGGGATGGTCGAACGGCGGCAGGGCGCCAATGCACATGAATTCCTTGGCGCCGACGCGCACCGCCGGAACGCCCGGCTGGTTGTGGAAATGGGGTGTGGCGTGGTCGGCCATGGAAAATTCCTCGATCCTCGGATATTGCGTTGCACCTTAGAGAAGGACGGCTCTCTTGGGTAGAGGGCTAACCGGCGGCCTGGTGCCGCAACGTGGGCGAAATGACCCCACCGGAGACCGTTTTGATGCAGTTTTTTTCGTCCGATGGCGTCCGTATCGCCTATATCGATGTCCCTGCCGTCGGCAACGACCGGAATCAGCCCATTGTCCTGGTGCATGGCTTTGCCTCGAACCATGGGGTGAACTGGGTTTTCCCGCAGTGGGTCAAGACGCTGACCCAGGACGGGCGCCGGGTCATCGCATTCGACAACCGCGGCCATGGCGAAAGCGAGAAGCTTTACGATCCGGCCGCCTACAGCCGCTCGATCATGGCCGGCGACGTGGTCCATCTGATGGATCATCTCGGTCTCCAGCAAGCCGACGTCATGGGCTATTCGATGGGCGCGCGCATCACCGCGCATCTGGCGCATGAACATCCTGAGCGCGTGCGCCGGGCGGTTTTCGGTGGCCTCGGCATCAATCTGGTGAAGGGCGGCGCGCTGCCGCAAGGCATCGCCGATGCGCTGGAAGCGCCCACGGGCGATGGCCTGACCGATCCGATGCAGAAGATGTTCCGGCGCTTCGCCGAAGCGACGAAGAGCGATCTGCTTGCCTTGGCGGCCTGCATGCGCGGCACGCGCCAGAGCATGAGCGAGCAGGATATGGCGGAGATTTCGTGTCCTGTGCTCGTCGCCGTCGGCACCAAGGACGACGTGTCGGGCGACGGGCCGTTGCTGGCGCGGCTGCTGCCGCACGGCCAGTCGCTCGACATTCCCGGGCGCGATCACAACCTGGCGGTTGGTGATCGCACCTATAAGCAGGGCGTGCTCGAGTTTCTGGCTTAGAAAAGCGCTTTGCTCGCCAGCGCCGCACCGTCGCTGAGCGCCTGTAATTTGGCCCAGGCGATCTGCGGATGCGAGCGGCCGCCAAAGCCGCAATCGGCGCCGGCGACCACATTGTGCTTGCCGACGGCGCCGGCATAGCGGCCGATACGCTGGGCGACGAGTTGCGGATGTTCGATCACGTCGGTCGCATGGGTGATGACGCCGGGCATGAGGATTTTGTTCTTCGGCAATTTAACCGTTTCCCACACCTGCCATTCGTGATCGTGACGCGCATTGGCGCCTTCGATCAGATAGGCCTGCGCTTTCACATTGAGCATGATGTCGACGATCTCCTTCAATTCGAGATCGTAGGCATGCGGGCCGTGCCAACTGCCCCAGCACAGGTGATAGCGCACGCGCTCTTCCGGAATGCCTTTCAAAGCATGATTGAGCGCTTCGACGCGGCGCATGCAGCGGCTGCGGAACGCGTCGATCCCCATGCCGATGCCGATGCGATCCCACAAGGCGGGCAGCCAGGCGTCGTCGACTTGAAGAATGAGACCTGAATCCGCGACGGCGCGATATTCGACCGCCAGCGCATCGGCCAGCGCATAGAGATAGGCTTCCTCGCTGCCGTAATGTTCGTTGCGGCGATAGACTTCGAGGCTCGCCGGCGCCGTCGAGGTGAGGAAGGCTTCGGTGCCGGCAGCAGCCTCCTTCATCAGCGCGATTTCGCGCTGCAGTTCAGCCTGGCCGGTATAGGCGATCGGGCCGTTGCAGACCCAGATCGGCCGCGTCTGCTTGATCTGTCCGCCGGGCGTATAGAACAGGGTGCCGCGTTCGCTCGCATATTGATAGAAAGCGGCGAAGTCCTCGCGGTCCTTGCCTTGGGCGAGCAGCGGCTTTTCGCCCGCCGGCGCAGGACGGGCCTCGAAGCCGGAGAAGCGGCTTTCGACGAAGGACAGCCAATCGCCTCCCTTGGTGTATTCGCCCTCGTTGACGACATCGATGCCGATCTGGCGCTGTTTCTTCACCACCGCATCGACGGCGCCGGCGAGTTTTTGCGCATAATCGGGCGCCTTTTCGTCCAGGTCGACGAGCGCCGGCAGGCTGCCGACATGGGTGGTCCTGATTTTCATGGGGCTGCCCAGCATGATCCCTCCGCCTTGCTCCCTGCACCTGTCATGGAAACGCAACACTTTCCGTGCGTTAACGAAAGCTTGACGAGCCGGATCGACGCTCCGCCTTGTCTGCTCATGACCTCGTCAACATATTCGTGGTATAAACGGGCAGACGCAAGACAGGCGGGGCCAAGGCTCTGGCCTGATCGGCGTGCGGGTGGAGAATAGGATGACGATGCATTCCTCAGCCAAGATCATTGGCTTTGCCGATACGGATCCAGTGCTCGCGCGGCTGCGCGCCGAGGCCGAGGAAATGGTGCGCAAGTCACCGGAACTCTCCAATCTGGTGCTGGCCAATGTCCTCAATCACAACACGCTGGCGAGCGCGGTGATTCAGCGCGTCAGCGAGCGGCTCGAGAGCCAGAAAGTGCCGCGCGACATTCTGCGCCAGACCTATACGGAGATCGTCGCGCAAGACCCCTCGATCGCCGAAGCTTTCCAAGCCGACATCATGGCGGTGTTCGATCGCGATCCGGCTTGCACGCGCTTGATCGAGCCGTTGCTGTTCTTCAAGGGCTTTCACGCCATCCAAGCTTATCGGCTCGGCCATGCGTTGTGGAAGGCCGACCGCAAGGACTTCGCTCTGTTCCTGCAAAGCCGCGCCTCGGAAGTGTTTCAGACCGACATTCATCCAGCCGCCAAGATCGGCAAGGGCATATTCCTGGATCACGCCACCGGCCTTGTTGTCGGCATGACGGCCGTCATTGATGATGATGTGTCGATGTTGCAGGACGTGACGCTGGGCGGCACCGGCAAGGAAAGTGGCGATCGCCACCCGAAGATTCGTCACGGCGTGCTGATCGGCGCCGGCGCCAAGATCCTGGGCAATATCGAGATTGGCCATTGCTCGCGCATCGCCGCGGGCTCGGTCGTGCTGCATCCGGTGCCGCCGAAAAAGACGGTGGCCGGGGTGCCGGCCCGGGAGGTTGGAGAAGCGGGCTGCGCCGAACCGGCACGGACCATGGACCAGATTTTGGCTGATAAGGCCGAAGGTTAGTCCTTTCACTGTCACTTATTCCCCGTCCTGTCTTGCCCCTCATGGCCTTTTCTGGCAATGCGGGCGCCGGAAGATGACAGCTGGAGAATGCCTCGTGGAAAAGACCGAAATACGCCAATTGCAGGCCTTCCTGCGGCACGCGTTCGGCAATGAGGATGTTCGCGTCATCGTCGATCCGAAGAATACGGATGCGGCCGCGGTTAATCTCGGCGAACGCAAGATCGCCGAGATCACGGTGGACGATGAGGATGGCGATCGCTCCTTTGCGCTGGCCATGCGCATTCCCGTCGGCCGCGAAGTGCTGCAGGACTATCTGCGCCGGCTGTTCGAGAACGATAAGTTGAAGATCGTCGCGCGCGGCCGCAAGACCGATTCCGTCGAGCTCAATTCGGGCGACGATTTTCTCGGCGTCATCTCGGCCGATGATCCGCGCGGTTCGTCCTACACGTTGCAGATCGCCATTCTCGATTTCGATCTCGAGGACTTCTGAGGTTGCCTAGGCATAATTCGCCCACGCATAATTGATGCGTGGCTTATGGCAGAGGGCGAGTGATAGATTGCCGCCATGTCTGTCGATCTGATCTGTCTCGATGCCGACGATACGCTCTGGCACAATATGCGCCACTTCGATGCGACCGAAGCCGCGCTACTGGCTTTGCTGCGGCCGTTCGCGGAAGCCCATGTGGCGCGCGAGAAACTGAACGCCTGCGAAGCGCGCAATCTCAAACTCTATGGCTATGGCGCCAAGGGGTTCACGCTATCGATGATCGAGACGGCGCTGGAACTTGGCGGCAACGATCTGCCGGCGAAAGTCGTGACGGATATCCTGGAAGCGGGCCGCGCGCTGCTCGCTCATCCGGTGGAATTGTTCGATGGTATCGAGGAGACGCTCGACCAGTTGGCGCGGCGCGGCCGTCTCGTGCTGGTGACGAAGGGCGATCTCCTGCATCAGGAGGCCAAGCTCGCGGCGTCAGGTTTGGGCGATCGGTTTTCCGGCATTGAGATCGTCAGCGACAAGACGGCCGAGACGTTCCGCCGTCTATTCGCGCGCTATGACGTGCGGCCGCAGCGGGTGGTGATGGCGGGCGATTCCATGCGTTCCGATATCCTGCCGGCCTTGGAAGCCGGCGCTTGGGCCGCCTTCATTCCGCAGGCTCTCGTCTGGCATCATGAACGCGCCGATGGTCCAGGCGTGCATCAGCGCTTCCGACAATTGACGAGCCTGGCCGAATTGCCCGGCTGGATCGATGCGATCGATTAAGCTGCTAGCGTCTCTACCAACCGCGCGGCCGTCCCGTCGGACAATGTAAGGCGTGTCCAGCGGCAGAGGCTGGGACGGATCGGCACGATCGTCGAGCCATTCTCGCCGGTCTGAAATTCGACGGGAGCGGCCAGAGCGCTCTCGCGCCAGCCGCCTTGGGTCAGGGCGGTCTCGGCCGCCACCACCTGTTCCGTCGCATAGGGCCAGAGAGAGCGGCCGATGATCTCGACGGGCGCCAAGCCCAGTTCGGCCTGCCGGCTTGGCGAACAGGCGAGCAGACGGTGCGTGAGATCGCAGACCAGATGCATGGCGCGCGGGTTTTCGCGCACCAAGGTCGCCAGCACATGATCGGCAGCGCTGTCGAGACGGGCAGCCAGCAAAGCTTCGATCCGCGCCCGCTCCACCGTTTCGATCTGCTGCGTGCCGGCCTCCCAACGCGAGATGGTGCTCTGGTTGACCCCCAATCTCTCGGCGAGATCGGCCTGTTTGACGCGATGCAGGCGGCGCCAGCGGCGCAACATGGCGCCCAGATGGGGCAAAGGAATATCTTCAGTGATCCTGGTCATGGCCGTACCTTTGAGCTGGCGCGCACTCTACCAGACGACAAGGCGAAATCGTGTCGCCTCTCAGCGCGTCATGCTCAGAACGAGGCCTTCGACACCCGTCACCAGTTTCTCCCAGTCCGGCAGCAGGTCGGGCGAGAAGCGGACGTTGACGTCGATCGCTTCGACGCGCAGGTCGGCGACGCAGGTGTCGGGCAGGCCGTCATGGTTTTGCCGGGGGCGGATGCAGCGCGCGGCGAAGCGGCGGCCTTCCGGCGGCGCGATATACAATTCTTCGCCAGTATAAGGGCCCTTGGACGAAAAACGCCGCATGACGAGACCGCCGGGATGGCTCCAGGTGTCGCTTTCGAGGAAGCGCGCATAAAGCTTCGACGTCCGATCGGCCGGATTGAGTGTTGCATCGGCGGGGCGCAGCAGCAGGATCAAAACATCGGCATCCGCCTGGGTCATGTCTGGCTGCAAGGGCGTGGCCGCAGGCGCCGGCCGAAAGCTATCGAAGCGGGCGGCCAGCATCAATTCGTTCATCGGTCCGCCCGACTTGTCTTCGGCGTGGCGGATGTAGGCTGGATCAAGACGCAGTCGCAACGAGCCCAGCGAAACGTCGACCAAGCGCGGGGCGCCCTGTCCGACACGCGACGTCACGATGGGGTATCCTGCCCACACTAAGGCAGCACAAGCGGCCAGACCGGCCAGGGCGATCGCGGCGAATCGAATGCGCATTGGCGGCAGTCTACGCCATCGTCTTGGCCATCGCTTGGCCATCGTCTTTTTGGCCTGCGCCGAAATAGGCAGAGACATCGGCCAGTGTTGGCGCTACGGAAAGCGCCATGGCATACTGCCAGCCTATGAAAAACGATGAGGGGCAATAAAATGAAATGGGGAGTAGCTCTTGCCGCGTTGACGGCAGCGGCGATGTTCGCCGGGCCGCAGGCTCAGGCGCAGAACGAACCGCCGATCAAGATCGGTATGATCTCGTCGCAAACCGGTCCCTTCGCCGCCGTCGGTAGGCAGATGGAAGCGGGCGTGCGGCTCTACATGCAATTGCACGGCGACACGGTTGCTGGCCGCAAGATCGAGCTGATCGTCAAGGACGACACTGGCGTCGCCGATACGACCCGTCGTCTCGCGCAAGAGCTCGTGGTCAATGACAAGGTGAATTTCCTCGTCGGTTTCACGCTGACCCCAGGTGCGCTCGCCACCGCGCCGATCGCGACGCAAAGCAAGACGCCGATGATCGTCATGCTTGGCGCCACCTCGATCATTCCCGATCGTTCGCCCTATATCGTGCGGTCCATGCTGTCGGTGGCGCAGGTCGGCGTGCCGTTCGGCGAATGGATCCAGCAGCAGGGCGCCAAGTCGATCGTGACCTTGGTGTCCGATTATGGCCCGGGCCAGGACTATGAAAATCTGATCACCCAAGGCTTCGAGAAGCGTGGCGGTCAGGTGTTGGGAAAGCTGCGCGTGCCGCTGGCCAATCCTGAATTCGCGCCCTTCTTGCAGAAGGTCATCGACCTGAAGCCCGATGCCCTGTTCGTCTTCGTGCCGTCGGGTGGTGTCGGCGCGGCCTTCATGAAACAGGCGGCGGAGCGCGGTCTCGCGCAGTCGGGCATCAAGGTTTATACCGAAGGCTCGATCGTCGAGGACGACATCGTCAATGCGGCGGGCGATATCGCGCTCGGCACGATTTCGGCGCATAACTATTCCGCCGCTCATGACAGTGCCGCCAACAAGGCTTTCGTCGCGGCCTTCAAGAAAGCCAACAACCGCCGGCCGAACTTCGTCGCGGTCACCGGCTATGACGGCATGCACATGATCTACGAGGCGCTGAAGAAGACCGGCGGCAAGGGCGACGGCGATGCGCTGGTGAAGGCGATGATCGGCATGGAATTCGAAAGCCCGCGCGGTCCCGTGAAGCTCGACGGCGAGACACGCGATCTGATCCAGAACATTTACGTGCGCCGCACGGAAAAGGGTGCCGATGGCGAACTCTACAATGTCGAATTTGCCACGATCCCGAACGTGAAGGATCCGACGCGCCCGGCGAAATAAGCGGGCCTCGATATGAAAGAGAACGGCGGCCGGGGCCGCCGTTTTTCGTTTGAGGGAGAACTTAGAGCCGAATGCCCGGATCGAAACGTTCGATCGGCAGTTCCTTTAGGAATTCGATGGCGATGCCCTCGGCGAAATGGCGCACCACCACGCCATCCGTGCGGCCGACGGTGACATAGGTGCCGACCGGCGGGCGCAGCGCTGTTTCGAGCGCGGCACCGGAGATCGAAACGTCGATGATGCGGACGATCGCTTCCGTGCCGTCGCCCGGTTTCAGCATGGCGCGCTTGGTCACGGGCTCGATACGCTCATGGCGGCGATCCTCGGGTACGCCGAGCAAGTGCCGATTGGCCATCCAGGTCAATTGATCGGCGAGCTTGTCGCGCTTGAGCGGCGACACGCGCAATTGGGCGGCGAAACCGTTCTCGATGTTGCGCACGAGCTGGCCTTCGAGCCGGCCGATGTGATCGAGATAGATGACGACCCGCGAACCGATGGGGCCGCTGACGGGCGCGATCAGCGCAACGCCGCCTGGCGACATATCCAAGGTCTGGCAGGGATATTCCCGATGATCGGGCAGCATGTATCGTCCGGGAATGCTCACCTTCACCCGTTGGTGACGGCGGCGATCCTGGAAGGCATCGGCTCGGGTGACCCTTTGCAGCGTGGCTCTGGACCACGACATGACGGCGCTACCTTTTTCGTGAAACTCCGTCAGCCTAACGCCCAAACAGTTTCGACGACGTCAAACCGATCTCAGAAACATTCTGTTATTCCCCCGTCGACGTTAATTTTCTGCTTTCGGGGGAGATTAAATTGCGCCTACCGGCTGCCTTCGAACACCAGCAGGTGGCCGTGGCGGCGAACGTGGACTTGGCCTTGGGCGAAGGGCGGATTGAAATCCGTCCCGCCACGGCCAGCGGCCGTCGGCGGGTTGATCTCGTCGACGATGAAGCGGGAGGTGGAAATCCTCAAGGATTCAACGCCAACCAGGCCGAGCCAGGACGGTATGGCCGTCGGTGTCAAGGAGCCGAGCAACCTTGCGTGGGTTTTGCCCTCATGACGCAACGGCAGGAGGAGCATTTCGAGTTCAACGGGCGTGCGCTGCTGGGGCGCGGCGACAACCCCGATCACGGCCGGGAGGGTCTCGTCGAGGATCGTGCTCAGCAGACGCTCGATGGAGGGCCGGTCGTCGCGGTGCCACAGCCCGAGGAAGGTCTCGCCCAGAACCTCGCGGCGGAACAGGGCATGGATGCGCGACCCGGCGATCCGCAGTGGATAGGAGCGGGGCGGGTCGACTTCGAGCATGAACGTGCTGGGCAGAGCCCCACGGATCGCCGTGGGGTCGAGTTCGAGCCGGTCAGGGGCCGACCGCTCCTGTCGCAATTCGTTCCAATACCTAAAGAGCTCGCGCGTGGCGGCCTGTTTCATAAAGTACCCCCGTGAGACGTCAGGCCGGATCTGTTGTTCAGATTTGAGACGTTCCGGCCGTTCGCTTCCCAATTCCCGGAAAGGGAGCGAAGGGCGTGCCAAAAGGGTCGGATAAAGTTGACTAAGTCATTGATCGTAAATGCCGTGGGATACCGTCGGCCTTAAATTAAGGTTAAAAATGCTTGCCGGTTGTCGGCTCCGGGGGCTGAACTCATAATTGTCTCGTCGGGCGATGTGGCCGTTCCGACATATGACGAGATTAACTGTCCAGGTGGCCGCGCGCTCCATTCGGCAATTTGGACCTGGCGTCGATCACCGCATGCTCCGGCGGTGGCAGCGAACCAGGGAGCCCCTTTTGGGGCTCCCTTTTTATTTTCACGGCATTGTCCATTTGTTGACGGGATTTTCGCCCGTCAGTGCGCTATCTGGGAGGTGTTCTTTCAAGCCATGGACGCCGACCGACGTGCAGCGTGAAAAAGTTTTCAATCTTCCCGGCGTCGTGCTTGCTCTCGTCGTCCTGTTTTTCGTCATTCATGCCTTCCGCACATATGGGCTGACGGTCGATGAAGACGGCTGGGTGTTTCGCACCTTCGCTTATGTTGCCGGGCGTATGACGTTCAGCTTCGATCCGGATGCGGTCGCGACGGCGCTTACCGATCTGTCGAATGGTTCGGACGGATCGCAGCTCGCGGTGGCGCGCTATCTCCTCGGTGACGGTAGTTTTCAACCCTGGACTTTGGTGACCTATGGCTTCCTCCATGCGGACTGGATGCATGTGAGCATGAATTCCCTGTGGCTGGTGGCCTTCGGCGCGCCGGTGGCGCAGCGGCTGGCTCCGGTGCGATTTCTGGCATTGTTTCTGGTCGGCACGGCGGCGGGCGCGCTCACCTATTATCTGCTGCATCCAGTGCAGTTCATTCCGCTGGTCGGCGCGTCCGCTGGTGTCTCCGCCGTCATGGGCGCGGCCTGCCGCTTCATTTTTCAGCCTGGCGGGCCTTTGGGGCCGGTCGATACGTTCCAGATGCAAGCCGAAGACGCCATGCGCGTGCCTGCCGTTCCTCTTGCCGATAGCTGGAAGAACCTGCGCATCCTGCAATTCGTCGCCATCTGGTTCGTCATCAATCTGGCGGTTGGTGTGCTGGCCGTGCCGCTTGGCATCACCGAAACCGGTGTCGCCTGGGAAGCGCATATCGGCGGCTTCATCGTCGGCTTTTTCTTCTTTGGCCTGTTCGATCCCTGGTTCTCGCCACGCAGCGAGCAGACGCAGTAATCGCCATGGCGAAAGCAACACGCGCGACCCAGATGCTCGACAAGGCCGGGATAGCCTTCACTTTACATACCTACGATTACGATCCGACCGCCGACCGCATCGGCATGCAGGCGGCGGAGGCCTTGGGCGTGCCGGCCGATCAGGTGTTGAAGACTTTGATGGCGATGATCGACAATCAGCCGGTTTGCGTCATCCTGCCGTCCGACCACGAAGTCTCAATGAAGAAGCTCGCCGCCGCTGTCGGTGGTAAGTCCGGCCAGATGATGAAACCGGCCTATGCGGAGCGTTTGTCGGGCTATAAAGTCGGTGGCATCAGCCCCTTCGGCCAGACGCGCAAGGTGAAGACCGTTCTGGAAGAGCAGGCGCTCGGTCACGAACGCGTCTTCGTCAATGGCGGTCAGCGCGGTTTGCAAATTCGCCTGCGGCCGCAAGACATTCTGACGGCGTTGGGCGCGAGCGCCGCGGCGATCATCGCCTGAGCGGGCGGGAACTTCGCGACCACGAACTTGGCGGCCGATCGTTTTCGCTTTGCCGGTGGGATGACTATATAGTACTCAGAATGACCGCAGGCGTGCGGCGGCCATGCTTGTTGCCTTGTGCGTGAGCACGACGCTCCGCGATCCATACTTCAGCGGTATGATCTTCCTACATCATGATATTTCATCGTCCTCGACGGGCGTGCGTTAATTCGTGCTCTGATCGGCATGAACGGAGGTCGCTTATCTCGCCAAGGGGCCGTTGCGTTTGAAGGGGCTTCCTGGCGTGTGCGTGCGCGACTTTCCGTAGAGAAAAGGGAAAGCATGATGCGGCGGCAAATCAAGATGCTTGTGGTCTCGGCCGCGATGGCATGTCTGCCTCTGATGAGCGTTCGAGCCGAAGATTATCCAAACCGGCCGGTTCGCGTCGTCGTTCCGTTTGCCGCCGGCGGTGCCGTCGATGTGGTGGCGCGCGTGATGGCGCAACACCTCTCCGAAAAGCTTGGTCAGAATTTCTATGTCGAAAACCGGCCGGGGGCATCGGGAAATGTCGGCGCCAATGCCGTTCTCCAAGCGGGGGCCGATGGCTATTCCTTGCTGATCAGCGCATCGACTTTCGTGGTCAATCCGATCGTTGCGATGGAGAAACCGAATTTCGATCCGCTGAAGGATTTTACGCAGATCGCATTGATCGCGAAGGGGCCGCTGCTCTTTATCGTGCATCCGGAAGCGGCCATGTCCGTGAAGGATTTTGTTGATCGGGCCAAGGCCAATCCGAACAAGTATAATCTGTCGACCGGCGGCTATGGATCGGCAGGTCATATGTCGGCTGAATCTTTCAAGATCAAAGCCGGCCTGAACATTCCGGTCGTGCTCTACCGTGGCACGGGCCCCGTTCTGAACGATCTGGTCGGCGGTCATGTCAGCGGTCTTCTCGATCCGCTGGTGACGTCGCTGCCGCTGGCCCAAAGCGGCAAGGTCAAGGCGCTGGCGATTTCGGGGACGCAGCGCAGTCCGTTGGCACCTGATGTTCCTACCTTTGCGGAAGCGGGCTTTGGCAATTTCGAATTCTACACCTGGTACGGGCTATGGGCGCCGGCTGGCTTACCTGCCGATGTTCTGGCCAAGATCGAAGCCACGGTTCAAGATGTGAGAAAGGTGCCGGATACGTTGAAGTGGTTTGGCGCGCAGGGGCTGGAATTCTCCGGCGCGACCGGGGCGGCATTTCAGGATTTCGAGCGCGACGAGCAAACGAAATACGAAGAGATCATGAAAGTTGGCAATATCGCCAAGCAGTAAGCGTCAGTCGAGAGCGATGGCGACGATGAGGTCGGTTTCGATGGGCGCGTTGAAACTCATCTCGTGCTGATAGACGGCGGTGCGCGCGTGGCTGCCGATGTCTTGCCCGAAAGCTGAGATCAAAAGCTGTGAGGCACCATCCAGAACCATAGGCGCCTTGGTGAAGCCTGGGGCAGCGTTCACATAGCCGGTCAGCTTGACGATCCGCTGGACGCGATCAAGGCTGCCGATGAGCGGCTTCAGGGCCGCCAGATGATTGAGTATGCAGAGACGTGCGGATTCCTGTCCCTGTTCGATGGTCAAATCCGATCCAACTTTGCCTTTGAGGGGCAGGTGCCAGCGGTCATTCTCGTAAGCAGTGCCGATGGCGCCGGACAGAAAGATCAGGTTTCCGGTGCGCACCGCCGGTACATAATGACCGCCGGGCTCGGGCAGCGGGGGCAGCTTCAGGTGCAGCTGCTGCAAGCGCACTTCAACGCGATCAGCTTCCTGCGTCGTCACCCCAAAACCTCGGCGATCAATTGCGCCTGCAGGACCTTGCCGTAGTGGGACCGGGGCAGATTGGCGACGAAGTGGACCTTGCGTGGCTTCTTGTAGCTGGCGAGATGAGCCCGGCAATGCTCTTGCAGATCGTTTTCAGAGACGGACTGACCCGTCTTCAAAACGACGAAGGCGGTGACGGCTTCGCCCCATTCCACATCGGCCAGGCCCAAGACCGCCACTTCGCTGACAGCCGGATGCTGGCCGATGACATCCTCGACCTCCTTGGGGATGATGGTGCTGCTGCCGGATCGGATGACATCTTTCAGGCGGCCGACGATGAACAGATTGCCCGATGCATCGAACTGGCCGACGTCGCCGGTGTGCAGCCAGCCGTCTTGCAGGGCGACGCTGGTGGCGATGTCGTTTTGCCAGTAGCCGGCCATGACATTGCCGCCACGGATCAGGACCTCGCCGGACTGCGCGGTATCGTCATCGGCGCCGTCGATTTTGATCTGATAGCCAAACAGCTCCCGGCCGACGGAATCGCTGAGGCGCTGGCGCTCATCGCCGGCCAATTGCTGCGGCTTCAGATAGCAGGTCACCGGCGCTTCGGTGAGACCATAGAGAACGCCGATTTTTGGGCCGAGAACCGTCAGAGCGTGCTCGAAAACCGTTGGCGGAATGCGTGAGCCGCCGACGTGAATGGCCTGCAAGCGTGCGAGCCTGGGATCATTCGGGCTGGCGCGTTCGACGAAGCGCACCAATTGGGTGGGAACGAGCGACGTGCGCGTCGCGCCTGTGCGTTCGATCTGCGCGGCAAAATCCTCCGGATCGAAGCGGCCGCCGAGGACGACGGTCGCGCCGGCCATGAGATAGGACATCATGACGACTTGCGCGATGGGCCAGAGCGGTCGCACGTTGAGGAAGATCGCTTCTGGATAGATCTCGAAACCTTGAATGGTGTTTTGTGTCACGGCCATCAAGTTGCGATGCCGGATCATCGTCGCTTTCGGCGCGCCGGTGGTGCCGCCGCTGAAATTCAGTGCCGCGAGATCATTCTCATCGCCTTCGGGCAAAGCGCTGTCCGATGCTTCGGCGAGAAGCGTTTCGTAGTCGAGCGCACCGTCCACGGCGCCGCCGATCGTGACAACCGAGCCGAGGCTTTCGATCTCGGTATGCAGGCCGGCGAGCTTTTCAGCATAGGAGACGTGAGAAACCACGGCCCGCACGCCGGCATGCCGCATCAGAGCGATCAGCTCATTGCGGGTCAGGCGAGGGTCGAGGGGTACGCGGACCAGCCCGGCCGCCATCGTGCCGTAATCGGCTTCGAGATATTCGCGGATGTCGGGCGCCAGCAGCGCGACGCGGTCGCCAGTGACGAGACCGAGCCGCAACAGAGCATTGCCAAAGCGATTGATCCGAGAGGCGAACTGCCCGTACGACCATTGTCCGGCGTCGTCGACGATGGCGGTTTGGTCCGCATGCCGTCGGGCGAGCTGCGCCCATTTCGTGCCGATATGCATGTTACCAGCCGTTCAGAACGACGCGGCCGACGACGGCTTTCTGCTCCATCAGCGCATGGCCTTGGCCGACTTCCGGGAAGCGCAGAACCTGGCCGATGAAGGGTTTGACGGCACCGATTGAGAGCAGATGCAAGGCGCGATGCACGTCGGCATAGGTGGCATTGCCCGATCCGGCGATCCGGATACGCCGCACGATCACCAAGCCGGGATCGACGGCGACGGGCTGCGTGCCGATATTGCCCAGAACCACCACGATGGCGTTCTGCGCTGTCGAGCGCAGGCTTTCTCCGAACGTTCCGGTGACGACATTTTCAAGAACGATGTCGACGCCTTGTTTCTCGGTCAGCCGCCAGACGTCCTTGCTGAATTTGAGATCGGGGCTGATGATGACGTCATCGGCGCCGGCCTGCTTGATGATGTCGACTTTCTCTTCCGAACTCGTCACCGCGATGACATGCGCCTTGACGCTCTTGGCGACTTGAATCTGGTGCAATCCCAAGCCGCCGCCAGCGCCGGTGATCAGCACTTTATCGCTAGGGCCGGCCTGAGCGACGCCAAGGGTCGCACGCACGCAGGTGCCGATCGGACAGACGGCGAGAGCGGCCGTCGTCATGTCGAGGCCATCGGGAATAGCAATAGTGTTGCGGGCCGGCACGCAGGTGAATTCCGCATAGCCGCCACCGCCATTCTCGCCCAGCACGCGGCTGTTGCGACACAGATCGTGGCGGCCGCCCAGACAATAGCGGCAGGTGCCGCAAGACAGGCGCTGATAGATGACGACGCGTTCGCCGATCCGCTCCGGCGAAACGTCCGAACCGACGGCGGCGATCTCGCCGGCGATTTCGTGGCCGAGAATTTGGCCGGGCTTGTCGCGCGGGATTTTTCCGGCGCGCGACAGCACGTCGTGATAGCAGATGCCGGCCGCATGGATTTTCACCAGAACATCGCTGGGGCCTGGTTCGGGGCGTTGCACTTCGGTGGCCTGCAGCATGTCGGGACCGCCGAAATCGCGGAACGTGACGGCTTTCATCATGGGCATTGTGGTCTCAGCTTTCTGCGGCGCGTGCCGCTGCATCAGATGGTAACGACGCGGCGATCAAGCCTTCTGTTCGAAGGCGGCGGCGCCGTCCTTGTAGTCGTCCTTGGTTTCGATCCAGGCGCGTGCCGCCGCGATCTCGGTGTTCTCCGTGTCGCTGATGCGGCGCGGGAAAGTGGCGAGGCGTTTGGTGGCCTGCACCGCGGCGGGCGAATAGCCGGCGATGGTCGAGGCCCATTTGTCCGCTTCGCCCTGCACGTCCTCGACCACGCTGTTGATCAGGCCGATGCGCTTGCCTTCTTCGGCGGAGATGTTGCGAGCCATCAGCATCATTTCCATGGCGAAGGCATTGGGGATGAGTTGCGGCAGACGCATTGCGCTCACGCCGGAAATCATGCCGTGTTTGACTTCGGGATAGCCGATCACGGCATTGGTCGCGGCGAGCCGCAAATCGCAATGCAGGGCCAGAGTCATACCCATGCCGATGCAATAGCCATGCATGGCGGCAATGACGGGCTTGAACAGAGGGACGCCGGCACTTGGAATGGCACGCATGAGGGTCTCGGTCGAGACCATGCGTCCGGTGCGGTTGATTTCCTTGATGTCCGAACCAGCGCAGAAGGCTTTGTTGCCCGCGCCGGTCAGCACGGCGACGCGCACCTGCTCGTCGTCGGCAATTTCCTGCCAGATTTCGCCGAGGCGTTCCTTGGCGGGAATATCCAGGGCATTAAGGACCTGCGGTCTGTTGATTGTGACCCAGGCAACGCCGTTGGCGCGCTTGTCCAATAGAATCGACATTTCGTCGCCTCATCTGCGTCGGCTGTTTGAAGATGGCTGCCGGCGCAAGAGTGGCAGCAGCCTCATGTCGACAGGATGATAGGGCGCGGGGTGTGATGCGGCGAAATATTATTCCTTCCGAACGTCATGCCTGGACGGTATGGAACCATTCTGGCTGAAAAATATGGTCGTCAGCTTCGGCCAGCCACGCGCGCATCCGCCGACAGCGCTTTAGCTAAATGCTCCATCAGCGCATGAGCGGCCGTGGAGATGATCCGGTGTTCCGGATAGAGCAGGCGAAAGCCGAAATTGACGATGGGGCGGAAGGGCCGTTGTTCGAGTTGGCCGCGCGTGAAGACGGCCGACGTGAACGGATCGACCACCGCGACACCGAGCCCTTCGACGACCATGGCGCAGGCGGCGAACGAGGTCAGCGTCTCCACACGTGGCATAATGTTGAGGCCGGCCTCGCGCAGGATGTGATTGAGCTGTTGCCCGGCCATGCTGCTGGGCGGCAAAGCGATTAGAGGATGGTCTTGCAAATCGGACGGGCGAATGATCTTGCGGGCGCACAGGGGATGGCCTGGCGGCATGACGCAGACCGCATCGGAACGGAACGAGGAATGGATGGCGACGCCCGGATAGGAGGCGGGCACTTGCGCGATGCCGATGTCGGCATATTGGCTGGCGACGCTTTCGATCACCCGTTGCGAGTTCTGCGCCTCGAAGTTGAGGCTAAGAGAATCATGTCGGTCGAGGAAGCTTTTGATGGCCTTGGGAACCGCGCCATAGCAGAGCGCCGGCATGGTCATGATGCGGATGTGACCGCGTCGCATCTGGCGGATTTCTTCCGCGGCTTTGGCGAGACGTTCCAGGCCGGTGAAACTACGGCTCAGTTCTTCGTGGAAAGCCGAGCCCTCCGGCGTGATGAACAACCGTTTCTTGTCGCGCACGAACAGGGTGAAGCCGATCTCACGTTCGAAATCGGCGAGGCTGCGGCTCACCCCGGGTTGTGAAATGTTGAGGAATTTGGCGGCGCCGGTGATGCTGCCGGTCGAGGCGATGGCGCTGAAGATTTCCAATTGATGCGGCTTCAGGCGCCGAGGCGCGTTCTTGGGTGTTTTGATACGGCTCGGCGCTGCGGCTTGGGCCGGTGCCTTGGATTTGTCTTTCACCCGTCACTCCATTTCGCGCACGAAAGCGGACTTTCGCTGCATCGGCTTTGGCGGGTCAAGTTGGGCGGGTGAGGAATGGTGTGGCGGCTCGCTTAGACGGGCGCGCGCATAGCCATTTCTTCGCGGATTTGCGGCAGGGCCTTGCGGGCGGCCTCGCGGCCGAGCGCGATCATTTCATCGGCGCGGTGGAAATCGAAAAAGCCGATGCGGCCGAGTTTGGCGCCGATGGTGGCATCGGGCGGATCGCCGGCAAGCCGTGCGCGGGTGATGCGATCCTGGGTGATGTTGAAGGCGTCGACCACGGCGGTGGCGAGGCCGGGAGCGCCCGTGGCGTTGCGATCGAACTGGCGGCGGAACAGGCCGTAGCGTTTGCGGGCGGGCATCGGCGCGGGCTCTTTGGCGACTGCCTCGACGAAATCGTCGTCGCGGATCATCGTCGGCCGTATCCGCGTGTCGGCGATCAGATTGACCGAGATGACGAAATCGGCGCCCAGCGCTCGGCAAGCGGTCACCGGCACCGGATTGACTAGGGCGCCGTCGAACAGCCAGCGGCCGTTGATCGAGACCGGCTCGAAAATGCCGGGCAGGGCGTAGGACGCGCGCATGGCTTCAACCAGGGAGCCGTGCTGGAGCCAGATTTCATGGCCCGTGCCCATTTCGGTGCAGACGGCGATAAATTTCGTCGCCAGATCTTCGATTTTCACGTCGCCCAGGGCGGCATCGAGCCGGCTCCGCAGCCGGTTGCCCGTGATCAGGCCGGCGCCGGAGAGGGAGACATCGAGCAGGCCGAACACCCGCCGCTTGTTGAGCGAGCGGGCGAATTCTTCCAGTTCGGCCAGCCGGCCGCCGGCCCAGCAACCACCGGCCACGGCGCCGATGGAGGCACCGGCGATGACGTCCGGTTTCAGGCCGTTGGCCTCGAGTTCCTGTAAAACACCAATATGCGACCAGCCCCGGGCGCCGCCGGCACCGAGCGCCAAGCCGAGCTTGCGGCGCGGTTTGACCGGAATCACAGGCGCAACCGGAGTCGGACCGCTCTCGTCGGCGTTTTTCATGGGAATGATGGAACCGAACAGGCGCATGGTACGAACTTCGCTGTTTCAGTCACCCGGCAACGGGTCGCCCCTTTAGCCAAACCTCACCCTAAGGCGAAAATTCGGCTAAACATTTAATGAAGACGGTGAACAGGCTCTGAACCGCTCAAATATGTTCTCTTTAGGTAAATTCCAGTCGCATGTCCGTGCCGGGGAGCACTTTGCGATAGAAGCAGGAGTGGCGGCCGGTGTGGCAGGCATGGCCATCGCCGCCGACTTCAACCTTGAGGAGAAGGGTGTCCTGGTCACAATCGGTGCGCATTTCGACCACGGTCTGCACCTGGCCTGACGTGTCGCCCTTGCGCCACAGGCTCTGGCGCGAACGCGACCAATAGTGAGCGATGGAGGTTTCGAGCGTCAGGCGCAGGGCTTCGGCATTCATCCAGGCGACCATCAGGATTTCGCCGGTCTGCGCTTCCGTGGTCACGCAGGTGATGAGGCCGTCGCGATCAAATTTCGGTGTGAAGGCTGTGCCTTCTTCAATGTCGTGTTTGGATGGGCGTTCGGTCATGATGGCCTCTGTGTACGTCGCGGCTTCTAACATGCGGGGACGGCTGGATGGAAATGGTGGGGCGTGTCGGCTTTTGGGGCGCGATCGCGCTGGCGATGATGTGGTTGGTGCCGGCTGCCTTGGCGCAGGCGCCGGCTGAGCCGCAGGCGGAAGGTTGTCCGCGGCTCGTGTCGCAAGGGCCGGCGCGGATCATGCCGGCGGTCGTCAATGCCGACGAATTGGCGCTGACGTTCGTCGGCCATGCCACCTTCCTCTTGGAAACGCCGGCGGGCCTCACGGTTGCCACCGACTACAACGACTACGTCAAGCCGTCGCTGATCCCGAATGTGGTGACGATGAACCGCGCGCATTCGACCCATTATACCAATCGTCCCGATCCCGGCATTCGCACCGTGCTGCGCGGCTGGAATCCGGAAGGCGGTCCTGCATCTCATGACGTCACCATTGGCGACATGCGCATCCGCAACATCGTCACCAATATCCGCGATTGGCAGGGCGGTACCGATATCGCGGGCAATTCCATTTTCGTCTTCGAAGCCTCGCAAATCTGCGTCGCCCATCTCGGTCATCTGCATCACGAATTGACCGACGAACACATCAAGCAGATTGGCCGCGTCGATGTGGCTTTGGTGCCGGTGGACGGCAGCTATACTTTGTCGACGCCGCAGATGTTCAAAGTGGTACAGCAGATCGCGCCGCAGCTCGTCATCCCGATGCACTACTTCAGCCAATCGACGCTGAGCCGCTTTCTCGATCTGGCACGCGAGCAGTATCCGGTCGAATTCTCGCAAACTCCGACCGTCGTGCTGAGCCGGCCGATGCTGCCGATCCGCACGAAAGTGCTGGTGCTGCCAGGGCGTTAGCCGCCGATGGTGGTCGCGCGTTAGCGCGCGCCACGCACCATGGTGAAGAAGCGCGCCTGTTCGGCGGGGTCGCGGAAGCGGCCGGTGAAACGGCTCGTCACCGTCGAGGCACCCGCCTTGCGCACGCCGCGCAGCGACATGCACATATGTTCCGCATCGACGAGCACAGCGACGCCAAACGGCTTCAGCGCTTGTTCGAGCGCATCGGCGATCTGCGCAGTCATGGTCTCCTGCGTCTGCAAGCGGCGGGCGAAGACATCGACGATGCGGGCCAGTTTCGACAGGCCGACAACGCCGCCATTGGGATAATAGGCGACATGCGCGGTGCCGACGAACGGCACCATGTGATGTTCGCAATGCGAGGAGAAGGGAATGTCCCGCACCAGGACCATGTCGTCATAGCCGTCGACCTCTTCGAAGACCTTGTCGAGGACTTCGTCGGGATCCTGGTTGTAGCCTTGGAAGAATTCTTCATAGGCTTTGACGACGCGTTTAGGCGTATCGATCAAACCTTCACGGCCTGGATTTTCGCCAACCCAGCGCAGCAACGTGCGAACGGCTTCTTCTGCCTCTTCGCGTGTGGGGCGCAGAGTATGCTTGGTCGACGCTTCGGCCTGTGAGGTAGAACGTGCCTCGATTGGCTGATGGGTCGAGGTCTTAACCACGGCGTCCATGGTGCCTCCTAGGGTGTGTTGACGGGCATCCTGAGCGGGATGCCGTATGAGGGACTACTGGCCTTTTCTGCTCGTTTCGTTCCTTTCTATGCGGTAACGAAGGAAGCGACAAGTATTTCAGTATTTTACATTCGTGGCCCGTGCTTCAAGCCTTGAAACGGAGCCACCCGCAGAACTATATAGAAAGCGAAACTCCTATTTTCGATGGCCGTTCCGAGGTTTTTGCCGGGCGCGTCATCCGGACACACCAGCTATGCTCAACGAGATTTACAACAAGCGCATTCTGGAACTGGCTGCTGACATCCCCCGTCAGGGGCGTCTCGATCATCCGCAGGCCAGCGCCACGGCCCATTCCAAACTCTGTGGATCGACGGTGACCATCGATCTTGATCTCAAGGATGGGCACGTGTCCGATTTCGCCCACGATGTGAAAGCCTGCGCCCTCGGTCAGGCGTCTTCGTCGATCATGGCGCGCAACATCATCGGCTCGACGCCGCAAGAATTACGGGTGCTGCGTGAGACCGTGCGCAAGATGCTCAAGGAGAATGGCGAGCCGCCGCGTGACGGCAAGTGGGCCGATATCGCCGTGCTCGAACCGGTGCGCGACTACAAAGCGCGCCATGCCTCGACCATGCTGACCTTCGATGCGGTGGTAAAGGCGCTCGATGCCATCGAAGCGCAACCGACGGGCGCCGCGCCGGCCGCTGCGTTGCAAGGTTGATCGCAAAGCGGAGCAGATCATGCTGCGCTCCACGGCCCATGTTCTGATCCGCACCTATCAGCTCACGCTGTCGTCCTTGGTCGGGCGCACGTGCCGGCATCTGCCGACCTGTTCGCAATTCACCGACGAGGCCATCCAGACCCATGGTTTCTGGGCTGGTGGCTGGATGGGCTTGGCGCGCATCTGCCGCTGCCGGCCGGGCGGCACCGCAGGTTACGATCCGGTGCCCGAAACATTGCCGGAGGGTGCCGATTGGCGCAGGCCCTGGCGCTACGGCCAGTGGCGCGGCCCTTTGCGTTGCGATGAAGTGCGCTCCGAATGAGGATCACACCCGCAGCAGCATGAGGTCGGTGTCTTCCGGCTTGGCGCCGGCCATGGTCAGCATGGCATGCACCTGGCCGCGGTGATGGGTTTCGTGATTGAAGAAATGCGCGATCAGATGCTGTTTCGACATCGACATGTCTTTCTTCAGCAGCCCCGAATACCAGGATAGATCGCCTTTGAGCCAATCGGGATCGAGGGTTTCGGCCCATCGTTCGATCTTCGTATCGGTGGCGCGGCGTACGTCGCTCAGCTCCTCGAAGCTGTCATGCATGGCGAGCCCGTCCTTGGGCGCCATTTGAAAGGCGCCTTCGCTGAGAAAGCGGTCGAGCCAGACGCGATCGGCCCACAAGAGATGGTTGAACGTGGTGTGGATGGAGCCGAAAAAGGCGCCGCGCTGCCGGCGGCGTTCCTCATCGGAGAGGGTCGCGGCGGCGTCATAGAGGCTCTTGTTCTGCCATGAATTGTATTTCGCCATGGTGATCACATAGTTCTTGTCGATCAAGTCGTCTCTCCCCCTTAGACGTTTCTGCGATTGGCTCTAGCTGCGCGCCTGTAATTCGACGGCGAGTGCGTAGACGCGCAGTCTGAGGTCCTCGGGCAGATCGCGCAAGGCCTCAAGAAAGATCCGTCCCGCTCGGCACATGGTGGCATCGGGCAAGGGCGGATCGGGCGTGTGGGCGTCGAGCAAGGATTCGATCTCGGGCGTGTCGAGCCCACGTGCGCGTAGCGCGTCTTCCAGCGTGCGGAAGTCGCTGTCGCTGGGGGCTTCGCGCTTGTCGGTGCTTTTCTGGCCGTCGATCATCGCATCGAGGCTGGCCTGCGCCAGTTTTGCCATCAGCGGGCGATTGGCCTGGGCGAAATCGAAAAAGCCCGCAGCCGCGCCGCCATGCAGGAAATCGGCGCAGACCTGCGGATCGGCCGCTTCCATGGCGCTCAACACGTCGAATTGCCGGTCGAAGACATTCTGCAAGGCGGCGTCGGACGCCTTCGCCGCCAGGATGCCGCGGCTGTGGCGCAGGGATCGCATCGCCTCGGTCAGATAGAAGTCGGGTGTGCCGGTGCGATGACCGCGTGCGGCGCGCTCGGCGAATGTGTCGAACATGCGGGTGTGGTCGGCCGGATAGGCGGCGAGGATGGAGTCGAAATAAGTGGTGAACTCGGGTGTCCGCGCCAAGAGATTGCTGATCGCGGTCCGTTCTTCGGCGAGTTGCGCCGCCGACGGCTGGTCGGCGGCCTGCCTCGTCTCAAGACGCTGGGCCTCGCGGTAGTTCAGCGCGCCATCGAAGAAGCGCCAGCTCAGATAGGCGCTGGCGACCAAGGCGATGGCAAGCAGGACGATACGCAGGATGTGCATGCGCCGGTTCCGCCGGACCGATTCCTAATGAGAGCGGGGCATGAAAAGCGCGTGCCACTTTTCGCACCCCGCTCAGGGGACCCTCAATTCAAGGGCGTAGCGAACCGCCGGGCAATGTCAATATTGCGGCAGCCGCTCGGTTGGGTTGTTGATGGCCGGGGATTACGCGCAGGTTTTAAGCTTGGCGCGGTATCCAGCGGCCCTCCTTGTCGCGGCCGACTTTGCCCGCCAGGCGCAGTTTTTCCAGCGCAAGCACGATTTCCCGGCCGTCGCGGCTGCCGGTGGCGGCCATCAGGTCCTCGAAGAACTTCGGGCCATCCTCGATGGCGGCTTCGACGCTGGGGAAGCGCTTGCCGCCATAGCGAGGCGGCTCGGGGATGATCGGCGGGCCGGCGAGTGTCTGGGCGAAGGGCAGGGTGCAGTCGAAGCCAGCCTTGGCGCCGGTGCGGGCACCATTCAGGGATGGATCGAGCGGGATGGCGCGGAAACCCGACTGGATAACCAGATCGCGATCAGCCTGGAAGCGGGTGGCCATCGCCCAATCGACCTGGCCGTCGGAGCGGATGTCGATATCGGGATCGACCACCCAGACGTGCTTGGCATTGGAGACCGAGCCAAAGACGGCGGCGATGGCATTGCGTGCTTCGCCCGGCACGCGCTGGCGGATCGCCACGCGCACATGCAGGCCGCCGCCCGACGCGGTGAGCACGTTGATGTCGACGGGCTCGCGCACGGCCGTCTGCAATGCTCGCCACAGGGTCACTTCGGCGCGGGTGGCGTTGAGCTGCGAGGTGTCGGTGCAATCCATCGTGCGTCCGCCGATGGTCGAGGTCTGGAACAGAGCGTCGCTGCGCTTGGTGATGGCGGTCAGATGGAAGACCGGATTCATCTTCAGCTCGCCATAGTAGCCGAGGAATTCGCCATAGGGCCCTTCTGGCTCCACATGGCCGCGCTCGTCGATATAGCCTTCCAGGATCATTTCGGCGTCGGCCGGCACCATCAGATCGTTGGTGATGCATTTGACCAACGGCATCGGGCCATCGCGCAGCGAAGCCATGATGCCGACTTCGTCGATCGGCAGGCGCATCACGGCGGAGACATGATCGACCGGATGAGAACCAAGCACGAAGGCGATCGGCAGTTTCTGGCCGCGGCGGGCGCTGGCTTCGTAGATTGCCTTCAAATCGCTAGGCGACAGAAGGTCGACGCCGGCTTCCTGGCGGCCGCGCAGCATCAGGCGGCGCATGCCGACATTGGTGAGGCCGGTGGCGGGATCGCGCACGATGTCGACGCCGGCTGAGATGTAGGGCGCGCCATCGAGGCCATGCTGGAGATGGGCCGGGAGGCGGGTGAGATCGGCGTCATCGCCCGTCAACACCACTTGCTGCACCGGGGCCTCGGCACGGCTGACCTCGATCATCTGCGGCCGGTTGTCGAGGCGGCGCAGAATTTCGTGCAGCAGCTTATCCGGCGTGGTGTTGAAAGCGCGGGCAATACGGGCGCGGCTGGCGGTGACATTACCGATCAGTTCGGCACCCTCGGGGCCTGCCTTGCGGAAATAGACCGCTTTCGGCGAACCTTCGAAATGTTGGGCAAGATCGGCGAGATCGACCGGCTCGTCATGGGTCTCCAGTTCGCCGAGTGCTTCGATTTCCTTGAGAAACCGGCGCAAGCTGTAGCGATCGAGGTCGATCGCGGTGCCGGCTTTCTGCAAAATGGTCATTGTTTCCTCCGACGCGGCTCTGGCCGCTCTTTTTTATGAAAAGATGAAATCCAACGGGACTACATCCGAAACGACGGGCGTTGTGAAGTGGATCGCGGCTGGGTGCAACATATTTCAGGCGTTCCCTGGCTGGTCGCGCGAGAAATTTTGCGGCCGGCCATAGCCATATTCCCATTGCCTGCGCTAGAAGGCGGCAACGGCGGGGGGAACCCGCCCGAAAGATGTGGAGGAAATGGGGATGGTGTTCCGTTATGCGATAGCATTCTGCCTGGCGACGATGGTGGCAGCGCCCGCCCAGGCACAAGACTATCCAACGAAGACGATTTCACTGATCATGGGTTATCCGCCTGGCGGCGGCGTTGATATTCCAGGCCGTTTTTTCGCGGCTAAATTGCAACGGTTGTCGGGACAAACGATCGTCGTCCTCAACAAGCCGGGTGCCAATGGCAATATCGCGGCTCAGGAAGTTGCTCGCGCGACGCCTGACGGCTACACGCTGATGTGGGCGCCCAGTTCGGTCTATTCGGCCAATATGTTTCTCTACAAAAAGCTGAACTACGACGCCCGCCGGGATTTCACGATGATCTCGCCCGGTAGCCAGTATGGCTTCCTGCTGGCGGTCAATCCCAAGAGCACGGTCAAGACCGTGGCCGAACTGACTGATTTGCTGAAAAAGAAGGGCGATAAAGCCCAATACGGATCAGGTAGTTCTACCGGTATGGCGGTGGGTGAACTCTATAAGTCGATGGTGGGGCTCGATACCCTGAACGTGCCCTACAAAACGACACAGGATGCTGCCCGCGAATTGGGCAATGGCGTGCTCGACTTCATGTTTGTCGATGCTCCCTTCGGCATGGGGCAGATCGTCGGAGGCCAGCTCAAGGCTCTCGCCGTCACCCTGCCGCAGCGCATGTCCTTTGCGCCCGACATTCCCACGATGGATGAGGCTGGCGTGAAGGACTATGAACTGACCGGCTGGATGGCCTTGGCGGCGCCGGCCAAGACGCCGAAACCGATCGTCGATAAATTGCGCGGTTGGATGAAACAGGCGGTGGAAGAGCCCGATACCGCCAAATTCCTGGCAACGGCCGCTTCCGTGCCCTTTACTTTGGCACCCGACAAAATCGACGCCTATTGGGATGGACAGATCGAAAAATGGCGTAAGCTGATCGATCTTGCCAAGATCGAGGCACAATAGGTTTGCAAGGCATAGCTGGTGCGGCTTCGCCGGAGGCCGCACCAGAATTCGCGCCCGTGGGCGTCGGCATCAATAGATGGGAGGAAAGTGTGGACGATAAAATGACCCCTGGCGCTGGCCATAACGTTGCGCGGGTCGAGGATCCCAAGGGGCCGCTGGCGCCCAAGGCGAGCTTCGGCAGCGACGTGGTCGCCGAAACGCTACGCGACCTGGACGTGCCCTATATCGCGCTCAACCCGGGCGCCAGCTATCGCGGCCTGCACGATTCCATCGTGAATTATCTCGGCAATACCAAGCCGCAGATGCTGCTGTGCCTGCATGAAGAACATGCCGTTCACATCGCGCAGGGCTGGGCCAAGGTGACTGAAAAGGCGATGGCCGCCGCGGTTCACTCGAATGTCGGCCTGATGCATGCCTCAATGGCGATCTTCAACGCCTGGTGCGATCGCATGCCCGTCCTGATCATGGGTGCGACGGGCTATCTCGATGCTGCCCGCCGCCGGCCGTGGATCGAATGGATTCACACGTCGCGCGATCAAGCGTCGATGATCCGCAATTATGTGAAGTGGGACGATCAGCCGGGTTCGCCGACGGCGGCGCGGGAAGCCATCGTGCGCGCGCGCTGGATCGCCGAGACGACGCCGAAGGGTCCGGTCTACGTCAATCTCGACGTCGGTCTGCAGGAAGATCCGTTGGCGAAAGACCTGCCGCCGATGGATGTCAAGCGCTATGGACCGCCGGTGGTGCTGGGCCCCAGCGAAGACCTGGTGGCGCAAGCCAAGAAGCTGATCGAAGGCGCGAAGAAGCCGGTGATCTTCTATGGTCGCGGTTCGCGCGCGCAGGCAGCCTGGGACAATCGCGTGGCTTTGGCCGAGCGGCTTGGCGCGCCTGTCATCACGGACCTGAAATCCTCGGCGGTTTTCCCGACGGAACATCCGCTGCACGCGGGTTGCGCCCATATGCAGGCGGAGAAGCATATCGCGGCCTTAGTCCGCGAGGCGGATCTGATCCTGGCTTTCGACGCGGTCGATATCGGCGGCTTCTTGCTGTCCTGTGTCGAAGGCGGTGCGCCGACGGGCAAGATCGTCAACGTCTCGATGGACCATCGCATCCACAACGGCTGGAGCATGGATCATCAGGTGTTGCCGCCGGCGGATCTGTTCGTCTCTGCCGACACCGACCTCACCGTGGCGGCGCTGGTGAAGGCGCTGGGCTCGGCGAAGAAGGAAGTCTGGTCGAAGGACGTGCGGCCGAAGCGCGATCTGGCACTGCGCGGCGCCAACGAACAACCGCTGGTGCGCGATCTCGCGCTCGCCCTGCGCAAGGCTCTCGGCAAGCGCGAGGTGTCGCTGCTGCACACGACGATCGCCTGGCACGAGAGCTGGTGGCCGATCGACCATCCGCTGGCTTACTTCGGTGGCGCCGGCGGTGGCGGCCTGGCCGCTGGTCCAGGCATTGCTGTGGGTTCGGCGTTGGCGCTGCGTGGCAGCGGCCGCTTCCCGGTCGCAGTGCTGGGCGACGGCGACTTCCTGATGGGCGCAACGGTGTTGTGGACGGCGGTGCATTACCGCATTCCGCTGCTCATCGTCGTCTCCAACAATTCCTCGTTCTACAACGACGAATTGCATCAGGAGCGCGTGGCCCACACGCGGACGCGCCCGCCGGAAAACAAGTGGATCGGCCAGAAGATGATCGATCCCGACATCGACCTGGCGCAGATCGCCAAGGGTCAGGGCGCGACCGGCATCGGGCCGGTGCGCACCATCGCCGAGCTGGAAGCGGCTCTGCCGGGGGCCATCGCGGCCGTGGAAGCCGGTGGCGTCGCGCTGATCGACGTGCGCGTGGTTCCAGGTTACGCTTGATTGCGTGACAGGCGGGGCGCGCCGGGAGAGGGCGCGCCTCGTTCTAGATAAGAAATGATCGAGGGAGGGAGAAATGACGTCGTGGCTTCGACGGCTTTTTGTCTGCGCGTTTTTTGTTGTCGCATCATCGCCGATGATGGCGCAGGATTATCCATCAAAACCGGTGCGCATTCTCATCGGCCTTCCGGCCGGCGGTGGCGCTGATCTGCTGTGCCGTTATTTTGCCGATCAACTGGCGAAAGCGACCAATCAGACCGTCGTCGTCGAGAACAGGCCGGGCGCCGGCGGCAATCTGGCGACACAGGCGGTGGCTTCGGCCAAGCCAGATGGCTACACGCTGCTGTTTTCGACCAGCAATCCTTTGACCGGCAATTTCTATCTCTACAAGAATCTCGGTTTCAAACTGTCGGACTTCGTGCCGATCACCACGCTGGCGCGCGCGGCTTTCGTGCTTGTCGTTTCCGGCAAGTCTGACATCCACAGCGTCGCTGAGCTGACGAAAAGCCTGAAGGAGAAAGGCACACGGGCACGTTATGGCGCGCCGACGTCGATCTCGCTGGCCTCGGCGGAAATCTACCTCGATGCGATCGGCGTGAACGCGCAACGCGTGCCTTACAAGGCGTCCGCGATGGCAGCGACCGAGCTGGCCGCCGGCGATCTCGATTTCTTCTTCATGGATTCGACGGGAGTGAAAGGTCCGGCGGAGCGCGGCCAGGTGCGCATGCTCGCTGTCACTTCGCCGCAGCGCATCTCGCTGGCGCCGGATGTGCCGACGATGCAGGAGCAGGGCGTCGCCGATTTCGACATGACGCCCTGGTTCGCCATTTTCGCGCCGGTGGGCACGCCGCAGGATATTCGCGACAAGCTGGAAGGCCTGCTCAACGCCATCGTCAAAACGCCGGAGACGGAGGCGTTTCTGCGCAATGCCGCTGCCGACCCTTATCCGGGTAACCCGGACGTGCTGATGGCGACGGTGCGTTCGCAGACCGACAAATACCGTAAGCTGTCGGAAGGCGGAAAGCTGCCGCTCGCGGCGGAGTGAAGGCGGCCAAAATAAAACTCCCGGACGCAGGTCCGGGAGTTTCCATTCTTAGAGAGCGTTGCCGATCAGGCAGCCTGTTCGAGCGCCTGGGCTTCGGCGTCGCCGGCTTCGATGGCGACGGCGACCGATTGCAGGATGGCGGCATAGCGTACCGCCGTCTGCACCGTCACAGCTTCGACGCCATGCTCGCGCAGCACTTTCTCATGGGCATCGATGCACATGCCGCAGCCGTTGATGGCGGAAACCGCCAGCGACCACAGTTCGAAATCGGTCTTCGGAACACCCGGATTGCCGATGACGTTCATGCGCAGCTTTGCCGGCAACGTGCCGTATTCCTTGTTCGAGGCGAGATGAACAAAGCGGTAGTAGACATTGTTCATGGCCATGATCGATGCCGCCGCGCGCGCCGCCTGGGCGGCTTCGGGCGAGAGCTGGCCAGCAGCTTCCGCGCCGATGGCGCTTGCGACTTCCGCATTGCGCGTGGAGATCGCCACCGCCAGCAGCAGGCCCCATTTGGTCTGCTGGCCGAGGCTCTCGTCGCCGGCAAGCGACGAGAGATTGAGGCGGACATCCTTGGCGAAATCGGGAATACGGGCCTTCAGAGCTTCGATGCTCATGATGCTTCCTTCCTGACTTTTTAGGCAGCCTTCAGGGTTTCGCCGCCGACTTCGCGGTTGCAGGCGCACAGTTCGTCGGTCTGCAGGGCGTCGAGAACACGCAGCGTGTCCTTCGGCGCGCGGCCGACGCTCGAAGCCGTCGCATAGACGTGCTGGATGACGTTGTGCGGATCGACGACGAAGGTGTAGCGATGGCAGGTGCCGTCTTCGGCGCGCACGCCAAGACCGTCGACCAGCGAACCCTTGGTATCGGCGAACTGCCAGATCGGCAGGCTCTTCAGGTCCTTGTGGTCACGGCGCCAGGCCAGCTTGACGAATTCGTTGTCGGTCGAGCCGCCGAGGACGACGGCGTCACGGTCGGCGAATTCCGAGTTGAGGCGGGCGAATTCGGCGATTTCCGTCGGGCAGACGAAGGTGAAATCCTTCGGGTAGAAGAAGATGATCTTCCACTTGCCGGCGAAGCTGTCCTGGGTGAGGGTTTCGAAGGCGCTGACGCCCTTTTCCTCATGGTTGTTGAAGCCGGGCTTCACGCCGGTGATGTCAAAAGCAGGCAGTTTCGAGCCGATGCCGAGCATGTATCTCTCTTTCTTTTTTGGGGAGCGGACTTTGCCGCATTGGCGTCAACGGAAGGCCTCTGGATGCGCCTGCGGCGCGCCTTGGCTTCCGGACATGGTCAAGATAGGAATTTGTTTGGGATCGATCCAATCGATTGTGTCTTAAAGATCGATAGAGAATATCTATAATTAGATGTATTCTATTCTAGATCAAAAGCTTACTGTGGTTAAAAAGCACAAGCTTGAGGAAGCGAAAAAGGAGCTGGGGCGTGATCAAGGCAATACGTATTCATGGGCACGGCGGGCCGGAGGTGATGCGTTTCGAGGACATCGAATTGCCGCCGCCGAGGGCGGGCGAAGTGCGGGTGCGCCACACTGCCGTGGCGCTGAATTTTTCCGACATCAACGTGCGGCGCGGCGGTTTTTATCAGAAAGACCCGCTGCCCATGCCGATCATTCTCGGCAATGAGGCGGCGGCGGTTGTGACGGCGCTGGGGCCAGATGTCGATACATGGCGTGTGGGTGACCGGGTCGGTTATGTCGGCATGGGTGCCGGCTTCTTTCAGAACACCGGCTCCTATGCGCAGGAGCGCAATGTCTTCGCCGCGCGGCTGGCGCCGATCCCTGACAATATTTCGGACGTGCAGGCGGCCTCGATCATGCTTAAGGGGCTCACCGCCTCCAACATCATCAACAAGATCTACCGGCCGAAGCCTGGCGACACCGTTTTGATCCATGCCGCCGCCAGCGGCGTCGGCCTCATCCTGGTGCAATGGTGCAAGCATTATGGCGCAACGGTCATCGGCACCGTCGGCAGCGCCGACAAGGCCGAGATCGCCAAGGCGCACGGCTGCGATCACACCATTCTTTATCGGCAGACCGATTTCGTGAAAGCGGTGAAGGCCATCGTGCCGAAGGGCGTGACAGCGGTGCTCGACGGTGTCGGCAAGGATACGTTCATTCCCTCGATGGATTGCACGGCGCCGTTCGGCACTCTGGTGAACTATGGCAATGCTTCGGGGCATGTGCCGCCGATCGACATCATCGATCTGTCCTTGAAGGGAACGTTGAACCTCTGGCGGCCGGGCGTGCATTATTTTCTCGGCGATCCAGAACGTTTCCGCGAGCTAATGAAGGATCTGTTCGAACTGGTCGGGCAAGGCGTGCTCAAGACCGTGGCGACGCGCACTTATCCGCTGGCCGAGGCCGCCAGCGCCCATCGCGATGCGGAAAGTGCTGCCCATGCGGGTCCGGTGGTGCTACTGCCGTAACGGCACCGATGACGTGAGGAGACCGCGATGACATTGCAGCAATTGCGTTTGCTGCGGGCCATTTCCCGAGCCGGCCTGAATATTTCGGCCGCCTCGGGCGCCCTGAACACATCGCAACCCAATGTCAGCCGGCAGATCAAGGCGCTGGAAGCGGAGATCGGCATCGAACTGTTGATGCGCAAGAAGAACCGCATTGTCGGGTTCACCACCGGCGGACGTGCCGTGTTGCAGCAGGCGGAACGCATCCTACGGCAGATCGAGACGATCGGTGATATCGCGCAGGATGCGCGTGGCGGCGGCGAGGGCCGTTTGATCGTGGCCACGAGCCATCTGCATGCGCGCTACACTTTGCTCGACCCTTTCGCGCGTCTGCGTGAAAAGCATCCGAAAGTCGAGCTGTTGCTGATCCAGGCGGATATCAAGGATCTGCCGCGTCTGGTGCAGGATGGGGAGGCCGATCTTGGCATCAGCACGGGCGATGCTCAGGCCACTCGCTCATCGGCCGAGGTCGCGACGCTGAAAGGCGAAGTGATCAAGCGCAGCGCCATCATGCTGCGTCAGCATCCGCTGGCAGCCAAGAAAAGCCTCAGCCTCGCCGATCTGACCCATTATCCCTTCATTGGCTATAATCCGCGTTCCGTCGGCGGGCGCATGATCGCCGATGCGGCGCAGAAAGCTGGCATCGATCTGCGGCCCATCGTGCAGGCGGAGGATTCCGATGTCATTCGCGCCTATGTGGAACATGGGCTGGGGGTCGGCATCGTGCCGACCGTGTGCATCGCCGGCAAGACGCGGTTGCATGCGATCGATGCGACGCATCTGTTCGCGGCGACGACGGTCGACGTGTCCCTGCGCCGCGATCTTTATCTACGGTCTTATATTACCGATTTCATTCAGATGGCCTCGCCGAAATGGTCGGCGAGCGCCATCAAGCGGGCCCTGACGGCACCCGCCGCCAAGGCCCGAAAGAGCTGATTACTTTGCGGCCGCAGTGATTTTCTGGACGACCGGAATCCAGCGATCGAATTCCTTGCGGACGAAAGCATCGGTCTCGGCGGGGCCGAGATACAAAGGCTCCGTGCCGACCTTGCGCATATGGGCCTGAAAGGTTTCGTCGCGCGAAAGCTTTTCAAGGATGCTGCCAAGGTAGGCAACCAATTCCGGCGGGGTCTGCGCCGGTGCGAACAGGCCCGTCCATGAACCGACCGAATAATCGTAGACGCCCTGTTCCTGCACGGTCTTGAGATCGGGCTCGCTGGCGGCGCGATGTTCGGATGAGACGCCGAGATTGAGAATGGTCCCCGCTTTGGCCTGCGCCAGTGCCGACGGCAAAGTCAGCCATGCCAGTTCAATGCGGCCGGTCGTCAGATCATTGAGCGCCTGAGCGCCGCCTTGATAGGGGACGTGGGTGATTTTCATCCCTGTCCGCGCGGCAAACAATTCGCCGGCGAAATGCGGGCTGCTGCCGGTGCCGCTCGAGCCGAAGAACAGCTCCTTCTTGATTTTCAGCAGATCCGTCACCGTTTTGACGCCCAGTCCCGGCCAGGCGCTGAGCACCAAGGGCACGTCGTTGAGAATGCCGATGGCCGCGAAAGAGGTTCTGGGATCGTAGCTCGGATCGGCCTTGGCCAGATAGGCGAAGACATGGCTGGAAGCCGAGCTGATCAGCAAAGTCGATCCATCGGGCTTGGCCCGCGCCACGAAGCCAACGCCGACATTGCCGCCGGCGCCCGGTCTGTTTTCGACCACGACGGAACGGTCGATGGCCTTCGACAGCTCCGGCGCCAGCAGGCGGGCCGTCACGTCATTGGCGCCGCCGGGCGTAAACGGCACGACGATCGTCACCGGGCCGGAGGGCAGGGCAGGTTGTGCTTGAGCCGTCGATGCCGCGAGCGCCACGGTGAGGGCCGCGGAGGCACAGGCCGCGAATAGCCGAAGTTGAACCATCATTGTCTCCCTAGTGTCTTTTAAGCCGCTTATGTGGCGGATCATTGAGCAGAATCGGTGAGGCGCCAGGTCGAGCGCCGGGCATTCATGAATTTCGACCGCATGCGCTCGGTCCAAGGCGTCTTGCGTGCGATCAGCCCTTGTGGGCTTTCGAAGGCGTTGACGTCGGAGAGATCGTAGGCGGTCAGATAGCGTGGCTGCGCATTGACGGCTTCATAGCGGCGTGCGCGCAGAATGCCGGGCACCGACACTAGGCGTGGAAGATGTTCGACATCGTACCACTGGGTATATTCGTCGACGATATCGTCGGGAATGTCGGTCTGCACCAGATAGAGAAAGGACGGGGCCGCGGCACCGCCGTCGCCGACATCGCGGGCGAGCGCGAAGGTGCTGATCTCCTGCGCACCAGGCAGGTCGATGTTCCAAGTTTGAGCGCTTTCGATCCATACGAGCCGCTCGGTCGAATCGACGCTGTCGGCGCTGCGCACGAAGGCGTCAGCGCCGTTGTTGGCACCTGGCATGATCGCATCGCCGCGGATCATGCACAGGTGCTGCCATTGCGATGAAACGATCACGCCGGCGTTCCGCCCTTGAGCATCAGGCGATAGAGGTAGCGCACTTCCGAGACCGGATAATCGCCGTTGGCCTTATGCATCAGGCAGCGATTGTCCCAGATCACCATGTCGCCTTCATGCCACTTGTGGCGATACTGGAAGCGATCCTGGGTCGAATGTTCGAGCAGTTCGTCGAGCAGAGCGCTCGTTTCCTCGCGCTCGAGGCCGATGAGCCGCTCGATGCGGATCGGATTGATATAGATGGCTTTGCGGCCGCTGATCGGATGGGTGCGGACCAGCGGATGAATGACTTCCGTCGTTGCTTTCGTCTTGGTTTCGTCCTTCAGCGCCATCAGTTTGCGGGTGCTGAGCGAGCTTTGATAGACGTGGACCGCCTGCAGGTTGTCGATCCGGGCCTTCATGGCTTGCGACAGGGCGTCATATGCTTCGTACATGTTGACGAATTGCGTGTCGCCGCCGGTCTTCGGCAGTTTCACCGCGTGCAGCACCGTCGCCTTGGGCGGCTGCGCATCGTTGGAATGGTCGGTGTGATAGCCCTCGCCGGGAATATAGACCTTGCCATCCTCGAATGTGTCCTGGTTCGAGATGTAATGGATCTCCGGGCATTCGGGCACGGAAAAGCGGCTGTTGTGCTGCGGAAAGATCGTGCCAAACAGTTTCGCGGCGGCGAGGAATTGATGCGGGTCGAGTTTTTGGCCGCGAATGGCCAGCACGGTGTGCTTGATGAAGGCGTCGTTCAGCTTCTGGCGCAGCGGCGCATCGACAGGGCGGCTCAGGTCGACGTTGAGGATTTCTGCGCCGGTATGGGCGGATAGGGGATTGATGGCAATGTCTATTGTGTCGGACATTTCAGGAGGCCTCATGGAGATAGGTGAAGCGGTATGAGGCGAAACTAGAGACGGTCTGATATGCTTTCAAAGACCTAATTGCGATAGAATTATGCCTTAAACGCATAGTGGAGGGGCAGGATTTTCGAGGCTTTTTCATCGCAATTCCTTGCCTCGTCGTCCTGTTCTGTCTATATCCGGGCTCCCGCATCGCTTACGCCGGCTCGTTTCGGCGATTGAGCTTAAGGAGACGACATGATTTCCGTCACTTTCCCTGACGGCGCGCAGCGCCAATTCGCCCCCGGCACAACAGGTCTCGATATCGCCAAGGGCATTTCGCCCTCGCTGGCCAAGCGCACCGTGGCGATGGCCGTCGATGGCGTGCTCGCCGACCTCGCCGATCCTTTGACCAAGGATGCGAAACTCGAATTCATCAACCGCGACGATCCACGCGCGCTGGAGCTGATCCGGCACGATTGCGCGCACGTGCTTGCCGAAGCGGTGCAGAGCCTGTGGCCGGGCACGCAGGTGACCATCGGCCCGGTCATCGAAAACGGCTTCTATTACGATTTCAGCCGCAACCAGCCGTTCACGCCGGAAGATTTCGCCGCCATCGAAAAGAAGATGCGCGAGATCATCGCCCGGGATGCGCCTTTCACCAAGGAAGTGTGGAGCCGTGACAAGGCGATCAGCTTCTTCGAGGAGAAGGGCGAGGCGTTCAAGGTGGAACTGGTCGAAGCCATTCCGGCCGACCAAGATCTGAAAATCTATAAGCAGGGCGATTGGCTCGATCTGTGCCGCGGCCCGCACATGACCTCGACCGGCAAGATCGGCAGCGCCTTCAAATTGATGAAGGTGGCCGGCGCCTATTGGCGTGGCGATTCCAACAAGCCGATGCTGAGCCGTATTTACGGCACGGCCTTCGCCAAGCAGGACGATCTCGACGCCTATCTGCATCAGCTCGAGGAAGCGGAACGCCGCGACCATCGCCGTCTGGCGCGCGAGATGGACCTGTTCCACTTCCAGGAGGAAGGGCCGGGCGCGATCTTCTGGCATCCGAAGGGCTGGACCCTGTTCCAGACCCTGATGGCCTATATGCGGCGGCGTCTGGCCGGCGATTATGCGGAAGTGAATGCGCCGCAGGTGCTCGACAAGTCGCTGTGGGAAACCTCCGGCCACTGGGGCTGGTATCGCGAAGCCATGTTCATGGCCAAGCCCGCCGGCGATGAAGCGGACGAAGAGCGCATTTATGCGCTGAAGCCGATGAACTGCCCGGGCCATGTGCAGATTTTCAAGCACGGCCTGCGGTCTTATCGCGAACTGCCGATGCGTCTGGCTGAATTCGGCATCGTGCATCGCTACGAGCCGTCAGGTGCCTTGCATGGCGTGATGCGCGTGCGCGCCTTCACCCAGGACGATGCGCATATCTTCTGCACGGAAGAGCAGCTCGCCGAAGAGTGCCTGAAGATCAACGATCTGATCCTGTCGGTCTATCGCGACTTCGGCTTCGACAAGATCGTGGTGAAACTGTCGACCCGGCCGGAGAAACGCGTCGGCACCGATGCCATGTGGGATCATGCCGAAAGCGTGATGATGCGCGTGCTCGACGAGATCAAGGCGCGTCACGGTAACATCGTCACTGTTGCCCTGAACCCGGGCGAAGGCGCGTTCTACGGGCCGAAGTTCGAATATGTGCTGCGTGACGCCATCGGTCGTGACTGGCAGTGCGGTACGACCCAGGTCGACTTCAACCTGCCGGAGCGTTTCGGCGCTTTCTATATCGCCGCCAACGGCGAGAAGACGCCGCCGGTCATGGTGCATCGGGCAATCTGTGGTTCGCTTGAGCGTTTTACGGGCATTCTGATCGAGCATCACGCCGGCCATCTGCCGCTGTGGCTGTCGCCGACGCAGATCGTCGTGGCGACGATCACGCAGGAAGCCGACGACTATGCCATGGAAGTGACGGCGCTGGCGCGTAAGCGCGGCCTGCGCGTCGATCCTGATCTGCGCAACGAAAAGATCAACTACAAGGTGCGCGAGCATTCGCTGGCGAAAATTCCGGTGATGCTCGTCGCCGGTCGCAAGGAAGCGGCGGAACGCACCGTGTCGATCCGCCGGCTCGGCTCGCAGCAGCAAGTGTCGATGTCGCTCGACGAAGCGCTGGCGATGCTCGCCGACGAAGCCATTCCGCCGGATGTGCGTCGCGGCGAGTAATAAGCTCGTCGATCAATTAGCCATGGCGCGATCGAGCGCCATGCGCTGCGCCGGGGTTGGTGCACCGAAATAGCGGGGGCGTTGGCCCTCGCTGGTCAGGGAACCGACGGCGCTCGACGCATCGAGACTGAAGAAGATATGCAGTTCGTTGCCGGCGCAGTCATGCGGCTTGCAGACGTTGGACGCCTGCATCTTGCGTCCGTCGACGGTGACGGTTTTCAGCGGGCCGGCGACGCCGGGGCCGCCTTTGCCGAAAGCAATCAGCCAGCCGGGAATATTCTTCTCGCCCGCCAGCATGGCGGTCCAGGCTTTGCGATAGGCGGGTTTCTTCAGCGCATCGAACAGATATTCATCATCCGCATGCGCGACGCCGGCTCCCAGCACCGCCGCGAGACCAACAGCGAGAGCAAAACGAACAAGCGATTGAGGCATGACGGCCCCGTAGAGAGGTTCAGAAGGCCTTGAAGGTGATGATCGTGCGGGTGTCGACGATGCCCGGGATGGGCTGGACTTTTTCCCCGACGAAGTGACCGATGTCGACATCCTTATCGACATAGAATTTGGCCAGAATGTCGTAATTGCCGGCGATCGAATAGATTTCCGAGGCGATTTCGGCCTCGGCCAGCGCGCTCGCGACCATATAGGTCTTGCCCAGTGCGCATTTGATCTCAACGAAAAAGGTCTGCATTCCTGTCTCCAGCACCGCTGGGGGCTTTCTATAACTATTTCGCCAGCACTTCCACATCCCGGTCGCGCGCCGAGCGCACCTCGAACGTGCTTTGATAGGTCTTGCCGTCGCGACGGGCGATCGCCGCATATTCGCCCTCAGCCAGAACGAGGGAGGGGAAAGCGCCGATCATTTCGCGCAGCACGTCGCCACCCGGCGTCAGCACGGTGAAACTGGTATTGGCCAAAGCCTCGCCGCCCGGCGCATTGACCAGTTTCAGGGTGATCAGCGCGGCGCGATGTTTGAGCGTCGTGACGGTGACCTTGCCCGGCTGAATGCGCAGATCGGCTTCGACGACCGAATTGGTGGCGTTGGCGCTACCGGCGGAGCCGCCGGCTGCGGGGCCTTCCAGATAAGTGGAGACGATGTGATAGGTGCCTTCGGGCAGGCGCACGGTCTGGCCCGGTTTCACGTCGCGGGCGACCAGTTTGGCCTGGGGATTACCGCCATCGGGCACGAAGATCGACAAGGTCAGCCGATCCGGCGGTATTCTCGTGTCGCCGAGCATGCCGACGACACGCAGTCCCCCGGCGTTCAACTGCAACCGTTCACTGACATTGCGCCCATTGATCGTCACCCGGCGGGTGGCGCTGGCGAGCCCCCAGGCGACATGGACGATGTAGTCGCCATTGGGCAGGCTGAAGGTCGGGTTTTCTTCGCGGGCGCTCGCCTGTTCCGGGCGGCTGCCATCATCCTCGGCCCGTTCCCGGAACACCCGCCAAACCAGTCCGGTCGGGGCGGTCTTGGCGTCGCCGGCGAAGCCCGCGGACAGGCTGAGAGAGCCGCCGGACGCGGGCGACTGGCCGCTCGGCAGGCCGGTGCTGGGCGTGGTCTGCGCCGCAACCAATGTCGCCGACGTCAAAAGCGCCAAAAGCGCCAGCCAACGTCGCGTCAGCAAACGTTTTGCACCTTTCATTCGCCTGCGGTCTCCAAAATCGCCCGATATGGGCATTCCCCAATCCGGCCCCGGCGTCAACTCGCGCTCAATTGCGGCCCGGACATGGCGAGGCGTCCATCCGCTGCCCTGGCGCAAGTTGCTCTTTCTGGCCGCCCGGTCCTCCTGTAGAAGGCGTCCAGCCTTTGCAATTTTCACCGGAAACTTTGGAATCGTTATGAATTCGACGATCGATATGCTGAAAAGCCGCCGGTCGGTGCCGCCGCTGGCGATGACTGGCGTTGGACCGGACGGGGGTCAGCTTCAGACCTTGCTGACCGTCGCGTCGCGGGTGCCCGACCATGGCAAGCTCGCGCCCTGGCGCTTCATTATCTATGAGGGCGAGGGGCGGACCCGCGCCGGCGCGGCCATATTGGCGGCCTTCGATGCGGCCAATCCAGGTGTCGACGAGAGCCGGCGGACGCTCGAGCGCCAGCGCTTCAGCTATGCCGCCGTCGTCGTCGGCGTCGTCTCGAAGCCGGTCGTCCATGCCAAAATCCCGGAATGGGAGCAGGTGCTGTCGGCGGGCGCGGTCTGCATGAATCTGACCGTCGCCGCCAATGCCATGGGCTTTGCGACGTCCTGGCTGACGCAGTGGTATTGCTATGACCCGGCGGCATCCGCGGCGCTCGGTCTGCGCGATGGTGAGAAATTCGCCGGTTTCGTGCATATCGGCAGCAGCAATGGCGTGCCGGAGGATCGGCCGCGGCCGGCACTCGACACCATCGTCAGCCGTTTTTGAGCGGAGCCTTTCATGTTTTTCGAGCCGCATAAGCGCGACAAGTCGATCTTCCCGCATGATCCGTTCAAGGCGATGATCGCGCCGCGTCCGGTGGGCTGGATTTCGACGATGAACAAAGCGGGCCAAGTCAATCTGGCGCCCTATTCCTTCTTCAACGCCTTCTGCGATCGGCCTCCCATCGTTGGTTTTTGCAGCGATGGCGAGAAGGATTCGAAAACCTTCGCGGCCGAAAGCGGCGAGTTCGTCTGGAACATGGCGACCTATGCATTGAAGGATCAGGTGAATGCTTCGTCGGCGCCGCTGCCGCGTGGCGAGAGCGAGTTCGTTCATGCGGGGTTGGAAACGGCGCCGTCACAGATCGTCAAGGCGCCGCGCGTCGCGGCGAGCCCCTGCGCGCTCGAATGCAAGGTGACGCAGATTTTCCAGCTGACGAATACGGAAGGCCAAGGCACCGACCGCTGGATGGTGATGGGCCAGGTGGTCGGCATGCATGTCGATGACGATTATATCGGCAATGGCCGCATCGACGTGCTGCGCATGAAGCCCATCGCCCGCTGCGGCTACATGGACTATTCGGCGATCGAAAGCTTCTTCCAGATGCAACGGCCGCCCGGCGCTGGCAATGCGGGCGGTGGCGGTTAGTCACCTCCGTGCCATCCCGGACACGCGCAGCGCGATCCGGGATGACATCGGGGCTCAGCCCCGCCGCCGCAGGGCGCCTTCGATCTCCGTGAAAATCGCTGGGTCGTCGATGGTCGCAGGCATCGACCAGGGATCACCGTCAGCGATCTTCTTCATCGTGCCGCGCAGGATCTTGCCCGAGCGCGTCTTGGGCAGGCGGTCGACGGCAAGCGCGGTGCGAAAAGCGGCGACAGGGCCGATCTTTTCACGCACCAGATTGACCACTTCCTTCTCGATCTCCGCCTTGTCGCGGGCAACGCCTGCCTTCAACACGATGAAGCCGAGGGGCGTCTCGCCCTTGAGATCGTCCTTGGCGCCGATGACGGCGCATTCGGCGACGTCGGGATGGGAGGCGACCACTTCCTCCATGCCACCGGTCGAAAGACGATGGCCAGCGACGTTGATGATGTCGTCGGTGCGGCCCATGACATAGAGATAGCCATCCTCGTCGCGATAGCCCGCATCCGAGGTCTTGTAGAAACCAGGATAGTCCGAGAGATAGCTCTCGCGCATACGTTGATCGTTCTGCCACAAAGTCGGCAGGGCGCCGGGGGCGAGCGGCAGGCGAATGACGATAGAGCCCATCTCGCCATCGGGCACGGGCTTGCTCGCTTCATCGACCACTTGCACGTCCCAGCCGGGCATGGCCACGGTCGGCGAGCCGTATTTCACAGGCAGGAGACCAAGGCCGACCGGATCGGCGGCGATCGGCCAGCCTGTTTCTGTCTGCCACCAGTGATCGATCACCGGCAGATTGAGGATCTTCTCCGCCCATTGCAGGGTTGGCGGATCGGCCCGTTCGCCGGCCAGAAACAGCGTGCGGAATTTCGACAGCTTGTATTTCTTCAAATGCTCGGCGTTCGGATCGTCCTTCTTGATCGCGCGGAAGGCGGTCGGCGCGGTAAAGAGAGCGGCCACGTCATGTTCGGCGATGACGCGCCAATAGGCGCTGGCATCGGGTGTGCCGACGGGCTTGCCTTCGTAGCAGACCGAAGTCGCGCCGTAGATCAGCGGTGCATAGACGATGTAGCTGTGGCCGACGACCCAGCCGACATCGGACGCGGCCCAGAACACTTCGCCTGGCGCGATGCCATAGATGTTCTTCATCGACCAGTTGAGCGCCACCATATGGCCGCCGTTGTCGCGCACCACGCCCTTGGGAATGCCGGTCGTGCCTGAGGTATAGAGAATATAAAGCGGATCGGTGGCGGCTAACTCGACGCAATCGGCCTTTTTGCCGGCGCGCTTGGCTGCTTCGACAGCTTGCGCCCAGTCATGATCGCGACCCGCGATCATCACGGCCTGTTCCTGCGGCCGCTGCAGCATGAGGACGGCATCGGGCTTGTGGCTGGCGAGCTTGATCGCTTCGTCGAGCAGGGGTTTGTATTTGACGATACGGCCAGGCTCGATGCCGCAGGAAGCGGCAAGGATCAGCGTCGGCTGCGCATCGTCGATACGCGTCGCCAGTTCCTTGGCGGCAAAACCGCCAAAGACGACGGAATGAATGGCGCCGATGCGGGCGCAGGCCAACATGGCGATCACCGCTTCCGGTATGGTCGGCATGTAGATGATGACGCGATCGCCTTTGCCCGTGCCGAGATCGGCGATGACAGCGGCGAGCGTGGCGATTTCGTCGCGCAATTCGCGATAGGTATAGGCGCGCTTCGTATTGGTGACGGGACTGTCGTAGATCAGCGCGTTCTGATCGGCGCGGCCACGCTCGACGTGGCGATCGACGGCATTGTAGCAAGTGTTGCACGTGGCGTCGGGAAACCAGCGGCCATAGATGCCGGCCTGCGGATCGAAAATGCGCGTCGGGGGAATGATCCAATCGATGCCGCGCGCCGCTTCGGCCCAAAAGCCTTCCGGATCGTCTTGCCACTCGGCGTAGACTGCGCCGTATCGGCTGGCCATGTTTTCCCTCCGTGTTGTTTGCCGCGTTCCCGCCACACGTTTGCATACCGGGTAACATAGGGCGTTGACCATTGAAATCTCGGCAACAATGGCGAGCGCTGGAGGATGCGCCACCCGTCAACAAAATCTTAGGCAAAACGGTGCAGTTTCGGCTGTCGGCGGTGCCGGCGCCGGACCCGGATCATGCTCGAACATCTGCGCACGGGCGACTGGCTGACCCGGGAACGGGTCCGCATCATCGCTTTCACCTTATTGGCGTTTTACGTCGCCGCGATGGCTTTTCTGTTCGCAACCTCGAACGGGCGTGTGGATCGTTTCGATCGCCCGCTGGGCACTGATTATTCGCAGGTCTGGACGGCGGGGCGTTTCGTGCTCGAAGGCCATCCGGAAAAGCCGTTTGACAACGCGGCGCATGAACGTCGCCAGCAACAGTATTTTTCGCCGACATCGGGTTTCTTTCACTGGGGCTATCCGCCCTATTTCCTCGTCGTCGCGGCGGTCTTCGCTTTGCTGCCCTATGCCTTGTCGCTGCTGCTGTGGCAGGCCTCGACCTTTCTTTTATATCTTCTGGCGATACGGCGCATCGCGCCACTCCAGGACGGCTTGTTGCTGGCGGCGGCTTTTCCCGCCGTGTTCGTCAATGTCAGTCATGGACACAACGGCTTTCTCAGTGCCGGCTTGATGGCCCTGGCCTTGTTGGCGTTGGAGCGGCGGCCGCTCGTTGCCGGCATCCTGTTCGGTCTGCTCGCCTATAAGCCGCAATTTGGTCTGCTCATTCCGGTGGCGCTTCTCGCCGGCGGTCATTGGCGGGCGGTCGTTGCCGCGGGCGTAACGATCGTCGTGATGACGCTGGGCACGCTGTGGGCTTTCGGCTGGGAGACCTGGCGCGGCTTCTTCGACATGATGCATTTCTCGCGCGTCGTCGTGTCCGAACAGGGCGCGACGGGCTGGTATAAAATTCAGACGATCTTCTCGGCGGCGCGCATGTGGGGCGGTTCGATTCCGCTCGCCTATGGTGCGCAAGCGCTCTCCACTTTGGGGTGTGCCGCCATCGTCGCCTGGATGTGGTTCACCCAAGTCGATCGCCGGCTGGCGGCGGCGGCCTTGCTGACCGGCGCGCTGCTCTCGACACCTTACGCACTCGACTATGACATGGTTCTGCTGGGCCCGGCGCTGGCTTTCGTCGTCGCCTATGGGCTCGAAAAGGGGTTCCGGCCTTGGGAGAAAACCGCGCTCGCCGTGGTTTGGGCCATCCCCTTGCTGGCGCGCACGTTGACCTTGGCGACGTTCGTTCCCGTCGGGCAGATCGTGATGATCGCTTTCATGGCGATGATCTTCAGCCGTGCGTGGGCGGAACGGGATGCTGAACGGAGTGTCGAAAAGCAGCGTCTCGTTGCCGAGATCGGTGCATTCTCGATCGTCGGCGCGATCGGCTTTGCCGTCGATGCGGGACTGACCTTGCTCTTTGCCAAAGGGCTTGGTTTCTCCGGTTATGCGGCGCGCGTGCCGGCGATGATGATCGCCGTCGCGGTGACCTGGTGGCTCAATCGAATCTGGACGTTTCGATCACGTGATCCGCGCCTGCTGCGCGAATTCCTGCGCTACGTGCTGGCCAATCTGTTCACGGCCGCCTGCAATCTGGGCATTTACGCGGTGGTGCTGTGGGGCGCGAGCCGGATGGGTTTCGAACAATCGGGCGGTGCGATTTTCGCTGCGCTGGTGGTCGGTTCTGGTGCGGCGGCGGTCGCCAATTTCATTCTCTCGAAATATTTCTCTTTCGCCAAAGATGGCGATCCCGCTCAAGAGGCGAAGCCCCGGATGGCGCCGTCGCCCGATCCGTTGCGCTGACCCTGTTCAGCCGCGGACATTCTTTCTATAAAGACACAGGCATTTTCGGCGGTGACGGCGCTGAATCCCACAGCGATCGAGGCGTCGCATCGAATGATCACGGACTGGCATTTTTATGCGGCGGCCATACCGGGCACGATCCTGCTCGGTCTCGGCAAAGGCGGTTTCGCCGGGATCGGCATGCTCGCTCTGCCTCTGCTGTCGCTGGTGATGCCGCCGCTGCAGGCCGCTGCGATCTTGCTGCCTATCCTGATGGTGCAGGATATCGTCGGCGTCTGGGCCTTCCGGCGTGATGTTTCCGCCGCGCATCTGAAGCAGCTCTTTCCGGGTGGCATGTTCGGCATGCTGATCGGCTATTTCACCGCATCGTGGGTGTCGACGGGGTTCGTTCTCTTGCTGGTGGGTTTGATCGGCGCGGTGTTCGCGCTCTATCAGTTCCTGCGTTCGCCGCCGGCCGGTGCCGCGCCGCAGCAGCCCGGCGTGGTCGTGACATCGTTCTGGTCGCTCATCTGCGGTTTCACCAGTTTCATCGCCAATGCTGGCGGACCACCCTTCCAAGTGGTGATGCTGCCGCAGAAGCTGCCGCCGCGACTTTATGCCGGCACCCAGGCGGTTTTCTTCGCCGTCATCAATTATGTGAAATTCGTCGGCTTCATTCACCTCGGCCAAGTGTCGATGGCCAATTTGACGACCTCGGCGGTGCTGTTTCCGTTGGCGATCCTGGCGACCTTGGGCGGCGTCTGGCTGGTCAAGCGTGTATCGGCCGATAGTTTCTATCGCGTCGTCGTCACATTGACCTTTGTCGTCGGTTTGAAGTTGACCTGGGACGGCCTGCGACAGCTCGGTCTTTTCTAGAAGCTTACACCGTTTCACTTATCTGGCGTATCCGTCTCGACGCCGGCTTCCGACAATTCGCTGAGCAGGCGATCGGCGATTGCGCTTTGCATGCCCATGCGTTCGAAGCCACTGCGCAAATCGCCGGCGAACAATGGAAAGGATCTTTCCAGCGCGTTTTTCAATTCCTGTTTGGCGGCGATGTCGCCACGCCGATGCGCGGCGAGAATGCTGGCAAGCAGGGCATAGGGATGGCGCGATGTCGCCGAAGCGCGGCCCCAAGTCTGCATTTCGTTGCGATCATCGTTCATCAATGCGGCGACGAAGAAATAAAAGGAATAGTCGTCTCGCAGCAGTTCGTTCTGCGCAATGGCGGCGTTGAGAAGGGACAGGCCTTCGCTGATCTGGCCCATCAGGATGTGCACGGCGCCTCTCTGCGCCAGGGCGTAGGCTGCGATGGGGTTGAGGTCGATGGCTTTCTGAATGCTTTCCTCAAAACCCTGCTGGTTGCCCATGAGGAATTGCACAAGGGCCATGGCGACATGGGGACGGGTGTGCTGCGAGTCGCTGGCGACGGCGCGACGGGCCGAGACCATCGCATCGGCCAGAGTGTAGCTGCTGTCGGGCCCATTGACCTTGGTGACATAATCGTCGGCGATCAGCATCGCGCGTAGCGCGGCGCCGGTGGCGAAGTCCGGCCGGGTGACGAGCGCGATGTCGAGACAGCTCAGTGTGTCGCGGAAATTCGTTTGCGTCCGGTCCTGAAAATATTCGAAGGCCTTGATGACGCAATAGAACGGACGTCGTGCGCCGCTGTCGGGGCGGGTCCGGTTGCGGTAGTCGGAGAAGATCAATCCATAGGGGCGGGAAATCGCCAGTCCGATATCGGAAGGGCGTCGCTCGCCATCGAAGGATTTTGGATCGAGCGCGAAATCGCGCAGATTACGCGACCAGATCAGTTCGCCGCTGGCAACATGGGTGACGCGAACCCGCAGCGTCGCGACGCTGCTGTTGCTGGCCTCTACCGCCAGATCGACCCGGTAGTCGACGCGGGTGGCGCCATTGCCGATCCGTTCGATGATGGAAATATCGTCGGCGCGTTCGAATTCGTGCTCGATGGAATCTTTGATGCGCTGCCCCAGGCGCGCCAGCCCGGGATCGGTGGTTTCGCGCAAGGCGACCGCGATGGTCGGCTCGACCGGGCGGAAACTGTCGGTGGATTCCGGGAGATCAGTGTCGGCGAAGCGCGGCAGGCTGGGGGCGTTTGCTTCGGGCGCACGGTCCAACTGCTGCCAGACGACGAAAACCGCGAGACCCGTCAGCAGGATGGCGGCGGCTGCGAGGGTGGACCACAGGCCGATCGAACGGCGGGGTACGGGCGGGAAGCTGCGCCGCAGGGATGCGGGATCGTTTCCGCTCGGTCGACCGTCGGAGGCGCGATTGTCGGGCCGGAAATCGTCCAGACCAGCGCGGGACGGGGCGGGGTCGGGCGGTTCGCGGCGGATGAATTCCGGGACATAGCGCCCCTTCGGGATCCGGATTTCGATCGGCGCGTCGCGGCCGTTCTCGCGAAAATAGCGCTCGAGCATCCGGCGCAGGCGGGTGGCTTCGACACGGACGATGGAATTGGCCTGCGGGTCGAACGTATCGTCCCGGCCATAGACGGTGACGGCGATGCTGAACGCTTTGAGCCGGTCGGCCCGCCCCTCCAGGGTCTCGGTGACGATGAACTTGAGGAAGGCGCTCAAACGGCCCGACGCCTTAAAATCATCCTGCGCCAAGATATCGCGCAGCGAAGATTCGATCTGCTGCTGCTCGATCTCGGAGAAAGGAGGGCGCTGAGGGGAACTTTCCGACATTCTAATCTAATGTAGCACGTTAGTTCATCGTATAGCGTAGCATGGGGTAAACCAAAGCAAAATGAGCCTTTTAATTTAGCGCCATGTAACGTCCGCCACCGTTTCGCCGCCACTAGCAGGTGAATAACGTCATGGGCTTAGGTAAACTCCTGATATTATAGCACACTTTCTCCAGTTAGCGCGGACGATCCGCGTCGGGAGACGACTTATGCTGCAGAGCTGCTCCAAGGCCATCGACATGGCCAGCGATCATCTGGATCGCGCCGCGCAGGAAATGGCGCATGCGGTGGCCGCTCTGAAAAGCGTCACCGAGGCTGCCAGCGGGGATCACCGCGACCAGGCGCGGATGATTGGCGAAATGGCCAATGCTCAGGTCGAGATGGCGGCCGGTCTGGCCCTGCTCGTGCGGCACCTGCCGGCAGGGAAGGTCGACTATCTGCTCAGCAAGCTGGCGCTGCCGACGCTCACTCAGGAACATCAGCACTAAATCAGTCCCTCGAGGCCAATCGTTGCCTGGAACCGGCTTCGTGCCGGGTGAGCCGAGCGCGTGGGCGCTCGGCTTTGAGCCGTTTGGCCAACCTGCCGACATCGACATTCACCCGCCCGGTCAACCTAGGGGTTGGCCGGGTTCGCTCATCTGATGGCAGGTGAATATTTCTGTCGGAGGGGTTAGTGAACGGCGATGCGGCCTTGGGCGCGCAGTTTCTCGATTTCGTCCCGGAGCTTTAGTTTTTTGCGTTTCAGTTCCGCGGTTTTAAGAGGGTCGGAGGCTGGGCTTAGGCGGGAGGTCTCGATCTGTCTTTCGAGCGCCGAGTGGCGGCGTTCCAATTCAGCGATGTGACTTGCCACTGTCATCCTGCATCTCCTTTCGGTGTTGCGGACATAAAAGTGTGCCACAAAACGGAGAAGCCTCAAGCGGATTTCTGTCGTCTATCCTTCACATTTGGTGAAAGGCGCGACGAAACCCACCAGGTAAACGAATGCGCGCATTGCAAGCCTTGTATAGGTCAATATCATTGAACTGTTTGTCGGCTAAGCGTGCAATGTCGGCGATTCGTGTTCCCGCGGGTGTTGAAAAGAAATGTCGATCAGACTGAGTGAAGAAGAGCGCGCCGCATTTATGGCAGAGCTTGAGCGACTGCGGGAAGAACATCGCGATCTGGATGCAGCCATTGCCGCGTTGCAGGCGGTTGGGACGGTCGATCAATTGCAGGTGCAGCGTTTGAAGAAGCGCAAATTGCTGCTGCGCGATCGCATTCAGGTGGTCGAGGATCAGTTGACGCCTGATATCATCGCCTGATGCCTTTGGCCGGCGTGGCTTGCGAGGCCGCGCCGCTTCGTCTATCTCCGCCAACTTTGCTTATGTTCGCCAGCCTTGCCCGATAAGGGGAAATCCAGTGAGTCAGACCTCCGCTCCGGTCGCCATCATCATGGGAAGCCAGTCCGACTGGGAAACCATGCGTCACGCTGCCGAGACGCTGGAGGCGCTGGGTATTGGCTTCGAAGCCCGTATCGTTTCAGCGCATCGCACCCCCGATCGGCTGGTGGCCTTCGCCAAAGGCGCGCGCGAGGCTGGATTCAAGGTGATTATCGCGGGAGCGGGCGGCGCGGCGCATCTGCCGGGGATGGCCGCCTCGATGACGCCGCTGCCGGTTTTCGGCGTGCCTGTGGAATCGAAGGCCCTTTCCGGCATGGATTCTCTTCTGTCGATCGTGCAAATGCCGGCCGGTATCCCGGTCGGAACCCTGGCGATCGGCCGGGCTGGCGCCGTCAATGCGGCGCTGCTGGCCGCCGCCGTTCTCAGCCTGCAGGACAAGGCCCTCGCTGGCCGCCTCGATGCCTGGCGCGCGGCCCAGAGCAGCAGCGTAGCGGAAAAGCCGAGCGGAAACTGATTGGATGGCCATTTCACACACGCCGCTTCCGCCTGTCGCACCGGGCGCTACCGTTGGAATTCTGGGATCGGGCCAGCTTGGACGCATGCTGGCGCTGGCGGCGGCCAATCTCGGGCTGAAAACCCATATTTTCGCGCCGGATCGCGGTCCGGCCTGCGACGTCTCGACCTTCATGACCATCGCCCCTTATGAGGACGAGCAGGCTCTCGCAGCCTTCGCCGAAGCGGTCGCGGTGGTGACCTATGAATTCGAGAACGTACCGGCGGCGACCGCTGCTTTCCTGTCGGCGCGGTTGCCGGTTCTGCCCGATGCCTTGGCACTCGCCACCACCCAGGATCGGCTGGTGGAGAAGGATTTCCTGAACAAGATCGGTATTGCGACGGCGCCCTATAAGGCGGTCGACGATGCCGGCAGCCTGGCGCGCGCCGTGGCACAAATCGGGCGTCCTTCGATTCTGAAAACCCGCCGTTTCGGCTATGACGGCAAGGGCCAGGCGGTGGTGCGCGAGGGCGCGGACCTCGCCAGCGTGTTCCGTGGCTTGGGCGGCCACGCCTGCATTCTCGAGGGCACGGTGCCGTTTGTGCGCGAAGTCTCTGTGATCGCCGCGCGCGGCCGGGATGGCTCGTTCGCGGCCTGGGACGTCTGCGAAAACGAGCACGAGCATCATATTCTGTCGCGCACTCTGGTGCCGGCGCGGATCGCCGCCACCACTGCCCATCAGGCGACCGAAATCACCCGCCGTATCGTCGATGCGCTGGGCTATGTCGGGGTAATCGCGGTCGAAATGTTCGTGGTCGAGGACAAGCGTTCGGGCACGGAAGGCCTGATCGTCAATGAAATCGCGCCGCGTGTGCACAATTCCGGCCATTGGACGATCGATGGTGCGGTGACGTCGCAGTTCGCGCAGCATATCCGGGCGATCTGCGGCTGGCCGCTGGGCTCGCCACGCCGGCACGGGCGCATCGAAATGCGCAATCTGATCGGTGAGGATATCCACCTGTGGCGCGATATTCTGGGCGATGGGGCGGCGGGCTTGCATATTTACGGCAAGCACGAAGCGCGCAGCGGCCGCAAAATGGGCCATGTGACCCGGGTTTTGCCGGAGGAATCGGCGGAATAGGCCTTGAAAGGCTACGTCCAAGCTCTTGAGGCTGAAAAATCTGCGATTTTGCGGAGGTTCAGCCTGGATGTGCTGGACAGGGCAGGTCGATTCTGCTACTTCGCGGCCCACGGTACGGCGCCTTCGTCGCGCCGACAAAGATTTTTTCCCATTTTCCGGGGCGGAAGCACAGTCTGCCGTCCCATAGAACAGGATCGACGCGTGCAAGTTCTCGTTCGCGACAACAATGTTGACCAAGCCCTCAAGGCGCTGAAGAAGAAGATGCAGCGCGAGGGTATTTTCCGTGAGATGAAGCTCCGCGGCCACTATGAAAAGCCGTCGGAAAAGCGCGCTCGCGAAAAGGCTGAGGCCGTTCGTCGCGCCCGTAAGCTCGCCCGCAAGAAAATGCAGCGTGAAGGCCTCATTCCGATGAAGCCGAAGCCCGCGATGGGCATGCGCTGATACGGTTAGCGGCGCGTTAAGAATTTTCGCGTTTTTGTAGCAGGCGCCCGTGGGAACTCCCCTTCGGGCGCCGCCGCATTTAAAGGTTAATTTTGCCGGGCTCCGTCGCTATTTTGCTGGTGTGCCCAGGTTGAGTGCGCCACGCCGCTGAAAGAATGCGGCCGGCAAAGACGTGAGTGCCAAATATGAATCTTCGCGCCGTTTCGCTGGACCGCCTGCCCGGGGTGGGTTTTGTCATGATCGCCTCGGTTCTGTCGTTGGCCCTTGCCGGATGCGAAAGCGTTGGCGGATTCGGGTCTCGCGGCGGCGTGTCGCCTTCGACCGAGATCAGTGAAGATTGCGCCGCGATCCAGACCAATGTCGCCTCGCTGACCGACGTGGTGCAGCGCAATCCCAACGATGCGCAGGCTTACAACACGCGCGGCGCGGCTTATGCCAAGTGCGGTCGCTACCAGGAAGCGATCAACGATTTCAGCAGCGCCATCAAGGTCGATCCGCAAAACGCTCCGGCCTATACCAATCGCGGCCTGGCTTATCAGCGCATCGGCCGCAACGACCAGGCGCAGCAGGATTTCACCCGCGCCATCGAAGCCAATCCGCGCCATGCGCCAGCTTATCTCGCCCGCGCCAATCTGCTGCGCTCGCAGAATCAGCTCGATCAAGCGATGAGCGATCTCAACCAGGCGATTCGCCTCAATCCGGAACAGGCGCAGGCTTTCCATGCGCGCGGCCTGATCTATCAGCGCAACGGCGATCATGCCCGCGCCATCACCGATTTCGACAATGCGATCGATCGCGATCCATTCAACGCGCCGCCGTATCAGGCGCGCGGCCAGAGCCTGACCGTCGTCGGCAAATACGACGCGGCGATCGAGGATTTCAACGCGGCGCTCAACATCAACAACAGCAATGCCGATGCCTGGGCCGGCCTCGGCCTCGCTTACGAGCGCAAGGGCGATCGCACCAAGGCGCAGGAAAGCTATGCGCGCGCTCTCGCGGTCAATCCGAACAATCAGTTCGCCAGGGAAGGTCAGTCGCGCGTCGGTCGCGGTTGATCCGAGCGGGCTGCTGGTAATTTCGCGCCGTCGTATAAAATTTTAGCGATCGCTTTTATCTGAATTGCGCGACGTTCGACGATCCTGCGCGTATGTCTTTTAATCTCAATCAGATGCGTGCGCGTGTCATCGTCGCGCCCTCATTCCATACGTCGTTCGGTCCGTTCCGAATGCTTGAGGCTGTGCCCTGGTTGATGCTCGCTTCGAGCATGCGCTTTGTTGCCTATGGCATGCCGGGCATTCTAGCCCTGATAGCGCTTTTCATTGCAAATGTTGCACTCTGTCTGGCGTTGCTTGTTGCAGCGCAGCGGATGATCGAACTTTCCAATGGGACAATAGATATCGATCGCTTGTCGTTTCGCGAACGCAGCAAGCTGGCGCTCGCTGTCGTTATACGCGTCATAGGTCTGTCGATCGTTGCCGCCGTCGCCGCCTTTCTCGTCAAGTTCGGTCCTTTTGCCGTGCAGATGATTGGCGGATTCGATGGTATCGCGTTCGATCAACCGACCAAGATGGGCATGGTGTGGAGCAGCTTCCTTGCCTGCCTTGTCTTGGTGATGGTGGTTTGCGCGCGTCGCGACGGTGGCAAACCGTCCCTGCGTGGAGCGCTCCTAGAATTGTTGCAGCGTGCCGTCTGGCTGGTTCCTGCGATTGTCGTCACCGCGCTTCTGCAGATAGGCCTATCATCCGTTCAAGGCGTAGTGCGCGTAACGATCCTGCAGTTGTATTTCGATCCGTCGATTCCGCCGAGTATGTGGCAGCGACTTGGATATTTCGGTTTCGTATTCGGCTTCGCGACCCTCAGACTGTGGGTCACGTTGGCCGTTCTGATTTTTGCGCTTCGCGAATCCTATCGAAGGTCCGTTCGCGCTTGAGGATTCACTAGTGATCGTGGATCAGGCGCCGATTTTACACTTGCGATAAAGCTCAAGCCTACAGGACCGTGCCGTCTGGCCGCCACGACTTGCTGGAATGACCCAGCGATGGCGTGAGTTCTGCGCCGCATAAATGGCGAAGACATCCGCGTAGCATTCAGCTTTCTCGGCGAAATGGCCACGTCGCATGGCGTTCGCCGACCTCTCGCGCCGTCAGTGCATTGGCGGGCGCAGTCAGAGCCAGCAGCGTTGCCATAAAGGTGGGTGTCAGAACCGAGCGCATGAGGCCCTCTCCCTCTGCTGTCGAGGGCGCAGGCTAACACCGGCTCACAGGCGCTACAATTTATCGACCTACGACCTGATCGATCCACGCCAGCGTGCGCGCCATGACATCGGGTATCGCCAGAACCAGATGGCCGCGCCCCGGCACGCGTATGAATTCTTTCGGTTCAGGCGCTAAAGCAAAGAGTTTTTCGCCAAAGCGGATCGGCACGACGCGGTCCTGGTCGCCGTGCATGACGAGCAAAGGGACTTTGATTTTGCCGATCAGCAGATCCGAACGGAATGGATCTACCAGCAGCAGGGACACTGGAAACATCCAGTAGCGATCTGCGGCCACGTCGCGGATCGACGAATAGGGCGCGTCGAGAATCAATCCCGCGGCGGCCTGTCGTGTGGCGAGCATGATGGCGGGGCCGGTGCCAAGGGATTCACCGATGATGATGAGCCGCTGCGGTGAACCGGCGAGCGCCAAGGCCGAGGCATAGGCGGCTTCCGCATCGCGCATCAGTCCGTCTTCGCTGGGTTCACCCGTCGAGCCGCCATAACCGCGCCAATCGATGGCGAGCAAGCCGTTACCGTTGGCCGTCAGGGCGGCGAAACGCGCGACACGGCCCGTGAGATTGCCGGCATTGCCGTGCAGGTAGAGCAGGACCCGTTTGCCCTCCGCCGGCGGGACGACCCAGGCGTTCAGGGTTTCGCGATCGGCGGTGAGGATCTGCTGGCTGACGGCGCGGGGCAAAGCTGCGGGCACTTCGGCGATCGTCACGTCGGGCCGATAGAGCAATTGCCGTTGGTTGAAATAAAGAACGGCGGCCGCCCCGAGATAGGCGACCGCCGCGAGATAGCAAAGATATCGGAGCCAACGCATCATCGGTCGGCTCGCTTATGCTTAGTGCCCGAGGGCCTTGACGATGTTTTCGACCATCTTCTTCGCGTCGGCGAAAAGCATCATCGTATTGTCCTTGAAGAACAGCTCGTTCTCGACGCCGGCATAGCCCGAGCCCATGCCACGCTTGATGAACAGAACGGTCTTTGCCTTTTCCACGTCGAGGATCGGCATGCCGAAGATCGGCGACTTCGGATCGGTCTTGGCCGACGGGTTGGTCACGTCATTGGCGCCGATGACGAAGGCGACGTCGGCCTGGGCGAATTCCGAGTTGATGTCTTCCAGCTCGAACACTTCGTCGTAAGGCACGTTGGCTTCGGCCAAGAGCACGTTCATGTGGCCCGGCATGCGGCCGGCGACCGGATGGATGGCGTAGGACACATCGACGCCTTCCTTCTTCAGAAGGTCGGCCATTTCGCGCAGAGCGTGTTGTGCCTGCGCCACCGCCATGCCGTAGCCCGGCACGATGATGACCTTGCCGGCATTCTTCATGATGTAAGCAGCATCTTCCGCCGAGCCCTGCTTGACGGGCCGGGTTTCGACCGCGCCAGCGGCGGCGGCATCCGTCTCGCCACCGAAGCCGCCGAGGATGACGGAGATGAACGAGCGGTTCATGCCCTTGCACATGATGTAGGACAGGATGGCACCCGAAGAGCCGACCAGCGCGCCGGTGATGATCAGCGCCAGATTGCCCAGCGTGAAGCCGATGCCCGCGGCCGCCCAGCCGGAATAAGAGTTGAGCATCGACACGACGACGGGCATGTCGGCGCCGCCGATCGGGATGATCAGCAGCACGCCGAGGGCGAAGGCGGCGAGCACGATCAGCCAGAAGGCGGTGTGGCTCTCGGTCGCCATGAAAATGCCGATCAGGATGATCGTCGCGGCGGCCAGCGCAATGTTGATCACATGGCGCTGCGGCAACATGATCGGCTTGCCCGACATGCGGCCGTCGAGCTTGGCGAAGGCGATGATCGAACCGGTGAAGGTGATCGCACCGATGGCCGCGCCCAGCGACATTTCAACGAGGCTGGCGCCGTGAATGGAGCCGACCGAACCGATGCCGAAAGCCTGCGGCGCATAGAGGGCGCCGGCGGCGACGAGCACGGCGGCGAGGCCGACGAGCGCGTGGAAGAAGGCGACCAACTGCGGCATGTCGGTCATCTTCACGGTGCGGGCGCGCCAGGCGCCGATGCCACCGCCGATGGCGATGCCGAGGATGACCAGCACCCAGGCCGACAGGCCCGAGGGGATCTTGTAGGCGAGCGTCGTCACGACCGCGAGGCCCATGCCGATCATGCCGAAGAGATTGCCCTGGCGCGAGGTGGCGGGTGACGACAGGCCGCGCAGCGACAGGATGAAGAGGATGCCAGAGATCAGATAAAGAAGCGTGGCGAGGTTGGCGTTCATAACCGGCTCACCCCTTCTTCTTGTACATGGACAGCATGCGCTCGGTGACGAGGAAGCCGCCGAAGATGTTCACGCAGGCAAGGATCAGCGCGACGAAGCCGAAGACGCGGGCCCAGAGCGGGCCGTCGTCGCCGGGGGTCGAAGCATCGACGCCGACCGAGAGCAGGGCGCCGACGACGATGACCGAGGAAATGGCGTTGGTCACCGACATCAAAGGCGTGTGCAGTGCCGGCGTCACCGACCAGACGACATAATAGCCGACGAAGACGGCCATGACGAAGACGGCGAGACGGAACACGAAGGGATCGATGGCGCCACCCGAGGCTGCATGGGCGGCACTGCCGGCAGCGGCGGAGAGGGTGTCGGCATAATTCTGCGCGGCGGCGGTGACGGCGTCGATGAACTGCTTGCTTGCTTCGTTGGCCATGATTCAGTCCTCACGCCTTCGGCTGGAAATTCGGATGAACGACGGCGCCGTCCCGCGTCAGCAGGGTCGCCTTGACGAGTTCGTCGTCCCAATTGATCGCCAGGGTCTTCTTCTCCTTGTCGATCATGGTTTCGACGAAGGCGAAGAGGTTCTTGGCATAGAGGCTCGACGCGGTGGCAGCGAGGCGGCCTGGCACATTGAGATGGCCGACGATCTTGACGCCGTTGTCGGTGATGTAAACCTCACCGGGCTTCGCCAGTTCGCAATTGCCGCCACGCTCGACCGCAAGATCGACGATCACGGAGCCGGGACGCATGGAGCGCACCATGTCGGCTGTGATCAGTTTCGGCGCGGGCCGGCCGGGAATGAGTGCCGTGGTGATGACGATGTCCTGTTTGGCGATATGGCTGGCGGTGAGCGCTGCCTGTTTCGCCTGGTATTCCTTGGACATTTCCTTGGCGTAGCCGCCGGCCGTCTGGGCCTGCTGGAATTCCTCGTCCTCGACGGCGAGGAATTTCGCACCGAGCGATTCCACCTGCTCCTTCGTCGCCGGCCGCACGTCGGTGGCGGTGACGATGGCGCCGAGGCGTCGGGCGGTGGCGATGGCCTGCAGACCGGCGACGCCGACGCCCATGATGAAGATGCGCGCCGCCGGCACGGTGCCGGCCGCCGTCATCATCATCGGCAGGGCGCGGCCATATTCGCCAGCGCCGTCGATGACGGCGCGATAGCCGGCGAGGTTGGCTTGCGACGACAGCACGTCCATGACCTGCGCGCGGGTGATGCGCGGCATGAATTCCATGGCGAAAGCATCGACACCGGCATCGGCCATGCTCTTCAGCGCGGCTTCATTGCCGTAAGGGTCCATGGTGGCGATGACTACGGCACCCTTCGGCATCTGCGCCAGCACCTCAGCCGACGGGCGACGCACGCCGAGCACGATTTCGGCGCCGCTCAGCGTGTCGGCCAGGGACGTGGCGATCTTGGCGCCGGCTGTCTCGAATTCGCTGTCGGGAATGCCGGCTTTGGTGCCCGCTCCACTCTGCACGGTTACCGTGGCGCCGAGGGCGATGAATTTTTTCACCGTTTCCGGCGTGGCCGCGACACGCGTCTCATTGCCTTCGGTTTCGATTGGAACAGCAATGCGCATGCAACGCTCCAGGGTTCGTGACGATCAGGCAGCCGCGCTCATGGTTTTGGAACGGCGGGTGCAGGGCGTGGAGAAGGGAGGCGGGCAAACTGCGTGCATCTGCAAACTTTGCCCGCGTCGGAGAGGCGCTTAGAGCAGCGTGACGGCCATGAAAACGAGGACGGCGATGCAGAAGATCGTGCCGACCTTGGCGAGCGTCAGAAACAGCGCATAGGTCTTTTCGTGTTCGGCGTAATCCATGTCCGGATGTCCGGTCGTTTCGACGTTGTTGTTGGCCATCATTTCCTCAATCAAACTGAAAAAGCCCCGTTCGATGTAGCTGAATTGTGGCGGGCGGGCAATTGTCGGAGCCATCATTGGCCGCGACGGATTGTGCGCAACGCCACCGTAAGCTTGTCAGTATAAAGTGCCCATTTTCCTGGGTTTTGGGACTAGCTTTGTATCTGGCCGTTCACGGCGACCGCCACTCGATACAACGACAAACGAAAAGGCCAGCGCTGTAAGCGCTGGCCCGAGATGGAATCGCGAATAAATGAGGCGCGGTGTCAGTGGTGCTGATGGCCTTCGTGACCGCCGCTCATTCCACCGCCTGCGGGCGCTGCCGACGCGCCGATAGGGCTCACCGCCCATTGCAGATTGAGCGTGCCGGCCTTCTCGAACACCAAGGTGCCAGAGACAGGCTTGCCTTCGGCGATCGGTGCCGTCAGTCCGGTGAACATCAGGTGATAGCCGCCGGGCTTCAGTTCGACCGTCGCGCCCGGCGCGATGTCGAGGCCCTTCGGCAGTTGCCGCATGCGCATCATGCCGTTGTCCATGGACATTTCATGCACCTCGACCTTGCCGGCACCCGGGAAGGTGCCGCCAACGAGGCGGTCGGTCTCGGTGCCGGTGTTGGTGATGGTGAGATAGCCGCCGCCCACAGGGGCACCCTTCGGCGTAGCGCGTGTCCAGGGCGTGACCACCTTGATGGCGCCGACGGTGAATTCGCTCTTAGCATCCGTCTGCGCCATCGCCGTGGCGGCGACGCGCACCATGGGCGCGGCTGCGTTCACGCGCTCCGAGCCCTTCGGGATGTCGGTCCAGTTCGCCGTACCGCGCTCGCATTCCTGTACGGCGGGGAAATAGAGCTTGGTGCCGTCGGCGAGATCGGGCGCGACGGTGCCGACGAAGATGAATTCGTCATAGTTGTCGTCGGGCAGTTTGCCGCTCCAGACGATTTCCTTGACGCCTTGCGACACGGGCGTGCCGTGATCCTGGTAGGTCTTGGCATAGGCGCCCTTGGTGGTTGAGAGTTCCCAGCCGGCCTTCGGCATCGGCTTCACCGAATAAAGTCCTTCCGGAATGGTGAGGCGCACTTTCAACGTGGCGGTGCCGTCGCAGCCGTGCGGCACTCTGAGAACGCCGCGATAGCTGGCGCCGGCCTTGGCTTCGCGTTGTTGCAGGGTGGCATGGGCATGCGCGGTGGCGGTGAGGGCGAGCGTGCAGAGTGCGGCCATCGCCGCCTTGGTGTGAAACGTGGTCATCAGATCGATCCTTGCAATGGAAACCATCCGCCGATGCGGACGTGTGAGGTTTCAGGCGATGTGATCGATCAACGGTGGCCCGCGCACAGGCGCGCCTTCGCGCCCGCCCGAGACGGCCAAAAGAAGCGGCAGAGGGTGGCTGACTTCGGCGCCCAAAACGGCCAAGCGACGGGGCGGCTGATAGGCGGGTGCCGGCGGCGGCGAAGCGACGAAGTGAAAACAGGAAACCGGGCAGAGCGACGATGAGTCATGGCCGGTGCGCAAGGGCGGCGGATCGCCCGGGTGGCCTGACCACTCGGACAGGCAGAGCACGCCGACGCCGGAGGGCAGGGTGGAGGCAGCGGCCGAACGCACCACCGCATCGACGAAGCCCATGCTCAGCATCGCATGGACGGCCAGAATGGCCAGTCCAAGGCGCAGGGATGTCAGTTTGAATGCGAAAGCGCGGCGCATGGCGGGCATTCCCGCCACGCTCCCGTCCGCGCGTCAAGCGCGGGCGGGGTCATTTCAAGCAGCTTTGATGTCGCAGCGTGATATTACCGGGCGAATTTCTTATATTTCAGGCGCTTCGGAATGATGCTGTCGGCGCCCAGACGACGCTTTTTGTCTTCCTCGTAGTCCTGGAAATTACCCTCGAACCATTCCACATGGCTGTCGCCCTCGAAGGCCAGCATGTGAGTGGCGATACGGTCGAGAAAGAAGCGATCATGCGAGATGATGACGGCGCAACCGGCGAATTCGGTCAGCGCTTCTTCCAGGGCGCGCAGGGTGTCGACGTCGAGATCGTTGGTCGGTTCGTCGAGCAGCAGGACATTGGCGCCGCTCTTCAGCATTTTGGCGAGATGGACGCGGTTGCGCTCACCGCCCGACAGCATGCCGACCTTCTTCTGCTGATCCGGCCCCTTGAAGTTGAAGGTCGAGCAGTAGCCGCGTGAATTGATCTCGCGCTTGCCGAGATAGATGATGTCGTTGCCGCCGGAGATTTCCTCCCAGACGGTCTTCTTGTCGTCCAAGCTGTCGCGCGACTGGTCGACATAACCGAGCTGCACGCTCTCGCCGATGGTGACCGTGCCGGAATCCGGCTTGTCCTGACCGGTGATCATGCGGAACAGCGTCGTCTTACCGGCGCCGTTCGGGCCGATGACGCCGACGATGCCGCCCGGCGGCAGTTTAAACGATAGATCGTCGATCAACAGCTTGTCGCCAAAACCCTTCGACAGGTTCTGGAAATCGATGACATTGTTGCCGAGGCGTTCGGCCACCGGAATGACGATCTGCGCGGTTGTCGGCGCCTTGTCGTTCTGCTTGGCGAGCAGTTCCTCATAGCGCTGGATACGCGCCTTGCTCTTGGCTTGGCGGGCGCGCGGCGAGGAGGCAATCCACTCGGATTCGGCTTCCAACGCGCGCTGACGTGCCTTGTCTTCGCTGCTCTCCTGCGCCAGACGCTTCTGCTTTTGCTGCAACCAGGCGGAGTAATTGCCTTCGTAGGGAATGCCCTTGCCGCGATCGAGTTCGAGAATCCAGCCCGTCACGTTGTCGAGGAAGTAGCGATCGTGGGTGACGATCAGGATGGCGCCGGGATAGTCGCGCAGATGGCCTTCGAGCCAATTGACGGTTTCGGCGTCGAGATGGTTGGTCGGTTCGTCGAGCAGCAGCAGCTCCGGCTTTTCCAAGAGCAGCCTACACAGTGCGACGCGGCGGCGCTCACCGCCCGAGAGGTTTTCGACGTTCCAGTCGTCCGGCGGGCAGCCGAGCGCGTCCATCGCCTGTTCGACCTGGCTGTCGAGATCCCATAGGCCCTGCGCCTCTATCTCGTCCTGCAACCGCGTCATTTCGTCGGCGGTTTCGTCGGAATAGTTCATCGCCAGTTCGTTGTAGCGATCGAGAATGTCCTTCTTGGCTTTCACGCCGAGCATGACGTTGCCGCGCACGTCGAGCGACGGGTCGAGCTGCGGTTCCTGCGGCAGGTAGCCGACCTTGGCGCCTTCGGCGACCCAGCCGTCGCCGGTGAATTCGGTGTCGATGCCGGCCATGATGCGCAGCAGGGTCGATTTACCGGAGCCGTTGACGCCGAGCACGCCGATCTTGGCGTCCGGGTAGAACGACAGATGGATGTTTTCGAGGACCTTCTTGCCGCCCGGCCACGTCTTATTGAGGCCTTGCATGTGATAGATGAATTGGCGCGCCATGGCGTCACATCCTCATAAAAACTCATGGGAGATTGGGCTGCCTTGTAGCCGCGCGACGTGCCGGGGTCTAGCTATCCTTATCGTCGCGAACGGGCCATATTCGCTGTGTATCGCGACCCGCCCGCTGTGATAGAAACCTGGGGCAGATTTGCGCTTCCCTGGTTCCCGGCTCTGGAGAAAATTCTTGAACGATTCCAGCCAGATTCAGACCCTTACCGGCCGTACCGAGCCCGTTTTCGGATCGCCCGCCCCTGCAAGCGAGGAGCAGGGCATCCCGCATTCCGCCGACAAGCCGCACGGCAGCGATGCGTTGGGCCTCGACAATGCCCTGACCGGCCTCGCCGAGCTCATCGCCCATAAGCGGGCGGAAGGGCCGTTTACGATCGGTATTTTCGGCGGATCGGGCTCGGGCAAGAGTTTTGCGCTCAATCGTCTGCTCGCCATGGTTGAGCAATTGCGCGATGGTGCGGCGGCTGTGGGTGCGTCGAGCCCGTTCCTGTCGCGAATCACCGTGGCGCGGCTCGATGCCGCACGGGCCGATGGCAATCCAGTCAATGCACTCGCCGCCTCGGTCTACGATGCTTTGCGCACGTCACCCGCCGCCGATCAGGCCGGGCTCGCCGATGAAATCGTCGCAAGTTCGCTTGATCCGCGGGCTGCGGCGCGCGCCGCCACCGAGCGGTTGATGGAACTGCGCCGCAAACTTGATGCGGAGCGGCAGGGGTTGCATGAATTGTCCGGCCGCCGGGCGCGGCTGGCTGAGACGGTGCTGTATCAAACGTCGGGTTCGCGCATCGATTCCTACGCCCGCTCCAATCGCGGCAGTATCGACAATCGGCTGCGGGCCTTCGGCTTCGACAACAACGATACGCTCGCGACCTATAAGGATCTCGTCCGCGATGTCGCCGAGCGGCCGAGCATTGTCGGGCGCATTTCGACCTTCGTCCACGCCATGTGGGCCTTCCGTGGCCAGACGAAACTGCTTGTCTATGCGGTAGTCTTCTATCTGTTGGCCTGGGCGTTCAACTATGCGCAATTGAACCTGCCGGCGTGGGAAGGCTGGCTGCGCGGCTTTGGCGATTCATGGCTGCCGGTCATTACTTTCGTGCAGAAGAATGCCTCGTGGCTTGGGACGTTGCGTTCACTCTGCAATTGGCTGGTGCTCGCTTTCCTGGCCCTCAACGTAGTGCGGGCTTTCCGCTTCGTTTCGCCGATCTATCGCGGCGTCAGCCATCTCAATGCCGATATGGATGCACGCCGGCATGAGCTGGATCATCTGGTGTCCAACCAGACGCGTCTCGTCAACGACCTCAGCTCAGATGCGGATGCGCAAGCGCGCCGCGCCGAGGAGGCCGAGCGTCGCGCAGCCGCGCAAGGGGCGCGGGCCGGCGCTGTGCAGGTGGCGTCGCCCTTCGTCAAGAACGGCGCTTCGGCCGATGCCGATGCGCGCGCGTTCTTGGCCGGCATTGCCGCGACGTCGGAAGAGCGTCGGCCGCAACGTATCGTCGTGGCCATCGACAATCTCGATGCGGTGCCGGCACCGCAAGCGCTGGCTCTGCTCGAAGAAGTGACGCCAGCTTTGTCGCATCCGGTCTATGTGACGATCGCCAGCGTCGATGCCGACGCGGTCGGCGCGACGCCGGAGGCGCGGAGCCGCCTGACGAAGCTGCTGCAAACACCATTCAACGTGGCCAATGCCATCAGTCGCGGCTATGGCACCTTCGTCAAAGGCCTGCTGGCACCGGCCAGTTCCGCGCCGCAGCTCACCGTCGACAGCAGCGGTTTGCGCGCGCTGGATGCGGCCGCGTCCGTACTCGATACGCCGATGCGTCCAGGTGAGGCGAGCCTGTTGGAAACCTTGTCGACGCTCGCCGGGCGCTCGCCGCGCCGGGTGCTGCAATTCATCAATCTCTACAAACTGGCGCGTACGCGCAGCACCGCTTTCGCCCCGCTTGCTTTGGCGCTGGCGGTGGAGTGCAGCGGCGATGCGCAGCTTAAGCAGGCGTTGCTGAACGGCGTGGCCGGCAAGGCCGACGATGCCGAGGTGGCCTTCGACAATGCGCCATTGACGAGTGCCTTGAAGGCTGTCGCCCTGATCAACCGCCATGCGGTTTCGGTCGGCCAGATGCGGGAGGGAATGGCCATCGCGTCCGCCTATACGGCGTGATCGGCCCTCATTCGCATTTGTAATCGTTTCAATGTGCCGGTGGCGTAAGCCGCCGGTGTCTGTTCAGCCTTGAATTCGCCGTAACGGGGCGTATCGTTCAGCCATGACCTATCTCGATTATGCCGCCCTGGAGCGGACACCGCTCGAACGAGATCCTTACGATTTCCTGATCGTCGAGGATTTCATCCGTCCCGAGACGTTCGCTGGGGTGAGCACCGATTTTCCCGACGTGCCGGGGCCGGGTTCGCATCCGCCGTCCGAATTGAAGATTGCGGGCGCTTTTGCCGGTTTGATGCAGGAGCTGGAAGGGCCGCAGTTCCGCAAGGCGATCGAGGACAAATTTGGCATCGATCTGAACGGCCGGCCGACCATGTATACGGTGCGTGGCTATGTGCGCGATACCGATGGCGAGATCCATACGGATTCGAAGACGAAGATCATCACTGTTCTGCTTTACATGAATCAGAAATGGGATGCGGACGGCGGCCGTCTGCGTATCTTGCGCAAGGGCGACGATCTCGAGTCCACGGTGGCGGAAGTGCCGCCTTATGGCGGTACGCTTCTGGTATTTCGCCGTTCGGAAAACTCCTGGCATGGCCACAAGCCGTTCGCCGGCCCGCGCCGCGCCATCCAGCTCAACTGGGTGCTCGACCAATCGGTGGTCGATCGTGAGCAGAGCCGCCATCGCTGGTCGACGCGCCTGAAGAAGGTGAAGCAGGCGATTCTGCCGCAATCGGCGTGAGCTGTATTAATCAACAGCAAGCAGAAACGAAGATTTCATCTGAGCGAATGGGCAGCGTTAGTTCGCTTTGTCTGTTGTCGAGAATGTTCGATCCATAAATGCCCAACAATGGCGGGGAGAACATGAAAAAACGAAACTGTGCCCGCTAGGAACAAATCCTCGGCGTACCAAAATTTCGTCATAACTATTTTTGATTGTACAGGAAGGATTGCCAGAGCTAGCGCGTGCATACTCGATATAGAGACGCCGCGTATCTGAAATATGGTAAGCTCCAAATATCGCAACCTTCTTCCCTTTGCATTCTAGCCACATGCTAGTTTCATTTGCTTTCCCTTCTATTTTTTTGAAATTTAGCTGAGTATCACAGTCTAGTTGCGTTCCGAAATAGTCACGGTCACCGAACAAGAATCTCACATATTTCGATCTGCCTTCGCAGGCTCCTTGCGTGATGCGGGGTTGTTGCGAATTTGTCTTGCTTCGAGCGTCGGCCGACCCCAGGGGCAGAAGCGTCATAATAAGCGAAATCATAAAAGTGGGCTGCCGTTGAACGCGCATTCCTTTAACATCCCCTCGGCGATCTGCGCTTGTTGTCAGATGCACGGCCATTGCTGCTACTTGTTCTTACCGTAGAATATCTTGAGCTGGTGCGGTAGCAATACGACCGGGGGCGGGCGTTGTGATCTGTGTCCCCGTCAGCTTGGCCGGGACAGGCTGCGTCTTGCGCTGATGCCATGGGTTCGATTTGAACCAATGCACCGCCAGCGCGGCCAATGTGAGCATGATCAGGCCAAACAGATTGACCAATGTCGTCGCAAAGAAGCCGCGGCCGAGCCAATCCATCAGCATGCCGCAGGCCTGCGCCATGAACAGGCCGGTGAGGAAGACCGCCAAAGTCTGTTGGCCGACGCGGCGCATCAGTTCGGTGAAAGCGCCGGTGAGCCTGCGGCCGCCTTCGCCGACCGCGACCCAGGCGAGATAGGCGGTGGCGAGAAAATGAATGTAACGCAGCGGGCCGTAGCTGGTCTTGTTGTCGAATTGGGCGAGCGCGTCATAGACGCGGTTGAGTCCGATGGTGGAGCCCCAGCCGCTTTCGCAGGCGAACATCATTTGGCAGGACGGCGGGATCAACAGCACGACGAAAACGGCGGCCGCGATGACCAGGCGTCGATCGACCGGCGGCGTCGGCAGCCATCCGCGCATCAGCGCGAAGCCGGTGAAGAAGATCAGCGCCCAGCCGAAGGGGTTGAAGTACCACAGGCGGCCGGTTGTGGGATCGGCGATGAGATTGAGGCCGAAGACATTGGCTGAAAGCCACAGGCCGAGCACGAAGACGGCGACGAGCCATTTGCTGACGATGGCCAGCGCCATGACGATGGGGATCATCGCCAGCAACACGAGATACATCGGCAGGATGTCGAACCAATCGGGCACGTAGGTCAGCGTGGCGAGCCGTGCCAGATTCATCGGCGCGTCGGCAAAGAAGGGATCGAGGCCCAGGCGCTGGCCGGCATAAAGCCTGGTGCCGAGCCAATGATCCATCGCCACCGCGAAGGAGACGACGACCACGAACGAGCCGATATGGGCCCAATACACTTGCCAGACCCGATAGACGATACGCGCCGCGCCCAGCAGCCAGCCGCGCGCGGCGAAGACGCCGCCGAAGGCGATGGCCGATGCCATGCCGGAGCAGAAGACGAAGAGATCGGCGGCGTCGCTGAAACCGAAGCGGGCGGGAATCCACTGCGCCCAGAAATTATCCGGCGTATGGGCGACGAAGATGATGAACATGCCGATGCCACGGAAGAAATCGAGACGCGGATCGCGCACCCGTTTCGCCTGTGGGGTGATGGCGCTGTCCATCGATGAAGTCCCGCTCGTCAACAGGTTAAGGTCATGGCATGCGGGCGTGAGGGCTTCAAGGCGGTGGCGTTCACGTTCGCTTGTTCATGGGTTCGTTCATGGGGATATGTATGGGGATATGAAAGCCAACGCGCCGTGCGCGGGAATGGTTGCGTTTGTCGTGCGGCGTCATAGTCTTTGCGCTAATGGCAGGAGGATCGCGTGATCAGGCCTTGGCTGGTTTTGATGGGAGCGCTCATATCCGGCGTGGCGGGCACTGTCGGGACAGGCGCTGCTTGGGCATGTTCCGATACGACGCCCTGCGTGGTCGAAGGCGGTTCCTATCTAGTGCGACCGCCGGCCCACTGGAATGGCCAATCGGTTTTGCCGGGGGTGTTCTATTTCCATGGCTATGGTGACAGCGCCGCCACCACCATGGCGGACATCTATATGAAGCCGCCGCTCGACAATGCCGGTGTTCTGCTGGTGGCCATGGATGGCGAGGATCGTTCCTGGTCCTTTCCTGGCAAGATCAGCGGCCGTCGCGATGACTTTGCTTATGTGGCGGCTGTTGTCGCCGATGTGAAGAAACGGTTTCCCGTCGATCCAACGCGCACTCTGGCGGCGGGTTTTTCGGTCGGCGGTTCGATGGTCTGGTATGTCGCGTGCCGGATGGGATCGTTGTTTGCCGGCTATGCGCCGACGTCAGGAGCCTATTGGGAGCCGATGCCGAACGACTGTCCCGGCGGTCCCGTGATGTTGCGGCATATCCACGGCCTCGCCGACAAGACCGTGCCGATCGCCGGCCGTAGCTTGCGCAATGGTCTCTACAAGCAAGGCGATGCCGTTGAGAGCTTTCGGCGCTTGCTGGCGCGCAATGGCTGCGCGGCGGAGCCGGAGCATGTGAGCGTGCGGGGTGTGCTGACCTGCCGGAGCTGGAGTGCCGCCACCTGTACAAGCGGCAAGGCGGCGGAATTCTGCTTGCATGACGGGGGCCACACGATCGAGGCACAGTGGATCGTCGACAGTCTGGAGTGGCTCAAGCGGCAAACGGCGGCGACAGCTGCGATACGGCGGTAGTCTTTTTATTTTGATGCGTCTTCATTGCGTTTGATGTGTCCATCAAACGCTGAAACGCTATGCTTATTTCTCCGCCGTCGTGTTGCGACTGACCAGGATGAACACCAGGGTCGAGACAACCAGTAGGCCGACATTGCTCAGAATGCCGCCGGCATGGCCGAAGCCCGAGAGATCGTCAACGAGGCCGACGACCACCGGGCCCGCCACATAGCCGATGTCGCTGATGGTGCGTTGCATGCCCAGGCCGGCGCCATATTGGCGGCGCGGCAGAACAGCGATGGAATAGGCGCCCACGGCCGGTGCGTTGAGGCCGCCGGTGAGGCCATAGAGCACCATGCACAGCCAGAACCAATATTGCTGTGGGCCGATGACGATCACCGCAAGGCCTACCGCCATGCCGAGCATGGAATAGACGACGGCCATGCGCGCGCCGACCTTTTCGATCAGCAACTGGTTGAACGGCATGACGAGCATCATCGTGCCGGCGATGATGCCAATGCCGATGCCGATCTGGCTCACGTCCAGGCCGAAGGTGTCCTGACCCATCAGCGGGATGAGCTGGAACATGCAGGCGGTGCGGGTGAAGAAGGCGACGCAACTGACGAAGGAAATGCCGAGGAAGGAGGCGCTGAACATGCCGCGCTTCTCGGTGGCCAGCGCGCCCGACAGGCTGCGCGACGGCGGCGGCTTGCTGTCGCGGAAGCTGAACAGAGCAACGAGAGCGGTGGCGAGCGAGATCAACAGCATGGCCCAGAAGGGTGCGGTGAGGCCGAACAGTTTTGCCGTGAAGCCACCGAAGACGGAGCCGAGCGTGGCGCCCATCTGCAGGGCGAATTGATAGAGGCCGACGATGCGGGCGCGGGTAGCGGGGGTCGAAATATCGGCCAGCGCGGCGAGCGAGACGGTCAGATACATGCCCGAGCCGACGCCCTGGACGAAGCGCCAGAAGCAGAGTTCGACGAAGCCCGAGGTGAGCGCCGCGCCGAGGCTGCCGGCGGCGACGATGAGCGGGCCAGTGACTAGGAGCGGACGGCGGCCGATATTCTGGCTGAGCCAGCCAGCAGGGAAATTGGCGAGCAGGCGGCCGATGCCGAAAATCGTCACCAGCATGCCGACCAAGGTGCTGGTGACGCCGAAGGTGGCGGCGTAGACCGATAGCATCGGCACGACCATGCCCGTGCCCAGCATCGAGCAGCAGATCATGATCAGGAGCGGCCAGATGTGCCGGTCCTGTTTCAATGTCGTGCCGATGGTCTGGAAGATGGACATGCTGGTGCTGCTTTTCGCAGTCCGCTTGCGTCAGGTCAAACGCCGGATTCCTGTGTCCGATAGGCCTCGACAATCTCCGCGCCCCGGGCAAACCAGACATGGTCGTGGGTCGAAATGTGCCGTAACGCCCGGTCGAGAATGCCAATCCGGGCCGGCGTGCCGATCAGATAGGGATGCAGGGCGATCGCCATGACGCGGCCGCTGCGTTCGCCTTCGCGATAGAGCGTATCGAAGGCGGCGCAGATGCGATGCAGGAATTCGTCGTTGGCAATACTCGGCGTGTTGAACAGCGGCATGTAGTTGAGTTCGAGCGAATAGGGGATCGCATAGAGGCCGTTGTTCATCCGGTAGGGCAGGTCGTCGTTGACCCAATCGGCGACATAGGTGCAGCCGGCCTGTTGCAGCAGATCGAGCGTTTTCCAGGTTTCGCCGAGGCCCGGACCGAGCCAGCCCTGCATGGTCAGGCCGTATTGCTCGATGATGCGTTTGGTCTCGAAAATGGTGGCGCGTTCCGCCTCTTCTTGGAGATCGACAAGCAAAGTCGAATTGGTCAGGCCGTGGCCCATCAGCTCCCAATCGAGCCGGACGAGTTCTTCCACGATGCGCGGATAGTGCAGGCCAATCTCGCCGTTCAGAGCGACCGTGCCTTTGACGCCATATTTCTCCATCACCTCGATCAGGCGCCACAGGCCGACACGATTGCCATAGTCGCGGCGGCCATGATTGCGGATGTCTGGCTGTGGGCCGGGCCGCTCGATGTGGAAATGTTCGACGTTGGGAATGATCCAAACGGCGACGCGCGCGCCGTTCGGCCATGTCACGGGCGGATGATCGACGATGGCGCGATAGGGAAAGTAAGGAAACGGAGTGTCCTGCATCGCGCCGCCTCGTCAATTGGCCTTAGCGGGCTCCATCTGCTTGCCGAGCAGCGCCACTTCCAACTCGTTCAGCGAAACGACGGTGGCATATTTGGCGTTCATGTCGAACAGATTGGCGCAATGGGCGAAGTTCGACCGATCGAAACAGCAATCGTCGACCACGAAGGTCGAGAAGCCGTTGGAGAAAGCATCGACCACCGACGCGCGCACGCAGCCTGAGGTGGAGACGCCGCAGATCATCACACTGTCGATCTGCTGGCGCACCAGATAAGCGGCGAGCGGCGTCTGGAAGAAGGCGCTGGCCTTGGTCTTGTCGAGAATCCATTCGCCGTCGCGCGGCGCGATGTCGGGCGGAAACTCGCTGAACTTGCCATCATATTTCAGGGCCCGCTTGCTCTTGGTGGCATGGCCGGAGAACTGGGTGTCGTAGGCATGGCCGCGCGTGTAGACGACCGGGCGGCCGAGATCGCGGAACATGGCGATGAGCTGCGCGATGCGCGGCATGGCTTCCCAGGAGGCTGGACCGCAGGCGGGGCCGAACTCCTTGATCGCTTCTTGCAGCGTAAGGCCCGGCGAGCCCGTGAAACCATAGGTGACATCGACGACGATGAGCGCCGTACGCTTGCCGATCTCCTGGCTGCCCATGAAGCCACCGGATTCGTAGGCTTTGCGCTCTTCGGCGGGAACGATTTTCATCCATTCCTTCATGCGATCCTCCATTATTTGTTTGTCGTTCTTGCGCTCATCATAGATGGCTCAAGCGATCTGTCTACCTTGTCATGCTTACGTCTACGGGCGACGCGGCGGATTTTCAAAACTGGCGGCGATCGCGGCCTGTTTCGGCAGGATCGTCAGCAGGAAGGCGAGGCTGATCAAAGCGACCAACGCGCCGGCGATCCGCAAGCCAAACAGGCTGGAGATGAAACCGATCAGCAGGGCGCCTGCGGCTGGCATGCCGCGATAGATCACCAGATAAAGCGACATGACGCGCCCGCGCATCGCATCATCAGTGGCAAGCTGCATCAAGGCCTGCGTGCTGGTCGACATGATGTTCAGGAAGAAGCCGATGCCCGCGCAGCCGAGCAGGCCGATCCAGATGTTTTGTGTGGCGACGAAAGCCAGCGCCGCCAGTCCCGAGCCGGCATAGCCGATCATGGTGATACGCGTGAGGCCGGCGAGGCCGCCCCGCCAGGCGATATAGAAGGCGCCGATCATGGCGCCGACGCCAACGCTCGACGACATCCAGGCGAGTTCGCGGGCGCCGCCTTGAAAGACGTCGCCGGCAAAGCCCGGCAGCATGTCCTGCAGCGGGCGGACGCAGACCGAGGCGAAGGTGAGCAGCAGCAGGATGGGGCGCAGGCCGTTGTGGCGGGTCGCGTAAGCCATACTGTCGGCAACCTGTGCCAGGAGATTGCGGCCGCGCGCCTGCGACCGGTCCGGCGGTTTCAGGCGCAGGAGGAGCAAACTGATGAGGCAGATCGCGCTGCCGCCCACATGGGCGATGAACGTGCCTTGCACGTCGTAGAGCGGAATGATCAGGGCGGCGATGGCCGGGCCGATGAAACGGGTGGAATGGAACGAGGCGGAATCGAGCGCCACGGCTGGGGCGAAATCTTCACGCGCGATGGTGGCGGGAATGATCGATTGGCGGGCCGAAGAGTGGAACGGATAGATGCAGCCGACGAAAATCGTCAGCGCCAGCAGAACTTCGATCGACATCCAGCCGACATAGGTGAGGGCTGACATCGCCACCGCTTGCACGACGATCGTGGCTTGCGCCAGCCGGATCAACGGCAATGGATTGACCCGATCGGTCCAGGCGCCAGCCAAGGGCGCGAGGACGAGCATGGGCGCGAGATCGGCGGCAGCGATGACGCCGAGCCAGGCGGGGGATTCGGTCAATTCCCAGGCGAGCCAGCCGGCGCCGACCCGCTGAATCCAGCCGGTCAGATAGTGCGGCAGCAGGCCGGCTTCGAAGATCGCGAAATTGCGATGGGAAAGCGCGCGCCGGATCGACGATCTCTGTCGTGCTCCGTCCATCACGGCCGCTGCTCCGATCCCGCGTCATGTCCTGCGCCTTGCCGGTTGGACATGAGCGCCTACGCGCGCAGGAGGTGACGACAGGACTGAATGAAGTGGCGGGACAGGGGGAACAAGCGGGGCATCGTTTCCTCGAGCTTATTGTTGTCGCGCGACCATGGCACAGCCGCGCTCAGGTTAGAAGCTGGAAACGTCCCGAGGATTGGGGCTCAGGAGGCTCGGTGTTTCAGCCGAAGACGTTATCGTCGTTTGCAGTGCTCTTTTCGGCCTTGCCTTCGCTGAAGGTCTGCAATTTGGCGACGAGGTCGGCGAAACTATGGGGCGGACGATCGAGCACGGCTTGGCGCATGGTGCGCAGGGCCTGCTCCGTATCCTGGCGCGCTTGAGCCGTCAGCCGGCGTGAGCGAAGCCCGAATTTCAATTCGAGCATGCGCAGACGCAGGACCGCCGGGCCCTCGGCCCAGATGTCGTTGGTCCCTTCACTCACTTTGCTGGCGATCCAGGGATCGCCATTAACCATCGGACGCATTGTCGTTGTCCTGTCTGGGCCGTCCGGAGGCTTCCGGGCGCCGCCCTTGGCGTGCCAGATGGCTTGGCTGCAGGGCTGCGAATCATCTGGTTTCAATGGATTAGGCCATTCAAAGCCGGCGAAATATCGTCCAAAGCATTCGAAGATTGTGGCGGGTTGGTTACTGCCCGCCATGCGCGATCGCGCGCGAGGTGGCCGTGTAACGTTGTCATTAACCATCTCTAATCATAGGCACTTCGGAAATGACTCGCGCTGAAATCGGCAATTTCGTAACGAGTCCTTAGCTGCGGGCGTTCATACTGCCGGCATAAATGGGGCTGCGCTGCCGCACGGGGGTAAAGGCGGTGAAATGACAGTTTCGGTGCTGACCATCGTGCGCCAATGGCTGGAGGGGAGTCCTCGGCCAACCGGTAGTCCGTTGCCCCCGGCCACAGCAGGCCGGATCAGGGCCGTACAGATCAATGCGATCGCCAATAATTCGCCGGTGGTCATGCTGGCGGCGATCTTCAACGCCCTGGTGGTGCGCATCGGCCTTGATCGGCTGGCCGATCCATTCCTGAATGTCTGGACGGCGGTGATCATCGGAACCTCCGCCTGGTTCTTCCTGTGGCGGTTGCGGCGGCGTCATAAGGTGCGCCCCGCCAGCGCTTCGCCACGCGGTATCCGTCTCGCCGTCATGCGCGGCCTCTTTTTCGGCCTCGTGTGGGCGGCGATCCCCTTCCTCTATTTCGGCCGCGCCGCGCCGGACGAGCAATTGATCATCACCTGTATTGTCGTGGGGATGATTTTCGGCGGTGCCTTTACGCTGGCGGCGGTGCCGGCCGCGATGCTGGCGTTCATCGTGCCTATTGTCGTCGGCTCGGCGACGGCCATCGCTTCGCTCGGTCATGCCACCAGTCTTTTGCTCGCCGGCCTCCTGGTGGTCTATACCGCCGTTCTTCTGACGACCGGGGCCCGCTTCGCCAGTCAACTGGGTGCGCGCGTCATCAATCATGTGATCGATGAAGAAGCCGCGCGCATGGATTTCCTCACTGGCCTGCCGAACCGGCTGGCGTTCAAGGCGCATTTGTCGGATCGACTGGCCGAGGATCAGGCAGATCCCGCCCGGCTGGCGCTGTTCTATTTCGACCTCGATCATTTCAAGACGATCAACGACCGCATGGGTCATGAGGCGGGCGATGTGATCCTCGTCCAAGCCGCCAAGAGGTTGCGCGAGATCACGCGGCAGACGGATTTCGTCGCGCGGCTTGGTGGGGATGAATTCGTGCTTGTGGTCGAGAGCTTTCCCTCCGACGACATGGTGTTGCATCTGGCGGAGCGCATCAACGAGAGCTTTCGCGAACCGTTTGCGGTTCTGGGAGAAAATGTGTCGAGCACGATCAGCATCGGCATCGCTTTCCTGCCGGAAGCGGGGACCGATTTCGATCTGGTGCTACGCCGCGCCGATGCGGCGCTCTATGCGGCCAAGCGCGATCGCAGTTGCTATGCGGTGTGGCAGAAGGATCTGACGTCGGCGGGTGAGGATCGCATCATGGTGACGCGCGAACTCTCCACCCACATCGCGACGTCACGGCCGCAAAGCCAGCATTGAAGCTTTAGGCCGGCTGGGCCGTGAATTTTCGCTTGAACAATAGGAAGGCGACGATCGCCACGTTGATCAGGTTCCACAACAGGCCGTTGAGGAAGGCGAGGCGATAGGAGCCGGTCCAGTCGAAGATGAGGCCGGAGAACCAGCCGCCGAAGGCCATGCCGAACAAAGTGGCCATGATGACCAGGCCCAGCGTCGCGCCGGCCTTCGAGGCCGGGAAATATTCGCGCACGATGACCGCATACATCGGCACGAGGCCGCCCTGGAATAGGCCGAACAACGCTGAAATGATGTAGAGCGACGCCAGCCCGTCAAAGAACAGGTAGAAGAACAGCGCGACGCCTTGCAGGGTCGAGCTGATGATCAAGGCGGAAAGCCCGCCGATGCGATCGGCGATGAACCCGGCGGCGATGCGGCTGATGATGCCGAAGCCGAGCATGGCGGAGAGCATTTCGGCGCCGCGCGCCGGGCCATAGCCGAGATCGGCGCAATAGGCGACGATATGGACCTGCGGCATCGCCATGGCGACGCAGCAGGCAACGCCGGCGATGATGAGCAATGCCAGAAGCGTGTTTTGCGATAGTTCGAGGTGGCCGAACTTTGAGGCGGGCGCTGTTCCGGTGCGCGCTTCAGCGGAGGGGCGCTGGCGCATCAAGAAGGCCAATGGCAGCAAAGTGACGAGGCAGGCGATGCCGACGGCAAAATGCACGGCACGCCAACCCTGCGTGGCGATGAAGGCCTGCAGCAGCGGTGGCCATAGGGTGCCGGCGAGATAATTGCCGACGGAGGCGAGCGCCACGGCAATGCCGCGCCGGCGTGCGAACCAAAGCGAGATATCGGCCATCAGCGGCGCGAAACTGGCGGAGGCGCCGAAGCCGACGATGACGTGCATCAAAGCGTATAAGGGCAGCGTCGGCATCATTGAGGACGCGACATAGCCGAGCGACAAAGCGAGAGCACCGATCAGCAGCGGCACGAAGACGCCGAAACGGTCGGCGAGGCGACCCATGAAGACGCCACCGAAGGCAAAGCCGACCATGGTCAATGTATAGGGCAGCGAGGCTTGGTTGCGCTGTACGGCGAAATCAGCCTGCACGGCCGGCAAGGCAACGACGAACGACCACATGCCGATCGAACCGATCGTGCCGATGACGATAGCGGCGCAAAGACGCCGCCAGGACGTGGTGGAATCCATCTGTTGCATGAGGTCGCTCTAGGCTTTCCTTTTGACGCGTCTTTATTATGTCTTTGGCGACGTCAAAATGACTAAACGCTTTGGCCGATTTTGCGGGCCGTCGGCAGGAGGGTGGCGAGGCGCGAGTGTGCGCCACGATGCTGCGCATGGCAAATGGCAACGGCGAGCGCATCGGCAGCATCGGGACTGCGCGCGTCAGCTTTTGGCAGCAGCACCTTGATCATCATCGCCACCTGCCGCTTTTCCGCATGGCCCGCGCCAACCACGGTTTTCTTGATCAGATTGGCGGCATATTCGGCCACGGGAATGCCGGCAAGGGCTGGCACCACCAGTGCGATGCCGCGCGCCTGGCCGAGTTTCAGGGCCGATTGCGGGTCGCGGTTGACGAAGGTTTCCTCGACGGCCGCTTCCTCGGGGCTATGCAGTTGCAGAACATCTGCTAGACCGAGATGGAGCTGCCGTAGACGCTCGCCCAGCGTTAGGGCAGCGTCCGAATGGATAGATCCGCACGCGACGAACGTCAGGCGCGAGCCTGCCGATTCGACGATGCCCCAGCCGAGATTGCGCAGGCCGGGGTCGATACCAAGGATGCGAATCGCCTGGGAGGACATAAGGTGTTCATATCAGTCTTCGGCCGCTGGCCGCTAGCAGAGGGGCCGGCCGCCGGGGTGCCGCATGATCGATAGTGCGTGGCTGGCCTCGCTCGGCCATGAAGTCGCGGGGCTTTTGACGCAGCCAACCACCTGGTTCGTCGCCTGTGTCGTGTTCATCTCGGGCATTACGCGTGGCTTTTCCGGCTTCGGTGGGGCGCTGATTTTCATCCCGCTGACGGCGGCGGTGCTGGGGCCGCGCAAGGCGGTGGCGGTGTTCTATCTGTTCGACCTGGTCAGCGCGACGCCCTATGGCTTTTCCTATCTGCCGAAGAGCCGTTGGCGCGAGGTAGCGCCGATGGCGATCGCGGCCATCACCATGCTGCCGGTCGGGGCCTGGGTGCTGAAAACCGCCGACCCCCTGATCCTGCGCTGGTGCATGGCGGTGCTGGTGTCGGCGATGCTGTTGCTCCTGATGACCGGCTGGCGCTATCACGGCCAGCCGACGCCGCTGGCTTCGGCCGTTGCGGGTCTTGGTGCCGGTCTGGCGGGTGGCGCCACGGGCGTTTCGGCGCCGGTCGTCATCGCCTATTGGCTGTCAAGCACCGCGGAGGCTGCGGTGATCCGCGCCAATATCATGGTGTTCTATGCCATCGCCTCGTTTTCGACCGATGTGGTCTATTTCTTCAACGGGCTCTTCACCTTCGATGTGGTGGTCTATGCCTTGATCGCCTGGCCGATCTATTCCCTGGGCCTGGCGCTTGGGGCGCGCTTCTTCAAGGGCTCGTCCGACACTCACTATCGCATCGTCGCTTATGTGCTGATCGTGATTTCGGTGGTGCTCAGCCTGCCGATCTTGGATCGCTTCATCCGCTAGCAACGGCCGTCACAGATCAGTTGGGGCGCTTACACCGGCAGAACAGTCACGGGCGTGCCGGGCGCGACGCGGGCGTAGAGATGTGCGATGTCCTGGTTGATCATCCGAATGCAGCCGGACGACACATTGCTGCCGACGGTTTCCGGCTCCAGGGTGCCGTGAATGCGATAGCCGAGATCGCCTTCGCCGTGCGTGCCGAACAGGTACATGGCGCGCGCGCCCAGCGGGCTGTCCGGCCCGCCGCGCACGCCAAGCCCGCGCGGCGTCATTTCCAGGCGATTCTTGATTTCGGGCTCGCGTTCGACCATTTCGCGCGGCGGCACCCAGTCAGGCCAGTCGCGCTTCATGTTGATCTTCGCTTCGCCTGTCCAGCCAAAGCCTTCGCGCCCGACGCCAACGCCATAACGGGTCGCGACCTTGGCCGATTCCACATAGTAGAGATGATAGGAGCCCGGATCGACAACGATCGAGCCGGCGGGCGCGCCTCCAGTGAATTCGACCGTCTGGCGCAGATAGCGGGGATCTATGGCGCGATAATTGACCGGAAGGATCGGCGCGCGTTCGCCTGGATAGGCGGCATAGACTTCCGCATAATTCGGAACCGACAGTGTGCGGGATAAGGTGCGTCGCTTCGTGGACGATCCTTCGGGTAGCGATAGGTTGCCAATGGAGGAGCAACCGGCAAGACCAGCAGCGGTCGAGCAAAGAGCGGCGAGGGTGAAGGAGCGGCGAGTCAGCATGGGGCAGTTCACAGAGAGGATTGCCCGCAGCATCGTCCGGAATGGTTACGATGGGATGAATTTTGCCTTGAAGCGATTCACTATGTTTCGCCAAAGCCCCTGATGCCAATGACTTAAGTCACTTTCCCAAGAAGGATGCGGTTTTTTAATCTGGGCGCTACTTCGCTGTGGAGCGGGCGAAGGAGCGAATGCGATGTTCAGGAACGAACCCGAAGCCGTTTCAAGGTTGCTGATCTGCGCCACGTTTGGCGTACTGTTTTTCACCGTGGCCTTTATCGGCCACGATGCCTGGGCGAACTGGCACTAGAGGACACGTCGTCATGGCGTTCGGCTAAGCCGAACTATGAAGCGTTGTGGCTCTTCTCGCTGGCGCGCAGTTGCTCCAGTGCTTTGAGTGCCAGGGGATCGAGCCCCGTGCCGCCCTGGTCCATATAGGCGTAGATGTCGCGGCGCATCACCTTGTTCCAGTAGCTGTGGATGTGATCGGCCGTGCCGGCGATGGCCTGTTCCTCCGGCTGCGAGCGGAAGAAGGTGGCGATCTGATTGGCCATGCGCACCAGCGTGGTCTCGTTATTCACCGCGTTGTTTCTCCTGTGACGACCGTGCTGATGATCTTGCCGGCATTGCCGAAGACCATGGCGCCATCCGCGCGCGCGATGGCCACCAAGGTCATGCCATAGGCATTGGCACGTTCGATGGCGAGCGAGGTCGGCGCCGAAATGGCGACGAGCGCCGAAGCGCCGAACACAGCGGTCTTCTCCACCATTTCAAACGAGCAGCGTGAAGTGATCAGCACAAAGCCGTCCGATGGATCGGCCTTCTCGCGCAGGAGATGACCGATCAGCTTGTCGAGCGCGTTGTGGCGGCCGACATCCTCGCGCACGGCGCGGATGGCGCCGTTGGGCGCGCACCAGGCGGCGGCATGGGTCGCCGCGGTCTCGACGCTCAAGGGCTGATGCTTGCGCAACTGGCCGAGCGCCGTCGAAATGGCATCGGCGCGCAAAGCGGCGCCGGGGAACCGGCGCTTGACCTGCGGCAAGGAGGCGAGGTCATCGATGCCGCAGACGCCGCAAGCGGTGACGCCGGCGATCTTGCGGGCCCGTGCCAGATGGCGCTGCAATTTGTCGGCGGCCAGCGAAACGATGAGACGAAGGCCGCGTTCGTCTTCCTCGACGGCAATGTCGCGAATGTCCTCGACACCGTCGATCATGCCTTCGGTGAAACTGAAACCGATGGCGAAATCTTCCAGATCCTGCGGCGTCGCCATCATCACGGCATAGGGCACCGGCGCATAGACGATGTTGACGGCCGTTTCCACCGGCACGCTGCGCATGCCGGCGTCCGAAATCGCGTCGGTATAGTCGAAGGTGCGCGTCCGGCTGCGCATGAAGGCCGGGCGTTTCTGGTCGTCACTCGGCGGCATGGCTCATGCTGCCCTCGATCATGCGCAAGAGATCGGCATTCTCGCGGTCTTCGTTCTGCCAGTCGGAATAGCGATTGGTGCGCTGCACCTGCACCGCCGTCACCTTATATTCCGGACAATTGGTCGCCCAGTCGGAATAGTCGGTGGTGATGACATTAACGCCGCTCTTGGCATGGTGGAACGTGGTGTAGACGACGCCCGGCTGCACCCGGTCGGTGATCAAGGCGCGCAACGATACGTCGCCGGAGCGGCTTTGCAGCGCGACGAGATCGCCATCGCGAATGCCGCGCTCCTCCGCATCGAAGGGATGGATTTCGAGCCGGTCCTCCGAATGCCAGACATTGTTGTGCGAGCGCGAGGTCTGCACGCCGACGTTATACTGCGAGAGAATACGGCCGGTGGTTAGCAGCAGCGGGAAGCGCGGCCCGGTCTTCTCGTCGGTCGGCACATATTCGGTGACCATGAACTTGCCCTTGCCGCGCACGAAGCGATCGACATGCATGATCGGCGTACCTTCTGGTGCCGATTGGTTGCACGGCCATTGGATCGAACCGAGTTCGTCAAGACGCGCATAGGAGACGCCGGTGAAGGTCGGCGTCAGGTGCGCGATCTCGTCCATGATCTGAGAGGGATGATCGTAGGTCATCTCGTAGCCGAGCGCTTCGGCGAAGCGCAAAGTGATTTCCCAATCGGCCAGGCCGGACAGGGACGGCGTCACCTTGCGCACACGGCTGATGCGCCGTTCCGCATTGGTGAACGTGCCGTCCTTCTCCAGGAAGGACGAGCCGGGGAAGAACACATGGGCATATTTGGCGGTCTCGTTCAGAAACAGATCCTGAATGATCACGCATTCCATATTGCGCAGGCCTGATGTCACATGCTTCGTGTTCGGGTCGGACTGGGCGATGTCCTCACCCTGGATGTAGAGCCCCTTGAAACGGCCGCCGACCGCTTCATCGAGCATGTTGGGAATGCGCAGGCCGGGTTCGGCCGACAGTTCGACACCCCAGAGATTCTCAAACATCTCGCGCGTCGCGTCGTCGGAGACGTGGCGATAGCCGGAGAACTCGTGCGGGAACGAGCCCATATCGCAGGAGCCTTGCACGTTGTTCTGGCCGCGCAGGGGATTCACGCCAACGCCGTCGCGGCCGATATTGCCGGTCGCCATGGCGAGATTGGCCATGGCCATCACCGTGGTTGAGCCCTGGCTGTGTTCGGTGACGCCGAGGCCGTAGAAGATCGCGCCATTGCCGCCGGTCGCGTAGAGCCGCGCTGCGGCGCGTACGTCGGCTGCCGGCACGCCGGTCTTGGCTTCGGTCGCTTCTGGCGAATTGATGTCCTGGGCGATGAAGCGCGCCCAGACTTCGAAGTCCTGCCAGTCGCAGCGCTCACGCACGTAGTCTTCTTTCACCAGGCCTTCGGTGACGATGACATGGGCCAAGGCGTTGAGCAGCGCCACATTGGTGCCGGGCATGACCGGCAGGTGATAGGAAGCTTCCACGTGGGGCGTGCGCACCAGATCGATGCGGCGCGGATCGGCGACGATCAGCTTAGCACCTTGGCGCAGGCGCTTTTTCAGGCGCGAACCGAAGACCGGATGGCCGTCGGTCGGATTGGCGCCGATGACTAGAACCACATCGGCTTTTTCGACCGAGCGGAAATCCTGCGTGCCGGCCGATGTGCCGAAGGTGGTCTTCAGGCCATAGCCCGTCGGCGAATGGCAGACGCGGGCGCAGGTGTCGACATTGTTGTTGCCGAAGCCAGCGCGGATCAGCTTCTGCACCAGGAAGGTTTCCTCATTGGTGCAGCGCGACGAGGTGATTCCTCCGATGGAATCGCGACCATATTGCGCCTGGATGCGCTTGAACTCGGAAGCGGCATAGGCGAAGGCCTCCTCCCAGCTCACCTCGCGCCAGGGATCGGTGATCTTGGCGCGGATCATCGGCTTGGTGATGCGATCCTTATGGGTCGCATAGCCCCAGGCGAAACGGCCTTTGACGCAGGAATGGCCTTCGTTGGCCTTGCCGGCCTTGTCGGGCACCATGCGGATCACCTGGTCGCCCTGGGTTTCGGCACGGAACGAGCAGCCGACGCCGCAATAGGCGCAGGTGGTGACGGTTGCCTTGGTTGGCGTGCCCATTTCGATGACGGTCTTTTCGTTCAGCGTCGCCGTCGGGCAAGCTTGCACGCAAGCACCGCAGGAGACGCATTCCGACGTCAGGAAATCAGCGGTGCCGGTCGAGACTTTCGAGGCGAGGCCACGCGCGTCGATGGTCAGCGCGAATGTGCCTTGCACTTCCTCGCAGGCGCGCACGCAGCGCGAGCAGACGATGCATTTTGAGGAATCGAAAGTGAAATAGGGATTGCTCTCGTCCTTGGCGACGGTGCGATGCTTTTCCCCATCCTGGCCATAGCGCACGTCGCGCAGACCGACCACGCCGGCCATATCCTGCAACTCGCAATCGCCGTTGGCGGAGCAGGTCAGGCAGTCGAGTGGATGATCGGAGATGTAAAGCTCCATGACGCCGCGGCGCAGCGTGCTGAGGCGCGGCGTCTGTGTTCGCACGACCATGCCGTTTTCAGCCGGCGTGGTGCAGGAGGCCGGCGTGCCGCGACGGCCCTCGATTTCGACGAGGCAGAGGCGGCAGGAGCCGAAGGCTTCGACCATGTCGGTGGCGCAGAGTTTCGGGATCTGCGTGCCGGCATGCATGGCGGCGGCCATCACCGACGTTCCAGCCGGCACGGTGACGGAAGCGCCATCGATGGTCAGCGTCACGGTGGTGACGCTGGTGCGGGCCGGGGTTCCAAAATCAGGTTCGCGATCGAGCGGCATGATGTTTCTCGGCGATCTCAATTATTCGGCAGCGGCGTGCAAGGCGCTGCGACGGAAGTCGTCAGGGAAATGGGTGAGGGCACTCATCACCGGCATCGGTGTCAGACCGCCGAGCGCGCAGAGCGAGCCGTCGGTCAGCACCGTGCAGAGGTCCTTCACCAGAGCAATGTTGGCTTCGACATTCTGGCCTTGGGTGATCTTGTCGATGGTCTCCACGCCGCGCGTCGAGCCGATACGGCAAGGCGTGCACTTGCCGCAGCTCTCGATGGCACAGAAGTCGAAAGCGAAGCGGGCCTGATGGGCCATATCGACGGTGTCGTCGAAGACGACGATGCCGCCGTGGCCGAGCAGGCCGGCCTTGGCGGCCATGGCTTCATAGTCGAGCGGTGTGTCGAGCAGGCTTTCGGGGAAATAGGCGCCGAGCGGGCCGCCGACCTGGACCGCGCGCAGCGGCCGGCCGCTGGCGGTGCCGCCGCCGATGTCTTCGATCAGGGTGCGCAGGGTCAGACCGAAGGGCGCTTCGAACAAGCCGCCGCGTTTGACATTGCCGGCGATCTGGAACGGCAAGGTGCCGCGCGAACGGCCCATGCCCTGTTCGGCATAGGCCTTGCCGCCTTCCGCCAGAATGGTCGGCGCGGCGGCCAAGGTCAGCACATTGTTGATCACGGTCGGGCAGCTGAACAGGCCCTTGTGCGCAGGCAGCGGCGGCTTGGCGCGCACTTGGCCGCGCTTGCCCTCGATGCTTTCGAGCAGCGAGGTTTCCTCGCCGCAGACATAGGCGCCGGCACCGACACGAATCTCGATATCGAAACGGGCATTCAGGAGGTCGGCGCGCCGGGCGATGGCGATGGCTTCGCGCATCGTCGCGATCGCGTGCGGATATTCGGAACGGATGTAGATGACGCCGCGTGTCGCGCCGGTGGCGAGGCCAGCGATGGCCATGCCTTCGACGAGCAGGAAGGGATCGCCTTCCATCAGCATGCGATCGGCGAAGGTGCCACTGTCGCCCTCGTCCGCATTGCAGACGATGAACTTCTGCGGACCCTGTGCCTCCAGCACCGTGCGCCATTTGATGCCGGCCGGGAAGCCGGCGCCGCCGCGACCACGCAGGCCGGAGGCGACGATTTCCTCGACGATGGCGGCGGGCGCCAAGGCGCGGGCCTTTTCGAGACCGATCAAGCCGCCATGGGCGCGATAATCGTCCAATGAGAGCGGATCAATCACGCCGACGCGGGCGAAGGTGAGCCGCTGTTGGCGCTTGAAATAGTCGTGATCTTCGACACGGCCGATGCACAGCGCGTGGCTTTTGCCATCGAGCAGGCCGGCATCGAAAAGCGAGGCGACGTCGCCCGCCTGCACCAGACCATAGCCGATGCGGCCTCGCGCGGTCTCGATTTCGACCAGCGGTTCAAGCCAGAGCATGCCGCGCGACCCGTTGCGCACGATCGTGGCATCTAGGCCGCGCGCTTTGATTTCGCGGGCGAGAGCGGTGGCCACATCGTCGGCGCCGACCGAGAGAGCGGCCGCATCGCGGGGAACGAAGATGCGCACGGCGCTCATCGGGCAGCCTCCGCCACGAGCGCGTCGAGCCGGGCTTCATCGAGACGACCGACGAGGCGATCGTCGAATAGTGCCGCCGGCGACAAAGCGCAATTGCCAAGGCAATAGACGTTCTCGACCGTCAATCCGCCATCGGCGGAGGTGTTGCCGGCATTGAGGCGATGATGGTGGCGAAGATGATCGGCGAGAGCTTCGACGCCCATGGACTGGCAGGCTTCGGCGCGGCAGAGTTTCAGCACGTGCCGCCCGGCGGGGGCATGGCGATAATCATGATAGAAACTGGTGGTGCCGCGCACCTCGGCCTGAGAAATATTCAGCACGCGGGCGATGATCGGCCAGCTTTGGTCATCGACATAGCCGAACGTGTCCTGCAGCCGATGCAGGATCGGCAGCAGCGCCGCCGAGAGGCCGCAGGCCTCGCCGAAAAAGCTCAGCGCCTTCGCCTGCTCGTCGCGCGCGATCTCCTCTACCAGCGCCGCGTCAAAGGCCTGTGTCGATACCAAGGTCATTCCTGCCATTCACTCCCGATTGACGAGACTATAGCCGTATTTTGTTTATTTTATCACCAAAGCAAGCGCTACCTTACTGAAAAGTCCCTGCGAAAACGGACATTGTGGGCGTGAATCGAGCGCCGGTGCAGTGGGACGCCGCCTATCCAAGATCCATTCACGGGCTCTGTTGGCCGAAAGTCAGGGATTTAATGGTTATGGGCAAAGTACCCGAGGGCAGGCGGATGCGGCCGAGATCGACATAGTCGAAATCACGCAAGACGATGCCGTCGATCACCAGAATGTCGTTGATGACCCCAAGCTCGTCGCGCAGCAGCCCGCCAAGATTGAGGGCGACGTCCCCCTCGCAGATCAGCCAGAGCGGGTTCCCGGTGGCGATCCGGTCGGCGAGCCCGAGGCTCACCCCTCTGGCGAAGGCGCTGAGCCTTGGCCAGGAGGCATCGCCGCGCCAGCGAAAGGCAAAGGCCCGCTCGCTAACGGGATCGTTGTCGCCGAAGGCACGGCGGTGATCCCTGATGCTCTGTGCGAGGGCCTCGGTATCGACCGCGCCGGAGAAATCATAGGGCGGTTGCAGCACCGGCAGATTGCGGCGCGGCAGCAGTTTTGCTGGGGAGGTGATGAAACTGGTGGCGCCGCTCATCTGTACGGTGAATTCGGACGCGCCGAGCACGGTGGCGCCGATACATTCGCCGGATGGCAGCAGCGGCCAGGGAATGCGCCCATCCTCGCAGCGTTGGCGCAGCGCGCGGCCGAGCCGCCAGCCGAGATCGCCGAAATCGCGCTTCTCGCGCTCGTAAATATATTCGGCGACGCCGCCGGAGAATTGCAGGCCGTCGATGCCGTGCAGCGGCGGGAGCGGGGCCGTCAGGAGGTTGTCGCGATCGGGTTCGCCGTTTGCCATCAGGGCACTGGCGATGGTGTCGGCCATCGTTTCGGCCAGGCGTTGCAGGTCGTCGTGCGTGGCGGTGGCACCGCGCCGCAAGTCAAGGCCGATGCGTTCAGCGAAGGCGCGGGCAGCGTCGTCCAGTCTTGTGATGCGATCTTGCCGATCGAGTGCGATGAGGCGGCCGCCGCCGCGCAGCGCCGCCGTGGCGCGGACGCGGCCGGCTTCGATGAGCGCCAGTTTGGTAGTGGCACCGCCAACGTCGACATTGAGCAGGCGCAAGCCATCCCGCCCCGAGGTCTCGGCCGCGCCTGATCCATAAGCTGCGAGGGCTGCTTCCATATGATGGCCGGCGACGGCGGCGATGAGTTCGCCGCTCTCCTCGCTCAGTGTTTGCAGAATGGCCTCGGCATTGTCGCGCTCCGCCGCCGCGCCGGTCAGAATGATGGCGCCGGTTTCGATATCGTCGGCGGTGAGGCCTGCGGCGGCGTAAGCACGATCGATGGTGGCGCGCAGCCGCGCCGCGTCGATCGTGTTGGTGTCCGTGAAGGGCGTCATGGCGATGGGCGAGCGATAGAGCGTTTCGCGGCTCTTGGCATTGCGGCGCATGGCCAGCGGTTCGCCCGGTCCGCGCATCATCAGCCGGGAGAAAATGATCTGCGTGCTCGATGAGCCGATATCGATGCCGAGACTGATGAGTGGCACCAGTTCGAGGGCTTGCGAGCCGGGCTCCAGGACTTCATGGCCGTCATTGTCGTGATCGTGGTCGTGCTCTTCGCCCGGTGCATGGACGTGATCGGCGTCGGCGCCGAAGCGGTGATCGGCCAATGTATGTGGCTTTGGCGGTTTGGGCGGATCAGCAGACATGAGGGCGCCCGTCTCTGCGGCGATCGTCACGCCTTATCATGAAAGAAATCATAGATTAGTTTGGCGGTCGCCGCATTGACGCCGGGCACTTTTTCAAGGTCGGACAGGGCCGCGCGGGCGACGGCTTTGGCGGTGCCGAAAGCCTGCAGCAGAGCGCGTTTGCGGGCAGGGCCGATGCCGGCGATTTCATCGAGCGGGCTGCGCACGAAGTCTTTCTTGCGCCGGGCGCGATGGGTGCCGATGGCGAAACGGTGGGCTTCGTCGCGCAGGCGTTGCACGAAATAAAGCGCCGGGTCGCGCGGCGGCAGTTTGAACGGCTCGCGGCCTTCGACGAAGAAGGTCTCGCGGCCGGCGTTTCGGTCCGGTCCCTTGGCGATGGAGGCGAGTTCGACGCCTTCGATGCCGAGTTCGGTCAGCACCTTGCGCGCCTCCTCGAACTGGCCCTTGCCGCCGTCGATGAGGATGAGATCGGGCCGTGACGGGAAAGCATCGCTCGGCCTGGTGTCGGCTTTCTCCGTTTCGCCTGTCTCCGAGGCAGTTTCTTCTTTTTTCAGCCGGGCGAAGCGGCGCATCAGCACCTCGCGCATCATGCCGTAGTCGTCGCCCGGCGTGATGTCGGTGCTCTTGATGTTGAAGGTGCGGTAATGCGCTTTCATGAAGCCGGCGCGGCCGGCGACGATCATGGCGCCGATAGCATTGGTGCCCATGATGTGCGAGTTGTCGTAGACCTCGATGCGCTGCAAGGTGCGGTTGAAACCGAACGCCTCCGCCAGTGCCGCCAAGAGCTTTTCCTGTGCCGCCGTGTCGGCCAGTTTGCGGCCGAGGGTTTCGCGGGCGTTCTGGGTGGCGTGCTCGACCAATTCGCGGCGTTCGCCCCGTTGCGGGATGGCGACTTCCACTTTGCGCCCGGCGCGCGCGCTCAAGGCTTCGGCCAGGACGTCGCGGTTTTCGATGTCGTGCGACAGCAGGACGAGGCGTGGCGCCGGCTTGTCGGCGTAGAACTGCGCCAGGAAGGCATCGAGCACTTCGCCTGGCGTCAGGCTGCGATCGGCACGCGGATAATAGGTGCGATTGCCCCAGTTCTGATAGGTGCGGAAGAAGAAGACCTCGATGGCGAACTGGCCAGCTTCCTCGATGATGGCGAAGACGTCGGCCTCTTCCACCGTGCGGGGATTGATGCCCTGGGTGCCTTGAATGGTGGAGAGTGCCGCGATCCTGTCGCGCAGACGGGCGGCGGTTTCAAATTCCAGCGCTTCGGCGGCGGCGTTCATGTCCTGCGCCAGATGTTCGCGCACCGTGCGGCTCTTGCCGGAGAGGAAGTCGCGCGCTTCGCCGACGAGCGCGGCATAGTCCTCGTGGTTGATCTCGCCGGTGCAGGGGCCTGAGCAACGCTTGATCTGCCAGAGCAGGCAGGGGCGGGTGCGGTTTTCGTAAAACGAATCGGTGCAGGAGCGCAGGAGAAAGGCACGCTGCAGGGCATTGAGCGTGCGGTTGACCGCCTGGACGCTGGCGAAGGGGCCGAAATAATCGCCCTTCCGGTTGCGGGCGCCGCGATGTTTGGTGAGCTGCGGCGAGACATGATCGCCGGTCAGCACGATATAGGGAAAGGATTTGTCGTCGCGCAGCAGAACGTTGAAGCGCGGCTTCATCTGCTTGATGTAATTGGCTTCGAGCAGCAGCGCCTCGGTCTCGGTCTCCGTCGAGACGAAGACCATGGAGGCGGTGAGCGCGATCATCCGCGCGATGCGATTGGAATGGCCGGCCTCGCGCGCGTAAGAGGCGATGCGCCGGCGGATGCTGCGCGCCTTGCCGACATAGAGCACTTCGCCGTCGGTGGCGATCATGCGGTAGACGCCGGGGCCGAGCGGTGCGTGTTTCAGATTGGCGCGGATGACCTCGACGCCATGCTGGATGGAGCCAGGCTCGGGCGGTGTCGCTTCGTCGGCGACCAGCACCGGCCCCAGATCCTGGCCGAGATACTGTTCGAGATCGTCGTCGCTTTCGGCCTCTTCGTCGGAAAAGTTCGGCGCGTCGACGGATTTTTCTTCCGACGGCACGGCGGCATCCGCTTCGGATGCTGGCATGGATTGGGGTGGGCGGCTGACGACGCGGCTCATGGCTGAGATTTAGGCGCATTGGCGCCGGGTTGGAAGGCGCCTTCCTGCCTTTGCTCCTGTCAGATTGTGGCAAGGTGGATAGGTTGTCCCCAAGCTGGACCGATCGGGCATTTCCCGTTACCAATCTTGGCAAGGCCGCACGGTTCGCTGGAGCAGGCCAATTGGTAACAGGTTCAGGTTGAGTATGATGAAGGCGCGACATTTGCTCGCGGCGTCCGTGCTACTGGCGTTTTCGCCGTGGCTCGGCGGCTGTTCCGACACGGGGGGCGGCTTGGTCGCCAGTGCCACCGACACCCGATCGCCGCGCATCGCCATGCGGCCGGGGGTGCTGCCGTCGAGCGTGACGGTGGCGTTCAAGTCGCTGGATGGGGCACCGCCGGAGGTGGTGAGCCGGTTCGTTGCCGCCATGTCCACCGCTTTGGCCAGCCGCGACATCGTGACTGCCGATTCGGGCAGCGCCAATTTCGTCGTTCAAGGACATATGAGTGCCTATCCGGCCGAAAGCGGCGTCGCCGTGGCCTGGGTTTGGGACGTTTACGACCAAAAACGCGTCCGGCGGCAGCGGATGGACGATTCCATCACCGTGCGTGGGTCGGCTGGCAATCCGTGGGGCGCGGTCGACGAGCAGGTTTTGACCAGTATTGCCGGGCTAACAGCCGAGAATCTGGCTGGTTTCCTTACAAATTCGCCGGAAGCGGTGGCCGCCTCGGGTTCGGCGGCTGGCGCGGCGGTGGCGCAAGCGGCTCGCCCGGCCACCCTGCCGGTCCGCGCCCAGGGGTTCGCGCCCCTCGATTGAGGGCCGATTGAGGGCTTTGCGCCGTCCACAGGGCTGTTGCCAGAACGTCACGCCGCACGATTAACGGTGGAAGATTTACCTCGTCCCGCCCATCGTGTTGTCGGCTCTGCCTCGGCTTGATAAGGAGCGGCGCAACAGATCACGTTTCTTAGAGTTCAAGCGGGATTTCGCGAAAAACGGTCTTTTCGCATTCTGCTTGCGGGCGCGGGGCCTTCTGGCATGGACGAAAAATTTAAAATCCTGGCAGGTAATTCCAACCGCGCCTTGACCGAGGCTATTGCCGCCTATCTCGGCATGCCGCTGGCGAAGTGCCAAGTCCGGCGCTTTGCCGACATGGAGATTTTCGTCGAAATCCAGGAAAACGTCCGCGGTCTCGATGCGTTCGTCATCCAGTCGACGGCCTTTCCCGCCAACGACCATCTGATGGAACTGCTGATCATGATGGATGCGTTGCGCCGCGCGTCGGCCCGCCGCATCACCGCCGTGATCCCCTATTTCGGTTATGCCCGCCAGGATCGTAAACCCGGCCCACGTACGCCGATCTCCGCCAAACTGGTTTCCAACCTGATCACCCGCGCCGGTGCCGACCGCGTTTTGACCGTCGATCTCCATGCCGGCCAGATCCAGGGCTTTTTCGATATTCCGGTCGACAACCTGTTCGCCGCGCCGGTCATGGTGCGCGACATCAAGGAGCGGCTCGATCTCAAGAACACGATGGTGATCTCGCCCGACGTCGGTGGCGTGGTGCGCGCCCGCGCGCTCGCCAAGCGCATCGATGCGCCACTCGCCATCGTCGACAAGCGGCGTGAGCGCGCCGGCGAATCCGAAGTGATGAACATCATCGGCGACGTCCGAGGCAAGAGCTGTATCCTGGTCGACGACATCGTCGATTCCGGTGGAACGCTGTGCAATGCTGCCGACGCGCTGATGGAGCAGGGCGCGCGCGAGGTCTACGCCTACATCACCCACGGCGTGCTGTCGGGGGGCGCGGTGGCGCGCATATCCTCGTCGAGCATCAAGGAACTGGTGCTGACCGATACGATCGAGCCGACGGCGGCGGTGCGGGTGGCTAAGAACATCCGCGTCATTTCCATCGCCCAATTGGTCGGCGAAGCGGTGCGCCGCACCGCCGAAGAGCGCAGCGTATCGAGCCTGTTCGATTCATAATGTGTGCGGCACGCTGTAGCGTGCCGCTTTTTCCAATATTGGATCTCAGAACGAGTTGTCTTGCGTGACGCGGCGATAGAGCGTCGGCAGGACTTCGGCGAGATAGCCCATTTCCTCCACCGCATGCTGATGTAGGCGGCGGGCGAGCTCTTCCGTCACATGTTGGCGACGTATCTCGCGCTGTTGGTCTTGCGTAAACGTCACGGCTGGATCGCGGCTGGCGATGTAGCCAAGCCAGAAGCGGCTGCGCATCTCGCAACCATAGTCCGTATCGCGGATGAAATGGGTCATGCGGCCGAAATTCACCGGGTGTTCGAGATCACCGATGATGGCGGTGATGGCGAACGCGCCCGATTGTTCGAAGCGCTTCGGATCGTAGAATTCTTTCGGATCGCGGATGTTGATGCGCAGCTTGTAGAGCGGGCTGCCTTCGCCGCCAAGATATTCATGCACCAGGTGTGAGCTGCCGATATACTTGCCATCGACACGGTTCTCCCAGTCGCTGAACACGTGATCGCGCGGATGCCAGAAAATATATTGATCGATACCGCCAAGCCAGGAGAACCACCAATCGATCATCTTGGCGCGACAGCCCTGCATGCGCGTTAAGGCTGCGACCAGCCAACGCTCGTCCTTGAGCTGTTTGTAGCCGGACTCGAATGGCAGATAGCCTGGGTTCAGCAGATCATTGATGGATTCAATTTCCATAGAGGTCCTCCTTGTGATGATGGAAGTGGCTCAGAGCAGTTTGAGCGTGCCGCTGACGGGAATGTCCGGATGTCCGGCATTGCTCTTGATGGCGAGATGCAGGGGCGCACCCGCTGCCGCGCGCTCCCACTGGCCCGCGACGATAGGCGTGCGCGAAACATTGGCGACGGGGCCGGATTTCGATTTCCAGTCGACGCGGCCGACGATCGACTCGTAGGAGGTGTCGCGGATCGCCGCGACGATACCATCCGGCGTCACTGTGGGCGCGCGTTTCAGTACGTCGATGCCCACTTCAAAAAGCGCATGGAACAGGCCGAGAATGAAGCCCAGATCACGGCCACCATGAGCGCTTTGGGCGGCGGCAAGCAGCGTGGCACCGCTTTGGCCTGTCAGTCCTGATTTGAACGGAAAGTCGGGTGACCATGGTACTTCGCATGACAGCCCTAGTGCCCGATCGCCAAAGGCACTGACGGCGGCGGGAAACAGAAAAGCTTTGCCGATGGTGGCGATCTTGGGCCGAAAGCCTTGCTGTGCAGCCTGGGTCCAGAAGGTGGCGAAATCCGGTGGGATCATGGTGCCGGTGACGATCTCGGCGCCAGCCGCCTTGAAGGCGCCGATCTGCGCCGTGAAATCGTTCGACATCGGTTGATAGCGGCCAGGTTCGACGACGGTGAAGCCTGCCTTCTTCAATGCGGGCGGAAAATTCTGGCCCCAGGCATTGCCATCGGCATCATTGGCGAAGAGACAAGCGACAACCTTGTTGGTCGGCTGCGGCGCCCACAGGCCAATGAAGGCGCCGAGAATGTCCTCGAGACCGAAACAGAATAGCCACGTATATTCGAAGCCTTTTGCCGGGTCGCCGGAGCGACCGAAGAACCACGGCTGCCAGGGACAAGCGGTGGCGATGCAGGGCACGCCGTCAATCTCGGCGCGATCCGAGACCGCGTTGACCGTATCGGGCGCTCCGCCGGTGAGGATGAGGTCGACCTTGTCGTGCAGGATCAACTCGGCAGTCACTTCAGCGGCGCGGGTCGAATTCGATTGGCTGTCCTTGGTGAGGATGTCGATGCGGTAGCGCGTTCCGCCTTTCGTCAAGCCATCGCGGAGCACCTGCTGAACTTGCGCGATCAAAAACGCATTTGCGCCGCCGAAGGCGGCGAGCGGACCAGTTTGCGGCGTGACGAAGCCGATCTTGATGACATTGTTGGATTGCGGCAGGCCCGTGCCGATCAATGCCGGTGTGGCCAGCGTGGCAGCTCCTGATCGCAGCAGAGTGCGGCGTGTGAACCGCGCGGATATTGACATGATCGTTCCCTCCGGCGCCCCTCCGCGCCGCCGCGTTGATGCGCGTCGTGACCAAAGCGGGCAAGGCATTGGCGTGGGAATGCACGGTGCTGAACGCTTTCATGCGCTGTGTTGAAAAGTGCGTTGCTTTCGGTGTCCCTGGGACTAAGCTTTGCGTGGTTCTTGGCCGTCATTGTGGGGAGGGGCGTCATGATCGGCGCGGAAACGGCGCGGGTCGCTCAAACCGGGCTTGTTTGGAACGGTATCATCAACAATGCCTTCGGCCAGGTGGCCATGCGCACCCGCGAGGATGTGCCGTTCTTCGGTCGCTTCCGCCATGTGTCGATCGCCGGTCTCACTGTCGCCGAAGTGGCGAGTGCGAACGAAGAAGCCGTGCGGACTCATCGACATGTGGCACGCGATGGCGAAGATGCCTTTGCCTTCGCACTGCTGCGCGAAGGAGAGCTGGAGCTTGAACAATATGGCCGCAGCCTGCTGCTTCGCGCGGGCTGTTTCACGCTCTTCGATCTTGGGGCACCTTATCGATTGGCGCATCGGCGCCGGACGGATCTCGTGGCGCTGAAGATTCCCACCGGTCTGCTACGGACCGCCATGGCGGCGCCTGAGCATCGGGTTCTGGAGGCTTTTCCGGCGACCGGTGGGATCGGCCGCATTTCGTCTGCACTCCTGCTGGCGTTGGCGGCGGAAGGGGAGGCGATCCCGGACCAAGCGGCCTCGGCCTATGCCGAGCGGCTGACCGACATGTTCTGCATGTTGGTAAGGCAGTGGCCGGCCAAGAGCCGTGGGCTGACGGTGAGCCAAGACCAGCTTTATGCCCGCTGTTGCGCGGTGATCGACAGCCGGCTGGCTGACGCCGACCTCGATCCAGCCCAGGTGGCGGCGGGTGTTGGGGTATCGCTGCGCGCCCTGCACCAACTTTTCCAAAAGGCAGGTCAGTCGGTTGCCCAACAAATCAAGCTCCGACGGCTTGAGCGCAGCCGTAAAATACTCCTCGATCCGACGAGAAAATCCGAAACAATCAAGATGATAGCGCTGAATTGCGGATTTCGCAGTCAGCAACATTTTTCCACTTTGTTCGGGCAGGCTTACGGCTGTTCGCCCAAAGAGGCCCGTCAGGGCCGGCCGACGGCCAGCGGACAGTGAGCATTGCCATTTCGGGGCCCGGAACGTATATAACGGCATCCCCGTCATGGATGTGTGTATTTGAGGCTTAGCCTCGGCCGGGCCGGAGCCCGGCGCAGCGCGCCCACGTCCTCGCCACGGCTTTCAGGAGTTTACGATGAACAACGCCCCGCTGATGCCCAAAGCGACCGCGGTCTGGCTGGTGGAGAACACCTCGCTGTCCTTCGATCAGATTGCCGATTTCTGCAAACTGCACCCGCTCGAGGTGAAAGGTATTGCCGATGGTGAAGTGGCGGCCGGCATCAAAGGGCATGATCCGATCACCTCCGGTCAGTTGACCCGCGATGAGATCGCCCGGGGCGAAGCCAATCCGGAGCACAAGCTGGTGCTGGCCGCCTCCAAGGTGCGCCTGCCGGAAATCAAGCGTCGTGGTGGCCCGCGCTACACGCCGCTGTCGCGCCGCCAGGATCGTCCGAACGCCATTCTCTGGCTGCTGCGCAACCATCCGGAATTGAAGGACGCGCAGATCATGCGTCTGGTTGGCACGACCAAGACGACGCTGCAGGCGATCCGCGAACGGACCCATTGGAATTCGGCCAATCTGTCGCCGCTCGATCCGGTGACCTTGGGTCTGTGCTCGCAGATCGACCTCGACTTCGAAGTGGCGCGCGCCAACAAGGATCGGCCGCCGGTGCCCGATAGCGGCGCCACCCTGGTCCCGGCCGAGATCACCACCGCGCCGCGCGACCATGACGCCGAGCGCGCCCAGCCGGCGAGCGAGGAAGATGTTTTCGGCGCCCGCCAGGCCGCCCATAAGGACGAAGCCGAAGACGATATCGACGTCGACTCCGTCTTTGCCAAGCTCAAAGGCCTCAAGACCAAAGAATAACCAGGTTACGTCTCGCGATTTTGCCCTAGGCATTTCGCCGAATTGCCGAATGCCGGTGGCGATGCCATCTTGACCTGTGCGGGTTCAATCCGCACAGGCCGCCATCGTGGCGGCCCGCAATCTAACGGTCGCCCGGAGGGAGGGCGTGGGAGAGTAAGATGGACGCCAAAACGGCGCTGAAACCCTGGCTCGCGCATTATCCGGCTGGTGTGCCGGCGGACATCGATGCCACATCGCTTGGCACGTTGGTCGATGTCTTCAATGAGAGTGTGACCAAGTTCGGCGACCATCCGGCGCTCGAGAGTTTTGGCAAACGTATCAATTACAGCCAATTTGGTGAGCTGGCGCAGGCGCTCGGTTCCGGCCTGCAACGCATGGGCCTCAAGAAGGGGGACCGCGTCGCCATCATGATGCCCAATGTGATGGCTTATGCGCCGATCATGTTTGGCATTCTCGCCGGCGGCTTCACCGTGGTGAACGTCAATCCGCTGTATACGCCGCGCGAACTCAGCCACCAGCTCAATGATGCCGGCGTGCGCATTCTCTTCGTGTTGGAGAATTTCTGCCACACGGTCGAGGCGGCGCTGCCTGACTTGAAGACCGTTGAACGCGCGGTCATCGTCGCGCCTGGCGATCTGTTGGGCCTGAAGGGCGCCATCGTCAATTTCGTCTCGCGCTATGTGAAGAAGGGTGTGCCGCGCTATGCGTTGCCGGCGACCATCCGCTTCGGCCGTTTCCTGGCTTTTGGCCGCGAGAAGCCGCTGGCGAAGGTCGATCTGTCGGTCGATGACGTGGCCTTCCTGCAATATACCGGCGGTACGACGGGCGTGGCCAAGGGCGCCACCTTGCTTCACAGCAATATCGTTGCCAACGTCTTGCAGTGCGAGGCGTGGACGCGGCCGTTCATCGGCGATACGGCGCATTATTCGGTGGTGACGGCTCTGCCGCTCTATCACATCCTGTCGCTGACCGGGTGCTGTGTGTTCACTTGCCGCATCGGCGGCTTGCAGATTCTCGTCGCCAACCCGCGTGACATCAGCGGTCTGGTCAAGACCTTGCAGACTTCGAAGCCGAACGAATTGGTGCTGGTCAACACGCTCTACAATGCGCTGGCGCAGCATCGCGATATTTCCAAGGTCGACTTCTCCAACCTGCGCGTGTGCATCGCCGGCGGCATGGCGACACAGGCGCCGGTGGCGCAGCGCTGGAAGGAAATTTCCGGCAAGCCGATCGTCGAAGGTTATGGGCTGTCGGAGACGTCGCCGGTGGTGTGCCTCAACCGCCTCGACATTGAAGAATTCACCGGCATGATCGGCTATCCGGTGCCTTCGACCGATGTGTCGATCCGCTCTCCCGACGGCGACCCCATGCCGATTGGCGAGGCGGGCGAACTCTGCGTCAAAGGTCCGCAGGTGATGGCGGGCTATTGGCAGCGGCCTGATGAGACCGCGAAAGTGATGACGGCCGACGGCTATCTGCGCACCGGCGATGTCGGTATTCTCGATGCTCAGGGCATGATCAAGATCGTCGATCGGATGAAGGACATGATCGTCATGTCCGGCCTGAAAGTCTTCCCCAATGAGGTGGAGGAAGTTCTGGCCAGCCATCCGAAAGTGCTGGAAGCGGCGGTGATCGGCGTGCCCGATCCCCATTCCGGCGAGGCGGTGGCGGCGTTCGTCGTGCCGAAAGATCCTTCGCTGAAGCCGGAAGAGCTGCGCGCTTTCGCCCGCGAGAAACTGACGGCCTATAAGGTGCCCAAGACCGTGGAGTTCCGCGAGACATTGCCGAAGACCAATGTCGGCAAGATCCTGCGCCGGGAATTGCGCGACGACGTGTTGGGCAAGCCTCCCAAGGCGGCGTGACTGGGTCGTGACCTCAAAGGTCATGGCTTGGCTATCAAATGATGTTTAAGCTCGATGATGGCGGGGAGCGGTGTCGCTGCCCGCCATTGGTTTTTGCCGCGAGGATCACCGCCGATGCTCTACGCTGAAGATCTTTCCGAAGGGCAGACTTTTCCGTTCGGCGTCTACACGATTTCCGAGGCCGAGATTCTCCAGTTCGCCGGGCAATACGATCCCGTTCCGATCCATACCGATCCCGTCGCCGCGGCCGCCGGGCCGTTCGAAGGGCTCATCGCGAGTGGCTTCAACACCATGGCGATCTACCAGCGGCTCGTCGTCGAGGCCGTCTGGAACAAGGTCGCGGGTCTGGTCGGGCGCAGCTTCGAAGTGCGTCTCGTGCGCCCGGTTCGTCCGGGCACGGCTTTGACGGGGCAGGCGCTAATCCACAGCGTAACGCTGCGCCCCGAGCGACAAAACGCGGTCGTGGTTCTGAAAAGCGAGCTTATCGACGACGCGCGTCAGCCGGTCCTGACCATCACATTGGATGCGCTCGTGCGGATGCGACCGGCGTAAAAACCTCTCTCGGTTCTGAGCGTGTCAGAACCGAGCTTCTGCGAACGCCGCATCTCTGCAAAACGTTCAAGCGTTGGCGATATATTCGCGCATCGCCCGATGTTCAGATTCGATTTCCTCGACGCGCCATTTCACCACGTCGCCAATGGAGACGAGCCCCAAGAGCCGCCCACCTTCGACAATCGGCATGTGGCGAAAGCGACCTGCGGTCATCTGTTCGGTCAGATGGTCGATGCTGGTCTCGCGCGTTGCCGTGACGACTTTCGGCGTCATGTGCCGGCTGACGGCATCGTTCAAGGCGGCCGCACCATTGCGTGAGAGAACGCGGACGAGGTCGCGCTCGGAGATGATGCCCATGAGCGCGCCGTCGGCGCTGGTGATCACCACGGCGCCGATGCCCTTATCGGCGAGGATGTGAGCGATCTCATGCAAGGTACGGTGCGGTTGGGCGGTAATGACATCATGGCCCTTAGTCTTGAGAATGTTCGAAACTTTCATTTCGCTCCTCCTTCGATCGGGGCTGGGTCCGTCTTAAGCACTCAGTTTTGAGGCTCGGGCGAGAGCGGCCTCAGTCTCGATCAATTCAGCACCGGAGACAGTGGTTCCTTGAGCAGCTCCCGCAGGAGTCTTCGGAACACCCTCTCTTAAGGTGATCTTCTGCGATGGCTGAAGCAAGTCAAGCGCAACTCGACGGCATCGATAATATGCGGGCACCGTATAAATACTGATGTGAACTCTCTTAAATTTTAGAACTCTTACAAACTATTGATTTTAAAAGGAAATCTGTTGACCCTGAGAGGGGGCTGGGTAAGGTCGCGCCGTTCCGTTTTCGCCCGCTTTTCGCGGGCTCGAGGAGAGGCCCATGTTCATCGGCAAACCATCCCTGCTGGCGGTGATGATCGCGGCGGTTGCGCCTGCGATTTATGCCGGCGCCGCGAGCGCCCAAGTGCCGGGCGAAGTGAATGTCTACAGCTATCGCGAAGCCAAACTGATCGCGCCGCTGTTTGAAGGTTTCACCAAAGCGACCGGCATCAAGGTCAATGTGATCTCGGCCAATTCCGGTCTTGAACAGCGCATCGTTTCGGAAGGTGCCAACAGCCCGGCCGACATGCTGCTCACGGTCGACATCGGCCGCGTGCAGGACGCGCTCGATGCGGGCATCGTGCAGCCGTTCAAGTCCGAGGTTTTGGAGAAGGTCGTGCCGGCGCAATATCGCGATCCGGCCGGCAACTGGTACGCCATGTCGATGCGCGCGCGCGTCGTCTATGCGTCGAAGGAACGCGTCAAGCAGGATGCGATCACCTATGAAGACCTCGCCGATCCGAAGTGGAAAGGCAAGATCTGCATTCGCTCCGGCCAGAACATGTACAACACCGCGCTGTTTGCGGCGGTGGTCGCCCATCACGGCGCGGAAAAGGCCGAAGCCTGGCTCAAGGGCGTGAAGGCCAATCTGGCGCAGAAGCCGAGCGGCGGCGACCGCGAAGTGGCGCGCGACATCGCCGCCGGCAAATGCGACATCGGCGTCGGCAATACCTATTACTGGGCGCTGATGCTCAATCGCGAAGCTGATCGCAAGCCCTGGGCCGATGCGACCAAGGTGATCTTGCCGACCTTCGCGGGCGCCGGTACCCATGTGAACGTTTCGGCGGCGATGCTGGTCAAGACCGCGCCGAACCGCGCCAATGCGGTGAAGCTCGCCGAATGGCTGGTCAGCGAAGATGCGCAGCACATCTACGCCGACATCAACTTCGAATATCCGATCCGCGCCGGCGAAAAGCTCAATCCGACCATCGCCAGCTACGGCACGCTGAAGCCGGATGCCATGCCGCTGGTCAAGATCATGGAATTCCGCAAACCGGTTTCGGCGCTTGTCGATAAGGTTGGTTTCGACAACTAAGGCTCATGTTGGAACGCGCGCCAGTCTCTGAGACTTTGGCGGGCGCGGGTGCTGTCGGTGAAACCGGCGCATCCGCGCCTTTGCCTTTGCATGCCGGTCTTCGCGGGCGGGTGCGGGCGTTCCATCCCTTGGCTGCGGCGATCGCTATCGCCGCGGCACTTTTTGCTTTGGCGCCGATCGCCGGCCTCCTGCACCGGGCTCTCACCGGCAAGGCGGAAGTCTGGGCGCATCTGATCGCTTACGTGCTGCCGCATGCTTTGTGGGAAACGACGCTGCTGCTTATGGGCCTGGCGATCGTCTGTGGCATCGTCGGTGTTGGCACGGCCTGGCTGATCGCGTCGTATCGGTTTCCCGGTGCGCGTATCCTCGCCTGGATGCTGGCGCTGCCGCTGGCGTTTCCCACCTATATCGTCGCCTATGTTTATGTCGAAGTGCTGGGGCCGTTCGGTCCGGCGCAGATGGCGTTGCGCGGCGTGACGGGCTGGCGTTCGGCGGCGGACTATTGGTTTCCCGAAGTGCGGTCGCTCGGCGGCGCGGTCTTCGTGCTTGGCTTCGTGCTGTTTCCCTATGTCTATCTGACGGCGCTGGTGATGTTCCGGGCGCAGAATTTCACGCTGGTCGAAAGCGCCCGCGTGTTTGGCGCCAGCACCTGGCGGGTGTTGCGCGACATCGTTCTACCGATGGCGCGGCCGGCGGTGGCGGCGGGTCTGGCGCTGGTTCTGCTCGAAGCGCTCAACGATATTGGCGCCGCCGAATATCTCGGTGTGCAGACCCTGACCTTGTCGGTCTTCACCACCTGGCTCAATCGCGGTGATCTTGCCGGGGCGGCGCAGATCGCCTGTGTGCTTTTGTCGGTGATCGCCATCTTCATCTGGCTCGAACGCTATGGCCGCCGCTTGAGCGGCTTTGTCGGTCATAGCGCCAGCAGCCATGGTACGCGCCGCCCGGTACTGAGAGGCTGGCAGGCGGCGGGGGCGTTTCTGGCCTGTGCTGTGCCGGTGACGCTCGGCTTCCTCGTGCCCTTCGGCTATCTGGCGCGCGAAGCGCTCTGGCGGGTGAGCCGCGACGGCGTCGATCCGGCGTTGCCGGCCCATCTCGTCTCGACCTTCACCTATGCGGCAGCGGCCGTTCTGCTCACTCTGGCGCTCGGCTTTGGCGCGGCGCTGTCGGCGCGACTCATCGGGCGCTCGTGGGCGCGGCTGTGTGCCTCGATCGCCGGGCTTGGTTATGCAGTGCCGGGCACGGTGCTGGCTCTGGGGTTGCTCACGCCCTTCGCCTTGATCGATGGGGCCATCAATGCGGTGGCACGCGGTCTGTCGGGAACGGGCGTCGGCCTCATTATCGCTGGGTCGGGCGGGGCCATGGTTATTGCCTTCGCGCTGCGTTTCCTGGCGGTGGCGACGGGCGTCGCCGATGCGGGGCTTGCCCGCATCCCCCATGATTTTGACGGCGCCGCACGGGTGGCGGGTGCGGGTCCGCTGGCGTTGATACGCACCATTCATCTGCCGCTGCTGCGACCGGCGCTGGCGGCCGCAGCCCTTCTGGTATTCGTCGACAGCCTGAAAGAACTGTCGATGGCCCTCCTGCTGCGGCCGCTGAATGTCGAGACCCTGTCCACCTATGTCTATCAGTTCGCGGTGCGCGGGGTGTTCGAGGACGCGGCCCTGGCGGCGCTTTTGATCGTAGCCCTGGGTATCGGCCCGTCGATTCGCACGGTCATGGTGACCCCGGCCTCGCGCGCTTAAGCGTCGCAGGCGGTCTTCAGAATCGCCCTTGTCCGATTTTTGCCGGGATCGGCCCGCAAAACGCCAAATGTAAAAAGCGTCATAAAATTGCCTGCCCGAGGTTTTGGGCCGGGAGGGCTTGCTTTATGGTCGCGCCCACAGACTTCAATGTTCTTTCCGGCGATTCGCCGGCAAAACAAAGATGGAATCGCAGATGCGGATTTTGATGAGCGCCGTCCTCGCCACATGTTTTCTCGCCGCCGGCGGGCAAATATCGTTTGCGCAGTCGAATGCTCGCAATAAACCGACGGCCGAAAAGACCGATACCAAGAAGCCGGCGACGACCCGGGAAGCCCGTAACGCCCGGGGTAGCAGGCCGGCCGCCGAATCGACGGCCAAGCCCGGCAAACCGGCGCTGGTGGCCTCCTTCGGCGATTGGGGTGCTTATGTCGCCTCGGCCGGTAAAGCCAAGACCTGTTATGCGCTGGCGGAACCGAAGGAGCGGCTGCCGTCAGGGCTCAAGCGCGACAAGGCTTATGTTTTCGTTTCGACCCGCACGGGCGAGGGCGTGAGCAACGAGCTTTCCGTCATCATGGGCTTCGACGTGAAGGGCGACAGCACGCCGCGCGGCGAAATCGGCCCCACCGGCTTCGACATGGTGGCGCAAAAGGATAAGCTGTGGGTGCGCAATGCTGCCGAGGAAGGCCATATGCTCGATGCGATGCGCAAGGGCCAGCGCCTACAGGTCAAGGCGATGTCGTCGCGCGGTACCGCCACGACCGACAATTATTCGCTCGCCGGCCTGAGCCAGGCGCTCGATCGCGTCCGCAAGGAATGCCAATAGGCATCTGCCTGAAAAACCGGCTTTAATCGTCACGCTTGAGCAGTCCGTCGCCGCATCTAGGGCGGCGGATTAAACTATATGCGTGGGCCGAATGTCGCGCGACCAAAGTGGCACGCATGGGTGCTTGTCGCAGGGGGGTGACTGCGCCTAAATGCGCCCCATCAAGGCGGCTGAGCCGCCGTATTTCGTTCTGTTCGGGAGGCTTGCATGTCCGACAAGATTTACCCTGTCGCTCCGGAATGGGCCAAAAGGGCCTATGTCGACGGCGCCGGCTACAAGGAAATGTACGCCCGCTCGATCAAGGATCCGGAAGGGTTTTGGGCCGAACACGGCAAGCGCGTCGACTGGATCAAGCCCTTCACCAAGGTGAAGAACACGACCTTCGGCCCGCCCAATGTCTCGATCAAATGGTTCGAGGACGGGGTGCTGAACGTGTCGGCCAATTGCGTCGATCGCCATCTGCCCAAGCGCGCAAAACAAACGGCGATCATCTGGGAAGGCGACGATCCGTCGAAGTCCAAGAACATTACCTATCAGGAACTCTACGATAACGTCTGCCGCTTCGCCAATGTGCTGAAGGCGCAAGGCGTCAAGAAGGGCGATTGCGTCACCATCTATCTGCCGATGATTCCCGAGGCGGCCTATGCCATGCTCGCCTGCACGCGCATTGGCGCGGTGCATTCGGTGGTTTTTGGCGGCTTCTCGCCGGATTCGCTCGCCGGCCGCATCGAGGATGCGAAGTCCGCCGTTTTGATCACTGCCGATGAAGGCGTGCGCGCAGGCCGGCCGATCCCGCTGAAAGCCAATTCGGACGCCGCGGCGGCGAAGGCGCCGGTCAAGAGCATGATCGTCGTCAAGCATACTGGCGGCAAGGTCGACATGCAGGCGGGCCGTGACGTCTGGTATCACGAGGCGGCCGCCCAAGTGCCGGCCGAATGCGCGCCGGAAGCGATGAATGCGGAAGATCCGCTGTTCATCCTTTATACGTCGGGTTCGACCGGCAAGCCCAAGGGCGTGCTGCACACCACCGGCGGCTATCTCGTCTATACGTCGATGACGCACCAATATGTCTTCGACTATCACGACGGCGACATCTACTGGTGCACGGCCGACGTCGGCTGGGTAACGGGTCACAGCTACATCATCTATGGACCGCTGGCGAACGGCGCGACCACGCTGATGTTCGAAGGCGTGCCCAACTATCCCGACGAGTCGCGTTGCTGGCAGGTGATCGACAAGCACAAGGTCAATATCTTCTACACCGCGCCGACGGCGATCCGCGCGCTGATGCAGAAGGGCGATGGACCGGTGAAGAAGACCAGCCGCGCGTCGCTGCGCCTGCTGGGCTCGGTCGGCGAACCCATTAATCCGGAAGCCTGGGAATGGTATCACCGCGTCGTCGGTGACGATCGCTGCCCGATCGTCGATACGTGGTGGCAGACCGAAACCGGTGGCATTCTCATCACGCCGCTGCCGGGCGCGACGCAGCTCAAGCCGGGCTCGGCGACCAATCCGTTCTTCGGCGTGCAGCCGCAGATCGTCGATGGCGAAGGCAAGGTGCTGGAAGGTGCTACCGAGGGCAATCTGTGCATCACCGATTCCTGGCCGGGCCAGATGCGCACGGTGTTCGGCGATCACGAGCGCTTCGTGCAGACTTATTTCTCGACCTATCCGGGCAAGTATTTCACCGGCGACGGCTGCCGCCGCGATGCCGATGGCTATTACTGGATCACCGGTCGCGTCGATGACGTGATCAACGTGTCGGGTCATCGCATGGGCACGGCGGAAGTGGAAAGCGCTTTGGTCGCTCATGACAAAGTGTCGGAAGCGGCTGTCGTCGGCTATCCGCACGACATCAAGGGCCAAGGCATCTATGCCTATGTGACGTTGATGGCGGGTGAGGCCGCGTCCGACGATCTGCGCAAGGAATTGGTGATGTGGGTGCGCAAGGAGATCGGCCCGATCGCCTCGCCGGATGTCATTCAGTTCGCGCCGGGCTTGCCGAAGACGCGCTCCGGCAAGATCATGCGTCGCATTCTGCGCAAGATCGCCGAGAACGAAATCGGAGCGCTAGGCGATACCTCGACATTAGCCGATCCGTCAGTGGTCGACGATCTCGTCGCCAATCGGGCGAAGTAACGCGTCACACGGCTTATCTATCGAATAAAAAAAAGGCCGCGCTTTTGGGCGCGGCCTTTCGCGTAAGAAGATTACGCGGCGAGCTTCGGCCCGCTCTTGTCTTCGACTTTCTGTTCGACCTGCGCAGCGCCGTCGGTGGTGATGGCAATGCGGCGGGGCTTGGCCGATTCAGGAATCTCGCGGACGAGATCAACGTGCAGCAGACCGTTCTGCAGGATTGCGCCCTGAACATGAACGTGGTCGGCAAGTTGGAAGCGACGCTCGAAGCTGCGAGCGGCAATGCCGCGATACAAGACTTCGTTGCGGGCTTCGTTTTCGTTGGATACTTCGCGGCCGCCACGGATCGTCAGCGCGTTTTCCTTGGTCTCGATCGACAGATCGGCTTCGCCGAAACCGGCGACGGCAACCGTGATCCGATAGGCGTTTTCGCCCGTCCGTTCGATATTATAGGGGGGGTAGGTCGCCACGTTCTCCGCGCCATTCACCTGATCCAGCAGGGAGAACAGACGGTCGAAACCGACGGTGGAGCGATAGAGCGGCGAAAAATCAAAGTGACGCATGTGCATATCCTCTCTTGAGCGACATGATTTGACTGATGACACTGCGACACAGCTTCCTTGGCCAACCATCGGTTGAACCTCTGGCAAAGCGGAGCACAGGGCCATTGTGCGTCCCGTATGGGCCCGCACAGAGAAAAGGTGGGGGCGGAACCTGGGCTTTGCAAGGCCGGAAAGCCGCAAAATCAGGCTTTGGCCGGAAGGGAGGCGGTATTACGATGCCGCGCCAATAGGATCACTGGTGGGAAGCTTATGAGCAATATCTACGATTTCTCCGCGCGCACATTGGCCGGGGAGGATGTGTCTCTCGCCGGTTATCGCGGCAAGGTTCTGCTGATCGTCAATACGGCGAGCCAATGCGGATTCACGCCGCAGTACGAAGGCTTGGAAGCGCTCTATCGCGATTTGCAGGGGCGCGGCCTGATCGTGCTCGGCTTTCCATGCAATCAGTTCGGCGCGCAGGAGCCGGGCGATGCGGCGGAGATCGCCAATTTCTGCAAGCTCACTTACGACGTCAGCTTTCCGATGTTCGCCAAGATCGATGTCAATGGTCCAGCCGCGAGCCCGCTTTACGAATGGCTGAAGAACGAGGCGCCGGGCGTGTTGGGCAGCAAGGCGATCAAATGGAATTTCACCAAGTTCCTGATCAATCGTGACGGTCAGGTCGTCGGCCGTTTCGCGCCCACCACCAAGCCAGAGGCGCTGCGCGCCGATATTGAAGCATTGCTCTAAACGTTGACGCGTTCTGCAAGGCGCGATAGCGGCGAAATGGGCGAGGATACGAACGAGGAGTTTCCGTCATGGCCGACGATACGGTGGGGCAGGCGAAAGGCCCGCTGGTCTGGCTCGACATGGACCAGAAGGCGCTCGATGACGCCTATGATCAGACGGTCTGGGCCTCGAACATGGGCCTGGTGCAGCGACGGCGCGAGGCAGCGGCCAGTGCCGCTTATGCCCGTTTGTCGCCCCGGCGCATGTCTTACGGACAGACGCAGATCGAAGGTTTCGACTTCTATTCCTGCGGCCGTCCGGATGCGCCGATCCTCTGCTTCATTCACGGCGGTGGCTGGCGCTCCGGCGCATCGCGAGACTTCGCCCATCTCGCCGAACCTTATCTCGACGCCGGCGCTCACGTCGCCATCCTCGATTTCATCAGTATCGATGCGGTCCATGGCGAACTGCCTGATGTGGTCGATCAGGTGCGCCGCGCCGTCGCCCATATCCATCGCCACGCGGCGGATTTCGGCGGCGATCCGGCGAAGATTTTCATCGCCGGGCATTCGTCCGGCGGTCATCTGTCGGGCTGTGTCGTCACCACCGATTGGACGCGCTACGGTCTGCCGCCCCGGATCCTGGCGGGTGCCGTGCTGATGTCGGGCATGTACGATCTGGAGCCGGTGCGCCGCTCCAAGCGCTCGCTCTATGTACGCTTTACCGACGAAAATGTGCGGGCGTTGAGCGCCATCCACCATCTGGAGAGACTGCACTGTCCGCTGATCCTGACTTATGGCAGCGAGGAATCGCCGGAATTTCAGCGTCAGGCCTGCGCCTTCTACGAGGCCGTGCAGGCCGCCGGCAAGCCGGTCGAGCTCGTGGTACTCGACGGCGCCAACCATTTCGAAATGCTTGAATCCCTGGCCAATCCCTATGGCTTCGTGGGCCGGGCGGCGTTGGCCCAAGTGCGCCAAACCGGACGTTGACGAAACTTTCGCGGAATCGTCACACATTGTGTATGACTAGGCCGGATGTGACTTGATTGTGAACGATTTTACTGCGCACGGCTTAGGGATGGTTTCGCGCCGATTGGTTCACTGATGGAATTTATTCAGACGTCCGATAATCCTTGCCCTCCCGGGGGCGTGGTCGCCGCCGTGCGGGCGGTCGACGGCAAGGTTTTGCGCGTGGCGCGCTGGCATCCCGCTGGCAGGCCCGTCGGTACCGTGTTGATCTGCACCGGTCGGGCGGAATTCATCGAGAAATATTTCGAGGTCGTCGGCGAACTGCTGCAGCGCCAGCTCGTGGTCGTGGTCTTTGATTGGCGCGGGCAGGGGCTGTCAGGCCGCGATCTCGACAATTCGCGCAAGGGACATATCGACGATTTCTCGCTCTATGGGCGTGATCTGGATGCGCTGCACGAACAGGTGTTGGCGCCGTTCTGTCCCGAGCCCTGGTTCGCGCTCGGCCACTCCATGGGCGGCGCCATTCTCATCGAACAGGCGCGGGCCGGGCGCTCGCCATTCGAGCGCATCGTCGTGACGGCGCCGATGCTCGATCTGCATGGCCTGCGCATGCCGCGCTTCACGCGTGCGCTGGCGAGCGTGCTCGACTTCGCGGGTTTCGGTGGTTCGTTCATTCCAGGTGGCGGCAGCACCACCATTTTGACGCGGCCGTTCGAAGACAATGCTTTGACCTCCGATCCCAAACGCTATGCGCGCAGCGCCAACATCGTTGCCGCTGTCGGTCAGGTCGCCATCGGCGATCCGACGATCGGCTGGGTCGATGCGGCCTTCGAGATGATGCAGCGCTTCGCTGATCCGGAATATCCGCGTCGCACGCTCACCCCCATTCTAGTGGTCTGCGCGGGATCGGATCGGGTGGTGTCGGTCTCGGCCGTCGAGCGTTTCGGCAATCGGTTGAAGGCCGGGCATGTGGTCACCATTCCCCATTCACGGCATGAAATCCTGATGGAGACCGATGCGATCCGGCAGCAGTTCTGGGCTGCCTTCGATGCGTTCATTCCCGGCACGCGCGACGAATTGAGCGCTCTTGTTACGGCGCAGACTGCGATCGAAGACGTGCGCGGCCCCGTCGCGGCAGCTCAATATTAGGGGTTCAATCGCTTCAACGCTTCCGCATGCACGCGCTTGTCGCCGGCGGCGACGATAGCGCCGCCCTTGGTGGCCGGGCTGCCGTCCCATGTGGTGACGATACCGCCGGCGCCTTCGATGATCGGAATCAGCGCAACGATGTCATAGGGCTTGAGGCCGCTCTCGATGATGAGATCAACCTGGCCTGACGCCAGCATGCAGTAGGAATAGCAATCGCCGCCGTAGCGCGACAGGCGCACGTCCTTTTCGACGCGGCGGAACGGTTCTTCCGTGCCCGGCGCGAGCAGGGCGGGATGGGTGGTCATCAACGTGGCCGTAGCGAGGCTTTCGCAGACGCGGGTGCGCAGCTTGCGTTCCGTCGCCTGGCCATTGGCGCCAAGGCCGCGCCACAGCGCGCTCGAACCATCGCCCGAGAAGCGTTCGCGGGTGAAGGGCTGATGCATCAGTCCGTAGCAGGCATGGCCCTTGACCGTGAGGCCGATCAGCGTGCCCCACACGGGCATGCCGGAAATGAAACTCTTGGTGCCGTCGATGGGATCGAGCACCCAGCAATATTCGGCATCGGCACCTTGGCTGCCGAATTCCTCGCCGATGATGCCGTGGCCCGGAAAGTTCTGCGTGATCATGCGCCGCATGACCGCTTCGGCCGCCCGGTCGGCCTCCGTCACAGGATCGAAGACGCCGCCGCCCGACTTGTCGGTGGCATGAATGGCGGTGCGGAAGAAGGGCAGGATGGCCTCGCCGGACAGACGCGCGAGTTCATCGACGAATGCCGCCAGATCGACGGGTTTCATGCCTTCTCCATGGTGCGGCGCTTCAGAAGGGTGGGTTTTACACGGTGTTTGCCGGAAGGAAATACCCCTTTGGCCGATGAATCGATATGGTGAGCGTGAGGTGGGTGCAAATCAAATGACGCAGTCGACATCGGGGGAAACAGACGGATCAGGCGAGGTCCGTTCGGGCGCCATTCTGTTGGTTTGTGTCCTGATCGGCGGCTACGTCATCAGCCAGTTTTTCCGCAATTCGATCACGGTGATCGCACCTGATCTGGCGCGCGAACTGGCGCTGGAAGCCACGACGCTGAGCCTGCTGGCGTCGGTCTATTATCTGTCCTTCGCTCTGGTGCAGATCCCGCTCGGCATGGCGATCGATCGCTATGGCGCGCGCATCGCGATGATCGTCACCTTGCTGGTGCTTATTGTCGGCACGTTCTGGTTCGTCTTCGCGCGTGGCTATGGCGATCTGGTCGCGGCGCGGCTCGTCATCGGGATCGGCTGTTCCAGCCTGCTAATGGCGCCGCTGGCGATCTATGCGCAGCGTTTCGCGCCCCGAAAGTTCGCCACCATGGCCGGCATTCACATCGGCGCCGGCAATATCGGTACGCTGATGGCCACCGCACCGCTGGCGCATGGCGCGGCGACCATCGGCTGGCGCGGCTCTTTCTTTATCGCCGGCCTGTTCGCCTGTCTGATGACCGTGCTGGTCTATTGTTTCGTCACGGAAAATGCCGCCGCGCGGCAGGAGCGGCGCGCCCGCTCCGAATCCCTGTCGCAGCTTCTGGCTGGCATCGGCGCCGTGATGCGCATCCCGCATTTCTGGGCGATCTTGTGCGTGTCGGCGATGACCTATCCGTCCTTCGCCGCCATTCTGGCGCTCTGGGCGGGGCCATGGATGGCGCATGTCTATGATATGCCGCTGGAGACGCGCGGCGGCTATCTCCTGGCGATGGTGGCGGCGCAGATCGTCGGCCTGTTCGCCTGGGGCGGCACGGATCGGCTGTTCCGCAGCTATTCCATTCCAGTGGGGCTCGGCCTGGCGTTGGGCGCCACCGCGCTTGCCGTGCCGGCGCTGATTGCCCTGCCGCGGAGCTGGCTGCTGGCCTATCTGATCCTGTGCGGGCTGGCCTTCGGCTTCTCGCCGGTGCTGACCGCCCATGGCCGGTCGCTTTTTCCACAGGCGCTGATCGGTCGGGGTTTGGCGCTCATCAACATCGGATCGATCGGCGGCGTTTTCGTCCAGCAGATGCTGACCGGGCTGGTCATGGCGCAGTTCGAGACCCAGTTGATCGACGGCGCCCAGGTCTATCCGGAGGCGGCTTACCGCACTGCATTCGGTGTTCTGGCGGCCGAAGTTGGGGTGGCGTTTGTGCTCTATTGGCGGGTCAAGGACACCCATCCTGATAGAACTCATTGATATTTTTATATTCAGGGTCACTGATGCGGCGGGATGTCGCAGGCATGTTAAACCGTGCGTTTACACTTGCTATCCCGCACTGCACAAGGCATATTATTGCAGTGCGGCAACGATGTTGTCGCCTTGCCCTCCTTGGGCGTTTCCTCCCTAGACTTGGGGCCGCCGTGGCGACACAGCGGCCTCCTTTCTTTTTGGGCTGCCGCCGGCTCCCGTCCGCCCGAATATCGCGAGATGAAATATGTTGCATAAAGAGCACATGGCCCGCCTTGTTTAGGCTATGGCGAAGCAGGCTCTTGCTTTTTTGCTGAGAAAGTCCATATGTGAACGTGCAGCGCTTGTCGCTGCAATGCCCTCCTTGGGCGTTTCCTCCCTAGACTTGGGGCCGCCGTGGCGACACAGCGGCCTCCTTTCTTTTTGGGGCGGTCGTTTCTTTTTCGCCGAGGTTCGCCGATTATTCGGCGGCAGCCGCGCCGCTCGAACCGGCGGCCAGGAAAGCGGCAAAGCGTTCCATCACTTTGGCGATGTCGCGTGACAAAGCGTCGAAATTGTCGCTGCGCGCGAGCCGCGCCTCGTCCATGTAAAGCCCGCGGTTGAATTCGATCTGCAGGGCATGCCGGGCCATGGACGGCTCACCATAATATTCGGTGATATAGCCGCCGGCATAGGGCTTGTTGCGCAGCACCCGATAGCCGAGCAGCCGCAATTCGTAATCGATGCAATCGACGAAGCCGGGATCGCAGCTCGTACCGTAACGGTCGCCAAGCACGACATCGGCCTTGCCGCCGTTTTCCGTCGGCAGATTGGTCGAGGGCATGGAATGGCAATCGACCAGCACGGCCATGCCGAAGCGCTTGCGGGTGCGTTCCACCAGGGTTTTAAGAGCTGCGTGATAGGGGCGGTGCAAGGCTTCGATCCGGAGCATGGCTTCCGCGACCGGCAGGCGGCCCCAATAGATTTCCTGCGCTTCACCGACGATGCGGGCGATCGTGCCGAGGCCGCCGGCAACGCGGATCGAGCGCGTATTGGCATGGGAAGGCAGGCGGCCGTCGAACATGCGCGGATCGAGCTCGAAGGGCTCGCGATTGACGTCGAGATAGGCACGCGGAAATCGTGCCCGCAACATGGGCGCGCCAATGCTCAAGGCTGGGATGAACAATTCGTCGACGAAGGCGTCTTCGGAGCGGCGCAGGGTCAGCGGATCGAGCCGGGCCGTCTTGAGGAAGGCCGAGGGATAGATGCTGCCGGAATGGGGGGAGGAGAAAACCACTGGACAGGCTTCGACCTCAGGCTCGATGATATCGAACGGCGGATCCAGCTCCGGCAGGCGCGGGACAGCGCTGCCCAGGCCGGCTCCGTCCAATCCATAACCGTTGTTCCGATCGCTCATCGTCCGTTCAACTGTCCCGGCCGTCAGAGGCTGTCACATATCCCCAATGTGCCAAGGCACAAAAGCCATGTCTATCGGTACGTGTGGATTTAATGCTGATAAGTTCCGTAAATTCGCCACGTTTTAAGGTGTGTTCACTGGCAATTAACCGAACCTGCCTCTTATGGAAGCGGGTTCCTGACGAGGCTGTGATGAACGAGATTCCTGCTGCCGCCACCCGGATTCTTCTGGCGGAAGACGATAACGACATGCGCCGTTTTCTGGTGAAAGCGCTCCAGAATGCCGGTTTCAACGTGTCCTCCTACGACAATGGGCTGTCCGCCTATAACCGGCTGCGCGAGGAGCCGTTTGAACTGCTGTTGACCGATATCGTCATGCCGGAAATGGACGGCATCGAACTGGCCCGCCGGGCGACCGAACTCGACCCGGACATCAAGGTGATGTTCATCACCGGCTTTGCCGCAGTGGCGCTCAACCCGGACAATAATGCCCCCAAGGACGCCAAGGTCCTGTCCAAGCCGTTCCACCTCAAGGATCTCGTCAACGAGGTACAGCGCCTGCTGGCGGCGTGACAATATCGGAATTCGCGCTGGCTGCGGTCGTCGCTCCTGACGACCTTGCCGCCCGCGCCGGACAAGCAATTCTGATCGAAGGCGGCAATGCGTTGGAAGCGGCGGTGGCGACCGCTGCGGTCGCGGCCGTCACCTCTCCCCATCTCAATGCTTTGGGTGGCGATGGCCTCTGGCTGGTGCGACCGCCGAGCGGTCGCGTGCGGGCCATCGAGGCGGTGGGGCCGACGGGCGCCAAGGCGTCGATCCGCGCCTATCGCGATCAAGGACAGGATACGATCCCGCGTCTTGGACCTTTGGCGGCCGCCACCGTGCCGGGGCTGGTCGGTGGCTTGATACAGGCGCTTGATGTCGCGCGGGCGCTCGGCGGCAAGCTGCCCCTCGATCTCTTGCTGTCGGCCGCCATCGCTGCGGCGCGCACCGGCGCGCCGGTCGGCGTCGGCGAAGCGCAAGCGCCGCGGGATGCGCTGCTGGTTGAGCAGCCTGGATTTGCTGCTGCCTTTATGCGCGATGGTAAGCCTTTAGCCACCGGCACGATGCGCACGGCGGAAGCGCTGGCCGCGACATTGGAACAATTGGCTCATGCCGGGCTGAACGACTTCTATCGCGGTGACGTGGCGCGCGAACTGGCGGCCGACATGGAACGGCTTGGCGTGCCGGTGATGCGCGAGGATCTGCGGTCCTTCCAGCCGCGTTGGCGCGAGCCGTTGCAGGTGGCGACGCGGGCCGGCACGCTGTTCGCTCCACCGCCGCCCTCGCAGGGCATGGCAGCTCTGGTGGGCTTCGGTATTGCCGAGCGGCTGAGCATCGATCGTCTCGACAGTTTTGCTTTCTTTCATGGCCTGATCGAAAGCGCCAAACGCGGCATCATCGCGCGCGACAGAGCTTTCGCGGATTTCGACGGTATCGATGTCGATCATGATGAGTTTCTGACGCCGGATGTGCTGCGGGCACAGGCGGAAGCCTTGTCCATGGAGCGCGCCGCGGATATGCCTTTCGAAGTGTCATGGCCCGAACGCGCAGCGACGATTGCCGTCACCGATATGACGGGTCTGACGGTGGTCGTGGCGCAATCCTGCGGTACGGCATTCGGATCGGGCTGCGTCTTGCCGCGCACCGGCGTGTTGCTGGCCAATGGCGCCACGGCTTTCTCCATGGAAGAGCGTTCGCCGTTCGCGCTGGCGCCGGGTCTACGCCCCCGCACGGCCCTAGCGCCGGTGATCGCCATGTTGAAAGGCGGCCGTGTCGTCTCTCTCGGCGCATCTGGCCGTGAAGCCGAGCCGCAGGCAATCGTGCAAATCCTGGCGCGTTTGGCTGCGGGCGCCACAGTGGAAGATGCCTGCAACGCATCGCTTTGTACACTGTTCCGCAGAAGCAAGGACGAGCCCGCTTTCGTTCATATCGATGAGCGTTTCGATGGCGCGATCGCGCGGCGCTTGCGTAGCGCTGGTCATGAGGTGATGGAAACATCCGAGATCGGCGTTACCGATATCGCCGCGCTGGTACGAACAGGCAATCGGATCGAGACCGTGGGCGCCAGCGCCGGGATTTAGATTCGGCTTTAACCCTGGCCGAGGGCGCCGCCAAAGAATAGCGTGATGCCGATTAATAGAACGAGACAGGCGGCGCCGAATTCGAACAGGCGGGCCAGGACGATTGCGCGCGATGATTCCGGATTGGCGAAGCGCATGGCCAGATTCTTGGCGAGCACGGCGACGGCGGCCAGCGCGCCTGTCGTGAGCGCGGTGCCAAGCGACATGGCGAAAGCCGCGGCTATGCCGGCAGTGAAAATGCCCTGTGCTAGAGCGAAAACCAGAACCAGGATCGCGCCGGAGCAGGGCCGCGATCCAGCGGCGAGTACGGTCAGCAATGCGCCGCCCCAGGAGAAATTGTCGCCCAGGGTTTTGGGATCGGGCGCGTGGAAATGGCCACAGTGCTCGTCATGCACATGGTCTGGATGACCATGGGGCGCATGGCCGTGTGCATGCTCATGCGCCGCGTGATCGTGGTGATGATGGGCATGGTCATGATGGTGATGATCATGCATATGCGCCACGGCTGAAGGCTCGCTCGGTTTCGCTTTCGCGCCGAGAACCGAGAAGAGAGCCGAACCCTTTCGCCAGACCAGCCACAGGCCGAGCACGGCAATGCCGGCATAGCTCGCCAGTTCGACGAAATTCGCCGTCTGTCGCATTTGTTGCGAGGTGGCATTGAGGATGAGCGCCAGGATGCCGACGATGGCGATGGCGACAAGGCCTTGCAACACCGCGGCGAAGAAGGAAATGGCGATGCCGCGCCGCAGCGCCCGTTCATTGGCCAGCATGTAGGAGGCGACGACAGCCTTGCCATGGCCTGGGCCGGCCGCATGGAAGACACCGTAGGTGAAACTGATGCCAAGCAGGGTCCAGAGCGCCGAGGTATCGGTCTTGATCGCGCGCACGCTGCCCGAGAGCAGGCGCTCGAACGCCACCTGCTGCGCCATGATCCACCCCATGATGCCGGTGGCGCGGCCGCCGCCTTCGGAAATGCCGACGTTAAAGGGATTGCGTGCCGGCGTTTGGGCAAAGAGATCATGCGCGCTGGCGATCGAGATCAAACCGACGGCGGCGACGAGCGCGCCGGCAAACAGCAGGAGATGACGCAAGCTGACTGTGGAGGAACGACGCAAGAGCGGATCTTTCACGGGCGCATGTTACGGGCAGGCCACGATGGCGCGGCTTGCCAGTTTGAAGCCGAAATCTTGGCCCGGAGAATCATTGGTGCCGGCAACTTCCTCGAGCCGCTTCTGATCGGCGGCGGACAAGCCTTGTGGTTGGTTGATGCTCAGCGAACAGCCGGCCGGCGCGTTTTCCATGGTCACGGCGCGGTCCTTGTCGAAATCGAAGGCGACGAAATAAGTCGGGTCGGTGACCTGCAAAATCAGCGCGCGGCCGGTGGTCGTCGGGTTTTTCAGCGGCACGGTGAAACTCAAGGTGACAATCTTGTCCTTGTCGAGGGAGATGGAATAGTCGGTGGCGGGCGAGAAGTCGGACTGCTTTCTGCCGCCGACGCGCAGGAAGGTGAAGAACGAGGCTTCCTCGAGCTGCTCGACATTCACCTTCGCCAGTTGCTGCAAATCGCTGGCGAGTTTTGCCGGATCGGGGCCCAGCCCCTGGGTGGCGAAGGCCGAATACATGTCGTCGAAGGTCCAGCTATGCCGGATCGCGGCGATTTTGCCGTCCTGGCCGAAAACGACGACGCTTTTGACGACAACGAAAACATGCGGATGGGCGCTGGCGCTGCCGGCCAGGCCGAAAAGCGTTCCAGCGGCAAGAAAACCTGTCATCCAAAGGCGGCACAGGAGGGAGCTGAGGCGCACGCGCATTCCTTTTGGCTTGATGCGGCCGGCTATATTACCTGTTCGACCAAAGGCTTGGTCAAACTTCGGTGATCTACCCTGGCGAATCGCATCATATTGTGGCGACTTCGGGATCGGATCATACCGCCCGTGGGTTGAAAATGCGTGGTATGCGTACCTAGATTCATGGGGTGTCCGACAGCGAAAGCCGCTGTTGGGGCACGGATATCGGCGTAGGGAGAGGTCGATGTCGGGAGCCAAGACGGTTCTTGAACAGGGGCCGGCCAAGCTGGACCAAATCAGCGACACTGCTTCGGGCAGGGTTTCGCTCGACGACAAGTACGACCTCAACCAGAAGCAGATTTTCGTTTCCGGCACGCAGGCCATCGTGCGGCTTTTGCTGCTGCAAAAGCAGCGCGATCTGGCCGCTGGCCTCAACACCGCAGGTTTCGTCACCGGCTATCGCGGCTCGCCGCTGGGCGGCATCGATCAGCAGATGCACCGTGCCGCCAAAGTGCTGAAGCCGCAAAACATCGTTTTCCAGCCGGGCCTCAACGAGGATCTGGCGGCGACCGCCGTCTGGGGTTCCCAGCAGGCGGAAATGCGCGGCGAAGGCAAATATGATGGCGTCTTCGCCATGTGGTACGCTAAGGGGCCGGGAGTCGATCGCTCCGGCGATGTCTTCCGCCACGCCAATCTCGCCGGCACGTCGAAATTCGGCGGCGTTATCGCGCTCATGGGCGACGATCACACGGCGGAATCTTCCACCACCGCGCATCAGTCGGAGTTCCATTTCCTCGACGTGATGATGCCGGTGCTCAATCCCGCCGGCGTGCAGGAGATTCTCGATTACGGCCTCTATGGCTGGGCGCTCAGCCGCTATGCCGGCGTGTGGGTCGGCCTCAAATGCGTCAAGGATACGATTGAATCGACCGCGTCGATCGATGCATCGGCGGAGCGGGTGAAACCGGTCATTCCGACCGATTATCAATTGCCGGAGGGCGGCCTCAACATTCGCCCGCGCGATCCGGTACTGACGCAGGAAGCGCGGCTGCAAGATCACAAGCGTGATGCGATCGTCGCGTGGCTGCGTGCCAACAAGCTCAATAAGATCATCACCAGCGGCGGCCCCAACGCCAAGATCGGCGTCGTCACCACCGGCAAATCCTATCTCGATGTGCGCCAGGCGATGGACGATCTCGGCATCGACGAAACGCGCGCCAATGATCTCGGCCTGCGGCTCTACAAGATTGCCTGTCCCTGGCCGATCGAGCCGGAAGGGCTGAAGGATTTTGCCCGTGGGCTCGATCTCATCATCGTCGTCGAGGAAAAGCGTTCGCTGATCGAAGTGCAGGTGCGCGAGGAGCTTTATGGCTCGGCGAACCAGCCGGTCTGTATCGGCAAACGCGACGAGACCGGCGCCTGGCTCTTCCCGGTGAAGGGCGCGCTCGATCCCAACGATGTCGCCATCACCATCGGCGATCGCCTGCTTAAATATGGCAACGATGCCGATCTTTCTAAACGCGTTGCCGATCTCAAGGCCGCGCAGCGCATGATGGCCGAGACGCCCGATGCGGCGCAGCGCATTCCCTATTTCTGCTCGGGCTGTCCGCATAATTCATCGACTGTCGTGCCCGACGGCATGCGCGCTTATGCCGGTATCGGCTGTCACTACATGGTGCAGTGGATGGATCGCGGCACCGAGGGCTTTACGCAGATGGGCGGCGAGGGCGCCAACTGGATCGGTGAAGCACCGTTCTCGACGCGCAATCACGTGTTCCAGAATTTAGGCGACGGCACCTACAACCATTCCGGCGTCATGGCGCTGCGTTGGGCGGTCGATACCGGCACCAACATCACCTATAAAATCCTGTTCAACGATGCGGTGGCGATGACCGGTGGTCAGGCGCACGAGGGCAATCTTTCTGTGCCGATGATCGCGCGTCAGGTGGCGGCGGAAGGCGTCAAACGCATCGCCATCGTCACCGACGAGCCGGACAAATATCCGCCGGGCGAAGCTTGGCCGGCGGGCACGACGATCCACAACCGGCTCGATCTCGAAACCGTGCAGCGGGAAATGGCGGAAGAGCTGGGCTGCACCGTTTTGATCTTCGATCAGACCTGCGCGGCGGAAAAGCGCCGGCGGCGCAAGCGCGGCACATTCCCCGATCCTGACAAGCGGGTGATGATCAATACGCTGGTCTGCGAAGGCTGCGGCGATTGCGGCGTCAAATCCAATTGCGTGTCGGTGCAGCCGCTCGACACGGAATTCGGTCGCAAGCGCACCATCGATCAGTCCTCGTGCAACAAGGACTTTTCCTGCGTCAACGGCTTCTGCCCGTCTTTCGTAACGGTGCATGGCGCGCGCATGAAGAAGCTGGTGTCGTCGACAGCGCCGCTGCGCCAAGTCGATCCGACCGGTGCGCTGCCTGAACCGCAGTTGCCTGAACTCGGCAAAATTCCCTATGGCATTCTGATCACCGGTGTCGGCGGCACGGGCGTCGTCACCATCGGTGCCATTCTCGGCATGGCGGCGCATATCGAGGGCAAGGGCTGCGGCCTGATCGATATGGCAGGCCTCGCCCAGAAGGGCGGTGCCGTCTACAGCCATGTGAAACTGGCCGCCCATCCCGACGATATCCACGCCATTCGCGTGGCCGCCGGCCATGCCGATCTGGTTTTAGGCTGCGATCTGGTCGTCTCGGGCACCAAGAAGGTGCTGGCCGCCGTGCGCCCGGGCAAGACCGGCGTCGTGGTCAATACGGCCGAAGTCTATCCGGGCGACTTCACCCGCAATGCCGATTATCATCTGCCGACCGAGCGCATCAAACGCGCCATCCGCGATCACGGTGGCGCCGATCTGTCGTTCGTCGATGCGTCGAGCATCGCCACGCGCCTGCTCGGCAATTCCATCGCCGCCAATATGTTCATGCTGGGCTTCGCTTATCAGAAAGGCTTCGTGCCCTTGGCCGCCGCCTCGATCGAACAGGCGATCCGGCTGAACGGCGAGGCGGTCGACATGAACCTCGCGGCCTTCGCGCTTGGCCGCGATTACGCCCATGCGCCGCGCGCCATTGATGCTCTGCTGCCGGCCAAGGCGGATGTACCGGTCGAAGCGGAAACGCTCGACAGCCTGGTCGCGCGTCGCGTCACCTTCCTGAGCGCCTATCAGAACGCCGCCTATGCACGCCGCTATGAGACGGCCGTGCGCACGATCGAAAAGCTCGAGAAAACCAAGACGCCTGGCATGAGCGGGCTTGCCGAGGCCGTGGCCCGCTATCTGTTCAAACTGATGGCGGTGAAGGACGAATATGAAGTGGCGCGGCTCTATACGGACGGCTCGTTCCAGAAGCAGCTCGCGGCGACTTTCGAGGGCAAACTGAGCCTCGAATTCCACCTCGCACCGCCAATCCTTGGGCGTAAGGATGCGGCGGGTCACCCCCGTAAAACCACGTTTGGTCCGTGGATGATGACGGGCTTCCGCTTGCTGGCGGCGCTCAAGGGACTGCGTGGCACGATGTTCGATATTTTCGGCTACAGCGCCGAACGGCGGATGGAGCAGCAGCTCATTACCGATTACGTCGCGCTGCTCGATGAATTTGGTCGTGGCCTGACCCCGGCTAATCATGCCACGGCCTTGGCCCTGGCCAGTTTGCCCGAGAAAATCCGCGGTTTTGGCCACGTGAAGGACCGTCACGTTCTTGTCGCAAAACGTGAACAAGAAGGCCTGTTGCAGCGGTTTCGCGATCCGCAGAAACCGCAGGCGCTGGCCGCCGAATAAACCGCGATTTCAGCCCTCAACCGAAACCGCGTCTGTAACAGACCGATAGATTTTTCTATCGGGTCATTTGTCGTTTGGCGGTTGACGGGTGCGCAATATGCTGGCACGGAGGCGCTGGATTTCGCTCCGTCCGCCTGTGCATCGCGCTCCATCGGGAGATGGCAGATAGAGGGTGTCCTCGCCATAACCTGATACGTAAACCACGGCTCGCTCCGCGCCTGCCGAGAATGGGAAGAGCGGCATGCTGCGTGTCTATACCCGCGACAGCGATCACCTCGTTGCCCACTCCATCAATGTGAATGCCACTGAGCAGCAGCCTTTTCCGGAAGGGACTGTGCCCTGGCTCGATCTCCTCAATCCGACACCGGAAGAGGATCGCTATGTCGAGGCGGCCGTGGGCGTGTCGATCCCGACCCGCGAGGAAATGCAGGAGATCGAGGTCTCCTCCCGTCTCTATAACGAGAACGGCGCGGAATTCATGACGATGACCGCGGTGACGCGGATCGATACCGACGAACCGCAATTGACGCCGATCACCTTCGTCCTCAAGGGCTCGACCCTGGTGACCGTGCGCTATGCGGAACCTCGGCCGTTCATGATGTTCGCCTTGCGCGTCCAGCGCGCCAATGCGGTCTCGTGCGGGACCGGCGAACAGGTGATGTTGAGCCTGATGGAAGCGCTGATCGACCGCATCGCCGATGCCTTGGAAAAGGTCGGTGCCAAGATCGATGCGATCTCGCGGGAAGTATTCAAACACGAGGATCCGCGCAAGAAATCCTCGAAAACAGCGGACTTTCAGAAAATCATCGTCGATATCGGCCGCGAGGGCGATCTTGTCTCGATGGCGCGTGAAAGCCTTTTGTCGATGAACCGGGTGCTCACCTATCACACTGCCGTTGCCGACGACAGCAAGCGGGCGCTGAAGGAAATCCGTTCCCGTGTGCGCAGCTTGCAGCGCGACGTCACGTCGTTGACCGACCATTCGACGTATCTTTCGACGAAGATCAATTTCCTGCTCGACGCGACGCTCGGCCTGATCAATCTCGAGCAGAACCAGATCATCAAAATCTTCTCGATTGCGGCCGTGGCGCTGATGCCGCCGACGCTGATCGCCTCGATCTACGGCATGAACTTCAAGGCCATGCCGGAACTGGCGTTCGAGTACGGCTATCCGATGGCCATCGGGCTGATGATCATCACCGCCATCCTGCCCTTCGTCTTCTTCCGACGGCGCGGCTGGCTGTAGATCAACTCACCGCGAGTTTGGCCAGCCGATCCTGCAGGAAACGGCGCACGGCGGGATCATGTTCCAGGCCGATGGCGCGGCCATAGGCATCGCGCGCCGCCGCCTGATCGCCGACCCGCTGGCACAGGTCGGCGCGGCCGGCCCAATAGGGCTGGTAGGTCGCCAGGCGGCTATCCGTGGCCAGGGCATCGAGTTCCACCAGAGCGACGGCCGGCCCCGACGTTTCGGCCCGTGCCATGGCCCGGTTGATGGCGACGACGGGTGAGCCTGTCATGGCCCACAGCACATCGTAGAGGGCAGCGATGGCCTGCCAGTCGGTTTTTCCGGTGAGACGCCGTGCGGCATGGGCCGATTGAATGGCGGCCTCGGTTTGATAGCGACCGGGGCGGGTCATTTTGGCGGCGCGATACAGCAGGGCCTCGGCCTCATCGATGAGCGCCTGGTCCCAGAGCGCCGTGTCCTGCGCCGACAGCGCGATATAAGCGCCATCGGCGCTACGCCGCGCACCGCGCCGCGCTTCCAGATGCAGCATCAGGGCGAGGAGGCCGAGTGCTTCCGGCTCGCCGGGCATGAGATGGGCAATGAGCCGGCCGAGCCAGACGCCTTCCGCCGCCAGTTCGCTGATGCGCGCATGGGCGCCGGCAGGGTCGCTCCAGCCGCGCGCGAAGGCGGAATAGACCGCTTCCAGCACCGCATCGAGCCGTTCGGGCAAGTCCTCCTTCGGGGGCAGTTCGAATGGAATGCCGGCTTGGGCGATCTTCTGTTTAGCGCGCACCAGCCGCTGCCCCATGGTCGCCGGCTGCACCAGAAAGACCGAGCCGATGGCGACCGCATCGAAACCAAGCAGGGTTTGCAGGATGAGGGCCGAGCGAATGCTTGGATCGAGTGCCGGATGGGCGCAGGCGAACATCAGCCAGAGGCGGCGGTCGGGAATGTCGGCCTCTTGATCGTCGCCGGCTTCCTGCATGAGCAGCACCAGATGATCGCTCGCCTCGTCGCGGGTCTTGCGGCGCCGCGCCCCGTCGATGAGGCGCCGGCGGGCGACGGCCAGCAGCCAGGCTTCCGGATTGTCCGGCACGCCTGACTTTGGCCAGTCGCCGAGCGCCGCGGCGAAGGCTTCGGCCAAAGCATCCTCGGCGGCGGCGATGTCACGGCCGCGGGCCGCCAGAAGGGCGACCAGCTTGCCGTAGCTGCGGCGGGCGGCGGCTTCCGCCGCGCGCCGGGGATCTGCGAGCGCGGCGGTCACTTACATGTTCATCAGCGGGTTCGCCCAGATCGGACGCACTTCCATCGTGCCGCCGCTGGCCGCCGGGCAGCGCGCGGCCCATTCGATGGCTTTGTCGAGATTGTCCACCTCGATCACGTAGTAGCCGGCCAATTGTTCCTTGGTTTCGACATAGGGACCGTCGAGCACGACCGTCTTGCCGTCCTTGACGCGCACGGTGCTGGAGGTGGCGATCGGTTGCAGGCGTTCGCCGCCACGGATGACGCCGGCCGATTTCAGCGCTTCGGTATAGGCGACATAGGCGCTGTGGGAGCGTTCCAGCTCGGCCTTCGGCGCCGTCTTGTAGAAATTCTCGTCGTTATAGATCATCAGCAGGTATTGCATGTTCATCTCCTTGTTTCGGCCGCTGTTCCGGCGGTGTTGACATGGACATGGCGCACCAAGCGTCGACATTTCGACAGGGCGCCCAAAAAAAAAGCGCCAAGAAATTTTCTGGCCTATTTCGCGTCTTCGCGCGGTTTGCAGCCGGGGCCGTTTTCGAGCTGCGGCAGGATGCCCTTGAACATCCGCTGCGCCAGCACGTTCGAGCCCTTTTGGGTGAAGTGAACCGTATCGTAAAAATAATCGCTGTCCCACTGGCCGGCGAGGCCAGGCGTGGTGTCGACGAAGGGGGCGCCCGTGTCCTTGGCCACGTGCTGGACGATGCGGTTGTGCTCGGCCACCGCCGGGATGATCCGGGAAATCGGCATGAAAACTCGGCCGTAGAAATCGATCACGTCACGCGGCGACTGATCGGTGATGACCATGCTGAGATTGGCGAGGACCGGAATGAAATCGGCGCTCTGCCCCAGTTCGACGAAGGCGCGGTAGAGCTTGTCATATTGGTCGGAATAGTGCGCCTGGCTCGCGACATTGAAGGCTTCGACGCGCTTGACGTACCGCAGCGTGTTGAAGCGGAACAGCACTTCGCCGATGAGCGGCGACGCCCGCAATTGCCAGTGTGGCGGTTGCGGCAGTCGGGCGAGCAAGGGATCGATCAAGGCGAGATTGTTGAAGCCGTGATAGCTGATGACCATGTCGGGCTTCAGCGGCACGATGAAGCGGCGCGTGCGCTCCAGGCTTGAGGGAAAGCTATAGCCGACGACGCCGGCATTGATCACCTGCACGGGCCGCTGGCAGACGAGCCGTTCGTCGATCAGGTTCTGTAGCACTTCCGGCCAGGCCTTCTGGCCGTTGGCGGGCAAAGTGCCGAAGGTCGGCGATTCCCCGATGGCGAAGATCCGCCAGTTATTGCCTTTATCGGCGGGGAAATCGGCGCCGCGAAAGCCGAGATTGTTGATGCGAATGTCGCCGTCGAAGAATTTGCTGCGCGCGCCGGGGCGCGGAATGAACGGCAGGGTACCTTCAGGATCGGGCTGCTCGATATCGGCCTTGGCGCCGCGATTGAACTCGTCGGTGAAGCGCGACCACCAGGCTTGGAAGGCGGCGGGATCCGCCTGTGCCTGACGGAAGGAATAGGCGTCGATGGTCGGGCGCGTGATGCCGGTCTGCAAGGTACGCGCATAGATCAAATCAACCAGCGGCAAAGTGAGCGCGAAGAGCGCCATGCCGATGTGCAAGGTGCGGACGACACCATTGCGGCAGAAACGCAAATTATGGGTGGCGACGATCAGCGCGAAGGCGGTGAGGAGGAGCGCGGCATAGAAGACGAGCGTGCGGCCGCTGTGGAAGGACCAATTGCACGCCCAGCCGCCGAGGCCCGCGAGCACGAAAGCGATGAGCCGGGCCGGCAAGGTGCGCAGGGGTTCGAGCGTCGCGCTGACCCAAGCGGGCAAAGCGAGTTGTGGCAGGGGCGCGCGGGCACGCGCCACGTGATCGGGATATTGCGGCCGTGCTGCCAGGATGATGCGTTCGAAGCCGAAGAAGAAGAACGTGCAGAAGACGAACAGAGCGATCAGGTAGAGCGCCATCTGGATTGTCAGATCGAGATGCGTCACATGCGGGCGCAACAGCAGGATCACGATCAGATGGAACAGATAGATCGTGTAGGAAACCTTGCCGAGATAATAGCAGGTGGGCGCGAAAGCCGACCCTTGAAAGGCCTTGCGATGGAAGGTGAGCGCGAAAATCAGCGCGCAGCCGAAGAGAGCGGCGGTGAAGGGATAGAAATGGCGTGCCGGGGTTGAAGTATCGACGCTGGCGAGCCAGCCGATCCAGAAGGCCAGCGCCGCCGTCGCCGCAACGACCAGTGTCGACAGAAGCGCATTGGCGAAACGGCCATACCAGCGCTCAAGCGCATCGAGAACGACATACAGCAGGAAGCCATAAGCAATGGCATCGAGACGGAAGACGGTGACGCGGCGAATGGCGGCGTCCCAATCCTGAATATGACCGGCGAGCGTGCGGGCGACGATGAAGGCTACGGCCAGCACGACGACGGCGACGATAAAGCCGCGTTCGCGGAAGCCGATCAGACGGGCCGCGATCACCAGGACGGCGAAGACCACATAAAACCATTCCTCGACCGACAGGCTCCAGGCAACGGCGAAATAATCGCGTGCTTCGGGCAGGGAGGAGAAGAAATTCTGGACGTAGAAAACGTAGCGAACGAAGGCGTCGTTGAAAATATTGCCGGAGATGACCGTAATCGCGACTAGCGCCACCAGATAAGGCGGGATGGTGCGCATCCAGCGCCGCGCCAGAAAGATGCCGATGTCGGATGAGCGCAGCGCCATCACGCAGGCGAGGATTTGTGGCGCCAGCACGAAACCGCTGAGCACGAAGAACACTTCGACGGCGAGGATCGAAACCACTTGCATGGTTGGCCAATCCTGCGAGCCGAGCATGACATAATGCGGGATGGCGACGGCGAGTGCTGCGACGCCACGCAGGAGATCGAGGGAGGCCAGCCGTCCGACGAGGGCCGAGCTTTGCGATGCTTTTGCCATCCGCCTCAGCCCTGCGGACCGCGATAAAGGAAGGGCACGTCGATCTGGCCGGTGGCAAAGGCGAAGGCGACGATATGAATGACGACGACGAGAACGAGTGCGGGAAGCCAGCGCGACCGCAGGGCGAGGAGAGTTGAGATCAGTTGGCCTTGCAGATGATCGGGCATCAGACGTTCTTGTGGAAACTCAGGACCACCCAGAGGGTTCGGCGTGGGCCTGTCTATATACCGGCCCCCGTCCTCAGGCTACGTTGGCGATCATGTTTCAAACCGTCACTACCGCACTGGATTGGCTGGGCATTGTCGTCTTCGCGGTGACGGGCGCCTTGATGGCCTCGCGCAAGCAGATGGATATCGTCGGTTTCGTCCTGTTGGGGACGGTGACAGGTATCGGCGGCGGTACGTTCCGCGACGTGGTCCTGGGCACATTGCCGGTGTTCTGGGTCAAGGATCCGACCTATCTGCTGGCCTGCGTCATCGTGTCCTGTATGGTGTTCTTCACCGCCCATATTCCGCAGTCGCGCCACCGTTTTCTGTTGTGGATCGATGCGGTGGGCCTGGCGCTGTTTGCCGTCACCGGGGCGGAAAAAGCCCTGGAGGCTCAATCCGGCCCGATCGTTGCCGTGGCCATGGGGGTGGTGACAGCAACCTTCGGTGGCGTCATCCGCGACATTCTCGGCAATGAATCGCCAGTCATCCTGAGCCGTGAAATCTATGTTTCGGCGGCGCTGGCCGGTGCCCTGGTCTTTGTCGGTCTGATCGGCTTGGGCGCGCCGCGCGAGGCGGCTCTGATTGCCGGATTCGCCGTGGCTTTTGGTATTCGCGCCTTGGCCCTCGTCAACGGCTGGTCGCTGCCACGCTATCGACCGCGGGGCTAGGCTCGGACCGCAGTCGGTGGTTAGCTGTCGATCATCCAAAGGCGCCAATCCGGATGGCAATCTGGGTGGATTACGGTGCAGTCGCGAATGGAGGCCGACAATGACCAAAGTTGTCTATGAGGTGGTCGAACACGACGGAGGCTGGGCCTATAAGGTCGGCGATGTCCTGTCGGAGACCTATCCGACCCATAAAATGGCCCATGAAGCGGCTGCTGCGGCCGCCCAGCGGCAACAGGTCGCCGGCAAGACCGATGGCATCGAATATGAGGATTCTCGGGGCAAATGGCACCAGGAGCTGGCGCCGGGAAACGATCGCCCGGAAACCGAGCTGGAGGATTAAAGGCGCGCGAGGGGTTTGCGATCCTCGACCACCAAATAGGCTGTGATCAGCGCGGCGGCAGTGGCCGGGCCGATGAACAGGACGAAAAAGAAGTAGAACGCGAAGTCCGCGACGGAAAAGGGCACGGCGCCGTTCTCCCGAAAGGTTAATTTCGGGGGTGGTGATCGGACAATGGCGGCCTTGGAGAAAGTGCCAAAGGTCATGTGCCCACCGGGGAAGGCGGGGGATCATCGGATTCGTCGACTTGGCGCAGACTTTGGCGTGGCCATAATCAAACTTCGCTCTGCCGCTCGGCGGAGGGAAGTTGAGAATTCCAAATAAATCAAAGTGTTCGTGGTGGGCGATACAGGGATCGAACCTGTGACCCCTTCCATGTCAAGGAAGTGCTCTCCCGCTGAGCTAATCGCCCGTTTCCACGGTTTGGCCGGCGAACCGGCGCGGAATGGCAGGGGTATAGGGGGTTGCCGCGGCGCGCGCAAGGGAGTGATTGCTCCCTTGGATCGCTTCCTGTAGAAAAACGCCCGTTCAGATCTTTGGAGATGCAGCTTTGGCGGACCGGAAGCCGATTAACTGGCAGAACACACTGACCGTGGTTAGCGTTGCGATTCTCGTCGGCACCGAATTGGTCGGGATCACCTGGGCGGCCGGCTGGGCGCTGGGCGGCATGTTCGGCCTGCCGCAGACGCTCCGCTACGGCATCGAGATTGTCGGCGGCCTCATCGGCTTCGTCGGTCTGTATTACTTCATCCGCGCCGCGCTCAAGGTCGAGCCGATCCGCGGCTGAATTAGTCCGTACAGGGCTTCAAAATCACCACATCCGCATGATCGACGGCCGAGGCGACCGGCCGGCAGCTGTCGCTCGTGCACAGCCTCCAGGCTTGTGGGACGGCGTCGGATCGCGACAGGCGCAGTTCGGGCAGCGGCGCGATCGTTGGTTTCCAGCGCCAGAAGCGGCCGTCGAAGACGGCGCCTTCCGGCGGCTCCATGCCGGCGCCTGTGCCTTCGACGCGCGCCTCGACCAATTCCAGCGCTGTTGGTGTGACATGCCAGGTTTCGGTCCATTCGGTTTTCTGCACTGAATGTTGCCAGGACAGTGTGAAGGTCAGCGCGGCGATCTTGGTGAGGGCCGTGCCGCTGACGATGCACAGGTTGAGGCTCATACGGCCGTAACCGTCGTCGGCGTCGGCCGGCGCGCCTTGAACAGGTTCCAGGCGGTCAGCAGCGCCGTCAACGTGAGAGCGAAGGTGTCGCTCCACGGCAGCGGCGAGATGAAGGAAACCGCCGCGATGCCGTGCAGGACGCGTTCGGGCCAGGACGTGCGGGCGAAATAGAAGCCGATGGCGGCGACGCCGGTGACGACGATGGTCAACACCGCTTTCAGGCCGACATAGGCGACCTCGATCCAATAGCCATATTCGGCGGTGAGGCGGCTGCCTTCCTGCAGCATCAAGGCTGGCTCATAGACGGCCATGAAGGGAATGAGGAAGCCGGCGATGGCGATACGGCAAGCCTGCCAGCCGATGGCATCGGGCGACGCTTTGGCGATGGGTGCTGCGGCTAGCGCTGCGAGTGCCACAGGCGGCGTCAGGTCGGCGATGATGCCGTAGTAGAAGACAAACATGTGGCTGACGATCAGCGGCACGCCGAGCTTCAGCAAGGCTGGCGCGGCCAATGATGCGGTGATGATATAGGTCGGGATCGTCGGCAGGCCGGTGCCGAGAACGATCGAGGTGAACATCACCAGCAGGAGACAGATGAACAGCGACTCGCGGCCAAAGGAGACGATGTAATTGCCGAAGGTCGAAGCGGCGCCGGTCAACGTCATCGTACCGATGACCGTGCCGACGATGGCGCAGGCGAGGCCGACAGGCAGGGCCTGGCGCGAACCATCCGCCAAGGCATCGCGGCACATGGCCAGTGTCTCCCGGCCGCCGCGCGTGAGGAAGTTCAGCAGGATCAAGGCGCCAACGAGGGCGACGATGATCCAGACGCCGAATTTGAACAGAGCGGCGGCGATCAGGCCGACAGCGATCCAGAAGGCGAAGCGCAGGCCGGTCTGGGAAATGTTGAGCGCGACGGCGCCGCCCAAGATCATGATCGCGGTCAGCGCCAGGCCGACCGAGCCGGCGAAGAGCGGCGTGAACCCGTCCATCAGGAGAACGACGAGGACGATCAGCGGTAGCGCCAGATGCCATTGCCGTTTCAGGGCTTGCAACGGGCTCGGCAGTTCGGAGCGGGGAATGCCGAGGAGGCCATGCTTGCCGGCTTCCAGATGCACCATCCAGAAGGCGGAAGCGAAATAGAGAATGGCCGGGATGATCGCCGCCTTGACGATCTCCACATAGGGCACGCCGATATTCTCGGCCATGATGAAAGCGACGGCGCCCATGACGGGGGGCATGATCTGGCCGCCCATGGAGGCCGTGGCCTCGACGCCGCCGGCGAAAGAGGGCCGATAGCCGAAGCGCTTCATCAGCGGAATGGTGAACTGGCCGACGGTGACCACATTGGCGACGCCGGAACCGGAGATCGTGCCCATCATCGCCGAGGAAATGACGGCAACTTTCGCGGCGCCACCACGCGCCCAGCCGACGAGGCCCATGGCGACATCGTTGAAAAGCTGGATCATGCCGGCGCGTTCGAGGAAGGCGCCAAACAGCACGAAGAGGAAAATATAGGTGGCGGAAATGCCCGTGGGCGTGGCGTAAATGCCTTCGGTGCCGAAGTTCATCTGATCGATGACCTGTTCGAGGCTGTAGCCACGATGGTCGAGCGGTGCCGGCAGATATTGGCCCCACAATGCATAAGCGAGGAACGCGAGACAGATGAGCGGCAGGGCCGCGCCCATGAGCATCCAGGAAACGACGAACAGGATGACCAAGGTGACGATGCCGACGACAAGGTCGATCGGCAACAGCTCACCGGCACGATTGACGAGATCGGTATAGAAGACCCAGTGATAGAGGCCGCAGGCAAAGGTGATAAGGCCTGCCGCCCAGCCGACATACCAGGTGAGCGGATGTTTCGTCTTGTGATTGGCGATCAGCGCCGCCCCCACAAGCGTGAGAAAGCCGACATGGACCGTGCGCAGAACTTGCGCCGGCAGGAAAGCGTAAAGCGATGTCGCCACCTGAAAGGCGGCGAAGATGAAGGCGATCCAGAATAGGACTTTGCCGGACAGGCCGTCGCCCCAGCCGGGCGGCAGGCCATGCTCGATTTCGAGTTCGGTGAGCGTGTTGCTCGTATGGCTCATGACGGCGCCTGCCTATTTCGTGACGCCACGTTCCTTGAGATATTTTTCGGCGCCGGGATGGACAGGCACCGGCATGCCTTCGAGCGCGCGCTTGATGTCGATGTCCTTGGCCGCCGAATGGGCGGCGCGCAATTCATCGAGATTTTCGAAGATCGACTTGGTCATCTCATAGACGACGTTTTCGGACAGATCGGAACGCGTGACGAGATAATTGACGACGGCGGCCGTCTGCACGTCGCTGTCCTGGCCCGTATAGGTGCCTTTCGGAATGACGCCCTTGATGTAAGGCGCGCCGGTCTTTTCAACGATGGCGGCGGGGATTTCGACGACGTTGATCGGCACCGAGCTTGCCAGATCGCGGATGGCGGCGACACCGAGACCGGCCGATTGCAAGGTGGCATCGAGCTGGCGGTTCTTCATCAGGTCGACGGATTCGCCGAAGGGCAGATATTCGATCTTGCCGAGATCCTTATAGGTAATGCCGGCGGCGGCCAGGATGGCGCGAGCATTGAGTTCTGTGCCGGATTTCGGCGCGCCAACCGACAAGCGTTTGCCTTTCAAGTCAGCCAAGGTCTTGATGCCGCTGTCCTGCGACGCGACGATCTGCACGAAATTGGGATAGATCGCGGCAAGGCCGCGCAGTTTCGTCTGCTTGGTCTTGAAGCCCGCTTCCTCATTGCCCTCCCAGGCAAAGGCAAGGCTGTCGCCGAGGGTGAAGGCGATTTCGCCCTTGCCCTGTTGCAAGAGGACGAGATTTTCAACCGAAGCCTTGGTCGCCTGCACCGAGGGGCGCGATCCTTTGATTTTTTCGGAGAAGATTTTCGAAATGGCGACGCCCATCGGGTAATAGACGCCTGACGTGCCACCGGTGAGGATGCCGATGAAGTCCTGGGCGCGGGCGGGTGTGCCGGTGGCGAAGGCGCCGATCAGACCGGCGAAAAGGGCGGCACGTATCACATGAGTGGGAAAGCTGAACGCCATCTGTTTCTCCCCATATTGTCCGGTCGCGCTTTGTCAGGCGGCCTCGATCGTAGGCCGATTATTCACGCAATCGCGCCACGCTCAAGCCGAGCTCCGTATTTTTTCGGTGGTGTTGGCCCAAAGTCGCAAAGGCCGTAACGCTACTGGACTGTGGCAGCGTCGCCGCTTATGTCCAGCTCATGTCTCTTCCTGGTGACGTCGATGTGATCGTGGTCGGCGCCGGTGCCGCTGGCGTTGCGGCCGGCCGTGCCCTGGCGCGGGCGGGGGTGCGTTTCGTCGTTCTGGAGGCACGGTCGCGGATCGGCGGACGGGCTTGGACCCGGGCTTCGACCAGCGACGGTTTTTCGCCTTATGGCCTCGATCTCGGGTGCGGCTGGCTGCATTCGGCCGATCAGAATCCGTGGGTCGGCATCGCCGGCTCGTTGGGACTGACGGTCGACAAAACCACGCCGCCCTGGCAGCGGGAAATGCCGGAAAGTGGCTTTCCCGTCGAGGCGCAGCGCGGTTTTCGGAACGCGCAAAACAGTTTCTATGAGCGGATGGAAGTGGAGGCGGGCAAAGCGGGCGATCGGCCAGCGGTGGAATTGCTTGAGCCGGGCAATCCGTGGAATCCTCTCATTGATGCGATCAGCACCTATGTGAATGGTGTCGAACTCGACCGCCTGTCGGTGCGCGACTACGACAATTATCACGACACGATGATCAATTATCGCGTCGTCGAAGGCTATGGCACCTTGATCGCGCGCAGCGGTGCGGCACTGCCTATTATCACCGATTGCCCTGTGCAGACGATCGATCATTCGGGAACGCGGATCGAAGTGACGAGCGCCAAAGGGCGCATCAGCGCGCGCGCCGTCATCGTCACCGTGCCGACCAATCTCCTAGCACGCGATGTTATTCGTTTCATGCCCGATCTGCCGCAGAAGCGTGAGGTCGCCGCTGTTCTGCCGTTGGGGCTCGACGACAAACTGTTCCTACGGGTCGAAAAAGCGGAACAGCTGCCGCAGAACAGTCGCCAGTTCGGCGCGCTCGATCGTCGCGCGACTGGCGCCTATCATTTTAGGCCTTTCAATCTGCCAGTGATCGAAGGCTATTTCGGTGGCCAATGCGCGCGCGATCTGGAGAAAGAAGGGCTCGACGGTTTCGCCGCCTTCGCGCGGGAGGAGCTCGTCCGCATGCTGGGCTCGCAATGGCGCGATCGGTTCACGGCCATCGCGGTGAGCACATGGGGATTGGAGCCTTATTCACTCGGTTCTTATTCGCATGCGCTGCCCGGCCATTGGGACAAGCGAGCCGTCTTGGCGCAACCGGTGGATGACCGCCTGTTCTTTGCCGGCGAAGCGACATCGCTGCATTCCTTTTCCACCGCCCATGGCGCGCATGAGAGCGGCGAGCGCGCCGCCGCCGAGGCCATGCAGGCGCTTAGTATTTCGGCAGCAGACCGGAATCGATAAGGCGGCGGTGGAAGGCGAGGACTTCGTCGCGTTTCGGGCAATCGTAATAGCGGCCGCCGCAGACGTTCATCAACCGCAGGCGTTCGCGCCAAGAGGCCGGCATGGGCAGACGCGCTTCTTCAAGTAGGATGGCGCCGAGATAGCCGACATCGACCACATCGATCTGGGGCAAGGGCGGCGGCGTATAATTGACGCCGTCGACACCGTAATAGGTGGTCATCGCGGGTGAATCGGGCGCGAAGGTCATGTCCTTCACGTCGTCCTGGTCCTTATAGCCATAGAGTTCGGCGACCGGCATGGCGTGGTGATCGCCATATTGGACGATGAGGAACTGTTCGTTCGGAAAGCGCTGGGCGAGTTCGGCTTTCAGATGATCATAGTCGATGCGCGCCATGGCGAGGCGGCGCAGATATTCGCTGATTTGCGGTGGCGTGCCTGGTCCGCCACCGGGCACTTCGATCTTCGGTTGGAAGGCGATGTCATAAGGCCAGTGCGCCGACATGGTTTGAATATAGACGAAGAGCGGCTTTTTCGATTGTCCGACATGGCGGCCGATCTCGGCAATGGCATTGTCGAAATAGAAGCGGTCGCTTTCCCAATCGGTCTTGGCGCCCTGCGCCTTGCGGTCAAAAATCTCGTCGAGGCCGATGGTCTCGAAGAATTTGGCGTTGCCGAAAAAGCCTTTGAAGGCTGGATAGAACATGGTCGTGCGATAGCCACAGTCGCGCAAAGCGAAGGGCAAGGTGTCGCGCAAGTGGCCGGCGGTGAAAAATTGGATGAAATGTTTCATGCCGCCGAAGAACTGGCTCGACAGGCCGAGCAGAACGGAGGATTCCGTCAGCCAGGAGCCGCCACCGAAAGTCTCGACACGCATCTTATGCATCTGGCCGTCGAAGGACTTGAACAGGCTGTCGAGCGCCGGATCATATTTGATCTGCGGAAATAATGACGGCGGTCCGACGGATTCTTCGTGAATCAAGATGATATGTGGCGGTTTCGTCGCCGGAGTGCAGGCGCTGCGGACGAACGGATGCGGCGCATTCTGGGGAGCCGCTTCGATCAAGCCGCCGCGACGGATCGCTTCGAAGCTCTCTTCGAAGGAAATCAGAAACGACGACCAGTGCCAATCGGGAAAGTTGAATAGCATGTGCGGGCGCTCGCCACGCGCCTGCGCCGTGTAGACCGTGGCGCCGATCAAGAGGGCGCAGACAGGCAATGACAACGTGCGCGCGATGGTGGCGGGCTCGCGCCGCCACACCAGCCACGTGCCGACAAAGAGAAGGACGAGGCCCGTGATGGCGATCGCCAGCGCCAGCGGACGTCCCGACCACCACGAGGCGATTTCGCCCCACGCGCCGAAGTAATAGACGAAATCCCAGGCGTGCAGAACGAAAGTGGTGGCCTGATATTTGACGTAGGACGTGGCGTAGATCACCGCGATGAACGCGGTGAGACCGACGAGCGGTGCCAGCAGCCGGCGCGTCAATACCGCCAGCCCGGCATAGAGCGCGCCGGTCAAGAAGCAGGTGAAGACGAAATTGGCGAAGGAGCCTTCGGCCTGGCGGAAGCGCCAAACGAGCAGCGCCGCGATCACAGCAACGGCCGCGATACGCACCCAGAGAGGCAGGTATCGCGGCTTTAAAGAGGGCGAACCGTCGTTCGCCATGCGATCAGAATTCGACGACGCTGCGGATCGACGTGCCGGCGTGCATCAGGTCGAAGCCTTCGTTGATGCGCTCCAGCGGCAGCTTGTGCGTGATCAGATCGTCGATGTTGATACGGCCGTCCATGTACCAGTCGACGATGCGGGGCACGTCGGTGCGGCCACGCGCGCCGCCGAAGGCCGTACCCTTCCAGACGCGACCGGTGACGAGCTGGAACGGGCGGGTGGCGATTTCGGCACCGGCCGGTGCGACGCCGACGATGATCGACTGGCCCCAGCCGCGATGGCAGCATTCAAGGGCTTGGCGCATGGTGTTGACGTTGCCGATACACTCGAAGGAATAGTCGGCGCCACCTTTGGTGAGGTCGACGAGATAGGGCACGAGATCGCCGCCGACTTCCTTCGGATTGACGAAATCGGTCATGCCGAATTTGCGAGCGAGATCGTTGCGGGCCGGATTGATGTCGACGCCGACGATCTGCTCGGCACCGATCATGCGCAGGCCCTGGATGACGTTGAGGCCGATGCCGCCGAGGCCGAAGACGACGGCGCGACAGCCGGCTTCCGCCTTCGCCGTCCATATCACCGCGCCGATACCGGTGGTGACGCCGCAGCCGATGTAGCAGACCTTGTCGAAGGGCGCGTCCTCGCGGATTTTCGCCAGCGCGATTTCGGGAACCACGATGTGGTTGGCGAAGGTGGAGGTGCCCATGTAGTGCAGCACCGGCTCACCGTCGCATTTGAAGCGCGAGGTGCCGTCCGGCATCAGGCCCTTGCCCTGGGTGGTCCGTATGGCGGTGCAGAGATTGGTCTTGCGCGACAGGCAGCTTTTGCACTGGCGGCATTCGGGCGTGTAGAGCGGGATGACGTGATCGCCCTTTTTCAAGGTGGTCACGCCGGGGCCGACGTCGACGACGATGCCGGCGCCTTCATGGCCGAGCACGCAAGGGAAAAGACCTTCCGGGTCGGCGCCCGACAGAGTGAAATAGTCGGTGTGACAGATGCCCGTCGCCTTGACTTCGACCAGAACTTCGCCGGCCTTCGGCCCTTCGAGATCGAGTTCAACGATTTCGAGCGGTTTCTTGGCGGCGAACGCGACGGCGGCACGGGTTTTCATTCTGCATCTCCGAATGTCAGATGGCGGCATATTGCCGGTTGTTCGCGCGAGGTAAAGGGGGGCGTGATTTTTGGTGGATACGGCCTCGCCCGCGCGGAATATTTCACACGAATCAATCAACTGGCGTGGCAGTTGGCACGGACGGTGCCCATCGAGCCTCAGCGCCCGTTTTGCGAGCCTGACGTCGCTTTGCGAACCGAACAGTCGCCTTGATTGTCGCGGCCCATCAGGACAGCATGAGCTAGACGCGACTCTGATTGGAATAGACGATGGAAAAAGAACGGCTGGCGGCATTCAGCGATGGCGTGATTGCGATCATCATCACCATCATGGTGCTAGAATTGAAAGTGCCGCACGGGTCCGAATGGACGGATTTGGCGAAGCTGTTGCCGATTTTCGTCGGTTACGTACTGAGCTTCGTTTATGTGGCGATCTACTGGAACAATCATCATCACATGTTCCAGACCGTCCACCATGTGAACGGCGCGGTGCTGTGGGCCAATACGCATTTGTTGTTCTGGCTGTCTTTGGTGCCATTCACGACGGATTGGATGGGCGAGAATCACTTTGATCGCAATCCGGTGATCCTCTATGGCGTGTCGCTGCTGATGCCGGGCATCGCCTATTACATTCTCCAGCGCACGATCATTCGCCTGGAAGGCGAGGATTGCCTGTTGGCGCAGGCGCTCGGCTCGAATTTTAAGGGCAAGATCTCGCCTGTTCTGTATCTGACGGGCATTTTGGCCACGTTCATTCACCCCCTGCTAGGGGCGGCCATGTATGTTTGTGTCGCCATCATGTGGCTGTTGCCTGATCGGCGGATCGAACGGCTGCTGATGGAGAAGACGGCAAGCCCTGCGGACTAAGCGGCGCGCTTCAGCGCGCCGGCGGGTGGGCGAGCATTTTGCGTAACAGACGCATGAGCGTGCCGCGTTCGGTGGTCGAAAGGGGGGAGAGCGTCGTCTCCTCCGACAGCTTAGCCGCATCGGCCAAGGTGGCGACAACGTGTTCGCCCTCCTTCGTCAGGTGAATACGCATGCGGCGGGGATCGGCGGGGTCGCGATCGGCTTCGATCAACTGCTTGGCCTTGAGCCGCGCCACCAGGCCGTGGACGTTGGCCGGCTCCATGGCGATGGCTTCGCCGATCTCGGCCTGGGACAGAGAGCCGCGGCGGCGGATGGAAAAGAGGGCAGCGGCCTGCTGCGGCGTCACGTCGAAGTCGCGATACAGATAAGCCGAAGTCTCGCGCGCCTTGTGATAGACGCGCCGCAACAGATGGCCGACCGGCGCATGGGGCGCGAAATCGGGCTCGGTGTCGACGCCTGAGCGGCGGCTCGGCTTGGCAGTTCTGGCTTGCGGATCTTCGGGTGACATGACCGGCCCATAATACAGAAATGGCGGGCAATTCCGTCAAGAATCGCCCGCCACAGTTTAGTTCAAATTACCAGGTTTTTCTGCTCCCGACCGGCTCAGACCGGGCAGGCCACCGAATCCTCGTAGGCGCCGTGACCAGCCTTATCCTCAGTGAAGATATGACGTTCCTCGACCCAGCGATGGGTGTCTTCGTACATGGCGCGGGAATAGGGTTCGAAGACGATGCGTTCGCCCGGTCCGAAGCGGCGCACGTCCACCAGCTTGGCGTGCCGTTCCGGCAGTTCGTTGCTGTAGAAGTGGGTATATTGCTGGTGCATCAGGTCGATGTCGGCCTGGGCGCGGCGCAGGGCGCGATAGTATTTGCGGACGTCCTCGAGGTCGACGCCGTCCGGGATCATGGCCGCGATCATGAAGGTATTGTCGGCGATCTTACGGAAGCCGAGCTGCTCCATGATGTAGTATTGCATGCCGAAGACGGTCGCCGCCGGGGCGAGGCCGTTCAGGAGCTGATCGACGCGGTCCGACGGGCCACCACCAAACTTGAGCTTGATCTGATCGGCCGGCATGAAGGGCTCGAGCGCCTGGATCGTGGTGTAGTGGCTGCCGGACTGATAGCCGACATGCACATCAACGCCAGCCAGATCTTCCGGCTTGCGGATGGTGGAATCCGGCGGCACGAAAATACCACACGGCGACACCGAATAAGCTTCACCCCAGAGACGACCATGGCTGGCCGAAGCGGCCATGTTGACAGTCCAATGGCAGGCGCAGCTGATCGAGGCGTCGCGGCCCTTTTCGTAGGTCTGGAAGGCACCGTTGAGATTGTCGGCGACCTGGTTGGGCGTGGCGCTGCCGCCGGCTGGGGCCTTGAAATTTTCGGGCGCCTGCTTGGTCAGAAGGTTGTGCTGGGTCAGCTCGTAATCGAGGCCTTCATCGGTGAAGTAGCCTTTGGAGTCAGCGATCCATTCCTGCAGGCGGCTATGCGTATTGACGATGAACTTGCTCATGCGGACCTCCCGATCTTTGCGCGGGATGGAGACAGGCGCGGCGCCCTGGAGCACATCCCATGGCTATAGTTATGATCATAACTATAGCCGGTGTCAAGACGTATCTGAGGTTTGGCCGGCCAAGCTTCTCTTTGTCCGTTGGTTCGCCTTGCCAGCGCCACGGCCCTTGGCGATAAGAGGGGAACCAAATGATTTTGATTTTAATTTAGTTTCAGACGTGTGCAGGCAGATGTGTGCGGTATGAGGCAGTTGGGCGGACGGATGATGGAACGGGGAATGAAGGCGCAGGCTGAACTGGAGACGCAAGCCAGCGTCTCGACCGATCTCGGCGCTCTGCCGGAATGGAATCTCGATGACCTTTATCCTGGCATGTCGTCGCCAGCTTTCGCGGCTGACATGGCGCGTGCCGAGGAGCAGTGCCGGGCTTTCGCCGGCAAATGGAAAGGCGCGCTCGCAGGTATCGCCGCTGGTGAGAATGCCAGCGCCAGCCTGGCGCAGGCGATCCGCGAATTCGAAGGGCTGGAGGATCTGCTCGGCCGCATCATGTCCTATGCGGGCTTGATCTACACGGGCAATACGGGCGACCCAGCGCGCGCCAAATTCTATGGCGATGCGCAAGAGAAGATCACCAATGCGTCCTCGGACCTGGTGTTCTTCTCGCTCGAACTCAATCGCATCGACGATGCGCAGCTCAATGCGGCGATGGCCTCGGGCCCGCTGGCGCATTATCGCCCGTGGTTGGAAGACATCCGTCGCGAGAAGCCCTATCAGCTCGACGACAAGCTTGAACAATTGTTCCACGAAAAGGCGATCAGCGGCCGTTCTGCCTGGAATCGCCTGTTCGACGAGACGATCGCGTCGCTGCGCTTCGACGTCGATGGCCGCGAACTTTCGATCGAGCCGACGCTTGCCTTGATGCAGGACCCGCATGAGGACATGCGTCATAAAGCGGCCGATGCGGTGGCGAAGACCTTGCAGGAAAACCTGCGCACCTTCGCTTTGATCACCAATACGCTCGCCAAGGACAAGGAAATTTCCGACCGTTGGCGCGGCTTTGTCGACGTGGCCGATGCGCGCCATCTCTCCAATCGGGTGGAGCGCGAGGTCGTCGATGCGCTGGTGGCCGCCGTCACTGGCGCTTATCCGCGTTTGTCGCATCGCTACTACAAGCTGAAGGCGAAATGGTTCGGCCGCGAGACTTTGGCGCATTGGAATCGCAATGCGCCGCTGCCCGACGTGCCGACCCGCACTTATAAGTGGGAGGATGCGCGCGCCATCGTCCTCGATGCCTACGGCAATTTCGCGCCACGCATGGCCGATATCGCCCGACGCTTCTTCGACGAGCGTTGGATCGATGCGCCGGTGCGTCCCGGCAAGTCGCCGGGCGCTTTCGCTCATCCGACCGTGCCGTCGGCGCATCCCTATGTGATGCTCAACTACCAGGGCAAGCCGCGCGACGTGATGACGCTCGCGCATGAACTTGGCCATGGCGTGCATCAGGTGCTCGCCGCGCCGAACGGCGCCTTGATGGCGCCGACGCCGCTCACCCTGGCGGAGACCGCTTCGGTCTTCGGCGAAATGCTCACCTTCCGCAAGTTGCTCGACGGCACGTCGGACCCGGTGCAGCGCCGCGCCATGCTCGCGGCGAAGGTCGAGGACATGCTCAACACGGTGGTGCGGCAGATCGCGTTCTATTCCTTCGAGCGCAAGCTGCATCTGGCCCGGCGCGAGGGCGAACTCACCGCCGACCAGATTTCAGAGCTTTGGATGAGCGTGCAGGGCGAGAGCCTGGGGCCGGCGATTGAACTCAAAACCGGCTATGAAGTGTTCTGGGCCTATATCCCGCACTTCATCCATTCGCCGTTCTACGTCTATGCCTATGCCTTCGGCGATTGTTTGGTGAATTCGCTCTATGGCGTCTATCAGAACGCCGAACAGGGGTTTGCCGAGAAATATTTCGCCATGCTGTCGGCCGGCGGCACCAAACATCATTCCGAACTGCTGGCGCCGTTCGGTCTTGATGCGCGCGATCCAGCCTTCTGGCAGATCGGCCTGTCCATGATCGAAAAGATGATCGTGGAACTGGAGGGCATGGAAGCCTGAAGGTTCTGTCGAAAAATGAAAATGGGGAGGATGAGCATGCTGCCCGCCGATGTGGATCCTATATCGCGTTGCCGTCTGCCCCTTGTGAAGCGCGAAGCGCTGGATGAAGAGGGGCAGCGGCAGTTCGATGTGAATGTCGATCCGAATGGCGGCACGTTGCGCGGATTGATCGGGCCGGGTGGCATTCAACTGCATTCGTCGCATCTGGCGGCGCTGGCGCGGCCGGTCAATCGCTACCTGCGCTTCGAGACGGGTTTTAGTCCCTACACGCGGGAAGTGGCGGTGCTGATCACCGCGCGCGAATGCGACAGCGCCTTCGAGTGGGCGGCGCATGAGCCGGAAGCCCTGAAACAAGGTGTGCCGCAGGCGGTAATCGATGTGATCAAGTTCCGCCGCCCGACAGCGAGCCTGCCGGCGGAAGATGCACTGATCATCGCGCTCGGCCGCGAGATTTTCGGCACGCGCAAGGTCTCTTCGCAGACCTATGCGAAAGCCCTGGCGCATTTCGGTCAGAAAGGTCTGGTCGATCTGGTCTCGCTGATGGGCAATTATGCCGCCACAGCGGCGCTGCTCTGTGCCTTCGACATGCAAGTGGATGATGACGCGACGGCGCTGCTGCCGGCGTGAGCCGTTTCAGCTCACGCCGACGAGGCGATGATCAACGCAGCCCGGCCTGAACCACCAGCGGATAGGTCTTTTCCTGGAACTCGCGCATGCCCTCGGCATAGCGGGCCCAGGAGAGCAGCGTGCCGTCGAGGCCGATGTCTGACAGCAATTGCAGCTTATCGACCACCTGTTCCTTGGTGCCGACGATGGGATAGCCGCCCCAGCCGGCGATGAAATGTTCCTTGATCCAGGCGTAGGCTTCCTTCGGCAGGGTTTGGGCATTGAGGCCCATGGTGTCGAGCAGATTGGTGGCGGCCTCCCAATCGCCTTGCTCGTGCACATAGTAATTGTAGAAGTCGCGCGCTTCTTTCTCGGTCTCGCCCTGCACCACATAGGCATAGCCCCAGATCTTGAGCTCGCGGCCGTATTCCTGGCGGGCGAGATCGCGATAGGCGGCGACCTGTTTACGCATTTCGTCCTTGTCATGCGTGGTGAAGACGACGAACGCGACATCGCAATGTTTTGCCGCGTAATGGCGGCCGACTTCCGAGCCGCCGGCATTCATGATCGGCGGATAAGGCTTGTGCAGCGGCTTGGGCGCGCACCAACCGGCCTTGATCTGATAGAATTGGCCCTCGAAGTCGAATTCCTTGTCCTCGGTCCACAGGCGCTTGACGACGTCGAGCCATTCGGCGGCCATCTTGTAACGGTCTTCATGGGCCAGCTGCGCGCGACCGAACATTTCGATCTCCGGCTTGAACCAGCCGGTGACGATGTTGAGCGCGAAACGGCCGTTCGACACGTGATCGATGGTCGTTCCCATTTTCGCGGCGAAGATGGGGTGAATGGTCGGCACATGGGTGGTGGCAAAAACGCCGGCATCCTCGGTTGATGCGGCAATGGCCGAAGCCCATGAAAAGCTTTCGAAGCCTTCGCCGTTGAAATTGGTCGGGCCGCCAAAGCCTTTCCAGCGGCCGACCGGCACCAGCGCTTCGAAGTCCATGGCTTCGGCGAGTTGCGCGAGCTCCAAGGTCTCTGGCCAACGCGCCTTGAGCACACCATCGATCTTGGAAATGGCGCACCCACCGCTGAGATTGGAGCAGAACGTGCCGAACTTCAGTTTGCGGTCGTTGAATAGCGGATGTTTGGTAGCCTGCAGCGATTCCGTGCGCGCTTTCGCGATGACATTCATGCCGATCCTCCCTGGCCGATCCTACCCTCGCGGGTGTAGGTTGCGCCGGCTTGGGAGAAACGGTCAAGCCCTGGTTCGCATCAGTTTTGGTCTTTGGCCTTTGCAGCGCGCATAGCTGGGATACCGTTCGATTCGACGAACGTCGTCGCGTTGCAACACGGGGATAAGCGCGTGGGCTATGCGTTCGGCCCAATGATGCGCATCTTCGCGCGTGGCGATGAGATCCTGTCGCAGTTCGATGAGAATGTGGGCAAGGCCACGGCTGGTGCCGAGGTCATAGAGCGTGTCGCCGATCAAGGCTCCATCATAAGGCTCATTGTCACCGATGGTGAGATCGGGTTGTTTTTCGAGTTCCGTCAGTAAGGGCTGCGCGATGCGATCATCGCCATCCCACAACAGGCCGATCTGCCAGGGGCGTGGTGCACCGCGCCAGACCGGCGTGAACGAATGGATTGAAATCACGGCGGGCGCGCGAGCCCCCGTCATCGTATCGAGATCGGCGGCGATGGCATCGCGATAGGGGCGCCAATAGGCCTGGGTGCGCCGCGCGACTTCCGTATCGTCGATATGGGCATTGCCGGGGATCAGCGCGCCATCGGAAATGCGCATGACCAAGGTGGGATCGTCGGCGCCACGATTGGGATCGATCAAGAGGCGCGAATAACGGCTGAGCACGGCCGGTGCGTGGAAATGGGCGGCCAGCGCGCGGGTCACGTCGGCTGCGCCAATATCCCAGGCAATGTGGCGAGCGAATTGGTCCGGCGGCAGGCCGAGCGAGCCATGGGCCTGGGGCAGGGCGTTTGCGGCATGGTCGCAGATGAACAAAGCGGGGGCATGCGGGGTGCCCGACACGCGCTCGACGGCGGAAGCGGTCCTGTCTGCATCGGAAGGGCTCAAAACGATGTCTCCATGGCCATCTGATCGGCCATCTTGCTGCCAGAATGGGGCTAGAAAGCAAGAAGCGCTTCACCGCCGTTGACAGCCGGCGACGGGGCCGGAAAAACAAGGGGTATGCCGCTTTTACGCGAGCGGAACTGATTCGCCAGGGTCTTCGTCGAAATGCGCCGTCTTCCTTTTCTGCCCATGTTGTATCGATTGCTGCCGGTGATCGCCGCGGCTTTCGTCACGACGGCGATGAGCGGCGAAGCACGAGCCGATTTTCGCCTTTGTAACAATGCCACGAGCCGCGTCAGCGTCGCCCTGTCATATACGGATGGTACGGGCTGGGTCACGGAAGGCTGGTGGAACCTGAAGAGCGGCTCCTGTGAGGTGCTGTTGCGCGGCAATCTGGCCGCACAGTTCTACTATGTCTATGCGATGGATGAGCGCGGCGGCGAATGGAAGGGCAAGGCGTTCATGTGCACCCGCGATCGCGAATTTCGCATCGAAGGGCGCGACAATTGCCTCGTACGCGGTTTCGATCGCACCGGCTTCTTCGAAGTCGATACGGGCAAGGATGCCAAGAACTGGACCGTACAATTGACCGATGCCAATCAGCCGGCATCAAAATAATCGTGCCCTCCGCGTCGCGCGTAAACGCCTGCCAATAGATATACCAGAAGATCGGATCATCGGATGAGACGGCACCGCCGCGTCAAGATTCTCGCTACGCTCGGCCCCGCTTCGCAGGATCCAACCATCGTCGAAAAGTTGTTCCTTGCCGGTGCCGACGTGTTTCGCATCAACATGAGCCATGCCAGCCACGACGGCATGCGCGAGCGCATCGCCACCATTCGCGCCATCGAAAAAAAACACCGCCGGCCGATCGGCATTCTCGTCGATCTGCAAGGACCGAAACTGCGCTGCGGCGAATTCAAGGACGGCGGTGTCACGCTTGAAAAGGGCGACCGCATCGTTTTCGACAGCAAGAAAACGGTGGGCGATGCGTCGCGCGTGAACCTGCCGCATCCGGAAATCCTGCGGGCCTTGAAGCCCGGCGACACGGTTCTCGTCGATGACGGCAAGATGCGCTTGCAGGTGATCGAAGCGGAGCACAATCGCGCCGTGCTCGAGGCGAAGACCGCTGGCCGCCTGTCGAACCGCAAAGGTGTCAGCCTGCCCGATACGGAAATTCCCGTTTCGGCGATGACCGAGAAGGATCGCTCCGATCTCGATGCCGCATTGGCGGCAGGGGTCGACTGGATCGCCGTTTCCTTCGTGCAGCGGGCAGACGATGTGGCGGAAGTGAAGAAGATCGCCCGTGGCCGCGCTCTGGTGCTTGCCAAGATCGAGAAGCCGCAGGCGATCGCGCGGCTGGAAGAGATCGTCGAGACCGCCGATGCAATCATGGTGGCGCGCGGTGATCTCGGTGTCGAAATGCCGGTCGAAAAAGTGCCGGGCCTGCAGAAGCGCATGAACCGCCTGGCGCGCCGCCTTGGCAAGCCGGTGGTTGTGGCGACACAGATGCTGGAATCGATGATCACCGCGCCCGTCCCGACGCGCGCCGAGGTCAGCGACGTGGCGACCGCCGTTTACGAAGGCGCCGATGCGGTGATGCTGTCGGCGGAAAGCGCCGCCGGCCAGTTCCCCATCGAAGCGGTGACGATGATGAACAAGATCGCCACCGAGGTGGAAAGCGACAGCGTGTATCGCGCCATCATCACGGCGCAGCGCAGCGAACCCGAACCGACGGGCGCCGATGCCATCGCCGTCGCGGCCCATGACGTGGCCGAAACGCTCGACATGCGCGCCATCTGCGCCTGGTCGTTTTCAGGCGCTACGGCACTGCGTGTGGCGCGCGAGCGGCCGAAGCCGCCGGTCATTGCCTTGACGCCTAATGTCGACACGGCGCGGCGGCTGGCCCTGGTGTGGGGCGTGCATCCGATCGTCACCAAGGATGCGAGCGATGTCGACGACATGGCGAAGCGCGCCTGTAAATTCGCCAATCGCGAAGGCTTTTCGAAAGAGGGCGACCGCATCATCGTGATCGCTGGCCTGCCGTTCGGCACGCCGGGTGCGACCAATATGTTGCGGATCGCCTTTACGGGCAGCGACAGCTAATCGTCGCCACTGCCGGAATTACCTTTCGCTATCGAGCGAAGCCATTTGCTCGGTTGCATAGCGCTCACCGGCGGCTGCGCCCTTGGGGACAGCCGTTTCGATGGCGGCGAGGTCATCGCGCGTCAGCGAAACGTCGAGGCTGCCGAGGGCTTCAGTGAGACGATCGCGGCGCCGCGCGCCCACCAACGGCACGATGTCCTGGCCCTGCGCCGCGACCCAGGCGATGGCGATCTGCGCGACGCTGATGCCCTTGGCCGCCGCGATCTTTCGCAGAGCTTCGACCAGCGCCAGATTGCGATCGACATTGCCGGCTTGAAAGCGCGGGCTGTGTGCGCGGAAATCGTTGCTCTGCGTATTGGCTTGCCAGTGGCCGCTGATGAGACCGCGCGAGAGAACGCCATAGGCCGTGACGCCGATGCCGAGATCACGACAGGTTTGCAGGATGCCGTTTTCGATGCCGCGCGAGATCAGCGAATATTCGATTTGCAGATCGCTGATCGGGTGAACCGCCGCGGCGCGGCGGATCGTATCGGTGCCGACTTCCGAGAGGCCGATATGCCTGACATATCCGGCTTTCACCATGTCAGCGATGGCGCCGATCGTGTCTTCGACCGGCACGTCCGGATCGATGCGGGAAGGGCGATAGATGTCGATGTGGTCGACGCCGAGCCGGCGCAGGCTGTAGGTGAGAAAGTTCTTCACGGCTTGCGGGCGTGTGTCATAGCCGGCCCAGCCGCCGGCGGGGTCACGCAAGGCACCGAATTTGACGCTGATCAGGGCCTGATCGCGCTGGCTGCCCGCCGCGCTTCTCAGCGCTTCGCCGATCAGCATTTCGTTGTGGCCCATGCCATAGAAATCACCGGTGTCGAGCAAGGTGATGCCGGCTTCCAGCGCCGCGTGGATCGTGGCGATGCTCTCGCCCCGATCAGACGGCCCGTAAAGATCCGACATGCCCATGCAGCCGAGGCCGAGGGCCGAAACGGTGGGGCCAGAATGTCCAAGTTGCCGCTTTTGCATATCCGTTCTCCTGAACGTCGGGAATAACGGGGGCTATATGCATCCGGCCGGATCGTGCGATAATCCATTCATATCTGAATGACCCGTACGAGAGGCCGAACAATGGCCGACCCCGATCTGACCGATCTCCACATTTTCCTGGCCGTTGCGGAAACTCGCTCCTTCCGTCGTGCCGCCGTCCTGCGCGGGGTGGCGGCCTCTTCGCTCAGCGATGGTATTCGCCGGCTGGAGGCGCGATTGGGGGTGCGGCTGCTCAACCGCACCACCCGCAGCGTGACGCCGACGGAGGCGGGCGAACGCCTGCTCGAACGGCTGGTGCCGGCCATGGGTGAAATTGCCAGCGCGCTCGACGCCGTGAACGACTATCGCGACACGCCGACGGGCACGGTTCGGCTCAATGTGCCTTCCGTGGTGGCCCATAAAATTTTACCGGACATGGTCGCGCGCTTTCTGCCGCTCCATCCGGGGATCACGCTCGATATCGTCGCGAACGATACGTTCATCGATGTGCTGGCGGCGGGCTTCGATGCGGGCATTCGCTATGATGAAAGCATCGAACGCGACATGATCGCGGTGCCGATCGGGCCGCGCCGTCAGCGTTTCGTGGCGGCGGCCGCGCCATCCTATCTCGCTGCGCATCCGCCCGTGAAACATCCGCACGATCTCGTGAACCACGCCTGCATCTGCCATCGCTTCGCCAGCGGCAAGGTTTCGACGTGGGAGTTCGAGCGCCAAGGCGAGATCGTGCGCATCGCACCGGAGGGGGCATTGATCGCTACCTCGACGGAACTGCAGCTCGCGGCCGCCCGCGCCGGGCTTGGGATCAAATATACATTCGAGGAATATCTGGCGGACGATCTGCGCAGGGGCACATTGGTCCCGATCTTGAGCGACTGGTGGCAGAGCTTTTCCGGGCCGTATCTCTATTACCCGAGCCGGACTTACATGCCGGCGCCGCTGCGTGCCTTCATCGATTTCATCAAATCCGAGCGCAAGCCTTAGGCGTGGACTGAGCCATTGAACGAGGAGCTTTACATCAAGCTCAATTACGGATAAATATCATCCTTAAGGATATTATATATCCCTATTAAGTCGTTCAGTGTCGTATCAGGAGATTTTCATGCCCCGCCTCAACTATGCCGCGCTTTCGCCGGAGCTGACGAAAAAGTATTCCGAATTTTCGCAAGCCGCCGCGAAAGGGGCGATCGAGCCCAAGCTCGTTCATCTTGTTGAATTCAGGGTTTCGCAGATCAACGGCTGTGCCTTCTGCGTCGACATGCACGTCAAGCAGCTCAAGATCGCTGGCGAAGGTGAATTGCGCCTGCATCACGTGGTCATCTGGCGCGAGTCGCCGCTATTCAGCGCGCGCGAACGGGCTGCTCTTGAATGGGCCGAAGCGCTGACCAAGCTGCCGCCGCACGGAATCTCCGATGAGATTTACGACGCTGCGCGCGCCCAGTTCTCCGATAAGGAATTGGCCGACTTGACCTTCGTTGTGATGGCCATCAATGGTTGGAATCGGGCGAGCATCGCCTTCCAGAACGTGCCGGGGTCGATGGATGCGGCCTACGGACTGACAAAAGCGGGACTGAGCGTTGCAGCTTAGAAACCAGGTCGAATGGGCGCTTCACTGCTGCTCCGTCCTCGCCGGCTTGCCGGCGGGGCGTTATCTGTCGACCAAAGCCTTGGCCGAGTTGCATGGCGTGCCCAAGGAATATCTCTCCAAGGCGCTCCAGGGCCTCTCCCAGGCGGGCCTGGTGGAAAGCACGCTCGGCCCTTCTGGCGGCTATCGCCTGGCCAAAACGCCGGCGCAGATCACCTTTCTCGATATCGTCGAAGCGGTGGAGGGCAAAGCTTCCAGCTTCGTCTGCGACAACATCCGCTACAACAATCCCTGCTTGCGCAAAGGCTATCGCGCCAGCGGCGCTTGCGCCATCGCGCAGGTGATGTGGGATGCCGATCAGGCCTGGCGTGACAAGCTGCGCAGTGTCAGCCTGGCCGATCTTGGCAAGACCCTGCGCAAGACCGTGCCAGCTGACATTCTCGATAAGACCCAGGATTGGGTGCTGGAGCGCAGCTAATGCCCGCGCTTATTTCGCAACTTTCGCGGCAGTTACCTCGATCTCGACCAGCCAGCCGGGATTGACGAGGGCCGCGACACCCATGGTTGAGCGCGCTGGCAGGTTAGGCTGGCTGCCGCCGAAGAACTTGCTGTAGCCCTGGGAGAAACCCTTGAAGTCCATCGCCACCTTGTCGGTGTGGACGAGATAGACCTGCATTTTCACCACATCGCCCATGGTCAGGCCGGAGGATTCGAGGGAAGCCTTGATCTTCTCCAGGATGTTGATGGTCTGGGCTTCGGCATCGCCATAGGCTTGCGGGCTGCGCGGATCGGCATCCTTGTTGATGACTGAGGGAACCATGCCCGACAGATAATAGGTCGTCGCATTGGCGGGCACTTGCACGCTGGAGGCGATCGGCGAATTGGGAACCGTTTTTCTAACCACGTCTTGTGCCGCGAGCGAGCCAGTCAGCATCATGGCGACAGCGGCGCCAAGAGTGAGCCGTACAGCGGATTTCATTTTCAATGGTCCTTTCCTGATGTCTTTGTTTGGATGGATAGCCTGACGGCAGAACCGTCAGGCTTCAAGTCAATTCGCCGACCGCGCCAATTTGACGTCGTCAGCGGTGACGGCATCGGTATAAGTATTGCCGAAATTGGTCCGTATATAGTTGACGACGGTGGCTACCTGTTCATCGTTGAGCATGGCGCGGAAGGGCGGCATGCCGCGCAGTCCGTTGACGACGACGTGAACCGGATAAGCGCCGGCCTCGAGATTCTTGTTGTTGGTCAGCGCCGGATACATGCCAGCACCAACCGCGCCCTTGCCGCCGGGCATGTGGCAGCCCTGGCAGACGGTGGCATAGAGATCGGCGCCGGTCTTTGGTGCGAAAGCAAATCCCGGCGGCCCGATCGTTGGCTTCCCATCTTGCGCCAGTGCCGCCGACAGCGAAAGAGGTAGGACCAGTAGGCCAATGGCTAAAGCGCGGCGCGAGAAAGAGGAATGGATCATCGCAATTTCTCCTGTCACGCTTTGGCTTTGACGATGCGTTCGTGCAAGCGGGTGATGGCATCGAGCGCCGAAAGAATCGCGCCCTCCTGCCACCAGTTCACATAAGAGACGTGTTCGCCGGCCAACACCATGCGGCCGTCGATCTGGCAGATATTGTTGTAGTGCTCCTTGCGTGTCGTGGGATTCCACATGCCGCCGCAGCCGAGCGTAAAGGGCACGCGGTGCCAGGACACAGCGACGCCATTGTCGAATTCTTTTTTGTATTGCGGATGGATCTTGCTGCCGTTTTCAAGCGCGAATGCAATGCGCTCGGGCGCCGACATGGAAGCCAGTGCGAAGGAATTGGCCTGCACGATCTGATAGGCGCCGAGTAGCACGCCCGGACCCTTGCTGCCGAAATTGTCGCTGGGATAAGAGATCGTATTGATCGGCAGATTGGTGGAGCTGATGCCACCATAGATCATCTCGTCCTCTTCCCAGAAGCGGCGCTTGAACTGCAGACCGACCTTCACTGAGGTGACATAGGGCACCGCGTCGATGGCCGCCTTCATCTTCGGGCTGACCGTGGTCGGGATCTGGCTCAGGATGGAAGCGGGAATGGTGCAGACGCACCAGTCGGCCTTCACCTGTTTCGGTGTGCCTTTGGCTTTCTGATCGACATAGGTGACGGTGACGCCGCGTTCGTCCTGTTTGATCTCCGTGACCTTGGCATTGTAACGGATGAGGCCGCCGAGCTGTTTGGCGAAACCCTTGCCGATCATGTCCATGCCACCCACGGGTTGCAGCATGGTGTTCTGGTGCTCGAACTGGAAGAAGTTGTTCAGGTTGCGCCAGAGACCGGACTTGAGAAGGTCTTGCAGCTTCATCGGCTCGCTGGGAGCGGACGGGCCTGCAAGACCGCCGCCGGGATATCGATCGTAACCGCGCAGCGAAGCTGCCGCTGCGCTCTTGGTGTAGCGGTTCTCGTTGTCGAGGCCGCCCCAATTCTTCAGCGCCGCGAGCAGGACTTCCTTGTCCTCCTTCGAAATGCTTTCGTCGAGCTTGTCCTGCTGTGCGCTCTTGGAGAGCAAGTCAGAGACATGGCCGCGCAGATCCGCATCGATCTCGCGAATGCGCTGCGGCTTGCCGCCGAAAGCATTGGTCGAATGGAAATAAGCGTTGTGATTGAGACAGGCGAAAGGCTCGAGCGCGACGCCGAGCTGCCGGCAATAATCGATCACCGCATGATGGTTGTAGGGAATGCGCCAGGGACCAGGGTTGAAATAATGCCCCTTGGCGAAGCCGCAGGTCTGCGTTTCTCCGCCAAGTTCGGTGATTTTATCGCCGCCGCGAATGCTCCAGTTCCGGCCGCCGGGACGCTCGTTAAATTCGAGAATGCTGACTTTGTAGCCGGCTTTGCGCAGCTCATAAGCCGCTGTCAGGCCAGCCAGTCCGGCGCCGAGAATAAGCACCGACGTGCCTTTCGGCGCGCCTGTCAGATTGGGTGATCCACGATAGGTGGATTCTCCGGCGAGACCGAGACTGGTCATCGCCTGATACATGGCGGCGCTGCCGGCAGCCATGCCGACCATGGCCAAAAGATCGCGCCGGCTCATGCCGGATTCGTGTTGGGTTTCACTCCCCATCGTCATCAGCCTCCCACGTCGCTTGTGACTTATGGCTAGGTTTAAGCGGTGCGCTTGCCAGCGCAAGCGTCGTCGCGGCGCGTACCCGTTGCTATTTTGGCATGAGTCCATCGCAGGCAGGCTGAGATGAAAGCGCGCGGATGGAAACGAAAGAGTTTTGTTTCAATATGTCCGCTCGCGGATGAAGTGCGTGTATGCCGCTCTATGAAGACGCAAGTTCTACCTGCAATTCAGCCTGTTCTCGTTCATCGCGGCGAATGCAAGAAGCTGTTGGCCGCTCTTTGGTGGCTAAAGAGCATGGTCCGGCAAAGCCGAGGATCGATCGTTCGCCTTCGATATTCGGCAAATCGGCATTGCCAAAACCTTGAAGCGGTCGCATGGCGCTAAAGGCGCGGCACCTTCATGCGCTCGCTGACCTGCAGGACGGCCTGCACCACTGCGTCCGGATAAGCCCAGTGTGGTGAATGGCCGACGCCGGGAAGGACGGTGAGCGTTGCGCCGGGAATGTCCTTGGCACAACCGGCGCTGTGAATATGCGTATAGACGATGCCATCTTTGTCGCCGGTGACGATGACCGTCGGTACGGCGATGGCGCGATAGCGGGGCGCTTCGCGGGTGACGAAATCCTTGATGACGGCGACGTCCTGCGCATTGGCTTGGAAATTCGTCGGCCGGAGCACGAGATCGACTGCTGTTCGCGCGCGATAGTCGCCCGGTGTCATCTGGGGGTGAAAAACACTGGCCAGGGCTGCGTTGATGCTGGCAAGGGCGATCGGCAATGTCACCGTATGGGCAAAGAGCGGACCGACAACGGGTCGAGCCGCGACCGTGTAATAGAACTCGATGCCGCCCGGCCAAGGATGGCTGACGGGGGCGAGCAGGATGAGGCCCTGAGTGAAGCTGCGGTGATCGAGCGCCAATTGCAGGCAGAGAACACCTGCCAGCGAATGGCCGATGACGATGGCCCGTTGCACACCGATCTTTTCCGCCGCGGCGCGCAGCAACTGTGCCTGGCGCGCGGGGGAGGCATCGTCTCGTCCGCCCAGGCGCGCGCTCCAGCCGAGACCGGGGCGGTCGACGCTGACCACGCGAAAGCCGAGTGCGGCGAGGCGGGCGGCGAGCGGCAAGCGCATGTCGGCTTCATTGCCGCTGGCGCCGTGGATGAGCAGGACGGTGCCTCTGGCGGCGCCGACAGCCGGTGTATCGGTCAGATGAACGCGGCCGCCTTCAATCTCGACGAATTGGCCGCGCGATGGATAGAGCGTGTCGAGGCGTTGCGTGTACCAGCGGGTGAAGAGAAACAGCGCCAGCGCAACGATGAGGAGGGCGGCGATCGCAATCGCGAGTGCGGTCAGCATGTGCGATCAGAGATCGCGGCCGTCGATCTTCTGGCCAAGTTGCTCGACCAGTTTGCGAATGTCTTCCTGCTGCGGATAGATGACGAGCGTTCTGCGCATTACATCCAGCGCGCGCCGGTCGAAGCCGTTGCTGTAGAGAATGTAGCCGAGCGCCGAGAGCGCGCCGAAATGACGGGGCTCAAGCGCCAGCACCTGGCCGAGATCGGCAACCGCGCCTTGCACGTCGTCGGCCCGGAAGCGCGCCGTGGCACGCTGGTTCCAGGCTTCGGCCCATTCCGGCTCGATCACCACCAGTTTGTCGAGCAGTTCATTGGCGAGTTTGAAGTCGCGTTGCCGCACCGAGCTCAAGGCCCGGTTCATCAGGAGGTCGGCGGTGTCGGAACCCGAGCGCAGGAACACCCGTTCGATGGCGCCCGCGACACCCTTGGCTTCGTCCTGGTCGTCGGCCTTGGCGAGGCGTTCGAACAGTTCGTTGAGAATCCGATCGCGGCCCCGCAGATTGGGATCGTTGTGCGAGGGCTGCTCGGCTTGAGGAGCGGCTTGGGGAGCATCGCTCTGCGCCAGCGCAGGGGCTGCCGCGAACAAGGCGGAAACGAGAAGAGCCGAGAGCAGCGCCTGACGCATCTGCGTTAAAGTCTCCGGAATCACTGGTTCGGACTTCTTCCACCCGAAACAGGATAAAATCAGGGCATCAGGCTAAAGCGGAGCCGGGCGGGCGTCAAAGCCCAGCGGCATCACGAAACCGGTATGGGGGCCTGAAAAGCGAAAACCCCGGCCAGAAGCCGGGGTTTCGAAGAATTGCAAAGGCAGAAAAGGGCTTAGCCCTGACGCGCCTTGAAGCGCTTCTGCACCTTATTGATGATATAAACGCGGCCCTTACGGCGCACGAGCTGGTTGGCGCGATGACGGCCACGCAGCGATTTCAAAGAGTTACGGACTTTCATAACGGCCACCAGCGAGAATTTCAAAGAAAAGGCCGGGATGACCCCGGCAATTCGTGCGGGGCTTATGCCCGATTTCCGGCCGGCTATCAACCCGTCTGTCACCAAATCGCGTTGATGACGGGCATATAGCTAAGATCGAGTATCAATTCGCCGGCATTTTGCACAGGGCGGCATATTGGTCGCCATGGGCGGTCAGGACCTTGCCGGTGGTTTTCAGCGCCACTTTGCCGTCGGCCGCCTTTTCCGCCTTCAGAGCATACCAGTCCTGGATCGGATGCTGGTTGGGGCCGAATTTGAACGGGCCGCGGACGGAGGGGATGTCGGCCGAGAGTACGGCCTTGCGGAAGGCGGCCGGATCATCGGCACTGGCCGGGTCCTTGGCGAGGCCGGCGCCGACCAGAAGCGCCGCGTCATAGCCCTGCGCCGCGTAGTAGGTGATCGGCCGGTCGCCATATTTGGCGCGCCAGGCGGCGACGAAGGCCTTGTTGGTCGGATTGTCGAAATCGTCGTTCCAATGGCTGGTGAGATTGACGCCGATGGCGGCATCGCCGATCGCCTGCGCGGTTACCTGATCGAGCGAAGCCGAATGGACGACCATCGGCACGTCTTTCAACAGGCCGGCCTGTTGATATTGCCGCAGGAAGGCAATGCCGAGGCCACCGGGTTCGAATTCAAACACCACTTCGGGCTTGGCGGAGCGGATCTGCGCCATCACCACGGCGAAGTCCGTCTGGTCGAGGCTCGTATAGGTCTCGCCGACGATCTGGCCTTTGAAGTAGCGTTTGAACGCTTCCACCATCTCCTTGCCGGACTGATAGTTCGGCGCGACGAGGAAGGCGCTCTTATAGCCAAGCGACTGCGCCAGGGCGCCGGCGCTCTCTCCCTGGCCGTCGTTCTGCCAGGAACTGACGAAATAATGGGGATGGCATTCCTTGCCGGCGAACGGCGCGGAAGCCGAATTGGCGCTGATATAGACGGCCTTGTTGTCGAGAATGTCGGGCACCGCGGCGGCGGCGACATTGCCGAAGACGATGCCGGTGAAAATCTTGATGCCCTGTTCGGACAGCATCTTGCCGGCGATCAGCTTGGCATTGCCCGGCTTGAGGCCGTCGTCTTCGACGACGACTTGCGCATCGCGGCCGCCCAGCTTGCCGTTGTTCTGATCGATGGCGAGTTGAAAGCCGTCGCGAATGTCTTGGCCGATATAGCCGGCGGGGCCGGACAATGTGGTGATGAGGCCGATCTTCAGGGGTTGTTGGGCGCCGGCCGTGTCGAAGGGCAGCGCTGTCAGAAGCAGGGTGGAGAGTGCGGTCGATAGAATGGCGTTCCAACGCATCGGCCAAGCTCCTTCGCGCAATATGCGGTGGTGTTCTTCGAAGCGGTCCTCTCTGGAAGTCGGCACGAAAAAAGCGGAAGGCGAGGACCACCTTCCGCTTCAATTCCTATCTCTCGCGATGGTTCAATTCGCTGGCGTTTTGCATTGCCCGGAATAGCTGTCGCCGTGGGCGGTCAACACTTTGCTGTCGGTTTTCAGCACCATTTTACCGTCGGCGGCGCGTTCCGCTTTCAGCGCATACCAATCCTGGATCGGATGCTGATTGGGGCCGAATTTGAATGGACCGCGCACGGAGGGGATATCGGCTGAGAGCAAGGCCTTGCGGAAGGCGCCGACATCGGCGCCACCGGAAGCGTCCTTGGCGAGGCCCGCGCCGATCAACAGCGCCGCGTCATAGCCTTGCGCGGCGTAATAGGTGATCGGCCGATCGCCATATTTGGCGCGCCAGGCGGCGACGAAGGCCTTGTTGACCGGATTGTCGAAATCTTCATTCCAGTGGCTGGTGACCTTCACGCCGATGGCGGCGTCGCCAACGGCTTGCGCGATCGCCTGGTCGAGGGACGCCGGATGGACGACCATCGGGATTTCCTTGAGGAGGCCCGACTGCTGATATTGGCGCAGGAAGGCGATGCCGAGGCCGCCGGGCTCGAATTCATAAACGACATCCGGCTTGGCGGCGCGGATCTGCGCCATCACCACGGCGAAGTCGGTTTGATCGAGGCCCGTGTAGGCTTCGCCGACCACGGCGCCCTTGTAAAAGCGCTTGAAGGCTTCCATCGTTTCTTTGCCGGCTTGATAGTTGGGCGCGACGAGGAAAGCGCGCTTATAGCCGAGCGATTGCGCCAATGCGCCGGCGCTTTCGCCCTGGCTGTCGTCTTGCCAGGAGCTGACGAAATAATTGGGATGGCATTCCTTGCCGGCGAACGTCGCGGATGCCGTGTTGGCGCTCACATAGACGGCGTTGTTGTCGAGTATCTCAGGCACGGCCGCGAAGGCCACGTTGGCGAAGACGACACCGGTGAAAATCTTGATCTTCTGTTCGGACAGCATTTTGCTGGCGATCTGCTTGGCGTTGCCAGGCTTCAGGCTGTCGTCTTCGACGACCAGTTGCACGCTTCTGCCGCCGAGCGCGCCCTTGTTGAGATCGATGGCGAGCTGGAAGCCGTCGCGGATGTCCTGGCCAAGGTAGCCGGCGGGTCCCGACAGGGTCGTGATCATGCCGATCTTCAGCGGCGCCTGTTGCGCGCTGGCGGCGCTGACGCCGAGCGCCAACAGGGTGGTTGGGAGAATGCCCTTCAAACGCATTGTTTCTGTCCCCTCTTCGCGTTCCGAGCGCGAAGTCGTCGCGGGCAGATTGGGGGAAGCGAACGGCGGTCCGAAATCGCGGACGCTGCACGCTGTTCCTTCGCAGGTTTGGCCAATCGCAAGACTTCGCATGCAAAGCTTGGCGCAACCGCTGGCCCGGTAAATGGAAAACTCATCCTCCAGACATGAAGGGGAGGAATACCGGCCGCTCGATACCGGGTCTTGGCTCGACAGTCCGGCGGCTGTGTGGCGCAGTGTTTCGACCAACACCTGCGCGGCGGGCGACAGACGGGTGTTGCTGCGCAGGGTGATGCCGATGGGGCTCGCGGTTGCCTGCAAAGTGATCGGCAGGACGACGAGCGCGCCACCTAAAACCTCTCGCCGTGCGACCGAAGCTGGCAGAACGCCGAGATAATCGGCATCCGTGAGCAGCGCGCGATTGGTGAGGAGCGAGACGGATTCGACCGCATGAGCCGGCGGTTCCAGGCCTTCTTCGCGGAAGGAGATATCGATGAGACGGCGCAGGCTGGTTTGAGACGGTGGCAGAATCCAATCCCAACCGATCAAGTCGGCAAGGCCGAGGCTGCGCCGCAGGGTCAACGGATGGCCGCGGCGCACGACGACGCAGGCCAGATCATCCATCAAAACTTCCTGCGTGACGTTCAAGCGATCGCGCAGTTCGGAGAGGCGGCCGACCACCAGATCCACTTCGCCAGCGCGCAGAGCCGGCAACAGAACATCGTCAGTGGCCTCAATAAGTTTGACCACGAGTTTCGGCCGTTCCTTGCGTAATCGCGCGATGGCGGTCGGTAGAAGTTCGGCGGATGCTGACAACAGCGTACCAATGGCGACGCGGCCGCCGGCGCCATCCCGAAGATCGGCGAGATGTTCCTCGGCATGCGCCAGTTGCGCAATGATCAGACGCGCATGATAGGCCAAAGCATCGCCATAAGCGGTTGCGACGACGCCGCGATTGGTTCGGTTGAACAAGCGCGCGCCGGTCAATGCCTCTGTTTCCTGCAAGGCTTTGGTGACGGCCGATTGCGTCATGTGCAATCGTTCGGCCGCGCGGACCAGATTGCCTTCTTCCACAATGGCCACGACCATACGCAGGTGGCGGATGGTGAGGCGGCTAGCGAGGAGTGTCATGGCAGCTCGTTGTTTTGGGCCTGTCCGTCCGGCCTCTCTGCCTCTGATATTCCCGAAGCTCATAGAAATTGCCAGAGAATTCACTTGTCCGAACGACCTCCGACTGAAACCTTGGCAGTCTATCAGGTATGGAAGTGCCTGTCGCAGTGGAGGAAAATGGAACGATGGTGCAGCAATCCGGGAGCGGTCGTCGGGCGGAAATCGCGGGCGCGGGGATTGGCGGGCTGACGGTCGCAGCGGCGCTGGCGCAGCGTGGCTGGTCGGTGACGGTGCATGAGCGCGCGCCCAACCTGCGCACCTTCGGGGCCGGCATTTACATCTGGAGCAATGGCCTGCGTGTTCTGAAGGCCATCGGCGCCTACGACCAGGCGACCATCGGTGCGCATATCGGTCCTGTCTTCCATACGCGCGACCATCATGACACGACCATGGAAGAGATCCCGATCAATCGTCCAGGTGGCGCACGGCTGATCACCATTTTGCGCGAAACCTTGATCAACGCGCTGGTCGATGCCTGCCGGCGCAGCGGCGTCGATATCCTCACGAATTCTGAAGCTGTGGGCGCAACGCCGGAAGGCGAGCTGCTTCTGGCCGATGGTTCGAAGCGACCAGCCGATCTCGTGGTTGGTGCCGATGGCGTCAATTCCCAGGTGCGCGATTCCCTCGACCTCATGATGTATCGCAAGTCGCTGGGTTACGGCGCGATCCGCATGTTGATCGCGCGAGACGACGGCGACGTGTGTGCTGGAGACCGCGATCGCTACATCGAATATTTCACTGGCACGCGTCGCATTCTCTATACGCCGGCGAGTGCCACCGATCTTTATGTCGCATTGTGCTGCGCTTCCGATGATAAACAGGCGTTGCAAGTGCCGGCCGACCGGGCCTTGTGGACGCAATCCTTTCCGCATCTCGCCCCTCTCGTCGCCCGCTTTGGCGATGCCGGTCGCTGGGACGAATTCGAAGTCATCAAGCTGAAAGCGTGGAGTAAGGGGCGTGTGGCGATTCTCGGCGATGCCGCACATGCCATGCCGCCTTATCTCGGCCAAGGCGGCGGCTGCGCCTTGATGAATGGCATTGGCCTTGCCGCGGCCGTCGCCGATGCGCCCGACGTCGCGCAGACCCTGCGTGATTGGGAAGCGCGCGAACGGCCCATGACCGAACATACGCAAGATACGGCCGAACGTCTTGGCGACATGAATTTCTGGCCGGACGACGTGCGCTCGCAGGTTCTTAAGATTACTGGCCAGTGCCGGGAGATCGCCATGGAGCGCATGAAGACCGCGCTGCATGCGCCAACGGCGACGCAAGCGCTCTGACTACAGCAGCGTTTTGCCGCTCTTTCATTTCAACCTGGAGTTCTCCTTATGAAATCCGTCAAACTCGGCGCCAATAGCTTTTCCTATGACGATGCGGGTGAAGGCGATGTCATCCTGTTGCTTTCAGGCTGGTGCCAGGATCATCGTCTGTTCAAGTTCCTGGCGCCGGAACTGGCGAAGACGCATCGTGTCATTCGTCTAGATTGGCGCGGCCATGGTGACCATCGCGACCATGACGGCGATTTCATCACCGGCGATCAGGCGTCCGACGTCATCGCTTTCCTCGATCATATGAAGATCGAGCAAGCCGTGCCTTTGTCCACCTCCCACGGGGGCTGGGCCAATGTCGAAACGGCTGACAGAATGGGCAAGGCGCGTATTCCGCGCGTGGTGGTGATCGATTGGATTCAGACGACGCCACGGGCCGATTTTCTGCGTCAGATCGATGATCTGCAGGATCGCACCAATTGGGAAAACGGGCGCGGCGATCTTTTCAACTATTGGATCGGTGAAACCCAGAACCAGGACATCATCCATCACGTCAATAATGAGATGGCGAGCTATAGTTTCGAAATGTGGGCGCGCTCCGGTCGCGAGATCGCCATTGCCTATCGCAAATGGGGCAATCCGATGCAGCGCATGGCGGCGTTCAAGGAGCTGCGACCGATCACCCACATCTATTCGCAGCCTTTCGAGCCGGAATATGCGCAGGCGCAGCTCGATTTTGCGGCCAAAAACAGTTGGTATCGGCCCAACAAACTGCCGGGCAAAACCCATTTCCCGACCCTGGAGCAGCCGAAGGTGGTGGCCGATACGATTCGGGCCTTCCTGCAATAAGCGATAGCCTCAAATTTTTCTCGGCGTAACGCGGTAAAGGCTTCGTGATCAAAGCGCGCAACGCTTGGAAAGGCGTTGCGGGCGTTTTATGCTGCGCCTGTCGATGCGCGAAGGCCATCGCAACCGAGCGTGCGAGCCGAAGATGACCGGAGTCAGAAAGATCGCCGCCGAACTGGGTCTGTACGCCTTGGGTTTATTCCCTGGCGTCGCCTTCCTCTGCGTCATCTGGTTTGCCGCCATCGAGGACTATCTGTCCGCCGGGATCGCCTTTGTCGTCTTTCTGGCTTTCGCGGCCTTCTTTCTCTACCTCGTGCGCAAAATCGACGAAGGCGAGGACGACTGACGCCGATCCGGCCGCGCTTACAACGGGACGATGACGACACTCGTCAGTAGGGCGTGGCCTTTGATAGCGAGGTGCCATGCGCTGAATGCATGAGATGTCCCCTTGCCGAAGCCCTGAGGCTCGCATACTTGCCCACAACGCTCGGCGGGCAGGCTCGGCTGGTTTGTGTTCTTGGGGGCGCTGCCGAGTATTTGTGCCGGGTATCTGTTCCAAGTATTTGTTTTGAGTGCTTGTCCCGCTGCTCTGGCTCCATCCCATGGATTGTCGATGACCGCCTTGCCTGCACGCCTGGCGCTGCTCGCCGGAAATTTCATCACCGGTCTCGTCGTCATGGCGCCGGCGGCCATGCTGCATCCTTTGGCCGAGGGTTTGAACGTCAGTGTGCGCGATGCCGGGCTTCTGGTGACCTATGGCGCGGTGCTTCTGAGCATCGCTTCGCCGCTGGTCGCTTGGCTGACGAGCCGCGTTGACCGGCGCACGTTGCTGGTTGGCTCCCTGGTGACGGTGGCCTTGGCGCATCTCGCCTCGTCTTTCGTCTCCTCCTATCCGGCGGTGCTGGTGTTGCGCCTCGTCATGCTGTTCTTCGCGGCGGTGTTCACGCCGCAGGCCGCCGGTACCGTCGCGCTGCTCGTGCCCGAGAAGGAACGGCCGGGCGCCATCGCCTTCGTCTTCATCGGTTGGTCTTTGTCGGTTGCGGTCGGCATGCCGTTGATGACCTATCTGGCGACATCCTTCGGCTGGCGGTTTGCTTTCGCGGCCTTGGGCGGTGCGGCGCTCGTCACGGGGCTGTTCGTCTTCGCCACTTTGCCTGGCCGGCTGCGGGGCGCGCCGTTCTCCCTGTCGAGTTGGGGCGAGATCGCGCGTGACCGGGTGATCTTCATTCTGCTAGCGATCACCATTCTGCAGATCGGCGGCCAGCTGGTCGTCTTCACCTTCATGGGCCCCTCGCTTGGGCTCATCGGCGCGGGTGCGAGCATTATCGCTCTGTTCTTCGCTTTGTTCGGTGTCGCGAGTTTCACCGGCAATATTATCGCGTCGCGCATCGTCGAGCGCCTGGGTGCCTTTGTCACATCAGGCATCGCCACCGGCATGGTCGCCACCGGCCTGTTGCTGTGGGCCTTCGGCGGCGGTGCGCTTGTCGTCATGGGCGTGGGCGTCGTCGTCTGGGGATTGGGTTTCGCCGCTGCCAATGCGATGCAGCAGGCGCGGCTTTATGGTGCCGCACCTGCGCTGGCGGCGGTGACCGTGGCGCTCAACACATCGGCCGTCTACATCGGGCAAGCTGCCGGATCTTACGTCAGCGGCGTGATGTTCACGCGCGATCTGGCGCATCTGATGGGTTACGCTGGCGCCGGCATCGTTCTGGTGGCATGGATGCTCTGGTGGGTCACGCGGCCTCGGGCGGCTGTCAAAATCGCCTGAAGCCCGGTTCATGACCGTGCTTGGAGGTTTTGATGACGTTTTTGCCGCTTGCCGACACTTTGCTGGCCGCGTATCGCAGCGCCACTCAGGCGCGCTATGAAGCAGCGCTCGCGCCGGCCGGCGCGGCCGAAGCCTATCGGGTGCAGGCGGAAGTGGCGCGGGGGCTGTCGGCGCAAGCGAGCGGTTGGAAAGTCGGCTTTCGGCCCGACGGCGGTGGCGCCTTCGCCGCGCCCATTCTGTCGACCGGCGTCGTATCGTCCGGCGCGCGCTGGCGGCTTGGTCCAGGTATCGGCGGTGTGAAGATCGAGGCCGAATTGGCGGTTCGTCTGGGTCGCGATCTGCCGTTGCGCTCCGGCCAGCCTTATACGCGCGAAGACCTGCTGGCGGCGATCGACGAGATTTTCGTCGGCATCGAACTTGTCGCTTCGCGTTTCAGCAATGTGGATGACGCGCCGTTCGATGCGCGTGTCGCCGATAATTTCAACAATGGTGCTTATGTGATCAGCGCTGGCACGAAGACCTTTGCCGGGCTCGATCTGTCGCGGATCCGTTGCCGGCTGCTGGTCGATGGCGTGGTGAAGAACGACCGGCTTGGCGGCCATGGCGACGGCGATCCGCTGATCCCCGTCGTGGCCTGGGCCAATGTGCAAGCCGATGCCTTTGGCGGTCTGCGGGCCGGTCAGTTCATCACCACCGGCACGCTGAACGATCCCGTTCCGCTCAATGGCCCAGCGAAGCTCGAAGCGAGCCTTGAGGGCATCGGTACGGTGAATGTGGAGATCGTGTGAGATGAAGCCCGGATGGTGAACGGTACTATGTTAGTACTAGTTTTGCGGTGGGTTCGCGATGCTAATAATGTGTTCGGGCAAAAAGACTACTGATGTGCCATAGGCTAGTTTTCGTTGATCGCCATAACTAAACGGGTGATTAGCGAGTGTGCCGATATAATAGGGGCCGTCTCGACGTTGAAGTCTGACCCACATACGTTCTCCAAAATCTTCTTTCTGACTTCTAATTTTGATACTGAATATCAGCTTCACAAATGTGCCAATCGGTATGTGTCTGCGCTGAGCTTCCGATGGAATCCAAAAACTACGAGGATTTCTGTGATGAGAGGCGACTCCGCTACGGAGTTGCCAGCCATCTAGCTCAATGTTTGGAAGGCGGACGTGTCGAGCTCTTGACGAGTGATCCGAAATAGCTACCGAAATTGTGGGATGTAGGTTCTCCAAAAGCCGTTGAAACGCATTTCGCCTGGAATAGGAGGATCGCATATCTAGCGTAGAAATGCCGGAAAGGTGGATTGGTATGCTGCAGTTATGGCCGTCGAATTGACCGCTCTTCAGTATTGGAATGAATTTATTTCGACGTAATCCCTGCGCGATTTGAGCCGTTATAATCTGTTGTTCGTATCCGACCCCACCGCGTCGTCGATTCGAGCGCCGTGCATAGTTCGGCGTGCAAATGACCAAGACCTTTCTGCAGCGATTGAGGCTTCTCTCCATGAATTGAGTTAAACTTTCGCCGGGCTGCAAATGCAGTTGATCGACGATGACGTCCACTCCGGCTTCCATTAGTTTCAATGCAAGATTTTTCACCCAGCGTTTATGATGTGCCGAGTCCCATGAATACGAAATAAAAACTGATCCTGCTCTCATTTATTTTGCCAGCCAGTCCCGCTGATAAGCCCGCTCACTAGTCTGCAATAGTCCCACATAAAGCGCTAGACTGAATAGTTGTTGCGAGCTGGGAGGCGCTACTTGGCTATTGCCTGCATCTTTTTAGGCTGAGTCTGCCACCGACTCCATCCAATCGACGAACCGCCCATCCTCTCGCGGTTGAATGCTGAGATAACTGAACGGGCTGTCTTCCGCGGCGCCGTGCCAATGTTTCTCGCCCGGCGCGAACCAGATCGCATCGCCGGATCGTAACGTCTCGACCTTGCCGCCATCGCGCTGGGCGCGGCCGAGGCCCGAGAGCACGTAGAGAAACTGACCGCGTGGGTGGCTGTGCCAGTGGGAGATGGCGCCGGGATCGAAATGGGCGCGCATCGCGGTCATCTCGCCGTCGCCACCCTCAAGCAGCATTTCGGCCCAGAACGGCTTGCTGGCCGTTCCTGATGGCGAAGGCTGCACATTGCCGGGGCGGCGGATGGTCATGGATCGCGGATTGGCGTTCATGCCGCACCTCCCCAAGCCAAGGCTTCCCAGCCGGGTTGGCTCATCTGTGCCACGCCATGGCCGAAGGACCATTCGTCCGGCGTCGAGGTGGTGATGAAGACCATGATGTCTTCTGGGCGCAAACCGGGTGACTGACCCAGCAGTTCGACGAGCCGTTTGAAGAAGACCTGGCGCGTTTCGGGCGTACGCGGCTTGCCGACATTGATGGCGATCAGCACGAAATCGTCGGAGCGCGGGCCGGCGAGATAGGTGCGATCGAAGATCAACTCGTGCGGCTCGTGCTGATGGATGATCATGAAGCGGTCGCGCGGCGGCACGTCGAAGGTCTCGACCATGGCGCGCTGCACGTTCTCCGACAGAGCCTGGAGATATTCGGGCGATTTGCCCTTGAGGAGGGAAACACGGACGACGGGCATGGTGGGCTCCTGGGCTGGAAAAACTTGACAGCCAGAGCTTCCCACCGCAGGATTGTTCCAACAATCAGAATATTATGGATCAATGATCCTATTTTTTGGGATTATAAGATGCGCCAGACCACATTCGACATGGACGTGCTGCGCACATTCGCCACCGGCATGGCGCTGGGCAATTTCGCCAAGGCGGCCGACCGGCTCGGCCGCTCGACATCGGCGGTGAGTGCCCAGATGAAGAAGCTGGAAGAGCAGGCCGGCACGCCGATCTTCCGCAAGGCGGGGCGGGGGCTGGCGCTGACCGAGGCGGGCGAGACCATGCTCGCGTATGCGCATCGTTTGCTTGACCTCAACGACGAGGCGGCGGCCGCCGTGCGTGGCGTCGAACTTGAAGGCTGGGTGCGGCTCGGCTTGCAGGAGGATTTCGCCGAAAGCCTGCTGCCTGACGTGCTCGGCCGGTTCGCTCGCGCTCATCCAAAGGTGCGCATCGAAGCGCGTGTTGCCCGCAATGCCGAACTGGTCGAGCGTGTCGGTGCCGGTACGCTCGATCTGGCGCTCGCCTGGAGCGATCGCGCGGTGATCTTGCCGCATCAGCCGATCGCCGAACTGCCGATGTGCTGGATTGGCGCGGCGAGTGAAATCGCAGCGCCAATCCATGACGGCAACGAACCCGTACCTCTCGCATCGCTTGAAGCGCCGTGCATCATGCGCGCGGCGGCGACGAAAGCCCTCGATGCGGCGGGCATTTCCTGGCGCATCGCTTTCGTCAGTCCAAGCCTTGCCGGGCTTTGGGCGGCAGCGGCGGCTGGGCTTGGTGTCACGGTGCGCACGCCGGCTGGTTTGCCGCAGAAGGTGAAACCGCTCGTCGCGGAAGAAGTGGGGTTGCCCGCTTTGCCGCAACTCGGTCTGTCGCTGTTTCACGCGGACGCGGAATTGGGGTCGGCCGCCAATTGGCTCGGCGCGACATTGCGGCAGGCCGCGCGCGATTTCGTCACCACCCCATAAGGAAACGGCGAGGTCACCTCGCCGTTGGTCGTTATGAATATGTTGGATCAATGGTTGCCATACGGGCAGGTGAGTTGTTGCACCCATTGCAGACCGGCGCCAACCACGGGGATTTGCGCGCGCGCGACATAGCATCCATCAGGGACAGGGCGCCGGATGGATGACGGACGAATGATGACATCGTCGGGCTGATAGGCCTGCATGGCGGCGGGAATCTTCGCTGGATGGTTGGGCGCCGCGACGGCGGGCGCAGCCGCAAAGCCCAAGGTGACGACGGCGCCGAAGGCCAAGGCCAAGAGGGGTTTCGATGTTCGCATAGTGGGGCTCCTATCTTGCGATCTGCTCCCCTCCCAGGTCCGATGTGGTGGCCCTGTGTGTCCGATACATGGCCAGCGGATTACAAATTGTTTCACAAAGCCGCGACTTTGAGCTTCGGGTTCAGGATGCAACGGGCGTGCATAACTCCACCACAATGCCGGCGGGGCAGCGAACATAGGACACGACCTGGCCCCAGGGCTTTTGTGCCGGTGCCGAGAGTTCGCTGGCGCCGGCGGCAAGAGCTTTGGCGTGGGCCGCTTCGACAGCGTCGGTGACGAAAGCGATCTCCATGCCGAGCGGGAGTTTGGAGCTGTGCGCCGAGATGTGGCCAGCAGGGAAGTTCATGGTCGCCAGGTCTTCAGAAGCGAAGGCGAGCACCGTTTCGCCGGTTTCGAGTTCGCCGTAAGTGCCGGACTCATGCAGGAAGCGCGTGGGCAGACCGAAAGCCTTGCCGAAGAATGCCAGCGAAGCCGCGACATCGGGAACATAAGCGATCGTGTAACCGAATTTCATGGACTGCTCTCGTCAACGGTGTTGCGGTCGCTCCTGATAGCAAGCGGCGAGAAACGTCATGATGCGACAAAACGGCCGACACGTTTCTGTGCCGGCCGTTTCACGGTTTGACGTGTTGCGAATTGAAGGTCGGTTTCAGCCTGCCTTACGCATGGCATCGCCTTTTTCATAAGCACGCACCACGGCAGGGCGGGCCTTGATGGCTTCAAACCAGCGCTTCAGATTTGGAAAATCTTCGAGCTTTTGGCTCTGCATTTCATAGGGCACCACCCAGGGGTAGGCGGCCATGTCGGCGATCGAATAATCGCCGGCGAGATATTCATGCTTGCCGAGCTGGGTGTTCATCACGCCGTAGAGACGGTTTGTCTCCTTCACATAGCGATCGATGGCGTATGGAATTTTCTCCGGCGCGAAGCGGCCGAAATGATGGTTCTGTCCGGCCATCGGGCCGAGGCCGCCGACCTGCCAGAACAGCCATTCCATTGTTTGCACGCGGCCGCGCAGATCCTGCGGCATGAAGCGGCCGGTCTTTTCGGCGAGGTACATGAGGATGGCACCGGATTCGAACACGCTCACCGGCGCGCCGCCATCGCGCGGGGCGCGGTCGATGATGGCGGGGATGCGGTTATTCGGCGAAAAGGCCAAAAACTCCGGCTTGAACTGATCGTTCTTGCCGATGTTGACGGGATGCGCCTCCCAATGCACGCCCGTCTCCTCCAGGAAGATGGCGATCTTCTGGCCGTTTGGCGTCGGCCAATAATGCAATTCGATCATGACGTTTCCTCAACAGAGATACTCCGGGATCACCCTACAATCGCCACATGCGATCCGACAATGTCCATCAAATTACATTTTCTCTCTGTCTTTCGATGTCGGCTCTTTCGCTTGGACGCTGCGAGGACTACATCGGATGTCTGCGAACCACCGTTTTTCTATGATCCCCCGGAGCATATGTCATGGCCGCAAACCCTTTCTTTCAGAGCTGGGCGACGCCGTTCGAACTGCCGCCTTTCGGCGCCATCAAGACGGAACATTTCGGCGAAGGGTTTGAACGGGGCATGGCGGAACATCGCCAGGAGATGGCGGCGATCGCCGGCGACAGCGCCGCGCCGACCTATGCCAATGTGATCGATGCTTTTGAGCGTTCGGGCCGGCTGCTCGACAAGGTCAGCAGCGTATTCTGGAAACTGGCCTCGGCCGACACCAATGATGAACTGCAGGCGATCGAGCGCGACATCGCGCCGAAACTCGCGGCCCATTATGCGGCAATCTATATGGATGCGGCTTTGTTCAAGCGCGTCGATGCGCTTCATGAAAAGCGCGACAGCCTGGGATTGAACGACGAGCAACGGCGCGTGCTCGAACTCATCCATAAGGATTTTGTGCGCGCCGGTGCGAAACTCACGGGCAAGGAAAGCCAGCGTATGGCCGAGATCGTGCAGCGTCTGGCCGATCTTTCCACCAGTTTCGGCCAGAACGTGTTGAAGGACGAATCGACCTTCGTGCTGCCGATCCATGACAAGGCGGATCTTGCCGGTCTGTCGCCGTCGCTCGTCGACAGTCTGGCAGCGGCGGCCAAGGCGCGCGGTGTCGATGCGCCCTATGCGGTGACGCTGTCGCGTTCGCATGTGGAGCCGTTCCTGGAAACCTCGTCGCGGCGCGATCTGCGCGAACAGGTGTTCAAGGCTTTTATCGCGCGCGGGGCCAATGGCGGGGCGACCGACAATCACGCCATCGTCGAAGAAATCGTTGCTCTGCGTGCGGAACGAGCAAAATTGCTCGGCTATGACACCTTCGCCGACTACAAGCTCGACGACACGATGGCACGCACGCCGCAGGCCGTGCGGCAATTGCTCGATCGCGTCTGGGCCGGTGGCCGGGCACGGGCGCTCGAAGAGCGCGACGACATGCAGAAGATGATCGAGGCGGAGGGGGCCAATTTCAAGCTGGCCGCTCATGACTGGCGCTACTATGCGCAGAAGGTGCGTCACGCCCGCTACGACATCGATGAAGCCAGGCTCAAACCCTATTTCGAACTTAACGCCATCCGGGAAGCGGCATTTTACACGGCGAACCGGCTGTTCGGCCTGACCTTCGAGGAACGCAAAGGGCTCGATCTCTATCATCCTGATTGCGTCGCCTATGAGGTGAAGGACGCGACCGGCAAGCATGTGGCTTTATTCGTCGGCGATTATTTCGCAAGGCCGAGCAAGCGCAGCGGCGCCTGGATGACCTCGATCCGCGATCAGCGCAAGCTCGATGGCGACGAGCGTCCGATCATTCTCAACGTGCTCAACGTCGCCAAGCCGGGCGAGGGCCAGCCGGTGCTGCTCTCGATCGACGAAGCGCGTACGCTGTTCCACGAATTTGGTCATGCGCTGCACGGCATTCTGTCTGACGTCACCTATCCAAGGATTTCCGGCACCAGCGTGCCGACGGATTTCGTCGAACTGCCGTCGCAACTTTACGAACACTGGCTGTTGCAGAAGGACGTGCTGCGCAAATTCGCCAAACATTACCAGACCGGCGAAGTGCTGCCTGACGATCTCCTGGAGCGCCTGCTCGCCATGCGGACGTTCAACCAGGGGTTCGCCACGGTGGAATATTGCTCGTCGGCCTATGTCGATATGGATTTTCACGCGCTGACGCCGCCGGCCAAGGTGGATTCGGCCGCTTTCGAGCGGGATCGGCTGGACGCCATCCACATGCCGGAAGAAATCGTCATGCGTCACCGTACGCCGCATTTCTCGCACGTCTTCTCGGGCGACCATTATGCCGCCGGCTATTATTCCTACCTCTGGTCGGAAGTGCTCGATGCGGACGCATTCAGCGCCTTCGAGGAGACCGGCGACATTTTCAATCCGGCGCTCGCCGAACGATTGAAGACCTACATCTATTCCGCTGGCGGCCGTCGCGAAGCGGCCGATGCCTATACGCATTTCCGTGGCCGCTTGCCGACGCCGGAAGCGCTGATGCGCAAGCGCGGATTGCAGGACGTGGAGGGTTAATCCCTCCGCTTCGCCGCGTCCTTGCGCAGGCGCAGCATGCCGAGCTGGCGAATGTAATCGTCGGTCATGGCGCTGCTGTTGTCGGGATAGCCGTAGTCCTTGCCGTGCCGGAAGCGGCGGAAGAGCTGCAGGCCGATATAGGACAGCGCCCAGACGATGCCGACCGTGAGCAGCATCAGCGCGTAGCTGGTGATGATGGGGGCGGCCTCCGGCCAGTTGGGCGCGAAGGCGAAGAGCAGATGGGGCAGGAGATAGCCGACCGCCGGCGCCGCGAAGACGATCAGCATTTCGACGTGGAATCTCCAGCACAAAAGCTCGAGCGGCAAAAAGATCGCCAGCAACACGGCGAGGCAGATCAGGGAGGCGAGCCCAGCCGAACCCATGCGCTCGAACGCGGCGCCGCTCATAAAAGCCGCGGCCAGGCCGGCGAGAACCACCACTGTGAAAATGAGGCGCCACAAATAGGTCATCGATCGTCTCGACCTATGATCTTGGATGAACGGAAAATACCACGGCTACGCGGACAAGCACAGGTTTTCAAGCTTGCGTCTGATATCCCATGGCGCGAAAGGCGGCATGCATGCGCGGCTTGATGACGGCGATCATGTAGGCCCAGGCGACGAGGCCGACCAGCGCGCCGACGATGGCGGCGGCGAACAGGCCGGTCAGTTCGGTCGTCAACAGGATGGTGAAGGCGGGAATCAGCAGCGCGACGATCAGGCCGATGAAGACGACGGGTTCGCGGGTGATGCGTTTTTGTGTTTCGACGATTAGACGTTTCGCTTCCGTTTCCGGCAGCGCGTCGAGCTCGGGAAAATTACGCATCGGGTCGAAAGACCGCATCGATACTTCCTCTTGAACATTCCGTCGTCGACCTATGGGGTACCAAGTCGGCAAAGCAACATTCGTTCCAGAGTATGGCGCAAAAAAGAAAGCCGGCGCGGAGGCCGGCTTTCCTCAGGATCTTTCCCCGCTGTTCTTCAGTCCGTCGGCTTGAAGCCTGAGGCCTTGATGGGGCCGACCCAGTATTCGTAGTCGCGCTTCTGAATAGCGGCGAGTTCCGCGCCGGGGCGACCGGTCGGCGATTGGCCGAGACGGGTCATGATCTCTTTGCCCTCCGGGCTTTTCACCGCATTGATGAGAATGCCGCCGACTTTGTCGACGATCGCCTGAGGCGTGTGCGCCGGCGCGTGGATAGAATACCAGCCTTCGGCGACGATATCGTAACCTTGCTCTTTATAGGTCGGCACGTCAGGCGTGAACGCTGAGCGCGTGGCGCCGGAGGTGGCGAGAATGCGGATCTGCCCGGCCTTGTGCAGGGCGGCGGCATCTGGCGCAGGTGTTGATCCGAGCGCGATCTGCCCGGCGACGACATCGTTGAGCACGGGGGCGGAACCGCGAAACGGCACGTGGCGCAATTCCACTTTGGCGGCGGTGGCGAAGATCACGCCGGAGAAATGCGGGATCGTGCCGGCGCCAGGCGAACCGAAGGCCGCCTTGTCAGGATTGGCGCGCAGCCACGTTTCCAATTCCTTGAGATTTTTCGCGCCTGTCATCGGCCCGGTCGAAAGCGCGAATTCCTGCGTGCAGATCTGTGCCACCGGCACCAGATCGGTCAGCGGATTATAGGGCAGGTTGGTATAGACGCTTGGGTGAATGACGATCGGCCCGAAGGGCGAGAAGAGAAAGGTGCGCCCGTCCGGCGGTGCTGAGGTGACGGCCCGCACGCCGATGCGTCCATCTGCGCCGACGCGGTTTTCGACGATGACCGTTTCATTCATCGCCTGGCGCATCTGATCGGCGAGATAGCGCACGACGCCGTCACCGCCGCCGCCGGGTGCGAAAGGATAGATGATCTTGATCGGCTGGCCTTGCGCCAGCGCCGGCTTGGCCAGGATGCTCGCCGATGCGGCAGCAGCCGCGCCGGCGATGACTTTTCTTCTATCGATGCTCATGCTTTCCCCTCCAGAAAGCGAGTGGGTGTCCCCTCACACGGTCATGACGATCTTGCCGATGTGCTCGCTGGTTTCCATCCGCGCATGTGCCTTTGCCGCGTCCCTCAGCGGAAAGGTTGAATCGATGAGCGGTTTGCACTTGCCCTTGGCCCACAGCGGACCAACGGCCTCTTCGAGACTGCGCGCGATGGCACCCTTTTGGGCAACCGTGCGCGGCCGCAGCGCCGAACCGGTATAGACGAGCCGCTTGGCCGAGATAGGCCGCAGATCAAACCCGTCGATCTTGTAACCTTGCTGGAAAGCAATCTGCACGATGCGTGCGTCCATGGCGGCGCATTCGAAATTGCGCTGCACATAGCTGCCGCCAACCATGTCGAGAATGACGTTGACGCCTTTGTTTTCGGTGATGCGTTTTACTTCGGCGACGAAGTCCTGCGTGCGATAGTTGATGCCGTGATCGGCACCGAGATCGCGACAGGCTTGCAGCTTGGCATCGCTGCCGGCGGTGACGATCGATTTAGCGCCCAGTGCATGAGCCAGCATGATCGCCGTCGTGCCGATGCCCGACGAGCCGCCATGGATCAAGATCGTTTCGCCTGCGGCGAGCTTGCCCGTCATGAAGGCATTGACCCAGACGGTGAAAAATGTCTCGGGAATGGCGGCCGCCTCGACCATCGAAAAGCCCTGTGGCACAGGCAGCGCATGGCTTTCAGGCACCGTGCAGTATTCTGCATAGCCGCCGCCATGCGCAAGCGCGCAGACTTTATCGCCGATCTTGTAGCGTGAAGCGCCAGGGCCTAAGGCCGCGACGGTACCGGAGATTTCGAGACCTGGTAGATCAGATGCGCCGGCTGGCGGCGGATAGCGGCCAAGACGCTGCGAGACATCGGGACGATTGACGCCGGCAGCGGCGACTTGGACGAGAATCTCGCCATCTTTCGGCTGCGGCACAGGGCGAGTTTCCGGCTGGAGCACTTCCGGCCCGCCAGCGCCGTGAATGGCCATGCAGAGCATGGTCTGCGGCGGAGTGTTCATTTGATGCCCCCACATTTTTCGTCTGTTGTTCGGGGCGGTGGTAGCGTGCCTTATCGGCCATGGCAATCACTGACTGCGCATGTTTGATCGATTCCATTATCGACCGTGCTAGTCAGGTATGAGATGCGAATGCTTGAGCTGCACCCGTTCACAGCGACGTGCGCAATGATGGTGCATCATGCGCTATGGCAATTCACGCCATCGCATCGGCAGGATGCCATTCTCTCGGAAACTGTCGAGGAAGCGGAAACGTGTGCTCTGTGGATTGCGCTGCGCTTCGATGGTCGTACCGAGGATCTGCACGATGTCGTTCTCTCCATAGGCTGGCCAAGGCGGCAGGCCAGGACCGTTGGGATCGCCGCGCGTCGCGAAATTCGCCCAATAGTTCATCATGATTTGCGCCATCGCGCGATCGACCTCGGCGGGTGGCGTGGTGCTGCCGACCACGAATTGCGGCGTCAGCGTGCCAAAGACGAAGGGAATTTCGGTCACGTGAGAGGCGACCGGCGTGTAGGGCGATGTGTAAGAAAATAGATAGCCATAGGTGGGTGCGTGGCCTGTGCGCTGATGCAGACGCAACCACTGCCAAGTCTGTTCGCTGATGACATAGTCGCCAGCAAGCGCTTCGGCAGAGGCCTTGGCCTGCGCGTCGCTGTCGGCGGGATAGGCGTTAAGGAAATCAGCGAGACGATCCTTGCCAAACATGCGCTCGGCGGCCGCGCGAAAAGCTTGTGCCGATGAATGGGGCAGCGCTTGCGAGCGAAACGGCACGTCTTCGGCGGCATTCCAGCCGGCCAGCAGCGGAATGCGCATCTGTTCGCCACGCGCGAAACGTGCCGCCGGCACGTCGGGGACGACATAACGATCGATGTTGGGCGAAAAAGCTTTGACGATCGGATTGACGGCGAAATTCCACAGAGCGGCTGCGTTTACCTGTTCGGCGGGCCGGGCGCGCAGAGCGGCGATCGACATATCGCCTTGCTGTCGCGCGAAAGCCTGGCCGCGGGCGCGGGCTTCCTCAAAGCTTTCGAGGGGACCGTTGCGGCCATCCCAGAAGGCGCCGCTTTCTCCGATGGCTTTGTGAAACAGGCCATGCGCGAGAGGGGAGGCCATCAGGATGCCGATGGCATGAGCGCCAGCGGATTCGCCAAACAAAGTGACGTTATCGGGATCGCCACCGAAACCGGCAATGTTGGCTTTAACCCAGCGCAGCGCCGCAAGCTGATCCTGCAAGCCATAGTTTCCCGATGGTCCCTCCGCATCGAGATCTGGGTGGGCGAAGAAGCCGAGAATACCGAGGCGATAATTGAAACTGACGACGACGACACCTTTCTGCGCCAGCGCTGCGCCGTCGATGGCGGGGCCGGCCGAAGAACCGAATTGAAAGCCACCGCCATGCACCCACACCATGACCGGGCGTTTCTCAGCCGTGCTTTTCGCTGATGTCCAGACATTGAGATAAAGACAGTCCTCGCTGCGTGGTCCTGGCTCGCGATCTTTCTCAAGCGCCGAAAGACAACGGGCGCCATGGGCAGCGGCATCCCGCACGCCACTCCAAGGCGACGGCGGCTGCGGCGCGTGCCAGCGCAGCTTGCCGACGGGTGGCGCGGCATAAGGAATGCCCTTGAAGGCCAACACGTCATTCATATCGCGCGGCGCGCCCCGCACGAGGCCTGCTTCGGTGCGGATGTCCCATGACAAATCTGATGACAAGTCGTTTGCCTTCACCTCTGCCTCCCCCGTGCACGCCGCCAGCGTTATCACGGCCGCATAGAGCCCGTTGCGAAAATGGTCCATCGGCGACCTCCCCAAAGCGAACGCTTCAAGCGTTTCAGCGCTTTCATAGACCGGCTTAGGCACGGTGGGACGATGCTGAAAGGATCGCTGCGATGCCTCCTGGGCATCGGCGAGGGGCCGCCTCGACATGAACCGTCGGAAACCGCTATGACACCGCTCGGTAACAGCGCGGGGAGTAAGCCATGGCCAGGTCCGACGAAGAGGACAATGTGTTCGGCGCGCCGCCACGCAAAAAGATCGTGCATGAGATTGGTGAGAATCTCGACATGCTGTCGGCCGGCGAATTGCGCGAGCGCGTCGAGTTGCTACAGGCCGAAATCGCGCGGCTGGAAACCGCGGCCGCAGCGAAAGACGCTTCGAAAAACGCGGCCGACGCCTTTTTCAAAAAGTCATAGCGCGTTTATCGGAGCAGGACGGCCTTGCTCGGCGCGAGAGTGTCGTATCGCGACTGCGCGCCATTTCGGAGCAGGGGCGGTCGCCCGCTGTTAACTGTCCATTAGGGAGTCTGAAGTATTAAAGGATTGTCCTGAATTTTCGGGATTTCGAGTGGCTCCTGTCCACTCTGTTTGACGCCTCCCTGTTACCACCTTTAGAGCCGCCTCTTGCGGCTCTTTTTTTGTGCCCGGAAAGGGCGACAAATCAGGCCCCATGGCACGTTAAGGTTAACAAATATTAAACGCCCGCACGACGAATTTTGGCGATAGGATCATTCCACGATTAAGGCGCGGTTGGCATGGTGATGCCGGACGCTGGGGCTGGTGGAAATCCTTCGATGTTGAATTCGCGGAACGATGAGCAGCGTAATACGGTGTCCTTCGCCAGCAAGCTGGCCGGCTCGGATGCGTTTAAGGCCCTGTTTCGCGAGGGCATGTTGCTGGTGGAAGAGGCGGCCGCCTACCTCGACGGGCCTGGCCGGCAGGAGTCGCGGGGCCTGAACCGGCCCGACGCTTTGGCCTATGCCTCCGAGAGCATGCGCTTGACCACGCGGTTGATGCAGCTGGCCTCCTGGCTCCTGCTGCAACGGGCGGTCAACGAAGGCGAAATGACCCAGACTCAGGCGGCCAGTGAAAAGCACAAGGTCAAGCTGACCCGTCAGGACATTGCCTCAAGCCCGGACGTTTTCGCCCGCATGCCGGAGCGGCTGCGCGATTTGACGACCCAGTCACTGCGCTTGCAGGCGCGTATCGTCCATCTCGATCAATTGCTCTATTCGGGCGCCCCGGCCTCGGCCGAAAACGAGGCCCGTGCTGGTGTCGCGGCCCAGCTCGAGCGGCTGCGCGCGGCTTTCCAGGGCAGCTAAAACCCGGACGAACTTCGATCTGACTAAAAGAAAAACCCCGGCTCGCGCCGGGGTTTTTCTTTGTTCGAAGAAGCCTAAGCTTACTTCTTGGCGCCGAGCGAACCGAAGCGCGAGTTGAAGCGCGACAGACGGCCGCCGCGGTCGAGCAGCTGGGCCGAACCGCCGGTCCAAGCCGGATGGGTCTTCGGGTCGATGTCGAGGTTCAGCGTGTCGCCCTCTTTGCCGTAGGTCGACCGGGTCTGGTACTCGGTGCCGTCGGTCATGACGACCTTGATCATGTGGTAGTGCGGATGGATATCGGCTTTCATCGGATGTCCTGCGAATATTCTGTCTGAAACGGGACCGGAAGAGAGCCAAGACTTCGAGCCTTGGCATCCCGCGCGCGGCCGGGCCGGCGCAAACCGGATTTCGGGCGCTCCTATACAGGAAGGAAGCCGCCGGAACAAGGTGGCTGTTCAGGGGCTTGCCCTGGCGGTTCGGGGGGATATGTAAGGCGCTCCTCGATGGCTTCCCAAAACGGCAATCCCGAGACGACCTGGCGCAGTTCCAACCATGTCACAAAGCGCGTAAACAGGGCCATGGCCGACATTTTCCGCCCGCAGACCGATCCATCCGAAGATCCGCCAAGGACCTCGCTGAAAGCGCTTTTGCCGCTGATTCCCTATGCTTTACGCTATAAAGGGCAGATTTTCGGTGCCTTGGCCGCCCTGACGGTCGCCTCGGTCGCAACCTTGACCGTGCCCGTGGCGGTCAAGGGCATGATCGACCACGGCTTTTCGGGCGATGGCGGCGCCCTGATCGGCGGCTATTTCCTGGCCATGCTGGCGGTTGTGGCGGTTCTCGCGGTGGCCTCGGGCCTGCGCTATTTTTTTGTGATGATCGTCGGTGAGCGGGTGGTCGCCGATCTGCGACGGGATGTTTTCGCCCATTTGGCCCGGCTGGATGCCTCTTTCTTCGACGGTGCACGCACCGGCGAACTGCTGTCGCGGCTGACGGCCGATACCACCCAGATGAAAGCGGCCTTCGGCGCCTCCGCCTCGGTCGCCTTGCGCAATCTCTTCATGTTCGCGGGCGCGGTGGCGATGATGGTCTACACCAGCCCGAAATTGTCGGGTCTGGTGCTGGTGGCGATCCCGATCATCGTCTTTCCGCTGGTCGCCTCCGGCCGGGGCGTGCGCCGGCGTGCGCGCCGGGCGCAAGACACTTTGGCCGAAGCCTCGGCTTTCGCCGCCGAAAATCTTGGCGCAGTACGCACCATGCAGGCGTTCAACGCGCAGGGCGGCACTCTGCGCCGTTTCGCCCAGGCGGTCGAGGATGCTTATGGCGCGGCGCGCGATACGACGGCAGCGCGCGCGCTGCTCACCGTGGTGGCGATCTTCCTGGCTTTCTCCAGCGTCATCGCCGTGCTGTGGCTTGGCGCGCAGGACGTGCTGGCCGGGCGGATGTCGGCGGGGCAGTTGTCGCAATTCGTGCTCTATGCGGTGTTCGGCGCCAGCTCGCTCGGACAACTGTCGGAAGTGTGGAGCGAGATTTCCCAAGCCGCCGGCGCTGCCGGGCGGCTTGCCGAAATCCTTGCCATTCAGCCGAAGATCGTCGCGCCTGTGCCGAGCCTGGCATTGCCGCAGCCGGCGCAGGGCCGCATCGCCTTCGAAGACGTACATTTCGCTTATCCTTCGCGTCCCGATGCGCAGGCCTTGAAGGGGCTGACATTCTCCATCGCGCCGGGCGAAACGGTGGCGCTTGTCGGGCCGTCGGGCGCTGGCAAATCGACGGTGTTTCAGCTGTTGCTGCGCTTCTACGATCCGCAATCGGGCGTCGTGCGCGTCGATGGTATCGATGTGGCGAAGGCCGATCCCGATGCCGTGCGGGCGCGCATCGCGCTCGTGCCGCAGGAGCCTGTGATCTTCTCGGGAACGATCGCCGACAACATTCGCTATGGTCGTGAAGATGCGCCGCAGGAGGCGATCGTCGATGCGGCGCGTCGCGCGGCGGCGGACGAATTCATTCGCGTGATGCCGCAGGGCTATCAAGCTCGGGTTGGCGAACGCGGCGTGACATTGTCGGGCGGCCAGAAACAGCGGCTCGCCATTGCCCGCGCCATTCTGCGTGATGCGCCCGTGTTGTTGCTCGACGAAGCCACGTCGGCGCTCGACGCGGAGAATGAACGGCTGGTGCAGGCGGCGTTGGAAAACATCATGGGCTCGCGCACGACCATCGTCATCGCGCATCGGCTTGCGACCGTTCTGAAAGCCGATCGCATTCTGGTGATGGAAGACGGACGCATCGTCGAGGAAGGCAGTCATGCTGCTTTGGTGGCGCGCGGCGGCCTCTATGCGCGACTGGCGCGGCTGCAATTCAATCAGCCGGATGTCCGCGCGGCCGAGTGAGTGTTGGCGTGAGCCGCTAACATATTGATCGTGCCAGAATGGGGCAGGGTTCCGCTCTGAAGGCGTGATCACGAAGCCACAGTCTTCGTCAGAAAGTCTCAAATCTTTCGTGATCTATGGATTTTTAAGGCCTTTTTGGTAGAGCTTGGGTCATTCAAGGGCTGCCGATGTTTTCGCACCGAATCATCCTTTCCGGCCTGGCTGCCGGCCTTCTTGCTGCTGTGTCGCCCGCCGCGCTTGCCGCGCCGCGCGCGAAAGTCACGGCGGCGAGCGAGCGGCCGGTGCGGCCCCGCGCGCCCCTCACCATTGTCGTTTCGCTCGATCAGCAGCGCCTGACGCTGTACGAAGGCCTGATGCCGATCGGTGAAACCACCGTCTCCACCGGTGTCGTCGGCCATGAAACGCCGACGGGCGTGTTCAGCATTCTGCAGAAAAACCGTGATCATAAGTCGAACATCTACAGCGATGCGCCGATGCCGTTCATGCAGCGGCTGACATGGTCGGGCATCGCGCTGCATGAAGGGCGCGTGACCGGCGCGCCGGCCTCGCATGGTTGCATCCGTTTGCCGAAGGCCTTCGCCATGCGGCTGTGGGGCATGACCAAGCTCAACGTGCGCGTCATTGTCACCCATCAGGAAGTGTCGCTGGCCGAGATCGAAGCGCCGAGCTTCTTCAAACGGTTGCCGCGCTACGACAGTAATGTGGTGATCCCGACCGCCGAACCGGTGCCCGTCGTGTTTTTGCCGAGCGATGTGCCGCCAAGTGATCGGCGACCAAGTGATCTGCGGCAAAGCGATCCCTCGCCCGTTGCCAGCGTTTCGACCGATGCCAATCTGCGTCAGTCCATCGCGCCGGGCGAGCCGGAGCCGAGCATCGTCGACAGCGAGACCGGCCTTGCGACGCAGGCGCCGGCACCGCTCGATCTCGCCTGGGTCGCGCCGGCCAAGCCCGATGCCGTCTCGTCATCCAAAGACGTCGTGATCGATTTCGATGCGCAAGAGAGCAAGCCGGCGAAGCCCGAACCCGTAACGGCCGCGGTGCCGGTCGCGCCGCGCGTCAAAGTCACCGCCAGCCTCGATGCCGGCGCGTTCGATTTGATGCTGCCGAAGGATTTCCGCGACAAGCGTCCGCCGACCTTCGATCGCAAAGCCGGGCCGCTCTCCGTCTTCATCAGCAAGAAGGACGGCAAGCTCTACGTCCGGCAGGATTTCAAACCGGTGTTCGAGACGGCCATCACCATCGACGATCCGGAACGGCCGATCGGCACTCATGTGATGACGGCGGTTGAAGGCTCAGGCGACAACATGCGCTGGTCGTCCTTAACGGTGCCTTCGGCCATTTCCGTGCAGCGCGAGCGCGATATCGCCGCCCGCAAGCAGCGCCAGGCCGCCGGCCCCAGCACGCCGGTGCGCGTCGCCGCCAACGGCCCGATCTCCTGGTGGAACATGTCAGGGGCTTCGGAAGCGCTGCGGCGCGTCCATGTGCCCGAAGAGATCGGCGATGCCATTGCCCAGGCGCTCACCCCCGGCGCCTCGCTGATCATCTCCGACCTCGGCGCCAGCATCGAAACCGGCAAGGGCACCGATTTCATCCTGCTGGCGAAGTAAAGCCTCCAGCCCTCAAGACCGCGCTTCCATTCCCTAGGCCAGGCTTGCTACCATCCCGGCTTCACCGGCAGGGAGGCGCAGGTGGCTTTCACGCGGATCGATCATGTGGCGCTTGATGTGGCGGACCTTGCCCGTTCGGTTGCCTTTTACGAGCGCACCTTCGGCTTCAAGACCTATAATGACTATGTGACGCCGACCGGCCTCAAGATCGCCTATCTGAAACTGGGCGGCACGGTGCTCGAACTGGTGGGGCACCAGGACGCGCCGATGCAGGGGTTTCACTTCTGCCTGCACAGCGACGATTTCGATGGTGCCGTGCACGACTTGCAGGCGGCCGGCGTCGAATTGGTTCAGGCGCCGCACAAAACGGGGGCACGGGAGCCGGGCGAGGAGACGTGGCGCCGTGTGGTGTTTCGCGGACCTGACGGCGAGCATATCGAAATTCGGGGATGATCGGACTGTGAGGGAGGTGAGATGAACATCAGCGCGCTTCTGGAGCAGACGGCGCAGCGACTGCCGGATCATCAGGCCGTCACGCAGGATGGGCGCAGCCTGACCTATGGGCAGTTCAACGCGGATGTCGCGGCTTTTGCCGGTGCGCTGCGGGGCCATTTCGGTTTGGCGAAGGGCGACCGGGTGGCGCTGGCGATGGACAACAGCATCGAGCTGCTGCTGGCGCTGTTTGCCATCTGGCGGGCCGGCCTCGTCGCCGTGCCGATGAATGCCAAACTGCATGGCCGCGAATTGTTCGACCTGATCGCCGACAGCGATGCCGCGCTCTGCCTCACCTCGCCGAAACAGGCGGCGGCCATCCGCACCGTGCCGGAATTTAGCCAGCATAAGTGTTTCCTGTTCGATGCGAGCGATCCGGCTTTCGTGGCGCTGTGCAAAGGCGATGGCATGCCCGTGACGCCCGCTGCGCCCGACGATCTTGCGTGGCTCTTCTACACCAGCGGCACCACGGGCAAGTCGAAGGGCGCGATGCTGACCCATCGCAACCTGATGTTCTCGACCACGAGCTACCTTGCCGACATCGATCAGCTCGACGAACGCGACACGATCTTTCACGCCGCGCCGCTCACTCATGGTTCGGGCATTTATGCGCTGCCGCATATCGCCAAGGGTTCGCACAATCTCATTCTGTCGGGCTCGTTCGATCCCGATGAAGTGCTGGATGCCTTGGGCCGATATGAGAACGTCAGCATGTTCGCGGCGCCTACCATGGTGAACCGGCTGGTTCGGCAGGTTGGCCGCTGGCGTGGCCACCTTTCGTCGCTGAAATGCATCATCTATGGCGGCGGCCCGATGCATGTGCAGGATTTGAAGAGTGCGCTCGAAGCCTTCGGGCCGAAATTCTATCAGCTCTTCGGCCAGGGCGAGTCGCCGATGACGATCACCGGTCTCGACAAGTATCATCACGAGAAAGCCCTGCGCGATCATCGCGACGATTGGCTGGCCTCCTGCGGCCCCGCGCGTACGGGCGTCGAAGTGAGGGTCGTCGACGATGACGGCAAGCCTTTGCCACCGGGCGAACTGGGCGAAGTGGTGACGCGCAGCGACTGCGTGATGGCTGGCTATTGGAAAAATCCGGAGGCGACAGCGGCCGCGTTGCGAGATGGCTGGCTGCATACGGGCGACAGCGGCAAGCTGGACGAACAAGGCTTTCTCACGCTGCTCGATCGTAAGAAAGACCTGATCATCAGCGGCGGCAGCAATATCTATCCGCGCGAGATCGAGGAAGTTCTGCTCGAACATGACGGCGTGCGCGAAGTGGCTGTCATCGGCGAACCGGATCGCGAGTGGGGCGAATTGGTGGTGGCCTGCGTGGTCGCCAATGCCTCCGACATCACGGCCGATGAACTCGACACGCTGTGTCTCAATCGTTTGGCGCGTTTCAAGCGGCCGCGTCGTTATGTCTTCCTCGAAGATTTGCCTAAGAATAGCTACGGCAAGGTTTTAAAGCGCGAGTTGCGCGGTCGGATTTAGATCGATACGAAGCAGGTCCCATGGCACACGCTCATCACGATCACGTTCCCGCCTGGTCCTGGCTCGTCCCGGTCGGCGCTGGTATTCTCATCGCACTCAAACTCGCCGGCGTCGCTTCGGAGACGTCGGCCATCGTCCTCACCATCGCGGCGCTGTTTCTTGCCGCTGCTGTCTTCGCCTCGGTGCATCATGCGGAGGTGCTGGCGGCGAAGGTCGGCGAGCCTTTCGGATCGATCATTCTGGCTGCGGCCGTGACGATCATCGAAGTGGCGCTGATCGTTTCCATCATGCTGTCGACGGCGGAAGGTGCCGCGACGGTGGCGCGAGATACGGTCTATTCCGCCTTGATGATCGTGCTCAACGGCGTGATCGGCATTTGCCTGGTGGCCGGCGGGCGCCGGCATCACGAACAGACCTTTCAACTGCATGCCGCTTCCTCGGCATTGGCCGTTCTGGGAACTCTGGGCATTCTGGTTCTGGTGTTGCCCAATTTCACGGAAGCGGGCGGCCCGATGCAGTTTTCGGCCGTCCAGTTGGTGGCGGTCGGCTCTGTGTCGCTGGTTCTCTACGGCGCGTTCATTTTCGTGCAGACCATTCGCCACCGCGACTATTTCATGGAAGCCAAATCGGATTCGCTCGACGATGAAATTCCGGCGCCTTCGGGCTCTGTGACGGCGGCAAGCGTCATTCTGCTGCCGATTTCTCTCGTCGCCGTCGTTCTCCTCGCCAAAATCCTGTCCTATCCGCTCGACAACGCCATTGCCGCCGCCGGTCTGCCGAAGGCTTTCGTCGGTGTCGTCATCGCCGCGGTCGTGCTGCTGCCCGAAGGTATCGCCGCGTTCCGTTCGGCGATCGTCAACCGCCTGCAGAACAGCGTGAATCTGAGCCTCGGCTCAGGGCTCGCCAGCATTGGCATGACGATCCCGGTCGTCACGCTGGTGTCTCTTTTCGCGGAAAAGCAGCTCACCCTCGGTCTGTCGCCGGCGCATCTGGTGTTGTTGGTGCTGACATTGTTCGTCAGCACGATCACCTTGGGCACGGGCCGCACCACGGTGCTGCAGGGCGTGGTGCATCTCGGCATTTTCGCCGTGTTCATCGTGCTCTCGGCGATACCTTAAAGAGGCTTGAGGCGCGGGCTTCAAGCCCGCGCTGGCCGGCCGGGATTGCGGTGGCCGCAGGCCTTACAAAGCTGATTGTCCGGATTGCCGTAATAGGCGTCGAAGATCGGCGGCATGTCGCGTTCGAGAATTTCGATCTGCACGGTCTTCTCGAACAGGACGTTGTTGCACTCTTCGCAATACCAGCGGTGGGTGTCGAGCAGTCCGTTCTTGCGGATGCGCTCGATAATGAGGCCCACTGTATTGGGGCCGCGTTGCGGTGCATGCGGCACGTTGGCGGGCAGCAAATAGATCGAGCCCTCCGGCAAGACGAGATCGTAGGGTTTGCCATCGTGCTGGAGGCCGATCTTCACCTCGCCCTGAAGCTGGAAGAAGAATTCCTCCGTCGGATTGACGTGGTAGTCGGTGCGCGCGTTCGGGCCGCCGACCACCGTGACCATGAAATCATCCTCGCGGAAAATCGTCTTGGCGCCCAGCGGCGGTTTCAGCTTGTCAGGGTTTTCGGCGATCCACTTCATCAGGTTGAAGGCTTTGGGGCCATCGATGGTGTCTGACATTGCGACCTCACGCCGGTTCGGTGGATTTGCCGAGATGGTCTTGCGGATTCCAGCCGGTCTTTTCCGCCAGACCGAATTCGGCCGCCCAGTCGAGCGTATGGGCATCGAGATCGGTGTGCAACGTGTCGTTGAGCCGGTTCTGCCAGCCGAAGAGGGCGATGACGGAGACCATCTCGACGATCTGTTCCGATGTGAAGTGCTTCTTCAAGCGGACGAAAATCTCGTCGGTGACCGCATTGGGCACAACCGAGGCAGCGCGGGCGAGATCGAAAGCGGCGCGTTCGCCCTCATTGAATAGCGGGCTCGTTTCATAGTCCCAGATGGCGTTGAGTTTTTCATCGCTGATGCCCCAGCGCGACGCGCTGGAAATGTTGTGCGCCTGACAGAATTGGCAGCCGGCCGTACGGCTCGACATGTAAGCGACGAGAAAGCGGAAACCGCGATCGAGCGTGCCTTCGTCGCGGATGACGGCCTGTGACAGGTCCATCAATGCCTTCAAGATCGGTGGACGGTGCGCGAGCAAGAGATAGCTGTTGGGAATATAGCCATTGGAGCGCTCGATGATGTTGAAGCGTTCATCGAATTCCTGCGGCAGCTTGCTACGGTCGGCGATGTCGATACGGGCCATGGGATGTGTCCTCTAAACGGGTTCGGCGATGGTCGGGGTGGATTGGGTGGTGCGGGCCAGCAGGTCATTGACCGTGGCGTGCCATTTCTCCCAGGGCGCCTCGCGATAATTGTGATTGCGCACGATGAACGACGCGCCGGGGAAGAACTTCTCATATTGCTGGTGACGGCCGGCGAGTTCCGAGCCGACCATATCCCAGGCCAGTTTGAACAGTTTCATCCGGTCGAGTGCCGTCATCTGTGGTGTCCGCCAATAGGTGTGGAAGGTTTCCGCCAATCCCTCGTCGTCGAGCATGGAGAGATCGGCGGGCATTTGCAGTACGCCGCCGCCGCAGAGTTCGCGCACGGTGTCGATGATGGCCGAATAATTCTCGACGCCCCAGTTGAGCGCCGCATACATCATGCGCCGGTTGAACGTGAGATAGCCCGGTGTCGGCCATTCCTCGGCGGCCTGGATCTGGCCGGCGACGGTGGCTTCCAACAGCGCTTCGAGGGCGGCAAGCCGGCCAAGCGTTTCGCGCACGGCAGGCACCTGGTCGGCGCCATTGGCTTGCGCGATGCGGCTGGCGAGGCCCACAAGCATTTGCAGTTTCACTTGCAGCCGCACGTTGGAGTGGTGATTGCCATAAGAATGCGCGGCGGTCTCGATGTAGAGCGCGCGCGATCGTTGCGGATCGTCATGCACGAACACCCGTTCCCAGGGCACTTTCACATTGTCGAACATGACCATGGCGTCGGGCTCGTCGAAACGCCAGGTCAGAGGCGCGTCGAATTCGCTCTGCGCCTGCGATGCGAAGGGTTTGCGCGACCAGAGCGACAGGCCCGGCGCATTGCAGGGCACGGCGAAGGTGATCGACTCCGCCTTAGCTTCCGGTGCCAGCGGCAGGATGTTGCCGATCCAGATTTCGTCGGCGACAGGTGCGCTGGTGGCGAGCATCTTCATGCCATGGACGACGATGCCGTCATCCTCCTCGCGGATCACCCGGCAACTTGGATTGGGGAGGTTCTTCTGCTGATAGAAAGTGGGGTCGCGGGCGCTCTGCGGCGAGACGATCGCATGGGCGGCGAAAATGTCGTTGTCGCGCATGAAGCGATAGTAGTTGCCCACATTGTCCGCATAGGCGCCGAAGAAGTCCGGCTTCAGGCTCATGCCGGTGATGAAGCTGGAGACATAGTCCGGCGATCGGCCGAGCAGCCCATAATTGGCTTCGGCGAGCAGGCGGTGGGCGGTGCTGCGCCGGGCGAGATCGTCCTTGCTGCGCGCCTTGAGGTAATAGAGGCTGTGGCGGTCGCCGTCTTCCTCGTAGGACATGTCCTCGCGCCGGGCCGGATCGGCCTTCATGTCGAAAAAGGCGGCGAAGGAGCGAGCGGCCTGGGCGAAGGCCGGGTGGCTGGTGACGTCGTCGACGCGCTCGCGCCCAATATAGACGGTGCGCCCGTCGCGCAGCCGTTCCAAATAATCCTTGCCGGTCTTGAGCATGGCTCTTCGCTCCTGAAGCCTGGGTCGTTGCCGGCCAGGAGACGGCACGGGCCTGGTTCGGGCTATCCGTAAAGCGCAGGAAACGGCCAAACCCGTTCGGGGTGGGCTTTTTCGGCCTTTGAGGGGCGATCCGCCGGCGCTAAGCTTGTTGAAATTGAACGATGGAGAGGCCCGGTGAATCCGGCGATCCCACAGCTTGATGCCTTGAGCCGGCGCCTGCCGATGACACGCACGGGCGATGCCGGCGTGGCGCGCCGGTGTCTCGACCGGGTTTTCGCCCGGCATGCGCTGGAGGTGCCTGGCGACAGTCTCGATTTCGCTCATCAGCTTTTGAACCTTGGCGAGACCTCGATCAGTCTGCTGCGCTATGGTTCGGAGGCCGAGGTCGTAGCGCCGCCGCTCGATTTCTATCTGCTGCAGATCACGCTCAGCGGCCGCGTCGGCTTGCGGGCGGAAGGTTTTGAGACGGTGTTGGAGGCGGGATCGGCCTTCATCATGAACCCGAACACGGCCTATCGGAAATTGTGGGACCGCGAGGCGCAGCAGATCCTGCTCAAAATTCCGCGCAGCCGTCTGGCTGCGCGTGTGGGTGTCGCTTCGAGCCAAGCTGTGGAATTTGCGCCGGATCGATTGCTGGCGGAATGCTTTGCAACACCGGTGCATCGGTTGCTCGATCGCCTCGACGATTGTTTCAGCGACGGCAGCGGCCATTGCAAACCATCGGCGGCGATCCGCGCCGGGGAGAACGATCTGTTGGATGTGGTGCTGGCGGCGCTGCCGCATCGGCTGATCGAGACAAGAGAGACGGCCGCCGATCATGCCGTGCCCTATTACATCTGGCGGGCCGAGCGCCATCTGCGTGCCAGTCCTGGTGTTACAGTGACAACGGCAACATTGGCGCGGCTTTCAGGCGTCAGCAAGCGCACCTTGCAGGAAGGCTTTCAGCGCTTTCGTGGCCGCACGCCGAGCCAGGTTTCACGCGATCTGCGGCTCGACCGGGCGCGCGCGGTTTTGCTCAAGGATGCGCGCGAGAATGTCACGGCCGTGGCCTTGGAATGCGGCTTCTCTCATCTCGGCCGCTTTGCGCAGAGCTATGCCGAGCGCTTCGGCGAAACGCCGTCGCAAACCCTGCGCCGGAGATCGCCTTCGTGAGTTTCAGTCATGGGCTCGCCAGGGGCCGCCCGCTCGACGCGATCGATCTCGATGGCTTTCGCGCCGGCATGCGCGCCTGGGCTAGTGGCGTGACGGTGTTGACCACAAGCCACGAAGATCAACGTGCTGGTTTGACGGCTACAGCCATGTGCTCGCTCTCGGCGGAGCCGCCGCGGCTTATTGCTTGCGTCAATCAGCGTGGACCAAGCTTCGCGTTGATGCGCGAGAGCGGCCATCTCGTCGTCAACGTATTGGCGGAAGGACAGGCCGACATCGCCGCCAGTTTCGCCAATTCGAACAACCTCGATCGTTTCGCCGTCGGCGCATGGCGTGAGGGCGATTATCGCGGCGCGCCGGTGCTGGGAGCGGCGCTCTGCAGCTTCGAATGCGCCATCGCCGAAATCGTCCATGCGGTCTCGCATGGTTTGATCATCGCCGACATCAAGACGGTGCATGTGAGCGATGGCGCCCGGCCGCTGCTCTATGCCGCCGGGCGATTTTCGAAGCTGGAGGACGAGACGATCGATCCTCGACATAGCTTTTATTTCTGAAGCTCTCAGGCCGCCAAAGCCTTACGCGTTTCCATGATCATCAAAGCGGCGCGTGCGGCTTCGCGGCCTTTCTCGACGAAATGATCGTGGAAGATGCGCTTGTGGTGATCGCCTTCATGGAAATGATGCGGCGTCAACGCGACCGAGAGGATGGGCACGCCCGTATCGAGGCTGACGCGCATCAGCCCTTCCACCACCGTGCGGGCAACGAAGTCGTGCCGGTAGATGCCGCCATCGACGATCAAGGCAGCGGCTGCCACGGCGGCATATTTGCCTGAGAGGGCGAGATCGCGGGCGACGAGAGGCAGTTCGAAGGCACCGGGCACATCGAAGACATCGACTTGGCTTGAAGGAATGAGTTCGAGAAATCCCTCGAGCGCGCGATTGACGATCTCGGCGTGCCAATTGGCTTTCACGAAGGCAAAGCGGGTGTGTGTCATATGATCTCCTTGGTCGACACGTCACCCAAGGCGATCACGCGCGGCCACGACCCACAGGGTCGCCCGCTCGTTCTCTTTCATCCGGACTGTAACCGTCGGCTCAGGCCTCTCACCTGATCTGCTGACCTTTCCGTTTGGAAAGCGCTCGCGGGCTCGCGGCCAAAGCCGCATACCGCCGGTAGGGATTTTCACCCCGCCCTGAGAACAAATGCAGCTTTGCCAAAGAACGTGCGGATGCACAAGCCAGCTAGCGAGCGCCGGCCCGCATGGCTGTGCTGCAATAAAGGGAGACGGCTGATCAGCTCAGCAGCGGACCCCAGGACGGATCGGAGGCGAAGCTCGGCGTCGGCACGGGGAATTCGCCACGGCCGGTCACGTCGGCCATGAAGATTTTTGCACCGGAGCCTGGATCGCGGAAGAACATCACGAACAGGCCGTTGGGGGCGAAGGTCGGGCCTTCGTTGTGATAGCCCTCGGTGATGATGCGTTCGCCCGAGCCATCGGGCCGCATCACGCCGATGCCGAAGGAGCCGGCGCGCTGGCGGGTGAAGGCGATGAGATCGCCCTTCGGCGACCAGACCGGCGTCGAATAGCGTGCGCCCTGGCTGAAGGAGATGCGCCGCGCGTTACCGCCGCCGGCGCCCATGACATAGATCTGCTGGCCGCCGCCGCGATCGCTTTCAAAGGCGATCTGGCTGCCGTCGGGCGAATAGCAAGGCGAGGTGTCGATGCCGCTCGTGTCGGTCAAGCGCGTGGTGGCGCGCGAGCGCAAATCCATCGCGTAGATATTTGTCGACGAGCCCGACGTCAGCGACATGATGATCTTCTGCCCATCGGGCGAGAAGCGCGGTGAGAAGGTCATGCCGGGGAAATTGCCGACCACTTCACGCTGGCTGGTCTCGACGTTGAGCAGCGTGACCTTCGGATCGCCATTGCCGAAGGACATGAAGGCGACGTCCTGGGAAGAGGGCGAGAAGCGCGGCGTCAAAGCCAGATCCTCGCCGCGCGTCAGATAGCGGACATTGGCGCCGTCCTGGTCCATGACGGCCAGGCGCTTGCGACGGCGTTCTTTCGGTCCGGTTTCGTCGACGAAGACGACGCGCGTATCGAAGAAGCCCTTTTCGCCGGTGATGCGCGAGAAGATGGCGTCGGAAATGATATGGGCGACGCGGCGCGAATTGTTCGGATCGGTGACGAATTGCTGGCCGGCCGCCTGCTGGCCGCTGGTCACGTCCCAGAGGCGGAATTCGGTGCGCATGCGGCCATCGGGGCCGCGTCCCGTGCGGCCGGTGACGACATATTGCGCGTTGATGGTGCGCCAGGCGTCCCATTGCGGCGGCTGATCGGGATTGCTGATCTTCTCGCTAAAGCTGCGCGAATCGACCGGTGCCAGATAGACCGAGCGCCGGAAATTATTGGTCATCACCTGGCTCAGTGCCGGCCCCTGCTGGGCGTCGCCGAGGAAATCGGTGACGGCGATGGAGACCGGTTTGAACTGGCCGCCGCGGATTTCAACTTCGCGCGGCGCCTGGGCGAAAGCACCGGCAAGCGGAAGGGTCGAGAGAGCGGTCGTACCTGCGGCGAGGGCGGTAAAGCGCCGGCGGGAAAGGTGAAAATCATGCATCGAATGTCGATTCCGTTTCAGGCGTGGCGTTTACAAAAACAAACGCGGACTTAAGCGAGGGCGTGAAAGTCATCATGACGCGTCAGTCGGAAGGATCGAAACTGAGCGGCATCTCCTTCCACTGGTCGTAAAAAGGCTCGAAACGCGCGGGGATGCGCATCGGATTGCAGCTTGGATGATTGACGGCGCGCAAGGCGCTGTCGGCGAGCGAGCGTTTCGCCGGATCGTTGGAGGGATTGAGCAGGCGAGGCGCCGCTTCAAGCATGCCGTCGCGGGTGAAGCGCACGGTGATCTTGGGGCGATAGCCGAGCGTTTCGGAATTCGGCGGCTTGCTGTCCCAGCACTGGTCGTATTTGTCCTTGAGGAAGCCGAGGAACTGATCCCACATGGCCGGCGACATACGCGCGGCATTCGCCGTCGCCGAGCCGAGCGAAGCGGTGCGGCTGACCTCGCGGCCAGTGGCGGCGCGCTGGCCGGGTTCCTCGCGCGACAGCAGTTTTGAAATTTCGCCAGGGTTGAGCCGTCGCTGCGGCGGCGCATTTTCGTCGCCCGAACGCGGACGCGCCGGCGGCTTCTTAGCGTCCTCGGCCTTCTGATCGCTCAGCAGGCTGGCGATCTTGTCGGGCTGCAGTTTCGGCTCCGGCTTGGTCTCGGTCTTCACCGGTTGCGGCTTGGACGGCACCGGGCGCTTGGGCGGCTCCGGTGTCGGCGCTTCGACCTTTTTCGGCGGTTCGATCTTGGGGCGCACCGGGGGCTTCGGCGGCTCGATCGCTTCCGCGTCCGGCGGCTTAGGCGGTTCGGGTTTGGCCTCGACCTTGGGTTCGGGCGGGCGTGCCGGCGGCGTCGGCGGTTCGGGCTTGGCCTGTTCGGGTTCCGGCGGCGGCAGGGCGGCCTGGCGCTGCGGCGGGGTCGGCACCGGCGGCGTGTCGTCCTGGCCCGGATCGGGCAGGCGGCGCAGGGGCGGTGGTGGTGTCGGAATATCGATCTGGGCTTCGTGCTCGACGGGTTTGGGCGTCGGCTGGACTATTTCGTCGACCTTGTCGGCCCGCGGCGGCGCGGGTTTCACCTCTTTCGCCGTCTTCTCACCTTTCATGATCTCGCTGAGATCATTGTCGGTGATCACTTCGACGGCGATAGCCTCCTGTGCATCGGTATATTTGGGCGCACCGGAAAACGAGACGAGCGCCGCCAACAGCACGGCGCCATGGACGCTGCTGGAGACGATGATGCCTGGTTCCTTGCGCGAAAACGCCAACGCGGCTTATCTCCTGTCGGTGGCGATGGCGGACATCCGCCGCACCGCTACTTCTTCTCCTGTTCGGTCACCAGCGCGACTTTCTTGTAGCCGGCGGCGGTGATCAGCGACATGACCTCGGCGACGCGGCCGTAGTTCACCCCTTTCGCGCCACGCACATAGATACGCTCATCAAACCCGCCTTTCACGGCAGCCTTGAGGCGATCTTCCAGCTCGGAAATGGCAACGGGCTGGTCCATCAAATAGATTTCGCCCTTCTCATCGATGGCGACGGAGAGCGGTTTCTGGTCGATGTTGAGCGCGGCCGCCTTGGTTTCCGGCAGGTCGATGGGCACGCCCGTGGCAAGCAAGGGCGCTGCCACCATGAAAATGATCAGCAACACGAGCATGACGTCGATGAACGGCGTCATGTTGATTTCCGCCATGGCGCCATAGCGCGGCACGCCGCGCCGTCTGCGTCCGCCCTTCCGTCCAGCTGCTCCGACCGACATTCCCATGGTTTGACCTCAGGCGGCGCGATCGCGTTCGCTGGCGACGTGGTGGTCGATCTGGCGCGACAGGATGGAGGAGAATTCGTCGGCGAAGCTTTCCATACGGGCTTGGGCGCGGGCCACGCGACCTTGCAGCATGTTGTAGAAAATCAGCGCCGGGATGGCGGCGAAAAGGCCGATAGCCGTGGCGAACAGCGCCTCGGCGATGCCAGGCGCAACGACCGCCAGCGAGGTGTTCTTGGAGGCGGCGATCGAGCGGAAGGCAGTCATGATGCCCCAGACAGTGCCGAACAGGCCGACGAAGGGGCCGGCGGAGGCGACGGAGGCGAGCACCAGAAGCTGCGACTCGAGTTTTTCCACCTCACGGGCGATGGAAACATCGAGCACTTTCTCGATGCGCGCCTGCAGACCCATGAAGGCGGAGGAGGCATTGGTGAAGGAGCGTTTCCACTCGCGCATGGCGGCGACGAAGAGCGTGGCCATGGCCGTGGTCGGCGTGGTGGAGAGGGATTGGTAGAGTTCTTCCAGCGAATTGCCGGACCAGAACGAGTCTTCGAACCGATCCATGGCCTTTTCCGTGCTGGAAAAGAGCATGGTCTTGTTGATGATGATGGCCCAGCTCCAGATCGAAGCGGCAAGCAGGCCGAGCATCACGAGCTTGACTACAAAATGAGCGCCCCAGAACATCCCCCATAGCGTCACTTCGACCGGGGCGCCGCTGGCGCCCGACGCCAAATCGGCAGGATTCATCTCGTTCGTCCTCAATCATTGCGGGGGAAGCCCCGCTTCTGCGCCGGGAATCCGACGAAACTAGGGCTCGCGGGGGCAGCCCGCGGGCGGCGGCATTAACCGTTTTAGTTAAGACCCGGTCAGGGTTAATACCTCGTTACAATCAGAGGGATGACAAAGAATGTGAAGTGGTTGGCGGCGAACCGCCGCACGGCCGAGCCGCCAATCGCCTGGCTGGGCGTGACAGGGCCAATCGACGCGCTTGCGCCGCAATTGCTGGGAAATCAGCTAAAAAAATCGCGCAGCAGCTTATTGACCGCATCCGGCACCTCGACTTCCGGCAGGTGGCCGATGCCGTCGAGCTTTTCTATGCGGCCGTTCTTCAAGACCTTGATGAGAATATAGGCATTGTCCTTGCCGGGGTTCACTTTGTCTTCCGTGCCCTGGATCAGGAGTACCGGCATCTGAGCCTTGGCCGCCACCTCCGATGGACTGTAGCCGTTCACCAGGCCGAGCTTCACGCCATGCATGAAACCCTGGGGGCGGGTGGCGCGCACCACGCGCTGCACCTCGGCGATGAGTTCGGGAGAGGCGTTCGGGCCGACGAGGGCCGAGACGCGCGCGCCGAAACCATAGCCGCCCTTGGCGATCTGATTTTCGCGGGTGGCGATGATCTTCGCCTTTGCTTCATCCGTCATGTCGACCGGGCCGATGCCGGTGCCGGTCATCGCCAGTTTCATCACGCGCTCCGGGTAATGCACGGTGAAACATTGGGCTACGCGCGAGCCGAAGGAATTGCCGACGATGTTGACACGATCGATCTTCAACGCGCCGAGGAAGTCCCGCACCGCGTCGGCGAAGTCCTGACAGCTCGGCATCTCCTTGCTGAAACCGTCTGTCAGGAAATAGCCGGGTGCGTTCCAGGCGATGACGCGGTAGCGATCGGACAGGCCTGAGAGCTGGAAGCGCCAGTGCATGGAATTGGCGCCAACGCCGTGCAGCAGAAGCACCACCGGCGCATCGGCGCGGCCGGCTTCCATATAGCTGAAGCGATCGCCTTGATAGTGGGCGCGTGTGGCGGCCGGAATCTCGGCGAATTGAATCTCGGGCAAAGCGGGGAGCTTCATGTGAGCGGGCTCGGTTTGGGCATGGGCAGGCAGGAGGGGCAAGGCGATAAGCGCGAGGCGCGCAAGAAGACGGAACGGCATGAACCCTTCTCCGTGGGCTGGTGTGGGCGTCCCGGTGAACGCCTTGCGGATTTGGCTTTTTGGCAAGCTAACACTCGTGATCCGACCGGCAAAGCCGCCCTAATCCCCTGACTTGTCTGGCTTTCGAACGCCTTTGCCGGAGCTGCAATTGACTTGCGCAGGGTGGCTGGAGAAAGATTGCGCCGGAAAATCAGGCAGAAGGCATATGGCCGGGTGCCCTGGAGGAGAGAAGCGTGAGCAATCGTTCGATCAGAAAATGGGCGGGGCGAATCGAGGATGGTCCGCTGCTGCGTGGTGAGGGCCAATATACCGACGATATGCGTCCGGAACGGGTGGTCTTCGCAGCTTTCGTGCGCTCGCCACATGCGCACGCCAAGATCAAGGGCATCGACACCAGCGCCGCCAAAGCGGCGCGCGACGTGCTCGCCGTTTATACGGCGGATGATTTCGCGGATCTGGGTCTTGGTAGCGTCACCGGTTCGATTCCCTTTCCGGGCAAAGGCGGCAGCATGCCGATCAGCCCGTTCCGTCCGGTTCTCGCCAAAGACAAAGTGATGCATGCCGGCGAACTGGTCGCCATGGTGGTCGCCAAGTCGGAAGCCGCCGCGCTCGATGCAGCCGATCTCGTCAATGTCGACTACGAAGCGCTGACCGCGGTGGTGACGCTCGATCAGGCGCGCGAAGGCAAGACGCAGCTGTTCGCCGAGGCAAAGGGCAATGTCGCCTTCGAATGGGCGGCACCGGCCGATCCCGATGGCGCCAAGAAGCGCGCGCTCGACGAGGTGTTCAAATCGGCCGCCCATGTGGTGAAGGTCGATGTTGCCAATCAGCGCATTTGCGCCGTCTCGATGGAGCCGCGTGCGGCCACCGCGAGCTTCGATGCCAAGTCCGGCCAATATACCATGTGGACGGGCACGCAAGGTGGAGCCGGCATAGCCTTCCAGGTGTCGATGACCATGAAGGTCGATCCGCCGAAAGTGCGCGTCCTCAGCAAGGATGTCGGTGGCGGTTTCGGCATGAAAGCCTCGACCTATGCCGAATATCCGGCGCTTCTGGCAGCCGCCCGCAAGCTCGGCAAACCGGTACACTGGACATCGACACGCGCGGAATCCTTCCTCTCGGACAACCATGCGCGCGATCAGTTCTGGCATGTCGAGTTGGCGCTGAGCCCGCGTGGCAAATTCCTGGGTCTGCGCCTCAAAGGCGCGATGAATACCGGCGCCTATCTCACAGGCGTTGCGGTTCTGGTGCCGACCATTCACATCTCCGGCTGCTTGCCGAGCGTCTATGACATTCCGCAGATCTCGGTGGAGTCGGCGGTTTATCTCACCAACACCGTGCCGACCGGTCCTTATCGCGGCGCGGGTCGTCCGGAAGCCAATTATCTTTTGGAGCGCGCCATCGAAGCCGCGGCGCGTGAACTCAATATCGACCCGGCTGAATTGCGCCGGCGCAATTTCATCAAGCCGGAGCGTCTGCCTTATCAGTCGCCCGTTGGTTCCAAATACGACAGCGGCGACTTCCCTGCTGCTTTCGAGAAGGCGCTGGAAGCGGCCGACTACAAGGGCTTTGCCGCCCGCAAGAAGGAATCGAAGGCGCGCGGCAAGCTGCGCGGCGTCGGCATCGGCTGCTATCTGGAAATTTCCGGCGGCCATTACGAAGAGCCGGCGCGCATCACCTTCGAGAATGGTAAGGCGGTGCTCAGCATCGGGCCGGTGCCGCAAGGCCAGGGCCATGTGACCGTCTTCCGAGAACTCGTCGCCGACCAGCTCGGGCTGGCCGATGACGATATCACGGTGACCTTCGGCGATTCCCATCGCGACGTGCCGGGCTTTGGCGCGGTGGCCTCTCGTTCGGCCATGCTGGTCGGCAGCGCCGTGGCTCAGACCGCCGACAAGGTGCTAGTTAAGGCGCAGGCTGTCGCCAAGACCGTGCTGCAGGCCGGCGATGCCGACGTGCAATATCGTCAAGGCGTGTTCGAGATCGCCAAAACCGGGCGGCGCGTGACGCTGTTCGAAGTGGCCGAACATGCCAAGGAGATGAAGCGCCAGGGCACGATCGAGGAAAATCTCGACACCAACGAAATAGCGCATACGGGGCCGTCGTTCCCCAACGGCTGTCACGTGGCGGAAGTCGAGGTCGATCCCGATACGGGTGCTGTGGAAATCGTGCGCTATACGGCGGTCAGCGATTGCGGCGTCATGCTCAACGAGACGATCGTCGAGGGGCAGATCGAGGGGGGTGTGGTGCAGGGTATCGGCCAGGCGCTGGGCGAATATACCCGCTACGATCCAGCGAGCGGCCAACTGCTCGCAGGCTCGTTCATGGACTATATGATGCCGCGCGCTGACACCGTGCCTAATATCAAGGTGCTGCACAATCCGACGCGCTGCACCACCAATCAGGTGGGCGCCAAAGGTGTCGGCGAAGCCGGCACCACGGGCGCGACACCGACCATCGTCAATGCGATCGAAAATGCCATCGGCGCCAAGAAGCCCTTGCCGCTCATCATGCCGATGACACCGCAGACGGTATGGAAGGCGATGCAGGAAGCCTGAGGGTTTCTGCTCCGCGTATCAATGAACGCCCGCACGGCAACGTGCGGGCGTTTTGCATGGAGGGCGAAGAAAAAGGCGCCGGTTTCCCGGCGCCTTCGGCAGTGCAGTCCCTAATCTGCAATCCCTCAGTGGATGTCCCACCAGAAGAAGCCTTGCGCCGTGCCGGTGCCGGCGGCCGAACGATAGCAGGGCACATAGTCGATCTGGTGCATGGAGACCTTCTCGTCTTCGAGGAAGCCGGCGAGGGTGATCCACGATTTCAGTTCCGACGTGCCGGCCTGAAGGGTCTTCAGCGGAATGGAGGTCAGCCAGTCCTTGTCGCGTTCCTTCAAGGCTTTGATGAAGCGCTGGTCGAAATCCTCGTCGATGGTGAAGTGGGTCATGCCGCCGGAGGCGAACACACCAATCTTCTTGTCGGTCTGGAAGCTGTCGACCGCCTTCTTGACCATCCGGCCGAATTCATAAGCGCGCTTGGCGGACGGCTGGTTCGGCGGGAAGAAGGTGTTTTGATAGATCGGCAGGTTCGGCACCACATTGTCGCGCATCACCTGGCGATAGATGTGGCCGAAGGCGTGGCTCACCGGCGACGTGCCTTTGCTGCCCTTCGGCAAAGACTTGGAGGCGGTTACGTCGAATTCATGCTCGCACAGGGTGCGGATGATATGTTCGCCCAGTTTCGGCATGCCGTCATATTCGACATAGCTCGGCGTGGTGTGCCCAGGCGAACTTTCCTTGATGCCCGGCGGCATGCGGTCGAGATGTTCTTGTGTATGCGGGAAGTTGGCGATCTTGTCGCCGTAGTAGATCATGAAGGGCGGGTTCAACTCGTCGCCGTAAATCTCATGCTGGTCGTTGCCGAAGATGATGGCGACGTCGCAGCCTTTCTCTTCCCACTTGTCGGCGAGCTTGTCCATGGCGACGTGGCAACGATCATGCGCCGACGTCATGCTCGCCATGGTGGACTTCTCATCGAGCTTCTCGCCTTTGCGCAGTTCGACGAGCTGATCGTAGGAATACACGCCATCGCGATAGGGATGCATGTTCTTTTTGTCCGCTGGCAGGCGCAGCACCCACTGCTCGGCGGTCGTGTGCAATTGCGGGCCGTGGGTCGTGGCCATCGCCAGATGAATTTTAGCCATGTCTGTTCTCTCCCTCAGATGATGGTCGGTCAGCCGCCGTAGGGCTGACCGTTTTCGTCGAGACCGACTGCGGTGCGGAAGGCATTCATGACTTCCGGCGGCTGGCCATAGTGCCAGGGGAATGATTGCAGCCGGCGCTTCAGATAGCCGTTGGAGGCCCATTCGGCGCGGGGCACGATATGCTTGAACAATTCCGGCTCGGCGATCGGCAGCGCCACGCATTTGGCCTTTTCCGGATCGCGGATCGTGCCCTTGGCATCGGCACCGGCGGCGACCGCATCGAGTTCCTCGAAGAAGCGGTTGCGGATCATGGCGATGCCGCGATCGCTGGCGCCGAGGTTTTCCTTGGTGCGATCGGACAGGGTGCCCTGACCAACCCAGGCGATGATGTCCTGGTTGATGATGTGGCTGGAAATCCAGCGGCCATCGTCTTTCTTGATCGGTCCATGCCAGGTGTGGATTTCCGGCAGCGGCCGGTTCTGGCTCTCAAGCGGCAGCTTTGTGTAGAACCAGGCGAGCGACAGCGTGTTCTCGTCATCGACGGGCACGCGCCATTCGAAATGGCTGCCGAGATAGAAACCGTTCGGCCACAAAGCGACGCGGCCGGTCAACCACATCGGATGGTCCTCGCCCTGGCCGACGCGCTGGCGGCGATAAGTGAAGCCGTAGTCGAATTCGTCGAACGCCACCTTGAGATGCTTCGCCGCATAAGGGCCGGTCTCGCCGCGCTGACGCAGGCTCCAGTTGTCGTGCATCCATTCGAAATGCACCGGATCGCAGGAGTTCTCCTGGCACTGGAACCAGTTGCAGGGAATGTCGGCGGTGACGATTTCGATGAAGCCCTGGTTCCAGGTGAAGGGTTCCCAGACCGGCAGTTCGGGCGCCGGATCCGGACCCATATAGGTGAAGAGCAGGCCGGCGACTTCGCGCACCGGATAGGCTTTGACCTTGCACCGTTCCTTCATCTTGTTGTTGGGATTGGCGGTGTCGTCGTAAGGCTGTTCCAGCACCTGGCCGGTCTCGCTCATCAGCCAGCCGTGGTAGTTGCAGCGGATGCCGTGCTTTTCGACGAAACCGTAGGACAGGTCGGCGCGCCGATGCGGGCAATGGCGGTCGACGAGACCATAGGTGCCGGACTGATCCTTATAGAGGGTCAGGTTTTCGCCGAGCAGGCGGATCGCCTTCACCGGTTCCTTGTCGAGCGAGGCCGCTGGCGCGAACGGATGCCAATAGCGACGCAGGTAGTCGCCCATCGGCGTGCCAGGCCCGACCTGAGAAATCAGTTTGTTTTTTGCTTCGCTGAGCATGGGCGTTCTCCACAAGTTTATTAGGTTTTGTGCTGGTTCGGGACGCTGCGGTCCGTTGGTTTGGGTTTTAAGGCGGCGACTCGTTTGCCTTGCGCGATCGCGCCAGAAGCGCGCCGATGACCTGCTCGAAATGTTCGCGAATGCCGGCGGCGGCGCTGACAGCATCACGCGCGCGGACGGCAGCCAGCGTCTTCCTATGCCGTTCCAGAACGGTGCGTGCTCGGGCCGGCGTGTGGCTGCGCAGAATGGCTTTCGACGACACGTGCCGCAACGCATGGAATTGCGCCAGCAGGGCACGATTGTGCGAAGACCTGATGAGCTGCAGATGGAAGTTCAGGCTTTCGCGCGCGAAGCCTTCTTGATCGTCGACGGCGGCGGCGCAGCGTTCGAATTGCGCATCCAGCGCGGCGAGATCGTCAGCATCGGCATTCTCGGCGGCGAGTTCGGCGGCGCGCATTTCGGCGCCCATCTGCGCATCGAAAACTTCTTTCTCGGTAATGCCAGCCAGCATCAATTGCACGGCGAGCGCATCGGCGAATCGTTCCGGATTGGGTTCGGCGACGCGAACGCCGCCTGACTTGCCAACCTTGACGTAGACAATGCCGTTGGCTTCCAGAATGCGCAGCGCATCACGCAGCGTGATGCGGCTGACGCCGAATTCCTGGCTGAGGCTGCTTTCCGTTCCCAGAAAATCGCCCGGCTTTAATTGGCCGTCGAACAAACGCTGTCTGATTTGACTGACGATTTCCGCCGAAGCCGTCGACGCGCGCACCTGCAGCCAGCGGCCCGAGCCGTAGCTGGGTCGATCATCCGACTGGATAGGAAAAGGTACGCTCATGGTTTTACGGGCCTCCTAGTTCGCGCTGTCTTGCCGGCATCGGATTGTACTGTCGAGTGTGATTCCACCTCAACGGACCTCCTTGCCTGCCCCCACAAACTAGGCTAACTAGATAATCATTAGCTCATAACCTAGCCCATTCGGAACAACCGGGCAAGGTGGACATGCGAGCCGACCGGCGGCGGGACCAAGGGGATGGTCCTGACGGCGCCGGATTGGTGTGTGGTCGAGGGAAGGGAAGGCATGCTGCGTCTTGGGATGAGGAAGCGACAGCCGGAGCGCGCGCCACGTGTCGTGGGCCGCGCACCATGGACCGAACTCTTATGATCAATGCTGACGTTGGATGCGCACAGCCGTGACGCCTGACTGCAATTGCTCTAATTTGAGTTCCAGCTTCGCGACTGACTTCTAAGCGCACTGACAGCCAAGAATGAATAAGCGGTGCATCGCGTGAGGTGCCGCCATCGAAGGAAACGACCGCAATGAAAATGCACAGGAGCGGCGGCCCATGCTGAGGTTTTTTGTGAGGCGCTTGATCATCGCGCTTTGCGTGGCGATCACCGTATCGATCATCGGCTTCAGCCTCTTGCGTCTGTCGGGTGATCTGGCGTCCGTGCTCGCCGGCGAAAATGCCTCGCCCGAAGACATCGCGCGCATTGCCATGAATTATGGCCTCGATCGGCCGTTCTACATTCAATATCTCGATTGGGTGACGAGCGCTTTGCGTGGCGATCTCGGCCGTTCGCTGTTCACCAGCGAGCCGGTGTCCGAACTGATCATGGATCGCATCGGTGTTACCGGCGGGCTTGCGATTTCGGCGCTGATCCTGGCGCTTCTGGTGGCGGTGCCATTGGGCGTTCTGGCGGCGGTGAAGGCCAATACCTGGTGGGATCGTGCTGCGCTGATCTTCTCGGTGGCAGGGCAGGCGACGCCGAACTTCTGGCTGGCGCTGATTTTCATCTTGGTCTTCGCCGTGCAGTTGCGATGGGTGCCGGTGTCGGGATCGGGATCGATCGCTCACTTCATTCTGCCGGTGGTGACGCTCGCCGTCTCGATCATGCCCTCGACCATGCGGCTGACGCGCGCCGGCATGATGGAAGTTCTGTCATCCGATTACGTACGTACGGCCCGCGCCAAAGGGCTGTCGCCGTTCAAGGTGTTGTTCAAGCATGCGCTGCGCAACGCCATCCTGCCGGTGGTGTCGCTGGCGGCGGTGCAGCTCGGCTTCCTGCTCGGTGGGTCGGTCATCGTCGAATCGATCTTCGCCCTGAATGGGATTGGCTATCTGGCCTTCCAATCGATCGTTCGGGTTGATTTCCCGGTCGTACAGTCGATCCTCGTCTTCTTGTCGTGCGCTTATATCGTGCTGACTCTTCTGTCCGACCTGATCAATGCGAAACTCGATCCTCGCGTGCAACTGCGATAGCGGCAATAGAGATAGATAGGCAATAATGATGTCTACAATCGTGACGAGAACTGCCGTGAGTGGTGCGGCTCCCGCAAGCCGGAGCGACGAATTCGATACGCTCGCGCCGTCGCCGAAGGCTTTGATGCGCAAGCGCGCGAGAGGGCATGTCGGCCTCATCATCGGCACCACGATCATCACGGTGATCGTGCTGATGGCCGTGTTCGCGCCGCTGATCGCCCCTTACGATCCCTATGCGCAGGATCTGAGCCGCCGCCTCATCGATCCGGTGTGGGGTGCCAAAGGAACGTGGGATAATATTTTTGGCACTGATGCGCTGGGTCGCGACGTGCTGAGCCGGTTGATCTATGGCGCGCGAATTTCGCTGCTTGTCGGTTTCACCGCGGCGGTGATCGCCGGCATCATCGGCACGGCGCTTGGCATTCTCGGCGGCTATTACGGCGGCAAGGTCGATGCTTTCGTCGTCTATCTGATCAACGTCAAACTGGCGCTGCCGGTCATTCTGGTGGCGCTGTCGGTGTCGTCGATCTCCGGCGGTTCGATCATGGCGCTGATCATTCTGCTCGGCTTCCTGACGTGGGACCGATATGCGGTGGTGACTCGTTCGATGACGCAGCAGATGCGCGAGCGCGAATTCATCATGTCGTCGAAGGCGGCGGGCGCTTCGAACAGCCGCATTCTGTGGCGCGAAATTCTGCCCAATCTGATGAACCAGGTCATCATTATCGCTAGCCTCGACATGGCGCTGATCATCCTGGTCGAGGCGGCTCTGTCCTTCCTCGGTCTTGGCATTCGTCCGCCAACCCCGTCGTGGGGCCTCATGGTGTCGGAAGGCCGCGCCGTGATGTTCTTCAAACCCTATCTGATCATGATCCCTGGCGCCGCCATCTTCCTTTTGGTGATCGCCATCAACATGGCCGGCGACGGCATCCGCGATGTCACGTCACCTGAAGGTCGGGGGTAAGTTAGAGATGAGCGGATTGTCCTCTTCCAGTGACGCGCCGGTTCTCGTCGTCGATGGGATGAATGTCGATATCGCCGTGCCAGCCGGTGCGCTGCATGCGGTGTCCGATGTTTCCTTCTCCGTTCGCCCAAAGGAAACGCTTTGCCTGGTGGGCGAATCGGGCTGCGGCAAGACCATCACGTCTTTGGCGCTGATGCGGCTTCTGCCGCGCACGGCGACATTGACAGCGCGCAAGATCGCCTTCGAAGGTCATGACCTCGCCAAGATCAGCGAGCGCGAGATGGCGCGTCTGCGCGGTTATCGTATCGGCATGATCTTCCAGGATCCGATGACCTCGCTGAACCCGGTCTATACGATCGGCAATCAGCTCGAAGAGGTCTATCTGCGCCATCATCGCGGTGCGTCACGCAAGCAGGCGCGCGAGCGGGCGGAATATCTGTTGAGCCGCGTCGGCATCATCAATGCCGGCCAGCGCCTGGGGCAGTTTCCGCACCAGCTCTCGGGTGGTCTGCGCCAGCGCATGATGATCGCCATGATGCTGATGTGCGAACCGGCTTTGATCATCGCCGATGAGCCGACGACGGCGCTCGACGTGACGGTTCAGGTGCAGATCCTGCAATTGCTGCGTGGCCTGCAGGACGAGTTCAACATGGCGATGATCCTCATCACCCACAATCTTGGTGTCGTTGCGCGCACCGCCGATCAGGTGGCGGTGATGTATGCCGGACGCGTGGTCGAACAGGGCAGTGCCGAAGACGTTTTCCACAATCCGGCGCATCCCTATACGCGGGGCCTGATGGAGTGCATGCCCAAGCACGGCCAGGCGGCCTCCATGGGGCGGCTTGGCTCCATCCCGGGCATCGTGCCGTCGCTGGTCGGTAATCAGCGCGGGTGCAGTTTCCGCAATCGGTGTTCCTTGCAAATGCCCTCCTGTCATGAAGGTCAGATCGATCTGCGCCCGGCGCGCGGCGATCATCTCTATCGTTGCCTGCTTGAGCCGGGCGCGACGAAACCCCGCCCTGTATCCCTTGGGAGTGCGGCATGAGCGCGCTGGCGATGAAAGAACGGCCTCAGGTGGCGACGGCGACCGAGCCTCTGGCGTTTGAAACCCGCGATCTGAGCAAGGTGTTTCACATCGGCCGCAAATGGTATGCGGGCGGCCAGCCGCTGCGCGCCGTCGATGGCGTGTCGCTGTCGCTGCGACGCGGCGAGGTGCTGGCGATCGTCGGCGAATCCGGCTGCGGCAAGACCACGCTGAGCCGCATGATGCTGGGCTTGCAGCCGCCGTCTTCCGGCGAGATTTTCGTCGGTGGCGAGCCGCTGACCAATGTCGATCGCAAGGTCTTCGCGCGGCGCGTGCAGCCGGTCTTTCAGGATCCCTATTCGTCGCTCAATCCGCGCAAGACCATCGGCGAGATCATCCGCGATCCGTTGCTGATTCATAACATCGGCACAGCCAAGGAACAGGTCGCCGAAGTCGAGGCGATGATGGAGCGGGTGGGTCTGGCCCGCCGCTTGATCCATTCCTATCCGAGCCAGCTTTCGGGTGGCCAGCGGCAGCGCGTCGCCATCGCGCGGGCGCTGATCATCAAGCCCGAAATCATCATCTGCGACGAGCCGACCTCGGCGCTCGACGTGTCGGTGCAGGCGCAGATTCTCAATCTGCTCCAATCGCTGCGCGAACAGATGAACCTGACCTATCTGTTCATCAGCCACGATCTTTCGGTCGTCGAATATATGTCCGACTATGTTGCCGTCATGTATCTCGGCCGTATCGTCGAGGCCGGGCCGACCGCCGAAGTGATGAACGCGCCACGCCACCCCTATACGCGGGCGCTGATGAAATCGATCCTAACGCCGGAGCCGGGGCTCGGTCTGCCGGATATCCATCTCGGCCGCGGTTTCCCCGATCCACTGAATCCGCCGTCAGGCTGTCGCTTCCATCCGCGTTGCATCGACGCAATGGACAAGTGCTCGTCGGTGGTGCCCCGCACGTTGACCGACGGCGAAAAGATCATCGAATGCCATCTGCACGATCCGGACATGGCCAAGGCTTGAAGACTGACGCGTGGAAACGCGTCAGTTCTTACCGCGATAAGCGCTCCAGAGTTCTTCCGGAATTTCGCTTTCGTCCCAGACGCCGATGAGAATGCCGCGGCGCATGGAGCGGCTGCGGCCGGCATTGACGCGGCTTTCCGACACGGTGACGCGCTGGGAGATGCGCAGACCCCAGGCATTCAGCGCGGCCATCAGGCGCTGGCGCTCGCTCTCATGGGCGGGGTCGGCGCCGAGATCCTTCAATTCCTGCGGATCGTTCTCACGGTCGAACAGCATGGGGCGGAAGCCTGGCGCGTGCATCAGCTTCCAGCGCGCATCGGCGATCATGAACAGGGACGTATCCTTGAAGGCCACGCCCAGCCGCTGTGCCGCCTGAGTCATCGAATAATCATATTCGCTGATGGTGAATTCGCGCCACGTCTCCGGCTTGCCGCCGCGCAGCAGCGGCATCAGCGAGCGGCCTTCGAGGCGCTGGGCATGGTCGCTGGCCTTGCCACCAGCGGCATCGATGAAGGTCGGTAGCAGATCGATCGCTTCGACCAACGCCGGGCAAGTGGTGCCGCGCGCCACATCGGCTTCACGTGAGGGATCGTAGATGATCAGCGGCACGCGCACGCTGGCGTCATGGAACAGATCCTTCTCGCCCAGCCAATGATCGCCGAGATAATCGCCATGGTCCGAGGTGAGAACGATCAGGGTATTGTCCATCAGACCGCGCTGCTTCAGGAAGGCGAAGAGGCGCCCCATCTGATCGTCGATCTGTTTGATGAGCCCCATATAAACGGGGATGATCTCTTCGCGCACTTCATCGCGGGCAAAGGTCTGCGACACGCGATGCTGCATGAACTCGCGATAAACCGGTTGTGGATCGATCTTTTCGCTGTCGGCGCGCACGACAGGGATGATGTCGTCCTTGCCATACATGGTGTTATACGGCGCCGGGGCGATATAGGGCCAATGCGGTTTGATGAAGGATAGGTGCAGGCACCACGGCGCATCGCCGGCTTCGGTGATGAAGTCCATGGCGCGGCCGACCATATAGGGCGTCTCTGAATCGGCTTCTTCCACGCGTGCTGGCTTGCGGGCGTGGCGCATCGCCCAACCGGAAGCCAACGTGCCGTCCTCGTTCTCGCCGGCATTGGCATAGTCATGCCAGGGATTGTCGCCGCCGTAGCCTTTCTGATTGAGATATTGATTGTAGCGGCACACGCGCTCGTCATAGGCGCCATCGGGGCCGATGGCCCAGAGGCCGTCGTCGCGCTCATAAGGATCGAAGCCGCATTCGGCGGTGCGCACGCCGATGGTCGATTGCGGGTCGATGCCGAGACGCTGCATGGTCTCCTTGTCGGGTGTCATATGGGTCTTGCCGACGAGGGCCGCCTGCATGCCAAGGGGCCGCAGATAGTCGCCCATGGTCATCTCGCCGACACGCAGCGGAAAGCCATTCCAGGAGGCGCCGTGCGATTGCATGTAACGGCCGGTGTAGGTCGACATGCGTGAGGGGCCGCAGACCGGCGATTGTACATAGCAATGGGTGAAGCGGACGCCGCGTGCGGCCAGTGCATCGATATTCGGCGTTTGCAGCTTGGGATGGCCGTAGCAGGACAGATAATCCCAACGGAGCTGGTCGCACATGATGAACAGGATATTCTTCGCTGCGGCCACGCTTGTTTCCCTCCACTGGTTGCACCGACGCGCTACCAGTAGCCCGGCGAGATCGAAACAGAAAGGCTAGTGCGAAGCCGTGGGATCCGGCGTCGTCGTCGGTGCCGGTTCCGAGGCGGGCGTGGTGGGCGCTGGAATGTCGGCCGTGCGCTGGGTCATCAGGCCCCAGAAGGATTCATCGTTGGCATAGCCCTCGATGCGGCCGGTCTCGCGGCCATTCACCGAGACGACGAAGGTCGGCGTGAAAATCACCGGGCCGTTCAACGTCACGCCATAGGCTTTCTTATCGCTGATCTGCACGCGGCGCAGCGGCGCTTTGGCGCCGATATCGGACTTGGGATAGATCGGCCCAATTTCGCGATTCCACTTGGCACAGAAAGGGCAGCCCGGCTGTTCGAACATGATCAGTTCAGCCTCCGCCGCCGCCAGCGGCGCGGGGGCGAGAGCGAGCAATAAGGCTGTGGCTAAAATACGGATCATAACTGGTATATAGGGGCTGGCGCGCCCTTTGGCGAGACGCCCTGCCTAAAAGCAGCCTTCACGATCTGTTGCGCTCAATAACCGAACTGTTCGCGCAGGATGCGCTCGGCCAGGGAATGACCGGGATCGTGCAGAATCACGACGCCGGTGGCGTGATCCATCGCGATTTCGACCCGTGCCACTTCGCGAATCTCGAAATGATCGGCGACGGCGGCGACAGGCCGCTTCTCCGCTTCGAGAATCTCCACCGTGACCTGCGCCCGGTCCGGCAGCAGCGCGCCGCGCCAGCGTCGCGGCCGGAAGGCGGAAATGGGCGTCAATGCCATCAGATTGGTGTCGAGCGGCAGAATCGGGCCGTTGGCGGACAGGTTATAGGCGGTCGATCCGGCGGGGGTCGCGACCAGCACGCCATCGGCGACGAGTTCGGCCAGCCGCTCCTTGCCATCCACCGACAGGCATAGTTTGGCGGCCTGATAGGATTGGCGCAGCAGCGACACTTCATTGATGGCGCGGGCGGTCGCGGTCTTGCCGGCCGTGGTGGTGGCGCGCATCACCAGGGGGTGAATCGTGCTGGCATGGGCGTTGGCAAGGCGTTCGCGCAGATTATCGCCATGGAATTCGTTCATCAGAAAGCCGACGGTGCCGCGATTCATGCCGTAGATCGGCTTTGGCGAATCCATGAAGCGATGCAGGGTTTGCAGCATCATGCCGTCGCCGCCGAGGGCTACGATGACATCGGCGTTTTCCGGCTCGCTGTTGCCGTAGCGCGGCACCAGCAGCGCCAAAGCGGCGTCGGCCTCGGCGGTGCCGGCGGACAGAAAGGCGATCCGTTCGAAACGGCGGTCGGAACCGTCGGCTGTACCCATGACCGTCGCATTCATGATGTTCCTCTGGCGTTCTTCGCAGGAACCGGGTTGTGGGCGCACTCATACAAGCTACGGTTTCGCGGCGAAAGGGGCTGAAACGCACGCTTTTGGGTGGCCGCCATGCGGTTTAAGGGCTTGCGGAATAGTCGTTTGCGGGGTTTTATCGGCGCGCTTAGAGGGCCGGAGACCGCCCCTTTTCCCCAAATCATGTCTGAGGATTGTGTCCCCATGAACGTCCGTGTCGATGAAGAAGCTCTGGCGACGATGAAATTCGGTGTCGGCCAGGCTGTGAAGAGGGCGGAAGACCCTCGACTGGTGCGCGGCGAGGGACAGTATACAGACGACGTCAATCTGAAGGGTCAGGCCTATTGCGCCATGGTGCGCTCGACGCAGGCCCATGGCGTGATCAAGGGCATCGACATTTCTGCCGCCAAGGACATGCCTGGCGTGCTGGCGATCTATACCGGCGAAGACCTGCGGAAGGCCGGCTACAAGCCGATGCCTTATCGCGTCAACATGCAGGGGCGCCCCGGCACGGAAATGATCAAGCCGCAACGCTATGCGCTGGCGATGGACAAGGTGCGCTTCGTCGGTGATGCAGTCGCTTGCGTCATCGCCGAAACGGCGGTGCAGGCGCAGGATGCGGCGGAAGCGGTGGTCGTCGATATCGAAACACTGCCGGCGGTGATCGAAATGCGCGATGCGGTGAAGCCGGGTGCGCCGCAGCTCTATGACGAAGCGCCTAATAACATCGCCTTCGACTATACGTTCGGCGACAGCGCCAAGGTGGCCGAGGCTTTCGCCAAGGCGGCGCATGTCACCAAGATGAGCCTCGTCGACAGCCGCATCGTCATCAATGCGATGGAGCCGCGCGCCTGCGTCGCCGAATATGATCGCAAGAGCGAGCGGTTCACTTTGTACGCCCCGACCCAGGGCGTGATGGGTTCGCGCGCTTCAGCGGCCGAGATGATGAACGTGCCGGCGGAGAAGGTGCATTTCATTGCCACCAATGTCGGCGGTTCCTTCGGCATGAAGGGCGCGATGTTCCCCGAATATGTTTGCTCCATGCACGGCGCGCGCGAACTCGGCCGGCCGGTGAAATGGACCGACAAGCGGTCCGACAGCTTCCTCTCGGACCATCACGGCCGCGCGCAGGAGTTCGATCTCGAACTGGCGCTCGACAAGGACGGGACGTTCCTGGCCGTGCGCGCCACGGGCTTTGGCGATCTCGGCGGCTATATGACGATGATCGGGCCGCTGTTCTCGACCTTCAACATCGCCAAGCATCTCAACTCCTGCTACCGCACGCCGCTGATCGAGGTGAACACGCTCTGCGTCTTCACCAATACGGTGCCGGTCACGGCCTATCGCGGCGCCGGCCGGCCGGAAGGCAACTATTACATGGAGCGGCTGATCGATAATGCGGCCGCTGAAATGGGCATCGATCCGGTGAAGCTGCGGCGCAAGAATCACATTCAGCCGAAGCAGATTCCCTATAAGTCGCCGACGGGCTCCGTCTATGACAGCGGCGATTTCCCGGCCATTCTCGACAAGGCCTTGGTGCTGTCGGATTGGAAGGGCTTCGCGGCGCGCCGTAAGGAAGCGGCGAAGCGCGGCAAGCTGCGCGGCCGCGGCATCGGCCAGTTCCTCGAAGTGACAGCGCCGACGATGAATGAATTGGCCGGCGTGCATTTCGAGAAAGATGGATCGGTGACTTTGCTCACCGGCTCGCACGATCACGGCCAGGGCCATATCACCACCTTCGCACAGGTGCTGACGCAGCATCTCGGCGTGCCGTTCGAGAAGATCAAGGTGATGCAGACCGATTCCGATCGGTTGAAAACCGGCACCGGCACGGGCGGTTCGAAATCGCTGATGTGTTCGGGCACGGCCATCGTCGAGGCCAGCGCCAAGATCGTCGAAACCGGCAAGGCGGTGGCTTCGCACCTGCTCGAAGCCAATGTCGCCGACATCGACTTCAAAGCCGGCCAGTTCTCGATCGCCGGCACCGACCGTTCGATCTCGATCATGGAAATGGCGCAGAAGCTGAACGACGGGGTCAAGCTGCCGGGCGATGCACCCAAGACGCTCGACATCGATCACGTCGGCACGGCGGGTCCCGCGACCTATCCGAACGGTTGTCATATTTGCGAGGTAGAAATCGATCCGGATACGGGCGTCGTTCAGATCGTCAAATATTCCATGGTCGGCGATTTCGGTGTGACCGTGAACCCGATGATCGTCGAGGGTCAGGTGCAGGGCGGCGTCGTGCAGGGCGCCGGGCAGTGCTTGGTCGAGCAGACCGTCTATACGGAGGATGGCCAGCTCGTCACCGGCTCCTTCATGGACTATGCGATGCCGCGCGCCGATATCGCGCCGTTCTTCGTTTACGAGGATGCGTCGATCCCGGCGACGACCAATCCGCTGGGTGTCAAGGGTTGCGGCGAAGCCGGTTGCGCCGGTTCGCTGACCTCGATCATGAATGCGATCCTCGATGCGCTGCGCAGCGAATATGGCATTACCAACATGGACATGCCGGCGACGCCGCATCGGGTGTGGCAGGCGATTCAGGACGCCAAGAAAGCCAAGGCCGCCTGAACCGGCGTCTTCATTGCTGAAACCTGTGAATGCCGGTTGCGGATGACCCTCCGCAGCCGGCATTATGCTGTTCCGCCTATCGCGTCGCCTGGAGGAAATTGAATGGCCATGCTCTCCGACCCCGCCATGTGGGCGGCGCTTCTGACCCTGACGGCGTTGGAGATCGTGCTTGGCATCGACAATCTGATTTTCCTGTCGATCACGGCGGATCGGCTGCCTGTGCATCAACAGGCGTTCGCGCGGCGGCTTGGCCTGTCACTCGCTTTGATCATGCGCCTGGGGCTCTTGGCCTCCATCGCCTGGATCGCCGGGCTCGTGGCGCCGGTTTTTGAAGTCTATGGCAAAGCGTTTTCCTGGCGCGATCTGATCCTGATCGCCGGCGGTCTGTTTCTGCTCTACAAGGGCACGATCGAAATCCACGAACAGATCGAAGGGCCGCACGAGAGTGCGACCGCCGGCCAAGTGGTGCGCACGACCTTTGCCAGCGCGATCCTCTCCATCGTCGTGCTCGACATCGTGTTCTCGCTCGACAGCGTCATCACCGCCGTCGGCATGGCCGACAATTTCTGGGTGATGGCGACGGCCATTGTCATCGCGGTCATCGTGATGCTTGTCGCCAACGGGCCGGTTTCGGCGTTCATCAACAAACATCCCACCGTTAAAATGCTGGCTTTGTCATTCTTGATCCTGATCGGCATGGTGCTGGTGGCGGATGGCTTTGGCATGCACGTGCCCAAGGGCTTCGTCTATGCGGCGATCGGCTTCTCCATTCTGGTGGAGGCGCTCAACATGGCGGCGCGGCGCAATCGTCAGAAGGGATGAGCTTCAACGTTCCTTACGACCGCCGAGATCGCGATAGTGGGCGATTAGTTCGGGCGTGATACGCTCGGCCAGCGCCTTGATCGCGGTTTCGATCGTCTCGCCGGAGAGGGCTTCGCCGGGCGAGAGATCGGCGCGCGCCATATCGCCTAAAAACTCGCGATCGTCGGTCATCGCCATGAAGGCTTCGCGCAGGCTCGCCATCTGTTCGGCGGGAATGCCGGGTGGTCCCACCAGCATCAGGCCGAAACTATCGAGCGCGATCGTCAGGGCGAGGAGATCCTGGTGCGATGGCGGTACCACGTCTTGCAGCAAGGGCAGGCCGGCGATGACGGGGCGGGTTTGCAGCAGCGGAATGATGACGCCCTTGCGCTGCAGGTCGGCGCGACGGGTCACGGAATCCTCGCTGAGGAAAAAACCGGTGGCTTCGCCGGATTCCACCGCGATGAGCATACGTGCCGTCGAGCCGTAGCCCAGCACGGCTTCCACCGGAATGCCGATCTGCGCCAACAAGCGCGGCACCATGGCCGTGGACGTCCCGGCGGCGATGGCAGCGAGCGGCAGCGGCTTGGTGCTGCGCTTCAAGTCCTCGAAGGTCTTGATGCCGCTGTCGGCGCGCACGAACAAGAAGGCCGGCGTGACGCCGCTCGAGCCGATGAAGCTGAAGCGGGTTGGATCGAAAGTAACACCGGGGCTTTTGACGAGGCCTTCGACGAACCAGCTTCGTCCCGGCAGGGCCAGGGTCAGCCCGTCCGGCGGTACGCGCTTTTCGAGATAATTGGCGGCGACGACCCCGCCGGCCCCTTCCATGCTCTGGATGATGATTTCGGGCCAGCCGGGGAGGAACCGCCACAGGTGGCGCTGCATGACCCGAGCTGTGGAATCGATGCCGCCGCCGGCGCCAAAGCCAGCGATGAGCGTGATGGTCTTGCCCTTGTAGAACGGGTCCGCAGCCGATGCTCTGGAGAGGGGAAGAGCCTGCAAGATCAATGGTATGAGGATAAGCGCCAGGACCCGCCATGGCGCGCGCCAGGATGGCAAAAGAATGCCTGGCCAAAACCCCCGCATGCGTTTCTCTCACTACGCCGTCGGCCTACCGGCCGGTCTTATGGCACGCATGATAACGCCAAGCCAATGTTTGAGGCCAGTGGCAGAGATACGGGGTTGGGGATCAACTAACCGACAAGGCGGGCGCCGAGCCAGCGGGCACCGTTCAGCGACAGTTCGATATTGAGCACGAAAGGTGCCTGGCGCTGCCAGTTTTCCTCCGAACCGGCGGAGGCGGCGACGCCGCTCAACGGGCTGCTGCCGGCCGGCTGTTCGGCGAGCCAGCTTTCCACCCGCAGGTCCGGCCCGGTGAAATGGCCGGCGATGGCTTTGGCCAACGAGCCTTCGGTCGGCGGCTGGAAGCTTGCCAGCAATGCGTCGGCCGCGGCGAAGCGCGGCACAAGGTTGGCATCGCGGGTGAAGGAGCGGGTGCGGCGTACCCAAGTGGCTTTATAGGCAAGCGACGAGCGCACGGCGAAAGTCTGGCCGAGGGCGCCGGCCGTATCCGTTCGCTGGAATCGCGCCGATGTTTGCAGATCGGGCGCGACCGTGGCGAAACACTCTTCCGCGCCGCCCAGGCGGGCATGTTCGTCGCAAGGTGCAAGGGCTTGCTGGGCATTCGCGGCCTTGGCGTCGATCGCGGCCAATCCCGTTTCGGCCAGGCGATCGGCATGGGCGAGCAGGCCACGCTCGGCCGTATCGACATGAGCGCGGGCTTTGGCGAAAGCCGCAGTGCCGTCGACGAGTTCGACGCCAGGGATGTTTTCGAGGAACGTCTTGGCGTGGCCGGCGGGAAAATCGTCGAGTTCGAGAATTGCGATACGCTTGGTTTTATTTTGCCCTGCGTTTTGGGCGATGTGCTGGGCAATCAGCAAAGCCGGCTTTGGTGTGGTCTGCACCTGGCCGATCGGCATGACCGAGCCGATCCATTCGGCAACGCGCTTCGACAAGGCGGTGGCGAACAGGGGCGTGCCGGTGGCCGGCACATAAAACAGGCCTTCGTTCCAATAAGGTTGGAAGCCGCTGAGCCAGGCGACGGCGGCGCCTTTGGCGATATTGGTATAGGCGACGAATCCGTCGCAGCCGATGGCCTGCACGGCCTCACGCAGCAAAGCCACACGCGTTTCGAGCGCCGCGCGCGGCAACTCCTGCTCATCCCATGCCATCAGGCCGCGACGCATCTGATCCTCAATCTACTGAACGGAGAAAAGCTGGCGCGGCGTGCCGCACAGAAGTTCATGGCCCCGGTCGCGCACGATCAGGGAATCGCCGAGCACGAGATAGCCGACCGCCGGATGATAGGTGTTGGGATGGACGATGATCGTCATGCCCGTTTCGAGCGGTATCTGCACGTCTTCGAGGATCTGCGGCTTCTGGTCAGGGAACAGGCCCATGCCATGGCCGCGCACGCGCGTATATTCGCTGGTGACGTAATCACCCAGGCCAAATTTGCGGAAGACGTCATTCTCCGCCTTGGCGACCTCAGCGGCGGTGACGCCTGCCGCAACGGCGGCGATGCCCGCTTCCATGGCTTCGAGATAAACGGCGAAGGCCTGCTTCTGCGCTTCATTGGCTTCACCAACCACAAGCGTGCGGCAGATCTGCGCGTAATAGCCATCGACGCAGGGGGTGAGTTCGGTCGTCACCATATCGCCTGGCTTCAGCACCTTGCCGCCCGGAGGCGCCATGCCGCGCACCTCCTGGCCGCCGACGCCAATGATCATGAAATTTTCTGGGACACCCTTGGCACGAAAGAAGGTCTCGATCTCGGCGACGAGTTCGTAGTCCTTGCGGCCGGGGCGGGCGGCATCGCGGAAAATGGCATAGCCTTCGTCAGCCAATTTGGCGGCGCGACGCACCGCATCCATTTCCACTTCGAGCTTGGTCATCAGCAGACGCTCGATGACCTTGGTGCCGTCGTTGACGCGCAGATCCTTCTCACCATTGAGAAGACCATAGGGCAGGAGATGGAAGGGCGCGGCGCCGATCTGGCGGTTGCCTTCACGTGTCAGCAGTCGGCGTGCTTCCTTCACCAGCGAGGGGGCATAGAGAATGTCGCCGATCGCCGCTTCGGCGCGGGCGCGTTCGGCTTCGGCCGGATCATCGAGAATGAGCGTGGTGGCGCCATCGGCGCGCACCAAAGCGATGCCTTGTCCTTCCTGAATGCCGAAGTCGGTGGCATAGCGCAGGTGATCGGCATGCCAATTGTTGCCGAAGAGGACGAGCACGTCCGTATTCTCCGCCGCCATGGAGGCGGCGAGCGCTTTCAAGCGCGCGGGATGGGTCGAGGTCGCCATGGATCAGGCGCTCCGCACTTTCGGTGCGACCGTTTTGGTCCAGCCGTAGAATTCGCTCGCTTTTTCGGCACTCACGAACCCTTGAGCCACGTCATTGCTGGTGGAGTCGCGGGTGCGGTCTCTGGGATCGCCATAGCCGCCACCGCCAGCGGTGAGGAAGGTGACGCGATCGCCCGCGTCGAGCGGAATTTCTGTACCTTTGAAAACGATCCGCTCGGGACCTTCGGTCGGCTTGATGATCGCGGCATTGTGCGCGCCATTGCCGCCGCCGGCGAGACCCCAGGGTGGCACGCGCGTGCGTTCGCAATTGATCGTCACCTTGCAAGGCACCAAGGTGCGATAAGTGATGCGCACGCCAAGGCCGCCACGGAATTTGCCCGGGCCGCCCGAATCATCGCGCAAGGCGTGTTCGTCGACCATAATAGGATAGCGGATTTCTTGCAGTTCGACCGGCGAATTGCGCACGTCGCCCTGGCAGACGGAGACGCTGGCGTCTTCGCCATCTTCCGACGGTCGCCCGCCCCAGCCGCCGCCAAAAATATTGAGTAGCAGAAAGCGCGTGCCATCCGGCTTGAAGCCGTAGAATGAACAACCACCCATGTCGCCCTTATGGGCGGCGGGGATCATATTCGGCAAAGCGGGCGCCAGCGCCTTGAGGATCGTGTCGATGGTCGTCGGCAGGGCGATGCTCCACAGGCCGATGGCGGTGCCGGGCTTGGCGCTGACGATGGTACCTTCGGGAATCTTCACGTCGAGGGCGCGGAAACAGCCTTCGTTGACGTCGAGATCAGGCGAAGTGATCGCCTTGAAGGCGACGCGCGCGGCAGCGATGCCGCCCGACTTGCCGGAATTCAGAGGCGAGTGGGTCTGCGGATTCATCTCGGAGAAATCGACGCCCATGGTCGATCCCTTGATTTCCACCGTCACCTTGATGCGGATTGGCTGATCGAGGCTGCGGCCGTCGTTATCAAGCGCGCTTTCGGCCTCATAGATGCCATCGGGAATTTTTTCGATAACATTGCGTACGGCGCGATCGGCCTGATCCCAGATGCGTTCGATACAGGCTTCCACCGTGGCGCGGCCATAACGCTTGATCAATTCGCCATAGCGGCGCGCGCCCAGTTGGCAGGAAGCGACCTGCGCCCTGAGGTCGCCGAGGCTGGCATCTGGGAAGCGGACGTTGTCGTGGATGATCTGCCACAGGGTCTCGTTGCGCTTGCCCTCTTCGTAGATTTTAAGAGAGCGCAGTTGCAGGCCTTCGGCGAAAATTTCCGTCGTCAATGACGAGCCGAAGCCGATGCGCATGCCGCCGATGTCGACCCAATGGGCGCGGTTGGCGGCAAAGCCGACGAGCTCTCCGTCGACGAAGCAGGGGGCGTAGATGACGACATTGTTGAGATGCTGGCCGCAGACCTCATGATTCATGATCATGATGTCGCCCGGCTTGAAGCCATCGAGGCCCCAGCGCTTGATGCCATCCTCGACGGCGACGCCGAGATCGGCGAGGAAGATCGGCAGGCCGCCGCGATTTTGCGAGATCATGCGGCCTTTGGTGTCGATGAGACCGCAGCAGAAGTCGCGGACCTCGTAGATCATCATGTTATAAGCGGCTTTGCACAGCGCATTGCCCATCTCATCGGCGTAAGCGACAATGGAATTGCGAACGACTTCGACGGTGATTGGATGCGCATCGACATTCTTGGTCATGATGCTCAGGCCTCCTTGCCGGCGAGATCGACGATGAGATGGCCAGCGTCCGTCACGGTCACTTTGTCTCCCGGATGAATGAGAATGGTGGAATTGGGTTCCTCGATGACCGCCGGACCTGTGAAGGTGAAACCGGCAGGCAGCGCGGGGCGCCAGAGAATGCGGGTGCTCAAGGGCTTTTCCGGATTGTCGAAGATCACGTCGCGGCTGGTTTCCTCGGTGGTGTCCGTCGGCGTCCAGGGCTGGGTCAGCCAGGCTTCGGCGATGGTGTCGCTGCGCGCGGCGGTCAGCACTAAGCGCAGATTGACGACTTCGAGATGTTCCTCGAGCGCCGACTGACCGTAGCGCAGGTCGTGTTCGACATTGAACAGTTCGCGCACCCGGCTTTGATCGCCAGTGAGCATGGTCGGTGACGTAATCGGGATCGGTAGGGCATGTTCCTGGCCGACGTAACGCAGGTCGGCATAGAAACGGAAATCGGCGATGTCATTGCCGATGCCGTCGCGCTGCATCTGCGCCTTGCCGTCTTCCGCCAGTTCCTTGAACACGCGTTCGACCAGCGTCGTGTCGAGCGCATCGAGGCGGCCGACGAGAGTACGCACGAAATCCTGCCGCCAAGACGCCATCAGCATGCCGAGTGCCGAGAAGGTGCCGGGCAGTTTCGGGATGACGACGCGCGGGATGAAGATTTCGCGCGCAATGGCGATGGCATGGAGAGGGCCAGCGCCGCCGAAGGCGATCATCGCGGTGTCGCGCGGATCGACGCCCTTGTTGACGGAGACGGCGCGCACCGACAGCGACATATTGTTGTCGGCGATGGTGGCGATGCCCAGCGCCGCTTCCTTGGTGCCAAGGCCGAGTGGCTTGCCGACCGTCTGGTCGACGGCGCGTTCGGCGGCCGCCTTGTCGAGCGACATGTTACCACCGAGGAAGCGGTCGCCGTTGATGCGGCCAAGCACGAGATCGGCATCGGTGACAACAGGATCCATCGAGCCCTTGCCGTAGCAGGCAGGGCCAGGATCGGCGCCGGCGCTACGCGGGCCGACATGCAGGCCGCCGGTGCCATCCACCCAGGCGATCGAGCCGCCGCCATTGCCGACCTCGACGATGTCGACGACGGGCAATTGCATCGGCTGGCCCGAGGCGTGATCGCCGATCACATAGCCTTCTTCGATCGCCGGACGGCCATTGGTGATTAACGACGATTTGGCGGTGGTGCCGCCCATGTCGAAGCCGATGCACTTTTCGAGGCCAAGATGTTGAGCCAGCCGGCCGGCGCCGATCATGCCGGCGACGGGACCTGACTCCATCATGGAGACGGGCTGCGCTTTGGCCTGATCGAGCGACATCACGCCGCCGTTCGAGCGCATAAGATGCAGTTTGCCGCCAAAATTCTCGCCGCGCAGGTAGCTGTCGAGCGTGCCGAGATAATTGCTGACGCGCGGACCGACGAAGGCATTGAGCACGGTGGTGGAGGTGCGTTCGTATTCGCGGAATTCGCGCAGGATTTCGTGGCTGAGCGTGACGAACAGGCCAGGATTGAGCCGGCGCAGCATCTCACCGATGGCGCGTTCGTGATCGGGGAAGGCGTAGGAATGCAGAAGGCAAACGGCGACCGCCTCGATCTTCTGATCCTTGATCTCCTTGGCGATGGCTTCGACTTCGCTCAGGACCAGCGGCACGATGGCTTCGCCAGCGGCATTGACGCGCTCGGTGACTTCAAAGGTCAGGCGGCGTTCGACCAAAGGCTTGGGGCGGTGAAACCAGAGATTGAAGGCCTCGATGCGATTGCCGCGGCCGATGGCATAGACGTCGCGGAAGCCGCGCGTGGTGATGAGCGCGGTATGGGCACCCTTGCGCTCCAACACCGTATTGATGGCGATGGTCGAGCCATGCAGCACCTCGCTCAATTGCGGCAGATCGCACTGCGCTTCACGCAAGGTGTCAGCGACGCCCCGGGTCGGATCGGCCGGGGTGGTGGAACATTTGGCCGTGACGATCTTGCCATCGATACAGCCGACCAGGTCGGTAAAAGTGCCGCCAATATCTACGCCTACAATATTCATTTCTGCACCGATTTAGACTGGATTCGCGGCGCACGGCGTTTGCCGGGCGTCAGGGTGTTTTCCGCGATGCGGACGATTTCGTTGAAGAAGATGGCGATCACCGCCAGGCTGGTGATGAGCGCGAAGAGCGGCGCCGGATTGTAGTTCTCGGCGAAGACGCGGGTGTAATAGCCAACACCGCCTGTCGATACGTAGAGTTCGGCGAGGATGACGCCGAGCAGGGTCAGCGTCATGCCGAGACGCAGGCCCGTGAACAGGCTCGGCACCATGTTCGGCAAGATGACATGGCGGATGATGTCGGCTTTCGAGGCGCCCATGGAGCGCGCGCCGCGCAGATGCAGTTCCTTCACGTCTCGCATGCCGGCGACGACATTGACGATGATCGGGAAGATACCGTGCGAGAAGCCGAAGGCGATCTTGGCCGCCGGCCCCAGGCCGAAGATCAGAATGACCAGCGGCATGAAGGAAACCTGCGGGATGGCGAACAGCAGCAGAATGATGGGGAAGAGCGCGGCGCGGCTGAACTTGGTGGCGCCGACGATGAGGCCGATGGCGACGCCGAAGACTACCGACATGCCATAGGCGATCGATATCTCGGTGATGCAGAGCCATAGGGCCGAGACGATCTTCGGCTCGGAGATGACCGAGGTGAAGAAGGCTTCGACGACGGCGCTGGGCGGCCGCATGAAAGCCGGATCGGCATGGAAGCGGCCGTAATATTCAAGCAGCAGCAGGATGGCGGCGATCAAGGCGATCCGCAGCCAGAAGGGACTGCGTGCCAAGCGGCTCCAGATCGGCGTGCTGCTGGCTGCGGGTGTGGAGGTGGCGGAGGAGAGCGATGCCATGGGTTACCTCGCCCTGATGCGGTTTTCGAAGCTGAAGGCGAGCAGGTTCAACACCACCGACATGCAGACGACGAAGCTGATCCAGGCGAACATTCGGCCGGGCTCCATCAGCTCGGCGGTCAGCGCGATGTTGCGGCCGACACCAGCGACCGAAGAGATGGTCTCGCCACCCAGCACCGACGCGAGGCAGATGAAGAAACCGATGCGCAGGCCGGTGAAGAGCACGGGCAGGGCGCCGGGCATCAGCACGTAGCGGAAAATTTGCCAGCGGTTGCCGCCCATGGATTGCGCGGCGAGCAGATAGCGCTGTTCCATATTGGCGAAGGCGGCGATGGTGTTCAGGGCGATCGGGAAGAAAGCGTAGGTCGCGCCATAGGCGACTTTCGATCCCGTGCCGACACCGAAGAACAGGATGAACATCGGGAAGAACAGAGTGATCGGGATGGTGAACAGGCCCGAGATCACCGGCTCGATCGTGGCGACCGCCAGTTTCGAACGGCTGACCAGATAGCCGGCGAGAATGCCGATGATCAGCGCGAGGACATAGGCCTTAGCGACCGTTGACGCCGTGACGAGGACCGCCGACCAGAAGGCGTTGGTCTGCACGAGCGCGACAAGCGCGGTGAAAACCTCGCGTGGTGGCGGCAGGAACAGGCGGCTGACGCTGCCAGTTGCCGTTGCCAGATACCAAGCACCGGCGGCAAGTGCCAGAAAGGCCCATTGGACCGAGCGAGAGGAGAGCGATGAGCGGTCCATGTCAGACTGCCTGCGGATCGCGCTGCAACGCCATGGTGGCGCGAATCTCGTCGCGCAGCAGGGCGTAGCATTCGTTGCGCAATTCGCTGAACTTCGGCTCCAGCATGAAGTCGGGCGAGCGCGGATGCGGCGTGTCGACGTCGATGATCGTCTTGATCTTGCCTGGGCGCGCGGTGAACACGGCGATGCGATCGGATAGGAAAACCGCTTCGGCCAGGGAGTGGGTGACGAAGACGATGGTCTTGCCGGTTTCGGCGAGCAGCTGCGACAGGTCTTCGCCCAGCACCATGCGGGTCTGTTCGTCGAGTGCGGCGAAAGGCTCATCCATCAGCAGAATGTCGGTTTTCACGCAGATGCCGCGCGCCATGTTGACGCGCTGGCGCATGCCGACAGAGAGTTGATCGGGATAGTGGCGGGCGAAGGAAGCCATGCCGACGGCGCGTAGCGCCGCCATGGCGCGATCGTCCCATTCGGCCTTGGGGATGCCCTGGAATTTGAGCGCGATGTGGAAATTCTCGATCACGGTGTACCAGGGGAACAACGTGCTTTCCTGGAAGACGAAGGCGATCTTGTCGGGATGCGGCTTGCCGTCGACGAGGCGGCCTTCCACCGTTGCCGTGCCGCTCGTCGGCTTGAACAAGCCGCCGACGACATTCAGCAAGGTGCTCTTGCCGCAGCCGGATGGGCCGAGCAGGCAGACGAACTCGCCCTTTTTGATATCGAGCGAAACGTTGTCGAGAGCGAGTACGCTATCTGGCTGGCTGGCGTCACCGAAGCGTTGCGTCACGTTTCTGATCGAGATCGCGATCTTATCCTGATTGTTTTGCATGCTCGCGACGCGCTCCGGCTCCAAACCATGTTTGCCGGGAGCATGGCTCCCGGCGATTTACAAATGCGTTCTGCTTACAGTTTCACCGGCGCGAAGCCCGGCATGAAAAGCTCTTTCGCTTCGGGGATGCGGTCGAGCACGCCGAGATCCTTCAGCGAGTAACGGATGGTTTCGATCGCCTTCGGATTGAAAGCGCCGTCCATCGACAGCATTTTCAATTCATAGTCGTAGCTGTCGTCGATCACCTTCTCGCTGATCTTCATGACGCCGGCGATGAATTTCACCGTGTCGGCGCGGTTGTCGCGCATGTAATGGGCGGTCTTGAACCAGCCGCGCAGGAAGCGCCGCACCAGTTCGGGATTCTTCTCGACCAGGTTGCGATGGGCGAAAATGACATGGGTGTGGAAGTCGGGAACGGCCTCGGCGAAAGTCGCCAGCAAGCGGCCCTGGCCCTGTTCGACCAGATTCCAGGTTTCCTGAATCGAATTGACGCTGCCGACCAGTTCGCCGGATTTCATGGCGGCGAGGCGCGTGCGCATTTCGCCCATGGGAATGATGTCGATGCCTTGCGGACCCCAGCCCTTGCTGTCGGCGAGTTTGCGCGTCAGCCAATCGGTGAGCGAGCCGGCAGTGGTGACGCCAATGCGCTTGCCCTTGAGATCGTCGACCGATTTGATCGGCCCGTCTTTCATGACGACGAGCGACATGTTGCGCGGCTCGCCGGCGAGCGCCGCCACGGCGATGCCGGGCACGCCTTTCACCGCATAACCCATGCCGGGGCCCGAGCCGAGGCCGATGTCGATGGCGCCGGCAGCCATGGCCTGTTGCATCTGGCCGTCGCCACGGAACACCGAAACTTCAGCGTCGATGCCTTCGGCGGCGAAGAGGCCCTTGGCGAGGCCGAGGTCGGCGCCGGTGAAGGGAAAGGATGTGCCGACCGATTTGCCGATGCGCAGTTTGTCGGCGGCGAAAGCCGTGCGCGATGTCAGAACGAGCGGCGCGGCGGCAGCCAGCGCCAAGGCGTTTCGCCGCGAAATCCCGGGCCGTAAAATTTCTGGCCGTCGGATGAAGCCATCCATGTGCGTTTCCTCCCTAGCCGTTCCCGGCGCACTGACGGACTGCGCCGCCGTTGAGATGCCTGGCCGCTTGCTGCGGCCATTGCTGTCGTGCCGGGCAATCGAATGCCTTCGGATGAGGCAAAGCAAGCCATGGGCGGGCTTGGTTAAATATAGTGTTTAGACTATAACTATGGGGATGATAGCTTTCACGCTCCGCCGTCTGCAGGTGTTCGTCGCCATCGTCGAGACGGGCTCTTTCGCCGCCGCCGCCCGACGGCTTGGCATCGCCCAGCCGTCGATCAGCGCCCATGTGATGGCCCTGGAGAAGGAACTTGGCCGGCTGTTCGAGCGCCAGAGCGGCCGCCAGGCCGTGCTCACTGAAGTCGGGCGTAATTTCCTGGGCCATGCGCGGGAGCTGCTGGCGCAGGCACAAAAGCTTGAGGCCGATATGGCCTCGCAGTCTTCCGTCGAACAGAATGTCGCTTTGGCCTGCCAGCGCTCATTGGCGCATACGATGATGGGCGCCGCCTTGGCGCATTTCGCCAAGGACAATCGCCGGATTCGCCTGTCCGTACGCATCGCCTTTCAGGAAGAGGTCATTGCCGCCGTGCGCATGGGCGCGGCCGATGTCGGTTGCCTGTTGTCCGGTGGCGAGACCGTGGGCTTTCCCTCGACCCTCATCGGACGCATGCGCTTCGTGATCTTCGCTCTGCCCGACCATCCGCTGGCTGGGCGCAAGCGCGTGCCGCCGGCCGAAGTGGCGCAATATGATTTCGTCGGCCCGGTGGCGACGTCTCTGTTCGGGCAGACGCAGCGGCGCCTGTTGCAGGGCATCGGCGTCGATCGCATGCACATTGTTGCAGAGGGCACGGAATTCAGCGTCGTGCGGGAATTGGGTGCCGCGGGGCTTGGCCTGTGTTGTTCGCTGCAAGCCTCCGTGCAGCCGGATATCGATGCCGGCCGTTTCATGCTGATCGATGTCGATGGGCCGGACCTGTTTCTCGATATCCGCATGCTGATCAATCCGCAGCGGCGCGCAGCGCGGCCGGTGCGCCAACTGGTCGACTATCTGCGCGAAGAAAGCGCCAACTGGCGCTGAGAACGTTGTCTCCGCTTGTTCGCTCCGCCAGAATGACGGCGGGAGGAACGGCCATGCAACACATTGCACGTCTTTGGCGAATGGCTTGTCTGGGTGCGGCGCTGGCTTTTGCCGCGATCCCGGCTTCGGCGCAATCCTATCCGGATCGGCCTGTCCGGTTGATCGTGCCTTATGCGGCGGGTGGAGGCACCGATGCGATCGCGCGGCTGGTGGCACAGGCGGTCGCGGAAAAGCTCGGGCAGCCGATGGTCATCGAGAACAACGGCACGGCCGGCGGCAATGTCGCTTCGCAGATCGCCTCGGCGGCCGCGCCTGATGGTTATACGGTGCTGATGGCCAATCAGGGGCCGATGGTGGTCAATCCGCATCTGTTCAAATCGCTGAAGCTCGATCCGTTGCAGGCGTTCGATCCGGTGACGTTGATTACATCAGCGCCTTTGGTGCTCGTCGTGTCGGCGAAATCGCGTTTCAATGATGTCGCTGAACTTCTTGCCTATGCCAAAGCCCATCCGGGCAAGCTCAGTTACAGCAGCGCCGGCAATGGTTCGGCCAGTCATCTTGCCGTCATCATGCTGGCGCAGGTGGCGGGGCTTGATGTGGCGCATGTGCCTTATCGCGGCGCGAGCCCGGCATTGAACGATTTGATCAGCGGGCAGGTCGATTTCATGATCACCACCCTCCCGTCGGTGACCGGGCAAATCGACGGTAAGATCGTGCGCACTTTGGCGGTGACGTCGAAGACGCGCGTCAAACGTTTGCCCGATGTGCCGACCTTTGTGGAGAAGGGCTTTCCCAATTATGAAATCGGTGCCTGGTATGGCTTTGTCGTGCCGCATGGCACCCCGGCACCGGTCATCGCCACCTTGCGCAAAGCGACGATCGACGCGATCAACAGCGAGGCGGTGCGGGCGCGTTTCGCCACCGAAGGCGCCGAACCGATCGGGTCTGGTCCGGAAGAATTTGCCGCTATGATGCGGACAGAATCAAAACGTTGGCAGGACGTGCTCAGCCGGGCGCGGATCGAGCTCAACTGATAGAATGGCTTCATGGATGGCGTATTGATCGTCGGGCCATGAGCCGGACGGAGGAAATATGGCTGCGACGATCATCGATTCCCATGTGTTGGGCGACATTTTCAGTGCACCCGATATGCGCGCTATTTTCTCCGATGAAGGACGCACCCAATACTATCTCGATATCGAAGCGGCGTTGGCGAAAGTGCAGGCCCGTCTGGGCATCATCCCGCAGGAAGCTTGCGATGAAATCGTCAGGCATTGCGACGTATCGCAGATCGACTTTGTTCGCCTGAAGAGCCAGACGGAGCGGATCGGTTATCCGATTCTTGGCGTGGTGCAGCAATTGGTTGGGCTCTGCCGCGACGGCCTTGGCGAATGGTGCCATTGGGGCGCGACGACGCAGGACATCACCGATACCGCCAGCATTTTGCAGATCCGCGCCGGGCTTACACTTGTCGAACGCGATCTGAAAGCGATCTGTTCGGCGCTTGCCGATCTGGCGCGGCGTTATCGCGATACGCCGATCGCCGCGCGCAGCAATCTGCAACAGGCGGTGCCCGTGACCTTCGGCTATAAGATGGCTGTGTTGCTCGCCGGCTTTCAGCGTCATCTCGAGCGGCTGCAAGAGTTGAAGCCGCGCCTGCTGGTGGGCGAGTTTGGCGGTGCCGCCGGCAATTTGTCGTCGCTTGGCGGACGCGGGCTCGAAGTACAGGCGGCGCTCTGCGCGGAACTCGGTCTCGGCCAGCCCGACATCGCCTGGCATACGATGCGCGATCGTATCGCCGAAACCGGCTGTTTCCTCGGGCTCGTCAGCGGCAGCCTTGGCAAGATCGCCATGGACGTGAAGCTGATGATGCAGAGCGAAGTCGAAGAGGTGATGGAGCCGTTCCATGAGGGGCGAGGGTCTTCAAGCACCATGCCGCAGAAGCGCAATCCGATCTCGTCAGCCTATATTCATGGCCTGGCGTCGTCGGTGCGCTATCACGTGGCGGCTTTGCTCGATGCCAATATCGCCGATCACGAACGCTCCACCGGACCATGGCAGATCGAATGGATTTCATTGCCTGAAATCTTTTGCCTGGCATCCGGTGCATTGATGCATGCCAGGACGTTGACTGCCGGCTTGCAGGTGAATGAGGAGGCCATGCGGCGCAATCTCGATCTCAGCGGCGGGTTGATCGTCTCGGAGGCGGTGATGATGGGGCTTGGGCCTTATCTTGGCCGTCAGCGCGCCCATGATCTCGTCTATGACATCTGTCGCGAGGTGGTGCGGACCAAACGCTCTTTCCTCGACCTGCTGGTGGAGAGCGCCGAAATCTCCGCGCATCTTGACCGTGCAGCGCTGGCGCGCCTTGTCGATCCGGCCAACTATCTCGGCCAATGCGGCGAGATGGTCGACCGGGTGCTGGCGCGCCAGGCATCATAATTAAGCCGCGCCGACGCGCCGCTTCCACAGGTCCCAGGCGCGGCTGGCGGCGCCCATATTGACTGCATCGGCGAGCGCGCCTTCCTCCTTGGTCAGCGCGGCGATCTGGCCGCCGCCGCTGATCATCATGGTAGCGGTCTGCATACGGGCGCTCACCTCCGTATAGACGGCGCGGAACACGGCGCTTTGCAAGCTGGGGCCAACGGCAACACTGCCATGGGCGCGCATCAGCACCACTGGCTTGTCGCCCAGAACATTGGCCAGCTCGACACCCTTTTCATTGTTGCCGACCAACATGTCGGTGGCGCCGAACTTCTTGGAAATGTCGAAAACGGGGACGCCCTCGGCCAGGAAGGCGGCGTTATGGAACATGGCGCGCAGGGGCGTGCCGACCAGACCATAGGGAATGACCGACTGCGAATGGCTGTGGACAACCGCCATCACGTCGGGCCGTGCCTTGAAAATCTGGCCGTGGATGAAGCGTTCGAGGAAGCCGTTGCGGCCCTTGTTCTCGCAGGCGACCGAGTCGAGATCGAACTCCATGATGTCATCGGCGGTCACCAAAGCGGGCGCAATAGCCCGTGCCATGAAGAAACGATCCGGCGCATCGGGATGGCGCAAGGTGACATGGCCGAAGGCATCGACGACACCTTGATCGGCGAGGATGCGGCTGGCCGCGGCAAATTCTTCCAGCACTTTGCGATCGACGGGGCCGCCAGATTTGGGGATGGGTGCGCTGGCGCCGGTTTCCGATGGGCGGGCGGCGAAGCCGCCGGCAAAGGCGGCGCAGCAGGGACAACTATTCAGGCGCATGTTTCCTCCAAATGATCTTGCAAGTCATTTTACCAAGTCATCTTACCCAGCAACTGGGCAAGCAATCGATCGAGCTTCGCTCTACATAGCCGGACTTGGCCTTGCGCCGGAAGTGCCTGATGTGCAGAGATTTCGGGCCTTTTGCCAAAGAAAAAGCCCCGCTCGCAAGCGGGGCTCTGGAATGCCTTGAATTCAAGCAGCGATTAGATCGCTTCCTTGAGTTCCTTGGCGGCGCGGAAGGCGACCTTCTTGCTCGCCTTGATCTTGATCGCTTCGCCGGTGGCCGGGTTGCGACCCATACGGGCGGCGCGCTTGCGAACCTGAAGGATGCCGAGGCCGACGATGCGGATGCGGTTGCCCTTCTTGAGGTTCTTGACGACGAGGTCGACCATGTCCGTCAGAACGGTCTCGGTCTGCTTCTTCGACAGCTCGTGGTCGACCGACAGCGTAGCTGCCAGATGCTTCAGGGTGACAGTGGAAGCCGCTGCCGACGCCTTACCAGCCGGCTTCGCGGCTGCTGCTTTCTTTGCCATTGGTAGTCTCCCGGATCGAATCAACATGGTTCGAATCAACGGCGAGATATTAGCCAATCAAGCCCACACGCCAAGCGGCGATTCAAAAAACCCCCATCCTGTCGCAGTTTATGGGGGCTCTATTCACAAAAATACTGGCGCGCAGCCGGTTCGAGGCCCTTGTGTTCTGAAACGAATCAAAGGAAGCGAACCTTGGCAAAGGCGGAAAGGCCCGTGGAATGGGCCTTCTCTTAGTCGCTCTCGATGAGGCGTGGCACTGGAGTGCCGGTCCGCCAGGCTTTGATGGCCTCGATCGTATCGGCGTAATAGGTCTTGAAATTGACTTGTGTCGCGTAGCCCAGGTGCGGGCTTAAGACCGCATTGTCGAAACTGCGCAGGATATGGTTGGGCGGCAGCGGCTCGACATTATAGACATCAAGTCCGACAGCATGAATGCGCTTTGTTTTCAGCGCTTCGATCATCGCCTCTTCGTTGATGATCGGTCCACGCGAGGTGTTCACGAGAATGGCCTTCGGCTTCATCAGGCCGAATTCACGGGCGCCGATCAGGTCGCGCGAGCGGTCGCTCAGAACGAGATGAATGCTCATCACGTCGGCCTGCGACAGGAGTTCATCTTTGCTGACGAGTTTGGCGCCGCCGGCGGCAGCCTTTTCTTCGGTAAGATTTTGGCTCCAGGCGATGGTCTTCATGCCGAAGGCCTGGCCGACCTTGGCGACGCGCTGGCCGAGATTGCCGAAGCCGATGAGGCCGAGGGTCAGCCCGGCAACCGAGAAGCCAAGCTTTTCCTGCCAGCCGCCGGCGCGCATGTGGCGCTCCTCCCGGTGCAGGTTGCGGGCGGCCGAGAGGATCAGCCACCAGGCGACGTCGACGGTCGGGGCCGGGTCGGCGCTGCGCGTGCCGCACACGATGATGCCGCGCTCCTTGCAGGCGGCCACGTCGATGGAGCGGTTGCGGCCGCCGGTGGTGATGACCAGTTTGAGATTGGGCAGTTTCTCGATCAGGGCGCGGGGCAGGGGCATGCGCTCGCGCATCAGGCTCAGCACTTCAAAGGGCGCGAGCTGGCGGGCGGCATCTTCGATCGAGGCCAGGTTCTGGCGGAAAAACGACACCTGACAGTCGCTGCCCAGGCTCGCCCAGTCGCCCTGGCTTTTAACGACATCGAGATAGTCGTCGAGCACCGCAATCCGTGTCATGCTTTTCTCCAAGGAATTTCGGGCGGACCATGGCACGGATTGACGCGGCGGCTCAATCGGTCTCAAAGCGTCCCCAACTGACTTATTATTGACTTGTATCGGCGGCTCCAGCAACGTGCCGCCGGATTTTTGGGGGAAGCGTATGTCCCAGGGTAGTGTACAGCCGCTGGAGCGACCGGGGGTGAAACCCTTCGCGCAGGAGCGCCAGCAGCTCGTCGATTGCATCCGTATGCTGGAAATGGCCGAGATTATCGATTTCAACGGCCATTGCAGCATCCGTATTGGCGATGACCGCATTCTTATCAATCAGGGCAATTGCCAGCGCAGCAGCCTGACCGTCGATGACATCGTCACCGTCGATATGGACGGCAAGCTGATCGAGGGCAGCGCCAAGCCGCCGCTCGAATTCCATCTGCACACGGGCATCTATCGGGCACGGGCGGACGTGCGCGCCGTCGTTCATGCGCATCCGAAATGGTCGACGTTTCTGACGATGACGGGTCACGCCTATCAACCGGTCTTCGCGCAAGGCGTATTGCCGGGCGAAGCGCCGGTGCTCGATACGCCAGCCTCGATCAACACGCGAGAGATGGCGGATAAGTTGGCGCAGGTGCTGGGCCATCGTTCGAGCGCTTTGATGAAGTCCCATGGCGCCGTCACTGTCGGCAAGGACATCGTCGAAGCCTTCGTTCTCGCCGTCTATCTCGAAGAGAACGCGCAACGCCAATATATGGCCTTGCAGATCGGCAAGCCTTATGTCTTCGATGCGGAGGAGCAGAAGGCCGCGATGGAGAAGCTCTGGACCGCCAGCCTGTTCCGGCGGACCTGGGATCATTATCTGGCGAAGCTTTAATTAAAGCGTCGCCTCGATCATCGCGCGCAGCTCAGGCGTCACTTTCGGATCGACATTGAACCAGGCCTGCCAGGCCGGACGTGCCTGGTGCAGGAGCATGCCGAGACCGTCGACAATGGGATTGCCGCGCGCCTTCGCGGCTTTCAGCAGCGGCGTTTCGAGCGGCGCATAGACAATGTCGGTCACCAAGGCGGTGCGTGGCAGTTTTGACAGATCGATGTCGAGCGGCTCCATGCCGACCATGCCTTGGCTTGTGGTGTTGACGAGCAGGTTGCAGTCCTCAAGCGCGTCGCCGCGCTCGCTCCAATCGACGGCTTTGACCGGTGCGCCGAATTCCTTGGCGATTTCCTCGGCGCGGGCGCGGGTACGGTTGATCAGGCGGATTTCGGGAACGCCACGCTGCGCCAAGCCCCACACAACCGCCCGGGCGCCGCCGCCGGCACCTAGAACGACAGCCGGGCCGGCTTCGAAACGCATTTGCGGCGCGCCTTCGACGAGGTTCTCGATGAAACCGTAGCAATCGTTGTTGGAGCCGAACAGCGATCCGTCCGGCCGCACAACGACACAGGAGATCGCGCCCATGGTGCGCGCCAACGGATCGATCTCGTCGACGATGGCAAGCGCCGCCTGCTTGTGCGGGATCGTCAGATTGCAGCCGGCGAAGCCGAGCGGGTGAAGGGATTTCAACGCCTTGGCAAGGCCCTCGGGGGCGATTTCAAGCGGGATGTAGGTACCGGCGAGGTTATATTCGCGAAACCAGTAGTTGTGCAGCATCGGCGATTTCGAATGCATCACCGGCCAGCCCATCACGCCTGCCAGCCGGAAGCGTTCGCCATGCGCCATCGCCTTCATCCTCTTTTAAAATCTGTATTTCGACGGTGCCCGTCTTTAAGGCGTCGTCGCGCCCCTGTCACCTGCCGTGTCCGGACGCCATTGCGTCGGACGCCGCAGAGCGTTATTGCCCTAGATCAAGGTGCCGCCACTGGAAACCACTAGTGCGAAAAATGGCGCCAAACCGAGGAGACGCGCCATGCTGTCGAGCGACGACAATGCTCTTGTCACCCGCACGGGCCCTGGCACACCCATGGGCGATTTGCTGCGCCGCTATTGGGTGCCCATTCTGCACGCGGAAGAATTGCCTGAACCCGATTGCCCGCCGGTGCGCGTCAAAGTGCTGGGCGAGCGGCTGATCGCCATTCGCGATACGTCGGGCCAAGTCGGCATGATGGACGAATTCTGCGCCCATCGCGGCGTCTCGCTGTGGTTTGGTCGCAACGAAGAGGGCGGTTTGCGCTGCCCGTATCACGGCTGGAAATACGACGTGAACGGCCAGTGCATTGAAGTGCCGTCCGAGCCGGTGGAAAGCGGCTACTGCCAGAAGGTCAAATTGAAGGCCTATCCGTGCGTCGAAAAGGCCGGTGTCATCTGGGTCTATATGGGGCCGCCGGAGAAGCAGCCGGAATTTCCCGCTTTCGAATGGCTCGATCTGCCAGCCTCGCATCGCTACATTGCCAAGCGCTGGCAGGAGTGCAACTGGCTGCAAGCCATGGAAGGCGGCATTGATTCAAGCCACGTCTCCTGGCTGCACAGTGGCGAGCTGCATACCGATCCGCTGCACCGCGCGACCAAGGGCGCGGTCTATAATGGCGATCGTACGCCGCGTTTCGAAGTGGTCGACTCGCCGTCGGGCATGCTGATCGGCGCGCGCCGCAATGCTGAGCCCGGCGAATATTACTGGCGCATCACCCAGTGGATCATGCCCTGGTATACGATGATCCCGCCCTATGGCGAGAATGCCTTGAACGGGCATGCCTGGGTGCCGATGGATGACGAGAACTGCATCACCTGGTCGTTCACCTGGCATCCGACCCGGGCCCTGAGCGAACATGAATTGGCGACCATGCGCAGCGGCGGCGGCATGCATGTGGAATTGGTTCCGGGCACGTACCGGCCCGTCATCAATAAAGACAACGACTACCTGATAGATCGGGCGTTGCAGAAAAGCGGCCGCTACTACAGCGGTGTCGCCGGTATCGCCATGCAGGATGCATCCTTGCAGGAGAGTATGGGGCCGGTCGTCGATCGCACGAAAGAAAATCTGGTGTCGACCGACAACGCCATCATCATGGCGCGCAGCCTGTTGAAGAAAGCCGCCGTTGGATTGGCCAAGGGCAATGAACCGCGTGGACTGAAGGCGGAAACCCATCGGGTGCGTTCGGCTTCCTTCATTCTGCCGGCCGATAAACCTTTCGCCAAGGCCAAGGCGGAAGATTTGCAGGCGCGGCCCGGCATCATTCATACGGGTGTGTGACATGACCGGTGTTGCTGCGGCGGTTTCCTTTGCCATCCGACAAACTGAAGTGCGGGAGATCGCATTCCCTGACATTGCCGAGGATGCGGGTCTCCTTAAAGTCGAGTTGTGCGGCATCTGCGGCAGCGATTGGCCGCATTACAACAACTATCCCCGCTCCAAAGGACCTTTGATCCTTGGCCACGAGACTGTCGGCATCGTCGATCGGCTGGGGCGCTATGCAGCCAAGCGTTTCGGCGTGAAGGAAGGTGATCGGGTCGCGCTCGAGGAATATTTGCCGTGCGGTCATTGCCATTATTGCCGCACCGGCGACTTCCGCCTGTGCGACGAGACCGACACGCTCAACTTGTCGAACACGATCCGCTTCGGCTCGACGCCGGTGTCGGTTTCGCCAGCGCTTTGGGGCGGCTACGCGCATTATCAATATCTGCACCCCAATTCCGTGTTTCACCAGATGCCGGCGCATGTGCCGGCCAAGCTTGCCACTTTGGCCCTGCCGCTTGGCAATGGTGTCGAATGGGCCTGCTTGCAGGGCGGTCTCAAAATCGGCGAAGCGGTCGTTATTCAGGGGCCGGGCCAGCAAGGGCTTGCCTGCACCTTGGCCGCGCGACAGGCTGGCGCCGGACTGATCATCGTCACCGGCAAGTCGTCACCCGCAGACCGTGCCCGGCTGGCCCTGGCCAAGGAGTTCGGCGCCACCCACACGATCAACATCGATGAGGAAGACCTGCTCGAAACGGTGGCCGACATCACAGGCGGCCTGATGGCCGATCTGGTGATGGATTGTTCGTCCGGTGGCCCAGCGGCGGCGATCTCAGCCATTCAACTGGCGCGCAAACGCGGTCGCATCATCCTGGGCGGGCGCAGTCCCGATCGTAAAGCCGAGTTCGACACCGACATTCTGGTGAAGAAATTCCTCACCGTGAAAGGCGTGCGCGGCCACAGTTACGAGGCGGTGGAGCTGGCGATTCAGATCATTGCCAGTGGCCGCTTCCCACTGGAGCGGATGTGCACCCACGTGTTTAGCTTGGGCGAGGCCCACGAAGCCTTGATGACGGTCGGTGGCCAGGGGCGCCCCGGCGCCATTCACTGCTCGATCGATCCCTGGGCTTGACCGGGCGGAAGGAGTGTCGTCCACAGAAGATGTCTGCACGAAATTCTTGCACCGCAAACCATTGGCGGTATCGTGCTCCCTGTTATAGTTATAGGGGACATAGCTAGAGGTAATCGTTCGGCGCAGAGTTGCCGACGGGGGAGGAAGCTGCATGCTACGAATTCGGAGCCCGCAAGACTTGGGTGCGGGGCTCGTCTTTATCGCGATCGGCGTGGCGGGCGTTTATTTCGGTCAGGATCTCACTTACGGATCGTCCTCCCGCATGGGGCCGGGCTATTTTCCGATCATCCTGAGCTATCTCACCATCATGATGGGCCTGATCATCGGCGGGCGTGGTTTCGCCTTGGATGGACCGCCGATCCAAAGGATTCCGTTGCGGCCCATCTCTTTCGTCATCCTGGCCATTCTCGCCTTCGGCTTTTTGATCGAGCAGATTGGTTTGGCGCTGACGACCGTCGCTGTTATCTTCATAGCCAGCGCTGCACGTGAAAAGTTCAACGTGAAGGAAACGGTGGTTCTGGCCATTGTCGTCGCGGCGCTCTGCGTCGGCGTTTTCATCTACGGATTGTCGCAGCCGATGCCGGCTTGGTGGGGAAGGTAATTCGCCATGGATGCCTTTTCCAATCTCGCCACCGGCTTTGCTGCCGCCGCCAGTTTCCAAAACCTCGGCTTCGCGCTGATCGGCTGTTTGCTCGGTACGCTCATTGGCGTTCTGCCGGGTATCGGGCCGATCCCGACCATCGCGATGTTGTTGCCGATCACCTTCGGTCTTGATCCGCTGTCGTCGCTGATCATGCTCGCCGGTATTTACTACGGCGCGCAATATGGCGGTTCGACCACGTCGATCCTCGTCAACATGCCGGGTGAGGCCTCATCGGTCGTCACCTGTATGGACGGCTATCAGATGGCGCGAAAGGGCCGGGCCGGCGCGGCGCTGTCGGTCGCGGCTCTCGGCTCGTTTTTCGCGGGTTGCGTCGGCACGATCTTCATCGCCGCCTTCGGTCCGCCGCTGGCGGCACTGGCGCAGCAGTTCAATTCGCCCGACTATTTCTCGCTGATGCTGCTTGGCCTTTTGATGGCCGTGGTGCTGGCGCATGGTTCGGTTATCAAGGCGATCGCCATGGTGATCGTCGGCTTGCTGTTCGGTCTCGTTGGTACCGACGTCAACAGCGGTGCCGTGCGCTATACGTTCGGCGTCTCGGAATTGTGGGACGGTATCGACTTCCTGCCGATGGTCATCGGCATGTTCGGTATCGTCGAGATCATTCGCAATCTCGAGGAAAAGGAGGTCGACCGCACGGCGATCAGCACCAAGTTCCGCGATCTGTGGCCGAGCGCCAGCGAGTTCGCGCAGTCTTGGAAGCCGGTGCTGCGTGGCACGGCCGTCGGCTCCATCCTCGGCATTCTGCCGGGCGGTGGCGCGGTTCTGGCCGCCTTCGCTGCCTATACGGTGGAAAAGAAGGTCGCCAAGGATCCGAGCCGCTTCGGCAAGGGCGCGATCGAAGGTGTGGCTGGTCCGGAATCGGCCAATAATGCCGCGGCGCAGACCTCGTTCATTCCGCTGCTCACCCTCGGCCTGCCGTCCAATCCGATCATGGCGCTGATGATGGGCGCAATGATGATCCAGGGCATCCAGCCGGGTGCCGCGGTGATGACCAGCCGTCCGGACCTGTTCTGGGGCATGGTCGCCAGCATGTGGATCGGCAATCTGATGCTGGTCGTCATCAATCTGCCGATGATCGGCATTTGGGTGAAGCTGCTGTCGATCCCCTATCGCTATCTCTATCCGGCGATCCTGATGTTCTGTGTTATCGGCGTTTATGGGACCAATGCCAATGCGGTGATGATGATCCTGACGGCGGTCTTCGCGGTCTTCGGCTACATCATGGTGCGGTTCGGCTGCGAACCGGCGCCGATGGTGCTGGGCTTCCTACTCGGACCGCTGATGGAAGAGAACCTGCGGCGTTCGCTGGTGCTGTCACGCGGCGATCCGATGATCTTCCTGCAACGGCCGATCTCGCTGACGCTGCTGATCTGCGCGCTGGGCCTATTGCTCGTGATCGTGCTGCCGAACGTGCGCAAGTCTCGCGAAATCGCCTTCCAGGAAGGCGGCTAGCCAACACACAAGACTTTCCGGCGCTGCCTTGGGAGGGGCGGCGCCGGAGGGAAGCCTAGTCTACCAGAGGAGATAATCGTTATTCGTTTTCATTCGGGAGGGGATGGAGATGCTTTACACACGGCGTCGAGCAAGTGCGCTCATCGGTGCGGGTATCAGTGCACCGGCTTTAGTTGGTTTGGCACGCGCGCAAAGTTATCCATCACAAGACGTGCGCGCGGTCTGTGCCTTTGCACCGGGAAGTGGCGCCGACGTTTTGGCGCGCTCGGTTGCCGAGCGGCTGCGGCCGCTGATGAACCGGACGATCATCGTCGAGAACAAACCGGGCGCCAATGGCAATATCGCCTGCGAATATGTGGCGCGCTCGAAACCCGACGGGCATACCATTCTGCTGCATGCGGCGAGCGCCACCGCCAGCAATATGTATCTTTACAAGAAGCCACCCTTCGATGCCGTGCGCGACTTTCAATTGGCAGCGACGATCAATCGCCAGCCCTATATGGTCGTCATCGCGGCCAATCGGCCGTGGAAAAATCTTGACGAACTGACCGCGCATCTGAAGGAGCGCGGCGACAAGGCAAGCTATGGCATCGCCAATCCGATGACGGCGGTGCTCGGCGAAACCTATAAAAAAGCCTTCGACCTGAAAGCCGTGCAGGTGAGTTACCGTTCGGGCCCCGATGGGCTCAACGATCTGGCCAGCGGCACGCTCGACTTCATGACGCTCGATCCGGTGCTGGCGATGGCGCAGGCGCGCGAAGGCCGTATCCGCATTCTCGCCGCCAGCACCAAGGATCGCCTGTCGGTCGTGCCCAACGTTCCGACCTTGCACGAACAAGGTGCCAAGGATGTCGATATCGTGGGGTGGTGGGCTGCCCACGTGCCGGCGGCGACGCCACGGCCCATCGTCGAACAATTGGGCAAGTGGGTGACGCAGGTCATCGAGATGCCTGAGATGCGCGAGTTCTTTGCCAAGATCGGCGGCGAGCCCTTCGTCAATTCTCCCGATGCATCACAGCGCCTGTTCGTTCGCGAGGTGGATGTCTGGAAGGATTATGTACGCGTGGCGCAGATTGAGCCGCAATAATTTTCGGTTATGAAATGAAGGGCCCGGTCGCGCCCTTTGGCGGGGCCGGAGCGAGAAGAAAATAAAAGGAGAAAACGTCCATGGCATTGATCGATCGCCGTCAATTCAACAAGGCGCTGGTTGCCGGCACGGGGACTTTGGCGCTGGGGGCTGGCACCGCGCCGCTGCAGGCGCAAACCTTTCCGAACCAGGACATCCGCTTTGTCTGCGCCTTTCCGCCAGGCAGCGGCTCCGATGTGGTCGTGCGCTTCTATGCGGAAAAGATCAGGCCGATGACGGGCGGCCGGACGATCATCGTCGACAACAAGCCGGGCGCCGGCGGCAATATCGCGACCGAATTCGTCGCCCGTTCGAAGCCCGACGGTCATACGATCTATGTGCATACGGGTTCGTCGGTCTCGGCCAATATGCATACGTTCAAGAAGCCGCCGGTTGACGCGGCCAAGGCTTTGCAGGTGGCGGCGACGATCAACAAGCAAGCCTTTATGATCGTCGTTCATCCCGACAGCCCGCATAAGACGTTGCAACAGCTTACCGCGCATCTCAAGCAAAAGGCCGACAAGGCAAGCTATGCGGTTTCGGCGACGTCGGGCCGGGTGCTGGCCGAGCTCTATAAGAGCGTCGCCGGCCTTCAGGCCGTCGAGATCAACTATCGCATGGCGCAGGATTCGCTGAGCGATCTGGCGTCGGGCGCCGCTGATTTTGGCGCGCATGATCCGCAATTCGCGCTCGCCCAGGTGGCGCAGGGGCGTCTGCGTGTTCTTGCTGTCGCCAGCGCCGAGCGGCTGCAATCGCAGCCGGATCTGCCGACCATGGCGGAGGGTGGCGTGCCGGGCATCGATCTCGTCGGCTGGTTCGCGGCCATCGTGCCGGCTGGGACGCCACGTCCTGTCATCGATCAGATCGCCGGATGGTTCAACCAGGTGACGGGCTCGCCCGAGGGCAAGGAATTCCTCAACAAGTTTGGCGGCGACCCCTATATCACCACGCCCGATGAAGGCCAGGCGCGCTTGCTGAAAGATATCGAAGCTTGGGGCAATTACGTGCGGATCGCCAAGATCGAACCGCAGGGCTGAGCCCACGTACCCCAGCGCATAAGCATCGTCCTTAACGGAAGGGGGGCTAGGGATGGGCACGGTTTTTGGGGTGACGCGGCGCGCCGCCGTATTGGGTGGTGCGGCCGTGGGGGCTGCCGCTTGGAGCGGGGGCGCCAGCGCACAGGATTATCCGGCGCAGGATTTGCGCTTGATATGCGCCTTTCCGCCGGGCAGCGGCGCCGATGTGATCGTGCGTTACTATTCAGAGCGGCTGCGGCCGATCATCGGGCGGCAGGTGCTCGTGGAAAACCGGGCTGGTGCCGGCGGTAATATCGCCGCAGAGTATTCGGCGCGGGCCAAGCCGGACGGCTATACGGTCTATGTGCATTCGGGCAGCGCGCTTGCCGGCAACATGTCGCTGTTCAAAAAGCCGCCGGTTGACGTAGCCAAGGCTTTTCAGGTGGTGGCGACGATCAATCGCCAACCCTTCATGTTGGTGGTCGATACCAAGAAGCCGTGGAAAACGGTGGCGGAACTCACCGCCCATTTGAAAGAGAAAGGCGACAAGGCGTCCTATGCCAGCGCCGCGCCCACCGGTACGGTGATGGGCGAAATGTATAAGGTGATCTCGGGCGTCAAGGCACTCGAGGTCAATTACAAGAACGCCGTCGATTCTTTAAATGATATGACGACCGACGTGGTCGATTACGGCATGCATGATCCCGTCTTCTCGCTGGCGCAGGCGCGCGAAGGGCGCCTGCGCATCCTCGCCGTCAGCACCGGCAAGCGATTGGACGCCAATCCGCAATTGCCAACCATGGACGAGGCTGGGGTCAAAGGCATGGATATCACCGGCTGGTGGTCGGCCCAGGTGCCGGCGGCGACGCCGCGACCCGTGGTCGATCAACTGGCCAAATGGTTCAACCAGGTCACCGCCAGCGAAGAGACGCGAAAGTTTCTCAACAGTTTCGGCGGCGATCCGATGATCGAGACGCCGGAACAGGGACAGGCGCGTCTTGTCAAAGACGTCGAGGCCTGGAAGGAATATGTCCGCGTGGCCAAGATTGAGCCACAAGGATAGCGAACGTCGATGACCGATACGACCACCGTGCCGCCGATCGACCCTGACGCGGAGCGCCTGCTGATGGCGATCCGCGCCGCCAATCGGCCGGCGCTGGAGCAATTGACACCGCAGGAAGGTCGCGCTGCCTGGCTCGCCATGCGCAGGGCGATGAACCAGTTCGTGCCGCCGATGGCGGAGGTGCAGGCGCTGATCGCCGAAGGGCCGCGCGGGCCGATCTCCTTGCGGCTTTATCGCAGCGAAGCTGCGGCTCAGGATCGCCAAAGCCCGGTGGTCGTCTATTTTCACGGCGGCGGCTGGGTGGTGGGCGATCTCGAAACCCATGACGTTCTGGTGCGTCATCTGGCGAACGCATTGCGGGCGGTCGTCATCGCCGTCGACTATCGCCTGGCGCCGGAACATAAATTTCCGGCGGCGGCGGAAGATGCGATGGCTGCGACGCGATGGGTTGCCGCGCAGGCGGCAACGCTTGGCGTCGATGCCGGACGCATGGCTGTGGTCGGCGACAGTGCCGGCGGCAATCTGGCAGCGGTCGTGGCGCTGCAAGCGGCGCGCGAAGGGACACCGCATCTGTGGGCGCAGGCCCTGATCTATCCGGTGACTGATCTGCGATGCGATACACCGTCCTATACGCGCGTCGGTAGCGGCTACACGCTGACGGCGGCGTCCATGCATTGGTTCCGCAATCATTATTTGCGCAGCGATGCCGATATTTTGGACTGGCGGGCATCGCCGATCCTCGCCGACAATCTGGCGCATGCGCCGCCGGCCTATATCGCGACAGGTGGGCTCGATCCCCTCTGCGATGAGGGCGAAGCCTATGCAAAAGCCTTGCACGCGGCAGGCGTGACAGTCGTCTACAAGTCCTTTCCCGGCCAGATGCATGGCTTTGCCGGACAGTTTGGGCTGATCAAAGCCGCTGATACGGTGGTGGCCGAGATTGGCGCTTTCATCCGCGCGCGTTGGGCACATTGAAGCCACAAAATCGGACGTGTTGACACAACCTTTGCTGTCAAGTGAAGCTCTGCGCCGCCGTTCACCGGCGGCGTTGTGGTGTTAGAGCGTTTTCAAGCGAAGTGGACGCCGGTTCGCGTGAAGAAAACGCGTCCAAAGACTTCAGGCGCCGGGATGCGGGACAGGAGATAAGAATGGAATTCGGGATCTGGTCGAACGGGTTCAGGCCGCATACGTCGGCGGCGCGCACCTATGAAGAAGATCTGTTCGAGATCGTGCTGGCCGATCAACTCGGGTTCCGCGACGCCTATATCAGCGAGCATCACGGCGAGGCCGTCTATCTCGACAAGGTCGACATTCTGCCGGCGCCGGAACTGCTGATGTGCAAGGCGGCCGCGCTGACGAAACAAATCCGCATGGGTGCTGCGATCAAGATCGCGCATCTGCAACATCCCGTCGATGTGGCCATTCAAGCGGCGGTGACGGAACATCTGTTGGGCCAGGGACGTTTCATTTTTGGTTTCGGCTCAGGCGTGCCGTCGCCGGTGTTCAGCGAAGAACGTGGCCTGACCTATGAAGATCGGCACGAGCGCCTGCAGGAATCGCTCGATTTCATCCTTAAATGCTGGAGCAGCACCGAGCCGTTCGATTGGAACGGCAAGCATTGGCAGGGCAAGGGCGTCGTCGCCTGGCCGCGTCCGGCTTCGCAGCCGCATATGCCGATGGCGACAGCGACCGATTCCGACGGCATGCTGAAATATTGCGGCGAGAACGGCCATACTCTGCTTTCGGCCTTCCTGGAGCCGGCCGATCGCCTGAAAGTGAAGGCTGAGAAATATTGCGCGGCGGCGCAGGCGGCTGGGCAGAAAAATCCGCGGCGTAATATTTCGGTGTCGCGTTACATCTATATCGCCGACAGCAAGAAGCAGGCGATGGATGAGTTGCGGGAGTCCGCCAACTACGAGTTGAGCTTTCAGGCCAAGCGCGGCCTGCTGCACTTCGCCCGCAATGTCTATAAACTGCCGATCCAGGGCGACACGATCACCATCGAAGATATGGTCGAAGGCGGTTGCTACACGATCGGCTCGGTGGATGACGTGACCGAACAGGTTTTGAAGCATTATGAAAACAGCGGCGGTTTCGGCACCTTGCTGTTGATCGCCGGCAAGGAATGGGCGGATCGCGAGAAGCGTGCGAAGTCCATGCGCCTGTTCGCGGAACAGGTGGCGCCGCGTCTGCGCCATCTCGATCCGGTGGACGAAGAGGCGCTGTCGACCGCCTGAGGCGTGCACGAACTGACCTAATAAGCGCGACAAAGCGCACAAGAGGAGGAAACCATGAATACCGTACCCGATACCGGGCGCGCAGGCGCTGCCACGCCGCTCGACTTCGACCGTTTTCGTCTGCGCAAATTCATGCAGGACATCGCGGCCGAAGGCGAAGTGGAGGTGATCGAGCAGAAGACTGATCTGGCCGACGTGGCGGCCATCATCGCCAATACCACCAAGGCGGTCTGGTTCAAGAAGGTCGGTCCCGAGGAGCAGGAACTCGTCGCCAGTGTTGCCGGCTGGCGTTCGCGTCTGGCGAAGGCGTTCGGTGTGTCCGAGCGTCAATTGCTGGGCGAGTTGATGCGACGGCTCGACACCAAACATCCCGTCGTCGAGGTGACGCGGGCGCAGGCGCCCTGCCAGCAGGTGGTGCAGACGGGTGATGACGTGGATGTCACATCGCTGCCGGTGCATCTCCAGCATGGGCTCGATGGCGCCCCTTATATTTCCTCCGCCATCGATTTCAGCATCGATCCGAAAACCGGCTGGACCAATGTCGGCCTGCGCCGTCTGATGTTGCGCAGCCGCACGGAAACCGGTGTCGACCTCAATGCACCGAGCGACCTGCGCGTCATCTATATGGAAGCCGCCGCCGCCGGAAAGCCGGTACCGGTCGCCTATGTTATTGGCTCGCATCCCGTCGACATGATCGCTGCGACCATGTCGATCGCGGTCGACGAGCTGAGCCTGATGGCTAGCTTGCGCGATGCACCAATGCCGGTGGTCAAGTGCATCACCAACGATCTCAGAGTGCCTGCGGACGCGGAATATGTGATCGAGGGATGGCTCGATCCGCACGGCTATGTCGAGCCGGAAGGTCCCTATGGCGAATATATGGGCTATTACGGCGGCCTGAAGAAAAATCCGGTCTTCCACGTGACGGCGATCACGCGCCGCTCCGATGCGCTGTTCCAGACGATTTCGATCAGCGGCAAGCATCTGGCGCGCACCGACACGTCGCAGCTCGAGAATCTGCGTACCGAACTCAACGTCTGGCGTGCCTTGAAACTGGCGGTGCGTGAACCACTTGCCGTCTATGCGCCGGTAGCCGCCGCCGGCGCGCAGAACGTGCGCGTGCAATTGCGACAGCGCGTGCCGGGCGAGGCGCGTTCGGCTATTATGGCCGTGCTGGGTGCCTGCGGCGTCAAGAATATGTTCGTCGTCGATCCTGACATCGACATCTTCAACGATGAAGAGATGGAATGGGCTCTGGGCACACGCTTCCAGCCGGCGAAGGATTTGATCATCGTCGACAATGTACGCATGAGCCCGCTCGATCCCTCGCTCGATGGCGCTCGCACCGGCAGCAAGGCCGGCTATGATCTGACCTGGCCCTTCGGCAAGGGCGGCATGGATACGATCATCCCGGCCGCACCCGCTTATGCGGGCAAACGGTTTGCCTCGCTCGAAGCGGCCCTCGCCGACGGTCCGAAATATTTCGAGGATCTGATGGCGGCCGTCGGCAGCCGCGACGGCCGCGAGATCGTGCGCGAACTCGATGGCCTGAAGGCGAAGGGCAAGGCCGGGCGTGATGCCCAGGGGCGTTGGACGAACGGCGCCTGATAAAAAAATGCCCGGCGCGCCGCCGGGCATTTGTCTTCTTAATCGGTGCGTAGCGTATTGGCCGCATTTTCGAACGGCATCGATCTGATGCGCTTGTTGGTCGCCCGGTAGATCGCCTGGGCGACCGCAGGGGCGACGGGAGCGAGCGCCACCTCGCCGCAGCCTTGCGGCGGGCGATCGCTGTCGATCAGAACCACTTCGATCTCCGGCATTTCGGCCAGGGTGAGCAGCGGGTAAGCATCGAAATTGCCTTGTTCGACTGCGCCTTTGGCGAAGGTGATTTCGCTCTTCAGCGTATTGGTCAGCGCAAAGCCGATGCCGCCCTCGATATTGGCACGCACGAGCCCCGGATTGACCACGGTGCCGACGTCGGCGGCACAGACGACGCGACGCACGGCGACGCGGCCTTTCACCATTTCGATCTCGACCACATGGGCGACATAGCTTTCAAAAGCCCCCCCACGACCCGTGTAGAGATTGAAGGCGATGCCGCGATGGCGCCCGGATGAGGCCGGCTTGTTCCAGCCGGCGGCTTCCGTCACGCGGTCGAGCACCGCAACGGCTCTGGAATCATGTGCCAGAAGATGTTTCCGATAGAGATAGGGATCGATCTTGGCGGCATCGGCCAATTCGTTGATGAAGCTTTCCAGGAAGAAGACCGAGGATGTGCTGCCGACCGTGCGCATGAAGCTCACCGGTATGGGCTGTTTCACGTCGATATTGTCGACGGTGAGATTGGGCATGGCATAGATGAGATCATAGATCGCATCGAGCATGGTCTCGTCCCAGCCGCCAGCCGCCTGCATCGCCTTGGGCTTGATCATCGCATAGAGGGATTCGCCGACGACACGTGCGTGCATTGCGGTCGGATAGCCGTCCGGCCCGAGCACGGCTCGCATGCGCGCTGAGGCACAAGGCCGATAATAGCTATGGCGCATGTCGTCTTCGCGCGAGCGGATCACCTTTACCGGCCGGCCGACGGCCTTCGAGGCGATGGCGGCATGCAAGACGAAGTCGGGCACATATTTGCGGCCGAAACTGCCGCCAAGAAACGTCGTGTGGACGATCACCTTATTGGCTGGCACGCCGAAATTCTTGGCAAGCGTCCAGCGCACCATGTCCTGGCCTTGAATCGGCCCCCAGACCTCGATTTCACCGTCGCGCACATGTGCGGTGGCGACCACGGGTTCCATGGTGGCGTGGGTCAGATAGGGCGTGTGATAGCGCGCTTCGATGACCTTGCCGGGGGCAGCGGCCAAGACCTTGCCGACATCGCCGATCTCCGTGGCGACGACTGCCTTGTCCGCATCCAGCGCGGCGAGCCGATCTTTCATGATCTTGTCGCTGTTCAGCGTTGCCGAGACGCCAGGATCGAAATCGACATCCAGGGCATTGGTTGCCTGTTTGGCGATCCAATAGCTGTCGGCCACGACAATCACGGTGTTGTGGACAGGCGTCGGCCAGAATGGCGCGGTCACCACGGCCTTGACGCCGGGGCGGGCGAGAATTTCGGCCTCGTTCCGGATCGCCTTGACCTTGCCGGTCTGTGTCGGCGTCATCCAGACGGCGCCAAACAGCATATCGGGCACGCGCACGTCGATGCCGAAGATGGCGCTGCCGTCGACCTTCGCCGGCGTATCGAGACGTTTGAGATTTTTGCCGATCAGGTGGCGTTCGGATGGCGGTTTCAGCTTCGGATGCGGATTGAGCGCGAGCTTGGAGGCGGCTTCCGCGATATCGCCGAATGATAAGGAACGGCTCGTCGGCGTGTGGATGACGCGGCCGTTTTTGGCTTCGCATTGGGTTGAACGCACGCGCCAGCGGTCGGCGGCCGCCTGAACCAGGGCTTCGCGGGCCTGCGCGCCGGCAAGGCGCAACCGATCGTGAAAGACCGTCGTCGATGTGGAGGCGCCGACGAATTGCTGCAACTCCTCGTTTGCGGCCGCCATGCGATAGGCGTCGCGGGCGGTGACAAATTCGACGCTGACCATCGACCAGTCTGCATCGAGTTCATCGGCGAGGATCTGCGGCAATCCGGTGTAGACGCCTTGGCCGACCTCGCATTGCGAGAGACCAAGGATGGTACGGCCGCTGCGTTCGATGCGAATCCAATCGGTGATCTCGACGATGTTCTCAGCCGCTTCGACCGAGCGGGAAACGGCGAGCGGCACCAGCAAGGCGCCGGTGGCGAGCGAAAGGCCTTGGAGAAAGCCGCGGCGATCAAGCATTGGCTGCGGCATGGATGGCCTCCCGGATCCGATGATAGGTGGCACAGCGACAGAGATTGGTCATCGTGTCGTTGATCTGGCTGTCTGTCGGCTTGGGAAATTCTTGCAGCAGAGCCGCCGCCGCCATGATCATGCCCGACTGGCAGTAACCGCACTGGGGCACGTCTTTTTCGATCCAGGCTTTTTGAATGGGATGCGAGCGATCCTTCGACAGCCCTTCGATGGTGGTGACCTTACGGCCTTCGACGGCTTCGACCGGCAGGACGCAGGAGCGGGTCGGTGCACCATCGATGTGAACGGTGCATGCGCCACATTGGGCGATGCCGCAGCCATATTTTGTTCCGGTGAGTTGTGCCCAGTCGCGGATTACCCAGAGTAGGGGTGTTTGCTTGTCGCCGTCGAAATCGACAGGGCGACCATTGAGATGGAATTGCATGCGCCCTCCATGATTGGTCAGGAGAGCGATGGTAGAGAGCGGGGCAGGGGCGACAATATCGCGATCAGGACAGACTGAGCTTCCAAATCGTGGATAATCCCGATCAGGCGGTCAGCAGATCCCAGGGCGGCCTTGGCTTGAAGCGGGCACTGAGGAGATCAATAAAACTGCGAAGCTTGGCGGAAGGATGGCGGCCCTGGGCATGGACCGCATAAACGCTGAATTCCGGCACGGTGTAGTCATCGAGCACGGACACCAGACGTCCGGCCGCTAAGTCTTCGGCGACCGTATAGACCGGGCCTTGCATGATGCCGGCACCGCGCACCACGGCGTTGCGCAACGCCATCGTGGCGGACGCGAGGCGCGGTTGCAATTGCACGACGAGCGGTTCGCCGTCCGGCGTCAGAAATCGCCATTCGTGGGGCGTCCAGAGGAAGCCGGTGTATTGCAGGCAGTCGTGATGGCGCAGATCGGAAGGATGTTGCGGCGTGCCGCGCCGCTCGAGATAGGTGGGTGCGGCACAGGTGACGAAGCGGATCGGCGCCAGGCGCCGGGCGGTGAGGGTTGAGTCCGGCAGGTGCCCGACAATCACCGCAAGGTCGTAGCCTTCGCCGAGGATGTCGACATAGCGATCATTGAGATCGAGCTGAATGTTGATGTCGGGATTTTGCGCCATGTAATCGACGATCGCGGGCGCGACCTGCAAACTGCCGAAGGCTCCGGGCGCGCTGACGCGCAGCTTGCCGCGCAATGTGGTCTGTAATTCACCGGCAGCACCCGTCGCTGCATCGATCTCTGACAGGATGCGTGTGCAGCGTTCAAGGAAAGCCTCGCCGGCTTCGGTCAGCGCGATGCGGCGCGTCGAGCGATTGAAAAGGCGCACGCCGAGCCATTTCTCAAGCGATTGAACGTGCTTGCTGACGACGGTGGGGGAGAGTTGAGCGCGGCGGGCGGCGCCAGCGAAACTGCCGCTGGCGACGATTTTCGCAAAGACATCCATGCTCGTCAGCCGGTCCATGGCGCAATACTCCAGCGAGACATGCGCCTAGATTAATGCGGGGAGGGCCGGCGGATAAACATGAAAACGCTGACCTCCTCGGCTAGGAAGCCCGCGATCGGAGAGCTACTTATTTATCAGGCTTATTTGTCGGTTTTGGAGAAGCCGGGCCCCATTTCCCAGTTCTGCGGATAGTAGGGGCGGCCGACGAGGCGGCACCAGTTTTCCCAGCCGCGTTCATAGGTGAAACCGGCGCGGCCTTTGGTGTTGGCGGCTACTTCCTCGTCGCTCATCGGCACGATGTCGCCGTCACCCAATTGATAGGCCTTGATCAGCATCTCGGCGTTGATCTCCATGTAGATGGAGGTGAACACCACGTCGCGCAGCGATTTGCCGGCGACGGTGCTGCCGTGGCCGCGCATCAAAGCGACCGTGCGCTTGCCGAGCGTCTGGGCGAGATCGCGTCCCATTTCCATATTGGTGACGAGCAGATTGGTGGCGCCGAATTTATGCGCGATGTCCCAGGTCGGAATATCGGTGCCAATCGGCGCGCACATATGCATGATCGGCCGCAGCTTGCGGCGCGACTGCACGGTGAAGGGCACGACATTCGGGCTGTGGTTATGAACCACCGCCATCACGTCCGGCCGGGCTTCGTAGACGGCACCATGAATGAAGCGTTCCGAATAGGGCTTGCCCGGCTCGTGGCCGACCGTCTTGCCGTCGAGGGTGAATTCCATGACGTCGCCGACTTCGACGCAATTGGGCGCGCGGGCGCGCGACAGCAGGAAATGCTGCGGATTTTCCGGATGGCGGATCGAGACATGGCCGAAGGAATCGACCACATGGTGATAGGCGAGAATGCGATTGGCGGTGACGAGATCGTCTTTGACTTGGGCTATATCCGTCATGTTTCCTCTTTGCCGTTTTTTTGTTGAACCGCATTTGGTGAAATGGGGCAGTGTCGCGGCGGTTCGCGTTCCTCTGCGCAAATTTAATTCATTTGTCTTTTTCCTTTTCGCCGAAGCCGGCGTCTTCCATGGCGCGATGAACGCGGTTCTGGAACTCGGCATCGTTGCCGGCGGCAACCAGAGCGATGTGGTCGGCAACGGAATCGCATAGCGCATCGACCCAGGGTTGGTCGGCGCGGGCGAAGTCGCTCAGTACGTGGCTATGGACGAGTTCCTTCACGCCGGGATGGCCGATGCCAAGCCGGATGCGGCGATAGTCGTTGCCAATGTGGGCGGTAATCGAACGCAAGCCATTGTGGCCGGCATTGCCGCCGCCTTTCTTGACGCGCAGCTTGCCGGCGGCGAGATCGAGTTCGTCGTGGAAGACGATGACGTCGGCCGTCGGGATTTTATGGAAGCGGGCGGCTTCGGCGACCGAGCGGCCACTTTCGTTCATATAGGTCTGCGGTTCCAGCAGAATGACGCGCTGGGTGCCGATCGTGCCCTCGGTGGCGAGACCCTGGAAGCGGCGGCGCAGAATGGGAAAGCCATGCGCGCGCGCAATGGCGTCGATGCACATGAAACCGATGTTGTGCCGGTTGCCGGCATATTTGCTGCCTGGATTGCCGAGGCCGACGAGGAGAAGCATTGGTTCTGGCTACAAGATCGCTAAGCGGATGTACAAACAAAAACGCCCGCGCTTTGGGGCGCGGGCGTTCCTGACGGCCAAAGCCGAATTACTTCTTCGCAGCCGGCGCCTTGGCGGCGGCAGCCGGAGCAGCAGCGCCAGCAGCCGGGGCGGCACCAGCGGCCGGAGCCGCGGCAGCCGCAGCGGCCGGGGTTTCCTCGGCCTTCGCCGGCGGCGCGATCGTGGCGATGGTGAAGTCGCGATCGGTGATCAGCGGCTTGCAGCCTTCCGGCAGGGCGATCGCCGAGATGTGCAGCGAATCGTTGATGCCCATGGCGCTGATGTCAGCCACCAAAGCTTCCGGAATGTTGTCGGCAGGAACGCGCATCTCGATCGTGTGACGGACGATGTTGAGCGAACCACCCTGCTTGATGCCGGGGCTGGTTTCCTGACCGGTGAAGTGGACCGGCACGTTGACGCGCAGGGACGAACCCGGCTTCAGACGCAGGAAGTCGACGTGCAGCGGCGTGTCGCGGACGACATCGAGCTGATAGTCGCGCGGAATCACGCGTTCCTTGCGGCCGGCGACGTCGATTTCGAAAATCGTCGTCAGGAAATGCCCGGCGTAGATGAGCTGGTTGAGATTTTTGTAGTCGAGGCTGATCGCCTGCGGGGCATCGCCGCCGCCATAGATCACACCCGGTACCTTGCCTTCACGACGAACGCTGCGGGCGGCCCCCTTGCCGATCCCGTCGCGGACCGTGGCGGCCAACTGCTTGATCGCTGTTGCCATAACGTGTCCTTTTCAATGGAAAAACGCGCCTTCGCCTCCAGGGGTGTCGGAAACAGGCACGCGCCGGGCTTATAGGGGAGGGCGCGCCGTGACGCAACCATCCCCCGCCTTAGCCGCGAGTGGGCAAAATCCCAGAGGCGGGACAATCGCCTAGCGACTGATTTTGGCCGCTTTTCCTTTGGCGGAAAGCGATTTAACCTGTGATGTCAGGGAAACTGTGAAGCGCCGGATTTAACCGCGTTCGACGATCAAGCGTGAGCTTGACTTATAGACGAAGGGCGGCCGGCCAGAGGGAGGAGAGGCATGTTCACACGTCGTCAATTCGTGGCCGCCAGCGCGGGGGCGGCTGCACTGCCGCTGGCTGGAGGCGCATTTGCGCAGAGCGATTATCCATCCGGGCCGCTGCGGGCCATCTGCATGTTTCCGCCGGGGACGGGCGCGGACGTGCTGGTGCGCTTCTATGCCAACAAGCTGGCGCAGCTCTCGCAGCGCACGGTGATCGTCGAAAACAAGCCTGGCGCCTTCGGCAACATCGCCACTGAATATGTGGCGCGCGCCAAGCCCGATGGATTGACGATCTATATCGCGCCGGGCAGTTCGGTGCTCGCGGCGGCGCCGCACCTGTTCAAGAAGCTGTCGTTCGATCCGATCAACGATTTCGAACATGTGACGACCTTGTCGAAGCTGGCTTTCATTCTCTGCGTGCCGGCGAGCAAGCCGTGGAAGACCGTCGCCGAACTCACGGCTTATCTTAAAGAGCAGGGCGACAAGGCTTCCTACGGTTCGGTTGCGAACACGGGCCTCGTGTCGAGCGAGATTTACAAGGCGCAGTTCGATCTCAAGACCGTCGAGGTGAAATACAAAGAGACCTCGGCGATGTTCAACGACCTCGTCAACGAGCAACTGGCCTTCGTTCATATCGATCCGGTCGGCGTCAAAGGTCTCATCGAGCAAGGCAAGGTGCGGCCGCTGGCGCTTGGCGCGGCGGAACGGATGAAATCGCTGCCCGATATTCCAGGCGCGCGTGAAGCGGGCATTCCCAATAGCAATCTGATTGCGTGGTGGTCGGTGCATATGCCGGCGAAAACGCCAAAGCCGCTGCTCGACAAACTCGAAGTGTGGTTCAATCAGATCGCGATTGATCCCGAGACGGTGAAATTCCTCGGCAACATCGGCACCGATCCATTCCCCGGCGATTCCAAACTGCTCAAGGAATTGCTGCTCGCCGACACCAAGGCCTGGGGCGACTATGTCAAACTGGCCAAGATCGAACTTCTCGGCTGAATGCATAAAATGCGGTGGAAAGGGGGCGGTGTCGAACCGCCCCTTTTGGCTGTGCGGCATGGGCCTGAAATGGCGGGGTAATCCCTGGGTTCGCGCCGGAGTTCTCCCCAGAGGACAAAAGGCACTGGCGTTTTTTTATCCGACCGCTAGACTCAAGGGCATCAGTTCCGACTTGGGAGGCATGCATGGTGAATGCTCAGAAAGTCGATCTGTTGGCCCTCGTTGCGGCCTTCGCCTTTATCGGCGCTATCGTTTTTGGCTTCGTTTAACAGGCCGAGATCGTCTCCCTAACCGCTCCGCTAACTGCGTGATCTAACACCGTAATCGCGCTCAGGTAAAATTACTGTAGTACTTGCGCACTTGTGGTGAGGCCTCGCGCTCACGATATTTGCTGCGTCGTCTGTACGAGCCGCATCGGTTCGCGACGACTGAAGGGATCTGGAGACACCAATGTCATCGATCAAGATTGGCCGTTCCGGCCGTCTTCTGGCTGTCGCGACGGTTGTGGCCCTCGCGCTTGCGCCTATGTTCGCGCATGCGCGCGCGGGCTCGGGCGGCAGCATGGGTAGCCGGGGATCGTTTACGAACAGCGCACCGCGCGCGACGCCGACGGCGCCGAACGCAGGGCAGATGCAGCGCACGCAATCGCCGCAGCCGCAGCAGTCGTTCAATCGTCCGGCGACACCCGCCGCAGGCGGCGGCATGTTCTCGTCGCCACTGGCACGCGGTATCATGGGCGGCCTGATCGGTGCGGGCATTTTCGGCCTGCTCTCTGGCAGCGGTCTGTTCAGTGGGCTCGGTTCGCTCGCCGGCATGTTCGGCTTCCTGCTTCAGATCGCACTGATCGCCGGTATCGCCATGCTCGCGCTCAACTGGTGGCGTCGTCGCCAGCAGCCCGCGATGGCCACGGGTACGCCGCGCATGTCGGGCTTGCAGGGCGGCGCCCCCCAGGACGGTTATGCACGCACGGCCAATGAGCAGCCTGCCAATACGTCGTCGAGCTTCGGCTCCTCGATGTTCGGTGGTGGCGCGGCCGCGCAGCCGGTGACGAAGAAGCTGAATGTCGAGGGCGAGGACTATGCCGCCTTCGAACGCCTGCTCGCCGATGTGCAGACCGCTTATGCGGCCGAAGATACGGCGACCTTGCGCCGGATCGTCACGCCGGAAATGGCCGGCTATTTCGAGGACGATCTCGAAGCCATGAAGAAGCGCGGTCAGGCGACCAAGGCAGACAACGTCAAGCTGCTGCAGGGCGATCTGTCCGAGTCGTGGAGCGAGCCGGACTATGAATATGCCACCGTGGCGATGCGCTTCTCGCTCATCGATGCTGTGGTCGACCGGGTTACCGGCAAGCTGATCGAGGGTGACCTCAACAAGCCGAACGAGGTCACCGAAATCTGGACCTTCGTGCGTCCGACCGGCGGCAAGCCGCAGGATTGGAAGCTGTCGGCGATCCAGCAGATCGGCTGAGCCGCACGGTTCACCTCTCAATGACGGAAGGCCGGGCATCGCCCGGCCTTTTTGCTTATGGGGCTTGAATATGGCAGGTCTGGCGACGGCCCTTAACGGGGCCGAACTTTCATTTGATCAGGATTTGCCATGAGCGGATTTAAGGTACTTGCGATCTCGGGAAGCTTGCGCAAAGGCTCGTTCAACACGCTGACCCTGCATGCCATGCAGGACGTAGCGCCCGAAGGAATGGAATTCACCTATGCGGAGATCGGCGATATTCCGCTCTATAACGACGACGTGCGGCTGGCCGGCTATCCGGCGCAAGCGCAGCGTTTCCGCGCGCAAGTTGCCGCCGCCGATGGCATCGTGATCGCGACGCCCGAATATAATTATTCGGTCTCTTCCGCGCTCAAGAATGCGATCGATTGGGCCTCGCGTCCGCCGGATCAGCCTTTTAACAACAAGCCTTGCGCCTTGATCAGCGCTTCGGGCGGCCCGACGGGCGGCATCCGCGCCCAGTTCCACCTGCGCCACATCCTCGTCGCGCTCAACGCTTTCCCGGTCAACAACCCGCATGTCATCGTGGCTGGCGCGCCGGACAAGTTCGATGCGAACGGCAAGTTCACGGATCCCGTCGGCAAAGAGCTGATGCGGCAGTTGCTCGACAATCTGGTGAAATGGGCGAAGGTGCTCAAGGCCTGAAGGTTCTGGCACGATGAAAAATGCCGCGGCGAAACCGCGGCATTTTTTATTGGTCCATGCCGACGTTGGCCTTGCGCACCACGTCGGTCCAGCGCTCAGTTTCGCGTTTGATCAGATCAGCCGACTGTTCAGGATCGAGACCCCAGGGCACGATGCCGACCTGTTCGATGCGGGCGCGAATGTCGGGCGAGAAGATGATCTCGCGCAAGGCCGCCGCATATTTGCGCCGGATCGGCATGGGTGTGCCTGGCGGCGCGGTGAAGGCCGTCCACGTGTCGGAGAGCAGCTCGGGCAGGCCGACCGAAGCGATGGTCGGCAGTTCAGGCGCCACGGGCGAAGGGTCCTTCGTCAAGGTTGCGAGCATGCGCAGCTTGCCATCCTGGGCCAAAGGCAGGACGGTGCCGATGTCGGCGACCATGAAATCGATGTGGCCGGCCATGACATCGTTGAGCGCGGGGGCGGCACCGCCATAGGGCACGTGCAATTGCTTGGTGCCGAGCAATTGCTCGAGCAAAGCGCCGGTAAGATGTCCGGTGGTGCCGATACCTTGCGAGGCATAGCTCAACTTGCCCGGATTGGCCTTGGCGAAGGCGAGAAACTCCTGCGCTGTCTTGAAACGCGAATTGCCGCTAACCAGAAGCACGTTGGGAATGTAGGATGTGATGGCGACGGCATCGATCTTGGTGGGATCGAAGCGCAGCTCCTTGAAGAGAGCCGCGTTCACCGTGAGTGAGGCCGGCGGCGAAACGAGAAGCGTGTAACCATCAGGCGGCGACTTATAGACATATTCCGTCGCGATATTGTTGCCGGCGCCGGTGCGGTTTTCGACGATGACGCTTTGGCCCCATTTGGCTTGTAGGCGTTCCGCCACGAGGCGGGCGATCATGTCATTGCCGCCGCCGGCTGCGGCGGAAACAACCAATTTGATTGTGGACTTGGGAAAGTCTGGTGCCGGATCCTGCTGTGCCGACGCTGTGGCGATCGTCATCATCAAAGCGGTACAAACCGCCGACAGGCTGAGAGCCTTCAATCTTTCCTCCCGCATCTTCTTTTGTTGCGCTCAGCATATACGCCGGCGCTGCCTGAGCAAGCCGGCGCGGGGGATATCTATTTGGCTTGTGGGACCGTTCCCCATCCGCCGCCTGTCGGTGTGAGAATGGTGATGGCCTCGCCGGCGCGCAATTGCGTCTGATCGCAGCCCGCCAGAGTTTCGATCGTGCCATCGAGACGGCGCACGCTGTTCAAGCCGCGCCGTCCCATGTCGCCGCCCTGCGTGCCGAAGGATTGCACGCGACGCCGGCCGGAGAGAATGGCGAGGTCCATATCTTCAAGAAAGCGAACGGTTCGCTTCGTGCCGTCGCCGGCATTCCAGCGGCCGCGACCGCCCGATCCGCGCACGACATGAAAATCCTCGAGCAGAACCGGAAAACGCAATTCGAGAATCTCAGGGTCGGTGAGACGTGAATTGGTCATATGGGTGTGAACGGCGGCGGCGCCGTCAAAACCCTCGCCGGCGGGCGCGCCCGAGCAGATGGTTTCATAGTATTGATAGCGCGCATTACCGAAAGTCAGATTGTTCATCGTGCCTTGCGCCGAGCCCAAGGCACCGAGTGCACCGAAAAGGCAGTCGGTGACTGTCTGGCTGGTTTCGACATTGCCGGCGACCACGGCGGCCGGGTAGCTCGGACGCAGCATCGATTCTGCGGGGATAATGATTTTCAGTGGACGCAGACAGCCGGCATTGATGGGAATGTCGCTGTCGACCAGCACGCGGAATACGTAGAGACAGGCGGCACGCGTCACCGGCTCGGGCGCGTTGAAATTGTCGTTTTGTTGCGGCGATGTGCCCGCGAAGTCGATGGTCGCTTCGCGCCTGCGCTTGTTGACCGAAATCTTGGCTGATATCCGTGTGCCTTGATCGAGTTCGACCGTGAAGCTCGCATCCGACAAGCGCGCAATGACCCGGCGCACGCTTTCTTCCGCATTGTCCTGCACATGGCCCATATAGGCATCGACCGTGCGGTAGGAGAATTCGGCGATCATCTGTGTCAGCAGTTCGGCGCCCTTGGTATTAGCGGCGATCTGGGCTTTCAGGTCGCCAATGTTCTGCGCCACATTGCGGGCGGGATAACGCGCGCCCGTGAAGCGCGCGCTGACCTCGCGTTCGAGAAAGCGCCCGCGATCGACAATCTTGAGATTGTCGAGATAGACGCCCTCTTCGTCGATGTGCGTGGCCCGAGGCGACATGGAGCCAGGCGTCAGGCCACCGACATCGGCATGGTGACCACGCGAGGCCACCCAAAAGGCGATCTTGCCTTTGGTAAAGACGGGCGTACAGACGGTGATGTCAGGCAAATGGGTGCCGCCATTGTAAGGCGCGTTCAGGGCATAGATATCGCCAGGGCGGATCTTGCCGGCATTCTCACGAATGATGATTTCGACTGAACGATCCATCGAGCCGAGATGAACCGGAATATGCGGCGCATTGGCGACCAGCCGGCCTTCGGCATCGAAAATGGCGCAAGAGAAATCCAATCGCTCCTTGATGTTCACCGAGCTTGCGGTGTTTTGCAATGTCACGCCCATCTGTTCGGCGATGGACATGAAACGGTTGTTGAACACTTCCAGCAGAACCGGATCGGCCTTGGTGCCGACCGCATGGCGCTTCGGCAGGGCCTTCACGCGGCGCAGCAGCACATGGTCGCGCGCGGTGATCTCCGCCTGCCAGCCCTCCTCGATGACGATGGTCTGATGCGGTTCGATGAGCAGGGCGGGGCCTTGCATGCGCATGCCGCGTTCGAGATCGGCGCGCCGATAGACGTTGGCGGCGCGCCATTGGCCCTGCGAATAGAAGCGGGTCCTTTGGGCGGCCTTTGCCTTGCGGCGATGGGTCTTCTTCACCGGTTCCTTGAAACTGGCGCCGCCGCCGATCGCCTCGACGAGGGCCGCTTCGATGATCAAGGGGCGCAGACGGTCGACAAAGCCGAAACGGGCCTTATGTACCTTCTGGAATTCGCGGCGCAGTGCCGCGCGCAACTGGCTGGCGGTGGCGAGCGCGGCCGGCCGCAGATTGATTTCAAGGGCGGCATCGGTGCCGGCATAACGGACATGGGCGCGATATTCGCTGACGACGTTTTTACGTGTCACGCCCTGGGCGATGACATCCTTCTCGGCCTCTTTTTGCAGGCGTGCCAGCGCGCGTTTCAAGTGCGCACAGCCCCTGTCGTTGGCTTCCGTCTCGATCGCGACGTTGCGCACCGAGCGGATGTCGGCGAGCCCCATGCCATAGGCCGAGAGCAAAGACGACAGCGGATGCACCAGCACGCTTTTCATCGATAGCGCGTCGGCGACAAGGCACGCATGCTGGCCGCCGGCGCCACCAAAGCAGTTCAGAAGATAGCGCGAGATGTTGTAGCCGCGTGCCACGGAAATCTTCTTCACCGCCTCAGCCATGTTGGCGACAGCGATTTCGATGAAGCCATCGGCGACGGCCTCGGGCGAGCGACCGTCGTGGGTTTGCGCGGCGAATTCCGCGAAAGCCTGGCGCACCGCGTCATCGTCCAGAGGTTCATCGCGGCCCGGCCCGAAAATCTTCGGGAAAAATGCCGGCATCAGTTTGCCAGTCATGACATTGGCGTCGGTGACGGTGAGCGGGCCATCACGGCGATAGGACTTCGGACCCGGATTGGCGCCGGCCGAATCCGGGCCGACGCGAAAGCGCGATCCGTCGAAATGCAGGATCGAGCCACCGCCGGCCGCCACCGTGTGAATGAGCATCATCGGTGCGCGCAGTCGTACGCCAGCGACCTGAGTTTCGAAAGCACGCTCGAACGTGCCGTCGAAATGCGCGACGTCGGTCGACGTGCCGCCCATGTCGAAGCCGATGACCTTGCCGAAGCCCGCCGATTTCGCCGTGCGCGCCATGGCGACGACACCGCCGGCGGGGCCGGAAAGAATCGCATCCTTGCCGGCGAAGCGATCGGCGGCGGTGAGGCCGCCCGACGACATCATGAACATCAGGCGCGGGCCTTCGCCATCGGCGGCGCCCAGCTCGCGTCCGACCAGATCGACATAGCGGCGCAGAACCGGCGTCAGATAGGCATCGGCCACAGTGGTGTCGCCCCGGCCGACGAACTTGATCAGCGGCGAGGTTTCGTGACTGGTCGAGATCTGCGCGAAGCCGACGTCGCGAGCGATGGTGGCGGCGATCTTTTCATGTTCGGGGTAGCGCCAGGCGTGCATGAAGACGATGGCGAGCGCGGTATAGCCGTCCTTCTTGGCGGCGAGGAGCTGTTGCCGCACGGCCTGTTCGTCGAGCGGCTGTTCGATCGTGCCATCGGCGCGCACGCGCTCGCTGGCTTCGATTACGGTGGCGTAGAGCTGTTCGGGCTTGACGATGCGCTTGGCGAAAATGTCAGGGCGTGCCTGATTGCCGATTTCCAGCGCATCGCGAAAGCCCGCCGTGGTGAGCAGGGCGGTCTTTTCGCCTTTGCGTTCGAGCAGCGCATTGGTGGCGACCGTCGTGCCCATTTTGACGGTCGCGATACGAGCCGAAGGCACGGGTTCGTCGGCGGAAAGGCCGAGAATGTCGCGAATGCCGGCGACGGCGGCGTCAGCATAGGCGCCGGGATTTTCCGAGAGCAGTTTGCGAATGGCGAAAGCGCCGTCAGGCGCGCGGCCGATGATATCAGTGAAAGTGCCGCCGCGATCGATCCAGAAATCCCAGCCTTTCGATCGCTTTACCTTGGAAGCCATGCTGGAAACCTTGCCTCGAACCATCGCTTTTCCGGGGATTCGTCATTGCGTTCACGCGACGCTATAGTGAACGAAAGGTTAAGTCAGCGTCTGGACCGCGTGATGAGTGACGACGATCGTAGCATTGGCCCGCAAGAGTTGCGCCAAGAACAGCGGCAAGAACAACGCCACGAACGGCGCAGGGAATTGCGGATGGCGCCGCCGAGCCTGACGGCTGCGGTGCGCCGGGCGCGGGTCGAGCAGGCGGAGCAATCCTCTGTGGTGGCGGAACTGCGCGGCGCCGAACTGGCGCGGCTGGAAATGCTGCGTGACGCGCTGGAGCCCGTGCTGGCGCAGGTGCCTCAAGATGTCGATCTGTTCGATACCGGACTGGTGCCCGGCGAGCGGCCGCGGCTGTTCATCGACATGATCGCCTATGTGGAAATGGCGGCGGATCGGCGCGTCTATCGCTTCGTCCAGGATACGCGTCACGGCCGCGTCATCCTGGCGGAAAGCGAGCGGATCGATCCGATCGTCGAGGCGTGCACCGATTACATTGCCCGCCGGCTGGTGGAGCGCGAAAAGGCCCTGGCCTCCGATAGTCTGGCGCAGCCGCCGGTGGAGCGGCCGGTGCCCGTGGCGCGGCCGCTTGTACCGCCAGCGGCGGAAGCCATGACGCCGGTCGCCGATATCACTCCCCCGCCGCCGCAACAGTCGCGGTGGCGCGGCTGGTTCGCCACGACCTTTCTGTTTCTCATCGAATTCTTGGGCAGTATCGCGCTGCTCGTCCTGGCGGCCGGTGCCGGCTATTTCCTCTGGACGATCGTTGAAGCCTGGTGGATCGCCAATTACGGGCGTTAAAAAGAGATTTCGCCGAGATCGCTGACGCGTCGTTCGCCCGATTGCAGGCCACGGATGCGGCCTTCGATCGACCAGCCGTTGCCGCGCTTTTCGACGGTGTAGAGATGCCAGGCGGCGCGGTGATGCGGCGTGCCGGGCACGGCGGAGGCCGAGGCGACGCCGATGCTGGGCACGGCGCCGCTGGGCGAGGCCAGTTTCCGCGTCATCAGCCGATGATTGTGGCCATGCAGAATCAATTCGGCGCCGTGGCGCGCGACGGTGCGCTCGAAGGCGCGGGCGTCGGTGAGGCCACGGCCGAAGCTGGCGCCGGACTGCCAGGGCGGATGGTGGATCATCACCACGCGGAAGAGACCGCGCTTGCCCGTATCCTCAAGTAGGCTGGCGAAGACGCGCATCTGCGCCTCGCCGACGCGGCCGGAGGCGAGCAGCGGCAAGGTCGGCACGCCGGAGGAGAGGCCGATGAGGGCGATGTCGCCGCGCACCCGCAGATAGGGGAAACTGGTCTTGCTGTCGCCGTCGTTGGAGCACCAGGGGCCGAAGGTGTCGACGATCCAGGGCAGGGAGCCGCGGACATAGGCGTCGTGATTGCCGGGAACGAAGCTGACGTGGGTCGGGTCGCCGAGGGTTTCGAGCCAGGCACGGGCGAAGCGGAACTCTTCCGGCAGGCCGATATTGAGAATATCGCCGGTCATCGCCACATGATCAGGGGCGTGGGCGCGGATATCGGCCACGATTTCGCCCAGGACCTCCATATTGTGGATATGCGACCGGCGGCGCCAGTTGACGTAGCCGGTGAAGCGCTTGTTCAGCAATTCCCGGATCATGGGCCGCGGCAGCGGGCCGATATGCGCGTCGGAGAGATGGGCGATACGGAAACTCACGACCCGTCTGTGCCGCGTTGCGGCGGCAGGGTCAAGTTGGTTGATTTGTCGCTGTTTCGGGGTCGTGCCAAGCTGTGATAGGCAGGCGGCGCCGCGCCCGCGCGGCCCATGCTTTTGTCGTGCCGATGGGCGCGCTAACGGGAAACGAGGTCTATGTCTTCGGTCGAGACGGTCAAGGAAGCCGGCAAAGATTTCATTCGCGAGATCGTCGAGAACGATCTCAAATCCGGCAAGCACACGACGATCGTGACCCGGTTCCCGCCGGAGCCGAACGGCTATCTGCACATCGGCCACGCCAAATCGATCTGCCTGAATTTTGGGCTGGCGGAAGAATATGGTGGCCGCTGCAATCTGCGCTTCGACGATACCAATCCGGCCAAGGAAGAGCAGGAATATATCGATGCCATCGAGCGCGATGTGCGCTGGCTTGGCTTCGACTGGGCCAACCACCTGCATCACGCCTCCGATTATTTCGACCAGCTCTATGCCTGGGCCGAAATTCTCATCGTCAACGGCAACGCCTATGTGGACGACCAGTCGCCCGACGAGATGCGGCTCAATCGCGGCACGTTGACCGAGCCCGGCCGCAACAGCCCGTTCCGCGATCGCAGCGTGGAGGAAAATCTCGCCCTGTTCCGGGGCATGCGCGACGGCCAGGCCAAGCCCGGCGAGCGGGTGCTGCGCGCCAAGATCGACATGACGTCAGGCAATATCAACCTGCGCGATCCCACACTCTATCGCATCGTCGAGGCCAGCCATCCGCGCACCGGCGACAAATGGCGCATCTATCCGAGCTATGATTTCGCGCATGGCCAGTCGGATGCGCTGGAAGGCGTGACCCATTCGATCTGCACGCTCGAATTCGAGGATCATCGGCCGTTGTACGAATGGTTCCTCGACCATCTGCCGGTGCCGGCACGGCCGCGCCAGTATGAATTCGCGCGCCTCAATCTCACCTATACGCTGCTCTCAAAGCGCATTCTCAACCGGTTGGTGCATGAGAAGATCGTCGACGGCTGGGACGATCCGCGCATGCCGACCTTGGCGGCCCTGCGCCGCAAGGGCGTGCCGCCGCAGGCGATCCGCGATTTCATCAAGCGCGTCGGGGTCGCCAAGGCCAACAGCATCGTCGACTATGGCATGCTCGATTTCGCGATCCGTGAATATCTCAATCCACGAGCTGAGCGCCGCATGGCCGTGCTGCGGCCGTTGAAAGTGGTCATCGAGAATTTCCCGGAAGGCCATTTCGAGGAGATCGAGGCGGTCAATCATCCTGACGATCCGGCGGCGGGCACGCGCAAGCTGCGGTTCGGCCGCGAGCTCTATATCGAGAGCGACGATTTCATGGAGAGTCCGCCGAAGAAATTCTTCCGCCTGTCGCCGGGAGCGGAAGTGCGGCTGCGTTACGCCTATTTCCTCACCTGCCGGGAAGCGATCAAGGACGCTTCGGGAGAGGTGGTCGAACTGCGTTGCACTTATGATCCGGCGACGCGCGGCGGCAATGCGCCGGACGGACGCAAGGTGAAGGCGACCCTGCATTGGGTGGAAGCCTCCGGGGCGCTCGATGCGGAGGTGCGGCTCTACGAGCATCTGTTCGCCAAGCCCGATCCCTCGGCCAGCGATTTCGAGGCCGATCTCAATCCCAATTCGCTGACGGTGCTGAAGGGCTGCAAGCTCGAGCCGTCGCTGGCCGACAGCGCGGCCGGCGTCTCGATGCAGTTCGAGCGTCAGGGCTATTTCTGCGCCGATGTCGACAGCACGCCGGAACGGCCGGTGTTCAACCGCACGGTTGGCTTGCGCGACACCTGGGCGAAGGCGCAGGCGGCCGGGTAATCAAGCTACTCAGTTTCAGCCAATAAAAAACCCCGCGTCGCCGCGGGGTTTTGTTTTGGGGCGGTGGGGAGCGCTTAGTGCGCGTCCTTCCAGATCTTCTTTTTGGTGAAGTAGAGCAGGCCGGCGAAGATCGCCAGGAAGATGAGGGCATTGAAGCCGGTCTTCTTGCGCTCTTCGAGCTTCGGTTCGGCCGCCCACATCAGGAACGCCGCGACGTCGTGCGAATACTGCTGCACGGTCTTGGGCGCATTGTCGGGATATTCGACCTGGCCGTCGCTCAGGGGCTTCGGCATGGCGATCTGATGACCCGGGAAGAACTCGTTCCAGTGGTCCTCGCCCTTCTTGGTGTAGCCGTTCAGCAGCGCGACGATGTAGTCGACGCCATGTTCCTGATAGGCGAAGCCCGGCACCATATCGAGCAGGAACAGCGGGAAGCCGCGCGAATAGGAGCGGGCCTTGGCGATCACCGAGAGGTCCGGCGGCGCCACGCCATGGACGGCGGCAGCTGCGTCGGCGTTGACGAAGAGCTTCGGGAAGCGGTCGGACGCGCGGCCCGGACGCTCGATGGCTTCGCCCTTATCGTTGAAGTCCTTGATCTGATATTCGGCCGCGAGCGCCTTCACTTGCGCTTCGGAGAACTGCGGACCGCCGGCATCGTGAAGATTGCCGAAGCGCAGCAGGTTCAGCGAATGGCAGGCCTGACAGACTTCCCGGTAGACCTTGAAACCGCGCTGCAACTGAGCCCGGTCGTACTTTCCGAAGAAGCCGCCGAAGGTCCATTCCTGCCGTGGCGGGGTCGCGCCGTGGCCTTCCTCCGCCGCCATGGCGCCGGTGAAAGCCATCGTCGAGATCGCGAGAGCCAGGCTGATCGATTTGAAGGAGATCATGATGTTTTCCTTAGCTCCCCTGATCATTCAGCCGGCTGCGCCGCCGCGCCGCCATTTCTGGCGAGCACCGCATCGGCGATCGATGCAGGGACGGGCTTGGGCGTTTCAAAGATGCCGAGAAGCGGCAGGATGATGATGAAGAAGCCGAAGTAGTAGGTCGTCAGCAGGCGCGCTGCGATGACATAGCCACCTTCCGCCGGCATCGAGCCGAGGTAGCCCAGGCCGAGGCAGCACAGGACGAACGCCCAGAAGAAGATCTTGAACATCGGCCGGTACTTGCCCGAGCGGACACGGGAGGTGTCGAGCCAGGGCAGGAAGGCGAGGATGGCGATCGAACCGAACATCGCGATAACGCCGCCGAGCTTGGACGGGATGGCGCGCAGGATCGCGTAGAACGGCAGGTAGTACCATTCCGGAACGATGTGCGCCGGCGTCGAAAGCGGATTGGCCTCGATGTAGTTGTCGGCGTGACCGAGGTAGTTGGGCACCTGGAAGACGAACCAAGCGTAGAGGATCAGGAAGCAGACCAGCGCGAAGCTGTCCTTGATCGTGGCGTAGGGCGTGAAGGCCACCGCGTCGCGATTGACGTTCTTGATCTCGATACCGTCCGGGTTGTTCTGGCCGACCACGTGCAGCGCCCACACGTGCAGGACGACGACGCCGGCGATCATGAACGGCAGCAGGTAGTGCAGGGCGAAGAAGCGGTTCAGCGTCGGGTTGCCGACCGAATAGCCACCCCAGAGCCAGGTGGTGATCGCATCGCCGACCAGCGGGATGGCGGTGAAGAAGTTGGTGATGACGGTGGCGCCCCAGAAGCTCATCTGGCCCCACGGCAGGGTGTAGCCCAGGAAGCCGGTGGCCATCATCAAGAGGTAGATGATGACGCCGAGGATCCACAGCACTTCACGCGGCGCCTTGTAGGAGCCGTAGTACACGCCGCGGAACATATGGATGTAGACGGCGACGAAGAACATCGAAGCGCCGTTCGAATGCGCATAACGCAGGAACCAGCCCCAGTTCACGTCGCGCATGATCGATTCGACCGAAGCGAAGGCCAGATCGACGTGCGGCGTGTAGTGCATCGTCAGCACGATGCCGGTGACGATCTGCGCCACCAGCATGAAGCTGAGGATGCCGCCGAAGGTCCACCAGTAGTTGAGGTTGCGCGGGGTCGGATAGGCGATGAAGGAGCCGTGGATCAGCCCGGCGATGGGCAGGCGGCTCTCAAACCAGCGGCCGAGGGCGCTTTTGGGGACGTAGGTGGAGGGTCCGCTCATGTGACTTGTCTCTATTTGGCGAGCACGGATGCAAAAACGACGACGAACTCAAGCGGCTGGATCAGCCGATCTTGAGCTTCGTGTCGCTGAGGAAGGAATAGGTCGGAACCTCGAGGTTCTTCGGTGCGGGGCCACGACGGATGCGGCCGGAGGTGTCGTACTGGGAGCCGTGGCAGGGGCAGAACCAGCCATCGTAATCGCCGCGCGAACCGGCCTGGCCGATCGGCACGCAACCGAGATGCGTGCAGATGCCGACGACCACGAGCCATTCCGGCTTCTGGACGCGCTGCTTGTCGGTTTCCGGATCGGGCAGCTCGGCCAGCGGCACGCTGGTGGCTTCCTGAATTTCCTTGGGCGTGCGGTGACGGACGAACACCGGTTTACCGCGCCATTTGACCGTCATGATCGAGCCCAGCGGAACCGCCGAGATGTCGACTTCGATCGAGGCCATGGCCAGGGTCGAAGCGTCAGGGTTCATCTGGCTGATCAGGGGCCATGCGACGGCGCCGACACCGACCGCGCCGGCGGCGCCTGTCGCGATGAACAGGAAATCCCTGCGGGTTGGTTCCACGGTCGAAGAAGTAGCCACTATAACCCCCTTGCTGCACCGGACTGGCGACAGCGGCGCGCCATACGGTGGTCAAACGAGGCTCCCGCAGGAGCTGTCGTTCCACTAGGTCCAACATCCGTCAGCGGCAATGCGACGCATCGCCACCATTCGGGCTTATTTGGAGTGCTCCGGCCCCGCCCCGTTGGGACCGGAAATCCGAGCGTTAGCGGGGCTATCTCGCATCGTTCTAACGGGTTGTCCATAGCCCCGGAGCCATGGTCCACTGCGGTGCGGAAGCCGGCTTCCCGGCCGGTTCCGCCCAAGCTATAGGCCGTGGCCATGAGCTTGCTGACCTTGGCGCTGTTTCAGCCTGATATTCCACAGAACTGCGGCACGATGCTGCGCACGTGCGCGTGCCTCGGCGTCGATGCGGCGATCATCGAACCGGCTGGTTTTCCAGTCTCCGACCGCCATTTTCGCCGGTCGGGAATGGATTATCTCGACCATGTGGCGATCGCCCGCCACGTCTCCTGGGCGGCTTTCGAGGCCTGGCGGGGCCCGGCCCGGCGCCGGCTCGTGCTGCTGACCACCCGGGCGGAGCGTTCCTATACGGATTTCACATTTGAATCCGGGGATATTTTGCTGGTCGGCCGCGAATCAATGGGCGTGCCCGAAGAGGTCCACCAGGCGGCCGACGCGGCGGTTTCGATCGCGGTGCGGCCGGGTTTGCGCTCGCTCAATGTGGCGGTCAGCGCCGCCATGGTTATGGGAGAGGCGCTGCGGCAGATCGGCGCCCGCTAAAATCGCCATTTGGCTTTGAGGGCAGTATGAAAAGCCCGCCGCCGCGGTTTGGGCGGGATCAGGAGTCGTTCGATGGCGTCAGAATTCGATCTCGAAGCGCGCAAGCAGACGGCGCGAGCGTGGTTCGAGGCCCTGCAGGATCGCATCCTCGGGAGTTTCGAGGCGCTGGAGACCGACTGTGGCGGGCCGTTTCCTGACGAGGCCTCGGCGCCAGGCCGTGCCGTGCGCAAGCCGTGGCAGCGCACCAATCACGATGGCGCGCCGGGCGGCGGCGGCACGATGGCCATTCTGAAGGGCCGGGTCTTCGAAAAGGCCGGCGTGCATGTCTCGACCGTGTTCGGCACGTTCGCGCCGGAATTCGCCGCGCAGATTCCAGGCGCCGCCGATGATCCCAGATTTTGGGCGTCGGGCATTTCGCTGATCGTCCATCCGTGGAATCCGAACGTGCCGGCGGTACATATGAACACGCGCTTCGTCGTCACTTCGAAACATTGGTTCGGCGGTGGTGCCGATCTGACGCCGGTGCTCGATGCGCGGCGCATGCAGGATGATCCCGATACGGTGGATTTCCACGCGGCCCTGCAAGGGGCCTGCGCGCGGCATGCTGATGTCGCGCCCTATGAGAAGTTTAAAGCCTGGTGCGACGACTATTTCTTCTTGAAGCACCGCAACGAGCCGCGCGGCGTCGGCGGCATTTTCTATGATTATCTCAACAGCGCGGGCGATCCGGTGAACAGCGCCTGGGATGCGGATTTCGCCTTCACGCGCGATGTCGGCGAAAGCTTTCTGAACATCTATCCGCAACTGGTGCAGCGCAATTTTCAAAAGCCGTGGACGCCGGCGCAGCGCGAGGAACAATTGGTGCGGCGCGGGCGCTATGTGGAGTTCAATCTGATCTACGATCGCGGCACGATCTTCGGCTTGAAGACCGGCGGCAATGTGGACTCGATTCTGTCGTCGCTGCCGCCGAGCGTGAAGTGGCCGTGATTATGCGAGCGGTTCGCCGAAGGTGAACCACTTGTGCGCGAGGAAGCTCCAGGCCATGACGATGGCCGTGGTGATGAGCTGGGCGAGAAGATATTGCAGGCCCAACTTGTCGTGGAGCGCAAACATGAACAGCCAGGTCAGGCCAAAGCCGACGGCGGCGACAAGCGCGAAGCGCCAGCCCGCTTCCTCATGCGGCCGATCGCTCTGGTAGGTGTGGCGGCGGTTGAGCAGATAGGAAACGATGCCGCCGCAGATATAGCCGACGAGCGTGGCCGGCACCGGCCGCCAGCCCATGCCTTCGACGAGGCCGATGAGCGCGCCGTAATGGGCGATCATGGCGGCGACGCCGACGGCGGCGAAAATGATGAACTGGCGCGAAACGGACATGCCGCCGGACATAAACCGCCGGCGGCATGGTGTCACCTGATCCGAGTTTAGAATTTCAGCGCCGCGAAAACCTTCACCGTGCGGCCCGGCATCAGAACTTCGTCCTTCAGGATGGAGGTTGAGTTACGGATATCGGCGTTCAGGAGGTTGTTGCCGGAAATGCCGATGGTGAGTTCAAGCGGCTGGCCGACGTCTCGCCATTTGTAGGTGTAGGCGAGATCGGCGCGCAGGAGATTGTAGCCCTTTGTCGGTGTCTCCTGGGTCGGATCGATTTGGCGGTGCGAGAAGGCGTGCAGCCAGTTGACGCGGGCAAACCAATCGGACGAGCGATAGTAAATGCCACCGCCCAGCCGCACCGGCGGGATGCGCGGCACATTGGTGCCATCGGTGAAGCGGGCGCGCACCACGTCGAACTGCCCTTCGAAGCCGATCACGCCTTTGCCGGCTTCAAAGGCGTCATATTGCGCGGAGAGTTCGGCGCCGGTGAAGGTTGCGTCGCGCTGGGTGTAGACGAGCTGCTTAAGTTCGGTGTCGACACCGCAGGAGTCGAAATCATCGCCGCAGAGCACGCCTGTGAGGCGCTTGGAGATATAGCCCTGATAGCGGGTATGGTAGGCGGTGAAGTCGAAGCGGAATGGTCCCTTAGAGCGGCGCAGACCGAATTCGATCGAGGTAGCCGCTTCCTTGCGAAGATTGGGATTGCCGATCTCGAAGGTTGCCGTCGCGTCATGGGCGCCATGGGCGAACAGTTCCAGCGCGTCAGGCGCGCGCTGCACATATTGCGCGGTTACGCTGGCGACAATGTCATGGGGCAGATCGTAGAGGGCGCCGAGGCTGATGCTGCCGGGCGTGAACTGACGCGTACGCGGTGTTTGCACCAGTGACGAGCCGTCGGGGAGATAAGTCGACGGGAACAACGTCTGTATGCTGTTGAAGCTCACATGCTCGATGCGTGCGGCCGCTTGCAGGCGCAGTTTCTCAGTGGCTTGCAATTCGTTGAAAATATAGGCGGCGGTGCGGTTGCCGCGCGTGGGATCGAGCAGGCCGCCGGCTTCACCCGCCGTGCCGATGCGCTGCGTGCCATATTGCACGCCCACCGCCGTGGTCAGGCGTCCGAAGGCCGTTTCCATCGGCGTTAATTGCGCTTCGACGCGGCCTTCATATTCGCGGTTCTTGAAGGTGGCGCCGATCGCATCCATGCCGGTATCGCTGTCGAGACCACGCTCGTAGTGGCGATATTGTGAACCGGCGAACCAGAAGCGGACCGTATCAATGAAGGCCGAACCCACTTGGAATTCGCCCTTGGCGTTGATCTTGGTCTGTTGCAGATCGATGCGTGTGTTGCTGGCGGAGCCGGCAAGGCCCGGCACATGATAGATCGAGTTGAACTGCGTGATCGACAGGCCGACATAGCCGCGATCGAAAATATAAGAACCGCCGAGCGAGCCACCTTGCATGTTGAGAGCGGAGTTCGGCTGGCGGCCATGCGGTGTCTGATAGTCGCCGGCATTGCGCTGGAAATAATCGCCGTGGAAAGCGAAGTTGCCTTGCCGCGCGTCGAAGAGGGCCGAGCTTTCGCCGCCGCGATCAGCCGATGTCAGCGCGCCGCGCAAAGTGCCGTGCAAGCCCTCGGCCGTATCAGGCCCCGGAATGCGATTGTTCTCGGCATTGACGACGCCGCCGATGGCTTGTGAGCCCCAGCGCAGACTGGCGGGGCCGCGAATGACCTCAACCTTTTGCGCGGACAGGGGATCGATCGGCACGCCGTGATCTTCGCCGATGGTGGAGACGTCCATCGAACCGATGCCATTCTCCTGAACGCGCACGCGCGAATTGTCGAGGCCACGGATGATCGGCCGGCTGGCGCCCGGTGCATAGGACGAGCTGGAGAGGCCGGGCTTGTTGACGAGCATGTCGCCGAGCGTCGCACCGGCGGTGCGTTGCAGGTCGCTTTCGGTGACGACGGTGATCGGCGCGAAAGCGCGGTCGGCGATCGGCAGGAGGCCGGTCTGGGTGGCGGGACGGGGCGCCTGGCGCCAGGGTTCCTGGATCGGACTTGGTGCGGTCACCACGATATCGGGGAGAAGCACTTGCGCGGTTGCGGCTTTCGCCGAAATAAGGACATAACCGGCTGAAAGAACAAGATTTCGACGTTTCATAAGGCAGCCCAGTCCGATCTGTGTATGTTATAGTGTAACGTTTCTTATCGGAGCTGCGACGGCTATGCAATAGTATAACATTCTGTGGGCGATCTAACCGGCTCTTTTCCCTGTCATCAGTTGCTTCTATGTTTTCGGCCTTGGACGGAGGCTGACCATGTTCTTTTCAAAGCAACGGATTTCCCGATTCCTCATAGTCCTGTGTTTGGCCTCGGCGGTGGCGGGCTGCGGTTACAACACCATTCCCACCCTCGAAGAACAGGCCAAGGCCAAGTGGGGTGACGTACAGAATCAATATCAACGCCGCGCCGATCTCATTCCCAATCTCGTCGCGACAGTGCAGGGCTACGCCAAGCAGGAGAAGGATGTGCTGACCTCGGTGATCGAGGCCCGCGCCAAGGCGACATCGATCCAGGTCGATGCCTCGCAACTGTCCGATCCGGCGAAGATCAAGCAGTTCCAGGATGCGCAGAGCCAGTTGTCCGGTGCGTTGGGACGGCTCATCGCGGTGAGCGAGAACTATCCCGATCTGAAGTCGAACCAGAACTTCCTCGCCCTGCAATCACAGTTGGAAGGCACTGAGAATCGCATCGCCGTGTCGCGCCGCGACTACATCGAAGCGGTGCGCGCCTATAATACGGAGCTGAAGACCTTCCCGAGCCTCTTGTGGGCAATGACCGTGTTCCGCGGCAACAAACCGATGGCCGAGTTCACGGCGGTCGATGGTGCGCAAACACCACCACCGGTGAAGTTCTGACGCCAACGGAGTTGGGCATGCGAACAGCCTGCGCGGCCTCGTTATGAGCGCTCGTATGGGCCTGTCTGTGCGTCGTCATGTGGGCGCGATCTGGCTCGGCCTCATGGCCGCGCTCTGTCTCACGCTCGCCGCCGCCGCGCTGACGTTTCCGCCGCTCAGCGGCCGTATCGTCGATCAGGCCGGCATCATTGATGCTACGACCGAGCTCAATCTCGAAACGAAGCTGCGCGAGCTGGAAGACAAATCGGGCATCCAGCTCGTCGTCGCCACGGTGAAATCGCTTGAGGATGGCGACATCGAAACCTATGCCAACCAGCTCTTCCGCACTTGGAAATTGGGCGAGGCCAAGAACAACAATGGTGTGTTGCTGCTGGTCGCGCCGAACGAACGCAAGGCGCGTATCGAGGTCGGCTACGGGCTTGAGAAGACCCTGACCGACGCACTGTCGAAAGTGATCATCGTCAATGCGATCACGCCGCGCTTCAAGGCCGGCGATTTCTCCGGCGGCATCACGCGCGGCGTCGACGACATCATTACCGTGCTGACCACAGATGCGTCGGAGTGGGAGAAGCGGCCGAGCCTGCGCGCTGAGAGCCAGAGCGATTTCCTCGAACAGATCATGCCGTTCCTGGTGATACTGCTGTTCATCTACATCATGTATTTGATGTTCAGCACGACGGGTGGGCGGCGCGGGCGCTGGGTGCGTCGTAGCGGCGATACGATTTTCATTCCGACCTCCGGCGGCAATTGGAGTTCCGGTTCTTCGTGGAGCGGCGGCTCTTCCTGGGGCGGCGGCGGCGGCGGTTCTTCGTGGGGTGGCGGCGGTGGCTCGTCGGGCGGCGGCGGTGCATCGGGGAGCTGGTGATGACGATTAAAATGACCAGCGCCGATCAGGAGCGGATCGTCACGGCGATCCACAAAGCGGAATTGGGAACGGCGGGCGAGATCGTCTGCGTGTTGGCGCGCGCTTCATCCGACTATGCCTATGCGCCGCTGATCTGGTCGTCCTTCTTCGCCTTGGCGACGCCGTGGCCGCTGATCGCGTTCACGCAATTGTCGGCGGAGCGGATTTTCATCATCCAGCTTCTGGTGTTCTTCGTCGCGACGGTGATCCTGTCGATCGGCGCGGTGCGCATGTGGCTGGTGCCACGGCGGGTCAAACGCGCGCGTGCGTTTCGCGCCGCCGTCGAACAGTTTCATATTCGCGGCCTGGCCCGCACGGCCGATCGCACTGGCGTGCTGATCTTCGTCTCGATGGCGGAGCATTACGCGCGCATCGTCGTCGATGACGGGATCGCCGCGAAAGTGGCGCAGAACGAATGGCAGAGCGCCGTCAATCTGCTGGTGAGCCATATGCGCGAGGATCGGGTGGCTGAAGGCTTCGTCGGCGCGATCGACTATTGCGCGCCGCTGCTCGCCAAACATTTTCCGCCCCGGCCGAACAACGTGAACGAACTGCCCGACCGGCTTTGGCTGATCTAGATGTTGGGCTGATCTAGATGTTGGCGCTCTTGCGCGCTGCCAGGACGACGCCCGGCTTGCCGTTCTCATAGGACTGCAGCGTGATGATCCAGCCGTCGGAGTCCGCGCCAATCGTATCCGCCTTGGCGATCTCGAACTGCTTGGCGCCGCCGCTCCAATCGCCGATCGGCACGCGGCCACGGCCGACATTGGTGTAGCTGAGCTGCTTGCCGGTGTTGTCGCCGCGCGCCACTTCGACTTCGCGGCTGCTGGCGACGCGCACCAGACTCAGGCTGGCGGTACCACCACCGGCGCCGACGTCGATGATCAGCTTGTCGCCGACATCCTTGACCGTCATCGGCACCGACAAAGCACCATGCTTGCCATAGGCGGTCTTGGCTTCCCTGATCAGCGAATTGAGATCGCTGCCGACGACCTGGGCGACGCCATTGATCACCGCCTGGGGCGTGTAGACATGGCTGCCGGCGATCGTCTTGGAATAGCCTTTCTGACGGGCCGTATGACCCGTCGAGGCGAACGTGTCCTTCCAGCCGAGATAATCCCAGTAATCTACAGCCAAGGTCAAGGCGATGACGTTGGGCTGACGGGCAATCTGCGTCAGCAGCCGGTCGGCCGCCGGGCAGGACGAACAGCCCTGGCTGGTGAAAAGTTCAATGTAAACAGGCTTTTCGAAGAGCTGCGCTGCAGGCTGGGCCTGCGCGCCGACGCTCGCTGCCAGCGCCGCGCAAGCGCCACCGGTCGCGAAAGCGCGACGCGACAGACGGGGCCCCTGGAGGGACCATGCACTGGTACTGGACTGGGACATGGCTTCGATTTACGCTTAACGTTCCTCACAGGCCAGTCAATTCGCGGTGAGTAGCTAAGTGATTTTCTGTTACCGGCCGCCGCGCAGAGCGTCGAGAACCCGCCCGCCCGGGCGTCCGTCGCGGGTCAGGCCGAGACGGCCCTGATAATCGGCGATCGCTTGCCGCGTTTTCGCGCCGATGGCGCCGTCCGCTTCGCCGATGTCATAGCCGCGCCGGAGCAGATGTTCCTGAATTTCCTTGCGTTCGGCGCGCGACGTGCCGCGATCGTCGGTCGGCCAGGCGGTCTGGATGCCGCCACGGCCGCGCAGGCGGTCCGACAGTAGCGAAATGGCCAAGGCATAGGAGTCGGCGCCGTTATAGGCGTAAGCCGCGTCGTAATTCTTGAAGACCAGGAAGGCCGGGCCGCCGGCACCGGCGGGCAGCAGCAGGCCGGCGGCGCCGCTGCCGGTCAAGCCTGAGCCATCGATGCGGCGAATGCCGAGCGACGACCATTGCGCCAGGGGCACTTTGCGGGTCCGGCCAGAGGGGCCGGAATAGCCCTGGGGCAATTGCACCTCGTAGCCCCAGCCGGCGCCGGTCACCCAGCCGGATTTGGCCAGGTAGTTGGCGGTCGAATGCAAGGCATCGGCGGTCGAATCGACCAGATCGCGGCGGCCGTCGCCGTCGCCATCGACGGCGAGGCGCAGATAGGTCGAGGGCATGAACTGCGTCTGGCCGAAGGCGCCGGCCCAGGAGCCACGCAGCTTGGAGGGCGCGATGTCGCCGCGATCGACGATCTTGAGCGTGGCAATCAGCTCGCCACGGAAATAGGCCTGGCGGCGATTGGCCGTGCAGGCGAGAGTGGCGAGCGATTGCGGCAGCATCCATCGGCCGGCGATCTTGCCATAGTCGGATTCGACACCCCAGACAGCGGCGATGGTGTAGCGGTCGACGCCGAAACGCTGTTCGGCCGAAGCCAGCGCCTGGGCATGGCGCGCCATCATTTGCCGGCCTTCGGCGACCTTCTGTTCATCGACCAAGGTGGCGAGATAATCCCAGATCGGCGTTTTGAATTCCGGCTGGGCATTCATCGATTCGATGACTTTGGGATCGGGCGTGACTCCGGCCATCACATTGTCGAACGTGCTGCCGGAGACACCCTGCTGGGCGGCGCTGGCGCGAATGCCGGCGAGGCAGGAGTTGAAATCGGCCTGTGCCCTCGCCGTTCCGGAGGTCGCCAGGGTGGCGGCGCAGAGGGCAGCAGCAAAGGGCAGGCGAGACATGGTGATCCTTCCTCAACAATAAATAGCGATCAATGCGCCCGATTATGTTTAACAAACCATGAAAAGCCGGCCTGTCTCTAGCCGTGCTTCTACGCCTGCGACTCATTGCGCCGCTTGCTGGGCTTCCCGCTCGACATTCTGGCGTTTCTTGGCGGTGATCTCGATTTCCACTTTCATCGCCGGATCGAGCAGGCCCGAGACGACGTAAATGGAGGCGGCGGGGCGAATGTCACCGAAGACCTGGCCGCACACTTCGATCACCGGCAGCATGTAACCGGCGTTGGTGACGAAGATCTGGCTGCGCACCACATCGGCATATTCGAAGCCGGCATCGGCGAGTACGCCGCCGATGGTCTTGAAGATGTTGCGCGCCTGGGCGCTGATGTCTTTTGGAATTTGCTTGGTCGCATAGTCGTAGCCGGTGGTGCCAGAGATGAAACACATGTCACCCTCGATCACCGCGCGCGAATAGCCGTAGCGTTGTTCGAACGGCGAGCCCGTCGAAATCAGTCGTCGAGTCATGGTCCTCCCCCCAAGAAGTGCGCTCAGCGCGGATGGATATGCATGGCCAATCTTTTGTCCGGTCGCAAAGTGATCCGTTGTAGCGGGCGGGGCTCCTGGCCTTCGACGAGGGACAGGCGCGCCTGCCGCAGTATTGTAGCCAAAACGATGATCGCTTCCATCATCGCGAAACGCATGCCGATGCAGACGCGCTGGCCGCCGCCAAACGGCAGGTAGGCAAAGCGGTCGATCTTCTCGCGCGCCTCCGGCAGGAAGCGTTCGGGCAGGAAGGTGTCCGGCCGCTCCCACAACAGCCGGTGGCGGTGCAGCAAATAGGGCGAGATGATCATGAAGGCGCCTTTCGGCACCTCGACGTCGCCGAGCCTGTCGGCCTCCTGCGCCTGCCGGGTGAGCGTGGCGGCGGGCGGATAGAGGCGCATGCTCTCTTCGAAAACCGCGCGGATGACAGGCATTTCGTCGAGCCAGTCGCCAGGATTTTCAGAGGCCGCATCGGCCTCCGCTTCTGCCTTGGTGCGCCAGTGGGGCGAACGCGACAGGAGATAGAGCGTCCAGGCCAGGGCGCGGGACGTGGTTTCGTGGCCGGCGACGATGAAGGTCAAGAGATTGGCAATGACGTCCTCGGTCGAGAGACCTACGCCGGTTTCCGGATCGCTGGCGCGCAGCAGCGCGGTCAACAGATCGTCCGGCGCTTCGCCGCCGTCGGCGATCTGGGCCTGGCGTTCCTTCACCATGCGCTCGGTGGTCTTGTTGAAGAAGGCGAGCGACTCACGGGCGCGGATGGCCGAGACGCGTGGCAGCCAGGACGGTGCATTGAACACGTCAAGCGGGTCGATCGTGCCTATGGCGTCGAGGAATTGCATCATCGCCCGCTCAAAGCCGGCGCTGTCGCCGGCGATGGCATCGGAGAACAGCGTTGCCGACAGAATATCATAGGTGACGCCGGTCATCTCACGATCGATTTCGAGGATGGCGCCGGGGCGGCGGCGCAGCCAGCGATCGACCCGCGCCTGCGCCAGCCGCTGCATCATCGGCGCGAAAGCGGCGACGCGTTTCGGCGTGAACAGCGGGCTCAGGGTGCGTCGTGTGCGCCGCCAGCTTTCGCCGGTTGCCGTGAACAGGCCTTCGCCGCCCGTCGAGCCGGTGCGTAGAATGCGCAATTGCAGCGGATCGCGCTCGTAATTCGCCACATTGTCGACGAGGACGCGGCGCACCGCCTGGGGATCGTTGACCACCACCGTATAGCCAAACAGCGACGATGGGCCGGCGAGCATCGGTTGTTCGAAATGCGCCTGCGTCCAGCTTTCCAGCGGATTGCGAGCCAACAGCCATAAAGTCTTCAATCGCCCCGCCGGCTTGGCGAGGGGCTTGGGCGCATAGGGAATGAACGGACGGGCTTCGGCGAGCATCAAACGCGGCTCCCTTGTTCCTAGTTTTGACGTGTCTTTGCGCGTTTGGCTAAGCCAAACTTGCAAAACGCTATCGAAACAAAAACGCCCGACGCGAAGGCCGGGCGCTTGAGCTTTACACTAGCTCGGAACGGAGGCGTTTCGAAGGCGAGAGTTCCTTCAGATGGCACTCTCGTTTCGAGGCATTAGAGCCAGGGACGCTCCGCCTTGGTCTGGGTCTCGAAGCCGCCGATCGCGGCGTCCTTCTTCAGGGTGAGGCCGATGTCGTCCAAGCCTTCCAGCAGGCAATGCTTGCGGAACGGATCGATCTCGAACTTCACCACGCCACCATCGGGGCCGTAGATTTCCTGCTTCTCGAGATCGACGGTCAGCGTCGCATTGGCGCCGCGGTTGGCGTCGTCCATCAGCTTGGCCAGGTCTTCCTTGGAGACCTTGGCCGGCAGGACGCCGTTCTGGAAGCAGTTGTTGTAGAAGATGTCGGCGAAATTGGTCGAGATGACGCAGCGGATGCCGTAGTCGAGCAGAGCCCAGGGGGCATGTTCGCGCGACGAGCCGCAGCCGAAATTATCCTCGGCGACGATGATCTGCGCCTTGCGATAGGCCGGCTTGTTGAGCACGAAATCCGGGTTCTCCGAACCGTCTTCCTTATAGCGCAGCTCCGAAAACAGGCCCTTGCCAAGGCCCGTACGGGCGATGGTCTTCAGGTACTGCTTCGGAATGATCATGTCCGTGTCGATATTGGTGATCGGCATGGGCGCGGCGACGCCGGTCAGCTTGGTGAACTTGTCCATGGGGCTCTTTACCCGTCCTCGGTTTTATAGCTGGGGCCTTCTACACCCTATGTTCCGGGTTGTCAGCTTTCCCGCAAAAGGTGGGCACCAGCCATGCATTTTTCCCACCTGTGACCCACTTGACTGAACCACTGGGCGGGCGGCTGGACGGTGAAAAAACCGGCGGTTAGGGTCAGTCTCCAGCGCGCCGGCCGGAGGGGCATGGTGGCGGGGCGCTGAAGGGTGAGGGAACAATACGTATGCAGGCGCCTGCCGCAGCACAAATCGTCGTCGATCAAATCACTCATATGTACCGCCCCGCTCATGGCCAGCCCGTTCTGGCCATCGACGATGTTTCGCTGGAGGTGCGACCGCGCGAATTTCTGGCGCTGCTCGGTCCCTCGGGCTGCGGGAAATCGACCCTTCTTTATCTGATGGGGGGATTCCTGCCGGTTGAAACCGGCCGCATTCTGATCGACGGCAAGCCGGTGACCGGGCCGGGGCCGGATCGTGGCGTGGTGTTCCAGCATTTCGCGCTGTTTCCGTGGAAGACGGTGCGCGGCAATGTGCTCTATGGGCTCGAGCGTGCCGGCATACCGAAGGAGGAACGGCTGAAGCGGGCGCAGGCCTATATCGACATGGTCGGCCTGCAGGGGTTCGAGAACAGCTATCCGTCGCAACTGTCCGGCGGCATGCGTCAGCGCACGGCGATTGCCCGCACGCTCGCCATCGATCCGAACATTCTTCTCATGGACGAACCGTTCGGCGCGCTCGATGCGCAGACGCGCAGTCTCATGCAAAGCGAGCTGCTCGCCATCTGGCGACGCTCGCCCAAAACTGTGATCTTCGTCACCCATGACGTGCAGGAAGCGGTTTATCTCGCCGAGCGCATTGCGGTGATGTCGGCGCGGCCGGGCCGGATCAAATCGATCATCGAGACCAATTTCGACCGCAGCGATCCCAATCTGTTCAAACAGCCGGCCTTCATCGAGAAGGTCGACGAGATCTGGGGGCTCGTGCGCAACGAGGCGATGTTGGCGCAGCGTTTGGCGGCCGGCTGATGCAACGTCTGATCCGTTACTCCCCTTTGCTCATCCTGGCGGTGGTGTGGGAAGCGGTGGCGCGTTCGGGTCTCGTGGCGCGTAGCGCCTTGCCGCCGCTGAGCGATGTCATCCTGGCTTGGGTTCAACTGGCCGGCACGTCGGATTTTTGGATTAACGCGGCGGATTCGCTCTATCGCACGTTCGCAGGTTTGATCCTCGCCATCGTGATCGGCGCGCTGATCGGCATCGCCATGGCCTCGTCGAGGCCGATCCGCACGCTGCTCAATCCGATCGTCGAAGTGTTCTATCCGCTGCCGAAATCGGCCTTGATCCCGGTGACGGCGCTGTGGCTTGGTTTGGGCGATGCGTCGAAAATCCTGCTGATCTTTCTCGGCTGCATGCTGCCGGTGACATTGGGCGCCTATAACGGGGCGCGCGGCGCCGAACAGAGCTTGATGTGGTCGGCGCGCTCGCTTGGTGCCAGCCGCTTGCGCATGCTGTTCGACGTGGTGGCGCCAAGTGCTTTGCCGGAAACGTTGAACGGCATCCGCACGGCGCTCGCCACCTCCTTCGTGCTGCTCGTCAGTTCCGAAATGATCGCGGCCCGCAGCGGCCTTGGCTTCATGATCGGCTTTCTGGGAGATGGCGGCAATTTCGACGCCATGTTCGCGGTGGTCTTCACGGTGGCTTTCATGGGGTTCATCGCCGATCGGCTTTATCAGGCGGCCATGCAGCGGGTGCTCAGATGGCGTTGACGCAAGCTTTCGCGCGATCCGGGCAGCGGCGTTCCTGGCGCTGGCAGACACTTGGCTACAAATTGCTCGCCTGGTCGCCGTTGATCATCCTGTTGATCGCCTGGGAAGCGACGACGCGGGCTGGCCTGTTCACGCCCTTCATGCTGCCGTCGCTCTCCTCCGTCTTCGGGCGCATCGCCGATGACTACGCCTCGGGCGATCTGATGCTGTCGATCGGCACGACCTTGTGGCGGGCGCTGGCTGGCTTTGCCATTTCGGCGGTGCTCGGCGTGGCGCTTGGCATTCTGATCTCGCAATATCGGTTGATGCGCTGGTTCTTCGATCCGATCATCTCGGTCGGATTTCCCATGCCGAAAATCGCCTTCCTGCCGATCATGATCCTCTGGCTTGGCCTTTTCGACGTGTCGAAGATCACCATGATCGCCTTCAATGCGATTTTTCCCGTCGTCACCGCCACCATCGCAGGCATCGAAGGCGTCGAGAAGCAGGTCATCTGGTCGGCGCGCAATCTCGGCACCAGCCGTCAAAGGCTGATGTGGGACATTCTGTTGCCGGCAGCCTCGCCGCAAATCCTCACCGGCCTGCAGGTGGCTTTGCCGATCGCTTTGATCGTCGGCGTACTCACCGAAATGGCGATGGGCGGCTATGGCGTTGGCGCGGTGATGCAAACCGCTTCGCGCATGGCGGATTCCCCTGGTGTTTTCGCTGGCATCATCGAGATCGCCATCGTCGGCTATGTGCTGGTGCGGCTGATGAACATGGTTCGGCGCTGGCTGTTGCGTTGGCACCCGGAAAGTCTGGATGCGACGGCCAGCTGAGCGCTTGACAAGGATGACAGGGCGGACCGACCCTCCGGGGAAGGGGAAGCCGAAACGAGGAGGGAGAGAATGAAAATAGCCAAATGGATCGCGCTCGCCGCGCTGGCGGCTCTGCCTCTTGTGGCAGCACCGGCGCAGGCGCAGGCGCCCGTCAAAATCCGCGTCGCCTGGGTGGTGCCGATCGCCAACCTGCCATCGCTCTTGATGGTGAAGCCGGAACTGATGCGCAACAACGGCAAGAGCTATGTGTTCGAGCCGGTGCGCTTCCAGGGCACGCCGCCGATGATCACGGCGCTGGCCACCGGTGAACTCGACATCGCCGACTTTGCCTATTCGTCTCTGGCGCTCGCCATTCAGAATGCCGGCATGAGCGATCTGAAAGTCATCGCCGATGAATCGCGCGATGGTTACGCCGATTATTATACGGCGCCCTATTTCGTGCTGAAGGACGGGCCGATCCAGACCGTCAAGGACCTCAAGGGCAAGAGCGTGGCGTCGGTCGGCGCCGGCTCGGCGGTTGATATCGCCTTGCGCGCCATGCTGCGCAAGAACGGCCTTGAGGACAAACGCGATTATAACGTGGTCGAAGCCGGCTTTCCGAACATGGCGGCCATGCTGACCTCGAAGAAGGTCGATCTGATTTCGAGCGTGCTGCCGTTCTCGCTCGATCCGGAATTGCAGAAGGTGGCGCGGCCGCTCTTCACCATCAGGGATGCGATCGGCCCGGCGCAGTTGGTCGTCTGGGCGGCGCGTGAACCGTTCCTCACCAAGAACCGCGCCGCGGTGCTGGACTTCCTGGAAGATTCCATCCGCGTGCAACAGTGGCTGGTCGATCCGAAGAATCGCGCCGAGGTGTTGCAGCTCGCTGGCAAAGTCGCCAATCAACCGCCGGAGCGCTTGTCGAGCTGGCTGTTCACCAAGGCCGACAACTACCGCGATCCCAATCTGGTGCCCGACATCAAGGCGCTGCAAAGCAATATCGACGTGCAAAGCGAGTTGGGTTTCCTGAAAGGCAAGATCGACATTAGCAAATATGTCGATCTCAGCCTCGTGCAGGAAGCGGCCAAGCGCTACGCGCAGAGTAAGTAAGCTAGCCGGCATGGGCCGACACCTTCGTGTCATTCCCGACGCGCCCAAAGGGCGCGAGCGGGAAGCCAGAGCGAGAGGTAGAGCCAAAGGAAATATGGTTTTGACGACGACCTTAAACTGAAGCGGTCGCTCTGGATTCCCGCTCAGCCGCTGCGCGGCCGTCGGGAATGACACGGAGGCGTCGGCAATGCCGCTGGCAAACGGAAGCGGCCATGATAGCGCCCTTGCATGGGGTTGTTCCTCAGAATCCCGTGCTACCCCCTCCCCAATGGGCGCAGTCGGGTGGCGACGTGCCGGTGGGTCTCGACGAAGAATTTCTGTTTCCCGGTCCAAACACCGTTCTCCCCGTTGCGGACACCGTGGCGCTCCCCGCGGTGAAATCGGGCTCAAAATACGAAAGCGGGGCGGCAGAATTATGTTCTTGTTTTGTTCTTTTTAATGAAGGCGTCCGCAAGATGACGCCGACACCTCCGTGTCATTCCCGACGCGCGAAGCGCGAGCGGGAATCCAGAGCAAGCGGTCGTGTCTGCGACGATCGGTTCCCTTACGGCAAGGATCATGCGGCTTGCTCTGGATTCCCGCCCAGCCGCTGCGCGGCTGTCGGGAATGACACAGAGGTGTCCGCGCCGCGCTCTAATCCGCCAGCTTTTCGATGTTCTCCATGTCCTCGTCCGAGAAGCCGAAGTGATGGCCGATCTCGTGCACGAGCACGTGGGTGATGATGGTGCCGAGCGCTTCTTCATGCGCGGCCCAATAGTCGAGGATGGGGCGGCGATAGAGCCAGACCATGTTGGGGAATTCACCTGTCTGGAGCGTCGCGCCGCGCTGGGCGAGGCCACGGCCCTGAAACAGGCCGAGCAGATCGAATTCGCTCTCGGCCTGCATTTCATCGAGAACTTCGTCGGTCGGAAAATCCTCGATGCGGATGACGACGCCTTCGCAGAGCGCGCGGAATTCGGCGGGCAGGCGGGCGAAGGCCTCATCGGCCATGGTTTCGAAATCTTCCAGCGTTGGCGCGGTGGCGGTGCGCCAGTCAGGCTTATCTGGATCAGCCATCAGAAAAACCAGCCCGTGACGAGATTGAGCGCCAGGATGGCGACAAGGACGAGGCCGATGATGCGGCCGATGCGCTTGGCCCAGACTTCGATCGGGTCAGCGCTTGTGGTCGGCGGCGGCGCGACGGTTTCGAGCTGGGTGGAGAAGAGGTCGGTGTCGCGGGGCATGGCGCCCCGCGACGATGCGTTTGGATCGCGGTTTATTTCCACGTCCGGACGTCGACGAAGTGGCCGGCGAGGGCCGCTGCCGCCGCCATCGCGGGGGAAACCAGATGCGTGCGGCCACGGAAGCCCTGGCGGCCCTCGAAGTTGCGGTTCGAGGTCGAGGCGCAGCGTTCGCCCGGCGCCAGCTTGTCCGGATTCATGGCCAGGCACATGGAGCAGCCGGGCTCGCGCCATTCGAAGCCGGCGGCGACGAAGATCTTGTCGAGACCTTCGGCTTCCGCCTGCTGCTTTACCAGGCCAGAGCCCGGCACGACCATGGCGTTGATGCGCTCGGGCACCTTCTGGCCACGGGAGACGGCGATCTTGGCGATCTCGGCGGCGGCGCGCAGGTCTTCGATGCGCCCGTTCGTGCACGAGCCGATGAAGGCGCGATCGATCGCAAGATCGGTCATCTTCTCACCGCCCTTGAGACCCATATAGGCCAGGGCGCGTTCGAACTTGGCGCGCTGCTGATCGGTCTTGGCATCTTCGAGGCGCGGCACGGTGCCACCGATGGTGGTGACGTCTTCCGGTGATGTGCCCCAGGTGAGCAGCGGCGGCAGTGCGGCGGCATCGAGCTTCACGTGACGGTCGAAATGCGCGCCGTCTTCGGTGCGCAGCGTGTCCCAATAGCGCAAAGCCTTATCCCAATCGGCGCCCTTCGGCGCTTTCGGGCGACCCTTGAGGAATTCGTAGGTCTTCTGGTCCGGCGCGACGAGGCCGGCGCGGGCGCCGCCTTCGATCGACATGTTGCAGACGGTCATGCGGCCTTCCATCGACAGGGACCGGATCGCCTCGCCGTCATATTCGATGACGCTTGAGGTGCCGCCGGCGGTGCCGATCTCGCCGATGATGGCGAGGATGATGTCCTTGGCGGTAACACCCTCCGGCAATTTGCCGTCGACGGTGACGCGCATGTTCTTGGACTTTTTCTGGATCAGCGTCTGTGTGGCGAGCACGTGCTCGACTTCCGACGTGCCGATGCCATGCGCCAACGCGCCGAAGGCACCGTGGGTGGCGGTGTGGCTGTCGCCGCAAACGATGGTCGTGCCCGGCAGGGTGAAGCCCTGTTCCGGCCCGATGATGTGGCAGATGCCCTGACGGACATCGACGCCGTCATAATATTCGAGGCCGAAATCGGCGGCGTTCTTCGCCATCTGCTCGATCTGGGCCTTGCTCTCCGGATCATCGATCGGCTTCGAGCGATCGGTGGTGGGGATGTTGTGGTCGACCACGCACAGGGTCTTTTCCGGCGCGCGCACCTTGCGGCCGGACATGCGCAGACCTTCGAAAGCCTGCGGCGAGGTCACTTCGTGGACGAGGTGGCGATCGATGTAGAGGAGGGTCGTGCCATCCGGCTGAGCCTCGACGACATGGTCGTCCCAGATCTTGTCATAAAGCGTGCGTGCCTTGGCCATTTCGGTCGGGTCTCTCTACTTGGGACCGCGCACGTGGAGCGCGCGGATTTTTTCTCGGCGGACTTCTAGCGGTTTGGATCGGCGGAAGGAAGAGGCGTGCATGGGTCGCAACGCAGGTATTCCTTCGCCGATTTCAGTCAGATAGGCGCGAGATTGGTAAAATTCCAGGGTGTCACGTCGGGCCTAAAAGCCGAGCTGGCGCTATTTCCCCAGCAATACCCGGTATTTTTCGACCTCCTTCGGCACGAGCTGGCGGACATAGTCCGCCGTCAGTTCCTCGCCGGAGGCGGGAAGGGCCGACAGCTCGGCCAGGCGCGATTGTACCGTGTCGCTCGCCACCGCTTTGCGCAGGGCCTCATTGAGCTTGGCGATGACCGGCTCCGGCGCGCCAGCCGGGAGGAACAAAGCGTTCCAGCCTTCGGCCTGGAAGGCGGGGACACCGGCTTCCTGGGCGGCCGGCACTTCGGGCAGGTTTTTCAGCCGCTGGTGGGCGGAGACGACGAGGCCTTTCACCTCGCCGGCATTGATGGCGGCGGCGACAGAGGTGGCGGCATCGCAGACGCCATCCACATGGCCGCCCATGGCGTCGTTGAGGGCAGGGGCGGCACCGCGATAGCTGACCAGCGACACGTCGATCGCAGCGGCCTTCACGAAGCTCATGCAGATCAAATAGTTGGACGAGCCGACGCCGGCATGGCCAAGCGTCATCTTGCCGGGATTCTGTTTCGCATAGGCGATTGTCTCGGCGACGGTCGCGGCGGGGAAGTTCTTGCGCAGCGCTATGACTGGTGAGGTCTTGGCGACCAAGCCGACGGGCGCGAAGGATTCCGGCTTAAAGGGCACGTTTTCCGTCGTCCAATAGACGGCGGCATTGGTGCCGGCATTGCCGATCGTCAGCGTATAGCCATCGGGCGCGGCGCGAGAGGCGCGCGTCAGGCCGATCGAACCGCCGGCACCGCCAACGTTTTCGATGACCAGGCGCTGATCGAGCGCCCGCCCCATTTCATCGGCGGCGAGGCGCGCGATGACATCGGAGGTGCCGCCGGCGGCAAAGGGGACGATGAAGGTGATCGGTTTGGAGGGATAGGATTGCGCCATGGCGAGACCGGACGACAAAGTCAAAGCCGCCACAGCCAAAAAACGTACCGATCCAATCATGCGCACCCCTCCGTTCGCGCCGTCTGAGGGGCAGGAGGTTAGGCAAGGGCGTCGTCCCTGACAATGCAACGGAAGGTGGATTTGAGACGTGCCGGGCGAAGAAAACGTGCGAACAAAAACGTGGATGAGCGCAGGGCGCTGCGGATTTGCCAGCGGGGCATGCGATAAGGCTCCATGAAATTCACCCCACCTCTCGTTCCCGGCCGCTTGATCGAACGCTACAAGCGCTTTCTCGCCGACATCACCCTCGACAGCGGTGAAACCATCACCGCCCATTGCGCCAATCCCGGCGCCATGCTCGGGCTGATCGATCCGGGCAATCGGGTGTGGCTGTCGAAGTCGAACAATCCGGCGCGCAAGCTCAGCTTTTCCTGGGAGATCGTCGAAGCCGATTTTGGTCGCGGGCCGGAATGCGTCGGCATCAACACGTCACATCCCAACGGCATCGTGTTTGAAGCGATCGGGCGCGGTTTCTTTCCCGAACTCACGGGCTATGCCTCGGCGCGGCGCGAAGTGAAATATGGCCGCAACAGCCGTGTCGATATTCTGCTCGAAGGCAATGGTCGTCCGTCATGCTATGTGGAGATCAAGAACATCCACATGATGCGCCAGCCAGGCCTGGCCGAATTTCCCGATTGTGTCACCGCGCGCGGCACCAAACATCTCATGGAACTCGGCGATATGGTGGAGGCCGGCCATCGCGCCGTGATGATCTATCTCATTCAGATGCAGGCTGACCGTTTCACGCTGGCGGACGACATCGATCCTGCCTATGCGAAAGCGTTCGCCCTGGCGCGCTCGCGCGGGGTCGAGGCCATGGCGGTGTGCTGCGAAGTGTCGCCGCAGGAGATCGAAGTCGATCGGCGGGTTGAGGTGGTGTGAGGGGCGCGAGGTCAATCGACAAAAGCCCCCGCCGCTTCGATCAAGGGTCGCCATTTTGCCACTTCCGCTTTCAGAAATGCACGATGGACATCACGCGACATGCGCTCTTCAGTAACAGGCTCGGTGCCGAGGTCGACGAAGCGTGCGATAACGCGGGGATCTTTGAGGGCATATGTAAGAGCGGCGTTCAGCCGCTCGAGAATATGTTTAGTTGTGCTCTTTGGTGCATAGAGACCATGCCAGACGCTGATCTCGAAAGCTTTGAGGCCGGCCTCGTCGGCTGTTGGGACATCCGCCATGAATTTCAGCCGAGACGGTGTCGTCACCGCGAAAACCTTGACTTGCTGCGATTGAATCTGGCTGCTGGTATTGGTTGTTTGATCGCATCCGATATCGATGTGTCCCCCGACTATATCTCGCAATGATTGGGAGCTGCCCTGGTAAGGGATGCTGGTGACTTGAGCTCCGGCAGTCGACATCAACAGGAGACTACATAGATGAGCAGCCGAGCCAACACCCGCATGCCCAAAGTTTATCGCCGGCCCTTTAGCCTTTAGAAGGGTGAGAAGCTCGCCCAGATTTTTAGCTTCAAGGCCAGTCCGTCCGATAATCGTCATAGGGACGTCGGTTACCAATCCAATCGGCTCAAAGTCGGAAATGACATTATACGGAAGCTTGCGAAAGAGCGTGGCGCTTGTGGCATGTCCAATGTTGTGTAGCAGCAATGTGTATCCGTCAGATGCAGATCTAGCCACGTAGCTGGCTCCTCGTGTGCCACCGGCGCCCGCTAGGTTCTCGATCAAGACGCGAGTCTTGAGGGGCTCCGACATTGAATCGGCTATCAATCTACCGACGACGTCGGTGGGCCCACCAGCCGCGAAAGGTACGACGATCGTGATCGGTCGGATGGGAAACTGGTCCGCCTGGGCGAAAGACGTGCCAAATGCTATCAGTATTCCAGCAATGCGGCCGAGGCTTGAAAGCATATCGCGCTCCAATGTCTTTGTGGTGGTCGGTGGTAAGGATTGGCTTGCCTGCGGCGATTAGGCTTTTGCGGCTTTGGCCTCGCGCTTCACAAAGGCGACAAATCTTTCCAAATAAAGCGGTCGCTCTTGTCCACGTTGAAGGCAAAGGCTGAGTTTCCGCTTGGCCCAACCGTCCGTGAGGCGGACGATTTTCAGTGGCATTGTCTTGCTGGCGCGTTGCGCGGCACTCTCTGATACAATTCCCGGTGCGACACCTTGTGAAACCATTCCGCAAACGGCGAGAAAGTTAGGTGCCTGAACGCGCCATCTTATCTTTCCGCCTATCTTGGCTGCCTGCGTTTCAAGATGTTCCGTCAAAGCATTCGTGCCGAGAAGGCCGATGAGTTCGCTCGCAATGGCCTTGGAAAAATCGATGGTCGTGCGGGGTGCAAAGAGATGCCCCTTTGGGACCACAAGGACCAGTTGATCAATCGTCAAGGGGAAGAGTTCAAGATCTCTTGCAGGTGTAAAGTCTGCGACGATACCCGCGTCTCGTTCGCCATTGCATATGGCCTCGATGATCTCGTGACTTTGCCGCTCTTCGACATCAAGATCGATGGCGGGATGTTCCATTAGATATTTGGCCATCAACGTGGGCAGCACCTCGGACAAGCCGGCGGTGTTCGAGAGCAGTCGGATGCGTCCTCTCAAGCCTTTAGAATATTCCGCGAGATCGCCCTTCATTCTCTCGCTTTGAGCGATGATCGTGCGTGCATGCTTGAGAAGGGCCATTCCTGCAGGCGTGGGACGCACGCCTTTCTTGTCTCGCACAAGGAGAGCGGTGCCTATATCGAGCTCCATATGCTTTATGCGTTCGCTGGCTGAGGCGGCGGTAATGCATGTATCATTCGCGACCAAACTAATGCTTGAGCGCTCAACGACATTGGCGAACAACCGTAGATCGGAGAGGTCAAACCTCATTTCGATTTCCTCTCATTTCATCTTCGCGATGCAGCAAGAGGATCAAATATTCCGCTGGTTAGGAAGTCCAAATTGTTATCAATTTGTGCTCAGTATTTGACGATTAGGATGTTCCTAAGCCTGAATTTGAATATTCCAGTTTGCGGCGTCGAAGAGAAACGGCCTAACTGGAAGCATGAACATTTTGCATGAAATCTTGCGCAACGATCCGCGATCGATTGCATTCGCCGATGCAATGAACGGCGGCAATGATCTTACATATGCCGATGTCTCGAATTGCGTCGAAGCCATTGCTTCCGCGTTTCGTTTAGAAGAGTTTTCCCCGTGCGATCGGATCGCCGTCACGACACCGCGCGGAAAGGATGGGCTTCTGGTCTTTCTCGCCGTGTCGTCCCATGCGATCTGTTGCCCTTTGGACCCACGACTCCTTGAGGATGAGATCATCGCCGCCCTGCGCGATCTTCAAGTCCGCGCCGTGATCGATACGACGGGTGAGCGACGGGTCGCCGATATTGTCGGCTCACTCGCCATTCCGTTTCAAAGCCTACGGCTTTCGGATTTATCTTTGAGCGGTCCCGTCAGGAAGACGAACGGAATAGGCAGCGGTGATGTGGCCCTATTGCTGCAAACCTCGGGCACTACATCGAAGCCGAAGCACGTCGCTCTCACCCATGCCAATATAATGGCGGCCGCTAGAGCGATAGGCTCAAGCTATGCGCTTGGCCCATCAGATATCTGCTTCAATCCCATGCCGCATCATCATGTCCATGGGTTGATCAGTGCCGGCATTTCCTCTCTGCTGGCGGGGGGGCGCAATATTGTGCGCCGTCCTTCGATCCCGCCGCTTTCGATCGGGCCTTGGCGGAGTTGGACGTGACTTGGTTTACGGGATCTCCTGCATTTCACCTAGGGCTTCTTGACTTCTACAAAGCTAACAACAGCCAGCCCCGATTTCGATCGTTGCGGTTCGTCCGCTCTTCTTCCGCGCCTTTTCCCGCGTCCGCCATCGCGCAGTATGAAAGGCTCTTCAACGTTCCATTGCTCGAAAATTATGGAATGACGGAAACCGCTTCCACGGTGTGCTCCAATTTATTGCCACCACGGCTGCGAAAGCCGGGATCCGTTGGATGCACCATCGGTGCGGAGATTCGCATCATTGATACCCATGGGGGGATCGCTGAGCGAGGCGCAGAAGGCGAAATCGTCCTGCGAGGCCCGAGCGTCATCACTCGATATGCCTCAGGCGAGTCGGGTTCGGATCATTTCATCGACGGGTGGTTGCGAACCGGGGATTTCGGTCGGATCGATGAGGATGGCTGCCTGTTCGTTCTTGGCCGCACCAAGGAGCTTATCAAACGTGGCGGACACTCGGTGTATCCTCTGGAAATCGACAGCGCCATCTTGTCCCATCCCGATGTGATGGAAGCCATAAGCTTCTCGCTGGAACATCCAACTTTGGGTGAGGAACTTGTTGCAGCCTTCGTCCCGCGAGCTGGGAGCTTGGTCGACAGCGGCAAAGTGAGGCGCTTCCTCGAAGATAAGCTTAGCACTTACAAGATTCCAACAGTGCTTCTTCGCGTTGCTGAGATTCCGAAGAACGCGACGGGAAAGACTGCGCGGCGCTCGATGCGCTCTGCTTTTGCCGACCATTTTCGCATTCAGGGAACTCCCGCCGCGTCTGAACTCGAGGGTGAGCTTGTGATGTACTGGCGACAGGTCATTTCGAAGCCGGATCTGGGCGTAACGGACAATGTTTTTATTCACGGCGCCGATCCCATTCGTGCTCAGCGCATGTGCGAAAAGATGCGGGCCATTCGAGGCTTGGAGTTGCGGTTGAAAGACATCATTCGCAATCCAACCGCCCGCGAGCAAGCGATCCTGCTGACTGAACTGGAGAAGCAGGCATCAAAGCCACGACATTCAACGATGGAGAACATGAAATGACGAGCCAAGCCTTTGCCTTCGTTCCGGAAGGTCGCGCGTCGGAGGCGAAAGATGTGGTAGCCCTCATTCGAAAATATCTGGCTGCCGTCAAGAATGGTGACGAGGTGGCGCTACGATCGACGTTTGAGCCGTCGGCCAATATCTCCCACTATTACGTAAAGGGCGATTCCGTTCGGGCCAACGATCTCGATGGTTTCATCAACGTTATTCGCTCCCTGCATGTCAAATACGATAATGCCGAGGAGATCGCCAAAGATATTGAAGTGCGGTTGGTCGGTCCACTGGCCAGCGTCAGGGTGCCGTTCGGCTTCGTGATGGGCGCAAATACTCTCGAAGGAGAAGACATCTTTAATCTCGCGTTCTGCAAGGGCGAGTGGAAGATCATTCATAAGAGCTATTATCTCTGAGCGCCGGCATGAAAAATATTGTCGAATATAGTTTGGATGGCCATGTCGCTCAAATATGTTTGAATCGGCCGGAGAAGCTCAATGCCTTCGATGCCGACCTTGTTCGCGGCTTGTCATCCGCCCTTCGCCAGTTTGATGAAGATCGAGAAGCTCGCGTGGCAATTCTCATGGGAGCCGGTAAGGCTTTTTCGAGTGGTGCCGACGTCAAGGCTCGGCAATGTCGAAGTCCGGAGGAGTTTGAGCGCCTTGGAGGTCCGCAAGAGCCTGATGCCCATTCCGGCGATCTCTTTACCAGGTCCGTGCAATGGAAGCCCGTGATCGCCGCGCCCCATGGCTATGTCATGGGATTGGCCGTGGGGATCGTGCTTGAGTGTGAGATCGTGGTGGCTGAGGCCGAAACGATGTTCCAAATCACGGAGACGCCACGCGGTCTTGGCGGCGCGCGCTATTGGGGCTTGGCGCATTACTGCGGTGCGGCTGCTTTTGCCACTGAGGTGGCGTTAACGGGCCGGTTCTTTTCGGCGGAGGAGGCCCATAGAGCTGGTTTGATCGCCCGGATTGGCAAGAAAGAAGAGTATCTTGAGATCGCCCGACAAATAGCGCGGGACATCGCGGCAAATCCGCCGTTAAGCGTGCGCGCTACGGTGCGTTCGCGGCGATATTTCATGGATAGTTTCGAGCGAGATATCGCGGCGCAGACCGATCCTCTTAAACTTTATCTGACAGAAGACTTTCGTGAATCCGTCAATGCCTATGTGGAAAAAAGACCAACGAGGCCGTTCAGTGGACGCTGATGTCAAAATACCAAGCGGTATGATCTACACGATCGGTTCTTCTCGGCCACGCATTGGGGATGCAGTATGGATTGCGCCCGGTGCTTTCGTCATCGGTGACGTTACTATCGGCGAAGGATCGAGCGTCTGGTTTAATTGTGTGCTGCGCGGAGACACAAACACGATTTCCATTGGCCGACGCTCAAATATTCAGGATGGAACGATCATTCACGTGGACCCGGGGCTGTCGTCAACGACGATTGGAGACGATGTGACGGTCGGTCACGGCTGTATCATTCACGGCTGCACGCTGATGGACCGTGTGCTGGTGGGTATGGGGGCGATTATTCTCAACGGCGCCACGATCGAATCAGACGGCATGCTGGCCGCCGGCGCTGTTTTGACTTCCGGGAAGCGAGTTCAGAAAGGGGAGTTGTGGGCGGGAGCTCCAGCAAAGCTTTTGAGAACACTTACTGAAGCCGAACGACGCGGATTGCGGGAAAATGCCGATCACTATTTGGGAAATGCTCGTCGCTTTCGAAAAGAACTCGACGTTTCTCGTTAGAGATCGAGGTTGTCGTAGCCCGAAGCCCCGCACGGCATTCCCTTTCACAAACGACTGTGCGCGCTGATCATCGGCCTAGTCGAGCGATTTGGCCAAGCGATCATGCCGGTAAGGCACCGATCGCCCCGGCCGCTCAAGCGCGGCCGGCCGCCGCCACGCGAATGGGGATGGAAGGTGTTTCCAACTTGGCCGCGTCCCGCAAAAGGCTGCCGAGTTCGCTTTGCCCGCGGCCCTTCAGGGTCAATTGACCGAGCGAGACGATGTGGCCGAGCGGCGCGGGATGGCCGAAATAATAGCCTTGTCCCTCATTGCAGCCTTCCGCGTTCAACACGGCAAGCTGCGTATCGGTTTCGATCCCTTCCGCCAAAACTGGAATTTGCAAACCCTCGCCCAACGCCAGCACGGCCCGCATGATCGCCTTGGACTGCGGGCTGGTTTCGATCTCGCTCATGAAGGAACGATCGAGTTTGATCTTATCGAACGGGAACGTCTTCAGCGTATCGAGCGAGGAATAGCCGGTGCCGAAATCGTCGAGCGATATTTCGACGCCGAGCGCCTTGATCTGCCGCAGCATGTGCAAGGAACGGACCTTATCGGAAATGATCGCCGATTCCGTCAGCTCCAATTCCAGGCGCGACGCCGGCAGGCCGGTCTCGACGAGAATTTCGAGAATAAGCTTCGGCAGATCCGGGTGTTTGAATTGAACCGGCGACAGATTGACGGCGACTTTATAGGGCGGTTCCCAATTGGCGGCGTCGCGGCAGGCGGTGCGCAGCACCCATTCGCCGATCTGCACGATGAGGCCGTTCTCTTCGGCCAGGGGAATGAATTCGGCCGGCGGAATAAGGCCGCGCACCGGATGTTTCCAGCGTAGCAGCGCTTCGTAGCCGGTGATCGCGCCTGTCGCGAGCGTGGCCTGCATCTGATAATGGACATCGAGTTCGCCCTGTTCGAGGGCGGCGCGCAATTCCGTGGCCAGGATGCGGCGCTGCCTGACCGTCTCGTCCATGGACTGATCATAAAAGCAGATGGCGCGCGCGATTTCCGCCTTGGCGCGATACATGGCGAGATCGGCATTGCTGATGAGCATTTCCTTGCTATCGGCATTGTCGGGATAAAGGGCGACGCCGATGCTGGCGCCGGTCGCCACCTCGAAATCTTCCACGGTGACGGGTTCGAAGAGCACTTTTTCGAGCTGCGTCAGAAAATCGAGCATATGTGCGGAATCGCTGACGCGAAGCGTGGCGCTGAATTCGTCGCCGCCGAGACGCGCCACGAATTCGTCCTTGCCAATCAGGCTGGCCATGCGCCGCGCCAGAATCTTGAGCGCTTCATCGCCGGCTTTGTGGCCGCGTAGGTCGTTGATCTCTTTGAAACGGTCGAGATCGATGCCGATGAGTGCGAACTTGCCGTTCGTCGCATTGGCCCAGGAGATTTCGCGGTCGAGATGATCGTGGAAACTGACGCGGTTCGGCAGTCCGGTCAGGCTGTCGTTCAGGGCCATGTGCCGTAAGCGGCGGTTGGACTCGATGCGTACCTGATCGTCGATGAGATAGCTGGTCAGGCCGGTGCCGACGATGACCAGAGCGGCGATGGCGACGGCGAAGGCCAGCACATGAAGCGCATCCGGATTGGTATAGGCGCCTTCAAGCAGGATCGGTTCGACCCGGAAAGCGGTCATCGCTGTGAAGTGCAGACTGACGATCGCGAGGACGAAAATTCCGGAGGCGGTCAATCGTGAAGAGGCCGAGACGTTGCGAGCCGCGACGTAGAGAGCGAGGGCGGACAGGACGATCGCCAGGACGATCGAGGCGATCAGGTAGGAAAGCTGCCAGTGGACGATGCCCTGAACGCGATAGGCGACCATGCCGGTGTAGTGCATGGCGGCTATGCCGAGCCCGACGACGGCGCCGCCGATCGTGGCCACCCGCACGCTGCGACCCTTGCTGGCAACAGCGAAGCCGAGCGCCGTTCCTACGACCGCCACGAGTAGGGAGACGATCGTCAGGACCGGATCGAGCTCCACCGGTGCTGCCGGTTCGTAAGCGAGCATGGCGATGAAGTGGGTGCTCCAGATGGAAGCGCCCGCCGCGACGGCGGTCAGGAACAACCAACCGGCGTGTTGTTGGCCAGATGTCCGATAGGCCCTGTGAAAGAGGCTCATGGTCGCCCAGGCGCCACAGGAGCAGACGATCGCAGCAACCAGAACGAGCCAGATGTTATGCTCGGTCGCAATGCATCCAAGAACGGTGATCATGCAAAAAATCGTCTTTCAAATATCGAAGCTTGAGCACGCTAATGCACATGCGAGCCAACCAGATGCGCGAAATAGATACGGATGGCTGATAAATTTGCGGTAAAAAAGCAGCGTTGAGTTTGACGATTTGGCCTGCAAATAGCAGGTTTCTTGCACTAAAATATGGGATACCGAAGTATCCTATGGTGTCGCGACGAATGCATCGTGACGGCGCGTCACACAGTGCCGGCGTCTCAGATCAACTTCAACGCGCGCAGGCTCGCGTGGCCGTTGCGGCCGACGATGATGTGATCGTGCAGTTCGATGCCGAGCGAACGCGCGATCACTTGAATGTCGCGCGTCATCTGGATGTCGGCTTGCGATGGTGCTGGATCGCCGGAAGGATGGTTGTGGACCAAAATAATCGCGGTCGCCGCCAGTTCCAGTGCCCGGCGCATGACTTCACGCGGATAGACCGGCGTGTGGTCGACGGTGCCGGTGCCTTGCACTTCGTCGGCGATGAGGCCGTTGCGCTTGTCGAGGAAGAGGATGCGAAATTGCTCGCGATCGGCGAAGGCCATGGCGGCGCGGCAATAGTCGACCACGTCCTTGCCTGAAGTCAGCACGCGCTTCTGCTTGACCTCACCCAGCGCCAGACGGCGGCCGGCGGCTTCGACGATTTTGAGGTCTATCGCCGTACTCTCGCCGACGCCTTTCACCTCAAGCAGGCGCTCGCGGCGCGCGCCGAGCACTTCGGCGAAGGAGCCGAACTGGGCGATCAGGGCTTTGGCCAGAGGTTTGACGTCGCGCTGCGGGATCGAGCGCATCAGAATGAGTTCGAGCAGTTCGTAGTCAGGCAGGCCTTGATCGCCGCCCTCGATGAAGCGCGCGCGCAGGCGCTCGCGATGGCCCTTGTAGTGCGGCTCGTCGCTCACGCCGCCGGCAGGATATAGGGCGGTTGCGTATAGCCGGCGGGGGAATTGGTGAAGATCTCGACGCCGGTCGCCGTCACGCCGACGCTGTGTTCGAACTGCGCCGACAGCGAGCGATCGCGCGTCACGGCGGTCCAGCCATCGGAGAGGATTTTCACCTGCGGGCGGCCGAGATTGATCATCGGCTCGACGGTGAACAGCATGCCTTCGCGCAGGACGATGCCTTCGCCGCGGCGGCCGTAATGCAGAATGTTCGGTTCGTCGTGGAAGAGCTGACCGAGGCCGTGGCCGCAGAAATCGCGCACCACCGAGCAGCGCTCGCCTTCTGCGAATTCCTGAATGGCGGCGCCGATGTCGCCGGTGGTGGCGCCGGGGCGGATGACGGCGATGCCGCGCATCATCGCTTCATAGGTAACTTCGACCAGGCGCTGGGCGCGGCGGTTGACCTCGCCGACGCAATACATGCGGCTGGAATCGCCATGCCAACCGTCGACGATCAAGGTCGCGTCGATGTTGACGATATCGCCGCTGCGCAGCGGTTTGGAATCGGGAATGCCGTGGCAGACCACGTGGTTGATCGAGGTGCACAGGGACTTGCGATAGCCACGGTAGCCCAGGGTCGCCGGATAGGCGTTGTGGTCCATGGCGAATTCGAACATCAGTTTGTCGAGCTTGTCGGTCGGCGTGCCGGGTTCGACATGGGACGTGAGCATGTCGAGGGCGGCGGCGGCCAATTGGCCGGCCTTGCGCATGCCGGCAAAGGCTTCCGGCCCGTGCAGCTTGATTTGTCCGGTCTTTCGGGTGGGCGCGCGTGCCGCGTCGACGAAGGTCATGGCTTCCAAGAATTTCCTGTGAGACCCAAGATTTAAGCCATTTAGGCGCTAGTGCAAGGGCGGAACCGGGCCTCGGCGGGGGCAGATTGCCCCATGGCGGGGGCGGCAGTCCTCTCAGGTGCTTTGCCTTCCGGCTGGCTTTTGGCCGGACCCGCGTGCTATGGCGCGGCCATGAAGCCTTTCCCTAACGATACCGGGCCGTTCGGCGCTTATGCGCCCGGCGCATTGGTGGCCAGCATTATTTCGCGTACCCGCCGGGCCTCCCAGAATTGGGCAGGCCGGCGCGGCGCCTTTGCGCTGCGCAAGGTCGCCTTGCGCCTGCTCGCGGGCCGGCCGGTCGACACCGAGGCGCTTGGCGCGCGGATGCGGCTCTATCCGTATAATAACGTTTGCGAAAAGCGTATTCTTTTCACGCCGCAATATTTCGACGAGCCGGAGCGGGCGCTGCTGGCCACGGCGATCAAGCCTGGTTTCGTCTTCATCGACATCGGCGCCAATATCGGCGGCTATTCCTTGTTCGTGGCGGCGACCGCCGGGCACGACGCGCGAATCCTGGCGATCGAGCCGCAGCCGGAGATTTTCGAGCGCCTCGTCTACAACATCCGCCAGAACGCATTCGCTTCGGTGAAGGCGCTCGATTGCGCCGTGTCGGACAAGGATGGCGAGATCACCCTGTTCCTGCCGACGCACAATCGCGGCGAGACCTCCATGCGCATCGTCAATTCCGATGCTGGCGGTCAAAGGCTGAAGGTGGCGGGGCGCACGCTGCTGGGATTGGTCCAGGATGAAGGCTACAGCCATATCGATGCGATCAAGCTCGATGTCGAAGGCGCCGAAGACCTGATCCTCGAGACCTTCTATCGCACGGCGCCACAGTCGCTGTGGCCTAAGCTGGTGCTGATGGAATATTCCAACGGCCGCTGGGCGCTCGATCTGCCGCGCATCATGCGCACGAACGGCTATCGCGAAACCCTGCGCACCAAGTCGAACGTGGCCTGGGTGCTGGATTAAAGCGTTTCATGGCAACATTGCCGACAGGCGGTGGGCAGGCTCCGTCATTGCGAACGAAGTGAAGCAATCCAGGAGTCAAGGTGCAGAGGCATTAATATAGATATGCCTGTACCACAGTCGCTTCTGGATGCCCTACCACGCGCTCCTGGATTGCTTCGTCACTGCGTTCCTCGCAATGACGGTTGATGATAAGAACGCTTTAGCCCTTCGCGGTGCGCAGCGCATCGAGTGCGTCGGGCGTGTCGACATCGGTGGCGATGGCTTCATTGTCCATCGTCACATAGATGATGCGCTCGTTCTTGGCAGCGGCTTCTATGATCGGCCTGGCGCCCTGGTCGCCTTTCAATTGCATGATCTGCGGGAACAGTGAGCGGGCCAGGAGCACCGGATTGCCGCGTGTGCCGTTGTAGACGGGCACCACCGCATCGGCGTCGGGATGGTCGATGAAAACTTCGATCAGCCGGTTGATGATCGCGCTCGAGACTTTCGGCATGTCGGCGAGCAGGACCACCGCGCCCTGGCTGTTGACCGGCAGGCGGCCGACGCCACGTTTGAGCGACGAAGCGAGGCCGGTTTCATAATCGGGATTGTGAACGAGGCTGACGTCGGCATCGGCCAGCGCCGCCTCCACCGCCTCATGGGCATAGCCCGTGACCACGACAACGGGCGCGCAGCGCGAGCACAAGGCTTCGTCGATGACATGGCGGACCAACGGCCGGCCATCGAGGTCAGCCAGCACTTTGGTGACGGCCTTGTCGTCTTGCGCCCGATAACGGGTGCCAAGACCGGCGGCGAGAATGACGGCAGCGACGTGAGCCATGGGGAAAAGTCTTTGTTTGAAGCGTCTTCATAAGTTCGGCGTCGCCCAACGGCCGAACACCGGAACGCTATGTATCAGTCTGACGGCGGGATGGCACGCGGCTGGCCGCGCTGGACGATTTCCATGAGCAGGCCTCCGGCACCCATGCGGCGGATGTCGCGGGCTTTCACGTCGAGACCGGCGAGCAGGCGTTGCAGCACCCAGTCGAAGCCGTTTTCCTTGGGCGAGCGGGCGCAGCCGGGGGCGCCGAGGACGGGTTTACGCTTGCCGTCGCTCTCGATGTCGCCGACCAGAAGCAGATTGCCGGGATCGACAGGCATGCCGAGCTGTTCGATGCGCCCGCCGGCCATTTCCAGCGCCGCCGGGATCACGTCGCGCCGATCGGTGATGGCCGAGGCGCCGAAGACGACGATGATGTCGCTTTCCTGTTTCACGTCGGCGATGGCGGCCGCGAGCGGGCCGGCCTCGTGCGGCACTCTGAGATCGGCGACGAGGGTGGCGCCGGCAGGCGCGATGCGCTCCTGCATGACGCGCAGCGTCTTGACGACGGTCGAAGGTTTCAGGCCGGGCAGCAGGGTGGAGACGACGCCGATCTTCATCGGCTTGTAGGCCGCGACATGTAGCGGCGCTTCTTTCGACGCGGCGATGGCTTGCTGGAGCAGGGTTTCGGGCACGGCGAAGGGAATGATCTTGACGGTGCCGATCATCTCGCCTTGCACCACCGCGCGCCACGGTTCGAGCGTCGCGACGGTGATGGATTCGTCGATGTCGTTGATGCCGTCGATGGCGGTGGTGTCGATCATCAACACGCCGGCCTGTTCGGCGAACAGATTGGAGCGGCCGGTGAAGGGTTTCTCGACGCTGACGTGATCGCCGGCGACGGTCTGGGCCAGGCGTAGCGCGGCATCGTCCTCGCCGACATCGCCGTTCTCCGCCTTGGCGACGACGATATCGAAAACACCAGCCGCCTTAAGGGCCTCGATCTGCGCCGCGCCGATGGTCTCGCCCTTTTTCAGGACCAGGCCATCCATGCGCACCGCATGGGCGACGATACCGCCCAGGGCCTCGTCTACCGGAATGGCACCAAATTTCACGCTGAGGCTCCAATCGCCGCGCCGGCGCGCTCTTTTTCGGCGCGCAGCGGTTTCTTGCGCAGGGACAGAATGATCTCGGCCAGAACCGAGACGGCGATTTCAGCCGGACTGACCGCACCGATATCCATGCCGATGGGGGCGCGAATGCGGGCGATCTGTTCTTCGCTAAAACCCTTGGCCTGCAAGCGTTCGACGCGGCGCGCATGGGTTTTGCGCGAGCCGAGCGCGCCGACATAGAAACAGTCGGCCGCGAGCGCCAGTTCCAACGCCGGGTCATCGATCTTGGGATCGTGAGTGAAACAGGCCAATCCAGAGTAGCGATCGAGCTTGAGACCGGGCAGGACATCCTGCGGCCATTCGGCAAGCAGTTTCACGTCGGCGAAGCGCTCCGGCGTGGCGAAGGCGGTGCGCGGATCGATGACGGTCATGTCGAAACCGGCGACACGGGCGAGCGGCGCCAAAGCTTGCGAGGCATGTACGGCGCCGATCACGAACAGGCGAACCGGCGGCACCTGCACGGTGAGGAAATAGCTTTTGCCGTCCACCTCCACCGTGCCGCTCTTGCCCGAGCGCAAGGCTGAATCCAGCACATCGGCCAAAGCGTCGCTGGCGATATCAGCGCCTTTGACCAGGCGCTGCGCGCCGTTCGACGTATCGGTGATCAAGATACAGGCGCGCCGAGCCGCGCGCTCGGTGTTCATCGCGGAGAGAAGTGCGAGATCCATTAGTCCACCTTCTCCACATAGACCTTGATGCGGCCGCCGCAGGACAGGCCGACCCGCCAGGCGGTCTCGTCGGCGACGCCGAATTCCAATGTCCGGGACTTGCCGTCGCCGATCACGTCGAGGGCTTCGGTGACGACTTCGCCCTCGACGCAGCCGCCGGAGACGGAGCCGAGAAACAGACCGTCCTCGTCGATCACCAGATGGCTGCCGACCGGGCGCGGCGCCGAGCCCCAGGTCTCGGTGACGGTGGCAATGGCAACGCCCTTACCGGCCTTCCGCCATTCCTCGGCTTTGGCCAGGATGTCTTCATCGGTCGCGAGCATGATTTCCTCACATGTCGGATGGTTCGGTGCTAAACCGCTATATATTCCCATATATAGCGCGCCCACCCGGAGATTTCCACTCCGGCGCCAGATTAGCCCTTGCGGCCATAAGTGGCGAATTGCACCAAAACCCTCTCCATTTCCGTTTTGCCTAGGATAACAGGTTTCAGTTTGGCGGCGAGCAGATCGAGATATTGGCCGCTCAGATTTTCGACTTCCTTGGCCACCGCCAGTGCGCCGTCGAGCGTGGCGCCGACGGCGATGACGCCGTGGTTGGACAAGAGCGTCGCCTTGCGCCCTTTGAGCGCACGCACCGCATGATCGGACAAGGCCTGCGTGCCGAACGTGGCATAGGGCGCGCAGCGGATGTCGTGTCCGCCGGCAATGGCGATCATATAGTGAAAAGCCGGCAGGCCGCGCCGCGCGCAAGATAAAGCCGTGGCGCGGGGCGAATGGGTGTGGACCACCGCATTGACCTCCGGCCGCGCTCGATAGATCGCCGCGTGAAAGCGCCATTCCGAGGAGGGCGGTCGTTTGCCAGTCAAAACCTTGCCGTCGAGATCGAGGAGAACGAGATCGGCGGGTTTGGTTTGCGCATAGGGCAGGGCCGAGGGCGTGATCAAAAGGCCGTGAGGGGCGCGGGCCGAGACGTTGCCGGATTTCGATGGCGCGAAGCCGAGGCGATCCATCTCCTGGGCGATGCTGATCACGTTGCGGCGAAGGGAAGCGTCGGTGCTCATATGCGCTCGGCTTGCGGATAAAGCGCGGCGAGGCCCTCGGCGGTGGCGGGCGTGACGCCGCGTTCGGTGATCAAGGCGGTGACGAGCCGGGCCGGCGTCACGTCGAAGGCCGGATTGGCGGCCTGCGATCCGGGCGCGACGATCCGGACGGCTCTCAGATGATCGTCCGCGTCGAGGCCGGTCATATGGGTGACTTCGCTGGCGGCGCGTTCCTCGATGGGGATGTCCTGCACGCCGTCGCCCAGCGACCAGTCGATGGTCGAAAACGGCAGCGCCACGTAGAACGGCACGCGATTGTCGAAAGCGGCGAGCGCCTTGAGATAGGTGCCGATCTTGTTGGCGACATCGCCCCGCGCCGTCGTGCGGTCGGAGCCGACGATGCACAGATCGACCTGGCCATGCTGCATCAGGTGCCCGCCGGCATTGTCGGCGATGACCGTGTGTTTGACGCCATGGGCACCCAGTTCATAGGCGGTGAGGGACGCGCCCTGGTTGCGCGGCCGTGTTTCGTCGACCCAGACATGCACGTCGAGGCCGGCATCATGGGCGAGATAGATCGGCGCCAGCGCGGTGCCATAGTCGACGCAGGCGAGCCAGCCGGCGTTGCAATGGGTGAGAATATTGAGGGGCCCGCTCTTGCGTGCGGCGGCCTTGTGCAGCAGCGGCAGACCCTGTTCGCCGATGGCGCGGCAAGTGGCGGCGTCCTCGTCGCAGAGGTTGAGGGCTTCCGTGCGGGCGCGCTCGGCGCGTTGCGCTGGCGGCAGCGGTAGCAGGACGGTCTGCATGCGGCGCAGCGCCCAATGCAGGTTCACCGCGGTGGGGCGTGTCGCACCGAGAGAGGCGAGGGCATAGGCCAAGGCGGCATCGGAAGGATCATCGCGCATGGCTAGCGCCACGCCCCAGGCGGCGGTGGCGCCAATGAGTGGCGCGCCGCGCACGATCATGTCCTTGATGGCTCGGGCCGCATCCGCCGAGGTGTTGAGCGTGACGGTCTCGAAGGCGAACGGCAGTTTCGTCTGGTCGATGACGACGACATGGCGCCGTTCGTCTTCCCAGATGGTGCGATAGGGCCGGCCGCCGATCTGCATCAGTGACCGTCGAACGCCATGAGCGTGCGCACGGGCACGCCGAGCGCCTGAATTTTCTTGGCGCCGCCAAGGTCAGGCAGATCGATGACGAAACAGGCGGCGACCACATCGGCGCCGATGGATTTCAAGAGTTTCACCGCCGCTTCGGCGGTGCCGCCGGTGGCGATGAGGTCGTCGATGACAATAACCCGTTCGCCGGCTTGAATAGCGTCGCTGTGAATCTCCATTTCGTCGACGCCATATTCAAGCGAATAGGCGATGGACGCTGTTTTGTGCGGCAGCTTGCCTTTCTTGCGGATGGGTACGAAGCCGGCCGACAATTGATGGGCGACAGCACCACCGAGAATGAAACCGCGCGCTTCGATGCCGGCCACCTTGTCGATCTTGGTGCCGGCGACCGGCTGAACCAATTCATCGACGGCGCGGCGGAAGGCTCGGGCATCACCGAGCAGGGTGGTGATGTCGCGAAACTGAACGCCCGGCTTCGGATAATCCGGAATGGTGCGGATTGCTTGCTTCAGATCATAGGTTGCGTTCATCGACAATCCATTCTGGTTAGGCGGCGTTGACGCGCGCCAGGATCACTTTCAACTTTTCCAATAGGGCGGGATCACGGGCCGATGGCGCCGTGATGAGTGCGGTGTCCAAGGCGCGATCGGAACCGACGGGGCAGGGTTCATGTTCGGCGGGAAAATCGCGCAGCACGCGCGCCAGCAGCTTCGCCGCCTTGCCGGCATTTTCATGGACGATCTTGATGACGGAGGCGACATCGACCGCGTCATGTTCGGGATGCCAGCAATCATAGTCGGTGACCATGGCGACCGTGGCGTAGGAAAGCTCGGCTTCGCGCGCCAGCTTCGCCTCCGGCATCGCGGTCATGCCGATGACGTCATAATTCTGCGCCTTGTAGGACAGCGACTCAGCATAGGAGGAAAATTGCGGTCCCTCCATGCACACGTAAGTGCCGCCTTTGACGATGGGCAGGCTTTCTGCCTCCGCTGCCTGCAACAGGCGTTGGCGCAAAAGCGGTGAGATGGGATGGGCCATCGACACATGGGCAACGCAGCCATTGCCGAAAAAGGATGAGGCGCGGCCGTGGGTGCGATCGACGAATTGATCGACGAGAACGAAGAGGCCGGGCACGAGTTCCGGCTTGAACGAGCCGCAGGCCGACACCGAAATCACGTCGGTGACGCCAACCTGCTTCAACGCATGGATATTGGCGCGATAATTGATGCCCGAGGGCGACAGGACATGGCCGCGTCCGTGGCGGGGCAAGAAAACCGCGTCGGTGGAACCGATCCGGCCGAAGCGCAATGCGTCCGATGGCTCGCCAAAGGGGGTGCTGACGCGTTCCTCGCGCAGGTTTTCTAGCCCTGGCAGGTCGTAAATGCCCGAACCGCCGATGATGCCGACAATCGCTTTGGTCATGGAATCCACCTTACCCGTCGAGTTATCCCGTCAATCGCGCGCGAATCAAGCGCCATCCGCCACCGAAAAAGCCAGCGATGACAGGCTCGTGACATCGGCCTGCGGCATCGTGATTTGCCGTGAACGGCGCATGGTCCTAAATTTTGGGCAGGAAAAGGGGGCGTATTCGCGCATCCAAGCAGGCATTGCGCGGAAAAGCTCATCGGAGGCCGTCATGAACGTCATTCACCGTCGCGGATGGGAAATTCCCGAACGCGAGGCGACGCCGGAACATTTGTTTTTCGATCGCCGCAACCTGTTGAAAGCGGGATTAGCCCTTGGCGCGGGATCGATGCTGCCGGGTGTCGCCGCGGCGCAGGCCGATAATCCGTCGGCGGCTCTGTTTCCGGCCAAGCGCAATGAAACCTACACGCTCGACCGGCCGCTGACGGCGGAAGACATCACGTCGCGCTACAATAATTTCTACGAGTTCGGCCAGGCGAAGAATATCTATCAGGCGGCGCAGCGTCTGGAGACGCGGCCGTGGGTGATCAAGATCGACGGCATGATCGAGAAACCCTTCGAGATCGGCATCGACGATCTGATGGCGAAGATGGGGCTCGAAGAGCGGCTCTATCGGCTGCGCTGCGTCGAAGCCTGGTCGATGACCATTCCCTGGACCGGCTTCCCGATGAAGAAACTGGTGGAACTGGCGAAGCCGCAATCGGGCGTCCAGTACCTGCGCATGGAAACCTTCCTCGATCCGAAAGTGGCGCCGGGCCAGCGGCAGGTCTGGTATCCGTGGCCTTACGTGGAAGGTGTCACCATGGCGGAGGCGATGAACGAACTGACCTTCGTCGTCACCGGCGCTTATGGCAAGCCGCTGGCAAAACAGCATGGCGCGCCGATCCGCCTGCACTCGCCATGGAAATATGGCTTCAAGGGCGTCAAGTCGATCAAGCGCATCACCTTCACCAATGAGCGGCCGAAGAGCTATTGGGAAGCCTTGCAGGCGTCGGAGTATGGCTTCTGGGCCAATGTGAACCCGGAAGTGGCGCATCCGCGCTGGAGCCAGGCGACCGAGGAGGTGCTCGGCACCGGCAATCGCGTGCCGACCCTGAAGTGGAACGGCTACGGCGAATATGTCGCCGACATGTACAAAGGGCTGGAGAAAGAAAAGCTCTATATGTGAGGGCTCGAGTTAGCCATCTCGGTGTCATCCCAGACGCGCGCAGCGCGATCTGGGATCCAGGGGCGACAGTTGAGAGCAATGTTATGTTGCCGCCGCATTGCATCGACAAGCAGCGCCGAGCCTTTGACTCCTGGATCCCGGATCACTTGCTGCGCAAGTGTCCGGGATGACACTGAGGTGTCGCGTGTAAGGCCGCTTACTTCTCGCTTTCCGCCAGCAGATCAGCCTGATGCTGGGTGATCAACGGATCGATCACTTCGTCGAGCGCTTCGCCGGTGATGATCTTATCGAGCTTGTAGAGCGTCAGATTGATGCGGTGGTCGGTGACGCGGCCTTGCGGAAAATTATAGGTGCGGATGCGTTCCGAGCGATCGCCTGAGCCGACCTGCGATTTGCGGTCGGCGGCGCGGGCGTTATCGAGTTTTTGGCGCTGCTCGTCATAGATGCGTGAACGCAGCAGCGCCATGGCGCGGGCACGGTTCTTGTGCTGCGAGCGCTCCTCCTGGACGAAGACGATGGTGCCGGTGGGAATGTGGGTGATGCGCACGGCGGAATCGGTCTTGTTGACGTGCTGGCCGCCCGCGCCCTGGGCGCGCATCGTGTCGATCTTGAGATCGGCCTCGTTGATCTCGATGTCGACATCCTGGGCTTCCGGCAGAACGGCGACGGTCGCCGCCGATGTGTGGATGCGTCCTTGCGTTTCCGTGTCGGGCACGCGCTGCACGCGATGCACGCCGGATTCGAATTTCAGCTTGGCGAAGACGCCGCGCCCTTCCACCTGGGCGACGATTTCCTTGAAGCCGCCGGCCGTGCCTTCGCTGGTGGAGAGAACTTCCATCTTCCAGCCGTGCAGATCGGCATAGCGCTGATACATGCGGAAGAGATCGCCGGCGAAGAGGGCGGCTTCATCGCCGCCGGTGCCGGCGCGCAGTTCGAGAATGGCGCCGTGTTCGTCGGCCGCGTCCTTGGGCAGCAGCGCCAGGCGCAGCGTGTGTTCGAGCTCAGCGAGCCGCGTTTCGGCGTCGGCTTTTTCCTCTTCGGCCAGTGCGCGCATTTCGCCGTCGATGGCGGGATCGGCCAGCATTGCCTCGACGCCAGCCAGATCGGATTGCGCCGTGCGCCAGCCGTCGATGGCGGCGGCCACCGGATCGAGTTCTGCCAGTTCGCGCGACAGAGCGACGAATTCGGCGCCGGTGGCGCCACCGGCCAGGCGCGCGGAAATCTCCTGATGGCGGCGGGAAATGAGATCGAGTTTGTCGGCGGGCAGCATGGGGAAACCTGAAGACGAGAAGACCTTGAGCGAAAACCTGGAGCGAAAACCTGAAGCGCGCGAAACGTCGCTACAACGGCACGCCCTTGGCTTCGGCGAAGGCGATCAGGTCAGGACGCAGCGAGGTCTGGCCGGTGCGCCGATCCAGGAGATCGCCGATGAATTCGGTGACTTCGCCGGCATCGACGCCCAGCACCATGGCTTTGACCGGTCCGATGCTGGCCGGCGACATGGACAGTGAACGATAGCCGATGCCGATGAGCGCCATCGCTTCCAGCGGCTTGCCACCGATCTCGCCGCACAAGGTCAGCGACTTGCCGGCGAGATTGGCGCGATCGGCGATGCGCTTGAGGGCGCGCAGTGCCGGCGGGCTCAGCGGATCGTAGCGCGACGACACGCGCTTGTTGTCGCGATCGGCCGCATAAAGATATTGCATCAGGTCGTTGGAGCCGACGGAGAGGAAGTCGGCGCGCTGCAGCAGTTCGTCGAGCTGCCACAGCAGCGACGGCACTTCGATCATGACGCCGAGCTTGAGGTCGGACGGCATGACATGGTTGTGGCGGCGCAGATGTTCGATCTCGCGGTAGACGCAGGCGCGCGCCGCGTCGAATTCCTCGACCGAGGCGACCATCGGAAACATGATGCGCAGCTGCCGCCCGGCACCGGCGCGCAACAGCGCGCGCAATTGCAAGCGCAAGAGGCCCGGCCGGTCGAGGCCGATGCGGATGGCGCGCCAGCCGAGTGCCGGATTCTCTTCCTCGAACGTCTTCATATAGGGCAGGATCTTGTCGCCGCCGATGTCCAAGGTGCGGAAGGTGACGGAACCGCCCTGCATCTGTTCCATCACCGCGTTGTAAAGCGCGTATTGCTTTTCCTGGCGCGGGAATTGCGGCGCCAGCATGAATTGCAATTCGGTGCGGAACAGGCCGATGGAGGTGACGCCGGCCTCGGCCATCAAGGGCAGATCGACCAGCAGGCCGGCGTTCATGTTCAAGCTGATGTCGACGCCATCCTTGGTCTTCGATGGCGTATCGCGCAAGGCGCGATATTGTTCCTGGCGGCGGGCGCGCAGCCGGGCCTTTTCGCTATAGGCCTGTTCGACGTCGTATTGCGGGCGCAGTTGGACTTCGCCGACGCTGCCATCGACGATGATCGCATCGCCTTGTTCGACCAGGCTGGTGATGTTCTCGACATCGCCGACCATCGGAATGCCAAGCGCGCGGGCGACGATGGCGACATGGCTTGAAGAGCCTGCGTCTTCGAGCACGAGGCCGCGCAGGCGCTTGCGGTCATATTCGAGCAGGGCCGCCGGCCCCATGCTGCGGGCGACGAGAATGGCGTTGTCCGGCAGGTTTTCCGGCGCGGTGATCAGTTCCTGCCCGGTGAGTTGATGGAGCAGGCGATTGGCGAGTTCGTCGAGATCGTGCAGGCGTTCGCGCAGATAGGGGTCGGCCTGGCGCTGCAGCCGGGCACGGGCTTCGTTCTGCACGCGCTCGACGGCGGCTTCGGCGGTGATGCCGCCGCGCACGGCTTCGCGCAGGCGGCGTAACCAGCCCCGGTCGTTGGCGACCATGCGGAAGGTTTCCAGTACTTCGCGATGTTCGCCACCGCCCATGCCGTCGTTGTCGAGCAATTCGTCGAGGTTGGCGCGCATCGCTTCGATGGCGGTGTTGAGGCGTTCCTCTTCGCGCTGGGTGTCTTCGGCGATGATCTGGGTAACGATGACGCGCGGCTCGTGCAGCACCACATGGCCAAGGCCGACGCCTTCCGAAACAGCACTTCCGCGCAAGGCCATCGGCTGGCGGTTGCTGAAGTCGACGCCGGGGCGCACGATCGCCTGCAATTCGCCCGAGGCGATCATCTCGGCCAAGAGCATCGAGATGGTTTCGAGAACCTCGATCTCTTCTTCCGAATAGATGCGCCGCGCCCGGTTCTGGACGACGAGAACGCCAAGCGTGTTGCCGCCGCGCAGGATCGGCACGCCGACGAAGGATTGGTAAATCTCTTCGCCCGTTTCCGGCTTGTAGGAGAAGGCTGGATGCGACTGGGCATCGCTCAGCGACAGGGGTTCGGCGCGCTGCGCGATCAAGCCGACGAGACCTTCGCCGATGCGCAGGGTGGTCAAATGGACCGCTTCGCGATTGAGACCTTCGGTGGCGAACAGTTCGAGCCGGCCGTCGTCGCGCGCCACATAGACCGAGCAGACTTCGGCGACCATGTTGGAGGCGATCTGAATGACGATCTTGTCGAGGCGCGCCTGTGCCGTCACCGGCTCCGCCATGACCTCGCGAAGCCGGCGGAGCAGAAGGCGGGGCCCGCCAATCGCGCCGCGCGTCGTCATACGGTTAACGCCCTCACATGCGGCCAATAATTGGCCAAATACCGGCAATCCCTCAGAAATCCCTGACGGTGCACCGATTCACCACCCCGGATAGGGAGACTGTCCGGCCCGTATAGCATGCAAGAGCCGTGCGGCAAGCTATCGGAGCAGCGCCGATCATCGGCGGGGAACTCCGAAATTGAACCATTTTTAGTCTCTTGCGTTGCAGTGACATGGTCGGGCCACCTTTGTCTTATATCGACTTTCGGTGGGTCGCGTGTAAACTAACCCCGTGCGGTCGGAAGGGGTCCAGAGGAGACTACGATGAAGAGTATTTATGGTCTTGCCGTTGGCGCGTCGCTCGCGGTCGCGGCTTTTGCGTCTGCTCCGGCATCGGCCATGCCGTTGTCTGCTGGCATGGCGCCGTCGGCCGCTGATGCTCACGCCTCGCCTTTGACTGAGCAGGTGCAATATCGCCGCTATGGTGGCCCACGCTACTACGGTGGTGGCCCGCGTTATTATCGCCGTGGCATCGGTCCGGGTGGCGCGATCGCCGCTGGTGCAGCGCTTGGCATCCTCGGTGCCGCAGCCGCGGCTTCCGCCGCGCCGGGCTATTACGCGGCGCCGGCTCCGGTCTATGGCTATGGTGGCGGCTATGGCTGCTACTGGGTCCGCCGGCCGGTGTATGACGCGTGGGGCAATCCGCGCGGCACCCATCCGTTCCAGGTTTGCAACTGAGTTTGCGCCTGAACTGCAACGGATCTGATTGAATCCATTGAAAGCCGCCGTCGGTTCACCGTCGGCGGCTTTTGAGTTTAATCGGAACGAATGTCGTCCCCAGGGGTTTTCATTCCAGACGCGTATTTGCGTCGGGGGGTCTATCCCTGGAGGAGCTATGAATATTCTCGTAAAAACCGCGTTGGCCTTTTCCTTGATGGCTGGCGCATCCGCTGTCGGCGCCGGGATGGCGCAGGCCGGGCCCATGAGCTTCGGCGCTGGCGGACACGACGCTGGATTGGTCCAGCAAGTCCAGTTCAATCCCGTGGAGCGGGCGATCCGCCACGAGGCCGATCGACGCGAGGCGCGTCGTGCGGTGCGTCATGAAATGATGCGTCGCGAAATGCGCCGGGAGATGCGGCGCGACGACATGCGCCGGGAAATGCGCCGAGACCGCATGCGGCGCGACATGTATCGCTGATCTAATCACCTGAATTGAAAAGAATTAAGGGCGTTTCGGCTGAAAGCCGGAGCGCCCTTTTCCTTTTTGGCAACGGGCCGCTGGTCAATTTGGCGTGCTTTCCCGCGCTCTGCGGCTTTCCGGCAAGCTCTGCATCTATTACATAACTGAGACGCCCTGGCGGCCGAGCGGGCCGTCGATTTCCCCGTATTCGTGCATTCTGAGCCCATAAGATGAGCAACAAGCAAGTTCCCCTGCACGCTAAAATGATCATCGTCGGTTCTGGCCCGGCTGGTTACACCGCCGCCATTTATGCCGCGCGCGCCATGTTGGAGCCGGTGATGATTTCGGGCTTCGAGCCCGGCGGCCAATTGATGATTACGACGGATGTCGAAAACTATCCGGGCTTCGCCGATCCGATCCAGGGGCCGTGGCTCATGGAGCAGATGAAGGCGCAGGCCGAGCATGTCGGCACGCACATGGTCTCCGATCACATCACGTCGGTGGATCTGTCGCGCCATCCGTTTCGCCTGAAGGGCGACAGCGGCGCCGATTACACCTGCGATACCTTGGTGATCGCCACGGGTGCGAAAGCCAAATGGCTCGGCATTCCCTCCGAGGAAAAGTTCAAGGGCTACGGCGTTTCCGCCTGCGCCACCTGCGATGGCTTCTTCTATCGCGGCAAGGAAGTGATCGTCGTCGGCGGCGGCAATTCGGCGGTCGAAGAAGCGCTTTATCTTGCCAATCTCGCCTCGAAGGTGACGGTGGTCCACCGCCGCGATGGGTTCAAGGCCGAGCGCATCCTGCAGGAACGGCTGTTCAAACATCCCAAGATCGAAGTGCTGTGGGATCACACGCTCGATGAAGTGACCGGCACCGCGACGCCGCCTGGCGTGACCCATGCGCGTCTGCGCAACGTCAAGACCGGCGAAGTCACGGAGAAGCCGGTCGACGGCGTCTTCGTCGCCATCGGCCACGAGCCGGCGTCGGAACTCTTCAAGGGGCAGATCGAGATGAAGCCGAACGGCTACATTCGTACCGCTCCCGATTCGACCGCGACCAACATCCCCGGCGTTTTTGCCGCCGGCGACGTGACCGATGACATTTATCGCCAAGCTGTCACCGCGGCCGGTATGGGCTGTATGGCGGCTCTGGAAGCCGAGCGCTGGCTCGCCGCCCATGAAGTGACCAAGGTGGCGGCGGAGTAAGCGCAGCGGGCAATTTGAAGGGCTGACAACGGTGGACTGGGACAAACTGAGAATATTCCACGCGGCGGCAGAAGCCGGGTCGTTTACCCATGCCGGCGAGGCGCTGGGGCTGAGCCAGTCGGCGGTGAGCCGGCAGATCAGCGCTCTGGAGGCCGATCTGCAGGTGCCGCTGTTCCATCGTCACGCCCGCGGCCTCATTCTCACCGAACAGGGCGACGTCCTGTTCCGCACCGTGCGCGACGTGGTGGTGAAGCTCGATGCCACCCGCACCCGCCTGTCCGACAGCCGCGAGCGGCCACACGGCGATCTGCGCGTCACCACGACGGTGGGAATCGGCACCAACTGGCTGACGCCGCGAATCGGTGAATTCCTGGAGCTCTATCCGGACATCAAACTGTCGATTCTGCTCTCCGACGACGAGCTTGACCTGTCGATGCGCGAGGCCGACGTGGCCATCCGCGTGCGCGAGCCGGTGCAGGCCGATATCATCCGCCGGCGCATCTTCACGATGCATTTTCATGCTTATGCATCAGTGGCTTACCTAAAGCGCTTCGGCGAGCCGAAGTCGCTTGAGGACCTCGATCATCACCGCGTTTTGACCTACGGGGTGTCGGCACAGAATTACCTCAGCAGCGTCAATTCCCTGCATTTCGCCGGTCGCGACGCCAAGAACCCGCGGCCCTCGACTTTGACGGTCAACAACATCTCGGCGCTGCGCCGGGCGGTGGAGAACGGCGTCGGCATCGCCGTGCTGCCCGACTATATCGCCCTGGCGGACACCCAGCTGGTCCGTATTCTTCCCCAGGCAGATATGCCTGAGCTCGAGTGCTACCTCGCCTATGCGGAAGAAATGAAGAACGTCGCAAGGGTTCGTGTCTTCAGAGACTTCCTGGTCGCGAACGCGCAACGCTGGGATTATTAAGCCTGTGCATAGCTGGAGCTAAGTTTGGTTACTGGCTATGCACTCTCTGCACAGGCACCATGCACATTGCGGCGTTGCGACGCACGACTGTGCCGCGCAATATGACTGGGTCGGCTGAAGTTTGAGCCAAGCCCCCTCCCTTCCGGTGAGGCTCGTAAAAGGACTTCATGCCGTTCCCCTCTGGAGACATCCGGCTTCCCCGCTGGATTGTCGGCCGGGCAGCAATGCCCGGCCTTTTTTCTTGCTCATTTTCTCGCCGATTTGCCTCAAATCCCGTTAGTCGCGCCCAAGCTCCGTTTTGCCCGCAGGCGGATTCCTGTTAGCGATGGGTGGGTATGAAAAGGGAGGCAAAACTTATGACAATGCATAGCTCGTTAAGCGATAGGCTTGTTTCGCGACTGGCTGGTGCTCTGGTCGCCCTGGCTTTTTCGGGCGGTCTGTCGATGGCGCAGGCGCAAAGCCGCGAGGAATGGATCGCGTTCGGCACGCGTGTGCACGGTGGCTTCGGCTCTTTCATTCCCGTTGGCATCCGCATTGGGCTCGACGCCCTGCAAAAGCTCAACGCCAAGCCGCGCGAGGTCAACGTCACTTTCTGGGCCGGGCCGAAAGCGCCCTGTGCTTGCCCGGCCGATGGCATCCTCATCGCCACGACCGCCAGCCCCGGCCAGGGCTCCTTGCGGGTGGCGGGGGAGAAGGCGCCGGACGGCACGTTCGCGGTCGCGGTTATCACCCATAAGCAGAGCGGCGCCTCGGTGAAATATACGATCGCCGAAAGCTGGATGCCGCGCCTGGTGGAGATGAACAAGACGCTCGACGAGGCCGGTCGCTTCGATGCAGTGATGAAAGCCGAAGGGCTCTTCCAAGCCGAGCTGACGCCCGCCAAGCCCTAACGTCGTCCTTGTGGTCGTGGTCTTGCTGGACCCGACGATCCTGCCTGGGCTATGAAATAAGGACCAGGGAGGACAATCATGATTACCAGACGCGCATTCGCGCTGTCGGGTGCGGCGGCAGCGACAGTGCTGGCCGCGCCCGCGCTCGCGCAAGGTCCAACCAAAGTCAAACTCGGCGTGCCAAACGCGGCCACGGATGTAGGCTATTTCGTTGCCCATGCGCGCGGCTATTTCAAAGACGAAGGGCTCGATGTCGAGATGATCCCCTTCGATTCCGCCGCCCGCATGATCGCGCCCATGGCATCGGGCGATCTGCAAGTGGCGGCCGGGGGCCCATCGGCCGGCTTCTATAACGGCTTCACGCGCGGTCTCGACATGCGCATGGTCGCCGACAAATCGCGCAACATCGTCAATCGCAGCAGCATTCGCTTGATGGTGCGCACCGCTTTGGTCCAGTCCGGCCGGGTCAAGACCATAGCCGATCTGAAGGGGCTGAAATATGCCAATGGCGCGCCGGGCAGCTCGGCGAGCACGCTGTTCTATCTGCTGTTCAAGAAAGCCGGCATCCGCATGGATGAAGTGCATGAAACATCCATGAGCTTCCCGCAGCAGGTGGCGGCTTTGGAAAGCGGCGCGATCGATTTCGCCATGCCGCCCGATCCCGCCGGCACGCTGGCGGTGAAGCGGGGCGCGGCGGTTGCGCTCATGCCGAGCTGGGAATTGATGCCCTCGCAGCAGGTAGCGGTGACGCTCTATGGCGGCAAGTTCATCAAGGAGCAAAACGAGCAGGGGCGGCGTTTCCTGCGCGCCTTCCTGCGTGGCGTGCGCGATCATAATGATTCTCTCGACGACACCGGCAACTTCAGCGGCGCCAAGGGCGATGCGATCATCGACATTCTGGTGAAATACGGGCCCTTCCGCGACCCGCAGATCTATAAGTCCTTCGTGCTGGCCTATTGCGATCCCGACGGCAAGCTCGACATGCAGGCCTTGCAGGCCGACATCGATGTGTTTGGCGAGCTGAAAATGCTGGAACGGCCGGTGGAGCTCGCCAAGGTCGTCGACACCAGTTTTCTCGATTGGGCCTTGCAGCAGCTCGGGCCCTATAAGAAAGCGGCGTAAACGCTGAGCGTGGAGCAGCTATGATGCGCGGACGTTTGAACGTTCGCGCATCACCTCTTTATAAGAGTGGCAGGCGATCGCCTAACAACAACAAATCGCCGCGATAAAAACAGGAGGAAACGATGCAGAACCCGTCCCGCCGGCGCGTCATCCAGGGATTGTCGGCTGCGACCGCCGTGCCGACACTTGCCATGCCCTCACTCATTTCGCCGGCCATCGCCCAGGATTATCCGACACGCGACGTGAGTTTTGTCTGCGCGTTTCCGGCGGGCAGCGGCGCTGATGTCATCGTGCGCTGGTATGCGGAGAAGATGCGGCCGCTGTTCGGGCGCACGGTCATCGTCGAAAACAAGACCGGTGCCATCGGCAATCTCGCCACCGAATATACGGCACGCTCGAAGCCCGACGGGCACACGATCTACGTCCATGGGGCGACGGCGGTGGCGGCCAATATGACCTTGTTCAAGCGCCCGCCTGTCGATGCGGAGAAGGAAATCCAGATCGCTGCGACCATCAACAAGCAGCCGACCATGCTCGTGGTGCGGCCCGATGCGCCCTGGCAGACGCTGGCGGAACTCACCGCCTATCTGAAGCAGAAGGGCGCTAAGGCGAGCTATGGCACGTCCAATCCGCTCGGGCGCGTCATGGGCTCGATCTACAATCAGACGATGGGACTGGAGTCGGTCGAGGTGGTCTATCGCACGGCGGGCGATTCATTGAACGATCTGACCAGCGGCGCGCTCGATTTCGCGACGCTCGACAATATCTTCAGCATCTCCCAGGAGCGCGAGAAGCGGTTGCGCATTCTGGCGATCAGCCCGCCGGAGCGCATGCAGGTGGTGCCGCAGTTTCCGACCATGACGGAACTGGGCGTGCCGATGAAGATCGTTGGGTGGTTTGCAGCGATGGTGCCGATGGCGACGCCGCGGCCGATCGTCGAGCGGTTGAACCGGATGTTCAACGAAGTGACCGGCAGCGCCGAAGGCAAGGCCTTTCTCAACAGCGTCGCCAGCGATCCCTGGATCACGACGCCGGATGAGGGGCAGGCTTTCCTGCGCGAACAGATCGCCGATTGGAAAACCTGGATCACCCAGGCGAAGATCGAGCCGCAATAGGGGCTCGATCAGCGCCGAGTGCTTAAAGGGTGGATCAGCCGCGGGCGAGGCGGACGGCGACGCCGCTGACGATGACGCGCTTCAGATCGCAGGCGGACAGGTCGCAGCTCTTGATGCCGTCGACCGAGTAATCGACGTCGACGATGGCATCGGCTTCGTAATCCTGCGCCTTGGCGATCAAGCGCCGCAGAGCCTGGGCACGCAATTCTTCCGAGGAGGCGCTGGCCACACCACCCCAGCCAGTGGCCGCCGAGATGCGTCCGATCTCGCGGACAACACGGCTACCTTGGATTTCATGGTTCGAACTGACTAACACGATAACTTCTCCTGGACCCCAACCTTGCTTGCTACGCGCCGCAGGTTTCGATCCCATTAATGGCAAGTTTGCGTCCGCTTTCTGTGCGGGCGCGCACTATTCGAAGACCAATAGTGTCTTGGATAGCGTCTTGCGCCTGAACCGCGTCTGAACGCGTCAGTGACGGAAGTGGCGGTGGCCGGTCATCACCATGGCGAGGCCAGCCTCGTCGGCCGCCTTGATCACCTCATCGTCGCGCATCGATCCACCGGGCTGAATGATCGCGGTGGCGCCGGCCTCGGCAGCTGCCAAAAGCCCGTCAGCAAAGGGAAAAAACGCATCGGAGGCGACAACTGAGCCCTTCGCCAAGGTCTCGGCAAGACCCGCCGCCTTGGCCGCTTCGGCGGCTTTCCAGGCGGCGATCCGCGAGGAATCCACCCGCGACATCTGCCCCGCGCCGATGCCTACCGTGGCCCCGTCCTTGACGTAGACGATGGCGTTCGACTTCACGTGTTTACACACTCGGAAAGCAAATTTGAGGTCGATCAATTCGCGTTGCGTGGGCGTGCGCTTGGTGACGACCTTCAGATTCATGTCGTCGACGACCGCATTGTCGCGACCCTGCACGAGCAAGCCGCCGGCCACAGTGCGCACCGTCAGCCCCTGAGCGCGGGGATCGGGCAGGCCGCCGGTGATGAGCAGGCGCAGGTTCTTCTTGGCGGCGACCAGGGCCACCGCCTCCTCATCGGCCTCGGGGGCGATGATGACTTCGGTGAAGATTTTGACGATCTCGCGGGCGGCCTCGGCGTCGAGGCGGCGGTTGAGGGCGACGATGCCGCCGAAGGCCGAGACGGGGTCGCAGCGCAGCGCCTTCTCATAGGCCTCACGCAGCGAGGCGCCCTCGGCGACGCCGCACGGGTTGGCGTGTTTGATGATGGCGACGGCGGCGGTGCGGGCCGGGTCGAACTCGGCGACGCACTCGAAGGCGGCGTCGGTGTCGTTGACGTTGTTGTAGGACAGGGTCTTGCCCTGGAGCTGCCGGGCGGTGGAGACGCCGAAGCGGCTTTCCGGCGTGCGGTAGAAGCCGGCCGCCTGATGCGGGTTCTCGCCGTAGCGCATCTTCTCGGCGAGCTGGCCGCCGATGGCGCGATAGTCGGGCGCGGTTTCGCCGATGGCATTGGCGAACCAGTTGGAGATCGCCGCGTCATAGGCGGCGGTGCGGGCATAGGCCTTCTGGGCGAGGCGCTGGCGCAGCGCCAAGGTGGTGGCGCCCTTGTTGGCCTGCAGCGCCTCAAGCACGGCGGCATAGTCGGCGACGTCGACGACGACGGCGACATCGGCGTGGTTCTTGGCCGCGCCCCGGATCATCGCCGGGCCGCCTATATCGATGTTCTCGATGCAATCGTCGTAGTTGGCGCCCTTCGCGACGGTGGCCTCGAAGGGATAGAGATTGACGACGAGAAGATCGATGGGGGCGATGCCGTGGGCGAGCATGGCCGCTTCGTGCTCAGGATTCTCCCGGATGGCGAGCAGGCCGCCGTGCACCTTCGGATGCAGCGTCTTGACCCGGCCGTCCATCATTTCAGGGAAGCCGGTGACATCGGATACGTCCTGCACCTTGATGCCGGCGTCGGCGATGGCCTTGCAGGTGCCGCCGGTCGAAATCAGCTCGATGCCGAGGCCGGTGAGGGCGCGGGCGAAGTCGATGAGGCCGGTCTTGTCGGAAACGGAAATGAGCGCGCGGGCAACGCGGCGGAGATCGCGGGGCATAGCGGGAGGGTCTCGGGCAGCAGGTGAAGCAATTGGTGGCCGGCGCTTAGCATGGGCGCGCGCCGGGGGAAAGCTTGGCTATTGCGGTTACTGTGACCGGCTCAAGACCCAGGCCACTTCCGGCTGGCTGGCGGCGTCGCCATGGACGACGATCTGGCTGGTGGCGCGGGGGCCGTCGAAGCCGGCGAAGAAAACGCTCTCTTCCAGGGTCAGCGGCAGGCCGGAGGCATGGAAAATCCAGGCTTCGCCGGTCGGCAGGGCGAGCAGGATGCCCTGGCCGTTTTCGATCAGGCCGGCGCGGACCTGCGGGTGCAGGTGGAACCGCAGGGCATAATCGACCGATTCGAGCCCCTGGCCGCCTTTGGCGGGCGACAAGGTATCGACGCCCTCCAGCCGCCAGCCGTCGGCGGCAAGCTTGAGGCGACGGCGGTGCAGCAGGTGGAAGGCCGTGCCATAGCCGTCGTGGCTGACATCGATTTCGCTGGCCAGTTCGTCATCGCCGCGGCGGGTCTCGACCTGGGACGGGCCCGCGATAATGGCGCCATCGCAGACGGCACGGGCGATGCCGCCGCTGGCAAAACGGCAGGACGACGTGTCGGCGACGGTCAGGGTCGAATGGGCGGCCGTCAGGCGCGCGGCTTCGCGCAGCGCGCCGCGCATCTGCGAGGGGGCGCCGCAATTGACGATGATGCGCTGGCCCTGGCTCGACATTTCGAAGGACAAAGTGCCGGCATGAGCCCTCATCGAATAGGGCGGCGGCGGCGGCGCGCCGGCATCGCATACGACAATGGTGTTGTCGCCTTCGAGCCGCTGATAACCGGCATAATGCGCGTTCATCACCGGCTGGCCGCGCGCGTCGTCGTAAGCGAGCACCGTCGCCAGCGTATCGGGCGCCGTCACGCCCATGCCGTTGAAGAGCGCCAAGGTCGCATCGCCATGGCGCATCATGCGCAGCATCGGCAGAACGCGATCGACGCAGGAGATGAGTTCCTGCGGGATCGACAGGCCGCGCGCGGTGAACGCCTGGCGCAGCGGCAGCAGATCGAGCAACAGATCGACGAGGACCTGCGGATTGCGCGAGATATGGGCGCCATCGGGCAGGACCTGCGCCTGCAAGGTGTTGACAAGCAGTTTCTCGTATTTGCGGCGCGAACTCTCCAGGCCCGTGGCGCACAGGCTCGCCTGCATCAAGGCGAGAACGGCGGTGAGTTTCGCTTCGCCGTCGAGACCGTCGGCCACCTGGCGTGACAGGAAGGTCACGTGACGGCCGATGCTCTTCATGAAGCGGCGATAGAATTGGGCGTCGGCCCCTTCGAGCGGCAGGGGCGAATGGGAAAGCCAGGAGATCAGCCGGCGTGCCGCCACCTGCGGCTGCCAGGCGACGCCACCGCTCTGGCGGCTCTGCCGAGTGATCCATTCGTCGATGAGCGAGCGGGCATTGGCCCGCGCGAGCGCGGTTTCGGCGGCGCGCAGATGGCGCAGCCAGACGAAGCCCATCAGCGCCGTTTCCCAATCCAATGGGGCTTCGGTGAAATCGAAAGGCGAGGTGCCGTGCGAATCGACGATGCGGCCGGCGAAATGGAAATGGCCGGCGTAGATGTCATCGGCGATCGCCGGATCGGTGGTGCGGATGTCCTGCGGCGCAATGGCCAGGGCGCGGGGGCCACGGGAACTCAGATCGGCGATTTGGCGGCCGGGCCATGCCAAGGCGCGCCGCGCGGCGCGCAAGCCCATTACCCACGCCAGACGGGCAACCGTCAGGCGTTCAGCCACGGTCACCGCCGTCACTGCGCCAAACCTCCTTCACACCCCGGCTGAAAGATCACCATGACCCTCTTGTCTCGACGACTCAGAGCCATTTCTTACCTGATTGGACGACGGAGAGCGAATGGAAGCTCATAAAACCGGCAATGTGTCTCGTTTAGATCGCCCGCCGCTGCAAACGCACCGCGAAGAAACCGTCGAGCCCGGCGAATCTTTTGTCCGCGTGGGGCAGGTGGGTCGGCAGCGTCCGCACTTCGCCCTCGTCGTTGATGCAGTCGGCCAAGCCGGTCTCGGCTTCTGTCACCGGCATGCGCAGCATGTCGGGGTTACGCCTTAGCAGCGCGGCGATGTGCTGTTCGCCTTCCTCGGGCTCGAGCGAACAGGTGCAATAGACCAGGCGGCCGCCGGGCTTCAGCAGGGAGCAGGCGCGGTCGAGCATTTTGGCTTGCAGCGTCGCGAGCGCGGTGATGTCGCTGATGCGTTTCGTCCAGGCGACGTCGGGATGGCGGCGAATGGTGCCCGTGCTCGAACAGGGCGCATCGAGCAGAATGGCATCGAAGCGTGCGGCGTCGAAACTCAATGCATCGCCGATGTGCAGTTCGGCGGAGAGGCCGAGGCGGGTGAGATTTTCCGCGACACGCTTCATCCGCTCGGCCGAGCGATCGAGCGCCACCACATGGGCGCCGTGAAGCGCGAGCTGGGCCGTCTTGCCGCCGGGCGCGGCGCACAGATCGGCGACACGCTCGCCGACGGCGGCGCCGAGCAGACGCGCCGGCAAGGCGGCGGCAGCATCCTGCACCCACCATTCGCCATCGTTATAGCCGGCAAGCGTCTCGATGGGCGCATGCGTGGCGAGGCGCACGGAACCGGTCGGCAAGACGATGCCGCCCAGTCGCTGCGCCCAGCCTTCGGCATCCGACTTCACGGTCAGGTCGAGGGTCGGCTCCTGCGCGTGCATCTGGGCGATGCCTTGCGCCGTCTCGTCGCCATAGGCTTTGCTCCAGCGCACGGCGAGCCATTGCGGCGTATCGGCGAATGGGTCGTCGAGCGTGGTTTCTCCGGCTTCGCTGGCGCGCACGATGGTGCGCAGCACCGCATTGGTCAGGCCGGCGAACGCGGCGGAACGGGGATCGCGTTTGACCGCATGGACGGCGAGATCGACCGCGGCGCGATCGGGCACATCCATATGAAGGATTTGCGCGACTGCGGTGATGAGATGCCATTCCAGCGCGCCCGACTTCTTCGGCAGGCCTTTGTCGAGCGCCTGGGCCAGGCGGGCGCGAATGGAGCCCAGATAACGCAGCGCCGTCGTAACGATCGAGCGGGCCAATGCCCGGTCGCGGGCATCGAGCTCGGACGTGCGCGTCGCAGCAAAACGATCCTCCACCGCATGGCCGGAAGCGAGAATGTCGGCGAGCGCTTGAGCGGCGGTGAGGCGGGCGGAGAGTCCGGGCGGTGGCGGCGGCACAGGCTCGGCGGAACGAGCACCAAAACCGCTGGAACGCTTTTTCAAGTCAGGCAACCCGCACCGTCCTACGAAGTCTGTCCCCACGAGGAAATGCGGGAACCGGTAAAGAGGCCGGCTGACGACTCAGCGTCGCTCGCCGGTGTGATGATGTTCAAGCTCTTGCGCGAAAGGCAACGCATTGCTTTGCGTTTTGTTCCCGCCACGGCTGATATGCACGCATCATCGTGCGCAAGTCAGGCCCATTTATGACCGGCCTTGCGATTGCGCCCGCTATTCGCAGCTATCCCCAAAGGGAGCGCTGCGAAAGCGGGCGCGGGACTCATCGTGAACCTTGTTATCCCGGCTTATCCCCAGGGGCCGCGCCGCGGATTTAGCGGATCGCCACCGCCGAGAAAGCCGCCCGCGCGTGTCGGCGCCGGTGCGCCACGGCCGAGGCCCATGCGCTGCGCCAGATCTTCCAGTGCGGCAATGCGGTTCTCCACATTTGGATGCGTGGAGAAGAGGTTATCCATGCCCTGGCCGATCAGCGGATTGACGATGAACATATGCGCCAGCGCCGGATTGGCTTCCGCCGCTTCGTTGGGAATGCGCTCGGCCGCGCCGGAAATCTTGGCCAAAGCCGAGGCCAGCCAACGCGGATTACCGCAGATTTCGGCGCCGAGACGGTCGGCTTCGTATTCGCGCGAACGGCTGATTGCCATCTGCACGATCATGGCGGCAAGCGGCGCCAGGATCATCAAGGCGATCGAGCCGATGATGCCGAGGCCGTTATTGTTGCGGTTGCCGCCGAAGAACAGGCCCCACTGCGCGATGGAAGAGATGGCACCGGCCAAGGTGGCAGTGACGGTCATCGTCAGCGTGTCGCGGTGTTTGATATGCGCCAGCTCATGGGCGATGACGCCGGAGAGTTCCTCGCGGCTCAACATGTTGAGCAGGCCCGTATGCACGGCAACGGCGGAGTTTTCCGGATTGCGGCCGGTAGCGAAGGCGTTGGGCTGAGGATCCTCGATCACATAGACACGCGGCGGCGGCAGGCCGGCGCGCTGTGCCAGGCCGTGCACCATGTTGACGAGATCGGGCGCCATGGTGGCGTCGACCTCATGGGCATTGGTGGAGGCCAGCGCCATGCGGTCGGAATTCCACAGGGCGTAGAGATTGGTCGCGGCTGCAATGGCGAGCGCGATCATCATGCCGGTGCGGCCACCCATCAGGGCGCCGACAACGACAAAAATGGCAGTCATGGCAGCAAGCAGGATCGCCGTGCGCATGATATTCATGGACTTCATCACCTCCGAATAACTTGGCTGGAAGACCAGCCGTTCGCGTCCTATGTGGGGAGGTGGAGGGGATTAGGGCAAGCTTGGCAGTTTGTATTGCCCTGTTCCTTTGTTAAAAACTGCCCAGAATTGGCGCCAAGGCCGGTTTTTGGCCTGGAAGCGCCCGATTTGGAGACGCTGGATATGTCTGAGCCGATCGATCAGCCCGCGCCGGAGGCCGTCCCCGCCGAACCGCGCAAGCCGCTGACGCCAGCGGCGCAGCGTGCCCTGGCGGAAGCCGAGGAACGCCGGCGCCAGGCGGAAGCCGCGGCCAAGGAACCGCCGCCGGTCGAACTCAACGGCCGAGGCGGGCTCGACCCGGTGCGCTATGGCGACTGGGAGAGCAAGGGCATCACCAGTGATTTCTGAGGCCGTGGTGGACGACGTCAGCGGTCTCGATCCAAGTTCCCCGCAAACCCCGGCGCCGGAAGGCACCCTGGCGCAGAACATCCTGCATTTTGCCCGGGCGTTGCGGGCCGCAGGCCTGCCGGTCGGCCCAGGCGCCGTGCTCGACGCGGTGCGAGCCGTGGAGATAGCGGGTGTGCGTCATCGCAGCGATTTCCGCGCGACCTTGGAGGCGGTGTTCGTCAGCAAGCGCGAGCATCTGGTCGTCTTCGATGCGGCCTTCCGCATGTTCTGGAAGCGGCGCGGCTTCCTGGAAAAGCTGATCGCGATGATGTCGCCTCTGGCCGAGCCGCAGCAGGAGGAACAGCAGAAGGCGAGCAAGCCGGAAGCGGGCTCGACCCGTGTCGCGCAGGCCCTGATGCCGCAGCGCGAGCCCAAGGAGATCGAGCAGGAGTTCGAGCTCGATCAGCGTTTCACCGTGTCAGCGTCCGAACTGCTGCAAAAGAAAGATTTCGCCCAGATGACCGCCGAGGAGATCGCGGCGGCAATGCGGGCCATCGATCGGCTCGATCTCAGCGACAATGAAGTGCGGACGCGCCGCTTCGTTGCGGATGCGCGGGGCGCGCGGATCGATCTGCGCCGTTCCCTGCGCCGCTCGCTGCGCGCCGGTGGTGCGACCATCGATCTGGCGCGCCGTTCGCCGGCCGTGCGTCATCCGCCGATCGTCGCCATCTGCGATATCTCCGGCTCGATGAGCGATTACACGCGGGTGTTCCTGCATTTCCTGCACGCGCTGACCAACGAGCGGCGGCAGGTGCAGACATTCCTGTTCGGCACGCGCCTCACCAATGTGACGCGCGCGCTACGCTATCGCGATCCCGATGAGGCCCTGAGCCAATGTTCGCTGGAGGTCGCCGATTGGTCTGGTGGTACGCGCATCGGTTCCTGCCTGCATCGCTTCAATCGCGATTGGTCGCGGCGAGTGCTGGGCCAGGGCGCCATCGTGCTTTTGTTCACCGATGGGCTCGAGCGGGAAGGCACGGAAGAATTGGCGCGCGAGATGGAGCGGCTGCACAAATCGAGCCGGCGTCTGATCTGGCTCAATCCACTGTTGCGGTTCGATCGCTTTGAAGCACGCGCGCTGGGCATTCGTGCCATGCTGCCGCATGTGGATGAGTTTCGCCCCGTGCACAATCTGTCGAGCATCGCGCAATTGTGCGAGGCGCTGTCGGCACATCGGCTGACAGCGAGTATCGATCCCAAACGCTGGCTCAAGCGCGCGGCTTGAGCCAAAGCGTTTTGCAGTTTGACTTTAGTCAAACGCCACAAAGACGCGTCAAAATAAAAGATGCTGGAGCAAATTGCGTTTCTGAAGAAACGCAATTTGCTCCAGCGTTTGGCTGTTCTTCTTAGAGATGGGCCATGTGCATGACGGAGCGGCCATAGGCCGAGCACGTCGGGCGCGCATAGATGCCACGCTCGTAAAGGCTCACGCCGGCGCATCCGGCGCCACCGCGCGAGATCGCCAATTTCAGATAGCGTGCGGCGGCTTCGACGCCGTTGTTGCAATCATACAGAGAGCCATGCACGCCGACGGAACGGGCCGTGGCGGTCTTGAGCTGGCCGACGCCATGCACCTGGCCGCGACCGTTGTAGGCGTTGCAGCGATAGTTGCTTTCCTTGCGGATGACGCCGTGCAGCAGCGCCGGCGGAACGCCGTTGCGAATGGCGGCGGCGGTGACGAGCGCATGAATGCCAGAGGCAGGCGCGGCGCGGCGCGTCAGGCGCGAGACGGGCGCGGCTTCAGCCGGTGCGCTCGCATCGTTCAGCGTGGTGCCGCTCACGGAGAGGCTGGCAACGCGAATGCGCTCCTTGCGGCTGGTCTTACGGTTCGGCTGCAGGCTCGCCTGTACTTGGGCGTTCGGCTGCGGATGTTCTTTTGCGAACATGGCGCGATCACGGGCGAAATATTCCGCCGACGATTCTTCTGCGCTGACATGAGTGGCGGCCATCGTGAGAAGCGCAGCCGGGATCAATGCCGAGGCCAAGCGGCCGCGGCGGAACAAAACGTCCCGCATTCGTGAGGTTTCCTTAGTCGATGTGATGGGTGAAGCCGCAGAATGCCGCAGATCAAGTGGGCGGCGCGGCGGGAACACGCGAAAGGACATTGCCTCTCGTCGCAGCGAAGGTGGCGGGCTTTTGCGGGCTAGTTTGGGCGAGAATGTGACGCGCGAGTCAAAAAGTGCCTGTGCCGCAAGGGTAATCTTTCCTAAGGATCATTAACGCGTTGTCATATTATTGTTTTAATTGATTAAATTCTGTCATTTGGCGCGCGGTGTGCGACAAGTCGAAGCATTCAGCGGGCGAGTTTTTTGCCCGCCAGCCAGGCATTTCCGTCGTCATAAAGGCCTAAAACCTCGGCGCCATGCAGGCCCGGCAGCGACGGATTGACCGTTCGTCCCTCTTTCGTCTGCGCATAACCCATGAAGCGATAGCCGACCGGAAAGCGTTCCAGCAGGCGCGGATCGAGCTTCGGTTGATGGCTGGGATCGAGCATATCGAAGCGATCCTTCTCATAGATCGGCTGGCGCAGAACGATGGCCCAGCGCCCTTCGCGCTCTTCGAAGAAATCATAGAAGCGGCCGACACAGGTGGTGTCGCAAGGCATGCCTTCAAGCGTCGATCGCGACAGGATCATCATCTTGGTTTGCGCGATGGCGCGCGCGCCTTTGAGCGTGATCGAGATGCCACCGAGAAAATGCTGCACGATGGCGCCTTTCTCAAAGCCGGCCTTGCAGCCAGCGATGAATTGCGCGGCGGGACCGGAGAACCATGTGGCGACCATGCGGCCATCGTCATGATAACAAGTGGCGAGGTTTTCGAAGTCGCCGCTGTCGCGCCAGATCGCCCAGTTCTCGATCACTTCACGGATCGCGACTTTCGCCTCGCTCTGGCTGCCCATGACGTTCCCCCTCTTTTGGCTTCGGCGGATTATCCGCGCATGGGCCAGAGACTCGAACTGGTGAACTCGAACACTTTGTCGCCGTTCTGGTTGATGCCTTCATTGCGATGAAAGGCGATGCCCCAGCCCTCGCGCGAGATATTGCGCTTTTCAAGCGGCGTCGTCGAATAGCTCAAAATATCGTCGACGTAGACCGGCTGGATCCATTTGAGATCGCGGAAGCCCGGCGAGGGACCGGCGGGCACGCGCGGCAGATTGCGCCGGCGCGCCTCGGCGGCATAGGCGTTGCGGGTGGCGACAAGCCGGCTCATGCAGGCTGCAGCCGTGTGCCAGCCGGACGCGGCAAGACCGCCGAAGAATGTCTGCTTCGCGGCTTCCTCATCGACGTGGAAAACCTGCGGATCATAGGCGCGTGCAAAGCGCAGCATGTTGTCGCGCGTGAACTGATAAGAGCCGATCTCGACGCGAAAGCCGATGACGAGATCGTCGAGCCAGCCGGTGAGAATGCCGTTGGTGTCGTCGATGGCCGAAAAATCCGGCGTGAATTCCGGAAGGACCGCAGGCGCGGGACGCGCGGGCGGCGTGCGCGGCGCCAGGGGCGGCGCGTCGCGTGTGCCCAGCATCATCAGTGAGCGCAGCCACATCACTTCCTGGCCGTTCTGGTCGAGCACGCCGAAACGCCACGTCAGAATGCCCATGCCGGGGCGCGAGCGCGACACGCGTGCATCGAGCACTTCGGCGCGCAGGCTCAAGATGTCGCCGGGGCGCACGGGCTTCAGCCAGCGCAATTCCTCGACGCCGGGCGAGCCGAGGCTCACCGCATCCTTCAGGATGCTCTCGAAGATGAGACGCATGGCGACGCTGGCGGTCTGCCAACCGGAACTGGACAGGCCGCCCAGGATGCTTTTCTTGCCGGCTTCCTCATCGAGGTGGAAGGGCTGGGGATCGAACTCGCTGGCGAATTCGATGACGTTTTCCTTGGTGACCAGATGAGCGCCGTATTCGCGCACGAAGCCTTTCGGGAAATCCTCGAAATAGAGCGACGGCATCGGCCCTCCCTTACAAATGCGGCTTGTACAATGCGCCTTGCTTTAATTGGCGAAGCGGAAATGCATCACGTCGCCGTCGGCAACCGTATAGTCCTTGCCTTCGAGGCGAAACTTGCCGGCCTCGCGGGCGCCGGCTTCGCCGTTGAAGGCGACATAGTCGGCATAGGCGATCGTCTCGGCGCGAATGAAGCCCTTTTCGAAATCGGTGTGAATGACGCCAGCCGCCTGCGGCGCGCGCGTACCGGTCTCGATGGTCCAGGCGCGGGCTTCCTTGGGGCCGACGGTGAAGTAAGTGATCAGGCCGAGCAGGCCATAGCCGGCACGGATGACACGATTAAGACCGGGCTCCGCCAGGCCCACGGCTTCCAGATAGTCCTTCTGCTCGTCGGCCGGCAGAATGGCGATTTCGCTTTCGATGCGCGCCGAGACGACGACTGAGACCGCGCCTTCTTCTTTCGCGCGCTGCGCGACGAGGGCGGAGAAATTATTGCCCTTGTCGGCGGAGGCTTCCTCGACATTGCAGACATAGAGCACGGGCTTGGAGCTCAGCAGGCCAAGACCGTCGAAGGTCTTGCGCTCTTCGGCTTTGACCTCGACGAGGCGCGCCGGCTTGCCGTCACGCAGCAGCACCAGGCAGCGGTTCATCAGATCGAGCGCTTCCTTGGCTTCCTTGTCGTTCTGCTTGGCCCTCTTCTCGAGGGCGGGCACGCGCTTTTCGAGGCTGTCGAGGTCGGCGAGCATCAGCTCGGTCTCGATGGTCTCGATATCGGCGACCGGATCGATCTTGCCTTCCACATGGGTGATGTCGCCGTCCTCGAAGCAGCGCACCACATGGGCTATCGCGTCGCATTCGCGGATGTTGGCGAGGAACTGGTTACCCAGGCCTTCGCCCTTGGAGGCGCCGCGCACGAGGCCGGCGATGTCGACGAAGGTCAGCCGCGTCGGGATGATCTCTTTCGAGGCGGCGATTTTGGCCAGCGCGTCGAGGCGTTCATCAGGGACGGCGACGTCGCCCACGTTGGGTTCGATCGTGCAGAACGGATAATTGGCCGCCTGAGCCGCCGCCGTTTGCGTCAGCGCGTTGAAAAGGGTCGATTTGCCGACGTTGGGCAGACCGACGATGCCGCATTTGAAACCCATGGAGCTATCCCGTTATCCCGTCGGCGCCAGGCCAGGCGGGCCAAAATCAAAATCCGCCCCGGCATATGCTGGTCGGGCCGGCAAAAGGCAAGGGCTACAGGCAAGGGCAAACGAATGCGGGCGGCGGAAAGGTCCGCCGCCCGCTTAAAACTCTATTTCTGTGCTGAAAACCCGGCTCAGTGCTTGTTCACCTCAGCCGTATAGTCTTCCATCAGCGTCCGCGAGATATTGCCCGGCGTGAAGCGGTAGGGGCCGATTTCCGACACCGGGGTCACTTCCGCGCCCGTGCCGGTGAGGAAGCACTCGTTGAAGCTCGCCAATTCGTCCGGCATGATCCGACGCTCGTGGACGCCAATGCCGCGGCGCTTAGCCAGATCGATGACCGTGCGGCGAGTGATGCCGTCGAGGAAGCAGTCGGCGATCGGCGTGTGGATCGCGCCGTCCTTGGTGAAGAAGAGGTTGGCGCCGGTGCATTCGGCGACGCGACCTTCCCAATCAAGCATCATCGCATCGGCATAGCCTTTACGCTCGGCCGCGTGTTTGGAGATCGTGCAGATCATGTAAAGGCCAGCAGCCTTCGATTGGCACGGCGCAGTGCGCGGATCGGGGCGGCGATATTCGGCGATATCGAGACGAATGCCGCGCATCTTCTCGTTGACGTCGAACATGCTCGGCCAATCCCACACGGCGATGGCAACATGGATCGTCGCGTTCTGCGCGGCGACCGCCATCATCTCGCTGCCGCGCCAGGCGACGGGGCGCACGTAGCAGCTCTGCATGCCGTTCTTGTCGACGACGAGCTGCTTGGCGGCTTCGATCTCCTCGATCGAATAGGGAATGGTGAAGTCGAGCAGCTTGGCCGAGTTATGAAAACGCTCGGTATGTTCGAGGCTCTTGAAAATCTTGCCGCCATAGGCGCGCTCGCCCTCGAATACAGAAGAGCCGTAATGCAGCCCGTGGCTCAGCACATGCAGATGCGCTTCCTTCCAGGGCAGCAACTTCCCGTTCATCCAGATGAAACCTTCACGCTGGTCGAATGGTAAAACGGACATCACAACTCCTCCTGGCGAACGGGGTTTCCCATATGAAACAGGGTGTTCGCCGCATTTCCGGCCGGTTTGCCGGTACTTTCGAGAGGCTTGACGAGTAGCAATCGACCTGAAATATGTCAATAGTGCTGACGTAATGGATTAGAGCGGATCAGCCATGACGCAGGCGCTTGACGATATACCCCTGGTCGGCGGGGCGGGACTGGCAGGCGCGGAGACGCCGGCGCCGCCGCATTATGACCTGATCGAACTTCTGTTCTTCGCCTATCGAGATTTCGTCGGCGATGCGGATCGTTTGCTGGAAACCTTACGGTTTGGCCGGGCGCATCATCGCGTGCTGCATTTTGTGCATCGCAATCCTGGCCTCACGATCGCCGAATTGCTCGACATTCTGCGTATCACCAAACAAAGCCTCAATCGGGTGCTGAAGGAATTGCTCGACGAACGTTTCGTCGAGGCGCGGACGGGCGCGACTGATCGCCGGCAGCGGCTCTTGTTCCTGACGGCGAAGGGCAAGGCTCTGGCGTTGGAATTGTCCGTCTTGCAATCGCAACGGTTCGCGCGCGTGCTGGCGGAATTGCCGAAGGGGGCTCAGGAAGCCGCTCAGCAATTTTTGCTGGCAATGATCGAGCCGGAAGAGAGGCCCAGAGTCGAAGCGCTGATCTGGCGCAACGAAAGGACCGGGGAATGAGCGAAGAGCAAAATGCAACGAGCGCCGAGCAGCCGACTTTCGTGCCTGCCGACGACGCGGCGCATCTGCTTGTCGTCGACGATGATAAGCGTCTGCGCGAACTGCTGTCGCGCTATCTGGTCCGCGAGGGCTATCGGGTGACGGCCGCCGGCGACGCGGCCGAGGCACGGCGCCATTTGAGCAATCTCGATTTCGATCTCATCGTCCTTGACGTGATGATGCCGGGCGAGAACGGTCTCGATTTCGCCCGTTCGCTGCGCGAGACGTCGCAAGTGCCGATCCTTATGCTGACGGCGCGAGCCGAGACGAGTGATCGCGTGCAGGGGCTCGAAACCGGCGTCGACGACTATCTGACCAAACCGTTCGAGGCCAAGGAATTGTCGCTGCGCATCGGCTCGATCCTGCGCCGCGTCGTGCCGAAGCCGCTCAATCAGCCGACCTTGGTGCGCTTCGGGCCGTTCGTCTTCCACTGCGAGCGCGGCGAATTGCGTCACGGCGAGGACGTGGTGCGGTTGACGGAACGCGAACGCTACATGCTGCAATTGCTGGCGAAGACGCCGGGCGAGCCGGTGGCGCGCGAATTGCTGGCTGGTTCGGCCGCCGCCGCCAACGAGCGCACGATCGACGTGCAGATCAATCGCCTGCGGCGCAAGATCGAACGCGATCCGGCCAATCCGATCTATCTGCAAACAGCGCGTGGCGCGGGCTATCGCCTGCTGCCCGAACGCTGATGAGCTTGGTGCTTCCCGGCTGGTTCGAGAGGCCGCGCGGCCTATGGCGCGGCTTTACCCGTTGGCTTGCCAGCCGTATGCCGAAGGGCCTGTTCGCGCGATCGCTTCTCATTGTCATTCTGCCGGTGGTGCTGCTGCAATCGGCCGTCGCTTACATTTTCATGGAGCGCCATTGGCAGCTCGTCACGCAGCGCCTGTCGGCAGCCGTCGTCGCCGACATTGCCGCCGTGGTCGATACCTACGAAAAGTTTCCGCTCGCCACCTTTGAACAGGTGGCGAAGATCGCCGGCGAGCGCTTTGAAATGGATTTCAAATTGCTGCCGAAGGAGCCGTTGCCGGCGACCTTGCCGAAGCCGTTCTTTTCGCTTTTGGACAGTTCGTTGTCGCAGGAGCTGTCGCGGCAGATCAACAAGCCGTTCTGGATCGACACCATCGGCAATTCCAATCTGGTCGAGATCCGCGTGGCGCTGAATGACGCGACCTTGCGCGTGATCGCGGCGCGCAATGCAGCCTATGCGTCGAACTCGCATATTTTCCTGGGCTGGATGGTCGGTGCGTCGCTGGTGCTGCTGGCAGTGGCGATCGCCTTCCTGCGCAATCAGATCAGACCGATCCTGCGCCTTGCCAAGGCGGCGCAGGACTTCGGCAAAGGGCGTGAGCCGGAATTCCGTCCGCATGGCGCGCGCGAGGTGCGCCAGGCGGGTTTTGCTTTCGTCGAAATGAAGCGACGCGTCGAGCGGGCGATGGATCAGCGCACGACCATGCTCAATGGCGTCAGCCACGATCTGCGCACCATCCTGACGCGCTTCAAACTGTCGCTTGTCATGCTGCCGCAAGGGCCGGATGTCGATGCGTTGCAGAAGGACGTCGACGAGATGCAGCGCATGCTGGAGGCTTATCTCGCCTTCGCGCGCGGCGACGGCGGCGAGCAGGCTTCCTCCATCGACATGCGCACCATGCTGGAAGAGCTGAAAGTCGATGCCGAGCGGCACGGCCATCCGACGCAGGTGTCGTTCAGCGGCGAGGCGATGGTAACGGTCCGACCCGATGCGTTCCGTCGTCTTCTCACCAATCTGATCGCCAATGCGCAACGCTATGGTCGCCAGATCGCTATCGAAGCGGTGTGCGAGCAGCGCTTCCTGACCATTCATGTGGATGATGACGGTCCTGGCATTCCGCCCGATCAGCGCGAAGAAGTCTTCCGCCCGTTCTTCCGCCTTGACGAAGCGCGCAATCAGGATCACGGCGGCACGGGGCTGGGTCTCGCCATCGCCCGCGACATTGCCCGCGCCCATGGCGGCGATGTCTCGCTGGCGTCCAGTCCGCTCGGTGGCCTGCGGGCGACGGTGCGCATCCCGCTTTAGCAGGTTGTCGAAACCCTTGGTGTCATCCCGGACGCCGCAGGCGATCCGGGAACCAGGAGCGCGTGGTAGAGTGAGGCGTCGCGAGTTACTTGATGGCTGGTCAAAGGTTCTACCGCTCGCCCCTGGTTCCCGGATCACGCTTCGCGTGTCCGGGATGACACCAAGGTTGCAGCAGGTGGGAAACGCTCCCTCGTCATCAACCGATCACGCTATATCATTACAGCAATATCATAACATGATGCCTTGCCGTTGCGGCGGTGCTATGGGGCCTTCATGACTGAAGCACATTCGCACGGCAATCACGGTCACTCGCATGCCCATGATCATGGGCATGGTCATTCCCATGGCCACTCCCATGAGCACACGCACGGACATGCGGGGCATTCCCATGCGCCGCAGGATTTTGGTCGTGCCTTCGCTATCGGCATCATTCTCAACACGCTCTTCGTGATCGTCGAGGCGGGCTATGGCTTCTTCAGCAATTCGATGGCGCTGCTTGCCGACGCCGGGCACAACCTGTCCGATGTTCTGGGCCTGCTCGTCGCCTGGGTGGCGGCGGTTCTCGCCAAGCGTCCGCCGACGGCACGTTACACCTATGGCTTGCGCAGTTCTTCGATCCTGGCGGCTTTAGCCAATGCGGTGCTGCTGCTCGTGGCGGTCGGCGCCATCATTCTGGAAGCGATCCAGCGCCTGCTCAATCCCGAGCCCGTGGCTGGCATGACGATGATCGTGGTGGCCGCCATTGGCATCCTCATCAATGGGTTCACCGCCTGGCTGTTCATGTCGGGCAAGGATGGCGACCTCAACATTCGCGGCGCCTATCTGCATATGGCCGCCGATGCGGCGATTTCAGCCGGCGTCGTCGTTGCCGGCCTCGTCATTCTGATGACCGGCTGGCAGTGGGTCGATCCGGTGGTCAGTTTGGTCATCGCCGTCGTGATCATCTGGGGGACATGGGGGCTGTTGCGTGGCAGCCTTGCCATGTCGCTGGCGGCCGTGCCGTCCAATGTCGATCCCGATCATGTGCGCGCTTTCCTGCTCAAACAGCCCGGCGTGTCGGCGCTGCACGATCTTCACATCTGGCCGATCAGCACGACGGAAACGGCGCTCACCGTTCATCTGTGCATGTTCGGCGGCCATCCGGGCGATGGCTTCCTGGTGCAGTTGGCGCAGGAACTCGAAATCCACTGCAGCATCCATCACGCGACGGTGCAGATCGAAACCGATCCGAATACCGTTTGCGTGCTGGCCGCCGATCACATGGTTTGAAGCTTCAAACCGGCGTCGCGTCGTCGCCTTGATCGCGCGTGCGCGCTCCCGGGCGTGGGCGGCCCGAGAGAACCGCATGGGCGAGCGAGCGCAAAGGCGCGGTGAGGCGCGTCATGTCGTCGAGGCGGGCGGTCAAGGTCTCGCCGCGGGACAATTCACGATCGAGCGCCGCCATGGTGCGATCGAGGCCCGGTTCATCGTCCTCGAACCAGACGTTCAAGACACGCTGCCAGGCGATGGCCAGCCCTTGCAGCTTCAGCGTGCCGGCGATGCCTTCGCTGTGCAGATGGGCGGCTTCGAGCATGAAACGCATGGAATTGAGCACGGTCGTGTTCAACGCCATGGCGCTGACAGGATCGCGCCGCACCCATTGCGAAATGCCCTTGAGGCCGGCCTTGTAGGGTCCCATGGCATCGATGCGGCGCATAAGGACGTCGAACAGCCGGTCGCGTGCGGTCTCGGCGGCGAGATCTTCGTTGGTGCCGTCGAGCACCTTGCGATCGATCATGCGGGAGAAGCCAGCGAGCACGGCGCCTTTGGAGGGAAATTGGTCGCGGAAATCGGCCAGCGAAATCCCGGCGCGCAGCGCCACTTCGCTGATCGTGATGTCTTCCCAGGGCATTTCGCCAGCCAGGGCCAACAGGGCATCGATGATGCGCTGTTTCACATCCGCCGGCGGGGCTTTCGTTTTGCTGTCGGCCATGGCGCGCTCCTGTCTCGTTTCCCTAAACTACGCCGGGAAGTCGACAGTTCCAAGGCGGGTCTGGTTAACCCGATAGCTCGCCGGCGCGCCGTTTCGCCGCGCCGATGGCCTTGGTCATCAGAGGCTCAAGGCCGTTCGGGTCCATGAGCACGTCGAGCGCGGCCGCCGTGGTGCCGCCGGGCGAGGTGACATTGACGCGCAATTGGCTGGCCGGTGTCGCGGCATCGCGGAACATCAGTTCGCCAGCGCCTTCGACGGTGGCACGGGCAAGCCGCATGGCGAGATCGGCCGGCAGGCCGGCGACTTCGCCCGCTTTTGCCATGCATTCGGCGAGATAGAAGACATAGGCCGGCCCGGAGCCGGAGACGGCGGTGACCGCATCGATCCAATCTTCCTGATCGAGCCATTCGACCGCGCCGATCGCCGACAGCAGAGCGGAAGCCGCCGCGCGCTGCGGCGCGCTGACACCGGCGCTGGCTGCGGCGCCCGTGATGCCGCGCCCGACGGCGGCTGGCGTGTTCGGCATCGCGCGCACGATCGCCTTGGCCTTCGGCAGGCGCTGGGTGATGTTGGCGATGGTCTTGCCCGCCATGATCGACAAGACAAGCGTGTTGGCGCCGACGAGCGGCGCGATGTCAGGAGCCGCGGCTTCAAGCGTCTGCGGCTTGATCGCCAGCACCAGAGCTTCCGGCGGCGAAATCGTGCCTGATGGCGGATTGACGAGGATGCCGTGTTCCTTGGCCAGTTCCATCAGATCGTCGGCCGGGTAAGGATCGACGATGGTAACGCCATGGCCGTCCATGCCGAGCGCAAGCCAGCCGCGCAGCATGGCGCTGCCCATCTTGCCCGCGCCGAGCAGGACTAGGGTCGTCGGCAGTGTGCTTGCGTCGTTCACGCTTCGCCCACGGTTTCAAACAAGGCGGTGTCGAGGGCTTCCTTGGCGGTGCGGCCGGACCACAGGACGAAATTGAAGCATTGATAGTAGCGGTCGCAGGCGGAAACACCGGCTTCGATCGCCGCTTCGCATTGCTCCGTCGTCGGCTCGAGGCCACCGGACAGGATGAGGGTGTGGCGGAAGATCACCACGCCTTCCTTCTCCCAGATGCCGAAATGGCCGATCCAGAGCTGTTCGTTGATGAGCGAGACCAGCTTGTTGAGTTCGTTGCGGCGGCGTTCGTTGATCTTCACCTCGAAGGCGCAGGCCAGATGCAGCGCTTCGACGCCTTCGAGCCAGGTGAAGGAAATCTGATAGGGCGACCAGCTGCCGTCGACGGAGATGCAGATCTCGTCCTCGGCGTCGCGGGCGAATGTCCAGTCGCGGACGGAAGCAACCCGCTCGATGACGTCGACGGGATGTTCGGAGCGGCTGGCTTCTGTTTCAATCATCATATGCTGTGGCCCAAAGGAGAAAGACTCGCGACGACACGCACAAGACGCTCGCGCGCCACACAATGATCCACGATCCAGCCCCGCCAGATTGCAGATTCTTATGACGATTCAGCGATTTGCCGACTCGTTACTTGCGTCAAGGTGCGAGATTCGACGGAATCCGTCCATCCCTGAACCTGCCCATGTCCACAACGTTCGGCCGACATGAGTCAATTTGCCGCGCCGGTTTGACGCAGGCCCGATTGCCGCAGCGCTCAGGACTGCTTTTGCGCCAGCTTCGCTTCGAGTTCGGCAATCTTCGCCGCAAGCTTGTCGTTTTCCTCGCGGGCGAGAACGGCCATTTCGCGCACCGCCTCGAATTCGTCGCGGGTCACCACATCCATGGACGACAGCAGCCGCTCCATCTGGGTTTTCACGACGGTTTCGACTTCCCGACGCACGCCATTGGCCATGCCGGCCGCATCCGTCATCAATCGGGCGAAGTCGTCGAAAATCGGTCCGCGCGTCTGGGGCATGGGAGGCTCCGGTGTTGTTCTCGCGAGGACATGGCAGGGGAATGCGGCCGATGCAAGGGCAGCAAGGTTAATCGGCTTATTTGGCCCATTTCTCCATTGCCTGGTCATCCGCCTCCTTGGCGTCGACCCAGCCGCCTTCGCTGCCGTCGGCACGAATTTCCTTTTTCCAGAACGGCGCTTGCGTCTTGAGATAGTCCATCAGGAAGGAGGCCGCCTCGAACGCGGCTTCGCGATGTGACGAGGCCGTGACGACAAGGACGATGTTTTCGCCCGGGCGAATGCGGCCGTAGCGATGAATGATGATCGTGCCTTGCAGCGGCCAGCGCCGTTCCGCCTCGGCGGCAACGCGGGCGATCTCTTCTTCCGCCATGCCGGGATAGTGTTCGAGTTCCAAGGCGGCGAGCGTGTTGTCCTCGCTGCGGCAACGGCCGGTGAAGGTGACGACGGCGCCGACATCGTTGCGGCCGGCCGTCAGCGCGGCGGCCGCGGCGGCAGCATCGAAGTCCTCGGCTTGAATGCGGATCGTGGCCATGGCGTTCAACCGCCGGTCATCGGCGGGAAAAAGGCGATCTCGCGCGCCCCGGCGATGGGCGTCTCGTGTTTGACGTGGACGCGGTCGATGGCGGCGCGGATGAACTGCGGGCGCTCGAAGGCATAGGCATATTCCTCGCCCCGGCCGCTCAACCAGGCGATGAGCTCGCCCACTGTACGCACCTCGGCCGGTGGCGTGATCTGTTCGCTGGCCAGTCCGATGCGTTCTCGCACCCAGGCGAAATAAGACAGTTTCACGGCTGCCGCATCCATCCGTTTCTCAATCTTCCGAGACGTGCTTGAGGCCCGCCTTGAGATAGTCCCATCCAGAGTAGATGGTGAGGATGGCAGAAATCCACAAAAGGGTCAGGCCGATCAATTCGGTGCCCGGCAGAACCTTTTCGCCGGCTGGTCCGGCGATCAGGAAGCCCAGCGCCAGCAATTGCACGGTCGTTTTCCACTTGCCGACCGCCGAAACCGGCATGGAGACACGCAGGCCGGCGAGAAATTCGCGCAGGCCCGAAACCAGGATTTCACGGCACAGAATGATGACGGCCGCCGCCAGCGACCAGCCGGCGATGGCACCATCCGCCGCCAGCATCAGCAGACAGGCCGAAACGATCAGTTTGTCGGCGATCGGGTCGAGCATGCGCCCCATCATCGATTGTTGCTGCCAGGCGCGGGCGAGGTAGCCGTCGAAAAAGTCGGTGATCGCCGCGACGGCGTAAACGCCAAGGGCCGTCCAGCGGGCCCAGTCCTTTTCCGGCCAGTAGAGCAAAGCGACGACAATGGGAACGGCGACGACCCTGCCATAGGTCAGCATGTTCGGCAGGCTGAAATGCTTGCTGCGGGCCGGGGTGGGGGCAGTCGTCATGGGGAGAACCGAACAGTCAGCGGCGGCGCACGTCAATAGCCAAGGGCATGGAGAACGGGGAAAAAGCTGAGGTCGTGGCAGAACCGTCAAGCCATCGTCCCCGGCTCCCAGGGTTTAGCTTGTTCTTGACCTTGTGCTGATCCATCTCGTCCATGCCGGCACTTCTTTCAGCTTTCAGCCTTGGTCGCGTCGAATTCCGGCACCTTTGCCCGGAACCTGTCGAGCCAAGCCACGAGGGCCGGATGGGTGCTACGCCAGTCGACCTGTTTGCGCCAGTCGAGATAGCCCAAGGCACACGCAAGTGTGATCGTGCCGACGTGGAAAGCCTCGGCATCAGGCGGATCTGCGGCGAAGGCTTCCAAAGCCCGCTCGATCTTGCCGCGCTGATAGGCAAGCCACGGTTCGTGATGGATTTCCTGCGGCCGATGACGGCTTTCATAAATGACGAGGATGGCGGCATCCATGATGCCGTCGGCGAGCGCCTGCTGGGTCAGTGCATCGAGCCGCGCTTGCCAATCCCGTGGCAGGATCGCGCCTCCGCCCATCAGATGGTCGAGATGTTCGAGGATGACGCGGCTGTCATAAAGGCGGCGGCCGTCATCGAGGATGAGCAGCGGCATTTTGCCGAGCGGATTGTCGCGACGCAGGATATCTGCCGCATCGAGAGGGTCGGCGGGCTCGATCCGCATTCGCTCGATGAGCTTGAGGCGCGTCGCCGCCAGCCGCACCTTGCGGCCGAACGGCGAGGTCAATGTGGAACGCAGCAGCACGACGCTTACCCTTCGGGCGTCGTCTGATCGAAGGCGGGCACGGCGGCGCGGAAGCGATCGAGCCAGGCGACAAGTGTCGGTTGGGCCGTGCGCCAATCGACCTGTTTGCGGAAGTCGAGATAGCCGAGCGCGCAGGCGAGCGCGAGGGTGCCGACGGTGAGCGTGGTCGGATCGGGCGGATTGGCGGCGAAAGCTTCGAGGCCACGTTCGACCTTGCCGCGCTGATAGGCGAGCCAGGGTTCGTGGTGAATTTCCTTCGGCCGATGGCGGCCTTCGTAGACGATCAACACGCCGGCATCGAGAATGCCGTCGCCGAGCGCCTGGCCGGTGAGCGCGTCGAGGCGCTTGTCCCAATCCTTCGGCAGCAGCCGGTCGCCGCCGGCGAGATGATCGAGATATTCGAGAATGACGCGGCTGTCATAGAGGCGGCGACCGTTGTCGAGACGCAGGACGGGGATTTTCCGCAGCGGATTGTCGGGACCGATCGATTCCACCGCATTCGCCGCATCGACCGTCACCAGGCTCATCTGGCTGTCGAGGTTCAAATGGTGCGCGGCGATGCGTACCTTGCGCACGAACGGCGAACTCGTGGTTCCGCGTAACAGCATAAAATCCTCCCGCAACCCTGCTTGTGATCCTCGCCCTCTTAACGTCCTTCGCTCTTGCGCATCCAGGACACCAAGAAAGGCAGGCTGAGACTGATCAAGAAAAACCGCGCCAGATGATGGGCGGCGACGAAAACCGGATCCGCGCCCAGCACCAAGGCAAGCACGACCATAACCTCCTGGCTGCCGGGCGCATAGCCGATGAGCGCGGCCCCGAACGGCACGCCGAGCAGTTTCGTTGCGGTCATGGCGAAAAGAATGGAGACGGCCAGCATGGCGGCGAGCGCGATGACCGTGCCGAGGCAGATGCGCGCGAACAGGCTCCAGTCGAAATTGACGAAACGCGAGCCGACCCAGGCGCCGAGCAGGCATTGGCCAATATTCATCAGCCAGGTCGGTGAGCGGCCGGGCGCGATGCCGAAATAATGCAGCGCGCCGGAGGCGACCATCGAACCGATGATCATGCCGCCGGTGATGTTGAAATAAGCAAAGAAGCCGCCGACGGCGAAGCCCGCCGCCAGCGACAGGACGATGGCGAGCGGCGGATCGATCGTCAGCGTGGTCAGCACGGCGAAATCGGCGCCAACCTCATGGACGATGATCCACGGCAGGACGGTGGCAAGAAAAATGACGCGCGACATCTGCACCACGGCGATGCGCGCCGCATCGGCACCCATGCTCATCGATACCGAGACGATGTAGCTCATCGATCCCGGCACCGAGGCGAGCATGGCCATGGACCGCGGCCAACCCATCAGCCAGACCCACACCGCAGTGGAGGCGAGCGTCATCATCACCACGCAAATGGCCATCAGCGCGATGCTCGCCGGATAGGCGGCGATGTGAGAAAAAGTGTCGGGGCCGACGACCGAGCCGATCGCCGTGCCGATGATGCCCATGGCGAGATAGCGCAAGGGCGCGCTAATGCTGGTTGCCCAGCCGAAGACCGACAGGAGCGCCACCGCCACCACCGAGCCGGACATGGCGCCGCCGGGGATGTTCAGCCAGGCGAACGTCAGGCCGCCGATCGCGCCAACTGCCACGGTGAAAGCCTCGCCCAGGGCTCCGAGGGCAGTGTAGTTCGACCTTTTTCCTGATGTCATCGTGCTAGGGGCTGCGGGGTGTATCGGGGCCGTGAGGGCGGCCGGGCTCCTGTCGCACGGAGGCGGCGGGGGAGCAAGCCCGGGGGATTTCCAAGCCCCGGTTCCGCGTTCTACTTTGCGGGTGTTTTCGTTTGGCGCTTATCTTGAGAGATTTTCAATGACGCAAGAGCATTCCGTTGCCGAAACACCCGCGCACCGCGCCGCCGCCCTGCGGGGCCGTGACCGGCACGAGGCGCATCGGGCGGCAACACCGCTCGAACTCCTGTTCGATCTCACCTTCGTCATCGCTTTCGGCATTGCTTCCGCGCAATTCGCGCATCAACTGGCGGAGGGCCATTACCAAGCGGGGTTGATCGGCTTTGGCCTGGCGATGTTCGCCGTGTGCTGGGCCTGGGTGAATTTTTCCTGGTTCGCCTCCGCCTATGACAACGATGACTGGATTTTCCGGGTCACCACCATGGTGCAGATGGCCGGCGTGCTCATCCTCGCCCTCGGCCTGCCGCGCATGTTCAAGTCGATCGACGGCGGACCCTATCTCGACAATATGATCATGGTGCTCGGCTATGTGGTGATGCGGCTGGCGATGGTGTTTCAGTGGCTGCGCGCCGCCGTGCAGGATCCCTCGCGCCGCCGGATTTGTCTGACCTATGCGATCAGCATCGTCATCGCGCAGGTCGGCTGGATCATCCAGGCCGTCGCCGACATTACCGTGCTGCAATCCTTCCTGTGCGGCGTTCCCTTGATCGCCATCGAACTGCTGGGGCCTGTCTTCGCCGAGCGGCAGCAGGGCGGCACGCCCTGGCATGCGCACCACATCGCCGAGCGCTACGGCCTGCTCGCCATAATCGCGCTCGGTGAAAGCGTCGTCGGCACGGTGGCGTCGATTTCGGCGATCGTCGAACAGCAGGGCTGGAGCGTCGACGCCGTGCTGATCTGTTTCGCCGGCACCGGCCTGACGTTTGGCATGTGGTGGGTCTATTTCGTCGTCCCGTCGGCGCAGGTGCTGCACGCGCATCGCGAGCGGTGCTTCGTGTGGGGTTACGGTCACATGTTCATCTTTGCCGCCATTGCCGCGATTGGCGCCGGCCTGCACGTGGCGGGGCTCTACATCGAGCATAAGGCGCATATCAGCGCGCTGGCGACGATGCTCACCGTGGCTGTTCCCGTCGGCTTTTATCTATTGATGATCTACGCGCTCTACACCTATCTGATGCAGGAGTTTGATCGCTTTCACTTCTGGCTGCTGGCCGGAACAGCCATCGTGCTGGCGGCGACGATCGTGATGGCGGCGGCTGGCGTGCGGATGACGCTCTGCCTTGCCGCGCTTACCTTGGCGCCGTTGGTGACGATCATCGGCTATGAATTGGTCGGATACCGCCATGGTTCGGTTGCGTTGCAACGCATGTCCGACCCGCATGAATAGCGCGTGAGACGACATGTCGGCGTTCAAGTTGCGACGGCGTGGAGACGCGCAAGTGCACAACTTCTGAGCGTCGGCGTGGAGCTGTTGATTGCGAGGATGATTGCCATACTATGGATAGACTGCGACTCACGTGCTGCGATTAACGCCCTAATAATCTTGCCCTCTGATGCTTTCTGAAGCTTTCTGAAGACAACGGCTTTGTCATTGCATGCGTGTCGTATTGATGTCACTTTCTGCAAGCCAGCCGGCGATGTTGTTTCTGGCTGGCCGTGGGAGTGGGGGAGGTTTGCATGAGCACTTATGAAGCGCTGCTTGCTTGCCGTCTTTCTGGTCAAATTTCAGATCGCAAATGGATCGAACATTTGCAGGATGTGCTCTTCCGCAAATGGCTCGTACGCCGAGGCTATAAGGTTATATAGCCGTTTCTCTCCGCTCGTTTGGAAAGCCGCCTCTCAGGGCGGCTTTTTTGTTGCCATATTTGCCGCAGTGGGGCCGGGAAGGGGCCGCAAAAGGTTGATAGCTACGGGCCTAAGGGTGGTCTGGAGGGCAGTGATTTAGGTACGCGCATGAGCGAATACGAAGCACTTTTGGCTTGCTGGCGATCGGGCCAGATCCCGGAACGAGCCTGGATCGAACATTTGAAGGACGAGGTTTTCCGGAAGTGGCTTGCCAAGCGCGAGGCCTCTTCCAATCCTCCCGACAACGACCGTGGCTGCAATCGAGCGCATCGACGGCTTCCGGCTGTAAAGCGGATCGCCCGCTGATGTTGCGCTGCAAAGAGTGGTGGCAAGATGAGACGACATGACCAGCGCGCGAGACGCTGCGCCTAACGCTCAAGTTGATGCTGGTCTAGGCTGAGGTGCATTTGCTTCAGGGACAGCCAGCACTGCTTCGATGTCGAGGATCGTTCTTTCCCGCTTCGCGAGGCTCCGGTCGACATGGTGCGTGATCGCATTGACGTTGGCTGTGACCACTTTGCCCCGTCCGGCCGAGGCGCAGTTCGATGATGTGAGTGGCACCTGGTCGATGATTATGACCGATCAATTCGGTCTTCGGCAGCAGTGCCGGTTGGAACTGTCGGGTTCGAGCAGTCTTCTCGGCGGCTATCGCGCCAATGTCTCTGGCTGTGGCGGGACGTTTATGTCGGTTTCGCGCTGGCAGATGGGCCGGCGCGGTCTGACGTTGACCGATATGTCGGGCAGCCCGGTGGTGACGCTGCGCCGGTCCTATGGCGGTTTTTCGGGCCGCAGCCGTTCCGGCCAGCGCGTGCAACTGCGTGGTGGCGGCTCGTCGGCGTCGCCGTTTGGGGAGTTCGGGCCTCCGATCGCCCCGCCGGCGATCAGTGCGCCGCGGGGCTGCGCCATCTACTATGGTGTGTCGCAACGCTGCGCCGGGGAGGACGACATTTATGCGCCGCGCCTGGCGCCGGGGCAATCCGTATCCGTGCGGCTGGTTTCTCCGGTCAATCTGCGACAGAGGCCGGCGCTCAGCGCGCCTCTCCTGACCGTGATGCCGCTCAATACGTGCGTGGTCGCCGACGCCTGCGGTCCGCAAGCCGACGGTGCGGAATGGTGTCGGGTGCGCTATGGCGATCAGATCGGCTACATGGCGAAAGTGTTCGAGCGCGACGGGCGCCGCTACACCTTGTTCTCCAACGCGTGCTCAGCGCCGCGAATGTAGGCTCGTGCGTGCGGCGGGCTCGCCGCCATCGCGCACTTGGCCGGGCGCCATGCCGAACCGCCGCTTAAACATTTTGTTGAAGCTCGATTGATCGAGAAAACCGCAGCGAAAAGCGAGATCGCTGATGGAAGCCAAGGGCTCGTCGATCAGCATGTCGCGAACCGAGTCCAGGCGGCAATCGCGGATCGTTTCGACGACGCCCGCGCCATCCCGTTCGAAGTGACGATAGAGCGTGGCGCGCGAGCAGCCCAGCGCGGCGGCGATCTGATCGGGCGTCAGATCGGGATCGCTCAACCGTTCGGCGATCAGCCGGCGCGCGGCGGCCATGAAAGCCGTGCCATCGAGCTTTTCAGGCGCGACCGGTTCTGACCGCAGCATCAGGAGCGCGAGCTGAATCGCGACCTCGATGACATCGCTCTGTTCGTCTGCGGAAAGGTGTCGGGCCTCGTTGGCAAGAAGCCGCAGATGCGAGGCAAACAGCGCCGTGAAGCCGGATCGAGACCGAAAGGCTTCGCGAGGTTTGGTGCAGGTAGTCTGGCCGAGCCTATCGATGACATGCTGCCGGTTGATGAGCAGGCCGAGTTCGCGATGAGGCAGCCATTCGGCGCGGACCGGCTCGCGGAAATCGACGACATAGATGTCGCCGGGCCGCAGAGCGAGCCGTTGATCGCCGAATTCAAGGTTGGAAAAGCCGTCGACGATCAGGCCGACATAGATTTCCTCGCCACCATCGCGGGCGCAGCGTTCGCGGGAGCGATCGACGTAGAGCGTATCCGAATAATGATCCCAGAATTCACCGCTCGGGCTGAGCGAACGACGCAACCGCGCCTGGAATGGCTTGGACGCCGATACGGCGCGCTCCACGCCCATGCGCTTGAGCACCGTCGCACTCCAATAGTGCAACGTGTCCCGTGCTGCCAAACCGTCAGTGGTGAATTCCATCGTAAACTATCAGCCCGCCGCCATGCCGAGGAATCATCATCGAGTATTGTCGATTCACAAGAGCGGTCAAGGCGTAGGATAAAGGGAGAAGAAACGCTTTCCTTAAAATGCCACCGGTATGAGACGGCGTGACCAGTCATCGTGAGATCGCAAGCCTAACAGGGCGATTGCCGCCGCGGTTATCCCTTATGCGCCGCCCATGCGAGCCGTGTTCGCAGCTTCAGGCGCGGCGCCATCTCACGAGTAGGGTGAAATATGAGGAAGACAGTTTTGCTGGCGGGCATCCTGGCCGCCAGTTTCAGCGGTATGGCCTGGTCGGCGGATCTGCAGGTTCGAACCGCGCCCATGCCGGCGATCATGGCCTATAACTGGTCAGGCTTCTATGTCGGTCTCAACGCCGGTTATACCTGGAGCCAGAACCGGACACGCTACAACTACGCGCTTGATGGTGCTGCCGATGCTGGGGACATCGCTGAGTTCAACGCGGCCGGTCTGGTGCCGTTGAGCTTTGGCGGCGCGCGTGGCGGTTTCGCGGGCGGCGCGCAGCTCGGCTACAACTATCAATTCGGTTCGCTGCTGTTCGGCCTCGAAGGCGATCTTCAGTATCTCGACTCCAAACGGTCAGCCAGCCAGGTCTTTAAATTTGCGGATGGCGTGGACGATCTGTCGATCGTCACGGCCGCGCGCTCCCGTCTCGATTGGCTGGGCACTGTGCGAACACGTGTCGGTCTGACCTTCGATCGCGCTTTGATCTACGCGACCGGCGGTCTGGCGATCGGCCGGGCGAAAGACGGAACGTCCATGTCGTCAATCGGCATCAGCAACGGCGTCGCCTATACCGGCCTGTGGAATGGCGGAAAGACGGGAACGCGCGTCGGCTGGGCGCTCGGCGGCGGTGTCGAATATGCGATCACGCAGAGTCTCTCGCTGAAGGCCGAATATCTCTATTACGACCTCGGCACGACGCGATACGCGATCGCCGGTGGATCGAGCGATCCGGCGGAAGGTTTCCTTGGCGGCGTGGCGAAAGCCAGGCTGAATGGCAGCCTGGCGCGCGTCGGTCTGAACTGGAAATTTGGCGCTTATTGAATGCAGCAAGCGCCGCAGCGATGTGTCGCTAGGCTCCTCATTTCCTTGCGATTGGGCATTTCCATAGCCCTCAGGTTCGTTTGAATTGATCTGACTTGAAGGGTTAAGTTGAGGAAATAATAATGAAATTTTGGCCTCGCGAATAGACAAGCTTGCCGTAAGCTGGTTAGATGCCATCAGTTCAAGTGGCGAATGATCATGCTTACGGCTTGGTGGGGCTGTTCACAGATCAGACTACGACTTGCGCTCCTGGCGGTGATGGCGCTCGCGCCCTTGCGGGCTGAGGCCGGTCTCCTGGACTTCCTGTTCGGCAATCGCCAACCAGAGCCGGCCGTCGCGCCTGCGCAGCCGTCAGCACCTCATCTGCGCATGAAACAGGCCCGCAAAGTGCGGCTCGAAAAGTCGAAGCTTGCGAAACCGAAAGTGGTGAAGGCCGAGCGCGATACGCCGGTCGCTGAAATCAAACGACAGCTTCAGCAAATCAAGGCGCTTGCCGACGTCGCCGAGGAAAGCGGCATCACAGCGGCCTTCATGCAGGATCCGACCTTGCGTTCGGGCGACATCGTCGTGACGCCGTCTGGGATCGCCGTCTTTCAAGGCGGCGAGGTTTCGCAGCGCAAGCTCGCACAATTCAAACCGTTGGCCGTGTCACGTTTCAGCCGCCGCAAGGATCTTCTGGCTCTCCAGCGCGCCAGCGGCTTTGACTTCGTGCGTTCACTGGCAGGCGAGCGCATGTCGCCGCTGGTCATCCATGCGCGAGGCAGAACCCCACCGCCATCGGCCGACGATCCGCGAACGACCGCGCAGGAGATCGAAGGCGTGACACGCTTGCCGTGACGCTGAACGAAAGCGTTGGCTGCGACGATCAACTTTCGATGGATCAGAAAGTGGTAGCGGAGGAGGGATTCGAACCCCCGACCCCAGGATTATGATTCCCGTGCTCTAACCAACTGAGCTACCCCGCCACGGGGTCTCCGGCGTGCCGGATGTGGCGGGGGTATAGGGGGCAGGCGGCGGCGGTGTCAAGCAGTGGCGGGCCGATCAGGCGGGAATAGCTTGTGCCTGGGCCTTTCTCACGGAAACTGCGGGATTTTTGGGGCGATTGGCCGTCGAGCCAGTTCGCCCCAAGGAGGGCTTTATTGGCCTGGTGACAGGTTGAGGTTGCCGCGTTCGATGATCGAGCGATAGCCCCGCAGATCGGTGTCGATCAGTTCGGCAAGCGCCTTGCCGGGCTGCGCCAGCACCACATAGCCGATCTGCTCCAGCCGGGCTCTGACGGCGGGCGCCTGCACCGCCGCCAAATAGGCCTCCGCCAGTTTGTCGACGGCGCCGGCCGGCGTGGCCGCCGGGACGGAAATGCCGGACCAGACGCGGAAGACCATGTCGAGACCGGCTTCGCGCAGGGTCGGAACATCGGGGGCGGTGTGCCAGCGGTTCGGCCCGACGCTCGCGAGCATGACCAATTGGCCGGCCTGAACGAAATCGTTCGGTGGCAGGCCCAGGAAAGCCGCCTGGATGCGGCCCGCCAACAGATCCTGCAGCGTCGCCGATTCACCTTTGTAAGGCACGTGGACGGCGCTGATGCCGGTGATCTGCGAGAGCTGTTCGAACATCAGATGATTGACGCTGCCGAGGCCATAGCTGCCGTAGGAAACCTCCTTCGGCCGGGCTTTCGCATAGGCGATGAAATCGGCTGTTGTCTTGACGCCAAGGGCGGGGTGGACGGCGAGCACGCCGTAGAATTCGGCGAGCAAGGCCACGTGGATGAAGTTCGTCTGGAAGTCGAAAGGCAGTTTTGGATTGATGGCCGCCAGCATCGGCGCGCTCGTGCTGAGATAACCGGCGGTATAGCCATCGGGCGCAGCTTGCCGCAGCGCGTCGAAGGCGATGCGGCCGGCGGCGCCAGGGCGATTGTCAACGACGATGGGCTGTCCCAGCCGCTTGCCCGCCTCTTCGGAGATGATCCGCATCATGACGTCCGAAGGGCCGCCAGGCGAAAACGGCAGAAGCAGACGGACCGGACGGGCCGGCCAATCATTCGCATGGCTCAGCAGCGGCCAACACGCGAACAACGCGGTGGCGATTGTAAAACGTTGAAGCCAACGGAGCTTGGAGCTTCGTTGCGAAAAGAAGTTTGAACGCACGACAGGGCCTTTCCTCACCAGAGGCCGGTCGGATGGCACACGCAGAGTCGAAGCTTCAAACGAACAAGCTGCAAACTCAGTCGCGCCCTTCCACACGACAGTTTCCGCCTTATTCAGATAACTTCATTTAATGTAGTAAACTTGCAGCGTCAAGGCGGCGCGCCGCGAAGCTGCCTTCGCGATGGTTTCTCCCGCCGATTTCTGCGCTATCGTGCGGCGCTTGGTGGATCGGGCTCGGAAGGCCGGTCGCCTGTTGCGGAAAGGCCGGCTGGTGGCGTCAGGCAAGCTCAAGACGTATCGCGCCAAACGCGATTTCGCGAAGACGAAGGAGCCGCAGGGCCAAGAACCGCGGAGGACTGCCGGTACGGTGCAGTCGAAGGCGCTGCGCTACGTCATCCAGAAACATGATGCGACCCGATTGCACTACGATCTGCGCCTGGAACTCGACGGCGTGTTCAAATCCTGGGCGGTGACGCGCGGGCCCTCGCGTGACCCTTCGGTCAAACGGCTGGCGGTCGAGGTCGAGGACCATCCGCTCGACTATGGCGATTTCGAAGGCACGATCCCCAAGGGCGAATATGGCGGCGGCACGGTGCAGATCTGGGATCGCGGCTATTGGCTCTCGGCCGATCCGCACAAGGAATTGCTGAAGGGCGATCTGAAATTCGTGCTCGAGGGCAAGCGGCTGAAAGGCGGCTGGGTGCTGGTGCGCATGAAACATGATCGCAACGGCAGCAATCGCACCAACTGGCTTCTGATTAAACATCGCGACGAATATGCGGTCGAGGGCGATGACGATGCCCTGCTTGAGGACGATCGTTCAGCCGCCTCCGGGCGATCGATGAAGACGATCGCGGCCGGGCGCGGCAAGGCGCCGGACGCGTTCATGACACGCAAAGGGCCTTCGCCCGATGCGATCTGGCATTCGAAACCGAAGGAGACCGTAGGCGCGCGCAAGCTGGCGAAACATCGCGAGAAAGTGGCGATGCCGCCCTTTGTCGAGCCGCAGCTCTGCGCGGCCTTCGATCAGCCGCCGACGGGCGCGGGCTGGGCGCATGAGGTGAAGCTCGACGGCTATCGCGTCATCCTGCGCGTCGAAGCGGGCAAGGTCGCGGTTTTGACGCGCACCGGGCTCGACTGGTCGAAGCGTTTTCCCGAAATCGCCGAAGCGGCGCGGGCTTTGCCCGATTGCATGATCGACGGTGAGATTGCCGCGCTCGATCAGGATGGCCGAACCGATTTCTCCATGTTGCAGGCGGCGCTGTCGGCTTCCGATACCGGGGAACTGGTTTTTTTCGGTTTCGATCTGTTGTTCCTGAAGGGTGAGGATTTGCGTGAGGCGCCGCTGGAGGAACGCAAACACCGGTTGAGCGTTTTCCTGCGTGGTCAGAAAGACGATCGTCTGCGCTATCTCGAACATTTTCTGTCCGATGGCGCGGATGTCCTGCAATCGGCGCGCGAGCTGCATCTCGAAGGCATCGTCTCGAAACGTCTGGAAGCACCTTACCGCCCCGGCCGCAGCGATCTGTGGCGCAAGATCAAATGCCGCGCCGGGCATGAAGTCGTCATTGGTGCCTGGACGTCGAACGGCAAAGCGTTCCGCTCGTTGCTCGGTGGCGTCTATCGCGATGGCAAACTGGCTTATGTCGGGCGCATCGGCACGGGCTATGGCCAAAGCGTCGTGCAGAAGCTGATGCCGGTGCTGAAAGCCCATGCGGCGCGGCGCAGTCCGTTCAGCGGCAAGAATGCGCCGAAGGCCGATAAGACGATTCATTGGCTGAAGCCGGAGCTGGTGGCCGAGATCGAATTCGCCGGCTGGACCGATGATGGCATGGTCCGGCAGGCGGCATTCAAGGGACTGCGCAGCGACAAACCGGCGAAAGAGGTGGAGGTCGAAATGCCCAAGCCCGCGCAACATGCGACCGCCGCGCCCGTGGCGCAGCCCTTGCCGCGCGCCGGCTCCCTGTCGCGGGTGATGGGCGTCGACATCTCCAAGCCCAACAAGGCGCTATGGCCGGATGGCGGTGACGGCAAGCCGGTGACGAAGCTCGATCTGGCGCAGTATTTCGAAGCGGTCGGCGATTGGATGATGCCGCATCTTTTCGGCCGGCCGTGTTCCATCGTGCGCATGCCCGATGGCATTGGCGGCGAGAGCTTCTTTCAACGCCATGCCATGCAGGGCATGTCCGATCTCATCGATCTGATGAAAGTGTCGGGCGAGAAAGTGCCTTATGTCACCATCGATCATAAGGAGGCGCTGGCGGCTCTGGCTCAGGTGGCGGCGCTCGAACTGCATCCGTGGAACGGGGTGCCGGGCGATCCTCTGCATGCCGGCCGCCTGGTCTTCGATCTCGATCCCGGTCCTGACGTGCCCTTCGATGCGGTGATCGACGCGGCGAAGGATTTGAAGGAACGGCTCGCGGCGGTGAAGCTTGAAAGCTTCTGCAAGACCACCGGCGGCAAGGGGCTGCATGTGGTCGTGCCGCTGGTCGAGAAAGGCCGGGGTCTTGCCGATTGGCCGACGGCGAAGAATTTTGCTTATGCGCTGTGCCTGGCGATGGAGGCCGATGCGCCCGAGCGCTACGTGGTCAATATGGCGAAGGCGAAACGCGGCGGGCGGATTTTTCTTGATTATCTACGCAACGATCGCAAGTCGACGGCGGTCGCCGTTCTATCGCCGCGCGGCCGTCCTGGCGCGCCGGTGTCGATGCCGCTGCCATGGACGCGTGTGCGCAAAGGTCTCGATCCGAAAGCCTTCACGGTGCGTACCGTGCCGGCCTTGCTGAAGAAGAGCAAGCCTTGGGAGGGCTATGACGATGCCCGTGGCTCCCTGGCCGATGTGCTGAAGCGGATGAAGAAAAACTAAAACACTCCCGGCCGTGCGACCGGGAGTGCCGATGGTTCACGCAATCTATTTCTAGAAGATCAGCGCAGCGTCTTGAGCGCCGAGTCCCACTTGACCATTTCGTCGAGCAGGGTCTTGGCCGACAGTTCGATGGCGTCGTTGGCCTTGAACTCTTTCTTGTCGTCGAGCAACGTGCCGACGGCGGGGACGGGCACGCCTTCCGGCGGCGTCACGAGTTTCATAGTCGTGGCCATCGAGCGCGCCACTTGCGCCGAACGCAGGCCGCCGGACACGCCGCCATAGCTGATGAAGCCGGCGACCTTGTAGTTCCACTCGTTGTAGACGTAGTTCAGCGCGTTGAAGAAGGACGGCGGCGGGTTGTAGTTGTATTCGGGAATGACGAAAGCGTAGGCATCGGCCGACTTGACGCTTTCGCTCCACGCTTTCGTATGCGCGTGTTCATATTTCTGCATGCGCGGATGCATCGGCTCGTTGAAGACCGGCAGATTGAATTCCGCCAGATCGACCAGCGTGGCGTCGAACCCGCCATGCTTTTGCGCATAGCCATGGAACCATTTGGCGACGGCGGGGCCAACACGGCCGGGGCGGGTGCTGGTGATGATAACGTGAAGTTTCGACGGCACGGGATGCTCCAGTTGCGGAAAAGGCAGTTCCTGGGCTTGAACCCCAGTTACTAAATGTTACCTAGCTTTGGCGCGATCTCAGCGCAAGAAGGCACAGACATGGAACGAAGGCACATGAGTGTCACCGGCGGCTGTCAGCACGTCCGGGAAACCCTGACCCGTATCGGCGACAAATGGTCGGTTCTGGTCATTATGACGCTCGGTCGTGGTCCGATGCGGTTCAACGAACTGCGCCGCTCGATCGAGGGCGTCTCGCAGCGGATGCTGACGCTGACCTTGCGCGGTCTCGAACGCGACGGTTTCGTGACGCGCACCGTGCGGCCGACGGTGCCGCCGCAGGTCGATTACGAGCTGACGTCGCTCGGCGTGTCGTTGCAGGCGCCCGTGCGGGCCTTGGGCGAGTGGGCCTTCACCCATCAGCCCTTGGTCGAGCAAGCCCGCCAACGCTACGATGGCCAGACGGCACCGAAGCCGGAGCCGCGATCGATGCGTGACTCTATTTCCGCCGCAGCCGCACGAGCGTGAACAGGCCGAGCGGCGGCAAGGTGCGCCGTTCGAGCAATTCGACCTGCGGCCGCGCGGCAATCCAATCGCCGATGATCGACCAGGGGAATTGCGGCCGCCAGCCGAGTTTGGCGGCTCGATTGCTCATCGCCGCTTCGATCCAGCAAACGGGGCCGCTTTCCGCGCCGATGTGATTGACGATGATGATTTCGCCGCCAGGGCGCACCACGCGCACCATCTCATCGAGCGTGCGCGCCGGATCCGGCACCGTGGTGATGACGTAAGGGGTGACCGCCGCATCAAACGTGTGATCGGCATATTCGAGGTTCATCGCGTCCATGACGCGCAGTTCCTCGACATTGCGCAGGCCGAGATCGGCGACACGCCGGCGGGCGATGTCGAGCATGGGCGCGGAGAGATCGATGCCGGAAATCTTCACATGGTCGGAGAACATCGGCAGTTCGAGGCCGGTGCCGATACCCACGTCGAGCACGCGGCCGTTCAGCCGATTGACGGCATCGGCGGCGGCCTGGCGGCCGGGCCGCATGATCAGCGCGAAGACATTGTCGTAGATCGGCGCCCAGCGCGCGTAGGCGTCCTCGACATTGGAACTGGTAATGGTCTGCACGCGCTTGTCGTTGCCCCCGGGCATGATGTGGTGTTCTTCCACTCTACCGTGGCATGCTTGCCTTGCACAGGCATTACACGCAAGCGTGGGCTTGTCTTAAGCGGTGGCGCGGATGAAACCGCCGCCGAGCACGCGGGCGCGGGGCGAGGCGTCTTCGTAGAAAACGCAGGCCTGACCGGGCGATACACCATCCTCGCCGGACAAAAGTTCCACGATGGCGGCGCCCTTGTCGTCGCGACGCAAAACCGCAGGTGCCGGCGCGCGCGTGGACCGCAGACGCGCGGCGATTTCAATGCCGGCCTCGGGAATCGTTGAGAAATCGCCGTCGCCGATCCAATTGACGTCCCGTAGATATACGGAGCGTGTGGCCAGCGCGTCGCGCGGCCCGACGATCACCTGGCGCTTGCCGGGATCGAGTTTCACGACGAAGAGCGGCGTACCGCCGGTCTGCGCGTGGTCGGCGAGGCCGAGGCCACGGCGCTGACCGATGGTGTAGCGGACGATGCCGGTGTGGCGGCCGAGCACGCGCCCATCGATGTGGACAATGTCGCCGGGCTCGCCGGCTTCGGGCCGCAGACGGGCGATGATGTCGGTGTATTTGCCCGAGGGCACGAAACAGATGTCCTGGCTGTCGGGCTTGTCGGCGACGACGAGGCCGAACTCACGCGCCAGGTCGCGCACCTGCGCCTTGGGCCGGTCGCCAAGCGGAAAGCGCAGCATGCGCAGTTGATCGCGGGTGGTGGCGAACAGGAAATAGCTCTGATCGCGATCAGCGTCGGCGGCGCGATAGAGCGCGCGCTCCTCCGAACCGTCCGTGGCGCGAGAGGAAATGTAGTGGCCGGTCGCCAGCACATCGGCATTCAAATCGATAGCGGTGTCGAACAGATCGGCGAATTTGATGTGCTGATTGCAGGCGACGCAGGGAATCGGCGTCTCGCCGGCCAGATAGGAATCGGCGAACGCGTCGATGACTTTTTCCCGGAACAGCCCCTCATAGTTGAGGACGTAATGGGGAATGCCGATGCGCTCGGCGACCCGGCGGGCGTCGTTGATGTCCTGGCCGGCGCAGCAGGCGCCTTTGCGGTGGGTGGCGGCGCCATGGTCGTAAAGCTGCAGGGTGACGCCAATGACGTCATAGCCCTCGCGGGCGAGCAGCGCCGCGACAACAGACGAATCAACCCCGCCCGACATGGCGACGACCACGCGCGTTTCCCCCGCCGGCTTGGGCAGGCCAAGCGAATTCAGCGGGGCGCCGGATGCTTCTGCGAGGCTTCGGGCGGAAAACATGGGGTCAAAACTCGTGGAACAGGCCGATGTCAAAGACCATTCCGGCCGCAAATGCAACCGCCAAACAGTCAGGCTCGCGCCCTGTTTTATTTGGGGACGATGGGGGCGCTAGGCAAGGCGCCGAGAACCGTCGCCGGATTGGGGCAAAAATCTGGCTGCCCGTCCGTATGGTTAACCATCCGTTTGCGCCTGTTTCGAAGGGGTACGCTTTAGTGGGGTGTGGAAAGAAATTGGCAATAAATGGCAGGGTTTTAGGCGATTTTTACGGTAAAAATCCGCGCCTCACTTAGGCAAATTTTAAATCGGCGGCGGTAGCTTTCATGACAGTTGAGGTCACCATTTAGTACGCGAGTGAGTAACATGACCGAGCCCCACCGCCCGAGGGTCAAATATGTCATCGGGCCCGATGGAAGTCCTCTGACGATCGCGGATCTCCCGCCGCCGACCACCAAGCGCTGGGTGATCCGGCGCAAGGCCGAAGTTGTGGCCGCGGTGCGCGGCGGCCTCTTGTCCCTGGACGAGGCCTGCTCCCGCTACACCTTGACCGTGGACGAGTTCTTGAGCTGGCAGATGTCGATCGATCAGCACGGTCTGGCTGGTCTGCGGACCACCCGCATTCAGCAATATCGCCAGTAACGCTCAGAAGCGTTTCAAGCTTGGAAAGGCCGGTCCGCAGGGGCCGGCTTTTTGCTGTCCGGGTCCAATACGCTGGCGATGCGCTGGCGCAGTGCCTGGGTGATTTCCCGGGACGCGTCGGGCGTCAGGTGCAAACCGTCCAGCGACGCCATGGGTTGGCCGTCCCGGGCGGCCGCGTCGCAGATCTGGGCGCCGTCGACATAGATCCAGCGCTGTTCGCGGGCAAAGGCGCTGACTTCCCGGTTGAGCCGATCCATGGCGGTGGCGCGATGGGAATAATCGGGCGAAGCCGCGTCGATGCGCGGTAGGGAAAGAATGAAGGTGGCCTGGGTGCCGGCAACTGTGCGGGCGATCTTACCGAGATTATCGCGGAAATGGCCGCGTGTCGTCTCGCCTGCGCCGTTCTGCAGGGCATCATTGGCGCCGATCGACAGTACGGTGATGCGCGGGCGGCGGCCGGCGAGAATGCTGGCGATGCGGGCATGGAATTGATCGCTGGTCAGACCCGGCAAAGCAACCTCGATTACCGGCAGATCGGCGATCGGATTCAAGACCAGATGCGCCACGGTGGAATCTCCAGCCAGCAGCACGAACTCGCCATCGATCTGGCTGAGGCGGGCCTGCGCGTTCAATGTCGCGCGATTGGCATCGCGGCGAATGAGATTGCTCTTGCGCCGTGCACTGCGGATCCACCCCACCATGAGGCAGATGGCCAGGGCCAGCGCGAGACCGACGCAGAAAATGATGATTTCGCGCGCGGTGAACATGCGTCACCTGTTCGCCATCAAAACCGCATCACCCGTGACCAGGAAGTCGACGCGATCGTCGACGAGAGCGGTGGCCGCTTCTTCCGGTGTGTTGATGATCGGCTGTTCGTGGACGTTGAAACTGGTGTTGATCAGCACGGGCGTGCCGGTCTGGTGTTTGAAGGCGTCGAGAATGTCGAAATAGAGCGGGTTGGGGGCGCGGCTGATGATCTGCGGCCGGGCGGTATTGTCGACATGGACGACCGCGGGAATGCGCTCGGCCCATTGGGCCTTGACGTTGCAGGTAATGGTCATGAAACGGCTGGCATAGGCATTGGCCGACGTGACGTCGAAGACATCGGCGGCATCGCTCTCCGGCACCACCGGCGCGAAGGGCATGAACTCGGTACGGTTGAGACGCTTGTTGATGGAATCGTTGATGTCGCGGCGATGCGGCGAGGCCATGATCGAGCGCGCGCCCAGCGCGCGCGGACCATATTCCATCGGCCCGAGAAAGGTGGCGACGACCTGACCGTCCGCAATGAGGCGGGCCGATGTCGCCGCGGGCGAGCCTTCGATCACGCGAATGCGTTTGTCGTGGGCGAGGATACGGGCGGTCGCCTGGTCGCTGAAATCGCGACCTGTGTAGATACTGTCGAGACGACGGCGTTGGCGCAGCCATGCCGACATGCCGTCTCGCCGCAGCAGATAATCGAGCGCGCCGCCGATGGTCAGGCCTTCGTCGCCCATGGGTGGAACGACGAAGACCTCGGCGATGCCGGTTTCCTCGGCGATGCGCTGGTTGAGTTTGACGTTGGCGAAAAGCCCACCAGCAAGACCGATGTGCGACACGCGCTCGCGTTCCAGAATGCGGTTGATCGATTCAAGAATGACCGATTCCGTCGCCACCTGAATGGAGGCGGCGCAGACTTCGCGCGGTTGATCGGCGCAAGCCTTGAAGTAATAGGCGCGCTGTTCGTGCGCACTGCTGAACGTGCTCGAGATGATGCCGCGCTTGTCGACTGTGAACGGCTTTCTGAACGTCTCCGCCAGCGCCGGTTCGCCAAACGCCGCGAGGCCGGTGATCTTGCCTTCGTGATGCAGCGGTTTGAAGCCGAGCGCCTCGGTCACATACATATAGGCGCGGGCGATGCTGTCGTGCCGATAGGGCGTGAGCAGCCAGCGATCGTCGCCGAACAGGCAATCGATCTGCTCGTAGCGAAAGATGCGTTGGCTGTAGTTGACGTTGTCGCCATAGCCGTCGGCCGTGTAGAGCAGCGCATTGTCCCAATCGGTGTGGAACAGCGCCGGCAAGGCATGGGCTTCATGGTGATTGGCGAAATGCATCGTCGTGTGGCGCGGCAGACCAAAATGCCGGCGCAGAGCTGCGACATTGACGACGCGCGTGACATCCATGCTGACTGCGCGTTGCATGCGCGCGGCGAGATCGGTCGTCTTGCTGGATTTGCCTTGCAACCTCTCGCCTAACGAACGCAGCAGCGGCTGGCGCAACATCCCGCGCTCGACAAGCATGCGGCTGAACACGGCCACGTCGATGGCGGACCGATCGAGACCGGCGATGTTGAGCACTTCATCGATGCAGATGCTGGGGTCGCCGCCATCCTTCTTGATGCGGGTCAGACGTTCCTTCTGCACAGCTGCCAGAAGAGTATAATCGTCGAACAGGGCCGCGCTCGAATCGTGCACGCCCCAGTGAACGCTTAGGATAACCGCCATGTCTCCTCACAGGCCGATGCCTGAAACGGGGGCCGTGGCGGCCGTCCAAACGTGTTCGGGCAGTATGGTCACAATCACAACGCGCAAAGGCGCATGTTCGATCCATCTGACCGTAAAAGTTGGAAATAATGAGATTTTTTAAAGACAAATGCGGCGCAGCTTGGCTGTGCCGCATAGAGATTTGCGTTTCGGCATGTCGGAATCAGAGATTCTCAAACAAAAATCGCATTCGGACTGAAATGCGATTCTAATGTTTGAGAATCGAGCTTGGCGGCTCGATGTCCTTCGTCGCCTGTCCGAGTTGCGAGCGTTCGAACAGGAGAATGACGGGTAGGGACAGGATCAGCGGAATGATCAGATAGAATAGCCGCCAGACCAGCAAGGCCGCGAAGACCGATGTCGCGGGGATCTGCGGCATGATCGCGAGGAAGACCGCTTCCATCACGCCAACGCCGCCCGGCACCTGCGACAAAAGGCCGGCCGAGAACGACAGCAAGAAGGCGCCGAGCACGACGGCGAAGCCTGGATTGCCATCGGCCGGTAGCGCGAAATAGATGATGCCGGCGGCGCCGGCGAGTTCGAGAGGCGCCGCGAGATATTGGCGCGCCACGACGGGCATGCGCGGATAGACCAGTTTGAAGCCGCCGATCTGCAGCGGCTTGAAGTGCAGCCAGGCGCCGATGGTGTAGAGCGCGCAGAGCACCAGCAGGCCGACACCGATGATACGGGCCGGCGTTTCGCCGAGATCGAATTTCGCCGACAAACTGGTCAGCGGTTTCAAGATCTGCGGCTCCCACAGCAGCACCCAACCGAGCAGGATGATCGTGCCGAAGGCGAAGGTGAACGAGCAGAGCGCGACGAGGATGGCGACCTCGGCGCCGGTCAGTCCCTTGGCCGTATAGGCGCGAAAGCGCACCATGCCGCCCGAAAACACCGAGGCGCCGATGTTGTGCGACAGCGCATAGGTGACGAAGGAACAGACCGACACGTAAATCCAGGAAATGCCCTTCTGCCGGTCGAGATGGATGAGGGCGATGCGGTCGTACCAAGCCAAGGCGGCATAGGCGACGAGGGTGGAGAGAGCGGCAAGAAGATAACTGTGCGCGGGAATGGCGGACAGCTTGCTGCCGATCGATGTGGCGATGATGCCGAGATCGCTGAAAAAGCCGCTCGTCTTGAGCATGGCTTTTACGGATGGATCGGTCGCGACTTCCGCGAGAAGTTTCGCGTAGAGCAGTTTGAGCGACCAGACGACCGCCACCAGACCGATGACGGGCCAAAAAAATTTCTTCAGTTGTTTCACATTCGCTCTCGTGCGCAGTCCCTGGGGCGCCCCTCGTTCGGCAGGGCCGAGGCCTCGCCGAAGTCATGCGATCCGTGCATGACTTCGTGACCGATGCAAGACATTCCGACGGAAATTGCGGAAAATGCGCCATAAAAACGCAGCACGGCCCGAACCCACCTAGGTCCGGGCCGTACGAGAGGCAAAAAGGCGAAAAATCAGGCGCCGGCTGGGCGCAGCATCATCGCGTCCGCGCGCGGAACCTCGACAAGGCGCTCGCCGCTTTTGTCACGGCCTTCGAGGTTCTGGACCTTGGCCAGTTCCTCCACGGCGGCCTCGAGCTGGAGCTTTGCTTCCTCGAGCTGGGCCCGCAGTTCGTTAGCGGAATTGGTGATGTTGTCGCGACGGCCGCGCGCGGCGCGGGCATAGGTGGAATAAGCGAAATGGCTCGGATCGGCATTGCCGGAGCGCTGCTCTTCGGTCGCGATCTCGCGGTCGAGTTCGGACTGCATGCGCGAGAATTCGGCGATCATCGCCTCGATCTGGCTGACGCGGCGACGCTTCTCGTCCGCTTGAAATCTCTTGAGTCGAATGAGGGTATCCCGCGATTTCATTACGCGAACTCCAAACGCTGACGAACGCCATGCCAGTGATCCCCCCAGGGTTTTCACCGGCTGTTTACTTTTGACCGCGAGACAGATTCACCATGCCACAGCATCGTAACCGCTTCGTTACCGCGGGACGGATTTCGCGAGTGGCGGCAACAGATTTCGACAAGCGATTCGCGCGATTTGCGCGATCCGGCGTCGTGCCCATTCAGATGACCAAGGGAGCGCCCGGACCGGGGCGATCGGGCCATTCGTTACCAGGATGAGTCCGCAGAATCCCTTATAGGGCTTTGTTCATCCAAAACTTTAATTCGAATTCACATGCGAACTCACTGATTCTGAAAGATTTGCACGATGAATCGTTTTCTATGTATGAATGAGTCAGGCGAAAAACACGCTTTGTTAACCAATCGCCGTTAACACTACCAAGCCGGTAGAAGACACGGGATTGCTCCGTTGGCGATTTGTCTGCGGCCGCGACGCTCCAGTTGGGTGGTCGAAGTTGCGGGACAAGGTGGGGACACGACATGCGCGTATTACTGATCGAAGACGACAGCGCGACGGCTCAAAGCATCGAACTGATGCTTAAATCTGAGAATTTCAATGTTTACACGACCGATCTCGGCGAAGAAGGGATCGATCTGGGTAAGCTATATGATTACGACATCATCCTTCTCGATCTGAACCTGCCGGACATGTCCGGCTATGAGGTGCTGCGCACATTGCGCGTCGCCAAGGTGAAGACGCCGATCCTGATCCTCTCGGGTCTGGCCGGTATCGAGGACAAGGTGAAGGGTCTCGGCTTCGGCGCCGACGATTACCTCACCAAGCCTTTCCATAAGGACGAACTGGTGGCGCGTATCCACGCCATCGTGCGCCGTTCGAAGGGACATGCGCAGTCGGTCATCACGACCGGCGATCTGGTCGTCAATCTCGACCAGAAGACGGTGGAGGTCAGCGCCAACCGCGTGCACCTCACCGGCAAGGAATATCAGATGCTGGAGCTGCTCTCCCTGCGCAAGGGAACGACGCTCACCAAGGAAATGTTCCTCAACCATCTCTATGGCGGCATGGACGAGCCGGAGCTGAAGATCATCGACGTCTTCATCTGCAAGCTGCGCAAGAAGCTCGCCAATGCCAGCGAAGGCCGCAACTATATCGAAACCGTCTGGGGCCGCGGCTATGTGCTGCGCGAGCCCAGCGACGCGGACGAACGCATCACGGCGTGACCCGCCGGTTCATCTCGATCGAAAAAGCCCCGGCATGCCGGGGCTTTTTTATTCCAGGATGATGTTTCAAGCGGTGGCGAGGCGGCTGGCCGGTGCTTCGGACTTCGATTTGCGCAGCCGCAGCAGGGCCGGGCTTTCCGGCAAAGCCGCGAAGGCGCAGTCACCGGGCGTGAACTCGGTCGCGCCGAGCATCAAAATGCCATCCGGCGTCAAGGTCCTGGCCAGACGGTTGAGCACGGTCTTGCGGGTCGCCTGATCGAAATACATCAGGACATTGCGGCAGAAGATCACGTCGAACGGACCGAACCGGCTGAAGTCGTCGATCAGATTGACCTGTTGGAACTGCACCTGCGCGCGCAGGCGCTCGGTGATCCGCCATTTTTCCAGGTCGCGCTGGAAATGGCGCAGCAAGAGGGCGACGGGCAGGCCGCGCTGCACTTCGAACTGATTGTAGAGACCGCCGCGCGCGGTCTCTAAAGCGGAAGCGGAAATGTCCGAGGCGACGATCTCGATCGTCCAGTCCTTGAAACGATGGGCTTCCTCGTCGAGCACCATGGCAAGCGAATAGGGTTCCTGGCCGGTGGCGCAGGCCGCCGACCAGATGCGCAGGCGGCGCTCTTCGCCTTTGCGCTCGAGCAGGCGCGGCAGAATGACCTCGCGGAACAGTTCGAACGGTTTGCGGTCGCGAAAGAAGAAGGTTTCGTTGGTCATCATTGTGTCGACGACGGCGGCGGATAATCGGGGATCGCTATGCCGCAGAAACCGGTCGATCAGATCGTCGATCGAAAGGCCCAGGCGCCCCGCCACCGGGGCCAGGCGTTGTTCAGCCGCTTGCCATTGATCGCTTTCAAGCGCGACCCCCGTGGTGGCTTTGAGAAAGGTCCGGAATTGATCGAACCGGTTGGTCATGCGGCGCGTCCGGGCTCGACGGGACGAAACAACGACGCGATTTTCAGGCCCATGACTTTGATGGGCAGCACCATCGTCGCATGGCCGTGTTCGACGACGGCGCCGGGCATACCCCAAGCGGCGCTGGATTTCTCGTCCTGGGCGATGATCGTGCCGCCGGCCGCGGCAACGGCGGCGGCGCCGGCAAGCCCGTCGTGGCCGGTGCCCGTGAGCACCAAAGCCAGCAAGCCATGGCCATAGGTCGCGGCGGCGGAGCGGAAAAGCACATCGACGGCCGGCCGGCAGAAGTTTTCGCTGTCGCCGTCATCGAGACGCATCATGGCGCGGCTGGGGCGGCCGGTGATCCGCAAATGCCGTCCGGCGGGTGCGACATAGATATGGCCGGGGAGCGGTGCGCCGTCGGTTGCGGTGCTGGTCGGCCGGCCGCTGACGCGTTCGATATAGGCTGCGACCATGGCCGAGAAATCCGTCGGCATATGCAGGACGAGGAAGATCGGGGCGGGAATATTGCAATCGACGAGCGACTCGAAAAGCGTCGCCAAGGCCTCGGGACCGCCGGCGGATGCGCCGATGACGATCGCGCGCGGCTGCGCGATCGCGGCGGACTTACTGGATTTCGCTTTGGCGTTTTCTTTGGTCATGCCGGCTGAGCCACGCCGTTAGGCGAGGCCGATTTCCTCGAATTTGGATTGAACGATGCGCGTGTCGAAAGGCTTCATGATGTATTCGTCGGCGCCGGCGTGCAGGGCGCGGGCGATGTGCGAGACATCATTCTCGGTCGTGCAGAAAATGACCTTGGGGTGCGTGCCGTCCGGGCGGCTGCGCAGGTTCTGCAGGAAGGTCAGGCCGTCCATCACCGGCATGTTCCAATCGAGCAGGATGCCGTCGGGCATGCGCTCCATGCACATGGCGAGGGCTTTCTCGCCATCGTCGGCTTCCGAGGTCTCGAAGTGAAGCGATTCCAGGATGCGCTTGGCGATCTTGCGGATGACGGTGGAGTCATCGACGATCAGGATGTGCTTCATGATAGGTCTCCGTCCATTTCACTGGTCAGGCGGCTTGCGCCGCGGTGCTGGCCAAAACTGTTTTCGCGATGTCGAGCACAGGCAGGAGCGTTTCGCCCTGCCGATAGATTGAAAGGGTGAGCTGCGCCCGCGCATCGGCGATGTGCGGGGAAGCGGGGAGCCGATCGGCTTCCCGTACTTCGACGACGTCCCGAACCGTATCGACGATCAAGGCGAAATCCTCGTCCTCATATTTCAGGCATACGGCGAAAGCGTTGTTCACCGTATCGGTGGGCAGGCCGAGCCTCTGGCGCAGGCTGACGGCGGTGAGAATCTTGCCGCGCAGATTGATCAATCCGACCACATAGGGGGGGGCCAAAGGCACGGGCGTGACATCGGTGACGCGAAACACCGTTCGCACATGTTCGATCGGCAGGCCGAACGTTTCACCGTTGATGGTCACGACGAAGACGAGCAGCGCGGAAACGCTATCGGTGCGTTGCGCGAGTGCCGATGAAACGGGGGCACCGGTGCGCCGTTGCAGTTCGGGGCGGTTCATGTCGGGACGATTCATGCGGCCGCTCCGTTCATGGCGCTGCCTTCAATGGATGAAGCGCCGAAGGTATCGGCTTCCAGCGCCGTGCTCAGTCTGTCGATCAGGGCGGTGCGATCGAACTTGCCGATCACATCGGTCATACCGGCCTTGCGCGCCGCGGTGGCGATGGTGGGGCCGGCGTAAGCATCGATGGCGATGATCGGCCGCGATCCGAAAGCGTGGTCGGCGCGCAAGGTCTGCGCCAGCTGATAGCCGGTCATGCCGGGCATATCGATGTCGGAGATCACCGCGTCGAAATCATGCCCGCGCTCGACGAGGCTGAGCGCTTCGGCACCGCTGGCCACGGAGGTGACGTCATAACCGGCGGCGGAAATGACAGGAGCGAGCAAATCGCGGAAGAACTGCTTGTCGTCGACGAGGAGAATGTTGAACTTGCGCGCATGGCCGCGCTGGAAGGCCTTGGGCAGCGTGATCTGCATGTAGTGGGCGAGATCGACGATCTCAGTCGCTTCCCCGGCCAGGATCGTCGAGCCAAGCACGGTGGGCACGGACGCGGGAATGTTGATGTTGAGCGGCTCGTCGACGACGTCGATGATCTCCGATACGGCCAGCCCCATGGGTTCGCCGCCGACGCCGATGATCAAAACCGGCCATTGCGTTTGGGTGGAGAAATCGGCGTCCCAGCAGGCGGCGAGCGGAATGATGGAGCTGCCGCGCTTGAGGACATAGGCGCCGCCGGATTGATCGATATCGGCGGTGGCGACATTTTCGATGCGAGAAATCTGCGACAGCGGCACGGCCTTGCGCGGGCCGGGGCCGGCGCGGAAGACGATCATGCGCGTCGCTTCCTTGACATAGGCGCTGTCGTCTCGCTGCTTCGGGCTGAAGTTGGTCGATGTCGACAGGCCGAGCGTCGTCGCAAGGCTGGCGATATCGAGTATCAGCACCACCGAGCCGTCGCCGAGAATCGTATTGCCGGCGAAGCCGGCGATATGCGCCAGAGACGGACCCAGCGGCTTGACGACGATTTCCTGAATATCGGCGATTGTGTCGACGGTGGCTGCGAAGGTCGCGGTGCCCGAGCGCAGCACGATGACCAATTGTTCGCGATCGATAGCGATGGGCGGCGCTGCTCTGTCGAAGTGGCTGGCGAGGTCGATGACCGGCAGGATTTCATCGCGCAAATGCAGGACAGGGGCGTTTTGCATCAGGTCGAGACGGCAGGATCCGCCAGGCTGGCAGGCGACGGCCTCTATGACGGCGTTTTGCGGCACGGCGAAGCGATGGCCGCGCGAGGTGACGACGAGCGCCGGCGTGATCGCCAAGGTCAGCGGCAGTTTCAGCTTGAAGACGCTGCCGATGCCCGGCTGGCTCGACATGTTGATCCGGCCGCCGATGGACTCCACGGTCTGCCGGACGATGTCCATGCCAAGGCCACGGCCGGACACCTGCGTCACGCGCCGTGCGGTCGAGAAGCCCGGCGCGAAGATGAAATTGTAGATTTCATCGCGCGTCATGGTGGCGATATCGGCCGAACTGGCGAGGCCGAGCGACAGGGCTTTGGCGCGGATCTTGTCGGCGTCGAGACCACGGCCGTCATCGGCGATTTCGATCGTGACGTGGCTCGCTTCATGGGCGGCCGAAACGCGAATGCGGCCCACAGCCGACTTGCCGGCGGCCAGACGTTCGGCGGCCGGCTCGATGCCATGGTCGGCGCAATTGCGGATGATGTGGACGAGCGGCGTGCGCAACAGTTCGACGAGCTGGCGATCGAAATTGGTGTCGGAACCTTCGACGATGAGGTCGATTTTCTTGTCGAGTTCGTGGCTCAGATCGCGCACCAGGCGCGGCAGGCTCGAGAACAGCCGATCGATCGGCTGCATGCGCACCTGCATCACACCGTCCTGCAGATCGGTCGTGATGGTCGATAGGCGCTGCATCGACAGTGCCAATTCGCCAGTGTTGCTGTGGCGGCTGATCTCGGAGAGCTGGTTGCGGGTGAGTACCAGTTCGGACACCAGCCGCATCAGCCGTTCGATAGTGCCGACCGCGATGCGAATGCTGGCGCTGTCGCGGTTCGACGCGGGCGCGTTGGCGGGCTTTGCGGCGGTTGGGCTTTCGCCCGCCGGTTCGGCCGATGCCGGTGCTTCCGCCTTCGGTTCCTCGCTCGGAGCGGTCACGATCGCCATGCCTTCCAGGGCGGCGATCAGCTCGCTGTCGTCTTGCACCGGTTCCTTGCCGGTCTTTTCCAAGCCTTCGAGGATCGATTGAATACGGTCGACCGTGGAGAGGATCAGGGAAACGGCGGCGGGGGTGGCGACGCGATCGTCGCGAATGCGCGAAATGAGGGTTTCGGCCGCATGGCTCAGGCGTGCCAGGCGGTTCAGGTCGAGAAAGCCGCAGGTGCCCTTGATCGTGTGGATCAGGCGATAGATGGCGGTGATGCTGTCGAAGTTAGAGGGCGTGCGTTCGAAGGCGACGAGCTGCGAGGCAACGGCTTCGATCTGCTCGTTGGTCTCGACAATGAATTCGTTGAGCAGTTCGTCCATTACGCACGCCTATCCCGCCGCGGTTCATGCGGCCATAGAACAGAGCACACAATGGGTTAAGGCCTGGTTGTCAGGGCTTCTTCAGGCCGCGGCGGCCATGGTCGCCGGGCGGGCGTCGATCGACACCTTTTCCGGGGTCACGGCGATTTCAACGTTCATGTCGCACGCCCGGGCGACGAGGCCGGTGTAATAGGCCTGGATGCCGTGGGCATCGATATTGCCGGTTTCCGGTTCCCCAGCCAGCAAAGCGGGAACGCCGTTGGCCAGCCGCAGATTGGGGCCGGAGGCTTCGAGCGCCACGTTGGTGGTGTCGTTCTCGCCGGAGATGACAACGCGCAGCAGGCCGCCACGGGGAATGCAGGCGGAGGCGATCAGGCACAGGTTGAGGATCAGCTTAACCTTGTTCTTCGGCATGAGCTGGCGGGTGCCGACCCATTCGAACTTCAGCCGGTCGTCGGCCAGAAGATTGCGGGCCACCTGTTCGGCATCGCCGGTATCGATGGAGGCGCCCGCCGATCCGGCGGCGCCGAAGGCGAGGCGGCAGAATTGCAGTTTGGCGGAAGCCGTATGGGCGCTCTTGCGGATCAGATCGTTGGCGAACTTCCGCATTTCCGCGTCTTTTTCCTCTTCGAGGACTTCCAGACCGTTGATGATGGCACCAACCGGGCTGATGACGTCGTGGCAGACCTTGGAACAGAGCAGGGCGGCCAGATCGAGAGCGTCGAGCGAAAAGGTCGGCATGTGAAAATCCCAATGGCTGCGATGAGACAGACGACCAGCGACGGCCGGACGCAGACTGTCAAAATGGCGGAAATCTGGTGAACAAATCCCTAACGCCGTTAGCGAATCATCACGCTTTCGTAGCCTTAAGGAATAGTCGCGCTCGCCCGCGATGGCCAGACCCGATCGCGGTTCCCCGTCAGGTTTTGCGATCGGGTGCCATAATCACGTGCGATAAGAGGGATCGCGGCGATCGAGCATGCGCTTCAAAGCCGGCCATTCGATCGCGCCCTGCGCGCGCACCTGGCCTTTGGCATCGCGCGTCGGCGAAACAGCGAGCTGCTGGTTGGAACGCGCAATGATATCGCCCGCTGGAATATTCAACTCAGAATTGCAGGCGAGTGCCAGGAGCTGCGTGCGACAGGCGCGTTCCAATCGGTAGATATTGCTGAAGGCTTGGGGAATGCTGGCGCCGGTGGCGAGCAAACCGTGATTGCGCAGGATCATCACCTCGCTATCGCCGAGATTGGCGACGAGGCGGCCGCGCTCGTCGAGATCGACGACCACGCCTTCAAAGTCGTGATAGGCGATCTTGCCCCAGCGCATGGCCGTCTGCGTCAGCGGCAGCAGGCCGCATTTGAGCGATGAGACCGCCATGCCCGCATCGGTATGGGTGTGGACGATACAGGTGACGTCGTGCCGGGCGCCATGAATGGCGCTGTGAATGACATAGCCCGGCAGATTGATCGAATAATCCGGATTGGAATTGGCGATGATATTGCCGTCGAGATCGATCTTGATCAACGACGAGGCGGTGATCTCCTCATACATCATGCCAAACGGATTGATAAGGAAATGCTCCTCCTTGCCCGGCACGCGGGCCGAGATGTGGTTGAGGTGCAGATCGCACATGCCGAAATGATCGACCAGACGATAACAGGCGGCGAGATCGACGCGGGTCTGCCATTCGGCTTCGTCGATATCAGCCGGTCTTGCCGAGCGGCTGTCGATGCGCGGATCGGTATTCATGATCGTTTATCCCTATTGCTGGGGGATATTGGCATCGGCGATCACTTTGCGCCAGCGGGCAAGATCGGTGTCGTAGATCGCCTGGAGAGCCTCTGGTGGCCCCGGCCGCGGATTGATGCCGATGCCGCTGAACATCTTGCTGACATCGGGCGCATTCAGCGCCTCGTTGATGGCGCTGTTGAGGCGCGCGATGACGGAGGCCGGCGTCTTCTTCTGCACGACGACGCCATTCCACGAGATCAGCGAATAGCCGGGAACACCGGCTTCGACGAGGGTCGGCACCTCGGGCATGAACGACACCCGTTTATCCGAGGACACGGCTAGGGCGCGCAGGCTTCCCGACTGAATCTGGCCCATGACGCCCGGCAGGGTTTCGAAGGCCGCCTGAATCTGATCCGACAGGACATTGGTGGTGACGTCGCCGGTGGTGCGGAAGGGCACGATTTGCATTTTGACGCCGGCCATGGAGGAGAACAGCAGCGCCGCGAGATTTTGTGCGCTGCCGGTGCTGATCGTGCCCATGTTGAAGGCGGCGGGATTGGCCTTGGCGCGCTGCAACAGGTCGGACACCTGTTTCAGCGGGCTGTCCTTGCCGGTGACGATGACGAAATCGAAAACGCTGATCGTGGCCACGGGCGCGAAATCAGTGTGCCAATCGAACGGCACCGATTTGAACAGCGAGGGCGAGATGGCATTCTGGCCGCTGACGAGCAGCAGCGTGTGACCGTCCGCTTCGCCGCGCGCCACCATGCCGGCCGCCTGCATGCCGCCGGCGCTGGGCATGTTTTCGATCACCACGGGCTTGCCGAGTGACACGGACATTTTTTGCGCGACGGCCCGCGCGGCAATGTCGCCCAGTCCACCGGGGCCGAAGCCGACGACGAACTTAAGGGGACGTGTTGGGAAGTCTTGTGCGTTTGCGACGCCAGATAGCAAGCCGACAACAACAGACGCGGATAGCGCGATGATGCCTTTGGCGATCTTTTCCCCCAGCATGGTGTCACCGTTCCCCTGCAAATTGCTTGTTATCGCATGACTATAAAATCTCTCTTGCAAACACGCAATTTGCAGGCGCGTTTTGATTGATGAAACGATCCCCGTTGCGCCGAAGCTCTCAGCTATCGACGGCGACGCCAACAGCTCTCTCAAGCGAAGCCGATACCCATGCGTCCTTCACTTGTAGTAATATTTGAATAGCTCGTCCTGTTCGGCTTGGGTCAGCGGCTTGCTGATGAACTTCAGCGCCAGCGCATCTTCCATGGCGACGTCGATGCCGACGCGGCGTTTGAGATCGAGCGCTTCCTTGGGGGTGAACTGATCGCGCGCGATGCGGATTTCCTTCTCTGGCAGATTGTAGATCTTGCAGAAGGTCAGCAATCCCTCGTCGCCTTTGTACATCCAGTTGAGCGTTTCGTCGTAAGCGGCGAGGAAACGTTTCAGCACGTCCGGACGCTTCTCGATGAAGGTGAGATTGGCGACATGCATGCGCGCCGTCATGTTGCGATACTCGGGAATGTCGTCGTAGCGCGCCAGCAGACGGATCTTCTTGTCTTCGAGAAGATCGATGCCGAAGGGCACCGCCGACCAGCCGATGTCGATCTGGCCGGACATCACCTGCGCATAAGTGGCTTGCGACGTGCCGGTGGCCACGGGCTTCATCGCCGTGCCGGATTGCTTGATGAGTTTGAGGGTGGCGATGTTCGAGGACGAGCCGCCGGCCGAGAAGCCGATGGTCTTGCCGGCGCCGTCTTTCAGCGATTGGATCGGCGAACTGGCATTCACATACCAGAAGATGTCGCGCGCGCCCGATGTGGACGAGGCGATGGGTCGGATCGGCGCGCCCTTGGCGAAGGCCGCCATGATCGAAGCGGTGCCTGTGCCGATAGCGACGTCGACGCTGCCGGAGATCAAAGCCTGCAAGGTTTCGCCGCCGCCCGATGTGTAGAGCACCTCGACCTTGATGCCGTGTTTGGCGAAAATGCCGGCTTGCTGGCCGACGTCGGCGACCGATGTCTCCCAGTTTCCGCGCTGCGGAATGGCAACCTTGACCACATCCTGAGCGCTGGCCAGCGAGGGCAGAGCGGTTGCAACGACAAGGCTGAACAGCGCAGGCAAATAGGCCGGCACATATCTCGTGCGATATGCCATCAAGTCCTCCCTTCAAGAGCGATCACGCTCTAGGGCGCGATGCGCAATCTATCCTCCGGAGGGCAGTTTGCCTTGGTTCCGGCCAGCCGTCGAGAGTGGTCGGGCGATCTTTTTTTCGCGGGCCTATTTCGTGCTGGCGTATTGAGCCAAGGCCAGAAGATCTTGGTCTGAGACGCCGACGATCACCGCCGTCATGGCGGTGTCGGCACCGCTGCGGCGATTGTCGCGGAAAGCCTGCATGGCTTCGAACATATAGTCGATGCGCTGGCGTGCCAGGCGCGGCATCTGCTCGCGTCCTTCCAACCCGTCGCCATGACAGGAGGCACAGCGCAGCCGCTGCGCCAATTCGGCGCCGCGTTTGACCAAAGCGGGATCGACCGTTTCATCTGTTGGCGCGGGCTTGAGGCCTGCATAGTGCTGCGCCAAGCCCTGGATCTCCTCGTCCTTCAGGTCCTTGACGAAGGTCATCATCTGCTCGACCTGGCGCACGTTCTCGCGCATCAGCACCAATTGATTGAGCACGAAGAATTCCGGCTGACCGGCAAGGGAGGGGATTTTTTCCATTTTGGAATTGCCGTCTTCGCCATGACAGGCGGCGCAGGTTTGCAGTCGCTCGTTCAGCGCCTGCGCCATCGCGGGCGGTGCGGAAAAACTGGCGGCCCACATAAGGGCCGCCAATCCGAACATGCCGTTCAATCGCTGCATCATTCTCACCGTCTGGCGGTCCGGCCCGCATAGCTGATGCGATAGATCGCGCCATTCTGTTCGTCGGAGACGAGGAGGGCACCATCGGGCATCGGCAGCACATAAGCCGGGCGACCGTAGAACTTGTTGTCCTTGGCGCCGAGCAGGCCGGTCATGAACGGTTCGATCTTCGCGCGGCTTCCCGAAATGCGGGCGACGACCACATCGTAACCGAACTTCTCTTCGCGGTTCCACGAGCCGTGCCGGGCGATGAAAGCAACGTTCTTGTAGGAAGCCGGGAACATCGAGCCGGTATAGAAGCGGATGCCCAGGCCAGCCGCGTGCGGTCCGGTGAGCGCGGCGGGCAGAATTACGCCCGCGCAGGCATTGGGCTTCTTGATGTCGGGATCGGCAATGCCGTTGGCGTGGCAATAGGGGAAACCGAAATTGGCGCCGACCATGTTCTTGGGCAGCCGGTTCAGCTCGTCTTCCGGTCCGGCATTGCCGGCCCAGTCGCGACCGTTGTCGGTGAACCACAATTCGCCGGTGACGGGATGCCAATCGAAGCCGACCGTGTTGCGCACGCCGCGCGCGACGATTTCCATGCCCGAGCCATCGGGATTGTAGCGGCGGATCTGGCCGTGAACGCCGGGATTGATCTCGCAGATGTTACAATTGGCGCCGACCTGGATGTAGAGCTTTCCATCCGGACCGAAGGCGGCATATTTCCAATTGTGGTGAACTTCCGGCGGCAGTTTGAACTTGTCGGTGAGATCGATGGGTTCGCCCGGACTGGCCAGCTTGTCCTCGATATTGTCGTAACGCAGCACGCGATTGATCGCGAGCACATAGAGCGCGCCATCCTTGACGACGAGGCCGTTTGGCTGCGTGAGCCCGGTGAGCAGGGTCTTCACCTCGCGCTTGCCGTCCTTGTCGGTGATTGCATAGACGCGACCGAGCGTGCGCGTGCCAACGAACATGGTGCCCTTCGGGCCGACGACCATGGTGCGCCCGCCGGGATGACCGCTCGACCACACTTCCGCTTTGAAGCCTGGCGGCAGTTTGATCTTGTCGAGTGGCAGACGATCGACCGCGGTGGCAAGCGGCGGAACGGGAATTGGCGCGAGCTTCGGATCCTGCTTGCTCCCGGTGGGGTTCGAGAGATCCATCTGGCTGAGACCCGGCGGCCCGGACGGCGCGGCCGCGGGTGGTGCTGGCGGTGTGGCTGGAGCGGGCTGCTGGGCGAGTACCGCAGTGCTGAGCGCCAATGTTGCCGACAGGGAAAGCGCCGTGAATGCAATCGTGCGATGCATGATAGTTCCTCCTCCGCTTCAGCCGGCTGCAAGTTTTTGCGCAATTTACCGGCCCCATCAGCAACTTAGGGGGCTCCATACGCAGTGGCAATGGGCCAAAGGTCGACACATGACATCCGCTAAAGGCGCGCGTATAGACAGGCTGCAAACGCAAGCCGAGCTCCAGCCTTGGCGCGGGAGGAACCAATGACGACGGATTCCAGAGTACAAAAAGGCGGTGCGCAACCCGCCGACATCGGACACAATTCGGCGGTGCTCGAAGAGAAGCGCGAAACGCTCTATCACCGCAAGAAAGACCGCGTTTTCGTGCGCGGCATTCAAGGCGAATATAACGTCAAGCAAGAACTCGATCGGTTGCGCTCGGTGCCGCGCGTGCGCAAGGCGAAGGACATCAAGTTCGTCGACGGGCCGCAGGCGTTCAGCCGCCACTATGTCGAACCGAAAGACGGCATCACCCAGACCTTTCACATGCATCTGGAAGAATATGCGCCGGGCGCCTCGTCGCAGAAGCATGGTCACGTCAACGAAGCGGCTTTCTATATTCTCGACGGCGAAGGCTACGAGATTCACGATGGCGTGCGTTACGATTGGAAGGCCGGCGACATCGCCATCGTGCACAACAATTGCGTGCATCAGCATTTCAATGCATCGAAGGACAAGCCGGCGCGCGCACTCGTGATCAAGACGAAGCCGATGTATCTCTTCCTCAACATGCTGTTCCAGAAGACGGTGAAGGAACGTCCCGTCGACGTGACGCCCGAGTGCGAAGGTTTCGAGGCGCGCGAGATCGAGGACGATTTCAACCATCCCAAGGGAGGTTACTGATGGCCTGGGGCGAAAGCGCAAGCTGGCTCACCGGCCAGAACAACGAACATCTCTATCAGCGCCTGTTGGACGATGCGCGCGATGCGCCATCACGCAATGCGCGCCGCAAGAAGGTCGTCCATCCGCACGAAATGCCGTGGGAGATGTCGCGGCAGGGGCTGCTCAAACATCTGCTTAACGAGCAGATGAACACCCGTATCGAGACGGTCGACGCCTATATGCAGATCATTCCGCCTGGCTCGCGCTCGGGCCGGCATCGGCATCTGGCCGAGGAATGCGTCTATGTGCTCGAAGGGCGTGGCTACGACCTGCATCAGGACTGCGACGTCGAGATCACCGACGTGTTCTCCTGGACGCCACAGGACGAGATCAAGAAACTCGAATGGGAAGCCGGCGACTATATCTACATTCCGCCGAATACCATTCATCAGCATTTCAATGCCGATCCGAAGCTGCCCGTGCGGCTGATTTCCTCGACCGCGCGCATCTTCAAACAGATGGGGCTCAACACGCTCGATCAGATGGAAGACGCGCCGGAATATGATCCGACCGTGACCTTGAACGAGCAGGTGATCCGCGAATTCCTGCGCGGTGAGCGCAAGGGCAAGAATCTATAAGGTCGGAAGGCGAACTCTCCGTGTCATTCCCGACGCGCCGTAGGCGCGAGCGGGAATCCAGGGGCGAGCGGTAGAGCGTGGCAGTCTGCCGTGCGTTACGACAGTTTCGCTGCAAGCATTCTACCACGCGCCCCTGGATCCCCGCTCAGCCGCTACGCGGCTGTCGGGGATGACACTGCGGACTACTGATAAATCTTCTTGGCGAGGGCGATGCCCTCGTTCTGCCGGTCGGGATCGGTGGTGCCGAGCAATTTGGCGTTGGCGAAGGGCCTGACCTCCGGCGGAATCTTATCGGCCAGGCCGTCGCGCACGACGCCCATGCCGGTCTTCGCCCAAAGCAATTGCGCTTCCTCCGACATGCCGTAATCGATGTAGAGGCGTGCCGCATTGGGATGCGGCGCATTGCGCATCAGCACATTGCCATAGAGCACGAAGGGCACGCCTTCGGCCGGAATGATCGGCTTGACCGGCAGTCCCTTCAGATTGGCGATGTCGGTGAGGATGAAGGGCACATAGATCGGATATTCGCCACGCGCGACGCGCCGGCCGGCTTCCCGCATGTCGCGGGTGAAGGACGGCTCGTTCTTCGCAAGCTCCTGATGATATTTTTCGCCGAGGCCCGCTGCATTGAGCTGTGCGAAGAACATCAGATAGCCTCCGCCGACGGCGCGCACGTCGTCGGAGAGAATCTTGCCCTTCCATTTCGGATTGGCCAGATCGGCCCAGCTCTTGGGTTCGTCTTCCGGCTTGATCATCGAAGCATTGATGAGAATGCCGTAGGGGATGGTCATCGATGGGGCGAAGAGATTGTCGCTCGTCATCTTGGCGAATTCAGGCTTCAAGGTGGTGATATTGGGCACCGCCTCGTGCTGCACATAGCTCTTGTCCTCGCGGGCGATCAGCCTCGCCTGGCCTTCCGACGTATAGGTGACATCGGCGATGAAGCGGCCGGCGCCTTGTTCGACGCGGGCACGTTCGCGAATGTCGGACCCGCGACCCTCCAGCACGTTGACCGTGATGCCATATTTGCTTTGGAAGCCCTGAACGATGGCTTTCAAGGTCGGATCGCCGACGAGTGCCGTGTAGAGAACGAGCTCCTTCTCGTTCTTGGCATCGGCGATCACCTTGTCCCAAGCCGCATTTTGAGCCAAGGCCGGTGGCATCGTCAAAGACAGCGCCAGAGCCAAGGCCATTAAGGCCGTCCCACTCTTTCTGATCGTTTTCATAATTTCCCTCCCTTCCAGTCTATCCCCTAATTCAGATTTCTATCCTTTCCGCCGCCGTCGGTGCGGTCGAGATTGGCGCTGAGGCGCTTCTGTAAAGCACCGACATCGATCTGTTGCACGCTGCCGGAACCCGCGAGATCCAGCGCGTGCGCGGCGGCCGCGCCCATGGCCATGCAAGGCCCCATCACGCGCACGCTCGAGAGCGCCGCGAGGTCGGCATCGATGCAGCGGCCGGCGGCGCAGAGATTGTCGGCCTCTTCCGGGATGAGCGAACCGAGCGGAATGTAATGGGCGTGATCTTCCGGAAAGGTCTGCCAGGCATAGCCAGCGCCGTGGTCATGCAGTTCCACCGGCCAGGCGGTGCGGCCGATGGCATCGGGATGACGGAAGCCTTGCCGCACTTCTTCGAGCGAGAGCTGATGCCGGCCGACGATCCAGCGTGTCTGCCGGATGCCGGGCATGCCGTAGCTGCGGATTTTCGCTTTTCCGAAACAGTCTGGAAATTGTTCCATCAGGAATTTGACCGAAAGATCGGCCTGCGCCTTGCCGTCGAGCGTCGATTTGGAGGCAGCGAGCGGCTCGAGCGGCGTATCCGTATGGGTCATGTTGAGCGCGGCGATGTTGCGGCCAGGAATGACGAAGGACACGCAATTGCGGCGCAGCAGGCCATAGGCCTCACCCTTCTCCTCCATCTTCTGCGCCAATTGCGCGCGCGTCGGATGAGCCGCTTCATCGATGTTCTCGACCACCACCATCTGTGTGCCGAACACCGGATTGCCTGAGGGTTCGCGGCAGGCGAAACCGCCGAGCCACGCGAGGGCGGCATCGCCAGAGGCATCGACGAAGCCTGTCGCTTCGACGATGACGTCGCCATAGCGCGTCGCCAGCTCGATCGATTTAACGCGCCGGCCGTCCCGCTCGACCTTGCGCATGATGGCGCCGAGAATGGTGACGATACCAGCCTTGCGCACGCTCTCTTCGACCCAGCGACCGAGCGCCACTTCATCGTAATAGACGACCGTCGTCACCGGGCCGTGGCGATAGTAGAGCGCCTTATCCATGGCGCCGAGGTCGCGCAGAATATCGTCGGCAATGCCATGGGTGAATTGATAGCCATAGTCGCCATTGGAAAAGAGGCCGCAGAACGTGCCGATGATCGAGTTGACGGCTTGTCCGCCAAGCACCGGTAGGGAATCGACAAGAATGACGCGGCGGCCGAGACGCGCGGCTTCGATGGCCGCGGAAATGCCGGCGGCGCCGGAGCCGATCACGCAAATGTCACAGGAAACCCGTTGTGTGGGGGCATGAGCGTCGCGGCGGACGATGCGCGTTCCCGTTGCGACCTCGCCGACCGTCTCGGGATTGGAATGTTCGGAATGCGCAAGCCCCATCAGACGTCCTCTTTTGTTTCTGTCTCTTTTGTTCTTGGCCGGGCAGGTTAGCGGCGTAACCGAGGCAAGCAAGAGATTTGTGCAAGTGAATGGTTCTTCAACAGGAACCTCGTGGGACGGTAGCGGTTTTTGTAACAGACGAAACAGAAGGAGATTGCAGTGGGCAGGTTCCTGGTTGCGGCTGTTTTCGCAATGGTGACGGCCTTTCAACAGGCTGGCGCACAAGAGGCGGTCGGACAATTCTACAAGGGTCGTACGATTGCCATTTTGGTCGGGACGTCAGCTGGTGGCGGCTACCATGTCTATGCGCGGCTGATGGCGCGTTTTCTGAGCGCGCATGTGCCCGGCGCGCCGAATGTCGTCGTGTCCAACATGCCGGGAAATGCCAGCAATGTGATGGCAGCGCATGTGGCAACGACCGCCGTGAAAGATGGAACCATTATCGGCGCCGCCTTTTCGACACAGCCACTTGCCGCCATTCTCGAAGATCCCTCGCGGCTGCGTTATGACCCGATGCGCTTACGCTATCTTGGCAGTGCGAGTGCTGATCTTTTCGTCTGCGTGGCGCGTCCCGATGCGCCGGCCAAGACGTTCGCTGACACGTTCAAGGCGGAACTGGTCGTCGGTGGCACGAGCGAGACCGAGGCGACGGGCTATCTGCCTCTTCTGCTGAACAATGTGCTGGGCGCCAAATTCAAGCCGGTGCTCGGCTATCCCAGCAGCCGTGAGATCATGGCCGCCATCGAGAAGAACGAAATTCACGGCATGTGTGGCATGAATTGGACGAGCCTCTCCACGCAATATGCGCCACTGCTCGACGAGAAGAAGATCCGTGTGATTGCCCAGGAAAATGCCCGGGGTGCCGATGAACTCGACAAGCAAGGCGTGCCGCGCACCTTGGAATTCGCCAAGACCGAGGAACAGCGCACCATCCTGAACACGATCTACGCGCAGGAGATATTCGCGCGGCCTTATTTCGTCGCGCCGGACGTGCCGCACGAACGCGTTGCTGCCTTGCGCAAGGCCTTTATGGACACATGGCAGGCGCCGGAGTTGCAGGCGGAAGCCAAGCGCATGGGGCTTGAGGTCGACCCGACCTCCGGCGAAGATCTGCAAAAGCTGCTGGAGAAAATCTATGGCGCCTCGCCGGATCTTTTGACCAAGATCCGGGACGCGATCCGGACGAAAAACTGAAGTTTTGTGTTTGACGCGTTCTCTTCACGCGAACCGGCGTCCACTTCGCTCGAAAACGCTACTCCGCTTGCGTGCGCAGCGCTTCGAGAAGCACGGCCATGTCCTGCGGCAGTTCGCTTTCAAAGGTCAGGGCCTCGCCGGTGATCGGATGGTCGAAGCCGAGCACGGCGGCATGCAGGGCTTGCCGGCCGAGCTGTTCCAGCCGTTGACGCGGTTCTTCGTCGAGCCGCGCGGCTTTGGTGCGAAATCCCGTGGCATAAACCGGATCGCCGAGCAGCGGATGGCCGATGTGGGCCATGTGAACACGGATCTGATGCGTGCGGCCTGTTTCGAGGTGGCAGGCAACGAGGGCAGCGATCGGTGCATCTCGCTTGCCGAAGGTCTCCTGCAATTCCCAATGGGTGATGGCTTCGCGGCCGCGATCGTCGCGCACGACGGCCTGTTTCTCGCGGTGGGTGGGGTGACGGCCGATGGCAGTCTCGATGGTGCCGTGGCCGCGTTGCGGAGCGCCCCAGACCAGCGCCAGATATTCGCGCTCGAGCCGCATCGTGCGGCCATGATCGGCGAAGAGCGCGGCAAGCCCTTGATGCGCCGCATCGGTCTTGGCGACGACGAGCAGGCCAGAAGTGTCCTTGTCGATGCGATGGACGATGCCGGGCCGCCTGACGCCACCGACGCCTGAGAGCGAGGCGCCGCAATGGGCGATGAGTGCATTGACGAGCGTGCCTGTCTCATGGCCGGCGGAGGGATGCACGACCAGGCCCGCCGGTTTGTCGACGATGATGAGATGCTCGTCCTCGAAGACGATGTCGAGCGGGATGTTCTCGCCTTCCGGCTCGGCCGCCACCGGGGGCGGTACGTCGATGGTGACGATCTGTCCGGCACGCACCTTCGATTTGGCGTCGCGGGCGGCCCGGCCGTCGATGGTGACCTGGCCATCTTCGATCAGGGCCTGGATGCGCGTGCGCGACAAAGCTTCGCCGGCGGCATCGGCAAGGCCCGCCAGATAGCGATCGAGCCGCTGGCCGGCGCCGGTCTCATCGACGGTGTGGCTGCGTTTACCGGCCTCCGGCGTCGCTAAAAGACGCGGCGGCGGCCGTGGCAGATCGTCATCGTCGTCAGGCAGGTCGAAAATACCCGCCTGGTGGCGGCGCTTGGCATGCTGGTTCATGGGCGGAGGGATAGCACAGCGACACCGATCGGACTAAGGCTTTGGCGTGATTCAGCGGGGCAGTGGATTGGGCCAGAAAAGCGCATGTGTCGTCGGAGCGGGGCCCGCGGGGTTGATGGCCGCCGAGCGTCTGGCCCGCGCCGGGCTCGCCGTGACCGTTTTCGACCGGATGGCCTCGCCGGCGCGTAAATTCCTGCTCGCCGGGCGGGGCGGCCTCAATCTGACCCATAGCGAGGATTTCGAGCGTTTCGTGACGCGCTATGGTGCGGCGGCCGAGGTTTTGCGGCCGATCCTGGCCGGGTTCCCGCCACAGGCCCTGCGCGACTGGAGCGCGGAGCTCGGCGTGCCGACCTTCGTCGGGTCGAGCGGGCGGGTGTTTCCGGAGAGTTTCAAGGCCTCGCCGCTGCTGCGCGCCTGGCTACGGCGCCTGGACGAGCTGGGAGTGGTCCTGCGGCCGCGCCATATGTTCACGGGCGTTGCTGACGGGGCCGTGCTGCTGAACGATCCGTCCGGCCAGGTCCTCAAGCTGACGGCAGATGCCATCGTCCTGGCGCTCGGCGGCGGCTCCTGGCCGCGCTTGGGGTCCGATGGCGCCTGGGCGTCGACGTTCGAGACGCAAGGGGTGGCGATCAGCCCGCTGCGGCCGTCCAATTGCGGCTTCGAGATCGCATGGTCGGCACATCTGAGACAACGTTTCGCCGGAACGCCTTTGAAGAATATCGCGCTCGATTTTGGCGGCGAGCGCGTGCGCGGCGAAGCGGTTGTCGCCGACTATGGGATCGAGGGTGGGGCGGTCTATGCCCTGTCGCCTGTGCTGCGTGAAGCGATCGCCCGCGACGGACAGGCGATGCTGTCGATTGATCTGCGCCCCGACCTTGAGGCCGCGCAACTCGCCACGCGTCTCGCCGCGCCGCGCGGCAAGGCGTCGATGTCATCGCACTTGCGCAAAGCGGCCGGATTGACGCCGATCGCCTCGGCTCTGCTCTATGAAGCGGGTGCGTTGCCGAGCGAGCCTGCTGCTCTCGCGGCGCGCATCAAAGCTCTGCCGCTGCACCTGTTGCGCCCACGACCGATCGAACGCGCCATTTCCACCGCCGGGGGTGTCAGCTTCACCGAAGTCGACGAAACGCTGATGCTGAAACGATGGCCGGGCCTGTTCATCGCCGGCGAAATGCTCGATTGGGAAGCACCGACCGGCGGCTATCTGCTGCAAGCCTGTTTCTCGACCGGCTTTGCCGCGGGCGAAGCCGCGGCAAAATGGGCTCAGCGGTAAAGCTTCAGGCAGTTTCTTCCGCCCATTCCGGCGGGATGATGCCGATTTTCTCGGCCTTGTTCAGATAGTATTTCCAGAGCTTGCCGACGTGGAATTCGCGCATCTCGGATTTTTCCAAGAGGTCGAGTTCTTCCGGCGTGAGCGGCTTGATCTTCCGGCCAGCCTGCATCACCTGCATCTGCGCGCGGGCGTTTTCGTCGAAATGGACGGCATCGACCAGAAGGGCCGGCACCGATTCCGCCACCAGGATGAGACCATGGGCGCGCATCAGCGCCGCATGATGGGGGCCGAGATCGTCGGCTAAAATCTTGCCCTGTTTCTTGGTCTTGATATGGGTCGGATCATTGCTCGTTGGGATGCCGCTTGCCCAGCGGGCGGCGCGCGAACGCATAGGCACGAGCTGCACGTCTTCCATCATGGTGAACATGATGGCGAGTTCCATGTGGCAGTGAACGAGGGACTGCACGTCCGGCCGTGCCTTGTAGATTTCGCCATGGATCGGAATTTCCACCGGCGGCTTGCGATCGTGATCGCCGAGAATATTGCCTTCGAAATCGACCATGATCAGCCGTTCCGGATCGATGTGCGAACGCGGATCGGTCGAGGGTTGGATGTAATAGGCATCTTGGCCCGGAATGCGGACGCTGACGTGGCCGGAATAATCCAGCATGCCTTCCATCACAAGAATGCGCGAGGTGATCGCCACTTCGCGACGCAGTCGCGCCAGTGAATTCGATGTCGATTGTGTGCCAGTCATGGTCGTTTCGTTCCCTTAGACTACTTATTTTGAACTTGTGTTCTGTTCGACTTCGCCAATGATCTCGTTGAGGCGCTGGGTGATGTCCTTCGGCGATGCGACGATGTCGGCGACGATCTTCTGCATCTGCGCTCCGCTCACCGGATCGATCTCGAATTTTTCGCGCTTGGCTTCTTCGACGAATTTCGGATCGGCCACCATGGTGTCGAAGGCGTCGCGCAAAGTCTTGACGCGATCGGCCGGCGTGTCGGGCGTGGTGAAGATCGGCCGGCCGATTTCGGTGGGCGACGAGAGCAGTTTGAGGACGGCGCGGTCCTGATCGTTCTTGGCGAGGTCCATCAAGAGCGGTACATCGGGAAGATCCTCGGCCTTGTTGAGACCGATCTGCACGAGAATGTTGATCTTCTTGTCACGCAGCCAATCGGCGCGCGTCGACTTCCACGACTGCCAGGTGTTGGATCCCCGCACGGCGACCTCGCCGCGCTCCAGCGCGATATTGATGTCGTTGCCGCCGGGATAGCCAAGGATGATTTTGAACTTGGTGCCGAGAATGGCATTCATCGCTTTGGGATATTGCGACGATGTCGAGCCGCCGGTGGCGCCGACCGTGACTTCCTGTTTCATCGCATCTTCGATGGTGCGAATCCCTGACGTGTGCCACGCGACTGTGGTATTGTTCTCGCGACTTGGGTTGCCGATATAGATCAGCTTGTTCACGTCGAAGCGGATCTGCGGGTCACCCAGGGCTTGCGCGATGGCGAGCGATTGATCGGCTGTCGCCAGCACGGAGCCGTCTTTGGGGGCGGCGGAATAGACCCAAGCGGTTGCTGTCCGGCTGCCGCCGCCCGGCATGTTGCGCGGCACGATCACCGGATTGCCGGGAATGTAGTTCGCCAGGAACCGGGCCATCAGGCGCGCGTAGAGATCGTAGGTGCCGCCGCTTGAATAGCCGATGATCATGTCCATCTTCCGGCCCTTGTAAAAGGCTTCGGGAGACTGGGCGGCCGCTGGCCATGCACTGAGGACGGCAAGTGCCGTTACGAACGATAGGCGCGGGAATCGTGCCATACGAGGTTTCCTCCAGAAATGATTTTGATGCTGTTTCTCGACAGCTATGACTGGCGATATACTGTCCCTTGACGGTTTGTACAATCGGCCCTCGCGCAAATAGGAGCGAGTGATGAATCGGGACAAACGATTGCACGGACGAGTGGCGCTTGTCGTCGGTGGTGGTGGCGAAATCGGCGGTGCCATCGCACGTCGCTTTGCCTATGAAGGCGCCAGCGTACTTGTTGCCGATCTGCGTTTGGCATCGGCGGAAGCCGTGGCCGACGATATTCGCACCGGTGGCGGCAATGCAGGTTCCATCGCCATTGACGTTGCCAGTCCTGAAGCATGCGAACGCGCCTGCGCCAAAGCGGTGGATTTATTCGGTAAACTGACAACTTTGGCGAATATGGCCGTGGCTGTGACGCCGACGCAGACTGTCGAAGAGCTAGCGATCGGCGATTGGGCCGAAGCTTTGGCCGTGAATCTCACCGCCACCTTTCTGACGGTGAAATATGCTGCACCTTACATGCGCAATGCGGGGGGCGGATCGATCGTCAACATCGCTTCGCAGCTTGGCCATATTGGTGTGGCGCGACATTCCGCTTACGCGACGACCAAGGCCGGTTTGATTCAATTGACCAAATGTATCGCGGTGGAACTGGCGCCCGACAACATTCGCGCCAATACGATTTCGCCCGGTTCCATCGATACCGATCGCAGCAGTCGCGCCTATGGCTCGCGCGAGAATGCAAGGCGCATCCGCGGGCCGGCACATCTTCTGGGCCGGACGGGCCGCGTCGATGAAGTGGCCTTCGCAGCGGCTTTTCTCGCCAGCGACGAAGCCTCGTTCATCACTGGTACTGATCTTCTGGTGGATGGCGGCTATCTCGCTTTCAAAGGCGAGATGCCGGTGAAAGGGAGTGCCACGCCCGTATTGGAAGAGGTCATTCCAGAAGGGCAACGACCCATAACAAAAGGCTAGCGATCGTCGTCACGAATGCCGCGAGGCGATCGCCGTCGAGGCAGAGCACGATGGCTGCAATGACCAAGGCGGCCAGTGGCATGTGCCACCAGCCGCCTTGCACAGGCGGACCGTCTTGTGAGTTCATTCTCGCGACGTCATCCGAAGCCTACATGGACGGTATGTTGTCACGCAGCCAGGGGAAGGTGTCTCCCAGCAGTGATCCCGGCCACGGGATCGCCAGCAACTGATCGAACAGGCCATAGACGAACAGCATCATGACGAGCGCCATGGTCAGCGTCAGTGTCCAGCGCTCGCGTCCTTCGACGCGCATGAACGCGACGATGAAGATCGGCACCGTTGGAATAAGCCCGATCAAGGCCATCGAAATCAGGAAGGCGACCATCCAGCCGAAGAAGATGGCACCCCGCAGAACGATGGTGCGCGGCGGCAGATGGGTGATGTTCGACGCGATGTCCATATGGACCTTGGCGTTGGGATCCGATGCGATTTCGCTGGTTTCTCCCGGCTTGATCGGTTCGGCTTCTTTCTCCGGACGTTTGAAGATCTCGTTCAGCAGCGACAGCGAGCAGAACAGGATCGCGCCGGTGCCGACGATCACCGGAATGATCTTAGCCGAGAAGTTCCACTGCACCGCCTCGATCATCATCACCGAGAACAGGCACAGGAGCCCGATCGGGAAGATATGCGAGGGGCGCAGCCGTGGCGCAGACAATTCTCCGATCATGCCGCGGAACCCGCCGTGACGCCGCACGTCCTGCAGGAACGGTCGTAGGATGCTGATCGCCGACATCAGGAAGAGAATGATGACGATCGGGCGCAGCATCCAGCTGGTGCCGTAGCGTTGGATCGAGATGAACATGTAACGTTCGAGAATGCTGCCCAGGATGAAGCCGAGCACCAGCGGCGGGCGCGGCCATTTGAAGTGCTTGGCACCCCAGGCCATGACGCCAAAGCACAGCAGCGAAATCAGATCGCCCCAGCTCCGGTGGCCTTCGAAGGCGCCGATATAGACGAAGCATAACACCACCGGAAGGATCAGCGTGTAGCGCAGCGTCGCCATTTTCGCGAACTGGCCCGAGAACAGGAAGCAGAGGCCGGAACCGAGAATGTTGGCGATGGCGATGCTCCACACCATGGAATAGGTGAGGCCGAGGTTCTTGGTCAGCATTTCCGGACCCGGCACCAGGCCGTGCATCAGGAAGGCGCCGAGCAGGATCGCCATGCCGGCGGAGCCGGGCACGCCAAAGACCACGGTGGGCACCAGCGCGCCGCCTTCGCGGGAGTTGGTGGCGCTTTCCGCCGCGATCACGCCGCGCACGTCGCCGCTGCCGAAGGTCTGCTGCGCGCCTTTTTCGGTGCGGATCGCATGACCATAGGAGATCCAGTCGATGACCGAGGCGCTGATGCCGGGGATGGCGCCGATGACGGAGCCAATCCAGGCGCAACGCAGCACCAGGAACCAATGGCGAAAGCAGTCCTTGCAACCGGCCCACAGCCCGGCGCTGGTGTCCATCATCTGCTCCGACTTCACCACGGCGGTGCGCGCCACGGCGAGATCGCACAGTTCCGGCAGCGCGAAGACGCCAAGAGTGACGGGCACCAGCGGCAGGCCTTCCCATAGATACAGGCTGTCCATCGTCCAGCGCAGCGTGCCGGTCTGCGGATCGGAGCCGATCATGGCGATCATCATGCCGAAACAGGCCATGGTGAGACCGCGCAGCGGTGTGTTGCCGGAGAGAACGGCGACCATGGAAATGCCGAAGACGGCAAGGCCGAGCAGTTCCGGCGAACCGATGAAGAGAATGGCCGGGCGAATGATCGGCAAGGTGACGCCCATCAAAATGGCGCCGAAAATGCCGCCCATCAGCGCCGACATGTAAGCGGCGCCAAGGGCCCGTCCGCCTTCGCCGCGCTTCGTCATCGGATAGCCGTCGATGGCGGTGGCGGCGGATGCGGCATGGCCTGGCGCGCCGAGCACGATGGCCGATATCGGGTCGGCGGTGGTGGTCGTCGCGCCCAGCCCCAGAAGCAGAGCCATGGCAGTGGTGGGATCGAGATTATAGGTAAAGGGCAGCAGCAGGGCTGTGCCGGCCACGCCGCCAATCCCGGGCAGGATGCCGAGCGCCAGGCCCATCACCACGCCGCCGAAGAGATAAATCAGGCGGTGTAATTCCATCATCGAGAGAAAGGCCGATCCGACAGTCGAGAGCAGGTCGGTTTCCATGGTCAAATCCTGAAAAAGCAAAGTCGCTTGTGAACGATGTCGCCGAAGCGCGACGTTGGGCGCGACGGGACATGCGAATGTTTGAAAAGGCTACGGCGGGCCGGCGTGGGCGCACCGTGTCACGCGGGTCGTGTCACGCGCTTGGATAGACGGTCGCGTGAGAAACGGGCGTGATCAGTTCCGCGCCGGAGGTCCGCGCGCGCTGAGGCCAAGCAACGATGCCGGGATGATGCTTTGCGCATCGAGCGACAGGAAGGCGAGCGCGACACCATGCAGGATGGGTGTCGGCAGGGGAGCGGCGGCAAGCAACGTGTCGTCGCTGTCAAAGGCCGACGTTTCGTCGTCACCACCGTCGAGAGGATCGAGGCCCGTGCTTTCGATGACGGAGGCGATTTGCGATGGCGCTTGCCACGTGCGATCGAATTGCAGACTGAGCAGTGCGAGGAAGACGAGCGCAAAGCCGGCAAGCCAGGCCATCGGCCTGCTCGAAGCGGCAGTGTTGCGGTGTCCCCAAACCATTGTCGGCCGTTCGCCTTTGACGTTTCCCCTGCGGCCGTTTGCCCGGCCGCAGGGAAGCCTTTGCACGTTCGGGCAGATAAGTCCAATAGTGAACAATAGTGCCAGTCGGCCTGTAAGCCGGGTTCTGTAGGGCCGCAGCGCAAGGCTGCGACGTGACGGCCATTCCTCTGGGACGGCTGTTACCAGCCGCCTCAAGCAACCAACCCGGGCGACGATCCGGAGAGGATCCGGACCCGAAGGTCCTCGTCGCCCCTATTCGGTTTTGCTCCCGGCGGGGCTTGCCATGCCGCGTCCGTTGCCGGACGCGCGGTGCGCTCTTACCGCACCTTTTCACCCTTACCGTCCGGAGTTGCCTCCATCAGGCGGTTCGATCTCTGTGGCGCTATCCCTGGGGTCACCCCCGCCGGACGTTATCCGGCGCCGTTTCTCCGTGGAGCCCGGACTTTCCTCTGCGTGAGCAGCGGCCGTCCGGCCGACTGGCGGGGCAACTCCTAAGGCACCAGGCCCAGGATGACAATGGCAGTGTCAAAGCTGCGACTGTGCCCTTTGGGACTGCGTAGCATCGCGGAGGCAGAGTTTCGCGCGACGCCGTTCATGCTGCAGTCGCAAGGTCGATCATCAATACGGCCGAATTCCGGTTGTTGCAGCACAGCATCGGATCATCGTGGATTTGCTTGCTGAAGGCGCGGGAAAGAAGCAGATTTGATTGGCTTGGGCCCGTTAGTTGACATGTTTCATCCATGTCCTTGCGTTGAGGGGACCTGGAGGGAGCGCGTGGCTGGAACCAAGCCGGCGGCCCATGCATTTCCATATAGCCGCATGAAACAGTTCGGACTTTGCTCGTTGGATTGTCCAAGGGCCCGTCCGTTCGCTCAGATGAAGGAGGCTCATATGAAGAAGTTTGCCCTGGCAGGTGCTGCGCTTGCCGCGGTGCTCTCGCTGGCTGCCTGTAACACTCCGGGTGAACGGGCCGCGGGTGGCGCCGTGATCGGTGGTGCGGGCGGCGCGCTTGTCGGCGCGGCGGTGTCCGGCGGTTCGGCGGGCGGCACGCTCGCGGGCGCGGCCATTGGCGCGGCGGGTGGTGCTGTCATCGGAGCCAATACGGCGCCGCGCTATGGATATGGTTGCCGTCGCTGGGGGTATGACTATTACGGCCGCCGTGTCTGCGTCCGTTAAGGCGGACTGTTCAAATCGCGCCATTCAGCTTAGCTATCGGGCATGGATGATTTCACGCCCGATAGCTTTTTAGTCTGCGACCTGCACCCTTCGCCGAACCATGGCGAACGGCGTGGATGCGATGGCCCCGATGCCATCATCCTGCATTACACCGGCTTGCGCACAGGCGACGCGGAAGCCTCGTGGCGCGCCGATCCTGGCGGCGAAGCGCTGCGCTGGCTGATCGATCCGGTCTCGCAGGTCTCAAGCCATTATCTCGTTCATGAAGATGGGCGCATCGTGCAGCTGGTGCGCGAAGCGCGGCGCGCCTGGCATGCGGGGCGTTCGTCCTGGGCGGGCGAAACCGACATCAATTCCTTTTCGATCGGCATCGAGATCGCCAATCCAGGACATGATGGCGGTCTGCCGCCGTTCGCCGACAAGCAGATCGAAGCGGTTATCGCACTCTGCCGGGATATATCGGCACGCCATCGTATCGTGCCGCAACGGGTTCTCGCCCATTCCGATATCGCGCCGGGACGCAAGATCGATCCGGGCGAGCGCTTTCCCTGGGATGAATTACACCGGCAGGGCGTCGGCCATTGGGTGAAGCCGGAAGCGATCAGCGGCGGCCGTTTCTTCGCGCGAGGCGACAGTGGCCAGCCGATCGAAGCGCTGCGCGCCATGCTCGCCATGTATGGCTATGGCATCAGCATCGAACCGGAATTCGACGAGGCGACCGAGAATGTCGTCGCGGCATTCCAGCGCCACTTCCGGCCGGCCCGCGTCGATGGCGTGGCCGACAGTTCGACCATTCTTACATTGCGCAATCTGATCGCGGCGCTCGATGCGCCTGCGATCGTTTAGGAGGGAGCGACATGGCGACCTTTTTGATCACAGGGGCCAATCGCGGCATTGGCCTTGAACTTGTCCGACAGGCGGCTGCTGCCGGGCATCACGTGTTGGCGGCGTGCCGTGGTCCTGGACGGGCGAAGGAATTGAAGGCGCTCGAAGCCCGGGACGATTGCGATGTCGAAGTCGTGCCGATGGATGTGAGCGAGGCCAATTCGATCGGCACGGCCAAGACGCATATCGGTACCAAGCCGATCCACGTGCTCATCAACAATGCGGGCATCATGGGCGACGATCCGCAATCGCCGCTGGATATGAATTTCGACGTGCTGACGAAGGTGCTGGCTGTCAACACCGTCGCACCCCTGCGGGTGACGAAGGCCTTCCTGCCCAACCTGGAAGCGGCGAAGGGCAAGGTCATCGTCATCTCCAGCGGCATGGGCAGTTTCGGCTACGAGGAAACCTCGAAAATGGCCTATTGCACGTCGAAGACCGCCGTGAACCGCCTGTTCCATGGCCTGGCGAGCGCATTGCGGCCCAAGGGCGTGGCCGTCGGCATCTATTCGCCGGGCTGGGTGCGCACCGCCATGGGCGGGCCAGGCGCGACCTTGTCGGTCGAAGAAAGCGCGCGCGGACTGTTGCAGCAGATCGAGCAGCTCGATCTGGCTCATAGCGGCAGTTTCAGCAATTACGCCGGTCGCCAGCTCAACTGGTGAATGCCGCGGCTATTCAGCCGCGGCGCGCGCGTTGCTTGCCGGATCGTAATTGAGGATCGGCGACAGCCAGCGCTCGACTTCCGCGATTTCCATGCCCTTGCGCAGCGCATAATCGCAGACCTGATCATATTCCACCTTGGCGACGCCGAAGTAATGGGAGTCGGGGTGGGAGAGATAAAGGCCTGAGACCGACGAGCCCGGCCACATGGCGAAACTCTCGGTCAGCTTGACGCCGACGCGGCGCTCGGCGCCCAGCAGATCGAACAATGTGCGCTTCTCGGTGTGGTCGGGCTGCATCGGATAGCCCGGCGCCGGGCGGATGCCCTGGTAATCCTCGTTGATGCGCTGTTCGTTGGTGAGTGTTTCGTTGGCGGCATAGCCCCAGAACTCGCGCCGCACGCGCTCATGCATGCGCTCGGCGAAAGCCTCGGCAATACGATCGGCCAGGGCTTTGACCATGATCGAGGCATAGTCGTTGTTGGCGCGCGCGAACCGTTCGGCGATGCGTTCTTCTTCGGCGCCGGCGGTGACGACGAAGCCGCCGACATAATCGGCGAGGCCCGTGGCGCGCGGCGCGACGAAGTCGGACATGGCGAGATTGGGTCGCCCGTCGCGACGCAGCAGTTGCTGGCGCAAGGTGTGCAGCGTGGCGATTGTCTCGCTGCGCGATTCACCATTATAGAGTTCGATGTCGTCACCGACAGCATTGGCTGGCCAGAAGCCGACAACCGCTTTCGGATTGAACCAGCGCTCCTCGACGACGCGTTCGAGCATGGCGCGGGCATCGTCATAGAGCTGACGGGCGGCTGCTCCCTGCTCTGAATCATCGAGCAGCGCCGGGAATCGGCCTTTCATCTCCCAGGTCTGGAAGAAGGGCGTCCAGTCGATGTAATCGACCAGCTCGGCGACGCTGTAATTGGAGATGATGCGCGTGCCGAAGAAGGTCGGCTTCGGCGGCGTGTAATTGCTCCAATCGATTTTCATCGCGTTGGCGCGGGCGCGCTCCAGCGGCATGCGCTGCTTGTCGGCTTCGGCGCGCGCATGGGCATCCGCCACCTTGCGATATTCCGTCCGGATGCCTTCGATATAGCCGTCGCGGGCCGTCGGCGACAGCAGCGAGGAGACGACGCCAACGGCGCGGCTGGCGTCGGTGACATAGATCGCCTGGCCGCGCTGGTAGTTGGGGTGAATTTTCACGGCGGTGTGGACGCGGCTGGTCGTCGCGCCGCCGATCAGCAGCGGGATGTCGAAGCCTTCGCGCTCCATCTCGCCACCGACGAAACACATTTCGTCGAGCGACGGGGTGATCAGGCCAGACAGGCCGATGATGTCGACATTCTCCGCGCGCGCGGTGTCGAGAATCTTCTTGGCCGGCACCATGACGCCGAGATCGATGACATCGTAATTGTTGCACTGGAGCACGACGCCGACGATGTTCTTGCCGATGTCATGCACGTCGCCCTTGACGGTCGCCATCAGCACTTTGCCGGCGGCGGTGCGCCCACCCGTGCCGCCATTGGCGAGGCGCTCGGCCTCCATATGCGGCATCAGGAAAGCGACGGCCTGTTTCATCACGCGGGCGGATTTCACCACCTGCGGCAGGAACATTTTTCCCGAGCCGAAGAGATCGCCGACCACGTTCATGCCGGCCATCAGCGGCCCCTCGATCACATCGAGCGGGCGCGTGGCGGCGAGGCGCGCCTCTTCCGTGTCGGCCTCGATGAAATCGGTGATGCCGTTGACGAGAGCATGTTCGAGGCGCTTCTCGACGGGGAGTTCGCGCCATTCGAGATCCTTGCCTTTGACCTCGGCGCCGGCGCCGCGGAATTTCTCGGCCACCGCGAGCAGGCGATCGGCGGCATCCTCGCGGCGATTGAGCACCACGTCCTCGCAGGCCTCGCGCAGCTCCGGATCGATCTTCTCATAGACCTGGAGCTGGCCGGCATTGACGATGCCCATGTCCATGCCGGCGCTGATGGCATGAAACAGGAAAACCGAATGCATCGCTTCGCGCACGTGGTCGTTGCCACGGAAGGAGAAGGACAGATTGGAGACGCCGCCGGAAATATGGGCATGGGGCAGGCTGCGGCGGATTTCGCGCGTCGCTTCGATGAAGGCGACACCGTAGGAATTATGTTCTTCGATGCCGGTGGCGACGGCGAAGATGTTGGGATCGAAGATGATGTCCTGCGGCGGAAAACCGACCTGCTGGGTCAAAATCTCGTAGGCGCGGGTGCAGATCTGCACCTTGCGCTCATAGCTGTCGGCCTGGCCCTGTTCGTCGAAGGCCATGACGACGACCGCCGCGCCGTAGAGCAGCACCTTGCGGGCTTCGGCCAGAAACTTCTCCTCGCCTTCCTTGAGCGAGATGGAATTGACCACCGCCTTGCCCTGAATGCATTTCAGGCCGGCTTCGATCACGTCGAACTTCGACGAGTCGACCATGATCGGCACGCGGGCGATGTCGGGCTCGGAGGCGATGAGATTGAGGAAGGTGATCATCGCCTGCTTCGAATCGAGCAGGCCTTCGTCCATGTTGACGTCGATGATCTGCGCGCCGTTGGCGACCTGATCTCGCGCGACATCAAGCGCGGCCGGATATTCGCCGTTCTTGATCAGTTTGCGGAAACGGGCGGAACCGGTGACATTGGTGCGTTCGCCGACGTTTACGAAGCGGATATCGCTCGTCAGCGTGAAGGGTTCGAGGCCCGAGAGTCGCAGGCGCTGCGTGATCTTCGGGATATTGCGCGGCTTGACGCCTTTGACGCGATCGCGGAAGGCGGTGATATGGGCCGGTGTCGTGCCGCAGCAGCCGCCGACGATGTTGACGATGCCGGCATCGGCGAATTCGCCCAGCAGCTCCGACATATATTCGGGGCTCTCGTCGTAGAGGCCGAATTCGTTCGGCAGGCCCGCATTGGGATAAGCGCAGACGAGCGTGTCGGCGATGCGCGACAGTTCGACGATATGGGCGCGCATTTCCTTGGCGCCGAGAGCGCAATTAAGTCCCACGGCGACGGGCTTGATGTGGGACAGGGAGTTCCAGAAGGCTTCCGGCGTCTGGCCCGACAGAGTGCGGCCGGAGAGATCGGTGATCGTGCCCGAGATCATCACCGGCAATTCGAGGCCGGTCTTTTCGAAGGCATCGCAGATGCCGGCCCAGGCGGCCTTGGCATTCAACGTATCGAAAATCGTTTCGATCAGCAGGAGATCGCTGCCGCCTTCGATGAGGCCGACAGTCGCTTCGGCATAGGCGGCACGCAATTCGTCGAAGGTGACGGCGCGGAAGCCCGGATCGCTGACATCGGGTGAGATGGAGGCGGTGCGGTTGGTCGGCCCCAGCGCGCCAGCGACGTAGCGGCGCACGCCGTCGGTTTCCTCGGCCTTGATGGCGGCAGCGCGGGCGAGGCGCGCGCCCTCATAATTCAGCTCGTGGACATAGGCTTCGCAGCCATAGTCGGCCTGGGCGATGCTGGTCGAGGAAAAGGTGTTGGTCTCGCAGATGTCGGCGCCGGCGAGAAAATATTGCAGGTGAATGTTATAGATCGCATCCGGCTGCGACAGGATGAGAATGTCGTTGTTGCCCTTGATGTCGCGCGGATGATCGAGGAAGCGCGTGCCGCGAAAGCCTGCGTCATCGAGCTTCAAATCCTGGATCATCGTGCCCATGGCGCCGTCGAGCACCAGCACGCGCTCGCTGGCGGTCTTGCGGATGGCGGCGCGGATTTCCGCACCGTTGCGCTGACGTTGCGAGGCGGCACTCATCAGGCGGCCTCGCGGGCCGGCTGCGGCTTGAGGCCGAGCAGATGGCAGATCGCGAACACCAGTTCGGATTTGTTCATCGTGTAGAAATGGAAATCCTGGACGCCGCGATCAAGCAGGTCGAAGACCTGTTCGGCGGCAACGGCGGCGGCGACGAGACGGCGCGTCGTCGCATCGTCATCGAGGCCATCGAAACGATCGGCAAGCCATTGCGGCACATAGGCGCCGGCGCGCTTGGCGAAAGAGGCGGTCTGGCGGAAATTCTCCACCGGCACGATGCCCGGCACGATCGGAATGTGAATGCCGGCGGCGCGCACGCGATCGACATAACGCAGATAGTGATCGTTCTCGAAGAAGAATTGGGTGATGGCGCGGGTCGCGCCGGCGTCGATCTTCGCCTTCAACACATCGATGTCGTCATCGAGGGTGGCGCTTTCGGGATGCTTCTCCGGATAGGCGGAGACGCTGATCTCGAAATCGCCGAGGCGCTTGAGGCCGGCGACGAGGGCGGTGGAATTTTCATAGCCGCCGGGATGGGCAGCGTAAGTCGTGCCAATGCCGCCGACGGGGTCGCCGCGCAGCGCCACCACATGGCGCACGCCGACATCCCAATAGGCGCGCACCACGTCGTCCACTTCATCCTTGGTCGCGGCGACGCAGGTGAGGTGCGCGGCGGGTTTCAGGTTGGTCTCGCGGATAATGCGCGAAACGGTCGAGTGGGTGCGCTCGCGCGTCGAGCCGCCCGCGCCATAGGTGACAGAGACGAAGCTTGGGCCGATGGGCGCCAGCCGTTCGATCGCGTGCCAGAGCGAGGTTTCCATCTCCGCCGTCTTCGGCGGGAAGAATTCGAACGAGACGCGAAGCGGCCGATTGCTCTGGCGGCTGGGGCGAACAACGTCGAGGCTCATCAGGCAATACTCACGGTTGCTGGAACGAGATCGGAAATGATGCGTGGGTCGCGCGCGACCCACAGCGACACGGTCAGTTTTTCGGGATCGCGCGTGCGTGGCGTCAGGCTGCGGTAGCTGACGTTTTCGAGGCCGACGTCGCGCATCATCTGTTCGATCTCCTCGCGCGAGAAGCCGAGACGGCGATGCGCATGATCGGTGCGCAGGAATTCCAGCGAGTGCGGCGCGAAGTCGACGACGATCAGACGGCCGCCGGGGCGCATGGTGCGCGCCGCTTCGCGCAGCGCGCGCAGCGGATCGTCGAGATAATGCAAAACGAGATGGACGAGCACGAGATCGTAGCTGTCGCGCTCGACGGGCAGGGCGTAGATGTCGCCCTGGCGCAATTGCACGTTGCGCAGGCCCGCCTTGTCGATGCCGGCGCGGGCGACGGCGAGCATGGCGGTGGAGAGATCGACGCCAACGGCGCGTTCGGCGCGCGGCGCCAGCAGTTCGAGCATGCGGCCGGTGCCGGTGCCGAGATCGAGAACCGAGCGGATCTCCTGTTTGCCGACGATGTCGCGGATCGCCGCTTCGAGCTGCTCTTCGGGCACGTGCAGCGAGCGGATGCGGTTCCAGTTGTCGGCCTGTTCGGCAAAATAGCGGGCGGCCTGTTCGGCGCGGGTGCGGCGCGCTTCGGCGAGGCGGGCGCGATCGGAAACGAATTGCGGATCGGAGGGATCGATACGGCGCAGGATGTCGCGGGCGAGCGCCGCGACGGCGCCGGACTGGGCGAGATGGAAAAAGGCCCAGGCGCCCTCGCGGTGGCGGTCGATAAGACCGGCTTCCGCCAGCAGCTTCAGATGGCGGGAAATGCGTGGCTGCGACTGGCCGAGAATAGCGACCAGTTCCGAGACGGTGATTTCCGCTTCCGCCAAAAGGGCGAGCAATCGCAGCCGCGTCGGCTCGCCCGCCGCTTCCAGGGCGCCGAGAATCTGAGACAGGGGTGCGATATCGGTTGGCATCGTTAGGTTTCGCAGAAAGACATAAAGATATCTTTATACTATACCAGGGCGAGACGCAAGGATATATCCCACTCCAATGCAGCAAAGCGCCAAATTGTGGGCAATTGCCCCATTAAAACGTGAGGCGTTTCAATGGGCGGCCATTGCGGGCCGTCACAGTCGCTGCGTGAATAGGGGAGGGGGCTCAGTGGGCCGCCGGAACGGCCTCAGCACAGGCGATTTGCTTCAGGACGCCGGCTTGCGGCGGCGCACGAAGAGATTGGCCGTCACCGCATTGGCGATGTGCTCGGCCATGCACTGATAGCCCATATCGTTGAGATGAAAGCCATCGTCGGCCAGCATCTTCATATTGGCCTTGGTGCGGGCGATGAATTCCATCGCCGAATAGCGCTTGACGTAGAGCACGTTGAGATCGGCGGCGATGCGGTTGAGGGCATCGCGAATAGCGAAGTAATGGGTGTCGCGCGAGTAGTTCGGCGTATATTGCAGGCCGACCAGGACCACGTCGATCCCTTTGCGCCGCAGTGCTTTGATGGTCTTGCGCACGTTCAGTTCGAACGTGTCGACAGGCACGTGCTGAATGGCGTCATTGGTGCCCAGCTGCCACAACACGACGTCGGGCTTGATCAGGACAGCCTCGGTTTTCAGGCGATCGGCGGTGGTTTCGCTGGTCTCGCCGGAGACGCCGCGATTGACGACCTCGATGTCGACGCCGCGCATCGACTTTTCGAGCATGGTCTCGAGCTGCGAGGGATAATTCTTCTGGCGCGTCGAAGCGCCGATGCCCCAGGTGGAGGACGAGCCGATGGCCAGGATGCGCAACCCTTTGCCGGCTTCGAGCTTCGACACCATGGCCGACAGGGGCGCGGGCGAGGCGATTTCCTTACTCGGCACCGAACATTGCGAACTCAGCGCATATTGCACGACGGCATTGTTGGGGTCCGGTGGGGCCGGTGTCGGGACGGCGGCGTCGATCGCTGCGGCAGGATCGTTCGTGGCGGAGGATGTCGCGGCAGGAGCTTGGCTGTTGTCCACAGGGGTCGACTGCGCCTGCGCCGTTCCCACGAAGAGAACAGCGGCGAGAAACATACCCGCTTTCAATCCTTTAGACGCGTGCGCCATTCGGACACCCAGGCCGTCGCGCTCATGGCGCTAATTCCGACGATTACCACAATTGTATCGACTAACAAACTGTGGGCAACGGCGAATCTGACAATCTGACCGCCGAGGCTCAAGAGGGAGCCTACGCAAAAAACGTTGAGGGAATTGCGACCCAACATGGAGAAAAAGCGGGCCAGCGGTTGGGCATATTTAAGGATGAGCCAGAAACTGCCGCCGACGAAAGCCACGAGACCGAGCGCATGGATGTAGCGCAGCGGCGTCAGGAAGGTCTTGTCCGCGACGAAAAACAGAAAGGGCTCAGGGACTTCGAGGGGTTCAGGGTACCAGTGGCGGACGGTGCCGATATAGCCGACCAGGACGATGGCGCCGCCGATCACCCGGATGGGGGCCTTCCAATCCTCGATGGCCGATTTGATCGGACCGCGCCCGCCCAGGACGAAACCGGTGACGAAAATCAACTGCCAGGCGAGTGGATTGAAATACCAGCGGCCTTCGACCGGATAGGTCGGAATGTTGATGCCGGTGGCCAAAGTCACGGCCCAGATGAGCAGGGAGAGTGGCAGCAGCGCGGACGGCAGGAAGCGATGAATCAGCGCGATGATGGGGCCAAGCGCCATCAGCACCACATAAAGAGGCAGAATGTCGAAATAGCCGAGCTGATGGGACAGGATGACCAGGCCGATGTGCGCCGGCCCTGGTGCTTCGAACACAGCTGCCGCGTTATTCCATTGTAAAATAAGGGCATTGTCGAGCAACAGAGCGGTCGCGGCGATCATCGCGATGGCGATGGCGGAAATGCCCAACTGCGCGAAATAAAGCGTCAGCGCGCGGCCGCCGAGGCGCATGGTGAGGCGCATCGGCGAAATCCCCAGGGGCTGATTGTCGACGAGAATGCGCAGCGACCAGCCGGCGAGGAGCACGAAAAGCTCGGCGGAATCGGTGTAGCCGAAATTCTTGTGGGTAAACTGCTCGTACCAGAGCCCAGGGATGTGATTCATGAAGATCGAGACGAGCGCGAAGCCGCGCCAGAAATCGATCTCGTTGGGCGCGCGCGTCGACTTTGTTCGCGGTGCGGCCCGAATGGCCGTGGCTGCAACGTCGTTCATGCTGAAGGCGAACCGGTTCCCATGCGGCGAGCGAGCGAAGCGGCTACCACTAAGGGCTGCCCGATGTGGTGTCGATAGGTGGAAATCCCAGGAAGCGACTGATCCGCTTAAGTTGATTGGAATGTGAACGCGATCTCTCAACCATTCATTAACGTCAACGAGAGCTAATGCAGGGTGAAATGGGAACGTCCCATTTCGATTCACCTGCTCAATCCCTTGCTCGTTGACGCCCATATTTTCCCATGCTATCCCAAATCATACCGCGCGTTTCAGTGATTTGGCGTAACGGAGCGACGGGGCTGCCTGCGCAGTCGGCGTTGTTTTCCGAGGCCGGCACCATTGCGTCGCGCGGTTTTGCGTCTGCGTCGCCGGGTGAATGCGTTGGATCGGTTCGTCTCGAATTTCACCAACCGGCTCGACAGCAAGGGTCGGATTTCCATCCCAGCTTCGTTTCGAACGGTGCTGGCGAAGGATGGATTCGAGGGGCTCTACGTGCATCGCGCGTTGGATGCGCAGGCGCTGGATTGCGGCGGCCACGCTCTGATGCGGGAGATCGACGGGGTTCTGGGGCGCTTCGCGACCTATACGGACGATCACGACGTCTATTCGACGGCCCTGTTGGGAACGAGCGAGATTCTGAAAGTCGATCCGGAGGGCCGGATCATCCTTTCGGAAGCGTCGAAGGTCTGGTTGGGCATCGAAGCCGAAGCGACCTTCGTCGGGCAGGGATACAAGTTTCAGATCTGGGAGCCGAAGCGTTTCGAAGCGTATCTGGACGAGGCCAGAAACCGGGTACGCGACCTTCGAAAGCAGATCGGCGCCAGTCACGCGGGGACGGTTCCACCGCAGCCTCGGGGAGTGCGGGAATGACATCGGGTCGCGGGAACGAATCTTCGGTTCCCGATGGCGGACTGACCCGACATATTCCTGTGCTCCTCGAGGCGGTTCTTCAAACCCTCGCGCCGGTTTCCGATCAGCTCTATCTCGACGGCACGTTCGGGGCGGGCGGCTATAGCCGCTCTATCCTGTCGGTCGCCGGCACGCGGCTGCTCGCGCTCGATCGCGATCCCAATGCCATCCGCGACGGTCAAGCTCTGGTCGCCGCCATGGGCGGCCGGCTGATGCTGGAACAGGCTGAGTTTTCGCAGATGGATGCGGTCGCCGCACGGCTGGGGCTTCGGGCTTTCGACGGCATCGTGCTCGACATCGGCGTGTCGTCGATGCAGATCGACGACGGCGCGCGCGGCTTTTCCTTCCGCCACGACGGGCCGCTCGATATGCGCATGGCGCAAGCGGGACGCAGCGCCGCCGACATCGTCAACATGGCGAGCGCCGAAGAGCTGGCTGACATCCTCTATTATTATGGCGAGGAGCGGCAGTCGCGGCGCATCGCACGCGCCATCGTCGCGGCGCGGACGCAGGCGCCGATCACGACGACGCGAGCCTTGGCCGATCTCGTGCAGAAGGCCGCACCGGCGAAACCGACGCAGATCCATCCGGCGACCCGCACGTTTCAAGCATTGCGCATTGCCGTCAACGACGAGCTTGGCGAATTGGTGCGCGCGCTGGGCGCGGCTGAGGCGCTGTTGCGGCCGGGCGGGCGGCTCGTGGTCGTGAGCTTTCATTCGCTCGAAGACCGCATCGTCAAACAGTTTCTGGCCGAGCGTTCAGGCCGCGGGCAGGCGCGTTCGCGGCTGCTGCCTGGCGAGCCCGTGCCGCCGCCAGCGACCTTTGATCTGCCGTCCGGACAGCCGATCGGCCCGTCCGAAACGGAAATGGCCGGCAATCCCAGGGCGCGCTCGGCCAAGTTGCGCTGGGCCGTGCGTAACACGGCATCGTCCCGGCCGGTCTCCGATGATGTTTTTCGCCTCGCGGCTCTGCCCGTGCGCGAACCCAAGAGAGGGTGAAAATGTTCCGTACTCTCAACGTGGTCGCAATCTTGGCGCTGATCGGCTCGGCGATCTACGCCTATTCGATCAAATACGAGACCATCCTTTTCGCCGAACAGATTTTGAAGATGAAGAACGCCAACCAGCAGGAGCGCGATCAGATCGCCATGATGCGGGCGGAATTCGCTCATCTTATCCGCCCCGGCCGCATCCAGGCCCTGGCGGACAAACATCTCGACCTGAAACAGCTCACCATTGATCAGATCATCCAGCCGCAGGACCTGCCGGAGCGAGCGCCCAAGGTCGATAGCATCGGCCAGAAGCTTGACCTGCTGGGCCTGGGCGAAGCCACGCCATTGCCGCGCGACATCACCGGATCGATCCGTGGCGCCACACCGAAACAGAACGCGGAGGCGCGCTGATCATGTCCCATCCGCATTCGTTTCCTGAGGACAGCATGCAGGACGTTGCTCCCCCGGCGCGCCGCCGTTCGATCGGCGCTTGGCTGATGCCATTTCTGCGTGGCGTGCTGGGTACGCGCATCGGCAAGAGCGGTTCGCGCGTCCGGCTGATCACCTTGGCGTTTGGCGCGGTGTTCGTGTTTCTTGGTGCCAAACTGGTCTGGCTGGGCATGAAGCCGGAACAGAACGGCTTGAAGCGCGCGGCCACCGAGGCCAGTTCGCGCGCCCGCCCCGATATCGTCGATCGCAACGGCGACATTCTGGCGACCGACATCAAGATCGATTCCGTTTTCGCCGAGCCGCGCCGCATCATCGACAAGGATGAAGCGGTGGAATTGCTCACCGCCGTTCTGCCCGACGTGAATGCGCGCGAATTGCGCGAGCGGCTGGGTTCGCGCAAGGGCTTCATCTGGGTGAAACGCGGCATCACGCCGAAGGAGCGCGAAGAAGTCTTCCGCCTTGGCCTGCCCGGCGTCGGCTTCCTGCCGGAGCACAAGCGCGTCTATCCGAACGGTCCGGTCGCGGCGCATGTGCTTGGTTTCACCAACACCGACAATATCGGCATCGCCGGCGTCGAGAAATATATCGATGGCACGGGCCTCAACGATCTGGCGCTTGCGGGTTTCACGGCACGCTCTACCGACTTGAAGCCGATCAAACTGTCGCTCGACATCAAGGCGACCTATGCGGTGCGTGACGAACTCGTCAAAGGCCTGGAGAAATTCAAGGCCAAGGCCGCCGCCGCCGCGATCATGGATGTGAACACGGGCGAAGTCATCGCGATTGCCTCATTGCCCGACTACGATCCGAACAACCCGGTCGATGCGCTGGAGCCGAACCGCATCAACCGCATGACGGTCGGCGTGTTCGAAATGGGCTCGACCTTCAAGGCGCTGACCATGGCGATGGCGATCGATGCGCGCAAGGTCACGGTCAATTCGAAGATCGATGCACGCGGCGCTCTGCGCTATGGTCGCTTCGCCATCAACGACTTCCACGCCCAGAACCGGGTGTTGTCCGTGTCGGAAGTCTTCACCTATTCATCTAACGTCGGCACTGCCCGCATGGCCCTGATGATCGGTGTAGAAGGGCACAAGGCGTTCCTGCGCAAGATCGGCCAGCTCGATCGCATGCGCACCGAACTGCCGGAAAGCGCCGAGCCGATCGTGCCACGCAACTGGGGCGATCTGAACACGATGACCATCGCCTTCGGTCACGGTCTGGCGGTGGCGCCGTTGCAGGCGATGATGGCGGTGTCCGCCTTGGTCAATGGTGGCCAGTTGATCAAGCCGACGTTTCTGATGCGCACGGAGCAGGAGGCGCGTGCCACCGCGCCGCAAGTCATCCGCCCCGACACATCGGAGAGCATGCGTTATCTGATGCGCCTCAATGCGGAAGTGGGATCAGCCAAGACGATCAACGTGCAAGGCTATTTCCCCGGCGGTAAGACCGGTACGGCGAATAAGGTGGTCAACGGCCGCTATGCCAACGATCGCGTGTTCACCACATTCACGGCCGTCGCGCCGGCCGACAAGCCGAAATATCTGTTCCTGACCGTCTATGACGAGCCGCAAGGCGTGCCTGAGACGGGCGGTGCGCGCACCGCTGCTTACAATGCCGGCGCGACGACAGGGCGGATCATCGAACGGGTGACGCCGATGCTGGGTCTGCCGCCGCGCGTTGCATCGCCGACGATGACGCAGGTTTTCCCAACGGTCGCACGCCTCGGCGTGGGGCTGCCTTCGAGCGGGAGCGCGTGGCGGTGAGCAAACTGCGTGACATTCTGCCGTCCGCCGCGATGCCTGAAGGCGTCGCGGTGCTCGACGTTGCAGGATTGACCGCCGATAGCCGGGCGGTGCGTCCGGGTTTTGTGTTCTTCGCCGTGCCGGGTGCCAAGGCTGACGGGCTGAGCTTTGCCGCTCAAGCGCAGAGCAATGGCGCTGTGGCGATCGTGTCGGAACGGCTGCCGGAAACGCCGGTCGCCGGTGCCACCTATATTAAGGTCGCGGATGTGCGCGCGGCCTTGGCGCAAGCGGCCGCCCGTTTTCATGCGCGCCAGCCTGACGTCATCGCGGCGATCACCGGCACCAGCGGCAAGACCTCGACGGCTTCCTTCGTGCGCCAGATCTGGCAGAAACTCGGTTTCCCTTCGGCGGCGCTCGGCACCACTGGCGTGGTAACGGCACAAGGCGTTGCCTATGGTTCCTTGACGACGCCCGATCCGATCACGCTGCACGACGTGCTCGATCGCCTGGCTGGTGATGGCATCAGCCATCTCGCCATGGAAGCCTCGTCGCATGGCCTCGAGCAGAAGCGTCTCGATGGTGTGCGTCTGGCGGCCGGCGCTTTCACCAATCTGTCGCGGGATCATCTCGATTATCACCCCGACATGGAAAGCTATCTGAAGGCCAAGCTGCGCCTCTTCGACACGCTGCTCAAGGCTGGGCAGCCGGCGATCGTCGACGTCGATGGCGAATATGGGCCGCGCGTTGCCGCCGCCTGTGCGGAGGCTGGTCTGCGTGTCTGCACCGTCGGGCGCCAGGGAGAATTTATTCACATCGAAACCATCGAAGCGCAGGCGCTTTCGACACGTCTGGTCGTCAGCCATGGTGGTCACCGTTTCGATATCGCGTTGCCTTTGGCCGGTGATTTCATGGCCTCGAACGCGCTGGTGGCCGCGGCGATTTGTCTGGCCACGGGCGGCAAGTCCGATGAGGTTTTTGCGGCTTTGGCGAGCCTTGAAGGTGCGCCGGGGCGCTTGGAACGGGTCGGCCAGCGCCATGGAGCGCCGATTTTCGTCGATTATGCCCATAAACCCGATGCGCTGGAGAAAGTGCTGGAGGCGCTGCGGCCGTTGGCGAAAAGCCGTTTGATCGTCGTCTTCGGTTGCGGTGGTGACCGCGATAAGGGTAAGCGTCCGATCATGGGGGCCATCGCGGTGAAATATGCCGATGTGGCCATCGTCACGGACGACAACCCACGCTCAGAAAATCCGGCGACCATCCGGGCGGAGATTCTTGCCGCCGCGCCTGGCGCCCTTGAAATCGGTGATCGCGCTCAGGCGATCGCCCAGGCGGTTGCGATGTTGAAGGAAGGTGATGTTCTGGTCATTGCTGGCAAAGGACATGAGACAGGTCAGATCGTTGGCGGCACGGTGTTGCCGTTCTCCGATCATGAAGAGGCGCGTCGCGCCCTGGCGGAGGCCGCTTGATGGACACGCCTGAACTCTGGTCCGGCCTCGGCCTGTTCGTGCCGCTGGAAGCGCGCATGTCGGGCACCATTCCCGCTGGCGTCACCGGCATATCGATCGACACGCGCACTCTGCAGCCGGGCGATCTGTTCTTCGCCATCAAGGGCGAGAACAGCGATGGGCATGATTATGTCGAGACGGCCTTTAACAAAGGCGCGGCCGCATCGGTGATCGATGAAGCGCATGCCAACGATCTCAGAGGCCTTGGATCGTTCTATGTGGTCAATGACGTGCTGCCGGCGATGGAACGGCTCGGCCGCGCCGCGCGCGAGCGCAGTCCCGCCGGCGTCGTTGCCGTCACCGGCTCGGTCGGCAAGACCAGCACCAAGGAAGCGCTGCGTGTGGTGCTGTCGCGCTTCGGCGAGACGCATGCCTCGGCCGCGTCCTATAACAACCATTGGGGCGTGCCGCTGACTTTGGCGCGCATGCCGCGCGAAGCACAGTTCGGCGTGTTCGAGATCGGTATGAACCATGCGGGCGAGATCACGCCGCTGGTCGACATGGTGCGTCCGCATGTGGCCATCGTCACCACGGTGGCGCCCGTGCATTTGGAATATTTCGCTTCTGTCGATGCGATCGCCGAAGCGAAGGCTGAAATCTTCAGCGGTTTGGAAGACAACGGTGTGGCGATCATCCATCGCGATGTCGCTCAGTTCGATCTGCTCAATGCGCGGGCGCAAGCGGCGACCACCGGCAATGTCTGGAGTTTCGGTCTGCACGCGGAAGCCGATGCGCGCTTGATTTCCAGCGAGCGTGACGGCGATGGATCGCGGGTGCAAGCGCGCATTCTCGGCCGCGACATCACTTATTTCGTCGGCGCCCCGGGTACGCATCTGGCGATGAATTCCTTGGCCGTGCTGCTGACCAGCCAGGCCTTCAGCCTTGATCTTGATGACGCGGCGGCAGCCATGGCCAGTTTCTCGGCGCCGACCGGGCGTGGACAGACCGTGTCGCTGAAGACGCCGCGCGGCGACGTCATGCTGATCGACGAAAGCTACAATGCCAATCCGACGTCGATGCGCGCGGCACTGGCGCTGCTCGGCCAGACGCCCGTTGCGATGGATGGCCGGCGCGTCGCGGTTTTGGGAGATATGCTGGAATTGGGCGCGCAGGCGGCCGACCTGCATCGCGATCTCGCCGCCGACATCGAGGCGGCCAATATCGATCTCGTCTTCGCCTCCGGTCCGATGATGAAACATCTGTTCGATGCGCTGCCCGAGCGTCTGCGTTCGCGTTGGTCGCCGACCTCGGCCGGTCTGACCGACGCGGTGCTCGAAGCCGTCGGCGGCGGCGATGCCGTGATGATCAAAGGTTCGAACGGCAGCCGCATGGCGCCGATCGTGGCCGCACTCAAGGAGGCCCACGCGCCGAAGGCGCAGGGAGTTGATGCCGCATGCTGACATTCCTGACGGACCTCTCTCCCTATCTGTCCGGGCTGAATCTGTTCCGCTACATCACGTTCCGTACGGCGGGCGCGACGGCGACGGCTTTACTCTTCGTCTTCCTCTTTGGTCCTCGCATCATCGATGCCTTGCGGGCAAAGCAAGGCAAAGGCCAGCCGATCCGCGAAGACGGGCCGGAAAGCCATCTGCTGACCAAAAAAGGCACGCCGACCATGGGCGGCCTGATGATCCTGTCGGGCATGATCGTCTCGACGCTGCTCTGGGCCAACCCCAAGAGCGTCTATGTCTGGATCGTCCTGTTCGTCACCGTCGGCTTCGGCGCCATCGGGTTCTACGACGACTATCTGAAGGTGACGAAGCAGTCGCATAAAGGCTTTTCCGGCCGCATGCGCCTGTCGGGCGAAGCCATCATCGGCATTCTCGCCTGCTATTTCCTGATGTGTGCCAGCGTGACGCCGCCGGTGAATACGATCGGCGATTTCTTCAACGCGTTCGGCGCGCCGTTCCGTGGGCAAGTGCCGGCGGCGCGGCTGTTCGTGCCCTTCGTCAATGAAGCGGTGATCTACTTCGGCTGGTTCTTCCTGGCCTTCGGCGCGTTCGTCATCATCGCGGCCGGTAATGCGGTCAATCTCACCGATGGTCTCGACGGCCTGGCGATCGTGCCGGTGATGATCACCGCCGGCACCTTCGCGATGATCGCTTATCTCGCGGGTAATTCGATCTTCTCGTCCTATCTCGGCATCAATTTTGTGCCCGGTACGGGCGAACTCGCGGTGGTGTGCGGTGCCTTGATCGGGGCGGGCATCGGCTTCCTCTGGTTTAATGCGCCGCCAGCCCTCATCTTCATGGGCGACACCGGCTCGCTCGCCTTGGGCGGCACGCTTGGCACCATCGCCGTGGCGGTGAAACACGAGATCGTTCTGGTTGTCGTCGGGGGGCTCTTCGTCATGGAAGCGCTCTCGGTCATCATTCAGGTCGGTTATTTCAAAGCCACCGGCAAGCGCATCTTCCTGATGGCGCCCTTCCATCACCATCTCGAGAAGATGGGCTGGAAGGAACCGCAGATCGTCATCCGTCTCTGGATCATTTCCTTCGTGCTGGCCCTCATTGGCCTCGCGACCCTGAAGGTAAGGTGAGCGCCATGTCTTCACGCGCCGAACGCACATTCGTCTCGGATTGGTGGTGGACCGTCGATCGTTGGATCCTTTCCGCCATCGCCATCTTGATGGTCTCGGGGATCGTGCTGACCATGGCGGGTTCGCCCGCCGTCGCCGAACGATTGGGGTTGTCGACCTTCCATTTCGTCAACCGGCATCTGGTCTATCTCGTTCCGACCATCGCTTTGATGGTGGCGACCTCCTTCCTGTCACCGCGCATGGTGCGCCGCGCTGCTCTGGTCGTCTTTATCCTCGGCATGGTGCTGATCTTCGCGGGGCTACAGTTCGGCGCCGAGATCAAAGGCGCGCGCCGCTGGATTTTCGGTGTTCAGCCGTCGGAATTCGTCAAGCCGGCCTTCGTCATTCTGGCGGCCTGGGCTTTTGCCGAAGGGGCGCAACGCAAGGAAATGCCAGGTACGTTCCTGGCGCTGCTGTTGCTGCCGGCGACCATCGTGCCGCTGATGCTGCAACCCGACTTTGGCCAGACCATGCTGATCTCGCTGGTGTGGGCTGGTCTCTTCTTCATGGCCGGGCTGCATTGGTTCTGGGTCGCTGGCATTGGCGGCCTTGGCGCTGGCGGTGTGTTCTTCGCCTATAAAACCTTGCCGCACGTGCGGCTGCGTATCGACAAGTTCTTGGATCCGCCGCCGGCGGCTTCGAACGGTGGGCCGAGCGCGACCTTCCAAAGCGATACGGCAGTGGAAAGCATCATCAATGGTGGCTGGTTCGGGCGTGGTCCGGGCGAGGGCACGGTGAAGCGCATTCTGCCGGACTCGCATACGGACTTTATCTTCGCCGTCACCGGCGAAGAGTTCGGTATCATCTTCTGCATCTTCCTCTTGTCGGTGTTCGCCTTCATCGTCTTGCGCGGGCTCATCGTCTCCTCGCGCAACGAAGACGGCTTTTGCCGCTTCGCCACGGCCGGCCTCGTCATGCTGTTTGGCCTGCAAGCCATCATCAATATGGCGGTGAACCTGCATGTCATCCCGCCGAAGGGCATGACCTTGCCGTTCATTTCCTACGGCGGTTCGTCCTTGTTGTCGCTGGCACTGACCATGGGCTTCCTGATCGCGGTGACGCGGCGGCGGCCACGCTCAGAAATTGCGGAGCGTCTGAGCTGATGGCATCGGACAGAGCGATTTTCGTGGCCGCCGGGGGAACCGGCGGCCATCTGTTTCCGGCCGAGGCGCTGAGTGCGGAACTGGCAGCGCGTGGCTATCCGGTTGAGCTTGTCACTGACACGCGGGCGCTGAAGTTTGGCGCGAATTTTCCGGCGCGCGCCATTCATGGCGTGCGCGCGGCGACGCCGACCGGCGGTTCCATTGTCTCGAAGGCTTTGGCTGCGGTGCAACTGGGGCTCGGTGTGCTCGAAGCCCGTTCGTTGATCGGCAAGGCGAAGCCGCTGTGCGTCGTTGGTTTCGGCGGCTATCCCACGGTGCCGCCGGTGCTCGCCGCCAGCATGCTCGGCGTTCCCACCATCCTGCACGAGCAGAATGCGGTGATGGGCCGGGCCAATCGTTTCATGGCCAAGCGGGTGACGCGCATCGCCACCGGCTTTCAGGCGCTGGGCGGTGTTGCGCCGGCGTTGCTGGCCAAGACCGTGCACACGGGCAATCCGGTGCGTCCCGCGGTGATCGCGGCGGCGCAGATTCCTTTTCCGGCCGCCGACGGTTCCTTGCGTCTTCTGATCACCGGCGGGTCGCAGGGCGCGCGAGTGATGTCGGACGTGGTGCCGGCGGCCATCGCTCTGTTGTCCGACGAACAGCGGGCGCGGCTCGTCGTCACGCAGCAGGCGCGCGGCGAGGACGAAGCGCGGGTGCGTGACGCCTATGGCAAATTGCACTTCGCTGCCGAAGTGGCACCGTTTTTCAAGGATCTGCCCGAGCGCATGGCGCGCTCGCATATCATCATCGGCCGTTCGGGCGCCTCCACCGTGTCCGAATTGGCAGTGATCGGCCGGCCCAGCATCCTGGTGCCGTTTCCCTTCGCGCTCGACCAGGACCAGGCGGCGAATGCCGAACATTTGCGGGCGACGGGGGCCGCTCAGGTGGTGCCACAGCCGCAATTCACCCCGGAATGGCTGGCGGATGCCCTGAAGACGGCCCTTGATGACCCGCAGGGGTTGACGCGGCGGGCGCAAGAGGCCAAGAGCGCCGGAATTCCCGACGCAGCCGCGCGTCTCGCCGATCTCGTTTTGGAGACGGTCCGCGCGGGCTAGACTGTTTTCCCTCGATGCGTCTTCATGGGGTTCGGCGATCCCGCCAGCCTACGAAACGCGGTAACACCAGAGTCCTTCATGAAACTGCCTCGCGAACTTGGTCCGATTCATTTCATCGGTATCGGTGGCATTGGCATGTCGGGCATTGCCGAAGTGCTGCTCAACCAGGGCTATGCGGTGCAGGGCTCGGATGCGAGCGAGAATGCCAATGTGCAGCGCCTGCGTGAGCGCGGCGCCAAGGTCTTCGTCGGCCATAACGCCGACAATCTCGGCAAGGCGGAAGTGCTGGTCGTCTCCACGGCGATCCGTCGCGACAATCCGGAACTGGTGGCGGCGCGCGAGAACCGCATTCCGGTGGTGCGGCGCGCCGAAATGCTGGCCGAGCTGATGCGCCTGAAGCGCTCGGTGGCGGTCGCCGGCACCCATGGCAAGACCACGACCACGTCGATCATCGCCACTCTGCTTGATGGCGGCGGTCTCGATCCCACGGTGGTCAATGGCGGCATCATCAATGCCTATGGGACGAACGCACGCCTGGGCACCGGTGAATGGATGGTGGTCGAGGCGGATGAGAGCGACGGCACGTTCCTGAAGCTTCCCGCCGACGTGGCTGTCATCACCAATATCGATGCCGAACATCTCGATCACTTCAAGACGTTCGACGCGGTCAAGGATGCGTTCCGCGCGCTGGTGGAAAACCTGCCGTTCTATGGTTTCGCGGTGATGTGTCTCGATCATCCGACCGTGCAGGAGCTGGTCGGGCGGGTCGAGGATCGGCGCGTCATTACGTATGGCGTCAATCCGCAGGCCGACGTGCGCCTGCTCGATGTTGACCTGTCGGGCGGTTCATCGCGCTTCAACGTTCTGGTGCGCGACCGCAAGACGTCGAAGGCGACCTATCTTGAAAATCTGGTGATGCCGATGCCCGGCCATCACAATGCGCTGAATGCCACGGCCGCCATTGCGGTCGCCTATGAGCTGGGCGTCACGCCGGAGACGATCGCCAAGGCGCTCGGCGCTTTCGGTGGCGTCAAGCGACGGTTCACCAAGACGGGTGAATGGAACGGCGCGCAGATTTTCGACGACTATGGCCACCATCCGGTTGAGATCGCCGCCGTGCTGCGCGCGGCACGAGCCTCGACTAAGAATAAAGTGATCGCGGTGGTGCAGCCACATCGTTACAGCCGCCTGCAATCGCTGTTCAATGAATTCGCGAGCTGTTTCAACGATGCCGATGATGTCATCATCACCGATGTCTATGCGGCCGGCGAAAAGCCGATCGAGGGCGCGGACAAGGCAGGGCTCGTTGCCGCCGTGCGGGCGCATGGCCATCGCAATGCCATGGCGCTCGAATCGCCGGAAAAACTGCCGGAGATGATCGCCGGCCTAGCCGGGCCGGGCGATTATGTGGTGCTGCTTGGCGCCGGCAATATCACCCAATGGGCGGCTTCCTTGCCGGCGGAACTGGCAGCGCGCAAATGACCCTTTTCACTGACATCACGGCGGATATCCGCGCTCGCGTGCCGAATTTGCGCGGCAAACTCGTCGCCAATCATCCGCTGGGGCCGAACACCTGGTTTCGTGTCGGCGGCCCGGCGCAAGTTCTGTTCACGCCGGCTGATGAAGACGATCTCGCGGCGTTTCTGAAAGCCTTGCCGGCGGAAATTCCTGTCACGGTGATCGGTCTCGCTTCCAATCTCATCGTGCGCGATGGCGGCGTCGAGGGCGTGGTGATCAGGCTGACGAGCAAGGCTTTCGGCGAGGTGACGATGCTCGATGGCCATCGGCTGCGCGCCGGTACCGGCGTGCCCGACATGCGTTTGGCCCGCGCGGCGGCGGAAGCGGGGATCGACGGTCTGGCGTTCTATCGCGGCATTCCCGGCTCGATCGGCGGCGCGCTGCGCATGAATGCCGGCGCGCATGGCGGCGAAACCACTGATGTCCTGGTCGAAGCGCGCGGCGTCGATCGCCAAGGCAATATCCGCACCTTCAGCCATGCCGACATGGGCTTTTCCTATCGGCACAGTGAAGCGCCGGAAGATGTGATTTTCACCAGTGCGGTATTTCAAGGCCGTCCCGGCAAGCCGGAAGATATTGCCGTCGAGATGGAGCGCATCACCGCGGCGCGCGAGGCGTCGCAGCCGATCCGCGAAAAGACCGGCGGTTCGACCTTCGCCAATCCAAAGCCGCAAAGTGCATGGAAAGTCATCGACGCGGCGGGCTGCCGTGGATTGACGATGGGCGATGCGCAGGTGAGCGAGATGCATTGCAACTTTCTCATCAACAAGGGCAGCGCGACTGCGGCCGATATCGAGGGCCTCGGTGAAGAGGTGCGGCGGCGCGTGAAAGCCAATTCGGGCGTTGAATTGCGGTGGGAAATTCGCCGGATCGGCGTGCCCGCGGCAGGCGTGGAGAACATCACATGAGCGAGCACCATCATCATTCTCACGACGAACCGCGCTGGAAGCATGATGGCGTGCGCGTCATTCCGGGCAATTCGCTCGATGCGGGCAGCGTGCCCTCGACCACCGGCATGGATCGCAAGGCGGCGATCGATTTCGCCCGCGCTGGCGCGCAGAAGCTTTGGGCCGGCACGGTAACGATCAAGCCCGATGCCAAGACCGGCGCCCATCATCATGGCCATCTGGAAAGCGTCATCTATGTGGTGCGCGGCAAAGCGCGCATGCGCTGGGGCGACAAGCTTGAATTTACCGCCGAGGCCGGCCCGGGCGATTTCATTTTCGTGCCGCCTTATGTGCCGCACCAGGAAATCAACGCCTCGCCCGATGAAGTGCTGGAATGCGTACTGGTGCGCAGCGACGGCCAGGCCGTGGCGATCAATCTCGACATCGAGCCGGTCGAGAAGCCGGAGACGGTGAAGTGGATCGATCCGGTTCACCGCGAATAGGCGGTGACCTGCTCGCCGGGGACTGAAATTTCCATTCCGTTAACCAAGTTGTAGACCCCGGCGTCGCACTCTGGGTGGGCGATTCGCCCGTGACGGGCTCGGAGATTTGGAATGTCGAAGCATGTTGCCGTCCTGATGGGCGGCTGGTCGTCGGAGCGGGAAGTTTCCATGCGCTCCGGTGTGGCCTGTGCTAATGCCTTGGAAGGCATGGGTTATCGGGTGACGCGGGTGGATGTCGACCGCAACGTCGCCAGTCACCTGACCGAGCTGAAGCCGGATGTGGCGTTCAACGCCCTGCATGGGCCGGCGGGCGAGGACGGGTCGATCCAGGGCATCCTCGAGGTCTTGCAGATCCCCTACACCCATTCCGGCGTGCTGGCTTCGGCGGTCGCCATGAATAAACCGATGGCCAAAACGGTGATGGCGGCGGCCGGAGTTCCGGTTCCAACGGGCAAAGTCGTTAACCGTTTCGACGCAGCTCGGTCACATGTGTTAACGCCGCCGTATGTGCTGAAACCGATCGCCGAGGGGTCTTCCTACGGGGTTTTCATCGTCGGACGCGACCACCAGCACCCGCCGCAGGAACTGACCCGTGAGGACTGGCCATACGGCGATGAAATCCTTGCAGAATCATTTGTTGGCGGGCGCGAATTGACCTGCGCCGTGATGGGCGATCAGGCGCTCGGCGTCATCGATATCCGGGCGGCGGACGGCGGCTGGTACGACTACAATGCAAAATATGCAAAAGGTGGGTCGATTCACGTCCTTCCGGCAAAAATTAAAGAAAATATTTACCTAACGATTCAACAGTTGGCGTTAAGGGCTCATAAAGCTCTCGGCTGTCGCGGCGTGAGTCGCAGCGACCTCCGCTACGACGATGGACCCGGGGGGACCGGCGAATTGGTCGTACTGGAGGTCAATACCCAACCGGGTATGACCGAGACCTCTCTTGTGCCCGAGCTTGCGGCTTATGCCGGTTATTCGTTCGGTGAGCTTGTTCAATGGATGGTGGAAGACGCCTCCTGCGGCCGGTAGAGGAGGTTCTGGCTTCGTTGACTCCTGCAGCGCCCTTGGCTGTCGCCACGGCGCCTGCGTCAAAACGAGGTCAGGCCCGCAGCCAAGCCAGGGAGCACGCGCTCGTGCCCGCGCCACGACGGTTGCCCGTCGTCGCGCCACGACGTCGCGTGCGCCGGGGCGATCGGCTGGGTCGGATCGTCGCGTTCGTGACGCGGCGCGGCTTCGGCACCGTGCTGGTTCTGGTGTTCGCGCTCTCCGTCGGTATCTACGGGGCGCTGCGCGGTGGCGCCTATGATCGCTTCGTGGCCGAGAACGGCAGCCTGCAGGATGCGGTGGCGAGCGCGTTCGGCTTTGGCGTTCATGCCATCACCATCAGCGGCCAGCGCGAATTGACTGCGGCAGAAATTCTGGCGGCCAGCGGCATCAGCGAGCGCAATTCGGTTCTGTTCCTCAATGCTGGACAGGTACGCGACAGTTTGAAGCTCGTGCCGTTGATCGATGATGCAAGCGTGCGCAAGCTTTATCCGGATCGCTTGCTGCTCGACATCAAGGAGCGCGGGGCTTCGGCGCTGTGGCAGAAGGACGGTGAGGTTGCAGTGATCGCCGCTGACGGCACGGCCATCGATGCGGTCAAGGATGACCGCTTCGCGCATTTGCCTTTCGTCGTTGGCGACGGGGCCAACAAGCGCGTCAATGAATATCAGAAGATCGTCGAAGCCGCTGGCGACATGCGTTCGAAGATTCGTGCCGGCGTTTTGATTTCGCAACGGCGCTGGAACTTGAAGCTGACATCTGGCATTGACGTGAAATTGCCGGAAGAAGCGCCGGAAGTGGCCATGGCCCGTCTTGCTAATTTTGCTCATGACTATCGATTGCTCGACAAGGATATCATCATCATCGACATGCGTGTACCCGGCAAAGTGGTGTTGCGACTGTCGGAAGAGGCTGCTGCTCAGCGCGCTGAAGCGCTCGCCAAAACCAGCAAGAACAAGCGGGGGCCGGCATGAGCGGATATAGCGTCGCGCCACGCATCAAACCGTTGTCGGCGCGCAAGAGCGCCATTTTGTGCGTTCTCGACGTCGGTACGTCGAAGGTCGCTTGTCTGATCGCGCGGCTCGTGCCGATCGAAGCCTCGGACGTGCTGCGTGGGCGCACCCATCGTTGCCGTATTCTGGGCATCGGCCATCAGCGTTCGCGCGGCATGAAGGGCGGCGCGGTCGTCGATATGGACGAGGCCGAACAGGCGATCCGCCATGCGGTGGACGCGGCCGAACGCATGGCCGGCGTGCAAGCCGAAAGCGTCATCGTCAACATCACCGGCGGCCGGCTGACCTCGCATCGCTATAGCGCCTCGATTCCGATCGGTGGCGTCAGTGTCGGCGAATATGAGATTCATCGGGTGCTGGAAGCTGCCGCTTCGCGCACCGCCGTCGAAGGCCGCATGGTGCTGCACTCGCTGCCGACCAGTTTCGCCGTCGACGATACCTCGCAGATCAGCGATCCCAAGGACATGATCGGCGAGGAATTGAGCGCCGGCATGCATGTGGTCAGCTCCGACATCGCGGCTGCGCGCAATCTGATGCTGGCCGTCGAGCGTTGCCATCTTGACGTCGAAGCCATGGTCGCCACGCCTTACGCGGCGGGCCTTGCGGCGCTGGTAGATGACGAAGCCGATCTCGGCACGACGGTCATTGATCTTGGCGGCGGCACCACGTCGATGGCGGTTTTCGCTGGTGGCCGGATGGTGCATATCGATGCCATCGCCGTCGGCGGCAATCACATCACCATGGACATTGCCCGTGGCCTGACCATGCGGCTTGCCGACAGCGAACGTCTCAAGACCTATTATGGTTCGTGCATTCCCTCGCCGTCGGATGAACGCGAAGTCATCGCCGTCACCCATGTCGGCGAAGATGCCGATCATCCGACCCATATGCCGAAGTCGCAATTGGTGCGGATCATCAAGCCGCGCGTCGAAGAGATTTTGGAATTGGTGCGTGATCGTCTGGCGGCAGCGGGATTTGCTGCGCAGGCGGGTCATGGCGTCGTGCTGACGGGCGGTGCCAGTCAGCTCACAGGTTTGCCGGAACTGGCTCGGCGCTTGATGCCCGGTCAGATCAGGCTCGGTCGCCCGTTGGGTGTGCAGGGACTTCCGGCATCCGCCGACAATCCGGCCTTCTCGGCCGCTGTCGGCATGCTCGTCTATCCGCAGGTTTCGGGCATCGAACATTTCGAACCGCGTGCCCGCGGTCTGATGCAGATGACGGGAACGGACGGCTATATCGGCAATGTGGTGAATTGGTTGCGGAAGAATTTTTGAACGCAATTTCTGAATGTCTTGGAGGCGGGGCGGCAGCCGCTTCTTGGAAAGCAGATCAGGTGAAACCCGGGCGCGCGTCGTCCAACTAAAGTGAGGCCAATATGTCTATCAATCTCAAGGCGCCCGAACTGAGGGAATTGAAGCCCCGCATCATGGTGTGCGGTGTCGGCGGTGCTGGCGGCAACGCCGTCAACAACATGATCACGTCGGGTCTGTGCGGCGTCGACTTCATCGTCGCCAATACGGATGCGCAGGCGCTGACCGCCTCGCGCGCCGAACGCATCATCCAGATGGGCCTGCAGGTGACGGAAGGCCTCGGCGCCGGTTCGCATCCGGAAGTCGGTCGTGCGGCGGCGGAAGAAGCGATCGATGAGATCCGCGATCATCTGGCGGGCGCGCATATGGTGTTCGTTACCGGCGGCATGGGCGGCGGCACCGGCACCGGCGCAGCACCTGTGATCGCGCGCTGCGCCCGTGAGATGGGCATTCTCACTGTTGGCGTCGTCACCAAGCCGTTCCAGTTCGAAGGTCAGCGCCGCATGCGCACGGCCGACAACGGCATCACCGAATTGCAGAAGTCGGTCGATACGCTGATCGTCATTCCGAACCAGAATCTGTTCCGCGTCGCCAACGAGCGCACCACCTTCGCCGATGCTTTCGCCATGGCCGATCAGGTGCTCTATTCGGGCGTCGCCTGCATCACCGACCTGATGGTGAAGGAAGGCCTCATCAATCTCGACTTCGCCGACGTGCGCGCCGTTATGCGCGACATGGGCAAGGCGATGATGGGCACGGGCGAATCGTCCGGCGAGAAGCGCGCCATCCAGGCGGCGGAAGCTGCGATCTCCAACCCGCTGCTCGATGAGACCTCGATGCGCGGCGCGCGCGGCCTGTTGATTTCGATCACCGGCGGCAACGATCTGACGCTCTATGAAGTCGACGAAGCGGCGAGCCGTATCCGTCAGGAAGTCGACGAAGACGCCAACATCATCCTCGGCGCCACGTTCGATGAATCTCTCGACGGCATCGTGCGCGTCTCCGTTGTGGCGACGGGTATCGATCAGCCGGCCGGCGCGCGGGAAATCAACCCGGGCGAGCAGCGCGTGGCGGAAGTCGCCCAAAAGCTGCGCCAGCAGGCGGCGGCCCGTCAGGAAGCCGTGGCCCATCAGGCACCGATCGAAATCGTGACCGCGCCGGCCCCGCAGGCGGTGCAGGCTCCGGCTCCGGTCGCCGCGCAGCAGGCCGCGCCGGTCCAGACCATGCCGCAGGAAGCCGCGCTCGAAGCGCTGCGTCAGCGCGCGGCGGCGGTTCTGCGCGAGCGCGACGAGATGCTGGCGGCGGTTCAGCCGATGCCGCAGCCGGTCGCGCCCCAGCCGGTTCATCACCAGCAGGCCTTGCACCAGCAGGTTGTGCACCAGCCGGCGCCCCAGGCGCACTATCAGCCGCAGCCGCAAGCCTATGCGGCGCCGGACGTTGCCGAAGAGGCTTTCGTTCCCCCGGTCGCCATTCGTCCGGCGCGTATGCCGCGGGTCGAGGAGCTGCCGCAGCCGGTCCAGGATCAGATCCGGGCCCAGCGCGAAGGCCAGCCGAATCAGTTCGAAAGCCGCCGCCGCGGTCTGCTCGAGCGAATCGCTGCTTTCGGCCTCAACCGGAACGAAGAGCCTCCCGCGCCGCAGCAATTGCACGCCCAGCCGCAAGTGCATGCCCAGCAGGCCCGTCCGGCGGCCGTCGCCCCGGTCGCGATTGCTCCGGCGGCCCAGCGCCAGCCCTCGCAAGTACATGCTGAATACGCAAAACGGCCGCAGGCGGTGCGTGCGCCGCAGGCTCAACTCGACCTGCACGGTCGGGTTACGCCACAGGCCCGGCTGAACGATGACGATCAGTTCGAAATTCCGGCGTTTCTGCGTCGCCAGGCGAACTGATCGGCTCTGATCGCGCGGTTTAAAAAGAGAGCCCGGCACGGATTCGTGCCGGGCTCTTAATTATTTGAAAACTAAAGTGAATTTTCTGGCAATATTTCCTCAATAAGATCGGTTTATTTGTAACAGAGCGTTAGAAAGCGTGATTTTGATATGGCGTTTGGGACGCGTATTTTGACGATCGAAGTTGGGCGAGGGTTTGTCTTTGCGCTCGCCTAGCTTGAGGTCGCCGGCATGGTGGCGTCGGACGCGGAGTATCGCGAAGAGGTTCGTGCCGTAAGTTCGACGGTCTTGGCTGTATCTGATGCGTAAGGTCAGGGCAGCGGCGGTCTGATCGAAATTGTGGCCATGAGTGCAGGCCATCAGGGGTTATCGGGATTTAATGCTCTACTCTCGTCAGACGACTTTGCGCGACAGCGCCGTATTTTGCGGTGCGGGCGTCCATTCCAATGCGCCCGTGCGCATGGTTCTTCACCCGTCTGACGCGGACACGGGTATCGTTTTCCTGCGCCGGTGCGAGAACGGCACCGAAAAGTTCATCCCGGCGCTGTGGTCCAATGTCAGCAAGACCGAGTTGTGCACCGTCGTTGGCCAGGGGCCGGACGGCAGCGTTTCCACGGTCGAGCACCTTTTGTCCGCCCTGGCTGGCCTGGGCGTCGACAATGTGCTGGTCGAGATCGATGGGCCGGAAGTGCCGATCATGGATGGTTCCGCCGCCGCCTTCGTCGAGGGGATCGACCGGGTTGGCGTCGTCGAGCTGGCGGCGCCGCGCTCTTATATTCGCGTTTTGAAGCCGGTTCGGGTCGAACATGGCCTGATGTTCTCAGAATTGCGTCCGGCCGCTCAGGGCTTCCGCCTGGAAGTCGAGATCGATTTCACCCAGGCGGTGATCGGCCGCCAGAAAGCGGTCGTCGACCTCGATGCCGGCACGTTCCGCAGCGATATCGCGCGTGCCCGTACCTTCGGCTTCCTGCGCGACGTGGAACGGCTGTGGAATGCCGGCCTGGCGCTCGGTTCGTCTCTGGAAAACTCCGTCGCCATTGGCAACGACGATCGTATTCTCAACCCCGAAGGTCTTCGTTTCGCTGACGAATTCGTCCGTCACAAGACGCTCGACGCGGTTGGCGATCTGGCTCTGGCCGGCCGTCCCATCATCGGTGCCTACCGCTCCTACCGCGGCGGTCACAAGATGAATGTCGCGGTGCTCGAAGCCCTGTTCGCCGATTCAACCGCTTATGAGATCGTCGATGCGCCGCGTCCGCGCCGCGCCGGGGCGGTCGAGACCGTTCTGGCCGCTGCGCCGGCTTTTGCCGCCGATCATTCCTGAAAACGGGATAACCAGCGGTTCAGGCTGACTTTGGCCATATTTACCTTGTCCATATGACATTGGTGGGACTGTGGCTTTCGGGCTGGTCTTAAGGTAAAAGCAGCGTGAATTTTCCGGCGTGGCGCCTGGCAGGGGCCACCGCATGAGGGGCGAGTTTTGACGATGATGCGTGTCGAACAGTTTTTTTCCGCTTCCCTCGGCGCACGGGTCGTGGCGCTCGGGCTTTTGGCATTGCCGGCGGCGGGCTGTTCGGGCGGCATGGATTCGCTGAGCGCGCTCAACCCCTTCGGCGGCGAGAAGTACGAGACCAAGATTCTGCCGGACGAACCGGCCGATGGGATTTACGACCAGGGCTTGGCTCGCCTGCAAAAGAAAGACTACGACGGCGCGTCCAAGAAATTCGCCGATCTCGAAAAGCAGTTCCCGTTCTCGCAGTGGTCCCGCAAGGGCCTCATCATGATCGCCTATTCGAACTACGAAGGCGGCAAATATGACGAGGCGGTCGCGGCGGCGCGCCGTTATGTCGGCCTCTATCCGTCGACGCCGGAAACGCCCTATGCCTACTATCTCGCTGGCATGTCGATGTATAACCAGATCCCGGACATCACCCGCGATCAGGAACGCGCCGAAGAGGCGGTGAAGATTTTCCAGCAGCTCATCGAGAAATTCCCCAAGTCGGAATATGCCGAAGAGGCGAAATTCAAGATTTCCGTGGCGCGCGATCAGCTCGCCGGCAAGGAAATGTCGGTCGGCCGCTTCTATCTCGGCCGCAAGAATTACACGGCGGCGGTCAATCGCTTCCGCGAGGTTCTGGCCAAGTACCAGACCACCCGCCATGCCGAAGAGGCGCTCTATCGTCTGACCGAGGCCTATCTGGCGCTTGGCATCACCAACGAAGCGCAGACGGCCGCGGCGGTCCTCGGGCACAATTTCCCCGATGGCCAGTGGTATAAGGATGCCTATGCTCTGCTCGAAGGCGGCGGTTTGAGGCCGAACGAGAGCCAGGCCTCCTGGATTTCTCGGCTCTTCCGGCGCGCCTGACACGTTCCCCACAAGAGTGGGGAAAACCCAGTCCAATTTGACAGCGGAATCAGCTAAGCAAGGGATGTTGAGCCCATGCTGATTCAGCTTTCCATCCGCGATATCGTCCTCATCGACAAACTCGACCTCGCGCCCGGCGCGGGGCTGACGGTGCTGACCGGTGAGACCGGCGCCGGCAAATCGATTCTGCTGGATGCTTTCGCGCTGGCACTGGGCGGACGCGGCGATGGCTCGCTTGTGCGCCAAGGCCAGCCGCAGGGTCAGGTGACCGCGTCGTTCGATCTTGCCGCCGATCATCCGGCGATCCAGCTTGCCCGCTCCCATGACATCGAAGCCGATGGCGAATTGATCATGCGCCGCGTGCAATTGGCCGACGGGCGCACGCGGGCTTTCGTCAACGATCAGGCGGTGAGCGCGCAGACGGCGCGGGCCATAGGCGCCTGCCTCGTCGAGATCCACGGCCAGCATGATGATCGCGCGCTGGTCGATCCGGCGATGCATCGGGCTTTGATCGATGCCTACGGCGGCCTCGACAAAAAGGCGGCCGAAGTGCGCGCCGCCCATGCGCGCGTGCGTAGCGCGCAGAGCGAACTCGCCAGCGAGCAGGCGCGCATCGAAGCGGCCCGCAAGGAAGCCGATTTCCTGCGCCATGCCCATGCGGAACTGACGAAGCTGGCGCCGATCGCGAATGAAGAACAAGAACTGGCAGCGCATCGCACGACGATGATGCAAGGCGAGAAGGTTACGACCGAACTGCGCGAAGCACATAATGCGCTGCGCGGCGACGATTCTCCGGGGTCGATTCTCTCCTCCGCCCTGCGGCGGCTAGAACGGCGTGCGCCGCAAGCCCCCGCGTTGATCGAACCGTCGCTCAAGGCGCTCGATGCGGCGTTGAACGCAGTTGAAACGGCGGCGCAGAGTGTCGAATCAGCGCTGCAATCCTGTGACTTCGATCCGCGCGAATTGGAGCGCGCCGAGGAGCGCTTGTTCGCGCTGCGCGCGGCCGCGCGCAAATATGCGACGCCCGTCGATGATCTCGCGGCACTGGCAGCCCGTTACGCAGCTGACCTGGCGGCGCTCGATGCGGGCGAGGCGCATCTCGTCAAACTCGATAAGGCTTTGGCCGAAGCGCGCACGTCTTTCGATACGGCGGCCGCTGCGCTTTCAGCCTCCCGCCGTAAGGCTGCGGCGCAGCTCGACAAGGTGGTGAATGCCGAACTGCCGCCCTTGAAGCTGGAACAGGCGCGCTTCACTACCTCGATCGAGAGCGATCCCACCAGTCCCACCGCCGATGGCATCGACCGGGTGGAATTCTGGGTGCAGACCAATCCGGGCACGCGGCCGGGCCCGCTGCTCAAAGTGGCGTCAGGTGGCGAACTGGCGCGCTTCATGTTGGCGCTGAAAGTGGTGCTGGCCGACCGTGGTTCGGCGCCGACCCTGGTCTTCGACGAAATCGACACCGGCGTCGGTGGCGCGGTGGCCGATGCCATCGGCCACCGTTTGGCGCGGCTCGCGGCCAAAGTGCAGGTATTGGCCGTCACCCATGCGCCGCAGGTGGCGGCGCGGGCCGGGGGCCATATGCGCATCGCCAAAGCGGCCGCCGACAAGGGCAAGCGGGTGGCGACGCGGGTCGAGGCGCTCGATGCGGCCGACCGGCGGGAAGAAATTGCCCGCATGCTGGCCGGTGCCACCATCACCGAAGAGGCCCGCGCGGCGGCCCGGCGGCTGATCGAAAGCGCCAAATAGAAGTGGCTTACAACGCTGGTCCTGGCTTTTACGAGACCCGCGTCCGCGCTAATTTGATGGCATGAAGAAGCCTGTTTCCATCGACGACCTGTCCGCTTCCGAGGCCAAGCGCAAACATGCGCGGCTCGCCCGGGAGATTGCCCAGCACGACATCGCCTATCATCAGAACGATGCGCCGACGATTTCGGACGCGGACTATGACGCGTTGCGTCGCGATCTCGAAAAGCTCGAAGCACGCTTTCCCGAGCTTCACGAGACTGCGGAAGTTTCCAAGAGCGTCGGCGCAGCACCGTCGGAAAAATTCGCCAAGGTGCGCCATGTGGTGCCGATGCTCTCTCTCGGCAATCTTTTTGAGGATGGCGAAGCAGCCGAGTTTATCGCGCGCGTGCGCCGTTTTCTTGGTCTCGCCGCCGATGTACCGCTGCCTTTCACCGCTGAACCTAAGATCGACGGTCTGTCCTGCTCGCTGCGTTATGAACACGGCAAGCTCGTGCAGGCGGCGACGCGCGGCGATGGTTACGAGGGCGAGGATGTCACCGCCAATGTGCGCACCATCGCTGAAATCCCGCATGTGCTGAAAGGGCATCCGCCCGAGATTCTGGAAGTGCGCGGCGAGGTCTATATGCGCCACGCCGATTTCACGGCGATGAATGCGCGCCAGGCGGAAGCGGGCGAGAAGACCTTCGCCAACCCGCGCAATGCGGCCGCCGGCTCATTGCGGCAGCTCGATTCCTCCATCACCGCGAAACGGCCGTTGCATTTCTTCGCCTATGCCTGGGGCGAGGTGAGTGCTTTGCCGGGCAAGACGCAGATGGAGATGGTGGCCGCCTTCAAGCGTTATGGCCTGCCGACCAATGAGCTGACGACGCTCTGCGAAAATGCCGACGATCTTTTGGCTTTTTATCGCAAGATCGAGGGGCTGCGCGCTTCGCTCGGCTATGACATCGACGGTGTCGTCTACAAGGTCAACGATCTGGCCTTGCGCGAGCGCCTCGGCTTCGTGTCACGTTCGCCGCGCTGGGCGGTGGCGCACAAGTTCGCAGCCGAGAAGGCGACGACCATTCTGCGCGATATCGAAATCCAGGTCGGCCGCACCGGCGCGCTGACGCCGGTCGCCAAACTGGAGCCGGTCACGGTTGGTGGCGTCGTTGTTTCCAACGCGACTTTGCACAACGAGGATGAGATCGAGCGCAAGGGCGTGCGTATCGGCGACACGGTGATCGTGCAGCGGGCGGGCGATGTCATCCCGCAGATTATTGGGCCCGTTTTGGAGAAGCGTCCGGCCGGCACCAAGCCTTATGAATTCCCGCAGGTCTGTCCGCGCTGCGGCTCGGCCGCGGTGCGCGAGATCGACGAGAAGGGCGTGGCCGACGTGGTGCGCCGCTGTACCGGCGTGCTCATCTGTCCGGCGCAGGCCGTGGAGCGGCTGAAACATTTCGCTTCGCGCAACGCGCTCGATATCGAAGGCCTGGGCGACAAGCAGATCGAGTTCTTCTTCGAGAAGGGGCTTGTGCGCACGGCCGCCGATATTTTCACGCTCGAAGCGCGCGACGGTGCCAAAGGCAATCTGACGTCGATCCGCAATTTCGAAGGGTTCGGCGAAACCTCGGTGCGCAATCTCTTCGCCGCCATCGCGGCGCGGCGCAGCGTGGCGATCAATCGCTTCATCTTCGCGCTCGGCATTCGCCATATCGGCGAGACCAATGCGCGTCGCCTGGCGCGACATTTCCATACGATGGAGGCGTTGCAGACCACGGCCAAAGCCGCTGCGGCCGGCGATGCGGAGGCGCGGGCCGAGATCGAGAATATCGATGGCATCGGTGGCGTGGTCGCCGAAGCGCTCGTCGATTTCTTTGGCGAGGAGCACAATCTAAAAGTGCTTGACGCCTTGCTTGAACATGTGACGCCCGAGCCGATGGAGGCCGTCGTTCAAGACAGCCCCGTCGCCGGCAAGATCGTCGTGTTTACCGGTGCGCTGGAGCGCATGACGCGCGAAGAGGCGAAAGCCATGGCCGAGCGGCTAGGGGCCAAGGTCGCAGGATCGGTGTCGAAGAAGACCGGGCTCGTCGTCGCGGGTCCAGGGGCCGGCTCGAAGCTTGCCAAGGCCAGCGAGTTCGGCGTCGAAGTGATCACGGAAGACGATTGGTTCAAGCTGATCGGGCAGGATACATGAGTTTTTGACTAGGGACGGAAGGGGGGAGCGTCATGATCACAATGGATCGTCGCCGGGCTTGTTGGGTTCTCGCTGCGCTTCTCCCTGCCGGGATGGCAGCGGCGCAAACTGCGGAAACGCCGGTGCAGGTGGTGACGGCGATCTACAAGGCCTCGGCCGGCAAGAACGGCAAATATGAAGGCCCGACCGCGGTCCAGGACAAGCGCATGCGTGGCCGCTATTTCTCGGCCAAACTCGCGTCCCTGTTCGATCGTGCCCAGAAAGAGGAACGGCGCACGGGCGATGTCATCATCGATTTCGATCCGATCACCAATTCACAAGATCCCAGCGTCATCGGTCTGTCGATCACCAGCGAGAAAGAAGACGATAAGAGCGCCGTCGTCGCGGCGAAATTCCGCACGACATTGCAAGGTCGGGATTCGATGACCGTGCGCTATGATCTCATCCGCGAGAAAGGCGGGTGGCGGATCGATGATATCAGAGGCACGGTGGACAAGGATTCCTGGTCGTTCCGCCAGATTTTGACTCAGGGCATCGCCGAGACGGCCAAGCAGCCGGCGCAGCCGAAAGGCCGGACCTGATCGGTTTGGGTTTGGCGATCCCGCCAACCCCTATAGCGGCTTGGTGGCCTTGATCAGCCATTTGCGTGTGGCCGGGCTCACCAAGGGTGAGAGGGCTTTGCGCACGCGCTGATGATAGGCGTTGAGCCAACGCACTTCGTCGCTGGACATCAGGCTTTTGTCGATCGGGCGCGTATCGATGGGCACGAGCGTCAATGTCTCGAAGCCATACATCTCGCGTTCGGCGCCGGGGATTTTGCGTTCTTCGACCAGCACCAGATTTTCGATGCGGATGCCGAAGGCGCCGGTGCGATAATAGCCGGGCTCGTTGGAGAGGATCATGCCCGGTTCGAGCGGGCAGGAGCCGCGCTTGGAAATGTTCTGCGGGCCTTCATGCACGGAAAGAAACGAGCCGACACCGTGGCCGGTGCCGTGATCGTAATCGAGGCCGGCCTGCCAGAGCGCTTGACGGGCGAAAGCATCGATCTGCGCGCCGCTTGTGCCCTTGGGAAAGGTGGCGGTGGCAATGGCGATATGGCCTTTCAGCACGCGCGTATAACAGGCGCGCATCTCCTTGGTCGGCGTGCCCACCGAGATCGTGCGGGTGATGTCGGTGGTGCCGTCCTCATATTGCGCGCCGGAATCGAGGAGAAACAGACCGCGACCGATGCGGCGGTTGGTCTTTTCCGTCACGCGATAGTGGACGATGGCGCCATTGGGGCCGGCGCCGGAAATGGTCGGGAAGGAGACGTCCTTCAATTGTCCGGTCTGGCGGCGGAAGGTTTCGAGAGCCTCCACTGCATCGATTTCGCTGAGGCGCCCTTTGGGTGCGGCTTCGTCAAACCAGGCCAGGAAACTTGCCACTGCCGCGCCATCGCGCAAATGCGCGGCGCGTGTGCCGGCAATTTCCGCGTTGGATTTAAGAGCCTTCATCAGCGTGATCGGATCTTCGCCGACCACGGCCCGGCCACCGGCCGATTTCAAGGCATTGATCAAAGCGGCGGGCGCACTGCCAGCATCGAAGCGCACGCTGGCGCCATCGCGGCCAAAGCGCGACAAGCTCTGCCGCAATTGCGCGGGATTTTCGATGACCGCCAGTTTGGCGAGGCTGTCCCTCGTCTTGGGATCGAGCTTGCGCTCGTCGACGAAAAGATGGCTGCCGTCCTTGCTGATGATGGCGCGGCTCAAGGGCAAAGGCGTGTGGCCGACATCGCTGCCGCGAATGTTGAAGGCCCAGGCGACATTGTGCGGATTGGTGACGACCAGGGCTTCGCCCTTGTCGAGCGCGGCGACGATGCGATTGAGTTTCTGCTTGGCGTCGGTGCCGGTGAATTTTTTCGGATGCAGGCGAATGGCGCCGAGCGGTTCCGGCGGGCGATCGTACCAGACCGTATCGAGCGGATTGTCGTCGACGGCGACGAGTTCGGCGCCGGCCTGGCGCAAAGCCCGCTCATAGGCTTCATAGGTCTGCGACGTGGTGAGCCAAGGATCGCAGCCGATCTTCATGCCCTTGTCGACATTCTTTACGAGCCACTGAGCGGGCGTGATGTCGGCGATGGGTTGCGGCGCGAACAGGCGCGTATCGACCTGGTCTTTCACCTGCAGCGTATAGCGGCCGTCGACGAAAATCGCGGCGCGATCCTTCAGGACGATGGCGAGGCCGGCCGAGCCGGTAAAGCCGGTGAGCCAGGCGAGCCGTTCGGCGGAGGCTGGCACATATTCGTTCTGATAGTCGTCGGTGCGCGGCACGATGAAACCGTCGAGACCACGTTTTGCCAGTTCGGTGCGCAGAGCCGCGAGCCTCGGTTTTCCCTGCGTCGGATCGGCGCTCTCGGTGAAGGTCTGATAGAGGCTTTCAAACATGATGCGCTTCGCCAGATTTGTTATGGGGGCCAATGAGCCTTGCGGACGAACGGGCGCTTCGTCGGCTTGGGGCCGCCAACGCGCATGAGCAGAGTGGCCCAGCCTTCGAGATCGATACGGCGCACCAGAGCAAAGCCTTGCGCACCATAAGAGGAGAGAACGCCGGGTACGTCGCGGCTGAGAAGGCCGGACAGGATGATTTCGGCATCGTCGGTGGCGACGGCGGCGATGTCGGGCGCCATCTGTCGCAGCGGCCGCGCCAGGATGTTGGCGAAGATCAGATCATAGGGGCCGGACATGCGCAGCGACGGATGCAGGACGCCGCGCGCCGTGAACGCCTCGACCCAGGGGCGGGCACCGTTGAGAACGGCATTGGCCTTGGTGGCTTCCACGGCGATCGGATCGATATCGCCGGCCATGATCGGCTGGCGCAAGGCGCGCGCGGCGGCCAGTGCGAGCACGCCGGTGCCGGTGCCGACGTCGAGAATGTCCTTCGGGCGGCGGCGCTTCAACACCCAGTCGAGCATCAGCAGGCAGCCGCGCGTCGTACCGTGATGGCCGGTGCCGAAGGCCAGCGCCGCTTCGATTTCCAAGGCGATGTCATTAGGGGCGGCTTTGCCGCGATCATGCGAGCCGTGAACCAGGAAACGGCCGGCGCGCACGGGCGCCAGGCCTTCGAGCGAAGCGGCGATCCAGTCACGCTGCTCGATGAGCGAAAAGACGACGGCTTTCGCCGCGTCCGCGCCGGCGACAGTTTCGACCAGCGAGCGCACATAATCCTCGTCCGGCGGATCGCCGAAATAGGCTTCGACGATCCAGTCGCCGCTCTTCCACTCCTTCGTGTTCTCTTCCAATTCGAAGGCCGATGCGGCGGCATCCGCCGGATCGAACATTTCGACGATCAGATCGGCGATGGCGCGGGCCTGCGTCTCGTCACAGACAAGTCGCATACGGTGGGCAGCATTATTGGGAGGTAGTCCTTCGAGCATAGCGCTGTGTAGCACAGGGAATTTGCTCAGGGAACGTGCTCCACCCAGGGATACCCCGTCTCGACGGCGGCCGTTGGCCGATGCTATGACACTTGCGATATAGCGCCGTCGTGGCGAGAAAATATGAGAGGAAGTGGCCGATGGGGACCAGGATCAGTTGGAAGCGACCGGATGGCAAGGAAGCCTCGGGTTATTTCGTTGCCGCCGGCGCGCCGAACGCCCCCAGCGTCGTCGTGATCCAGGAATGGTGGGGGTTGCAGGACCAGATTACCGGCATCGCCGATCGTTTCGCCGCTGCCGGCTACAATGCCCTGGCGCCCGATCTCTATGGCGGCGTGGTCGTGCCCTATCACGACCGGGAAGCGGCCGGAAAGCAGATGGGTTCGCTGAATTTCCTCGATGCGGTCGATCAGAGCGTGCGCGGCGCGGCGCAGTTCCTGCAAGGGTTCGGCTCGAAGGTGGCGATCACTGGCTTCTGCATGGGCGGTGCGGTGAGCATTCTTGCGGCTTGCCGCGTGTCGGAATTCGCCTGCGCGGTTCCTTTCTACGGGATTCCGCCGGAGGCGGTGGCGAAGCCGGCCGATGTCAAGATTCCGTTGCAGTGCCATTTCGCCAATACGGACGATTGGTGCACGCCAGCGGCGGTCAATGGTTTCGAGGCCGGCCTGAAAGCGGCCGGAAAATCCTTCGAACTTTATCGATATGACGCCGAACATGGCTTCGTGAACGAGCAGCGCACGTCGGCGCACGCGCGTCAGGAAACGGAACTCGCCTGGAGCCGCACGCTGGCTTTTCTGAAAAAACACCTCGCCTAATTCGCGAGCGACAGAACAGGGGCCGCGTGTCTATCATGCGAGTTATGATTCGAGCGGCCCTTTTTCTTGTCTTGGCGATTGCGCCGGCCTTGGCCGATGCGCCGAGACCTGCGTCGATGCCGAAACCGACTTTGCTTCCCGTCGAAGCCTGGGGTGCCCGCAATCCGTCGTGTCTCGAATGGACCGACGCCTGTCACATCTGCGCGCGTGGCCCAAGCGGCAAGCCGCAATGTTCGACCGTCGGCATTGCCTGCGTGCAAAAGGCGGCGACCTGTACGAAACAGGCGCCCGCAAAGCCCTGAGAGCTGTTGGGTTCCTCTCCGTCATTGTGAGGAGCGTAGCGACGAAGCAGTCTACGGGCGTGTGGTGCATGCCGGCCCACTGGTGCCCATGGCTCTACACCTTCGACGCCTGATTGCTTCACTGCGTTCGCAATGACTGGGTGGCGTCCGTCACGCGGCCTGGACAAATCCTTCCAGCACCATTTTGCGGCCGGCTTTATCAAAATCAACAGTCAGCTTGTTGCCATCGACGGCGGAGACGGTGCCCGAGCCGAATTTCTGATGGAAGACGCGGGCGCCCTTGGCATAGCTCGACGATGCACTCGATTTGGCGACGAGTTCGCCTTCGATGGTCTGCGGGCCACGTTTCGACGAGGCGTTCCAGGTGGATTTGCCGCGTTCGCTGAAACCGCCGCTCTTCTGCGCCCGCTGCCAGCCCGGCGTGTTGTAGGAGGAGCCGAAGGTTTCAACCGCGTTGAAGCGCGAGGCGGCATAGCCGCCATAGCTCGTTTGTCCGCCATCGACCACGTCGACATGGGCGGCCGGCAGTTCGTCGAGGAAACGCGACGGGATCGTCGATTGCCAGAGGCCGCGAATGCGGCGGTTGGTGGCGAAATAAATCTTGGCGCGCAGGCGGGCGCGGGTGATGCCGACATAGGCGAGCCGCCGCTCTTCCTCGAGGCCGGCGCGGCCCTGTTCGTCGAGCGAGCGCTGATGCGGGAAGAGGCCTTCTTCCCAACCGGGCAGATAGACGGTTTCGAATTCCAGGCCCTTGGCGGCATGGAGCGTCATGATCGAGACGCGCTCGCCGGTGTCGTTATTCTCCGCGTCCATCACCAGGGAGATGTGTTCGAGAAAGCCTCCGAGATCGGGGAATTCTTCCATCGAACGCACGAGTTCCTTCAAGTTTTCCAGTCGCCCGGCCGCATCGGCCGAACGATCCTTCTGCCACATATCGGTGTAGCCGGATTCTTCGAGAATCTGTTCGGCCAGTTCGTTGTGCGGCTTGCTGTCGATCAGCGACGACCAGCGGGTGAAGTCATCCATCAAAGCGCGAATGGTTTGGCGCGGCTTTGGCTTCAGCTCTTCGGTTTCGATCAATTCGCGCGCCGCCTGCATCAGCGGAATCTTCTGTCGGCGGCCGTGATCGTGCAGCACCTGCAAAGTGGCATCGCCGAGCCCGCGCTTGGGCACGTTGAAGATGCGTTCGAAGGCGAGATCGTCGGCCGGCTGCGCGACGCAGCGTAGATAAGCCAATGCATCGCGGATTTCGGCGCGCTCATAGAAGCGCGGACCGCCGATCACTTTATAGGGCAGGCCGAGTGTGATGAAGCGTTCTTCGAACTCGCGCATCTGGAAGGACGCTCGCACCAGGATCGCCACTTCGTCCAGCGATTGGCCCTGGCGCTGCAACTGCTCGATGTCTTCGCCGATGGTGCGGGCTTCTTCTTCGGAATCCCACACGCCGGCAACTGTCGGCTTCTCGCCATCCTCGCCATCGGTGAACAGGGTTTTGCCGAGCCGGCCTTCGTTATGGGCAATGAGATGGGCGGCGGCGGCGAGGATATGCGCGGTCGAGCGATAGTTGCGTTCGAGGCGGATGACGGTGGCGCCGGGAAAATCCTTCTCGAAACGCAGGATGTTGTCGACGTCGGCGCCGCGCCAGCCGTAGATCGACTGATCGTCGTCGCCGACGCAGCAGATGTTGCGCGGACGATCCGGCGTGCCTTGCGCCAGCAGGCGCAGCCACAGATATTGGACCGTGTTGGTGTCTTGGTATTCGTCGACGAGAATGTAGCGAAAGCGGCGCTGATAGTCGGCGAGAACATCGGCATTCTCGCGCAGCAGGCGCAGGCCTTCGAGCAGCAGGTCGCCGAAATCGGCGGCGTTGAGAATCTTCAGCCGCTCTTGATAGAGCTGATAGAGGTGGCGGCCCTTGCCATTGGCGAAAGCTTCCGCTTCGCCGGCCGGCACCTGCGCCGGGCCAAGGCCGCGGTTCTTCCAATTGTCGATCTGGATGGCGAGGGCGCGCGGCGTCCAGCGTTTATCGTCGATATTTTCCGACTGGATGACCTGGCGCAGCAGGCGGATCTGGTCATCGGTGTCGAGAATGGTGAAGCCGGACTTCAGGCCGACGAGTTCGGCATGGCGGCGCAGAATCTTGGTGCCGATGGCGTGGAACGTGCCGAGCCAGGGCATGCCCTCGGCGACGGGGCCGGCGAGTGCGGCCACACGTTCCTTCATCTCGCGCGCCGCCTTGTTGGTGAAAGTGACGGCGAGGATTTCGTGGGCGCGGGCACGGCCGGTGGCAATGATATGGGCGATGCGCGTGGTCAGAACGCGGGTCTTGCCGGTGCCGGCGCCCGCCAGCACCAGAACCGGCCCGTCCATGGCTTCCACGGCGGCGCGCTGTTCGGGATTGAGGGCTTCGACATAGCGCGGCACGCCCATGGCGGCTTGGACGGCTGCTTGGGCACGGGCGGCGATGCCCCCGGCGCGCGGCGTCGGCACACGGGAGAAATCGGGCTCGTCGGCATCGTCGAAGGAAAAAGGGTCGGCCAAGGTTCAAGCTCTGCGGCAAATCTCAGGGGTCATCGCGAGGCCGGACTCACGGCCATTTTTCACGAATCAATCAGTACAAATGTGGGGTGTCGAGCCGGGAATGTCGAATGGCTGATACTCAAGCCCCAGCTCCCTCACAGCCCCATGCGAAACCGCGCCATGATGACCATGATCGCCACCTGCAACACCCCCTGGCTGGCGATCAGATAGAAGTAATTGCGCGATATGGCGGCAATATGGGCCGGATCGGGGTTGGGTTTGCGCAATTCTCTGTAAACGCGGATTTGCGTCGGCAGGAGCAGGCCGATCCCCTGGATGGTCAGGATGGTGACGATGGCGAGCGCCGCGGCGACCCAGCCATAGGCCGGCCATGGGGTATCCAGGTATCCCATGGCCTTGGCGAGGAACCAGCCGGTGGTACCGGTGACGATGGACAACACCGGCATGATGAAAATCGTGCGCGGCGTCAGGCGCGTCAGCACGGCGCGCCGGGTTTCGAACGGCGTGCGCCGCAGGATCGGCCCAACGACGAACCCCATGAACAGATCGATGCCGGTCCACAAGCCGCCAGCGAAAATATGCAGGAAGACCAGGGCCCAGAGATTGCCCGACGCGATGACGCCGATCATCACCATCAGCGCCAGGGCGCACCAGACGAGATTGAAGAAATTGATGGCCGGCGCGTCGGGCGCCAGATGGCCGTTGGTGAAGGTGCTGTCAGTCAAGGCTGGCTCCGCGGTGGTCGGCCATCCTATAAACCCCTGCAAGAACGGGCACCACTGGAGACAGGATGATGAATATCGAACCGGCAGATGTCGTGCGGTTTTGGTTGAATGCCGGGCCGGACAAATGGTTTGCCAAGGATGATGCTTTCGACGCGGCGATCAAGGCGCGCTTTCTCAACGCGCATGAGGCGGCCGCGCGTTGCGAATTGAGCGATTGGGCGCAAAGCGCGGAAGGCGCCTTGGCCTTGCTGCTCCTGCTCGATCAGTTTCCGCGCAATCTGTTTCGCAATTCGGCGCATGCCTTCGCCACCGATGGTCTGGCCCGCCAGATCGCGCGCGAAGCGCTGGCGCGCGGATTCGATCGTCAGGTGGCCGAGCCGCTGCAAGCGTTTTTCTATCTGCCGTTCATGCATTCCGAAGCGCTGGAAGATCAGGTTCTGTGCACGCGGCTTTGCGCGCGGCCGGGCCTTGAGAACAATCACAAGTTCGCTTTGGAGCACCAGGAGATCATCGAACGCTTCGGCCGCTTTCCCCATCGCAACAGCAGTCTGGGGCGTGAAACAACCGCTGAGGAACGGGCGTTTCTTGAATCAGGCGGCTTTGCCGGATGATGGCTCGGGGATAAGGGCATAGGGGTTCTGCCCCGATGGCGAATAGATGCTGAACTCGCGGTTGATCGTGTCGGCGGCGGCGAGAACGGCTTGTTTCATCTGTTCGAGATCGGCGCCGTCGCTCACCGTGGCGACGCCGATGCTGGAGTCGACGCGCATCCAGGATTGCGAGAGGAGAGGCGCCGCGACACCGACGGCACCGCGATGCAACTGGCCGGCGGTGACGGCGACGCCGGTGCGCCGCGCTTCTCTGACATCGTCGGTTTCGAGCGGGCCAGGTTCGCGTGTTGCCAGAATGGCGACGCCGCCAGCGCCGCGATTCAAGGGATAGCGCGCGCCCTGGCTGAAGGTGAGATGCACGTCGGTCGTTTGCGGCGGCGTCAACAGCACCACCACCGCTTCATCGCCTTCGCGCACGAAGTAGAAGGCCGTCGCGCGGCAGGCTTCGGCCAAAGCGCGCATGTGCGGGCGGATGACATCCTGCAAGCGCGGCACGAGTGAGCCGGTGAGATTGAGCGTGCCGAAGCCAAGGCGATAGCGGCCGGGGCTCGATTGCACCGCCAGCGCATGATCCACCAGCGTGCCGAGCAGCCGATAAACCGCCTGCCGATGCAGCCCTGCGGCGCGGGCGATTTCGGCCACCGACAAATCCTGTTCGCTGGCCGCCAGCAGTTTCAGCACTTGCAAACCGCGATCGAGAGTCATGGCCCGATCGTTTGGCGTCGGCGCGGCATCCGGCTTGGTCATCTGCTTTTCCACGGCCCCCGGTTGACATTTAGAAAGAGTCGAAGACACAATAACAATACATAACGTCCGATAATGTGTCAATCATCGTTGAGGGACGAGGTTGGCCGGGTCGCCCAGGGAAGGGGCGAAGTCGGAGTTGTGCGGGAGATGAGGGCGCGCGCGCCCGCCGGCCCGGCCGGCCAAATGAGGGAGGGAGCCTTGACCAGTACAGCGACCGTTTTGCCCATGGATGCGGACAAGCCGCAGACCGTTTCAAACTCTGAGCGGCGTCGCATCCTCGCGGCCTGTTTGGTCGGCGCCACCATCGAGTGGTATGACTTCTTCATCTACGGCGCCGCCGCTGCCTTGGTGTTCGCGCCGCAGTTTTTCCCGAATGTCTCGCCGCTCGCCGGTACGCTGGCCGCCTTGGCCACCTTCAGCGTCGGCTTCATCGCGCGGCCTTTGGGCGGCGCGGTCATGGGGCATTTCGGCGATCGCATCGGGCGCAAGCCGATGCTGGTGCTGACGCTCGCCATCATGGGCGTGTCGACCCTGCTGATCGGTCTTCTGCCAAACTATGAATCGATCGGCATCGCCGCGCCGATCCTTCTCGTTCTGCTGCGCCTGCTGCAAGGTTTCGGTGTCGGTGGCGAATGGGGGGCCGCCGTGCTGATGGCGGTCGAACATGCGCCGCCGCGCAAGCGTGCGGTCTATGGCGCCTTTCCGCAGATGGGTATTCCTGCCGGCATCATTCTTTCCGTTCTGGCCTTCATCGCCGTCGGCTCCTGGTTGCCGAGTGAAGCTTTCCAGAGCTGGGGCTGGCGCATTCCGTTCCTGCTGTCGGCGATCCTCATCGTCGTCGGCTTCGTCGTGCGCATGACCATTTCGGAAAGCCCGGTGTTCGCGAAGATGGAACAGAAGCGAGAAATCGCGCGCTCGCCGTTGATCGCCGTCATCATGGAACATCCGCTGGCCCTGATCGCCGGCACGGCGACCATCATCGGCTCGACGACGCTTGGCTATCTCGTGCTCGTCTATATGCCGTCCTACGGCACGTCGGTGTTGAAACTGCCGCGCAACCGGATGCTCGATTTCACTTTGCTGGCGGCGACGATCTGGTTTTTGACGACGTTGATCTTCGCCTACTTCTCCGATCGCTTCACCGTGCGGAAAGTCTATCTGCTGGCGGCAACGGTCGGCATCCTGTGGGCCATTCCGTTCTTCTGGCTGGTCGACAGCACCAGCATTCCGGCGATGATCCTGGCCTATTCGGTGACGGCCGTGGTGATCGCGGGCATGTTGGGCGCGCAGTCCGCCTTGATCGCGGCGCTGTTTCCGCCGTCGATGCGCTTCAGCGGTATTTCCATCGTCGCCAATGTCGGCGCCATTCTGGGCGGCGGTATCGCGCCGGTGATCGCCACATCGCTCTATGCCTATTACGGCTCGTCGATGGCGATCGCCCTCTATGTCGCGGCCATGGTGGTCATCAGTTTCCTGGGGACGCTCTACCGCAGTCCTTACAACGAGGAGTTCTTCTCCTCGTCGGCCCAGGAGCGTCATTAGAGAGAGCGTCATTAGAAATCGTCATGAGAAAACGCCTCTGAAAGGGCATCCGATGAATGTTGCTACGCACGCCACGAAGCCTGGCTATCCGTTGGAATTTCCGAAGAACCAATGGTACGTCGCCGGTCATGCCGAGGATTTCGGATGCGATTTGAAGTCGCGCTGGATTCTGGGCGAGCCGATTTGCTTCTATCGCACGCAAGACAATACGGCCGTGGCTTTGGCCGATCGCTGCATTCATCGGCAGATGCCGCTTAGCAAGGGCTTCCTGCAGGGCGACAATGTGCGTTGCTCCTACCATGGCATTCTTTATGCGAATGACGGGCGTGCGGTGGAGATTCCCTCACAAAGCAGCATTCCGGAGAAATGCCGGGTCCATCGCTATCCCCTGGTGGAGAGCGGTGGACTGCTGTGGATCTGGATGGGGGAGGAGAATGCCGCTGACAAAAGCATGATCCCAGGCCACCCCTGGCTGGACGATCCCAAATGGAAGGTCGTGCGCGGCACCTTGCACATGAAAGCAAGAGCGCAATTGCTGAACGAGAATCTTCTCGATCTGTCGCATCTTTCTTATTTGCATCCCGGCTCCATCGGTTCCGACGATGTGGTGAGCGCGCCGACGAGCATGGAGTTCGACGAGCGTTCGGTGCGAGTCACTCGCGACATGAACAATGCCATATCGCCGCCGATGTTCATCCGCGCCATGGGGCTTGACGGACGTATCGACCGGCATCAGGTGGCAGAGTTCATCGCGCCCGGCTTTCACATCACCCATCTCGATGCCAAGGCGACGGGGCAAGCGGGCGCGCAGGTGTTCAGCCATAAGGCCATTCACTGCATCACGCCGGAGCGGGCGCACAGCGCTCACTATTTCTGGGCGATCACGCGCAACTATCGCACCGAGGATGAAGAGGTCAGCCGGCTGTGGCGCGAAGGCGCCCCCAGAGTCTTCACCGAAGACATCGATGCCAGCGAAGCGATCGAGGAAATCATCACGGCCTATGAGCCGGGCTATCCGCCGGAGCTTGATCTCAAGGTCGATGGCGGCTCGTTGCGGGCGCGTCGCATCATCGAGCGCCTGATCGCGCAGGAACGCCGGGCCTGAGGGGAGGCGGCATGTATCCGTTCAATTCAGACCGGCCCTATATCCGCAACGCCTGGTATATGGCGGCCTGGGGCCAGGAGATCAGCCGGCAGCCGTTCGAGCGCACGATCATGGACGAGCCGATTGTCTTCTACCGCAAGGAAAATGGCGAGCCGGTGGCGATGTTTGGACTGTGTCCGCATCGCACCCATCCGCTCAGGGATGGGCGGCTGATCGGCGACGACATCATGTGTCCCTATCACGGCTTCACCTATAATCCGCAGGGCGCCTGCGTGCGTATTCCGGCGCAGGATTCTTTGCCGCGCAATTTTCGTCAGCGCATCTATCCGCTGATCGAACGCGGTGGCGCTATCTGGATATGGATGGGGCGCACGGAACAAGCCGATCCGGACTTGATGCCGGCGCTAGCCGAGATTGGCATGGGGGTATCAGGTTGGAAGACAGTCGACAACGGTCTTACCAGCATCAAGGCGCGCTGGTCGCTGGTTATCGATAATGTGATGGACCTGAGCCACGTCGGCTTTCTGCATCTCAAGACGATTGAAGCTCCGGCTGCGGGCGATACCGCGCCGTCGGATGAAGCCGATGAGCGGATTCGCTGCATTCGCATGATGACAGATCAGAGTGCGGACATGCCCTATGCGCGGCAAGCTTTTCCGGAGAATGTCGAGCCGCTCGATATCGAAATCGGCTCGATCTTCCATGGACCCGGACTCATCGTCACCTTCTTGCGCTTTCATACCGCGGCGAGCCGTGGGGCGCGCCGACTGCTCGGCATTTCAAATCATTTGCAGGGCGTCACGCCAGCCAGTCCGCACGCGACCCACGATTTCAGCGGCATCGTCCGCAATGTGCGGTTGGACTCAGTCGAGTTCGATGACTGGCTGCGTACGGCGGTGATCAAGACCCGCGAGGAAGACGTCGAAGCGCTCGAAAAGATCGAACCATTGGTCGATCGCTATGCCAATGCGCGCAGCGAATTGTCCGGCGTCGGCGATGTCAGCGCCATCCGCGTGCGGCGGCAGTTGGCGGCTCTTCTGGCTCAGGAAGAAGCGGCTTAGCAGGCTGTTGCGCAACTCTCCGTGTCATTCCCGACGCGCCGCAGGCGCGAGCGGGAATCCAGGGGCGAGCGGTACAACGTTGCATGAATGCAGCAGGATCGTTTCGCCGGCGTTCTACCACTCGCCCTGGATCCCCGCCCAGCCGCTGTGCGGCTGTCGGGGATGACACCAAGGTTTTTCAACATCCTGTTAGAGTCTATATCTCTCTGCGGTGCACCACTTTGCCGCCGAGCAAAGTCATCAGCGCCTTGGTGTCGCGGATTTCCGCCGGCGGGATCGCCAGAATGTCTTTCGACAGGACGACGATATCGGCCAGTTTGCCCGTCTCGATGGAACCGCGTTCCTTTTCCACACCCATGAGAATGGCATTGTTGATGGTGTAGAGCGTCAGTGCCTCGCGCGGCGTGATCGCCTGTTCGGGGCCCAGCGCATAGCCGTTCAAGGTCTGGCGGGTCGTCATCCACCACATGGATTGGAAGGGATCGAATGGCACGACAGGCCCGTCGGAACCGCCGCCGGTCATGATTTTGGCATCGAGGATCTTGCGGATCGGGATGGCGTAGGCGGCACGCGCATCGCCCCACCAGCGCCGCTGGTTGTGGCCGAGGAGGACGGCGTGGTCCTGCACGGTCGCCATGATGCCGAGGCTGCTCATGGTTTTGAGCGCGGCATCGCTTGGCAGGAAGATATGCATCACGGTCCAGCGCAGATCGCGGATGGGCCTTGCAGCATTGACCTTCTCGTAATTGCGCACGACGACGTCGATGGTTTCGTCGCCGACCGCATGGGTCTGCGTCTGCAATCCCGCTTCGGCGATGAGTTGCAGGGCTTTCGACCATTCGTCCTCGCCGCCGGGCGGCAGCAGGAGGAGACCGCGGTAGTCTTTGTCCGGCTGTTCGCCGGGAACGATCTGATAGGGCTCGCGCAGGCGGGCGCCTTCGACGCCGCCGTCGAGCAGGAATTTGAAGCCGACGAAGCGCAGCATGTCGTCGTTCTTCATCTCGCGCATGGCGAGGCCTTTTTGCACCTGTTCGAGGCTTGTCGCGCGATACAGCAGGTCGGTGCGCACTGTCATGTCGCCGCTTTCGCGCAGGCGCTGGTAGAGGCCGGCGATCCGCTCGTCGATGCCCGGTTCAACCACGCCGACAATGCCGAGCGCATTCAACTGCTGCATTTGCGCTTTCAGAAGTTCGAGAAAGCGTTCGGGCGGCGGGGGCGGCGGCTGCACCTTGCGGGCGAAATAGGCAGCGGATTCCAGGAGAACGCCGGTCGCTTCGCCGGTCGCGGGATCGCGCACGATCACACCGCCGGCGGGGTTCTTCGTCTCCTTGGTGATGCCGGCGAGTTCCAGCGCCTTGCTGTTGACGGTCACCACATGGCCGCCGCGCGGGATGATCACCGGATTGTCGGGCGCGGCTTTGTCGAGTTCGTAACGGGTCGGCAGACGGCCTTCGGACAGCAGGCTTTCGTGCCAGCCGGAGGAGGCGACGATCCACTGGCCGGCAGGTGTTTGTGCCGCGCGCTCGGCGATGCGCTGTTGCACGTCGGCGACCGAGCGGGCCTCGATGAGCTGGACGGCTGGCAGGTTGGTGGCGGCGAAGGATTGATGCAGGTGGGTGTCGGTGAGGCCAGGGATGACCGTGCGGCCGGCGAGATCGATGATCTGCGTCGTCGGCCCGGCCTCCTTCATCACGGTTGCATCGTCGCCGACGGCGCTGATGCGGCCGTCGCGAATGGCCACGGCCTGGGCGGTGCGGAAATCCTTGTCGACCGTATAAATCTTGCCATTACGCAGGATCGTGTCGGCGTTCTGTGCTTGCGCGGTGAAGATTGTAAGCGCGAGCGCACACACGCCAATGCTCAGGTGAGCCATGAAGCGGGGCATGGGATGGGCCTTTGAGATTAAGCGACGGAGGCGGTGGCGGCGATGAGGCGCGGCGGCTCTCCGGCCGTGGCCGCGAGCCGGCCGGTCACTTCGATCATTTTTGTCATGGCGGCATCGGCCGGTGCCTCGGCTTCGACGCTGATATTGGTGCCGGCATCGTGGATCATGCCGCAGAGTTGGCAGGGGGCGGCGGGGCCTTCGTAGAGATCGAAGCGGCCGTCGGCGGTCGTCGGGGCGTAATAGCCGCGCAGGGTAATGGATTGGCCATTGGCCGCAACGGCTTGCGCGCTGGCATGACCCTGCGCATCGACGAGCGTGCCGATTTTCAGACCTTGCTCGGCGCGCGCGCGACGGGCGAGCAAGGGCAGGGCGGCCAGGGCGAGGAGGAGATGACGGCGACCGAGGGTGGGGGCAATGGCGTCACAGCGGAATGTCGAGCGACCAGCGGGCTGCTTCATGGCGTTCTCTCCTCATCGTCTGAACGAAGTAGAGCCCCGCGCGCCGGGGCCGTCAATGGTCAAGGTCGGCCCAGGCCAGTTGAAAATGTTTGCGGATGCGAAGATGATTTGCGCCGACGGGGCGAAGGCGGGGCTCAGCGATGATGGTGGTTCGGAATGGGCTTTGGGCGTTGGTGGGGATGATGGTCCTGGCCATGCCCGCGACGGCGGAAATTCGTATGGCTATGGGCTCCGTCCTGGTGATGAACCCAGGTGATACGGCGCCGGGCCAGGTCGCCAGTTTCGAGAATGCGCTGCGCTCGGCGATCGCGGCGGCGGTGGAGAAGGCGCAGAGCAACGGCCGCTGCGACGTCAAGGCTGTCGATGTCAGTCAAGAGGCGATCAGAGGGCGTCAGACCGAAGAGATGCTGCAGAACAAAGGGTATTCGCAGAAGAATGGCCTTTCACAGAGCAAGGTCGTCGTCTCCGACGCGGTCAATGGCGCGGCCGGCTTCGATAACGACGGTGGTCTCGACTATGTGCTTGACGTCACCAATCTGGTGACTGGCAAGACGGTCGCGTGGCTTGAGGGCAACGTCAAGAACAGCAATCTCATCGAAACGGCTGACAAGATTGCCGCCGATCTCGTCGATCAACTGTGCAAGAAGAAAGTGTATCATTACACCGTGAGCGCCCACGATCTGGTGATCGATCATATGATCTGCGATCTCACCAAGCCGTTCAGCCTCAGCCCCAAGGGCAAGATGTCGGGGCAGCGTTATACGTTCACGCCGTCCGGCGAGACTGGCGGCGCTTTTTCGCTCGGTGGCTCGGCGGGTGGCGTGCCCTGGTCGGGCGGCGGCAGCTATACGCAGACGGTCTCCGATACAGGTGGCACGCTGACGATGAATGGAACGTGGAAAGTCTCCGCGCCAGTCGGTGGCTTCAGCCGCAATGCCTCGATCCCCGGCCGTTTGGAGGCGGTGACTTCGACGCAGTGCGCGGGCGATTGAAACTACAGCATGAGCCCTTGCGCCGCCTCGACGCTCATCCATTCAAACTCGGGAAGCTGGTGACGGAACCAGGTGAACTGGCGCTTCGCATAATGGCGCGTGTCGAGCTTGCCTTTGGCGACCGCGTCTTCGCGTGTCGCCAGTCCTCGTAAATAAGCGATGAGCCCAGGCACGCCGTGGGCGCGCATGGCGGGCAAAGCCGGATCGAGATCGCGGGCGGCGAGCGCTTTGACTTCGTCCAGAGCGCCCGCTTCCATCATTATGTCGAAACGCCGGTCGATACGGTGGAAGAGTTCGGCACGCTCCGGCGCGAGGAAAATGCAGCGGCATTGCGCGGCATCGAGCAGAGGCGCGGCGCGTTTCTCCTGAAAGCTCTTGAGCGGCTGGCCCGTCGCTTCGAACACCTCCAGGGCGCGCAGGATGCGTTGCGGGTCGCTCGGGCGCAGGCCTGCCGCCGTCAGCGGGTCGAGCGCTTTGAGGCGTTCATGCAGGACGGCCGGCGGCAGCCCCTCGGCCTGCGCCCGCACGCGGGCGCGGATGTCATCGGGCACTTTCGGGATGTCGGACAGGCCGCGCAGCAGGGCCTTGAAATAGAGCCCGGTGCCGCCGCACAGGATCGGCAGGCGGCCCTGCGCCCGCTCGGCCTTGATGGTCGCGATGGCGTCGGCGATCCAGAAGCCGGTAGAGTAATTGGTGGCGGCATCGACATGGCCAAACAGGCGGTGGGGCAGGGCCGCCTCCTCCTCGGCCGTGGGGCGCGCGGTGATGACCCGCAGATCCCGGTAGACCTGCATGGAATCGGCGTTGATCACGGTCCCGCCCAGGCGGCTCCCGAGGGAAATCGCCAGCGCGGACTTGCCGCTTGCCGTCGGGCCTGCGATGAGAACGGCAGAAACCAAATTTTTGCTCCGTAGCGGGCCGGACAACTCCGGTCGCTCCTCTGATGGATGCCCTGTGGAACCCTATATCGCAACCCTGATCGCCAAACCCGGTAGCAAGGCCCTCAGCGCCGACATCGTGCGCAAGGCCGCCCGTATCGTGCCCCATGGCACGGTGGCGGCCTGGCTCGCGCCCGACGAGGCCGTGGATATCACATTCGACCTCGGTGGCACGCGCATCGAACCCGATTCCGACATCGAGCGCGAATTGGTGTCTTCCTATGCGGAGGATATGGCGCAGGAGATGAAGAGCCTGCCGATCGATGTGGTGTGCCAGCGCAACGGCCATCGCCGCAAGAAGCTGTTCGTCGCCGACATGGATTCGACCATGATCGGCCAGGAATGTATCGACGAGCTGGCGGCTTTCGTCGGCATGAAGGACCATGTGGCGGCGATCACGGAACGCGCCATGCGTGGCGAGATCGCCTTCGAGCCGGCGCTGCGGGAACGCGTCGCCCTGCTCAAAGGACTGTCCGCCGACGTGGTCGATAAGGTGATCGCCGAGCGCATCACCTTGACGCCGGGTGGACGCGAACTGGTGATGACCATGCGCGCCAATGGGGCCTATACCGCTTTGGTCTCGGGCGGCTTCACTCTGTTCACCACGCGCATCGGCAAGATGATCGGTTTCCAAGAAGACCGTTCGAACGAGCTGATCGTCGAAGACGGCAAACTGGCAGGCCTCGTGCGTGAGCCGATCCTGGGGCGCGAGGCGAAACTGGCTTCCTTGATCGAACTGCGCGATGCGCGTTCCATCGCCCGCCAGGACACGATGGCCGTCGGCGATGGTGCCAACGATCTCGCCATGCTGGGCGAAGCGGGGCTTGGCGTCGCCTTCCATGCCAAGCCGGCGGTGGCGGAAGCCGCCCATGCGCGCATCGATCATAGCGATCTCACCGCGCTCCTGTTCATCCAGGGCTATCGCCGCGACGAATTCGTCTCCGGCCAGGTCCAATAAAGAAACCACAATAAAAAATTGCTCCGCGTGAGGGCACGCGGAGCGATCCGTTTTGGTTCGTTTTGAGTGGCGCTTATTCCACCGGCAGCGCGACGAAGCGCACTTCGCCCTGGGAGTTGGCGACCAGGAACAGCGCCGATTTGCGGCCCTGTTCCTTCGCCGTCTTCATCTTGTTGGCCACGTCGGCCGGCTGATTGACGGCTTCTTGATTGATTTCGACGATCGTATCGCCAGCCTGGATGCGCTTGTCGGCGGCCGGCGAATTGGGATCGACATTGGTCACCACCACGCCCTTGATGCCGTCCTTGATCGAATATTTCGTGCGGTTGGCATCGTTGAGGTTGGAGAATTCCATCCCCAGCGCCTTTTGCGTCGTCGTGCGGGGCTCCGGCACGGCATCGTTGCGGCCGGAGTTCAGCGAAGCCTGACGTTCGCCATCCTCGAGGCGGCCGAGCTTCACCTTCAGGGTCTGCTCCTTGCCGCCGCGCACAATGGCGACGTCGACTTCCTTGCCGACAGCGGTGCTGGCGACGATGCGCGGCAGGTCGGTGGAGGTCTTTACTTCGTTGCCGTCAAATTTGACGATGACGTCGCCGGCCTTGATGCCGGCGGGCTTGGCCGGGCCTTTGTCGTCGACGCCGGCGACCAGCGCGCCGCGCGCCTTGCCGAGACCAAGGCTGTCGGCGACATCGTCATCGACCGCCTGGATCTTGACGCCGAGCCAGCCGCGACGGGTCTCGCCGAATTTCTGCAGCTGCTCGACGAGCGGCGCGATGATGTTGGAGGGCGAGGCGAAGCCGATGCCGACCGAGCCGCCCGAGGGCGACAGGATCGCGGTATTCACGCCGATCACTTCGCCGTCCATGTTGAACAGCGGACCGCCGGAATTGCCGCGATTGATCGAGGCGTCGGTCTGCAGATAGTCGTCGTAGGGACCGCTGTTGATGTTGCGGTTACGCGCCGAGAGAATGCCCACGGTCACCGTGCCACCGAGGCCGAAGGGATTGCCGACCGCCATCACCCAGTCGCCGACGCGGGTCTTGTTGCTGTCGCCGAACTTCACCGCCTTGAGCGGCTTTTCCGGCTTCACGCGCAGCACGGCTACGTCGCTCTTGGAATCCTTGCCGATGATCTCCGCCTTCAGGCGGCTGCCGTCGGTGAAGATCACCGTCACGTCGGTGGCATCGCCGACCACGTGATTGTTGGTGACGACGATGCCCGAGGGATCGATGACGAAGCCGGAACCGAGCGAGTTGGAGCGGCGCTGCGGACGCTGCGGACCGTTGTCTTCCTGGCCTTGGCCCTGGCCGCGGCGGCGGAAGAATTCCTCGAACAGATCGTCGAAGGGGGTCCCGCGGGGAATGTTCGGGCCGAGACCCGGACCGGTGCGGCGGTCGGCGACGGCCTGGGACACGGAAATATTGACCACGGCGTCGGAAACCTGGCTCGCCAGATCCGCGAAGCTTTCCGGCGTGGCGCGGGCGTAGGCCGGGACGGGCGCCAAGGGTACGAGGGTGGCCGATCCTGCGCCGAGGGCGAGCAGCAGCGCCGCGGAGGCGCGCCGCAGGCGCGGGGCCAGGGAGCGCGGGGCAGAGGTGCCTTTCGCCAAGATCACCGGTTTGGTCATCGACATCTTCTCCTCGATTGGCCCCTCTCAATTTTGGGCCGACCTTTGTTTTACCTTACATTCCGGCGGAAAAGCGGACGTTTTTCCGCCTGATCACGGGAATGTCAGTCCCATATAGGACATTCGGCGCAGACTTGAAGTTCAAGTCTGCGCCGAAACAGCTGTCTTACTCAATCGTCATGGGGCGAAAGCCCATATCAATTGCCTGGTTTGGGCGCTGCCGGAGCGGCCATCCCGCCGCTGGGACGATTGAAATAGCGGAAAAACTCCGAGGTCGGGCTGATGACCATGCGGGTCTCGCCTGGCTTCAGGCCGGCTTCATAAGCCTGCATGGAGCGGTAGAACGCGAAGAAATTCGGGTCCTTGCCAAAGGCTTCGGCGAAAATCTTGTTGCGCTCCGCATCGCCTTCACCGCGGGTCTGGTCAGCTTGGCGTTGCGCGTCGGCGCGCAGCACGACGACGTCGCGGTCCGCCTTGGCGGTGATGCGCTGCGCCTGCTCGGCGCCCTGGGCGCGGTAGTCGGCCGCTTCCCTGGCGCGTTCCGTCTGCATACGGCGGTAGACCTGTTCGGAAATCTGCGGCGGCAGGTCGGCGCGGCGGATGCGCACGTCGTTGATCTCGACGCCGAACCTGGTCGATTCCTGGTTCACCTGTTCGCGGATGCGCCGCATCAGGTTGGAACGGTCGTCGCGCACCAGTTGAACCATGGTGGATTCGCCGAGTACGCGGCGCACCGCCGAGTTCAAGATCGACGAGAGCTGGTTGTTGCCGCCGTTGATCGTGCGCACCGAACGGTAGAACTGCAGGATGTCGGTGATGCGGTAGCGCAGGAAGGCATCGACCTCGATACGATTGTTGTCGGAGGCGAGCACCTCTTGCTTCGGCGTTTCGAGGTCGAGGATGCGGTTGTCGAAATAGACGACGTTTTCGATGAACGGCGCCTTGAAGTGCAGGCCCGGCTCCTTGACGACGGCGCGGCCGGGAACCGGCTCGCCGAAGCGCAGCAGCAGGGCATATTCGGTCTGATTGACCGTGAAGAGCGAATTGTAGCCGACGAACACCAGGGCCACGAGAACGATGATGCCGGCGAAGCCGAAGATCGAGCGGTTCATCGGCGGGCTCCCTGCGGTTGCGTGGGCGCCTGCGTGGCGGCACCCGATGCGGTCGAGGAGTCAAGCAACTGGCCGAGCGGCAGAACCGGCACGACGCCGCCCTGGCCTTGGCCGGCGCTCTGATCGAGGATGATCTTATTGGCGCCCGCCAAAACGCGCTCCATGGTTTCGAGATACATACGTTCGCGCGTCACGTCCGGAGCGTTTCGATATTGCTCGTAGACCTGCGTGAAGCGTGAGGCCTGACCGCGCGCTTCGGCGACAGTCTGTTCGCGATAGGCGTCCGCTTCTTGCAAGATGCGGGCGGCACTACCGCGTGCTTCCGGCACGACGCGATTGGCATAAGCTTCGGCTTCATTGCGCAAACGATCGAGATCCTGCTGCGCGGCGGTTACGTCGCGGAAGGCGGCGATCACCTGGTCCGGCGGGTCGACCGAGAGCAATTGGACCTGCAGGATCTGTACGCCGGCCTTGTAATCGTTGAGCACGCGCTGGGTCAGTTCCTGCGCGGCCGGTTCGATCACCTTACGTTCGGCGGTCAGAATCTTCTGGATCTGCGTGCGGCCGACGATCTCGCGCATGGCGCTTTCCGAAACCGCCTTGATGGTTTCGCGCACGTCGCGCACGTTGAAGGCATATTCTTCCGGCTTGGTCGGGTCGATCTGCCAGATGACGCGGAATTTCACGTTGGCGATGTTTTCATCGCCCGTGAGCATCAGGCTTTCCTCGGGCACGTCGCTCTGGGTCTGGTTGTTGGGGCGACGCGGGTCTTCGCGAGTGCGGAAGCCGATGTCGATGCTGTTACGGTCGGTGACGCGCAGCTTGATGACGCTGCCGATCGGCGCCGGCCAGTTATAGCGCAGGCCGTTCTCGGTGCGGTTGGTGAAGCGGCCGAAGACCATTTCGAGGCCGGCTTCGTTGGGTTGCACGGTGTAAATGCCACTGGCGAGCCAGATGGCCGCAGCAGCCGCGGCGACGAGCGCGAAACCGGCGCCGCCCATGAAGCCGCCCGGAACCACCTGTTTCAGGCGATCCTGGCTGCGGCGCAGCAGTTCCTCCAGATCCGGCGTCGGGCCACCGGGGCCGCCACTGCCTGACGGACCTTGTCCCCACGGGCCTGGGTTATTGTTCGGACGCCAGGGTCCGCCCCCGCCGCTCTGATTATTCCAGGGCATGAATTTCCCTTCGTTCCCCTCGCCGCGGACGCGGCCAATCTGCGCAAAGCCCTAGGCAAATAAGCGCTATTGGGCTGGTTTTCAACGTATAGGCCGGATTTACGATCGTTCGTAGGTGACGAAGGTAAATGGCGCCTGGTCGTTGGGGCCGAGTTCCAGGCCGCCAGGTCCATGGGCGATGCGTTGGACCAGACGCCAGGCGCTGGCGTCAACCTCGGGGAAATACGTATCTCCTGGGGGGGCCAAGTCGACCTCGGTGATTTCAAGCCGCGTGGCAAATGGCATGGCCTGGGCGTAAATCTCGCCGCCGCCGGCGACGATGATGGCGTCGGCGCCCATGGCCTCGGCGCGGGTGCTGGCGAGGTCGAGCGCCGCCTCCAGGGTCGGGGCGGTCAGGACGCCGGGCGCGGCGAAATCGGCATTGCGGGTAATGACGATGGTTTCGCGGCCGGGCAGGGCCTTGCCGATCGATTCAAAGGTCTTGCGGCCCATCACCATCGGCTTGCCCCAGGTCAGGGCCTTGTAGCGCTTCAGATCGGTGGACAGGCGCCAGAGCAGCCGGTTGTCGCCGCCGATGACGCCGTTGCGGGCGACGGCGGCGACCAGGACGATGGGAAGGGAACCGGATTTGTCGGCGTTCACACCGCCACCGGGGCTTTGATCAGCGGATGCGGATCGTAGTTCTCGAAGGCAATGTCGTCATAGTGGAAATCGAACAGCGATTTCACCGCCGGATTGAGTTTCAGGCGCGGCAGCGGCCGCGGTTCGCGCGACAATTGCAGGCGGGCCTGTTCGAAATGATTGTTGTAGAGATGCACGTCGCCGAAGGTGTGGACGAAATCGCCAACCTCAAGCCCGCTGACCTGAGCGATCATGTGGGTGAGCAAAGCATAGCTCGCGATATTGAACGGCACGCCCAGGAACATGTCGGCCGAGCGCTGATAGAGCTGGCAGGACAGGCGGCCGTTGGCGACGTAGAACTGGAACAGGCAGTGGCAGGGCGCCAGTTTCATGGCCGGCAGATCGGCGACGTTCCAGGCTGAAAGAATCAGCCGACGCGAATCAGGGTTGCGCTTGATGTCGGCGAGCAGCGTCTTGAGCTGATCGAAGGTCTGGCCGTCGGCGCCCGTCCAGGAGCGCCACTGATGGCCGTAGACGGGCCCCAGATCGCCTTTTGCGTCGGCCCACTCGTCCCAAATGGTGACGCCATTGTCGTTGAGATAGCGGATATTGGTGTCGCCGGCGATGAACCATAGCAGTTCATGGACGATGGATTTGATATGGACGCGCTTGGTGGTGACCAGCGGAAAGCCTTCGCTGAGATCGAAGCGCATTTGCGCGCCAAACAGCGAGCGGGTGCCCGTGCCGGTCCGGTCGGATTTGTCCGCTCCCGTTTCCAGAATGCGGCGCATGAGATCAAGATAAGGGCGCATGGCGTGCTGGCTCAGTCCGGCCGAATAGGATTCGAATCAGTCTAGCGCGACGGTGGCCTTTCGTCGCGGTCCAAGGCTAGGCAGTTCACAGATGGTGATGGGTTCCGCCGCGACCAAGTGGCACGCCGCCCACTGTCGTGAATGGGTCGGAGAACGCCGAAAACTTGGTCATTTCCGGCGATTGACAGGGCGCGGATAGCTGTTTCAACTGCTGGAGCATTCGTGAGGGGCGAATGCGGTGACGGCCGGTGATCGAGGGGATGACCGGTGGTTCACCGTGGACGTTGGGAGGGGACTATGAAGCGCACTCTAATTGCGTCCGCTGCGGCGGCGCTCGTATCGCTGTCGTCGGCAGCCTATGCCGATGTCGTGAAATTCGGCATCATCGCACCGTTTTCCGGACCGTTCGCCGTTTGGGGCACACAGTTCAAGGATGCGGTCGAGGCCTTCCAGAAACTCAACGGCAAGACCGTCAATGGCCACGAGGTGCAGATCATCTGGCGCGACGAGGGCGCCGGCGATGCCTCCAAGTCGCGGCAGTTCGCGGAAGAACTGGTCCTGCGTGAGAAGGTCAATGTATTGGGCGGTTTCGCGCTGACGCCCGATGCTTTGGCCGTGGCGGAAGTGATTTCCGAATCGAAGACGCCGACGATCATCCTCAATGCGGCCACCTCGATCGTCACGCGCAAGTCGCCCTATTTCATCCGCGTCAGCATGACGGTGGCGCAATATATTTCGCCGCTCGGCGCCTGGGCGACGAAGAACGGCGTCAAATCGGCTTATGTGATGGTCAGTGATTATGCGCCGGGCCATGACGCCGAGGGCGAGTTCATCAGCGGCTTCGAGAAGACCGGCGGCAAGATCGTCGGCAAGGACCGCATCCCGCTGAACGTCACCGACTTCGCGCCTTACATGGAACGCGCGCTGCAATCGAAGGCGGACGGTCTCTTCATCTTCGCGCCGGCCGGCGCGCCCTCCGTGGCGATGGTGCGTGAATTCGAACGGCGCGGCCTGAAAAAGGCCGGCATGAAACTGATGGGCTCGGGCGAGATGCAGGAAATCTTCCTGCCGTCGTTCGGCGATTCCATCATCGGCGCCATTTCCTCGACGCACTACACGGAATCGAACCAGCGGCCGGAGAATATCGCGTTCCGCAAGGTGCTGAACGAAGTGAACAAGGATGCCGTGCCGGACATGGCTTCCATTGCCGCCTGGGATGCGATGGGGCTCGTCTATTCGACGGTGAAGTCGCTCGGTCCGAAATTCACCGGCGATCAGGCGATCGATTTCATGAAGGGCCAGACCATCAACAGCCCGCGTGGTCCAGTGAAGTTCGATCCGAAGGAACGCGACATCATCCAGAATGTTTATGTTCGCGAGGTCAAGAAGGTCGACGGCAAATTGATCAACGTCGACATCTCCACGACCGAGAACGTCCGCGATCCGTGGAAGGACAACAATCCGAACGCCAAATAGTTTGGCGATGATAGCTTGAACCAATATTGCAGGAGAGGTTGATGAAGCGTGTGCTGGCCGCAACGACTATTGCGGCGGTGATGTTCAGCGTATCGGCGGCAAGTCTTTCGTCTGCCCATGCCGATGTGGTGAAGTTCGGCATCATCATGCCGTTTTCCGGACCGTTTGCCGTTCTGGGCAAACAGGCGAAGGAGGCGGTCGAAGCGTTTCAGAAACTCAACGGCAAAACGGTCAACGGCCATGAAGTCCAGGTGATCTGGCGCGACGAGGGGGCGGGTGATGCCGCCAAGACGCGCCAGTTCGCCGAGGAATTGATCCTGCGCGAGAAGGTCAATGTACTGGGCGGTTTCGCGCTGACGCCCGATGCTTTGGCGGTGGCCGAGGTCATCAGTGAGGCGCAGACGCCGACGGTGATCCTCAATGCGGCGACGTCGATCATCCCGCGCAAGTCGCCGTATTTCATTCGCGTCAGCATGACGGCGGCACAGTATATTTCGCCGCTTGGCGGCTGGGCGACGAAGAACGGCGTCAAGACTGCTTATACGATGGTCAGTGACTACGGTCCCGGCATCGACATGGAAGGTGAGTTTACCTCCAGCTTTGAAAAAGGTGGCGGCAAGGTCGTTGGAAAGGACCGGGTGCCGCTGAACGTCACCGATTTCGCGCCTTATATGGAACGGGCGCTGCAATCGAAAGCGGATGCGCTGTTCATCTTCGCGCCCGGTGGCGCACCGTCGGTCGCGATGGTGCGTGAGTTCGAACGTCGCGGCCTGAAGCAGGCTGGCATGAAACTGATGGGCTCGGGCGAGATGCAGGAAATCTTCCTGCCGTCGTTCGGCGATTCCGTGCTCGGCGCCATCTCCTCCAATCACTATACGGAATCAAACCAGCGGCCGGAGAATATCGCTTTCCGGAAGGCGCTCAACGAGTCCACCGGCCGCGAAGCGGTTCCCGATATCGTCGCCGTGGCGGCATGGGATGGCATGCAGCTCGTTTATGAGACGGTGAAATCTCTGGGGCCGAAATTCACCGGAGATCAGGCCATCGACTTCATGAAGAAGCAGACGATCAACAGTCCGCGCGGCCCGATCTCCTTCGATCCGAAGGAACGCGACATCATCCAGAATGTTTATGTGCGCGAAGTCCGCAAGGTCGACGGCAAGGTCATCAATGTCGATATCGCCACGGTCGAGCAGGTGCGCGATCCGTGGAAAGACAATAATCCGAATGCCAAATAGCGATCGTCGGTCTCGATCCGGCCTGCGCGAGAGCCTTTATCGCGAGAGCCTTTATCGTATGGCAGTAGGGGAGTTCCTGTGACGCAGCTTTTAACGATCCTGTTGGACGGTATGTCCTACGGGATGGTGCTGTTCATCATCTCGGTCGGATTGACCGTGACGATGGGCCTGATGCGGGTGGTCAATCTCGCCCATGGCGCCTTTGCCATGATCGGCGGCTATATGGCCACCGTCCTGGTCTTGAAACTGGGCGTGCCGTTTCTCCTGGCCTGCGTGCTGGCTGCGATCGCTGCTGGCATTCTCGGCGGTCTTGCTGAAATGACGGTCTATCGCCCGCTTTATCGCAAGGGCGAGCTGCCGCAGGTTCTGCTCACCATCGGTCTGTGTTTCGTCGCCATCGCCGCGCTGACCTTCTTTGTCGGTCCGACGCCCTTGCCGGCGATCGTTCCCGCCTGGCTCGATCAGATGGTCGATATCGGCTTTCGCCTCTATCCGGCCTATCGCCTGTTCTTGATCGTCGTCGGCGGTCTGTTGGCTTTCGTCGTCTGGCTGATCATCGAACGTTCGTTGTTTGGCGCGCGTCTGCGCGCGGCGGTCGATGATCCGCAGATGGCGCGATCGGTCGGTATGGATGTCAGCCGCATGTTCACCATTACCTTTGTTGGCGGCTGCGCTCTGGCGGGCTTTGGCGGTGCTATTGGAGCGGGTGTGTTGCCGCTCGAACCGTTCTATGCGCTGCGCTATCTCGTTTACTTCCTGATCGTCGTTGCCGTCGGCGGCATGGGCAGTTTCCGGGGTTCGCTGGTCGCGGCGCTGGCCATCGGCATCGTCGACACGGCGGGCCGTTATATCGTGCCGCAGTTCGGCGGCTTCCTGCTTTATCTCCTGGTGTTCGCGCTGCTCTTGTGGCGGCCGAACGGTCTCTTGCCGCCGAAGTCCGTCGCATGACCCCGATCACGCAAAATCCCCCTGCTGCCGCGGTGCCGGCGCAATCGTTCAAGCCCAGCATGCTCTGGCATGCGCTGCCCTGGGCATTGGCCATAGGCATCTATTTCATAGCCGACGGCTATCATGGCCTCGGCACCAATATCATGATCTGGATCCTCTTCGCCGTGTCGCTCGATCTGGCGCTGGGATATGGCGGCATCATCACTCTGGGCCATGCGGCGTTCTTTGGAGCGGGCGCCTATTGCGCCGGCATTTTCGCCATTCACGTTAACAACGATCCGCTGCTCGGTCTGTTGGTGGCGACGCTCTTTGCCGGATTGCTGGGGTTCATCACCGGCATGCTGATCCTGCACACGCGGGGCGAAACGCTGCTGATGCTGACGTTAGCGATCGCCGCGATTCTTTATGAGGCGGCCAACCATGCGCGCTGGCTGACGGGTGGCGATGACGGCCTGTCCGGCATTCGCGTCGCGCCGGTGCTGGGCCTGTTTCGTTTCGATCTCTGGGGCAAGACGGCCTATCTTTATACGCTCTCCGTTCTGTTCGTGTGGTTCGTCATCGCCTTTTTCGTGGTGCGCTCGCCGTTCGGGCGCTCGCTCGACGGCATCCGCCAGAATGCCAAGCGCATGCGGGCGATCGGCACGCCGGTGTGGTGGCGGCTTGTCGCCATGTATGCGCTGTCGGCGGCGATGGCCGGCACGGCCGGCGCCTTGATGGCGCAGACGACGCGCATCGTCGGCCTTTCTTCGCTGGAACTGCTCACCTCCGGCGTCGTCGCAGTGATGCTGGTGCTGGGCGGCGAGCGGCGGCTCTATGGCGCCTTCATCGGGGCAACGATCTACGTGATCGTGCAGGATCTCGCCGGCGCTATCAGCCCGTTTATCTGGATGTTCGTCATCGGCTTCCTGCTGATCATCATTGTCTTGTTCTTCGAAGGCGGTTTGATGGGCATTATCGACGATGTGGTGAACCGGCTGAAAGGCCGCGGACGGAAGGATCAGCGCTCGTGAGCGAAGCCGATCCGATCCTCAAAGTCCGTGGCCTGTGCAAGAATTTCGGGGCGCTGGCGGTGACGCAGCAAGTCGATCTCGATCTGGCGCGTGGCGCGCGCCTCGGTTTGATCGGACCTAATGGCGCGGGCAAGACCACGCTGGTCAATCTTCTGACCGGGATGCTGTCGAGCGATGCCGGCACGATCGTTGTCGACGGGCAGAATCTCGAACAGGCCAAACCGGAGACGCGGGTGCGGCACGGATTGGTGCGCACCCACCAGATCAATACGCTGTTGATGGAGTCGAGCGCGCGCGACAATGTGGCGGTCGCCGTCGCTGAGCGCGAGAATTTTGCGTGGCGCATGCTGCGCTTCGGGCGCCAGTGGCGGGCCTGTCAGACCGAGGCGCAGCACTATCTTGAGGAAATGGGCATCGGCCATGTCGGCGATCGGCGCGTGTCGCAGATGCCCTATGGTGAGCAACGTCTGCTCGAAATCGCTATCGGTCTGTCGTTGAAACCGCGCATCCTGCTGCTCGACGAGCCGGCGGCGGGCATTCCCTCTACCGAAGCGCATGTCATTCACGATGCGCTTGAACGCCTGCCGCGCGACATCGCCATCCTGCTCATCGAACATGACATGGACCTCGTGTTTAAATTCGCCAAAGAGATCGTCGTGCTGGTCACCGGGCGGGTACTGACCCGCGACGTGCCGGCCAATATTTCCGCCAATGCCGAAGTGCGTTCGGTCTATCTGGGACGGAGCGCCGTATGAGTGTCGGAATCTCAGCGCAAAATCTGGTGGCGGGCTATGGGCCCACCGTCGTGCTCGACGGTCTGTCGTTCGAGGCGCCGGCCGGTTCGACATTGGCGGTGCTGGGGCGCAATGGCGTCGGCAAGACGACGCTGCTGTGCACTTTGATGGGCCTCACCAATCTAAGTGATGGTGCGATCCAATTGGGTCAGCGCGGCATCGCCGCCTTGCCGACCCATGAACGGGTGAGGTCGGGCCTGTGCTACGTGCCGCAGGAGCGGCGCATCTTTCCCTCGCTCACGGTGGCGGAAAATCTCGCCGTCTCGGTCATCCCTGGTGGATGGACGCCGGAAGCGGTGTTCGATCTGTTTCCGGGCCTGGCGGCGCGGCGCAACAACGCGGGCAATCAATTGTCGGGTGGCGAACAGCAGATGCTGGCTGTGGGACGGGCGCTGGTCGGCAAGCCCGACGTGCTGCTGCTCGACGAGCCGATGGAAGGGCTGGCGCCGATCATCGTCGAAAGCCTGTTCGATGCGCTGGGCCGCATCCGTAAGGAAAGCGGCATGACCATGCTGCTGGTCGAACAGAAGGTCGATCTGGCGATCGATTTCGCTCAGGATGCGATCGTGCTCGATCGCGGCAAGGTGGTCTGGACGGGAACGACCGCCGCGCTCAAGGCAGACGAGGAAGCCCAGCACAATTATCTCAGCGTCGGCGTATAAACCCGGCGTTATTTCGCGGGCCGATCACGTGAAATTGTAGGCTTTTACCGGTCGGCGGTGCGCACTACATTATGGCCATCTGCCGGATGCGGCGCGGTCGCGCGCTCTTGCTGGCATTGGAGTTCCATGATGCCTCGGATTTTCTCAAACCTGCTGCTGGCAGCCGCCGTGCTGTTGGGCGCTTCTTTCGCGCCGGCTGTGGCGCAGCCGCTCGTCGACATCGACTGGGCCAAGGCCAATCTCGGCAAGCCCGGTATCGTCTTTCTCGATCTGCGCAGCGGTGGCGGCCTGACCAAGGAAGGCTATCTCAAGGAGCATATCCCTGGCGCGATTTTCACCGACTATGCCAAGGACGGCTGGCGCGAGAAGATCGACGGCGTCGAGGGCATGCTGCCGCCGCCGGAAAAGGTGGCCAAGCTCATCGGTTCGCTTGGCATTACCAATGCCTCGCATGTGGTGATCGTGCCAATGGGCCGCGCGGCGGTCGATATGGGCGCGGCGACGCGCATCTACTGGACGTTCAAAGTGCTCGGCCATGACAACGTCTCGATCCTCGACGGCGGCTATCAGGCCTGGGCGGCGGTCGATGAGAAGACCAAGCAGCCGATCAATCCGATTGCGTCGGGTGGCGCCGAATTGCCGCCGACCACGTTCACGCCGCATTTCCGCAAGGAGATGGTGATCGATCGCAACGACGTGAAAAAGGCCATGGAGGCCGGCGTGCCGCTGATCGACAATCGCCCGAATGATTTCTACGTCGGTCTGACGACGAGCCCGGTGGTGAAGCGTGCTGGCACCATTCCCGGCGCGAAGAGCCTGCAGGAGAGCTGGCTGACGAAGAACAACGGCGGTTCGTTCCGCTCGAAGAGCCAGTTGCAGGCGCTCTACAAACAAGCGGGCGTGCCGGTCGAGGGTGAGCAGATCACCTTCTGCAACACCGGCCATTGGGCCTCGCTTGGCTGGTTCGTGTCGTCGGAAATCCTCGGCAACAAGAACGTGAAACTCTACGACGGTTCGATGGCGGAGTGGTCGCAGCATCCGGAACTGCCGGTCGAACAGAAGTTCAAGCTGGACTGAACGTCTTGAAGCCGTTCGCGGTCACGATCGGGCTGGCGCTTTCGGTGGGCGGAGCCCTCATTGGGTTGAGTGGCAAGCCTGTCGCTCAACCTGCCGTTTCCTTCACGTCGAGCTGCGAGGACTTGCGCGCCAATCTGCAAAAGCTCGGCGCCACCGGCGACGAGCTGGTGACGATCGAAATCGTCGGTGCGCTCACTCTGGTGAAATCGGGCAGCGGCCTGGCTTATCTCGGCATGTGCGAGGCGCCGGCGCCGCGCGTTTTGTGCGTGACTTATGATGCCGAGGATCTGAAGCCGGGCGATAAGGTGTCGATCAGCGGCAGCCTTGCGCCGCGCGGTCCCGATCACGTGCTGCTCGATCCCTGCCTCTATCACCGCGAAGGGACGCCGCCCTAGAAGGCCTGGAATTGTTGCTTTTAGGCATCTTTCTGGCGTTTGGTCGGTGCGTAAACGCTATAATGCCACGAAATGCGGTATAAACTGCGGACAAGCGGTCATCTGTAACGGACAGGGCGATCTGGCGATTTGGCGTTTTTTCGGGAAATTCTGACCATTGTGGCGCTGGTGCTGCTGGCGGTGTTGACGGCACTGCTGGTCGGTCCGTGGTTCATCGACTGGAACGCCCGGCGTGGCGAGATCGAAGCCCTGCTCGGGGAGGCAACCGGCCTCACCGTGTCGATCGCGGGCGATCTCGACGTCAAATTGCTGCCGGTGCCCCGGATGCATCTCGGCCAGGTGTCGGTACGTCAGGCGGCGAGCGGGCCAGTGGTGGCGACCGCCGCCGACGTCAATCTGGAAATGGCGGTGGCGCCGCTGCTGCACGGCGCTTTCCGTTTCGTCGATATGCGGATCGTGCAGCCGCGCGTCACTTTGGCGGGCGATGGGGCGGGTGGCGTCATTCTGCCGAGCCTCTCGGTCGCCGGATCGCCGGACGTGACGTTCGAGCGGATTTCGGTCAGCGACGGCGCGGTCGTTGTGACGCGGCCAGGCGCGGCGGCACTCACCTTCGACCAACTCACCTTCGATGCCGACAGCCCCTCCCTGGATGGGCCCTATAAGGGCCAGGGCTGGGTGCGGGCGTTCGGGCGGGTTTTGCCGTTCCGTTTCGCGACGGGCGTGCGGGAGGCGGCGGGGCTGCGCAGCAAGCTCGTTGTCGAACAGGCGGAACCGACGGTGCGCGCCGAACTCGACGGGCTAGTGACCTTGTCGCCAGGCAAAGCTGGCGGGCAGGTGCCGGGTTTCGAGGGCAGTCTGACCCTGGCCGGCACGGTGACGCCCTCGGGCGAAGCGGTGTCCTGGCGTCTCAATGGCCCGCTGCGCCTGGGCGATGGCGCGCTGCAGCTCGAGCCGGCGGAACTGCGTTTGGGCGCGGAAGGGCGGGCGATCACCGCCAATGGCTCCGCCTCACTGATGTTGGGACAGGCGCCGCAAGTCTTCGTGCGGCTGACGGCGGCGCAGGCCGATCTCGATCTCTTCGCCAGCGAGAAGCGCGATCCCGCCGCCGGCATGGCGCTGCTGCGCGGCATGATCACAGCTTTGTCGGCGCAAGGTGATGCCGCGCTGCCGGGCATGATGTTCTCGTTCGAGGGCTCGGTGCCGGCTCTGATGGTGGGTGGTGAGGCGATCAGCGATGCCCGCGTGCGCCTTGAGCGCCCGGCCGATCGCGCCAGCGTCGATCTGGGGCTGGACGCGGTTCTGCCGGGACGCGCCGAGGTTAAGGCATCCGGCGTCGTGCAGACCGGTGCCGCCCTGCGCTTCAACGGCCAGGGTGCCTTGAGCCTGCGTGATCCCCAGCGCTTCGGCCAATGGCTGGGGCGCGGCTGGCCCGATCTGGCCGGCAAACTCGATGTCCTGGCCTTTCGCTCCCTCGATGTCAGCGGCCTCGTCGATGCGTCGCCTGCGTCGGTGAGCGCACAGGAACTCAAGATCACCGCCGATCGCTCGGCGCTGACGGGTTCGGTTGTTTTCACGCAAGCTATGGGCACCGCGCGCGGCAAGCTGACGGCGGATCTGCGGGCGCAGGCGCTCGATCTAGAAGGGCTTCCCGACATAGGCACGCCTTTGCGCTCGAGCGCCGGACTTGATCTCGATCTGTCGCTCGACGCGCGGGCCGTGCGCATCGCCCGTTTCGGCGCCGGCATGGTCGATTCCGGCCGCATTCGCTTGCGGGTGTCGCGCAGCGGCGACGAGCTGACGCTCAACGATCTGACCATCGATAATCTCGGCGGCGCCAATCTGTCGGCGCGCGGCGAAAGCCGGCCGGGCGCAGCGCGTGTCGAGGCGCAGCTCAATGCCGACCGGCTGGTGGAACTGGCGGCCTTGATCCGCCGCGTGGCACCGGGGCCGGCGGCGGAGGCGCTGGCCAGCCGGGCCGTCGCCTTGTCGCCCGCGCGCTTGACGTTGAATGCGGAAGGTACGGACGCGACGCTGGCAGCCATAGGTACTTTAAAACTTGAAGGCAGCGCACGCGGCACGACTGTCACTGGCACCGTCAGTCCCGGTCGCGATGGGCGTGCCGTGGCGGCGCAGTTCAGTTTCGACAATGCCGATGCGCATCTGCTGCTGCGGCAGATGGGCTTCGACACGGTGGCTCTATCGCGCTTTGGCGCGGGGCGCATGCAAGTGCAGGCCAATGGCCGCAATGATGGCACCTATGCCGCCAAGCTCGAAGCCGCGCTGGCCGGCAGCAGTTTCACGTTCGATGGTGCGGTGACGCCGCGCGACAGTACGTTGGAGGGCAATGGCCGCGTGCGGTTGGCCAGCGGCAATCTGGCGCCGCTGTTGCAAATTCTCGCGCTGGCCTTGCCTGATCCCACCGCCAGTCTGGCCGCCGAGGGCAATGGCAATTTGCGCTTTGGCAATGGCGGTTTTGTTCTCGCCGATGCCGCGGGCAAGATCGGCGACACCGCCGTGTCAGGACGTCTTGAGCGCGCTGTCGGCACCGCGCCGGTGAGCGGTGCCGTCGATGTCGACCAATTGTCCTTGGGCACACTGGCCAGTCTCGTCTTCGGCCCCGCGCAACCGCCGCGCGCCGGGCAGCGTTGGGCCGATCTCAAATTCGCGCCCGCGCCGATCGATGCGCCGAAGGCCAGTCTGGCCGTCAAAGTCGGTCGGTTCGAGCCAGGGGCCGGGCTGCCACCGGGGCCGGCGCAGTTTCGTCTGGGCCTCGATGCTGGTGCGGTCTCCCTTGACGATCTGCGGTTGAAGTCCGGCGCGGCAAGCGTCTCCGGTTCCCTCAATCTGCGCCGCGATCGCGATCAAGGCTCGCTGTCGGGCAAGCTGGCGGTGGCGATACCGCTCGCCGGTCATTTCGGCATGGAGGGACAGGCCGACGGCACGTTTGAATTCGCCGGTTCGGGCATGAGCGAAGCCGCTTTGATGGCCGGGCTTGGCGGACGCGGCAGCGTCACCGTGTCGGCGCTGCGCATGGCCGATGCCGATCCCGCCGCGCTTGATCAGACGATCGCGACCATCGAGCGCGAGCAATTGGCCGTCGAGCCGACGAAGGTCGAAGCGCAGATGCAGGCGGCGCTGAATGGTGGCCGGCTGACCCTCGACAAGACGATGTTGGAGGCGACGATCGCCGGCGGCGTCGTGCGCTTGCAATCGCCGGTCTTCGCGACAGCGGCGGGGCCGCGCGCGCAACTCGGAGCCAGCCTCGATGTGCGGACGCTGACGGGCGAAGCGACGCTCGATCTGACATCGACCAAGCCACCGAAAGATTGGACGGGTGAAGCGCCCAAGGTGCGTCTCGTGCGTCGCGAAAGCGATGGCAAGATGGAGCGTGCCTTGGATGTAGCGCCGCTGGCCAATGCGCTCTCTGGCCGCGCCATCGAGCGCGAGGCAGCACGGGCGGCTGAGCTGGAAGCCGACATCCGCGAGCGCGCCATGTTCAATCGCAAGCTGCGGGCGCAGGAATTCTTGCGCCGCCGCGCCGCCGAGATCGCCGCCTGGCGGCAGGAGCAAGCGCGCCTCGCCGAGCAGAAGGTGGCCAAGGCCCGGGAAGCTGAGCGGCTGGCCCAAGAAGCAGCGCGACAAGAGGCGGCGCGGCAGGAGGCAGCACGGCAAGAGGCGGCGCGCGCCAAAGCCGAAATGGAACGTCGTGCTCAAGAGACAGTGCGCCCGGCGCCGGCCATACGGCCGCCGGTCGAGGTCGTGCCGCGACAGCCGCCGCGCGCACCGACGGTGATCACCCCGTCGCGCGACGGCTCGCCGTCGGGGATTTATTGAGTCAGTTGAGTTTGGGCAATTTCGCTTGCGTCTGGCGCAAGACGAAAACGCGCAGCGCCGACGACAGATTGGCTTCGCCGCGCTTTTCGTCGATCGCGCCGACAAGGGCCGCCAGGGACTGATTGCGCTCGCGTGCCAGGTCTTTCAGCGCTTCCCAGAAGGGCGCTTCGAGCGAAATCGAGGTGCGATGGCCGGCGATCACCAGCGAATGTTTGGTGACGGGCGCGAAGGGGGCAGCATCGTCCGGGCCATCAGTCATCGGAGCGTCTGTCGCTGGTTTCGCGGCGATGGCCCTCGATGTGTCGCTCGTCGAGAGTCCGTAGCGCTTTGACGTGTTGCTTCTCAGCTTTGGTGCGGCCTGATGTCAGGCGTGCGGCATCGGCGGCGCGGGCTTCATCATCGCGCTGCTTTGCCTTGCGGGCTCGTCGCAGATTGATGATGTCGCCCATGACGGCCTCTCGACTGGCTCTCGGCTCAGGTCTTCTTACGAAATGCGTCGATGGAGACAACGTTGCCCGGCTGACTCTCTTCGACAGGTTCTGACGCGGGTTCTGCCTTGCGGGCGGCCGGTTTCTCCGCCTTCTCGGCCTTGTCCTTTTCGACGCGCTCTTTCTCGGTCCGCTCTTTTTTGGCAGCGGGTTTGGTTTTGGCCGGCGGCGGCTCCGCGGTGGCTTCGCTCGTATCGGGAACCGAAACCAGCGTTGGCGCAGGTGTTTCGGCTTTCTCCGTTTCGGCTTCCTCCGTCTCGGTCGGCCGCGGCTCGAATTTCACGCCGAAGGGACCGGCGGGATCCTCGAAACCGGTCACGGCGTCGAAGGGGACGATAAGCCGCTCGGGAATGTTGTTGAACGACAGGTTCACCTCGAAGCGGTTTTCGCTGACGTTGAGGTCCCAGTATTGGTGTTGCAGGACGATGGTGATTTCTTCGGGATATTTCGCCTTCATCCGCTGCGAGAGCTGGACGCCCGGCGCCGTGGTGCGGAAGCTGATGAAGAAATGATGTTCGCCCGGGGTGCCTTCGCGGGCCGCATCGGCGAGCACCTTGCGCACCACGCCGCGCAGCGCGTCCTGAACCAGAAGATCGTAGCGGATAATCGGGCCTGTCATTCAAAAACCTTTGCACCGGACCGTCACCGGCTGCACCGGCCCATGGAATGAAAGTGGAGGCTTCTGTTGCCAGGCGCCTCCGAGCCCCGCCTGTAAGTGCTACCCTACAGGGCTTGGTACCAGTATCGGCACCGCATTACGCGGCGACGGCCACCGGAGCATAGTTGTCGTTGGCAACTATAAGTTTGACCCGATAACGGCGGTATCATGCCGGGCAAAAGAGCACCTTTTACACCCCCGTCGATCCTATTTCGCCCCCGCCGAAACCCACCGTCTCGGGTGGGCTTGGGTGGAGGCGCCGGGTACCGCCCCCGGGTCCGGATGGTTTATTACGATGTCCGTTTATCGCCATAGTCTCCTTGCGGAGACAGGCTGAATATAAGCATCCGGCTCGGGTAAGGGAAGAGCGCGAAGCAAAACAGCCGGCTGCGAGCAGCCGGCTGTCGTTCTGTCCACATTTTTGCCAGATTAACTGGCCGTATGCCGCCGCCGGTAGAAATTGGCGAAACCAACGATGGCGACCAGGCCAAGTAGTCCGGCCGCCACGAAGGGGACCATGGCCGCGAAATCGGGGCTGACGACGCGGGCGGCCACCGGGCTGACTTCGGTCCAGCCACGCCACACCATTTCGAAGGCCACGTAGACGATGATCGCGAGGCCGGCGTAGCCAATCCAGCGATAACGCTGCAGCAGGCTGGCGATCCAGGTCGCGGCGAGGCCCATCAGCGCGATCGACAGGGCAAGGCCGAACACCAGCACCCAGGGATGTTCGCGCGCTGCGCCGCCAACGGCGAGCACGTTGTCCAGCGACATCGAGAAGTCGGCGACGATGATCTGCCACACGGCGGCACGGAACGATTTGCGCGGAGCGCCACTATCGACCGCGGCCTCGACATGGTCGGCTTCCGCTTCTTCGCTGTGGCCGGAGCGCAATTCGCGCCACATCTTCCAGCTCACCCACAACAGCAAGATGCCACCGGCGAGCAGCAGGCCGACGACTTGCAGCAGTTGCGTGGTCATCAAGGCGAGGACGATACGGAGCACCGTGGCGGCGACGATGCCGATAACGATCACTTTGCCGCGTTGTTCTTTCGGCAGACCAGCGGCGGCGAGGCCGATGACGACGGCGTTATCGCCGGCCAGCACCAGGTCGATCATGATCACCTGGAACAGCGCCGTAAGGACGCTTGCTGAGAACATTTCCTCAAACATCAAACTGCACCTGAATCTGCTTACGGCGCTGTGTCACGCCCTGTTACTGAAACCAATGCGCGACATGATCGGGATCGCCGATCATGCTGGCGGCGAGGCCGACGAAGGTGAGCGTGGCAGCGAAGATCAGAGCTGGAAGCCGCTGTTCGGCTGGACGCAGCGAGGCATAGAGCCCAGCCAAGGCCGCGAGCACGATCGTGCCGAGGCTGACCGCTGGCAGGAACACCGGATGTGGCAGGGCGATAGCGGCGACAAGGCCGATACCCGCCGCGACAGCCAGAGCCCATAGGGCGGCTGTCACCAGATGCGGATCCTCCTGATGGTCGATCGATTTTCCAAAGCTCTGCGAATGCGACAAGGCCATGTTCGCCTCCCTCGAAGGCAAGCAAAGCCGGCCATACGCTCCCGTTCGCCGCTCTGCATGAGAGCGGCGTTCTAGGCGCATCGACGGTTGCTTGAAGATGACTCTAGGAGGGTGACCCGTGTTTTTGTATTCGCAATGATTGCGTCGTGAGATTACCCGTTGCGATAAAGGCAATCCCCGTACGTAATCATACCTTGTAAAAATACGGGTCACTGCAAATTGCGCTTCTGTCGAAACGCAATTGCTCGAGGATCGTTTTAGGGCGCGATCCGGCCGAGACGGATGGCGAGACGGACCAGCGATGCGACGTTGTCGATCTGCAATTTATCCATGATCTGAGCGCGATAGCTTTCCACCGTGCGCGAGGAAATGCCGAGCGTCTTGGCAATCACTGGGCTGGTGTGACCCTCGACCACGAGGTCGAACACTTCGCGTTCGCGTGTCGTCAGATTGTCGAAACGGGTTTCGCTTTCGCGCGATGTCTTTTCCGCGGCATTGATCTGCGCGGCGCGGGCGAGGCCGCGATTAATGGCCGCAACCAGTTTGATGTCATCCACGGGTTTTTCGATGAAATCCTCGGCGCCGGAGCGAATGGCGGCGATCGCCATGGGAATATCGGCGTGGCCCGAGATCAGAATCACCGGAATGGCGGGCTTGCGCTCGCCGAGCCGGCGCACGAGCTCGACGCCATCCATGCCGGGCATGCGCACGTCGCTGACGATGCAGGCGAACTTTTCATCGACGGTCGCTTCCAGCAAAGCGTCCGCTGTTTCGAACAATTCAGTGACATAGCCGTAGACGCCTAACAGTTCGCCGAGCGCCCGGCGTACCTCCGCCTGGTCGTCAACAATGGCGATTCTGGCTCCGCTCACGTGTCATCTCCCGATTGATCAGCCGGCAACCAAAACCGGAATTCGGTGTCGCCGGGCTTACTCCGTTCTAGCCATATCCGGCCCGCATGAGCCTGCGCGATATTGGCGCAGACCGCCAGCCCCAGTCCCAAGCCATTGGCGCGAGAGGTGAATAGCGGCTCGAACAGCCGCTCGCTGGCTGAAGGATCAATACCTGAACCATTATCCTGGACAAGCACTTCGATCCGGGCGGGATCGTCCAGCAGGGTGGCTGCGATGCGGATGCGGCCATCGGTACGTCCGGTAGAATTGATGGCATCGACCGAATTGGCGACCAGATTCATGACGATCTGCTGGATCTGAATGCGATCGCATTGCAGGCGCAGGGGACCGGCAAAGCGTGGCTGTTCGACGACGATCCCTTGCTGCGCGATCAGCGGGCGCTGCAAAGCCATCGCATCGGCGATGATGTCGCGCATGTCGGCTTCGCTCTTTTCCGGTTCACCGCGCTTGAGGAATTCGCGCATGCGCCGCAGGATTTCGCCGGCCGTGTCGATGTTCTGCACGACGCCGCGCAGATTGTCCTGCAAGCGCGAGGGGTCGATTGCGCTTTCCTGTTCGCTGCGCACGGCGGCGGTGCGCGCCAAAGCGCGTGCGGCCGTCAACGGCTGACTGATCTCGTGCGCGAGGGTCGAGGTCATGCCGGAGACGAGATGAAACCGGTCGGCGCGGGCGGCGCCACGTTCGGCTTCCTTCAATTTTTCCGCCGCATCGGCGGCGGCGTGTGCGGCGGCGTCGCGTTCGGTGACGATGGAGCCAATGAGCAAGGCGGTCGCGGTCAGCACGATCATGCCGCTCTGATAGACGCTGAACAGGCTGTCGTCAGGACTGCTGCCGGCCAGGCTGGCATCGGCGACGAAAGCGACTTGCACGCAGGCCAATGTCATGCAGGCGCCATCGATGCCATAGATCAGCGCGACCGCGATGACGGGCAGAAACAACAGATAGAAATAAGACGTGCCGACCATCGGAAAGGTTTTCAGCACCAGGCCGATCAAGAGACCGGTGGCGATAGCGATGATCGGCGCGCTGAGGTCCGAGGGGCTTGGTTTGCGATCGAACAGCGTCGCTTTGATCTTGGGCCAGCGCAGCACCAAGGGTGTGACCACGCCAACGCCGATCAGTTCGCTGATCAGCAGGGGGATCGTGACATAGGGGATGTCGGAGACGGTGATATTGTCCGACATCAGGAATGTGCCCGTCACCAGCGACGAGGTGAGCGCGGAGGCGACGAGGCCGCTGCCGAGCAGCACGGCGATATCGCCGATGCGGGCGAGCGACGGATTGAAATCGAAATAACGCCGGGCCACCAGGCTGGCGCCGGCATAGCTTGCAGTGGTGACGGCGGCGACCACGCCGATCATCGGCCAGCCCGGCGCGCGATCGATGAAGATCGTCTCGGCCAGCATGATGCTGACCAACATGGAAACGCTGCCCGCCGTCAGATTGCGGAACATGATGCCGAAGAGCAGGCCAATGCCTGGGCTCCAGGCAGTGACATGCAGGCCCTTATGCTCGTGGATCTCGCTGATCCATTCGAGCGCCACGAAAGCCAGGGTTAGAACGATAAGGTCCGACCGTTTCGGCAGGCCCGGGAATTTAAACTTCGTCATCACTCCAGGAAAACCAGTGCTATTTACTCTCTTCGGCCTTCAGGCCGACGGCCCGTACCACCTCTTCCCATTTTTTCGTCTCGCTGGAAACATAGGCATTGATTTCCTCCAGGCTGCCGCCCAGCGGGCTCATGCCGGCGCGATTGATGAGCTGGACGGTGGCGCTGTTCTTGAGGGCCGCATTGGCGTCGGCATTGATCTTGGCGACGATGGCGTCCGGCGTCTTGGCCGGCACGAACAGGGCGATCCAGGTGGCATCGTCGACCTGGCCGATGCCGGTTTCGGCCATGGTGGGCACGTCGGGCAGTTCGGGGGTGCGCTTTGTGGCGGTGATGGCATAGCCCTTGAGCTTGCCGGCCTTCACCAGCTCGATCGCAGGCGTCATGGCGACCACGCCCAATTGCACATGGCCGGCTGTGACGGCGTTCATGGCGGGGCCGGCGCCGGTGAACGGCACGTGGCGGATGTCGACCTTGCCGATGAGGCGGAAGATGCGCTCGGCGGACAGATGCGGCGTCGTGCCGGCACCAGGGCCCGCATAAGCGAGGGGCTGGGTCTTCGCCAGTTTCAGCACGTCAGCGAGATTGGCGGCCGGCAGATCGGGCGCGCCGACGACGATATTGGGCGTGGTGGCGACGAGCGCGGCCACTTTGAAATCCGAAGCGCTGTAGCCGGGATTCGGATAATAGCTGAGGTTGACCGAGAAGGAGCTGGTGGAGGCGAGCACCGTATAGCCGTCGGCCTCGCCGCGGGCGACGGCGACCGTGGCGATATTGCCGCCGGCCCCGCCGCGATTTTCGATCACCACCGCCTTGCCCCAATGGTCTTGCAGCGCCTGGCCGATGATGCGCGCGCCGACATCGGCAGGGCCGCCGGGCGCGAAGGACACGACGAAGCGCACGGGACGATCGGGGTAGGTGGTCTGCGCCTGCGCGACCGTGCCAAGCACCCCCAGGATGAAGCCACCGCACAGGGCCGTCCGCATCGTCCTTTGCATCGTCATGTTTGTTTCCTCCTCATTTTTGAGCGTGTCGCCGAAGCCTTCGTGTCATCCCGGGCGCCGCAGGCGACCCGGGATCCAGGGGCTACAGAGTAGAAAGGTGTATTGCTGGTGGCCGCTCCCAATTCATCAGCAACATCGTGGCCTTCGACCCCTGGATCCCGGATCACTTGCGCTGCAAGTGTCCGGATGACACCGAGGTTTCTGCCTTTAAAAATCTATCAACGTATCAGACGGCGACCACCTTGCCCGGGTTCATGATGTTGAGCGGATCGATCGAGCGTTTCAGCGTGCGCATCAGATCGAGCGTCGCGGGCGCATGTTCCTTGGGCAGATATTTCATCTTGGCCTGGCCGACGCCATGTTCGCCGGTGCAGGTGCCTTCCATGGCGATGCCGCGCAGTACGAGGCGCTCAAGGAATTGCTCGGTGCGGGTCACTTCGTCCTTGTTGTCCATATCGACCAGAAGATTGACGTGGAAATTGCCGTCGCCGACATGGCCAAGGATCGGCGCGACGAGGTTTGCCTCGGCGAGGTCGCGATAGGTTTCCTCGACGCAATCGGCGAGGCGTGAGATCGGCACGCAGACGTCCGAGGCCAATGTCTTGGCGCCGGGGCGCAAGGTGAAGCCGGCCCAATACGCATCATGACGTGCCTGCCAGAGCTTGGTGCGATCTTCCGGCTTAGTGGCCCAGGCGAAATCGCCGCCGCCGAATTCCCGGGCGATTTCGCCGAAGCGTTCCGCCTGTTCCTTCACGCTGGCATCGGTGCCGTGAAACTCCAGCAACAGCATCGGTTCTTCCGGCAGGCCGAGCTTGGAATGCAGGTTGACGGCGTGGACCATGAGCGCGTCCAAGAGTTCGATGCGCGCCACCGGCAGGCCGCTTTGAATAGTGGCGATGGTGGCATCGCAACAAGCGCGCACCGATGGGAAGGTGCAGACGCCTGCCGAAATCGCTTCGGGAATGCCGTAGAGGCGCAGTGTGATCTGCGTGATGACGCCAAGCGTGCCTTCGGCGCCGACGAACAGGCGGGTGAGATCATAGCCGGCGGAGGATTTCTTGGCGCGGCTCGCAGTCTTGACGATTTCGCCGTCGGGCATGACCACGGTGAGCGAGAGCACATTGTCTTTCATCGTGCCGTAGCGCACCGCATTGGTGCCCGAGGCGCGCGTCGACACCATGCCGCCGATCGAGGCATCGGCGCCGGGATCGATGGGAAAGAACAGGCCGGTGTCGCGCAGATATTCGTTCAGCTCCTTGCGGGTGATGCCGGGCTCGACGACGACGTTGAGATCTTCCGCATGAACGGCGACGACCTGCTTCATCTGGGAGAGATCAATGCAGATGCCGCCGAAAGGCGCGTTGACGTGGCCTTCAAGCGACGTGCCCGTGCCATAGGGAATGACGGGCACGCGATTTAAGGCGCAGAGCTTGACGATCTCGGCCACTTCCTCGGTCGACTGTGCGAAGACCACCGCGTCCGGCGCCTGGGTCGGCGTCCAGGTGAGGGTGTGGCCATGCTGCTGGCGCACGGTCTCGTTGGCCGAATAGCGATTGCCGAATTTTTTGGCCAAGGCGTCGCGCACGGTGTCGAGGGCGGCTTGGGGCGGGCGCGTCGCGGAGATGGTCTGGTGCGTGTTCAAGAGCGTTTCCTGAGATCGATGCCGAAAGAGGACCTTAGAAGGGTTGGCGCGGCGGAACAATCCGCTTAATTGCGGCGGCCGCGCCACGCGCTGGCGCTTACGCCATAGCGGCGTTTGAAGAGCCGGCAGAAATGCGAAAGGTCGTTGAAGCCGGCACGATAGGCGATCTGGGAAATGTTCTGATCGCCCTGGCGCGGGTCGCTCAGCGCTTCGCGGCAGCTTTCTAAGCGTCGCTCGGTCACCCAGTCGCCAAAGCTCAGTCCGGTGCTTTCGAAGCGTTTGTGCAATGTGCGTAGCGAAATGCCGAAACCGCGCGCGACCAGCGCCGGCGCAAGTTCCGGATTGAACAGATTGCTGCGGCAGAAGGCGAGGATGTTTTCGAGCTGCACTTCGTGATCGGGCCGGCCTGCATCTTCACTCCGGGTGGAAAGCGCCAGGAGGTTGTAAAGATTTTCGACGAGCAGATGCGCTTCGATGCCAGGCAAGGCATCGCTCCCCACCAGTTGGCGGATATGCTGCTGCGTCATCGCGGCATAGGGCGCGCTCGTCTCGATCTTGACGGTGCGTGCGCGCTTCAATCGAGGAATGCGCGGTTCCAAAACGGTGCTCGGAACGATGGCGATCAATCGCTGCACCGGCGCCTCGAAGCGCATCTCGAACGGCCGGCGGCTGTCCATGATGGCGATTTCGCCGGGGTTGAGGGCGAAGCGTGTTTCGTCCTGGGCGATGAGGCTTTGCCCGGCCACTTGCAGGCTCACCAGATAGGTTGGCTCATCCTCGCGCCGAATATGCTGCGGCCGGCGCAGGATGCGGTGACGCTGCGAGCGAAACTGCGCCACTTTGAACGCGCCATAGTTGTGCGCGGCGATGCTGGCCTGGAAGGCGGGCTGTGCTTCGCTTTCCGGCGAGACGTTGAGAATGGTCTGGCAGACGATCTCGCGCCAATAGGCCAGGCGATCCACCGTCCGCACGGTCTCCGTCGTCCAAGTCTCGTTGGTCGCGCCCGTCACAGCCATCCCACTGCTTTCTCGCTTACGCTGGCAGGAGCTTACACGAAATTTCAAGCCTGAAATATATGCATTTGGGCTGCGCGGACGGTCAAATCGCCTGCGCTGGCGTCCAAGCCGGGCGAAGGGCGATCTGCAAGGGTGATGCGTCAACCAAGCGGCACGGCATGCGCACCCATTTTACCCCTGAACAGCTTGAGCGGCCCGACATCGCCGAGGCCAATGCCATTCTCGAAACCTGCGTTCATTATGGCTTCTGCACCAATGCCTGCCCGACTTACGTTCTGACCCGCGACGAGAACGAAGCGCCGCGCGGGCGCATCGATCTCATTCGCGAAATGCTGGAGCAGGGCGGCGTGCCGAAGCCCGAGACGGTGCGCCATCTCGACAATTGCCTGTCCTGCCTGTCGTGCATGACCACCTGCGCGGCGAAGGTCGATTATGTGCATCTGATCGACCGCGCCCGCATCTATATCGAGGAGCATTATCGGCGGGCGCCGGCTGCGCAACTGTTGCGGGCGGCGCTGGCGCGCATCCTGCCATATCCGCAGCGTTTTCGTGGTGCGCTGATGCTGGGCCGTCTCGGCAAGCCGCTGCGTGGCTTAATGCCGGCGCCGTTGCAGCCGCTCCTCGACATGGTGCCGGATGAGACGGCGACGGACATTCTGCCGCCGCAGGTGTTCAAGGCGCAAGGTCAAAGGCGGGCGCGTGTCGCTCTGCTCGCGGGCTGCGCGCAGCAGGTTTTGAATGGCGCGATCAATGCGGCGACCATCCGCTTGTTGCAGCGCCATGGCTGCGACGTGGTGATCGCTCAGGAGGCCGGCTGTTGCGGCTCGCTCACCTTGCATATGGGCCGGGAGCAGGATGCCAAGGCCTCGGCGCGGGCCAATGTACTGGCATGGCAGCGCGAGATTGTGGCCGAAGGTCTTGATGCCGTCATCGTCAATGCATCGGGCTGCGGCACGACAGTGAAGGACTATGGCCACCTGTTTGCGCGCGACGCGCAGATGGCGGCTCCGGCGCGCGCTGTGGCGGCGCTCGCTTGCGATGTCACGGAGTTTCTGGCGCGGCTTGGTCTGCAAGCGCCGACGGAGACACGCGCCTATAAAATCGCCTATCACGATCCCTGTTCCATGCAGCATGTGCAGAAGGTGATCCGGCCGCCGCGCGATCTGCTGCAGGCGGCGGGCTATCGCGTGCAGGACATCGCGGAAAAGCATTTCTGCTGCGGTTCGGCCGGCACCTATAATCTGCTGCATCCTCAGATGGCCGAGCAATTGGGGCGGCGCAAGGCCGCGCATATCGCCGGCGCCGATCCCGACATTCTGGCGACGGGCAATATCGGCTGCATGATGCAGATCGGCCGCTATCTGCCGCTGCCCATTGTTCACACGGTGGAACTGCTCGACTGGGCGACGGGCGGCCCGATGCCGCCGGCCTTGCAGGGCCGCACGCTGCGTGCGCCACCGCCGCCCGTGGCGATCAAGGACGAGCCGCCGAGCGGCGGCGACAATTTCTGGTAATTGGGAGGAGCGCATGAACGCCGCAGCACTCGAAGCCTTTCTGAAAGACGTCGTCCGCGATGTCGGCCCTGATGCGGTCAATGTCAGCGCCGAGACCATCGCGCGCTATGGCGAGAACACCATGCCGGGCGGCGACCGGCCGCCGGCCGCCGTGGTCTATCCCTCCTTCACTCGGCATGTGCAGGCCATCGTCAAGGCGGCCAACGCGCATAAAATTCCGCTCTATCCGATCAGCACCGGCAACAACATTGGCCTCGGCAGCCGCTCGGCGACGTTGGCGGGGCAAGTGGTGGTCGATCTCGGCGCGCGGATGAACCGCATTCTCGAAGTCAACGAGCGTTTGGGCTATGCGGTGGTGGAGCCCGGCGTCAGCTATCAGATGATGCATGACGAGCTGGTGCGGCTCGGCAATCGCTACATGGTCGATGTCACGTCGGGGCCGCCGCAAGGCGGCGTCATCGGCAATGCGCTCGACAAGGGCGCCGGCTACGGGCCTTACTTCGATCATTTCGGCACGGCCTGCGGCATGGAGGTGGTGCTCGGCAATGGCGACATTTTGCGCACGGGCGACGGCGCGCTGGCGAGCGACACGCCGACCAACTGGCACACGTCGAAATATTCCTATGGGCCTGTCATCGACGGCCTGTTCGCGCAGTCGAACTATGGCATCGTCACCCGCATGGGCATGTGGCTGATGCCGCGCCCGCCGGCGGTGCGCAGTTTCCACTTCGCCTTTCCCGACGACGGCGATCTGGAAGAAATTGTCGAACTGTGCCGGCCGCTGAAAATGTCGAATTTTGTGCCGACCCTGTTTCGCCTCGCCAACGATCTTTATCTCTGCGGCTCGGAAGGCGAGAGCGCCGAATATCGGACGAACCCGCGCAAGGCGATGAGCGACGAGGGGCGCCGCGCTCTCCGTGAACGCCATGGCCTCGGCGCCTGGACCGTCTCCGGCGCGTTCTATGGCGCCAGCGCCGAAGCGGTGGAACCGATGATCCGGCGCGTGCGCGATGTCTTCGAGCGCTCCGGCAAGGCGAAATACATTGCGCATGAAGAAGCGCAGGCGATCGGGCCATTGCAGGTGGCGATCAACGCTTTCTCCGGCGTGCCGAGCCATGGCGAACTGGGCCTGTTGAAATGGCGGCCGGGCGGCGGCAACACCTGGTTCCTGCCGGGCACGCCGATGGACGGCAAGGTGGCCCATGAATTCCAGGCGCTGTGCCGCAAGATCTATGAGGATCACGGCCTCGATTACATGGTGATGAATGTGTGCAGTGCCCGTTTCGCGCGCGGCCTGCATGTCATCGTCTTCAATCGCGAGGATGAGGACGAGCGCCAGCGCGCCGATGCCTGCTACAAGAAAATGTCGGAAGCGGTGGCCAGCCGCGGCGTCTTCGTCGGCCGTGCGCCGATCGATTATCACGCCTTCCACATGCAACAGACGGCGGCGAGCTTTCAGGGCGCCTGCAACGGCATCAAACAGGCGCTCGATCCCAACGGTGTGATCGCGCCGGGGCGGTATGGGATTGGTTAGTAACCGTCATTGCGAGGAGCGCAGCGACGCGGCAATCCAGGGGCGTGTGGGATGTCGGCGATCCTACATCTTGACTCCTGGATTGCTTCGCTTCGCTCGCAATGACGGTGAGCGCTTCTTTCCGTCATTGCAACCTCACGCCACCGGATAGCGGTAGTGGCCGGTGAGGGGGAAGTCGAACAGGCGGTTTTCCAGGCGTGCGCCCTGGCCGATGTTGTGGATGATCAAAGGCGTCGCGCCATCGCTGCCAGTTTTGTCGGCGACGAAGCCGATATGCGGCAGGTTGCCGGGCAGCATGCAGGTGTAGATATCGCCCGGCGCGTAATCGGCGGCGACGCGTGTCACCGGCAGGGCGCGGCCGTGGCGGCGCAGGAAGGTTTGCAGATTGCCGACGCGGCGGTGATCGATATTGGGGTCGGGCCGGCTGAGCCCCCAGGTCTTGGGATAGAGCGCGAAATTCGCCGCCATGTCGCGATGGACCAATTGCTGGAGATCGCGCGCGAAGGCATCGCGATAGGCGCGGACGATCACATCGGTGCACACACCCCCTTCGCGCGCCACGTCGCCATTGGGAAAGCCGATGCGCGCATAGGCGGGCGCATAGCGCGTGGTGACGCCGATCTGCGCCTGCGCCGCCTGCAACAGTTTCTTCGCCCATGGTTCGGCGGGGGCGGCCGTGGCCGGCACCAGGTCGAGCGCGGCCAGGCCGCCGGCGGCGGTCAGAAAATGTCGTCGTGAAAGCATCGCAGGGCCCCGGAGAGGAAGGAGCGCGCAGGATCGATGGCGATCGTGGCGAGGGTGGGGCGGGGCCGCAGGGAATGACACAGAACGTTCTTCAACGGCCAGCTAAATTCTGTCTTGATGATGGAAGCCCACCGTCATTGCGAGGAGCGTAGCGACGAAGCAATCCAGGGCAGGTGTCGAGCGTCATGGTTTTACTCCTTGGCTTCTGGATTGCTTCGCTGCGCTCGCAATGACGGGGCGCTTCCGTCACAACGCGAAACGCTCTAGTCTGTCTTCTCGTCACAGTGGGGGCTGCGATGGTTCAATATTCCGGGCTGCGGTTCTGGCAGGATACGGGGGCGCGCGATCGCGCGATTGATCGCTTGCTGGCCTTGCGCGCCGGGCTCGCGCAAAACGTCTCGCCCAACAACAAGCAGGACAGCTTTCACCTCGCCACGTGGAACATCCGCGATTTTGGCGGGCATCGGCTCAATCCGTCGCCGCGCCTGCCGGAAACCCTGCTTTATATCGCCGAAGTGATCTCCGCCTTCGATCTCGTCGCCGTGCAGGAGGTGAACGAGGACATGGCGGAGTTTCAGCAGGTGATGCGCCTGCTCGGGCCGCATTGGGACTATATCGTCACCGATCAGAGCGGCAATATGGAGCGGCTCGCCTTCGTCTTCGACACGCGCAAGATCAGGTTTCGCCATGTGGCGGGCGAGATCGTGCTGCCGCCGAAGAAAGGCGTGGAGCCGCCGCAGTTCAACCGCACGCCGTTCCTCGTCGCCTTCCAGGCCGGCTGGTTCAAGTTCAATCTCTGCACCGTGCATATCTATTATGGCTCGGCTGCGGATACGACCAAGCGCAAGCGCGAGATATCGGACATCGCCAATTTCTTCACGGCACGGCAGAAGAAGGACGGCGAGACCTATATCCTGCTCGGCGATTTCAACATCCTCAATCCGACCGATCCGACGATGAACGCGCTTTTGGGCGGCGGCTTCGAAGTGCCGGCACAATTGCGCAAGCCCACCGCTTTGTCGGGCGCGCATTATTACGACCAGATCGCGCTGCGCACGCAAAACAAGCTCGTCGAAATCCGCAAGGCCGGCAATTTCCCCTGGCAGGACTATGTGTTCCGTGAGGCGGATTTTTCAGCCTATAAAGCGGCGATGCCGAAGACAACCAAGACCGGCAAACCGGCCAAGACCGATGCGGCGGCCTACAAGACATGGCGCACATGGCAGATGTCCGACCACCTGCCGCTGTGGACCGAGATCAAGATGGATTTCACCGAGGCTTATCTGGAAAGCCTGAAGGTGGGCGAGAAGCCGCTGGCCGAGTTTAAGCCGGCGTCAGGGGCGAAGCCGGAGGTGGGGTGATCAGAGCGCATTTAGAGACTCGTCGAGCCGAGTGAGTATTGTTAAAGTGTAAGTCATAACTTTGGTAGAATCAGCTATGGTCAAGTGGACCAATCCATCGGTAGTCGCGTTTTCTGGAACGGATGATCCGGTAGTAAAAATTCAAGCGCGGGCGCAGCAGCTTACACTGGCAGCGTTTGAGGATGGCTGGGTGGGGCCTCCGTACAATCCCATCAAGATTGCTGAGATGCTCGGTGCTACAGTCGTGCCGAATTCCGATATTTCAGATGCGCGGACAATCGCGGTAGCTGGCAAAGCCGTAATTGAATTTAATCCAAACCGTGTGAGAGAGCGAGTTCGCTTTTCTATCGCTCATGAAGTTGCACATTTGCTTTTTTCCGATGCGCTGGACGAAATTCGCCATCGAGGAGGAAGCGGAAACAAGAGGGACGAATGGCAACTTGAGATGCTTTGCAATATGGCCGCTGCCGAGTTTGTGATGCCAATTGGCAGCTTTCCAACCATAGAAGAGACCGTTAGCCTTGCTGCCCTGATGAAGCGGCGAGTTGACTTCGACGTATCTGCTGAAGCGTTTATGATTCGGTTGGCGAAGTCAGTTAGCACATCAGTAGGCGTTTTCTGTGCTTCGCCATTCGAATCGGAGGGGGCCTGGTCGTACAGGATTGACTACTATATTCCTTCTGCGATGGCGCCGACGCCAAACATCGTTGGTAGAATAATTCCAAAAGAGAGCTCGGCCTATCGATGCACCGCTATCGGTTTTACCGACTTCGGAACTGAAGCTTGGGTCAGTGATCGGCCCCTGGATGTCGAGTATGTAGGTATCCCCGCCTATCCTGGGGCCTCGCTTCCTAGAGTGATAGGATTGATTCATTATGAGCGTTCTGTAGAAGGGCATTCGCCTATTAAGTTCGTCCAGGGTAACGCTCTATTGGCTAGAGGCGATGGCCCTAAGATTATTTGCCAATTGGTCAACGACCGGGCGTCCAAGTGGGGCGGAGGTTTGGCAAGTCAAACGGCGCGCAAATATCCGTTTGCGGAATCGTCTTTCTCAGAATGGATGATCGCATCACGGAAGGAAGCGCTAGGCCAAATGCATCTGGTCGATATTGATGATACTACCGCTATTGCGAGTTTAGTGGCGCAGGCTGGCTTTGGATCGTCCGTTACCCCGCGTATTCGATATAATGCGTTAGAGAGCGCGTTGCTAAGGCTCAGCGAGGCTGCTTCAGCAAGAGGTGCTTCAGTACATATGCCCCGTATCGGAATGGGGAGCGCCCGTGGTGATTGGGGGACTATAGAGAGCCTCCTTCAAGATACATTAGTGCGGCGTGGGGTTAATATTACCGTCTATGAAATGCCTCCAAAGCGCCAGCAGCTAGAGCTTTTTTGACGATGAAGAATTCGGCGCTTCAGATCGTTCTGCTATCGGGCGCAGTTTGCTCTGGAAAGTCGGCGCTGGGGAAGTTGTTGCAGGAGCGTTATGGCGCCAAATTGATCAAGACGAGAGATATAATACTTGAAGCGCGTCCAAGAGTTCAAAAAAATCGACAGTCTCTACAGCGTGCCGGCGATGCCCTCGACCGAGAAGACGGAGGGAAATGGGTAGCGGCTGCACTCTCTCGTTTTATTGATAAATTTTCTGATGCCAACTTTCCTGCGGGCTTGTTTGTTGTCGATTCAGTTCGCATCGTTGAGCAGGTCGATCAGATACGATCCGCTTTTGGCACAGACGTACACCATATACACGTAACGGCTGAGATTGAGGAGTTGCAACGCAGGTATGAAGAGCGTTCGCGCTCCTCCGGCGAGGTAATGACTTACGAGCAAGTCAAAAGAAACAAAACGGAACAAAATGTCGAAGGCCTTGCGACAATAGCAGACATAGTGGTTGCTACCGATCGATGTTCCGAAGAGGCGGTTCTTGTTCGGGCAACTGCTCTTCTAAACTTGTATCCTCGAAGCAACACCGAGCTCGTGGATGTCTTGATCGGAGGTCAATACGGTTCCGAAGGCAAAGGCAACATCGTTGGACATATAGCATCGGAATATGACTTGCTCGTTAGGGTCGGCGGTCCCAACGCAGGTCATCAAGTTTTCGCACTTCCGCAAGCTGAAAAATATTTTCACCTTCCTTCTGGTACAGGGCGGGCGCCTAATGCTCAACTTCTTCTTGGCGCGGGCGCAGTTATTTATGTGCCTAAACTTCTGGAGGAGATCGCGGCGCATCAAGTCGATGTGGCCCGCTTAAGTATAGATCCTCAGGCAATGATTATAGAGGAGGCGGATCGTGAATCTGAAGCGTTAGCCTTGGGAAGTATAAGTTCAACGGCACAAGGGGTTGGATTTGCGAGTGCGCGCAAAATTACAGAACGAGGGGTCTATCAGACAAACGGTAGCCAAATTCGCCTAGCGAAAGATATTCCTCAATTGAGGCCTTTTATACGCGAAGGGCAGCAATTGCTCGAAGATCATTTCGTAAAAGGCAAGCGAATAATGCTCGAAGGCACCCAGGGAACGCTGCTTTCAATTCATCATGGAATCTACCCGTTTGTTACTTCGAGAGATACTACAGTAGCGGGATGTTTAGCGGATGCCGGTATTGCGCCGACAAACGTACGAAAGGTGATAATGGTTTGCAGAACTTATCCGATACGGGTCGGAGGTCCTTCTGGGCCGATGAAGATGGAAATTGATTACGCAAAACTTGCTAGGCGTTCGGGGATTGATGAACAAGAGTTATTGCAAACGGAAAAGACAACAACGACCAACCGGCAACGACGATTAGCTGAATTCGACTGGGTTATGCTGAAAAGGGCCGTGCAATTAAATGGCCCGACAGATATTGCGCTGACTTTCGCGGACTATATTTCGATCAAAAATAGAAAAGCTTATCGTGTCGAGCAATTGACGGAAGAAACTAGGCGCTTCATCGAAGAAATTGAACGAGTTTCTGGGAGGCCTGTGTCAATGATATCAACAGCCTTTAATTGGCGTAATGTCATTGACAGGAGGAACTGGTGACGTCTGCTGAACTAGCCGAACTCATTTCAGACTGCCCGCAAATATACCATATGGCAGAACGTGGTGCCTGGGACGGAATCAAACGTCACGGCTTGATGAGTACTTGCGCGCTCCTAGATCTGTTTAAAATCGATGGTCAGTCCAAAATTCAAATCTCAAAAATGCATCGACCTGCTATTGTTGAGATATCGGATGAGGATGCGGGACTGGCGCGAATTCGCGATCAAATCCCGATGAGCGATGCTGGTCTGCGCCGCGCACTGCCGGCCGATATCACCCCTGCAGATTGGTATTTGCGATTGAATAAGATGGTCTTCTTTTGGATGTCAAAGGAAAGACTTCTACGCTTGACGAATGCTAAAGCGTATCGCACCTCCGAACACGAGGTACTAGTATTAGACACTCGCAAGTTCATCGACGCATTCTTTGAAAAGATATGGCTGTGCGCAATTAATAGCGGATGTACAAAGCCCTTTCCGCATCCCCGTGATTTTGAAGCCTTCAAGAGAATTCCGGATTATGACTATGCGTTATGGCGGCGCCGGAGGCCTAGGGGAGAGCGAGTTGTTGAGCTTTGCGTCGATAACGTGGTGCCCGACGTCGAGCGGTTTCTCCTAGATGGATTTGTTATTCGAGGCGAAGAACGTTTGAGGGCTCTTTAGGCAAAGCCTCTCCCCCTCCTTGACCTCCCTCCTTCCTTCCTCTACAAACACGCCCCACAACCGGAGTGCCCCACGTGGCCCGTAAGCTTATTGTAGTATCGTCAGCGCCGCAGCAGGGACGGGGGTAACCCCCGGCACTCCCTCCATAGGCGCTGATCCCGAAGGCCCCCTCAGAGGGCCTTTTTTGTTGCCTAAATTCCTAAAAACCACGAAGAAAACCGCAAAGAACGAACAGAATTAAGCCGTTGGAGCGTATCATGAGCAAGCAGATGACCGGCGCGGAGATGGTGATCGAAGCCCTGAAGGATCAGGGGGTCGATACGGTGTTTGGATACCCTGGCGGCGCTGTCCTTCCGATCTACGACGCCATGTTCCACCAGAACTTCGTCAAGCACGTGCTGGTGCGCCATGAGCAGGGCGCGGCCCATGCGGCCGAGGGCTATGCGCGCTCCACCGGCAAGGTCGGCGTGCTGCTCGTCACCTCCGGCCCCGGCGCCACCAATGCGGTCACCGGCCTCACCGACGCCTTGATGGATTCCATTCCCCTGGTCTGCCTCACCGGCCAGGTGCCGACCCATCTGATCGGTTCGGACGCCTTCCAGGAGGCCGATACGGTCGGCATCACCCGCCATTGCACCAAGCATAACTATCTGGTGCGCTCGATCGAGGACCTGCCGCGCATCCTGCACGAGGCCTTCCATGTTGCCCGCTCGGGCCGGCCGGGGCCGGTCGTCGTCGATCTGCCGAAGGACGTGCAGTTCGCCACCGGCGCCTATGAATTCCTGCAGAACATCGAGCACAAGACCTATCGTCCGCGTCTGAAGGGCGACGAGGCCAAGATCGAGGCCATGGTCGAGATGATGGCCAAGGCCAAGCGGCCGGTGTTTTACACCGGCGGCGGCGTCATCAATGCCGGGCCGAAGGCGTCGGACCTGCTGCGCGAATTCGTCGAGCTGACCAATTTCCCCATCACCTCCACTTTGATGGGACTCGGCGCCTATCCGGCCTCGGGCAAGAACTGGCTCGGCATGCTCGGCATGCACGGCACGTTCGAAGCCAACAACACGATGCACGATTGCGACCTGATGATCTGCGTCGGCGCGCGCTTCGACGACCGCATCACCGGCCGGCTCGATGCCTTCGCGCCGGGCGCCAAGAAGGTGCATATCGATATCGATGCTTCGTCGATCAACAAGAACGTCAAGGTCGATATCGGCATCATCGGCGATTGCGCCCATGTGCTGGAACAGGCCATCGGCCTGTGGAAGGCGCGCAAGCTGAAGAGCGATGCGGCGGCGCTGGCTGAATGGTGGAAGCAGATCGACATCTGGCGGGCGCGCAAGTCCTTGGCTTTCCGCACGTCGAAGACGACGATCAAGCCGCAGCTCGCCGTCCAGCGTCTCTATGAGCTGACCAAGGATCGCGACACCTATATCACCACCGAGGTCGGCCAGCATCAGATGTGGGCGGCGCAGCACTTCCACTTCGAGGAGCCGAACCGCTGGATGACGTCTGGCGGTCTGGGCACCATGGGCTATGGCCTGCCGGCGGCGCTCGGCGTGCAGATGGCGCATCCGAAGGCTCTGGTCATCGACATCGCGGGCGAAGCCTCGATCCTGATGAACATGCAGGAAATGTCGACGGCGGCGCAGTATCGTCTGCCGGTGAAGATCTTCATCCTCAACAACGAATATATGGGCATGGTGCGCCAGTGGCAGGAGCTGCTGCATGGCGGGCGCTATTCGGAGAGCTATTCGGCGGCGCTGCCGGATTTCGTCAAACTGGCGGAGGCCTATGGCGCCAAGGGCATGCGCTGCGACGACCCGGCCAAGCTCGACGATGCCATCCGCGAGATGATCGACCATCCCGGTCCGGTGATCTTCGACTGTCTGGTCGACAAGGAAGAGAACTGCCTGCCGATGATCCCGTCGGGCAAGGCCCATAACGAGATGATCATGCCGGACTTCTCCGACGATATCGGCTCGGTCATCGACGAGAAGGGCAAGATGCTGGTCTAAAACCCGGGTGCAGGGGGGCTCCACGGCAAAACCGAGGAACAACCCCATGCAAGCGGCATTTCAGCGATCACAATGGGCGCAACGGCCCGAGCTTTGAACGGAAAAAAGTCATGAACGTCCCGGCTTCCCTGTCCCCCTATTCGTCGTCCACCGGCAAGTCCAACACCGTGCGGCGGACCTTGTCGGTGCTTGTCGACAATGAACCAGGGGTTCTCGCGCGGGTCGTGGGGCTCTTCTCCGGCCGCGGCTACAATATCGAAAGCCTGACGGTTGCAGAGGTGGCGCATCTCGAACATTGGTCGCGCATCACGATCGTCACCGTCGGCACGCCCGAGGCGATCGAGCAGATCGGCCATCAGCTCGAACGCATCGTGCCGATCCATAAGGTGACGGACTTGACGCTTCGCGGCCGCTCGATCGAGCGCGAACTCGCCATGATCAAGGTGCGCGGCAAGGGAGACAACCGGGTCGAGGCGCTGCGTCTCGCCGAAGCCTTCAAGGCGAAAGTGGTCGACGCGACGATCGAGAGCTTCATTTTCGAACTGACCGGCAATTCGACCAAGATCGACGATTTCGTGGAGATCATGCGGCCGCTCGGCCTGGTCGAAATCGCGCGCACGGGCGTCGCCGCCATCGAGCGGGGCGCCGAGGCGGGCTGATGATGGACGATCGCGTTTCTTCCCGTCATTGCGAGCGCAGCGAAGCAATCCAGGGGCAAAGGTGTGGAAGCATAGAAGGAAACCGGCCTGTGTGGCCGGCATTTCTTGATGCTCTACCACGCGCTCCTGGATTGCTTCGTCGCTTTGCTCCTCGCAATGACGGTGAAGAGTTCGACAAAAGGTACATGGGCAGGTTCATGGGCGGGTTGATATGACCTTCGAACTCGCCCTCGCGGCGGCAGCCTTCTGCTTCGCGGGGGCGCTGACGCCCGGACCCAATAACGTGATGCTGCTCGCCTCGGGCGTGAACTTCGGTTTCGCCCGCACGGTGCCGCATATGGTCGGCGTCGTGCTGGGCTATGCCTTCCTGCTCTTGGTGATCGGCATGGGGCTCGGCCAGACGGTGGTCGAGCATCCGCTGGCCTTCCAGGCGCTGCGCATCATCGGCGCGCTCTATATGATCTGGCTTGCCTGGAAGATCGCCACGTCGCGGGGCGGTTCGGAGGGGCAGGGGCGCTCGTCGCCGCTCACCTTCTTCCAGGCCGCCGCCTTCCAATGGGTCAATGTCAAAGGCGTCCTGGTGGCGATCAGCGGCGTCGCCGCCTTCACCCGGCCGGGGGAATTCATCGTCACCCTGGGGGCGCTTTTGGTCATCGCCACCGTGGCCACCCTGGTCTCGGTTCTGGTCTGGACCTCGTTCGGCACCGGTCTGCGTCAGCTTTTGACCGATCCGCGCAAGGCCCGCGTTTTCAATGTGGTGATGGCGGTGTTGCTGCTCGCTTCGCTCTATCCGATGCTGCTGGAGGTGCGATCCTAAACTCAAAACCCCAGCCGGCGGGCGCCTGTCGCCCCCACCACCTTTGACGCAGGCTCCGGGGCCGCATAGAACGGCGCCCGAACGGGGCCGGACGGCACGGAAATCTGTACTCCCGCTTTAGAAATCCCGCGCGGCCCCGCCGCGCACCAACCCGAGGAAGACGCTGACAATGCGCGTTTATTACGATCGTGATGCGGACATCAACCTGATCAAGGGCAAGAAAGTGGCCGTCGTCGGCTACGGCTCGCAAGGCCATGCTCATGTGCTCAACATGCGCGACAGCGGCGTCAAGGACGTGGTCGTCGCCCTGCGCAAGGGTTCGCCGACGGCCAAGAAGGCCGAGGGCGAAGGCCTCAAGGTCATGGACGTCGCCTCGGCCGCCAAGTGGGCCGATGTGGTGATGATGCTGACGCCGGACGAACTCCAGGCCGACATCTACCGCGACGAACTGGCCGCCAACATGAAGAACGGCGCCGCGCTGCTCTTCGCCCACGGCCTGAACGTGCACTTCAACCTGATCGAGCCGCGCAAGGACATCGACGTGCTGATGGTCGCCCCGAAAGGCCCCGGCCACACGGTGCGCGGCGAATATCTGAAGGGCGGCGGCGTGCCGTGCCTGATCGCCATTCATCAGGATGCCTCGGGCAATGCCCATGACCTCGGCCTCAGCTACGCTTCTGCCATCGGCGGCGGCCGCGCCGGCATTATCGAGACCAATTTCAAGGAAGAGTGCGAGACCGATCTGTTCGGCGAACAGGCCGTGCTCTGCGGTGGCCTCGTCGAGCTGATCCGCGCTGGTTTCGAAACCCTGGTCGAAGCCGGCTACGCGCCGGAAATGGCCTATTTCGAGTGCCTGCACGAAGTGAAGCTGATCGTCGACCTCATTTACGAGGGCGGCATCGCCAACATGAACTACTCGATCTCGAACACTGCGGAATACGGTGAATATGTCACCGGCCCGCGCATCATCACCGCCGAAACCAAGGCCGAGATGAAGCGCGTGCTCACCGACATTCAGTCGGGCAAGTTCACCCGCGACTGGATGCTGGAAAACAAGGTCAACCAGACCTCGTTCAAGGCGACCCGCGCCCGCAACAATGCGCATCAGATCGAAGAAGTCGGCGCCAAGCTGCGCGCCATGATGCCCTGGATCACCAAGAACAAGCTGGTCGATCAGGAACGCAACTAAAGTACGCTTCTCTGCCGCCGCCGGGCCTGTTAACTGGGTTCGGCGGCAGGTAGGGAGCAAGTGGTGCGATTGGGATGGGAGGCCAAGTGAGCGCAGACAAAACTGCCGCCGCGGTATCCCTGTCCGGTGTCGCCATTTCCTTCGGATCGGGCGCCAGCCTTTATCGCGCCGTGGCCGATGTCGATCTCACCGTTCAGCCTGGCGAATTCGTTGCCATCGTCGGCCCCACGGGCTGTGGCAAATCCACCCTTCTCAATGTCGCCGCCGGCCTCTTGGTGCCGAGCGCTGGATCCGCTCAGGTGAGCGGGCGCAAGGTCGAGGGCATCACCCGCGCGGCGGGCTATCTGTTTCAAGCCGATGCGCTGATGCCGTGGAAGACGGCGCTTGCCAATGTCGCCGTGGCGCTGGAAGTGGCGGGTGTCGGCCGTGCCGAGGCGCGCGAGCGGGCGCTGGCCTGGCTGGCGCGGGTGGGGCTGAAAGGCTTTTCCGAGCGCTATCCGCATCAGCTCTCCGGCGGCCAGAAGAAGCGCGTGGCGCTGGCGCAGATGCTGATCCGCGATCCCGCCATTCTCTTGATGGACGAGCCGTTCGGCCCGCTCGATGCGCAGACCCGCACCCTGATGGGCGATCTTCTGCTGTCGCTGTGGCAGGCCGATCGCAAGGCGGTGCTGTTCGTCACCCACGATCTCGACGAAGCGATCGCGCTCGCTGACCGGGTGGTGGTGATGTCGGCGGGGCCGGCCTCGCGCATCATCGCCGATCATCGCATCGATCTGCCGCGCCCGCGCGAGATCGTCGATATTCGCCTCGATCCGCGTTTCCACGCCTTGCAGAGCGCCATCTGGCGAGATCTGAAAGCGGAAGTCATGCGCGCCTATGGCGATGAATTCGCGGCGATGGGTTTGGCCAAAACCACAGGTGCGGCATGAAACGCACGACGCTTCTCGCCTGGCAGATTGGTCTGGCCATCGCGATCATCGCCGTCTGGCACGTGCTGACCACCTATCCTCTGATCTCCGACGTGAAGCAGGCGCGCTTCTTCTTCTCGACGCCAGTGGATGTGGCGGTGCGGGTGTGGCGCTTCTTCGCCACCGGCATGATCTGGCGGCATCTGTGGATCACGCTTCTGGAAACGCTGCTCGCCTTCGGCATCGGGTCGATCGCCGGCATCGTCATCGGCTTCTGGCTGGCGCGCCAGCCGCGTGTCGCCGCCGTGCTCGATCCCTTCGTGAAAATGGCGAATGCGTTGCCGCGCGTCGTGCTGGCACCGATCTTCATGCTGTGGTTCGGCCTCGACATCTGGTCGAAGGTGGCGCTGGGCGTGACGCTCGTCTTCTTCATCGTTTTCTTCAACGTCTATCAGGGCGTGAAGGAAGTGAGCCCGGTGATCCTGTCGAACGCCCGCATGCTCGGCATGAACGAGCGGCAATTGTTCCGCCATGTCTATTGGCCATCGGCTTTATCGTGGATGTTCTCGTCTCTGCACACGTCTGTGGGTTTCGCGCTGGTGGGTGCGGTGGTCGGCGAATATCTCGGTTCCGCCGCCGGGCTTGGCTATCTGATCCACGAGGCGGAAAGCACTTTTGACATGACCGGCGTCGTTGCCGGCATGGTGGTGCTCTCGGTCGTCGTTGTACTGATTGACTGGCTCGTTACACTGATAGAGGTTCGGCTGCTGGCCTGGCGGCCGGAAGCCACGGCCCACGGCGCGTGAGGGAAGCGGTCGCGGGCGCAGCAAGGAGGGAAGTATGAAGCGTCGCAGTCTGTTGACTGGTGTTCTCGCTATGGGTCTGGCGTCGGTGGTCAGCGTTCCGTCATGGGCGCAGAATTTTCCGACACGCCCCATAACCATCGTCGTGCCGTTTGCCGCGGGTGGTTCCACCGATATCGTCGCGCGCGTCATTGCCCAAAAAATGACCGAAGTCCTGGGCCAGTCGGTGGTGGTGGAAAACCGCGCCGGCGCGGGGGGCGCCACGGGGGCGAGCGCCGTCGCGAAGTCGGCGCCGGACGGCTATACGCTGCTGCTCGCTACCGTCGCGACCCATGCAATCAATCCGGCGGCATTCAAGAAACTGCCGTTCGATCCGGTGAAGGATTTTTCCTCGGTCGCGCTGCTCGCCTATGTGCCGAATGTCCTGATCGTGACGCCGAAGTTTCCGGCGAAAGACGTGAAGGAACTGATCGCGCTGCTCAAGGCGAACCCTGGCAAGTATAGCTATGCCTCGTCGGGTGTCGCCACGCCGCTGCATTTGTCTGGCGAACTGTTCAAATCGCTGACACAGACCGACTTCGTCCACGTGCCTTATCGTGGCGGCGGTCCGGCCCTCGCCGATCTGATCAGCGGCCAGGTGCCGATCATGTTCGACAACCTGCCATCGGCGATCGAGCAAATTCGCGGTGGCGGTGCCCGCGCTCTGGCGGTGACGACCAAGGAACGCAGCCCGGCCGCGCCCGATATCCCGACCATGATCGAGGCCGGCGTGCCGGGCTATGAGACCTATACCTGGAATGCCTTCCTGGCGCCGGCCAATACGCCCAAGAACGTGATCGCCGTTCTCAACGATGCGTCGAACAAGGCGACCAGCGACCCGCAGGTGAAGCAGAAGCTGGCCGATCTCAGCGCCATGGCCGCCGGCGGAACGCCGGAACAGCTCGACGCCCACATCAAGGCGGAACTGGCCAAATGGGCGCCGATCGTCAAGGCGGCCGGCGTTTCCTTGGATTAAGATGAAGAGCGGCATCGCCACACGGGCGATGCCGCATACGACAGCGGGAGGAAGAGATGATGACGTCGAAGATGTTCGGGCGGTTGTTGGTGGCGGCCTCCGTCGCTGTTTTGGCTTTCGCGGCACAGGCGCAAACCGGACCGGAAAAGCCGAACATCAAGCTCGGCGTCGGCGGCAAGGCGCTGCTCTATTACCTGCCGCTGACGATTGCCGAGCAGAAGGGCTTCTTCAAGGATGAAGGACTGAACGTCGAGATCCAGGATTTCGCCGGTGGCTCGCGTTCGCTGCAAGCCTTGGTCGGCGGTTCGGTCGATGTTGTCACCGGCGCCTATGAACATACGATCCGCATGCAGGCCAAGGGGCAGGACATTCGTGCCGTGCTTGAACTCGGCCGCTTCCCCGGCATTGCTGTCGCGGTGAAGAAGGGCGTCAAATGGGACGGCCCGGCCGATTTCAAAGGCATGAAGATCGGCGTCACCGCGCCAGGTTCATCCACCAATATGCTGATGAATTTCATCATGGCGAAGTCGGGCCTGGCGCCGTCGGACGCCGCCTATATCGGCATCGGCTCGGCGCAATCGGCACTGGCGGCGATTCAGAAGGGCGAGATCCAGGCGATCTCCCATCTCGAGCCTGTCCTGTCTTTCCTTGAGCGTTCGGGCGATGTGCGCATCGTCTATGACACGCGTACGGAGGAGGGCACGCGGGCGCTGTTCGGCGGCTCCAATCCGGCGGCGGTGGTCTATCTGAAAGCGGATTTCGCCGAGAAATCGCCGCGCACCACCCAGGCCGTGGTCAATGCGCTCTACAAGGCCCTGGTCTGGCTGAAGACCGCGAGCCCGGCCGATGTCGCCGCCACGGTGCCCGAGCAATATCTGCTCGGCGACAAGGAGCTTTACATGCTGGCGGTGAAAAACTCGCTGCCGTCCTATTCGCAGACGGGTCTCATTCCGCGCGAAGGCATGCAATCGACCCTCGATATGCTGGTGAAGTTCGATCCGGAAATGAAGGACGCCAAGGTTGATCTTGGCCAGACCTTCGATGATCGCTTCGCCAAGAAGGCGGCGGGAGCGGTGAAGTAGGCCCTGCGGCCGTGTTCCACCGTTCAGGTTAAATCTGCATTAATGGCGTCGGGCTAACCTGAGGGGGCTGCGATCCGGCTGGTCGCGCTCGCCAAGCGGGATAGCGCTGTGTCCGATCATGTCGCCCTCAATACAAATCGGCGTGCCGAGCCGCAGCGCCTCGATACGTTTGACATGGGGCCGCGCACCTTTGAAAGGGCCGATATTTGGATCGGCTGCGCGTTGATCGCGCTATTGGCGGGATTTGCGGTGTTTCTGCGTTACATCACCGTGTTGAACGCGGATACGAGCTGGCTCATCACCGTCTCCGAACAAATTCTTGCCGGCAAAAAGCTCTATGTCGATGTTGCGGAGACCAATCCTCCGGCGTCGGTGTGGCTTTACTTGCCGATTGTGGCTTTGGCTCACGTGCTCCGCGTTTCGCCTGAAGCGGCGGTCACAGTTTACATATTCGCGGTCTTCTTTTTCAGTGTTGGCTTGACGGGTATGATCCTGTCGCGCGCCGATGGCTTGCGCCGCTACGACGTCTTCCTTCTCATTCCAATTCTTCTCGCGCTCTTTGCGGTCATGCCTGGTGAGGTGTTCTCGCAGCGTGAGCATATCGCAGTGATGCTCTGCCTGCCGTTTCTTGCTGCAACATGGGCACGGGCGAATGAAAGAGTTTTGAGTTGGCCGTTTTTGATCGCAGCCGGTGTATGTGGGGCCGTTGTCGCCATCATCAAACCGCACTTTGTGCTGGCGTTGGAACTACCGGTTTTGATCGCGCTCCTCGCGCGACCGCGATGGCACACGCTGTTCAGCCCTGAAAATGTTATCGCGGGTCTTCTCACCGCGATCTACAGCGCGATGACGTTCATGCTCTATCCGGAGTATTGGACGGTTACGATGAAGACGAACGTCTTGCTTTATCTTCCCGTGGCTGACCGATGGCGGGCCTTCACATCGATTACCACCCCGATATTGCTGGCAGCTTTCTTGACGTCCTGGCTCTATTGCGGCCGTTCCTTCCTGCGCCATCCGACTTTAATACTCCTTGCGGCCGCAACGGGCTTCTGCGTGGCATTCGTCGTGCAGGGCAAGATGTGGCTGTATCACGTTTATCCCGTGGTTGCCTTGGTGGCTCTCGCCGGAGTGCTGGCTGTTTTCGATCGTTCGCTTTCGCCATCGGCCGGGCGTCAGAGCGAAGTCAGCCCTCTATTGGCCAAACATCGATTGCTATGCCGCCTTTTGAATCCTGGCATGGCCAGCATAGCTGCTCTGATCTATTTCGTGCCGTTGTTCTTTGTCGATTTCGATAGCCATAAGTTGAGCGCCGCCGTCATGCGGCTCCAGTCGAAGCCGACGATGGCAATTTTGTCAGGTGAAAGCTGGCTCGGTCATCCGGTCGTTCGCCTGGTGAACGGGCGGTGGGGGATGACGCAGCCCTCACTTTGGATTTTGGCGAATGGCCAATTTCTGCGGCATCATCCGATGTTTGATCAAGCAACTTTGCCGGCTATCGAAGCAATCGAAAATGCCGACCTGGCTCGTCTCCTCGCCGACCTGCAACGCAACCGTCCGGACATTTTGCTTCGACTGACAGAGGAGCGCGGGCTGTATGATCGTGTGCGAGCCTTTCCAGGAATGGCGGACGAGCTCGATCGGTACGAGCTGGCAAGCGCGTTTCCCGTCGCGCAGGACAGATTCACGGTCAATATCCTTCGGCGTCGCCCTGACCTACGAACTTCAATAAATCCTTAATGGTGCCGCGCTTATTTTAAGCCGCCGTCATGTGGGGTAGAGGCATGCAGACCGCCGTTTCTCCTGTCTACAGTATCGTCATTCCGCTCTTCAATGAGGAGGCGGTCCTGTCGGTGCTTGCGTTGCGGCTGGAAAAGCTGATGACCCAACTCGATGGGTCGGCCGAAGTCATTTTCGTCGATGACGGCAGCACGGACACAACCGGAATATTTCTGCGTGCCAAGGCGCGGCAGGATAGCCGCTTCAAGTACATAGGCCTTTCGCGCAATTTTGGTCAGCAGTGCGCCATGTCGGCCGGCATGGAAGCGGCGCGTGGCCAGGCGGCGATCGTGATGGACGGCGATCTGCAGGATCCGCCCGAGCTCATCCTGGAAATGATCGCGAAATGGCGCGAAGGCTATTCAATCGTCTATGCGAAGCGTCGTGCGCGAGAGGGCGAAACGCCCTTCAAGCTGCGCAGCTCCCGTCTCTTCTATCGTTCGCTGAACAAATTGTCCTCGGTGCCTATTCCAGAAGATGTCGGTGATTTTCGTCTCGTCGGGCGAGATGCGCTCGACGCCTTCCTTCGAATGCCTGAACGCGATCGCTTCGTGCGCGGCATGTTTGCCTGGCTTGGCTTTAAACAAGCCGCGGTGGAGTTCGATCGGCCCGGACGAGCGGCCGGCATCACGAAATATCCTTTGCGGAAAATGCTGCGCTTGGCGCTGACTGGATTGGTCAGTTTCTCGGATGTGCCTCTGCGATTGGCAATTTGGGGAGGTATTGGCGTTTCGTTCCTGGCGTTGCTCTATGGCTCTTATGCCATCAGCCTTAAGCTGATCGGCGGTCATGTGATCGAGGGATGGGCGTCCACGGTTGTCATTGTTTCTTTCCTCTGTGGTGCCAATATGCTGATGACCGGCATTATCGGCCTTTATATTGGGCGTATCCACAGTGAAGTGAAACGGCGGCCACTCTACATCGTAAGCGAGCGTGTCGGCTTCGATGAAGCCGGGGCACGTCCCCAACTTGAATCATTCGCTGGGCCGCGAGCGGTTGGCAACTGATCCTTTTGAGCGGCTGTCCCGGTCGTCAGTTGCAATCCCTTCGTTTTAGCAAAGTCCATTCTGCTTCTTGAGCGATTACCTCCGTTCCACAAGGAGGCGCTTTTGCGACACCAGCAGCATTTTCGCGCGAGCCGCGAATGAAGGCATAGCGATAGACCTGCGTGCTTGGATCTCCCCAATTGAACGCCTCGGCATGAAAGCCGAGACTGTCGGATACGACAGGGCCGATATCTTTCCGGAATCTTATGACCTGGGGAAAGAAATACGCAAAATTGAAATCCACAAAGCCATTTTTCTCTGCCTGATACCATAGGCTCATATGCAAATAGGCATTGTTGTCGTTCATCGCATCGCTCTTGCGATTGAACGTCAGATTGATGGCGCGCTCTCCCGGTTCTGCCACCGCGAGAATCTTCTCAAAGCTCGCGGTTTCTTTGGCAAAGGCCAGAATAAAGTTGGCTCTCACCGCCAATATGCCTGCGCATAAGAGGATGAGGAGGCAGGTACTCGCCACGGCTATGCTGCTTGGCTTTTGCGGGGGCTTCCACATCAACGCCCAAAAAATGGGAAGGAAGAGCGCGAAGCGGCTCGACACAAAGCCCGTGCCGAACAGCAGGTCTGGCGTGAACCCCAATATGCCGATCAAGACGGCGAACATGACGAGCGGAGCACCTTTTTGGATGCGTCCTCCCATCAGGACTGAAATTAGCAAAGCGCCTATCGCGAGCAGGTAGCTTAAATTGGATAGGGCTGACGTGGCCGTGAACAGAATAGCTGGGCCCCAACGGTCTTGCGGCGAAATGCCGAAGGACGAAGTCGTCGAAGCGACTTGATCGAGATTCACTGCATCGTTGAAGTCGTGCGCGAAGAAGCGAAATACCACCAGAACGGCTGCCAAAATCACATATGGCGCGCTTGCGGCAATTAAATTGAGAATGCGACGTTGCTCGATCAGAACAATCAATCCGCCGATACCAACAGCGAAAACGAAAAGGAGAGCATGAGAAAAGAGCAGAATGATGCCGAGGCCAATGAGTCCGGCGCCCTTTGCCATGTTGGGTTCTTTTGCATACCTCCACGCGAACAGCAGAAAGAGGATGGAGATGGGTGCGCTGACCAGGAAGGTCATAAAGCCCCACTGCCAGGCAAAACCAAAGAAACTGTAGAGGAAAAGAAATTCCAGGCGTGGATCCGAACCTGTTTCCTTGCGCAAGGCGCGACAGGCGAAAATCCATCCGATATAGGAGATGGTCAAAATAATCTTAACGGCGATTAATGGACCAAAGAGAGCTGTGAAAGGTAAAGCGGCGGTGTAGCCGATGAGGTAGGGCGTCAGCATGTTGACGCGTATCAGGCTCTCCCAGGGTGATGCCCCCTTCAATAGATCGAGCCATAAGGTGATTTGCCCGGCGTGCTGCGGCAGGTCGACCATCGGCGGGCGGTGAGCCAGCCAGATCAAACTGGCACCAAAGGCAACCAGCGCCCAAAAGGCCGTCTTCAAGATGCGATCAAACAGGGTTGGTGTCGCAATGTCGGATTGCATTCTCGGCGGCCTGGCGCGGTGGCGGTGATATTTCGTAAAATTTTGGGTGCTATGGCTTTCCGACTCGACTGTTTTGACGGCGCCGGTCCTATGTCCCACATTTACGACAACAGCTTTTATGATTGGGTAAATATGACCGCGCTGCGCTCAGCGCGGCGCCTGATACCTGTGGTGGCGGCAAACGCGGACATTCGCAGTGTCGCGGATGTCGGCTGCGGCCAAGGCGCTTGGCTATCGGTTTGGGCTGAGAACAGCGTCAGCGATTTGCATGGGTTTGACGGGGCCTATGTCGACCGGGACCGCCTGCTTTTTAAAGGGGCATTCAGCCCGAGCGATCTGACCGGCCATTTCGAAGCGGAGCGCCGGTTTGATCTAGTGCAGTCGTTGGAGGTCGCCGAACATCTGCCGCCCGATTGTGCTCAGTCTTTCGTCGAACGCCTCTGCGCCCTGAGCGACTTGGTGATGTTTTCAGCCGCGCGTCCGGGGCAGGGCGGCGAGATGCATATCAACGAGCGGCCTCCGTCCTTTTGGGCGCGGCTTTTCAAAGAACGCGGTTATACGGCTTACGATTTCGTTCGTCCGGCCTTCGTCCACGATAGCGAAGTCGATCCGTGGTATCGGTATAATACGGTCGTTTATGCCTCCGAGACCGGTGCGACACGTCTGTCTCAGAAGGCCCTGGCTTCTCGCCGGGAAGATCTCGCGCAACTGGATGGCGGAGGCGATCTCGCCTGGAAGCTGCGTCTGGCTTTGCTGGCGCCGTTACCTGTGAGCGTCGTTACAACCTTGTCTCGCTGGCGCTATAGCGCTGTATGCGCCTTGCAACGCAAGGCCGGGTCATGAATGGCATTACCCTAGTCGCTATTCTTGTCAGCGCCTGCCTCGCGGCGTTGGGGCAGATCTGCCTGAAGCTCGGGGCGCAGGGGCAAACGGCAGCTACCGGCTTTGTCAATTGGGGCATTGCTTCCGGCTTGGCGTTCTATGCCATTGGCATGTTGCTTTGGCTTTATGCTTTGTCGCGGGCGCCTCTGCATGTGGTGTATCCCTTCACGCTGCTGACGCTCGCTCTGGTTGGCACGCTGGGCATATTTATCCTTGGCGAGCGGCCTTCGCCGACGTCCCTGGTTGGCTGGGCGGTTGTCGTGCTCGGTGTCGGCATTGTGTGGCTTGGATCGCAGGGAAGCGCTTAGAAAAAGCTGACTGCTTCATCCGCGCGCAGTCCCGATCTCTCCCGAGAACGGGCGACGGGCTGTATGCTTCTCAGGTCAATCGCTTTTTCTTGGCAGACTTGCACCAGTCCGACAGATATGCGCCAATTGTGAGCCATGCGACGCAAGTTTCAAACTCTCGACGTGTTCACCGAACGCCGTTTTGGCGGCAATCCGCTGGCTGTCGTGATCGACAGCGAAGGACTGTCGGGCGACGACATGCAGCGCATCGCGCGTGAGTTCAATCTATCGGAAACGATTTTCCTGCTGGAAGCGCGCGATCCTGTGAATACGGCGCGCGTACGCATTTTCACGCCGGGCGCCGAATTGCCTTTTGCCGGTCACCCGACGATCGGGGCGGCCGTGGCCATCGGCTTGATGAAAGCCCCTCGGCTGATCCAGGTACAAGACGTCGGCCTCGTGATCGAAGAGGAAATTGGGGCGGTTTCCTGCACGGTGCGGCAGCGCAAGGGGCGGCAAGCCGAAGCTGAATTTATTTTGCCGCACCTGCCACAGCGGCTCGGCGATACGGGAACCGTTGCGGAGGTGGCGCAAGCTCTCTCGCTGGATGAAAGCGATATCGGCTTTGACGACCATCAAACCGGGGTGTGGTCTGCCGGCGTGGCCCTGAGCTTCATACCGGTTGCCTCGCTCGCGGCTGTCGCGCGTGCGCGCGTCAACCTCGCCCATTGGGATGCTGCCTTTCCGGGCGAGGGCGGCTTCGGTGCCTTGCTTTACACCAAGCAGGTGTCGGACGAAGGCCATCACGTTCATGCGCGGATGTTCGCGCCGAAGCTCGGCATCGCCGAGGATCCGGCCACCGGATCGGCCGCCGCCGCTTTTGCCGGTGTCTGCATGGCCTACGAGAAGCCCGAGGATGGCGAACATCTCATCGTCATCGAACAGGGCTATGAAATGGGACGGCCGAGCCAGATCATGTTGAAACTGAGCGTCGTCGACGGCGTTCTTCAAAGCGCCGCCATCGGCGGTGCGGCCGTGCCGGTCATGGAAGGCACGATTGAAGCATGAATGTCCGTGTCGAGACGGTCGATATAATCGAAAGTACTTATGTACCGCGCGAATGGGCATTCGCCGTCGAGCGCAAGGCAGAGATCGATGCGCATTGGGCGAAGCTCATCGCGCAAAAGCCGTTGCTGTATGACGGGCGCGTCCTGCTGCTTGATCACTTCGAGATCACGGAACGCCGTGGCCAGCGCGTGCTCACCACGCGACATTTCCCGACCAACTATCGCGATTTCCTGGCCTGGCGCGATTTCGGCTTTCCCGACCCGACGGTTCGAAACTGTTTTGCCGCCGCCGCGCTGGCGTCCCGCGATGACGTCTTTCTGCTCGGCGAAATGGCCCCGCATACCGCCAATGCAGGCAAGATCTATTTTCCGGCCGGCACGCCCGACCTGGGCGACGTTTTGGGTGATCAAGCAGGTGCGCGTGTCGATCTCGCCGGCAGCGTCTTGCGCGAGCTCACTGAGGAAACCGGGATCACGGCCGAACAGGTTCAATGCGAAGCGGGCTGGACGGTCGTGTTCGACGGGCCGCGTGTCGGTTGCATGAAGATCGCGCGCTCCCCGCTCGATGCGGCGACGATCATCGCACAAGTCGACGCGTTTCTGCGTTCGGACGCACAAGCGGAACTGGTGCGCCTGCATGGGGTGAGGCGAGCTAGCAATTTGCGGCCGGAGGTCATGCCGAGCTTTGTCGTTGCTTATCTCGACTTGATGTTGTCGCGGATGAACGATCCGGTTCAGCCCGCCGGATAGCCATGACGGGCCCGGCTGGCGCGCACGATGGCGCGCGCTTCGCCATCGCGACCGGCCTGGCAGGCGGCCGAAGCCTTATCGATATCCGCTTTAATCTGGTTGTAGACCGATTGATTGACGTTGCCGGTCTGGCGATCGTTATCCTGAATGGCCTGCCAGCGGGCGACCTCGCCGGCGCAGCCTGAGCCTTCCGGCATGCGAAAACTTGCAGGCGTGACGCTGGAATAGGTTTCGGTCGGCGCGGCGGCGCTGACCTGCGGCTGCGTGCTGTTGCAGCCGGTCAGAACCGTGGCTGACAGAAGCAGAAAGGGCAGTGTCAGGCGTAAGGTGGGACGCTGTGGGCGGTAGGTGATCATTGTCAGCCTCTTGCGAAGAGTCTCGTCAAGTTAGCGCCACGAGATGATGCCGACAATCGTTCAAGCGCCGTTAAAGCCATTTCCGATCGACGCCGAGCCGGTTAAGCTGGCTACGACATATGGGCGAAGGGAGGCGCGCCAATGCCGATCAAATTTTTGCACATCTTGGCATCGCTGGCGCTGGCTGTGGGCTGTATGCCGGTCGCCGCGCAAACTTATCCGGATCGACCGGTGCGGATCATCGTGCCGTCGTCGCCCGGCGGTGGCTTTGATGTTGTGGGCCGCGTCTTGGCGGAACGTTTGCAACGCATCTACGGCCAGGGATTTGTCGTGGAAAACCGGACGGGCGCTGGAACCTTGGTGGGAACCGAAGCCGTGCTGCAATCGCCGGCCGATGGTTACACTTTGTTGGTCGGTGGCCTTTCCAACATGGCGCTCAACTCAGGTCTCTATGCCAAGATCGCCTACAATCCGGTGAAGGATTTCACGCCGCTCGGCTTGGTGGTGAGCTGGTCCTATACGCTGATCTCGCGCAAGGATGCGCCTTACAAAGATTTGCACGGCATGATCGACTATGCGCGTGCCAATCCAGATAAAGTCACCGTCGCTTATGGCAAAGGTTCCGGCCAGCATATTGCGATCGCGACATTGGAGAATGCGACGGGCGTTAAATTTCTCTATGTGCCCTATCGCGGCGCGCAGCCCGCGTATCAAGACCTCTTGACGGGACGCATCGATTTGTATTTCGACAATTCGCAGACAGCGATGCCGCATGTGGAGGGAAAGGCGGTGATTCCGTTGGCGGTGTCGTCACGTATGCGGCAGGCGTTTCATCCCGATGTGCCGACGGTGGCTGAAACCGGCCTGGCACCGATGGATATGGAAACGTGGTTTGGTCTTTATGCGCCGGCGGCAACGCCTAAAGCTACGGTCGAAAGTCTACGAGCCTCGGTTGCAAAGATCGCTGTCGATCCGGAAGTGATGGCGTTGTTCCGCCAGATCGGTGGCCGGCCATTGCAGATGACACCGCAGGAAACAGAAACATTCGTTCGCAATGAACTTGAGCGATGGACGAAATTGCTCAAGACCATCGGTGTGACGGCTGATTGAAGGGGAGCGTCCACGAGGCGCAAAGGAGGGAGCAGGTGATGCGAGGGATGCAAGGGATGAATCTGATCAGGCGTGGGGCTTTGGCTTTAGCATTGGCCGTGACGGCTTTCGCGGTGCAGGCGCAAACTTTTCCTGATCGTCCGCTGAAGTTGATCGTGCCGCAACCGCCCGGCGGCGGCTTCGATACGGCAGCACGTATTATCGCCGATCGTGTGGGGCCAATTCTCGGTCAGCCGGTGGTGGTCGAAAATCGCACAGGCGCTGGCACGCTCGTCGGTACGGAGGCGGCGGCAAAGTCGCCGGCCGATGGCTATACGCTGTTGCTTGGAGGCCTTGCCAATATCGCTCTCAATCCAGGCCTCTACGATAAGCTGAGCTACGATCCGTTGAAGGATTTCAAACTCGTCGGTCTTGTCGTCGGTAATCCCTACATGCTGATCGCGCGTCCGGGTCTACCGCAGAAGTCGCTGAAGGAATTGATCGACTATGCGCGCGCCAATCCGGAAAAGGTGACCTACGCGTCGGGTGGGCGCGGCACGGGCCAGCATATCGGCATGGCGATTGTCGCGGAACTTGCGGGCGTGAAGATGACACACGTGCCCTATCGCGGGGCGCAGGCGGCTTATCAGGATATTCTCGGCGACCGGGTCGATCTGTTTTTCGACAACTGGGGCACCGCGCAGCAGCTCGTCGACGACAAGCGCGTGATGGCGCTCGCTGCTTCGACGGCACAGCGTTTGCCGGGCGCGCCAAATGTCGCCACGATCAAGGAGTTGGGCATCGGCGATCTCGACATGGAAACCTGGTTCGGCTTGTTCGTGCCGGCGGCGACACCAGCGCCTGTGCTTGAAAAGCTGCGTGCGGATGTACGCAAGGCCGGCACGCAAGCTGACGTCGTCGCGCTGTTCGAAAAGACCGGCGGTCGCTCTCTCAGCGCCATGTCGATCGCCGACATGGAAGCACTGGTGGCGCGTGACGTGGCCACCTTCACGAAACTGATCCGTGCGGCCGGCATCAAGGCCGAGTAATGGGCTTATGAGAGGGAGAATCCCTATGTTGACGCGGCGGCATTTTACCATCGGCGCGGCGACGGCTTGCGCCGTCGGTGTGCCGGCCTGGGCGCAGGCCTATCCGACCCAGGATATTCGTTTCGTCTGTGGTTTCGCGGCCGGTAGCGGTGCTGATGTGATCGTGCGCTTCTTCGCCGAGAAGATGAAGCCGTTGGCGAAACGCAACATCATCGTCGAAAATAAGGTCGGAGCGGTGGGCAACATCGCCACCGAATATACGGCAAGGTCGAAGCCCGACGGCCATACGGTCTATGTCACAGGTGGCAGTTCGCTAGCCGCCGCGCATAACATGATGAAACAGCCGAGCGTCGATGTCGGCAAGGCATTGCTGCCGATTGGGACGATCAATCGGCAGCCGGTGATGATCGCTGTGCGCACCGATGCGCCCTGGAAAACCTTTCCTGAATTCGTGGAAGCGATGAAGGGCAAGGGCGACAAGGCAAGCTATGCGACGGCCAATCCCGCCGCACGGGTCGTCGGTGCCATGTTCACCAAGCTCGCGGGGCTGCGGTCAGTCGAGGTGCAGTATCGCACCGGGGCGGACTATCTCAACGATCTGGCTGCCGGCAATGTCGATTTCGGTATTCCCGACAACGTGATGGCGGTGGCGCAGGAGAAGGCGGGGCGGCTGCGTGTTCTGGCGGTCTCGACGCCGGATCGCCTGCAAGCGGCGCCCGACTATCCGACCATTCGTGAATTGGGGTTTGACGTCAGCCTCTCCGGCTGGTTCGCCGGTTTCGTGCCGGTGGCGACGCCGCAGCCGATCGTGTCACAGCTCAATGGCTGGCTTAACGAAGTGGTGAAAAGTCCGGAGGGCAAGGCCTTCCTCAATACCTTCGCCAGTGATCCCTGGGTCAGTACGCCCGAGGACGCGCAGGCGCTCTTCCTGCGCGAGATCAAGAATTGGGAAGACTACGTCAAGCTCGCCAATATCGAGAAACAGGGCTGAGGCTTCAGCCTGCCGCCAAACGCGCCAGAAGCCGCTGCGCTTTGCGCAGATGCGGACGGTCGACCATGGCGCCGGCGATCGACAGAACGCCGGCGTCGGGATTGGCCTTGAAGGCCTCGACGATGGCGCGCGCTTTGTCGACTTCCTGCGGCTGCGGCGAAAACACCTCGTTGATGATGGTCACTTGATCGGGATGAATGGCCATTTTGGCGACGAAGCCGTCGCGGCGTGCGGCAAGACATTCGCGGCGGAAGCCGTCGCTGTCGCGGAAATTGGCGAAGACTGTATCTATCGCGTCGACCTCGGCACTGGCGGCCGCAAATAGCATCAGATTGCGGGCCAAGGCGAAGGGCGGCGTATAGGTGGCGTCGTCGAAGCGATTGGTTTCGGCGCCGATATCGGCGGCGAGATCTTCGGCGCCCCAGGTGATCGCCATCAGGCGTGCGCTGGCGTTGCGGTAGCTGCCGAGTTGAAACATTGCCGCCGCGGTTTCGGTGACGATCGGGATGATCGAGATCGCATCGGCGGGCAGGCCGCGCTCGGCCTCGCGCACACTTAGTTTTACCGAGAGATGTTGCACGTCTGTGCCGCCTTGCGCCTTCGGCAGCATGATGGCCGAAGGCGCAAAGGGCACGATCGCATCGAGATCGGCGTCGGTGAGCCCGGTATCGAGCGCATTGACGCGCACGATCAGTTTCGGCGTGCCAGGCCCGCGATGGGTGGCCAGAAATGCGGCCGCGCCGTCGCGGCCCTGTTGTTTGGAACTGGCGGCAACGGAGTCTTCCAGGTCGAGGATCAGCGCATCGGCGCCGCTGGCCAAGGCCCGCTCGAGCTTGCGCGGACTGTCGGCCGGAACGAAGAGAAGCGAGCGCATGCGCTCACGCTTTGGGGCGTTTCAGGATGAACGCCTGCCGCTTGGTCTCGGCGACGAGCTTGCCATCCTGTTTGAAGGCCTTGTGATGAAATTCGACGATGCCGGCATCCGGCCGCGATTTCGACTCGCGCTTACCAAGAATTTCCGTGGTGCAATAAACCGTGTCCCCTTCGAAGAGCGGATTGGGGAAACGCGTTTCGGTCATGCCGAGATTGGCGATGGTGGTGCCGTTGGTGAGGTCGGTGACGGCGATGCCGATCATCAGGCCGAGGGTGAACAGGGAGTTCATCAGCGGCTGGCCCCAGTCGGTCTCGGTCTCGCAAAAATGCCGGTCCACATGCAGGGGCTGCGGATTCATCGTCATGTTGGAGAACAACATATTGTCCATCTGGGTGACTGTCCTGGTCAGGCGATGCTTCCAGACCACGCCGACCTCGAAATCCTCCAGATAGAGGCCGCCGCGCCAGTGGCGCTTGTCGTCGGCGGTGATCGGCGTCTTGCTCATCGCAGGTGTCTCCTAATGATACAGATGCCCGGCCTTATGGCGGTCGAGTCTTAAACGGGCATTTACCATAAAATCCCATTCTAGGGCCGGACCTACTTTGCCCGGCGGGCTGGCGAAGTGTCCAGACAGAGTTGCTGATCATCATGATCGTCCGTTCGTTTCTTGCCTGGTCCGAAACCGCGACCGTGGCGCAGCGCTCGCGTGCTGCGGGCGCCCTGGCGCGGGCTTTTCTGGTTTCCGATCTGAGCGAAACCGAGCGTGCCGATGCCTTGGTGGCGATGGCGGTTTTGCTCGACGATCCTTCGCCGTTGGTCCGGCGTGAACTCGCCGTGGCGCTTGCCCTGTCGGACGCAGCGCCGCACCACATCGTCGCGTCACTTGCCGCCGACCAGTTCGATGTGGCCCTGCCGATCCTGCAGCATTCGCCGGTGCTGGAGGATGGAGATCTGATCGACATCGTTGTCGGAGGCTGCGCCGAGGCGCAGGTGGTGATCGCGCGCCGTGCCGGTCTGACCGCGCCCTTGCGAGCGGTGCTGGCCGAGATCGGTTGCCGCGAAGCCGTGCTGACGATCATTGACGCGCATTTGCCCGATGCCGTGCTGGCGCGGCTGATCGATCGTTTCGCGGATGATGGCGAGATCAGGGAAGCCATCCTGCAACTGTCGGAACTGCCCGCGGACCTACGCGTGCGCCTGGTTGAGGCGACGGCGACGGCGCTGGCGAGCTTCGTTGCCGGTTGGATTCCGCAGGAGCGGTTGACGCGGGTGAAGCGCGAGGCCTGCGAACGCGGCGCGGTGATTATTGCCAGCGACAGCGACTACCAGGTCGAGGATCTCTGTGCGCTGGTCCGGCATCTGCGCGACGGCCGGCAGCTCACGGCGGCCCTGTTGTTGCGCTCGCTCCTGTCGGGTGACCGATTGTTGCTCGAGGCAGCACTGAGCGAACTGTCGGGCTTTTCGGCTGAACGCGTCGCCGGTCTCACGCGGTTGTGGAAGGGGGCCGGCTTCCGGGCTCTGTTCGCCCGCTCCGGTTTGCCGGATTGGCTGATCGTCCCGATCAAGGCGGCGCTCGACGTCTTCGATGAGCTGGGGATCGAGGACAGCTACGGTCATACAGGGGCCCTGAGATTAAGTGTGGTGGAGCCCGTGCTGGCGGCCTGTGAGGCGCGGCATGATCCGGCGCTGCGGCCAGTGATCGCCACTTTGCGCCGGTTCCAAGCCGAGGCGGCGCGCGAGGAAGCCCGGCAAAGGGCGATGACCATGACGCCGATCGTCCGACCAGATCTTGCCGCAATTGCTCAGCCGGTTCAGGTTCGTCCGCCGATCGCGATCGATCTGAAAGCGATCGAAGACGAGCTTTTTTGCAACGCCGCATGACAGTTTTTTACCGTTAAGCCACAGTCTTTAATTTGAATTTATTATTTAAAATCATATACTTATAATTTTTCTCCCCACTATGTGGAGAAATTGTGGCTGTAAAGTCACACTCCGGGAAGAACACGCCTTTTGGAAGCGTTTTAAGGCATTTGGAAGTTCGCCGCTCGCCATGTTTCGGTTACATTGTCCTTCGCGAACGGAATCACCGGGAGCAAAATTGCGTCAGGTCTGCTGCTCAGAGGGAGCGGACCCGGGGCAAGGGGCAGAGATGAAGGATCAAATGGTTCGGCCTGTGGGAATTGCGCCCGCCGGTCAGGCTCGATCCGGATCCTCTATCTCGTAGTCTTAATCTGGAGGTTAAGTAATGACGCTCACCAAGAGCCTTCTGCTCGGCACCTCGGCGGCTCTGCTCGCCGTGGCCGGCGCGCAGGCAGCGGACCTGCCGTCGCGCAAGGCCGCGCCTGTTGAATATGTGCGAGTTTGCGACGCTTACGGCGCAGGCTTCTATTGGATTCCCGGCACCGACACCTGCTTGAAGGTCGGTGGCCGCGTCCGTGTCGACATGTGGTACACCCCGGCGAAGAATGCGGTCTCGCATCGTTCGACCACCGGTGGCGCCGGCACGTTCATCTCGTCGAACGCGGTTGACCAGAATGGCTGGTACGCTCGCGGCATCGTCAACATGGACGCCCGCACGCAGTCTGCTTGGGGCACCGTGCAGACCGTCTTCGCGCTGCGCCTGATGGCCGCTTCCGGCCTCGGCAACACTCCTCCGGGCTACACCGGTGGCGTTTTCGCCGCCGGCAACGCCAACTCGGCAACCATCGAAGCGGCCTACATCCGTTTCGCCGGCTTCACCGTCGGTCAGGCGGCTTCGAACTTCACGTTCCTGCCGCCGTATCAGTACCATGCGATGGTGACCGCGGGCTTCCCGAACGGCATCCGTCAGTTGGCTTACACCGCCACCTTCGGCGGCGGCTTCTCGGCGACCATCGCCCTGGAAAACCGCGCTGAACTGACCAACTCGACGGCCGCCAACACGCTCGGCGCCAACCCGTTCACCGCTACGGCGGCGACCGCTGGCCCGAACGCGCAGCGTCTGCCGGCCCTCGTCGGTAACGTCCGCATCGACCAGTCGTGGGGTTCCGCGATGCTGTCGGCCGCGGTGCTCGAGAACAACGCCACGTTCGGCAACGCCGCTCTCGCGGTCGTTGGCAACGCCGGCCCGCGCGTCAGCCGTACCGGTTGGGCGGTCAGCGGTGGTCTCCGTGTCAACCTGCCGATGCTCGCTGCTGGCGATCACATCCAGGGCTGGGTCGCTTATGGCGTCGGCGCGCTCGACTACGTGACGACTTCGGGTATCAACTCGAACCCGCCGGTGTCGGCTAACTGGCTCGGTGGCTTCCTGCGTGCCGACCGCAACGTGACGCTGTTCTGCGTGAACGCGGCTTGTACGGTTGGTGGCGCGGAGCAGACCAAGGCTTGGTCGGCTGCTGCCATGTTCACCCACTACTGGACCCCGTCTCTGCGTTCGAACTTGATCGGTTCGTATGCGCGCATCATGCCGGGTTCGGTTACCCGCAACACGGCTTGGGCGAACGGCGGTCTGTCGAATGCCACGGTCTGGACCCTCATGGGTAGCCTGATCTGGTCGCCGGTTCGTAGCTTCGACATCGGTGTCGAACTGTCCTACTCGCGCCTGAACCAGAGCCTGCCGCTCTCGGTTCCGGTTGGTCTCGGCACGCTGGCTTCGGTCAGCCCGAGCAACTGGACGGGTCGTGTTCGCGTCGAGCGCACGTTCTAAAGCGAAGAATTTCGCTAATCTGCTCTTCGCCTGATCAAACAGGCTTAGAAACAAGAACCCCGGTGCGAAAGCACCGGGGTTTTTCTTTGCTGGCATTATCCGAAGTAAAATTGCTTCCGCGTGTGAGGCGCTTCTTTATTCCTTCAGCAGATCCGCGGTCTTCTTGATGACCTCTGGCGGCATCGCATAGGCGTCGGCGACGATCTTCTGCACGTCCTCGCCTGACACCGGCGTGATTTCCAGCTTGGCGCGATCGGCCTCGGCCAAAAACTCCTTGTCTTGCATCGTATCCATGAAAGCCTTGCGCAGGATGGCGGCGCGTTCGGGCGGTATGCCGGGAGGCGCGAGGAAGGGGCGTCCCAAGACCTGCCGGGCAAAGACCAGTTGGAAGATGCCTTTCTGCTCAGGCGTCTTGGCCAGATCCAGGACCAGGGGCGTGTTCGGCAGATCGGGATGCTTGTTCAAGGACAATTGCATGAGGACTGAGATCTTCTTGTCCCGTAGCCACTCTGACGCGGTCGACTTGACGCTCGACCAAGACCAGCCGCAGCGTCCTTGTACTTCACCGCGTTCCATCGCGAGATTGACGTCGCTGCCGCCAGGATAGCCGACGACGAGTTTCATCTTGGTGCCGAGAACGCCGTTGATGAGCTTGGGATATTGATCGGTGTCGGCGCTGCCGCCGGTGCCGCCGACAATCCACTCCTGCGAGAAAATCTGGTCGACGGTTTTGATATTGCTGGTGTGCCAGGCGACGCAAACGCTCACTTCATTGGCGGCACTGCCGAGCCAGGTGAATTTGGTGGCGTCGTAATTGGTGCCGGGCATGCCGAGCAGGGTATCGAAGGCGACGCCGCGTGCGACGATGCCGAAATTATTGCCGTCCTTCGGCGCCACGGCATAAAGCCAGTTGGCAAGCCGCAGACTGCCTGCTCCGGGCATGTTCTGGATCAGGATCGTCGGGGAGCCAGGCAGATGGCGGCTCATGAAACGGCCGACCATCCGGCCATAAACGTCGTAGCCGCCGCCCGCCGAATAGCCGACATAGAGATTGACCGTTGATCCTGATTGGGCGTTCGCCGCCGAGACGAACGCAGCAATACCCAATGTGGCCGATGCAAATACAGCCTTGGCGCGCATAAACCCTCTCCGTTTCCTCTGATCGCCGCGACGTGAATGATGGCCGGGCGATCCTGTGCCGCGAGCAGGCTTTTTATGGCGTCCTGCTTCGCTGGCATCTTTTCTAGCTCATTGCCAGGGAGAGGAAAACCGCTGTCTCAGGCTGCCCGCTAAGCCTCTCGGCTCCTGGTCTTATTTGCACCGGCCTCGCGCTGGGGTTATCCCGATGGTGGAAGCGGATGGGTCGATCATGAATGCTGATATCGACTGCCTGGTGATTGGAGCTGGCGTTATCGGTCTGGCTATCGCGCGGGCCTTGGCGCGTGCAGGCCGCGAGGTCGTGGTGGTCGAACGCGAGCGCGCCGTGGGCCAGGGTGCGTCGTCGCGCAACAGCGAGGTCATCCATGCCGGCATCTATTATGCGCCAGGCTCACTGAAGGCCAGGCTCTGCGTCGAAGGCCGCCAACGGCTCTATCGCTTCTGCGCCGATCATCACGTTCCGCATGCGCGCTGCGGTAAAATCATTGTTGCCGCCAGCGCCGAGCAACGCGACACGCTGCTCGCGATCACCGCGCGCGCTCATGCCAATGGCGCGACCGATGTGCGCGAAATTGGGCGCGACGAGATGAAGGCGATGGAGCCGGAGATCGAAGGCGTCATGGGGCTCGCCTCGCCGTCGACCGGCATCGTCGATACCCATGCGCTGATGCTGGCACTGGAAGGCGATGCGGCGATGCACGGCGCTAGCACAGCTTTCGCGACGCCGTTTCTGGGCGCCTCGCGCGCAGGGGAACATTTGCGCGTTCGACTTGGCGGTGATGAGGCCTGCGACATGTCGGTCAACACTTGCGTGCTGGCGGCGGGCCTCGCTTCGCCCCGGCTGGCGCATATGATTGAAGGCATCGCCCGCGACAGCATCCCGCAGCCGCATTTCGCCAAGGGCAATTATTTTACGCTTGGCCGTCGCTCGCCGTTTTCGCGACTGATCTATCCGGTGCCGGAGCCGGGGGGCTTGGGCACCCATTTGACCATCGATCTGGCCGGCCGGGCGCGATTTGGCCCGGATGTCGAATGGCTCGATACGCAAGACGATCTGGCGATCGACTATGCGGTCGATCCGGCGCGGGCGAACAAATTCTATCGCGCTATCCGACGCTACTGGCCGGGCTTGCAGGATGGCGAACTGTTGCCGGACTATTCGGGCGTGCGACCGAAGATCGTGCCGCAAGGCGCGGCGGAAGCCGACTTTATGGTTCAAGGGCAAGATGTGCATGGTGTGCGCGGGCTTGTCGCGCTCTATGGTATCGAAAGTCCAGGATTGACCAGTGCGCTTGCGATCGCCGAGCGCGTGGCGGATATGGTTGCAGCAGAGGCGAATGCATGAGCGAGCCACGCATTGATTATCAAGTCGGAAATGGCGTTGCTACGCTGACGATCAATCAGCCGGCGAAGATGAATGCCCTGACTTTCGAGATGTGGAGTGCCATTCCCGGGCTTGTTGCGCAGGCTGAAGGAGATCACTCGGTTCGATTGATCGTCCTGACCGGTGCTGGCGACAAGGCCTTCTGCGCCGGTGCCGATATTTCGCAGTTCGGCACGAAGCGCACGGGCGAAGCCGCCGTACAGGCCTATGAAGCGGCAGTGCTCGCCGGCATGGAAGCGCTGATGCACGCCCAAAAGCCCGTGCTCGCGCGCATTCGCGGCATCGCCTTCGGTGGCGGTTTGGCGCTGGCACTGTGCTGTGATTTGCGGATCGCTTCCTCGGATTCGCGCTTTCGTATTCCAGCGGCGCGGCTGGGGCTTGGTTATGCGTTTTCCAATGTCGAAGCCTTAGTGCATCGCATCGGTTTGGGACCGGCGAGCGACATGCTGCTCAGCGCACGCATTGTGGACGGCGCCGAGGCCGAACGATTGGGGCTCGTCAACAAGACATGGGATGCGCCGTCGTTCGATCAGGCTGCCGATGACTATATTGCCGCCATCGCCACCAATGCGCCGCTCACTCTGATGGCGTTGAAGAAATCGCTGGCTGAAACCGCCAAGCCGCATGATGAGCGCGATCGCGCCGGCGCTGATGCGCTTGTGGCGCGTTGTTTCAGCAGCGAAGACTACAAGGAAGGGCAGGCGGCTTTCAAAGAAAAACGCGTGCCACAGTTCAGGGGCGTTTGAGGCCGCTCAGGTTTCCGCCGAGGGTGCATCGGCGATGAAGCGACGGCGGGCGACGGGATCGTTGCGCAGATGCATGAAGCGCGCATCGTTATCGATCAGGGCATCGCAAAGTTCGAGCAGCCGCGCATAGTCCTTATGCTCGTGCGCAACCTCCGGCTCGATCGTTTCGCCGAGCAGAGGGAACTCGGGAAAACCGAGCAGAAAGGGCGTGGTCGGCACAGTTTGGCGCGGCGCATTGTCGGGCTTGCTGCATGCGAAGACGATGGCGGTGCGCTGCGATTTGGTGGTTCCCGCCTCCCAGGCGCCCATGGCGATGCCGACGAGCACAACGGGCATGTTCGACATGCCGCCGGCCTCTGCATAATAGATCGCCAGCGGGTCTTCATTGTCATAGATGAAACCGCGCACGCCGCCGTCGCTGCCGCAGCAGGCGCAGCCGAAGCCGAGCATGTCTTCGCCGGGTTCAACCCTGATCTGGCTCATCTTTCCGTTCCGACCGGGGCGATTTCGCTCCCTATTCAAACCCCATATTGGGGCGGGCGAACGGCCTGTCAATCTTGGCAGTCTGCCCATCCGCGGGTTCCAACAGGTGCCCGCTACAGATTGAGGGTGGCTGGCGCGAAGATTTCCTCCACCTCCACCTGCCGGTCGGTAAGGCCTTGTTCGTGCACGTATTGCGCGATGGTTTCGATGACCTTGCGGTTGTGGCGCAGGCCGTAGCTTTTCGGGTCGGTGGCGAAGAGTTTGGCGGGTTCCGCCGCGACGAGGCCGCAGGCGGCATAGTCCTTCAGGGTCGCCTGGGCGGTTTTCTCGACTTCGGCCTTGGCGGCCATGAAAGCGTGATAGACGTTCACCGCCACCCAGGGATATTTCTCGTGCACCTCGCGCTTGATCACCATGGCGTGGTTGATCGGATAGAGCCCGGTTTTTTGATAGAAGCGGGTCGATTCCGCGATGGCGTTGGGAAACAGCGGTTCGCAAACCTCGGAGACGTCGGCGCTGCTGCGATCGACCAGATTGCGTTCGTTGAGATAGAGCAGGGCGCCGTCGAGTTCGCCCTTCACCAGCATGTCGCCGATATTGGTCGACAGTGGAATTTGATTGATCCTGACACCTGGCGGCGGTTTGAAGCCGGTGGAGCCGCCGTGGCTGATATCCGGTACGCGCTCCATGTACCAATCGATGTCGCGGGCATGTACGCCGAATTCATGTTGCAGCACGCCGCGCGACCAGATGGCCGATGTTTGCTGATATTCGGGGACACCGATTTTCTTGCCGATGAGATCGGACGGCTTTTTGATGCCGCTGTCTTTGCGCACGATGATGCGGGTATGAAAGAACATGCGCGCGGTATAGATCGGCAGACCGACGAAGCGCTGATCGCCTTTCGACACCGCGATGAACAAGGACGACAGCGACATTTCCGAAATGTCGAACTCGGCGAATTTGAGCTGACGCCAGAACATTTCTGAGGGATGAACCACGGTCGGCAGAAGCCTGACGCCTTGCGGCTGGTGGCGTCCCTCGATCACGGGGCGGGTACGCTCGTTGTTGGAAAGCGCGATGCTGAGCGGCAAAAGATCAATCGTCATTCAAGTCTCCAAAGTTTCGCGGCCTTTCACCAACGCGGGGTGAGTTCGGCGGCGAAGACTTCTTTCCAGTTATCGTTGGTTTGCATGAAACCGTCGTAAGGCCTGATCTGCGCATGAATTTTGGGATCGGCGCCTTTGGGCCTGCGCCCTTCCTCGACATCGGTAACGGCCTCCAACATCAAGCGCCGCATGGCGACGATGGCTTTGTCGGAGCTGCCGAGATGTTCCAGGGAGCGGTCGACGATGGGCCCCATGCCTTCCTGCAAGGCGAAGTCCTGCGTATTGATGCCCTCGATGCCCGTATAGGTCTCGGACTTCTGCTTATTGCGATCGATGAAATAATCGTTCGATTTGTTGGCTTTCAATTGGAACGTGCCGGGGATCATCTGATCGGGGCCACGGCCGTAGAAATATTCACGTTCGAGGATGTTGTCCTCGCTGAAATTGGCGTCGGCATCATAGGCGCAAGCCCAGTTGTAGACATAGGTCGTGGTGTCGTCGATGGGCACCCAGATATGGCCATTGAGTTCCGGATAGTCGCGGCGCGACCCATCGAACTTATGAATGCCGCCGCGAAACTGCTGGAACGGCATGACAAAATGATAGATGCGCATGTAATAGTTGCCGTCCTTCAGGTCGCGGAAGGAGACGTAGCAATAGCCATATTCGGTGCGCTCGACGTCAAGTCGCGGCGAGCGATCGCGGAGGCGCGGCTCATTGCGATTGCCGAGATTGTTGTTATGGGCGAAAGACGAATGCGCGGTGTCGAGGCCGCCTTCCATCGCCTGGAGATAATTGCATTCTTCATAAGTTTTCGAGACATGCCGATGGGTTATGGGTGCGCGCATCCATTCATAATCCGGCGGCTCGGGCATGGTCTCCTTGGGACCCATATAGGTCCAGACGATGCCGCCTTTGTCGATGCAGGGGTAAGCCTTGATCTTGACCCGCTGGTGCAGCGTCGACCCTTCAGGTTCTGAGGGCATGTCGACGCAATGGCCCCGGGTGTTGAACTTCCAGCCGTGATAGACGCATCGCAATCCGCACTCTTCGTTGCGGCCGAAAAACATCGGGGCGCGGCGATGCGGACAAAAGGCATCGACGAGGCCGACATCGCCGTTGCTATCACGGAAAGCGATCAGATCTTCGCCGAGTAAGCGCACGCGCACAGGCGCTCCGTCGTTTTCCGGCAGTTCGGAGGACATCAGTGCGGGGATCCAGTAGCGCCGGAAGAGTTCTCCGCCGGGCGTCCCGGCGCCAACGCGCGTCAGCCGCTCGTTATCCTCGTGTCTCAGCATGATATCCTCCCGCTGTTCGGCGCGGCGCGGGTCGGAGAGGGATCGAACTGGGGCGCGTGTTCTTGCGTTGGTTTGGCATGACCATGCCACCGCAAGCGATGCGCCAATTGTCCTCCCTGGACGAGGCCGTGTTCGCCAGCCTTCGATATTCCTTAGCGCATTCGCGGGCGCGTGAGAATGGCTTTAGAGATGAGGAGGAGCTCGCTCGTCACGCCGGCAAGATAGTGCATATCTGTGCGATTACGCGCCCTGTTTCACGCCGGCGCGCACCTCGGCCTCGATCAATTTCCAGATGTGGTCGACCTGCTCGATGAAGGCGGGGTGCCGCTTCAAATCGAGGTCGCGCGGGCGCGGCAGATCGATGGCAACTTCCGTTTTGACGCAGCCCGGGCGGGCGCTGAATACGATGACGCGATCCGACAGGAAGACGGCTTCATCGATCTGATGGGTGATGAGCAGGACGGTCTTGCGGCTCTTCTGCCAGATCGACAGCAGTTCCGTCTGCATGATTTCGCGCGTTTGCGCATCGAGTGCCGCGAACGGCTCGTCGAGGAGCAAGATTTTCGGATCGACCGCCAGGGCGCGGGCGACATTGACGCGCTGGCGCATGCCGCCGGACAATTGGTGCGGATAGTGGCTCTCGAAACCGCGCAAGCCCGTCATATCGATGAAACGCTGGGCGATCGCCTGGACTTCGGCTTTTGGCCTGCCGGCAAGGGTTAGGCCATACCCGACATTCTCGATGACGGTTTTCCATGGCAAGAGAGAATCCTGCTGGAAAACCATCGCGCGATCGGGACCGGGACGATCGACCTTCGTACCATCGACGAAAACCGAACCGCTGGAGGGCGCGAGAAGACCGTCGATGATCCGCAGCAACGTTGACTTGCCGCTGCCGCTGGCGCCGACAATGGACACGAACTCGCCTTCGTTGATCGACAAGTCGATCGAACGCAACGCTTCCACCGAGGATTTGTCATTGCGAACGAATGTCTGGCTGACATTGTCGATTTTGAGCAGCGCGGTCATTCAAGCCTCCAGGGGGCGAGGTAGCGTTCCAGTGCCGCGAAGAGGACACTGCCGATCAATCCCATGGCGCCGAGCACGATCACATAGCCCAGCACGCGGGCAGTATCGAACGTCTGGCTCGCCGACATGATGGCGAAGCCGAAGCCAGCAAAAGAACCGAAGAATTCGGCGACGACGATGCCGACAAGGGCGCGCGCCCAGGCGACGCGAATGCCGCTGACGATGAAGGGCAGCGCGTAAGGAAAAGTGACCGTGCTGAAAATCTGCAACGGCGTGGCGTTGAAGGAGCGCGCTGCCTCGATCAGCGGCTTGTCGGTGGCGCGCAGGCCGGCCTCCGTGGTGACAACCACGGGAAAGACGGCGACCAGCAAAACCAGCACGAATTTCGAGGCAAAACCGAGTCCGAGCCAGGCGATGAACAATGGCGCCAACGCGATGATGGGCACCGAATTCAGGGCGCTCAGCACTGGGCCGCCTGTCAGCGACAGAAAGCGGCTCGAGGCCAGCGCCAGGCCAATGCCGATGCCGATGGCGATCGACACCAGAAAGGACGTCACCACCGCCGTCACCGTAGCCCAGGCGTTCTCCGCCATTGTGCCCTGCTGGAATTCCTTCCAGAGGGCGGAAGCCACCTCGGCTGGCGGGACGAGCAGCAGCCGGTTGGTGACGACCATCGACAGAAGCTGCCAGAGGATGAGCACGAAGCCGGTCGAAACGAAGATGCGCGTGAGGGCGGCCGCGCGCGTGTCCTGTTCGAGGAAGTCATAAACCTTGCGCAAAGGAGCCTCTGTTGTTCGAGGTTATGACGGATAGCGGGCCCAAGCTTGCTTGCCCCAGCCCTTCTCGCCGACGACCTGGCCATCGAGATAGACTGTCTTGCCGCGCACGATGGTGCGGACCGGCTTGCCTTTGACCTTGCGGCCGGCATAGGGACTCCAGCCAGTGAGACTCAGCACGTCTTCGTCGCTGATCTCATATTCCTTCTCGAGATCGACGAGGACGAGATCGGCATGATGACCGGCGACGACATTGCCTTTGTGCTCGATGCCGAAAATGCGTGCCGGGGCGGTTGAGGTGGCTTCGACGACACGTTCCAGCGAAATCTTGCCTTCCAGCGCAGCGGTGAGGAACATGCTGAGATAGAACTGGGTTGAGGGCGTTCCCGTGTGAGCTTTCCAGCCGTTGATCCAGCCGATCTCTTTTTCCTCGCGGGTGTGGGGCGCATGGTCGGTGGCGACGATATCGATCGTGCCGTCGTTCAATCCTTCCCACAGGCTCGGCACATTCTTTTCCGGCACCCAATAGGACAAAGCATAGGAGCCGAGGCGCTGGATCGCCGACCAGTCGCAACCCAGAAACAGCGCCCAGGGGTTGATCTCGCAGGTGACGCGTTGCCCGGCTGCTTTGGCCTTGCGGATGAGATCGACGCTGCCAGCGGTCTGCGTGTGCAGGATGTGCAGGTGGCAGCCTGCCGCTTTCTGTAGGCGCAGAAGCGTGGCGATGGCGGTTTCCCAGATGACGCCGTCATGTGCCGCATAGGCCTTGGCATAGGCCAGTGCATCGCGCTCCTGGCGTTCCCAGAATTCCTTTTCGATCACGTCCATCAAGGCCTGGTCGTGCGGATGGACCATCAGCGGCACATTGACCTTCGCGCAATGCTGCATGATTTCGAGAATGCGGCCATGATCATGCACGCCAATGCCTGGCATATGCGGATAGTCGCGTCCGGTATCGACCACCATGAAGATCTTGAAGGCGGCGATGCCTTCTTCGGCCATGCTGGAGATTTCGTCTTGAATGGTGGGAGCGGGATTAAAATTCCAGTCGACGATGGCGTCGCGCTCGTAAATGGCGAATTGCTTCTTCAGGAGATCGAGCGAATTGGGCGGCGGCTGCACGTTGGGCATGCCGACGGTGGTGGTGACGCCGCCGGCGGCGCACTGCTGAGTCGACGTGTAGATGGTGTCTTTATATTCGAAACCCGGCAGGCTGCCTTCGCGGTGATGCGAATGCATGTCGATCACGCCGGGCAGAATGGCGAGGCCCCTGGCGTCGATCGTCTCTTTGGCGACGGGCTCCTGACCGGGGGGATAGATGCCGGCGATACGGCCATTCTCGATGCCAACGGAAGCCTGCGTCTGGCCCTTCGGGGTGATCAGCAGGCCGTTGCGGATAAGCGTATCCATAAGTCGAATTCTCCAGAGACTAGAAAGTTATGCGGCCGGCGCGCGTTGCTGGATCGTGTCGAAGACTTCTCCGACATAGGCGCGCGACAGCCGACGGGTGATGAAAACGATGCGCGAGGTTCGTGGGCCTTCCGGCCAGGCCGGAAGTTCGAAGGGCGGATGCAGCAAACTCTGCACCGCTTGAATGACGATCGGGCGGGGCCGGCCGATGATGTCGACGATGCCTTTGACGCGCAGAAGGTCTTGGCCGTTGCCCATGACGAGCGCGTCGAGCCAATTGGCGACATGTTCCCAATGGAGCGGCGATTTGAATTCGAAGACGAAAGAGGAAATATCGGCGCCATGGCGGGTGATATCGTGATGATGGTCGTGGCCATGATCATGATGTACGGCGTGCGCTTCCGCGTTGAGCCAGCGGGCGACATCCTCGTTCTTGGTTGCCGGATCATAGATGTCGATGGTTTCAAGATCATCGGGCATCACGATGCCGTCGAGCGAGGAGCGGTGGAACCGTGCGCCGCGATTGAGCTGCCTCAAGCTGGCGACGATGTCATCGCTCGCCGCGTCGACATCGACCTTGGTGAGGATAAGTTCATCGGCCACGGCGACTTGCTTCACCGATTCCTGATGGTTTGCCAGTGTCGCCATGCCATTGACCGCATCGACCGTGGTCACGACCTGGCGCAGCCGAAAGCGCCGCGCCACCGGGAAGGTCATCAAGGCCTGGATCACGGGCGCCGGGTCGGCCAGGCCGGTGGTTTCGATGAGCACGCGACTAAAGGCGCGCACTTCGCCTTTCTCGCGCCGCACGATCAGCTCGCGCAACGTGTTCACGAGATCGCCGCGCACGGTGCAGCACAGACAGCCCGTCGACAGTTCGATCGTATTGTCATTGCTGGAGGCGATCAGAGCGTGATCGATCCCAACTTCACCGAACTCATTGACGATAACGGCGGCATCGGCCAGGTCCGGTGTGCGTAGCCAGGCATTGAGAAGCGTTGTCTTGCCGCTCCCGAGAAAACCGGTGAGCAACGTGACGGGAATACGGTCGTCAGCCATGGTACGTACTCCGAACTCTGTCGCTTGGTTCTGCTATTTGGCGGCCAGATAGCTCGCATCGTAATAGCGCGAGAGATCGAACGGCTTTGACGAAGCCGGATTGGCGCCGATGGCCTGATCGATCTTGATAATGTTCTCGAGGCTTGCCGCGGAGACTTCGAGATTGCGTCCGATGGCCTTCTGCTGATCGACGATGAAGGCATAGGATTCAGCGCAAATGTCGGCTGGAACATTGGTGAAGCTGGCGAGAATGTCGATCGCCTTCTGCTTGTTGGCCGGATCATAGATCCACACCGCCGCCTTCTGCAGCGCCTTGGTCAATCCGACGGCGGCGTCGCGGTTTTTCTCGGCCCAGGGGCGATTGACGATCAGCGGCGTCTGTACGTAGGGCTCTTTATAGACATCGAGAATGGGCATCTTCTCGCGTTCGGCCATCGTATCGAACGGCGCGATGAGCAAAGCGCCTTTCACCTGACCGTTGCCAAGCGCCACGACGCGGTCCTTGGAGTTGGTCAGCGCGACCATTTTGACACTGCGCGGATCAACGCCAGCCCGTTGCAGCTGGAAGCGCAGCATATTGGCGGTGCCGCCTTCGACAGCGCCGGCCGTCACTGTCGAGCCGCCAAGCTCCTTGATCGTCGAGACGCCTGTGCCGCCGACGAGACGCAGAACGGTCTTTTCGAGAATGGCGCCGGTCATGATCACCGGAGCGCCTTGGTCGATGGCGCGAATGACGACATCGCCAAGCGACATGCCGGCTTCGACACTGCCCGACGATACGGCTTGCAGAAGGGTGGGGCTCGATCCGGCGATCAGTTCCTTCACCGCGATCTTACGCTCCGCGTAAAATCCTTGGTCCTTGGCGATGGCGTGCAGCCAGAGCAGGGCGCTCGGGGCTAACATGGCGACGCGGATTTCGGTGGTTTGCGCCTGAGCGCGCAGAGGGGCTGCCAAAGGGGCTGCGCTGAGAGCTGCCGTCAGCAGCAGCCAAGAGAAACGCCGGAAAATCGTGCTCATACCCGCACTCTCCTCACTCGGTCTGAGACCTGTTTTCGTCTTGCGAGGGGCCGGCAGGCATCGCGCCCGTCCGGTCTCGTGATCGCGACTATCGCAACGAACGAGAAGGTGTGCAACAAAATTCTCATATATCAGGAATTTTTATTTTTCCTGTTATGTGCTAATCAATCGGGCAGTTCTGCTTCCTTTTTGTTCTACGCGCTTTTGAAATGACCCCAGCCAATCGTGTCCTCGCCATTTTGCAGCTCTTCGAAAACGGCCAGTCCGTTTGGACGGTGGAGGAAATTGCCCGTGAGCTCGGTGCCTCGACGAGCACCACCTATCGGCACGTGCGCGAACTGGTGCAGTCGGGTTTTCTCGATCCGGTTGCGGGCGCGGGCTATGCGTTGGGGCCGGCGTTCATTCGCTACGATCGAATCCTTCGGCAAAACGACGAGTTGATCCGCATCGCCGCGCCGATCATGGAAAAGCTGCTGGCGCAAACCAGCCAGAAGGCGATGGTCATCTTGTGCCGTCGCTTCAAGGATTGCGTCATGTGCGTGTTCGAAGTGCATGGCAGCGAGCCGCATCTGACGACGAGTTACGAGCGCGGCGTGGCGATGCCGATGTTCTTGGGCGCGACGTCAAAGGTGATCCTGGCCAATCTGCCCGATCGCACGCTGAAGGCGATCTATCTCAGCAACGAGCAGACGATTCATCGTTTGCTGCATGTCGAGGGCTGGCCGCAGTTCAAGGAGCAGATTCGCGGGATCAAACGCGCGGGCTATGCGATGACCGATTCGGAAGTAGCGCCTGGGCGTATTGGTCTCGCCGCGCCGATTGCGCGCGATCAGCAGGTGGTCGCGGGCATCAGCCTCGTCGCCGTTCCCAATACGACGGAGCGCCAGCGACTGACGGAATATAGGGATCATGTGATCGAAGCCGCCCGTCTGATCTCGGCCGAGCTCTCGCAGGCGAGCATCGTGCCGCGTTAGGCCATCGGCGCTGGCGTTTCATTGTGTGATGGGCGTGCCCAAGCGCAGGGCTTGTGCTACAAAAACATAACAGAACCGCCTGCAACGAGACGCCCATGAACGTGTCCAGCCGCCCACCGGTCGCGCCCTATCTCACAGTATCTCCGGCAGCGGCGGCGATTGCTTTTTATGTGCAGGTGTTCGGGGCGACGCAAAAGGCCTTCATGCCGGCGCTGGATGGCCTGCGAATCATGCACTGCGAACTGTCGATCAACGGTGGTTCGGTGATGGTCGCCGATGCCTTTCCGGAATTCGGCAAAGCGCGCACGCCCATTCCGGGTGAGCCCGCGACCATGTCGGTCAGCCTTGAATTCGCGACCGGGCAGGAGGTCGATGCGACCGTGGAGCGGGCGGCGAAGTTCGGCGCCACCACGGAGGCGGGGCCGATGAACACGTTCTGGGGGACGCGCCTGGCTGTGGTGCGCGATCCGTTCGGCCATCGCTGGGTTTTGAACGGTCCAACCGTCTAAACCGCCGTCCGAAAAGAAAAAGCGCGGCCGGAGCCACGCTTTGAATTCTGGACCAGATGGACCGGCTTACTTGCTGGCGGCTTTCGCGGCCGGCTTAGCAGTCTTGGCCTTTTGCGTGTTGTCGATACGCTCGGCGATACGGGCCGACTTACCGCGACGATCACGCAGGTAGTAGAGCTTGGCGCGACGCACCTTGCCGCGGCGCACCACGGTCAGCGAATCGATGATCGGCGAGTAGAGCGGGAACACGCGCTCGACGCCTTCGCCGTAGGAAATCTTGCGGACGGTGAAGTTCTCGTTGATGCCGGCGCCAGCGCGGGCAATGCAAACACCTTCATAGGCCTGAACGCGGCTGCGCTCGCCTTCCTTCACCTTGACGTTCACTACAACGGTGTCGCCCGGCTGGAAATCGGGAATCTTGCGAATTTCGCTCAGACGCTGCATCTGCTCGGCGTCGAGCTGCTCGATGATATTCATGACTAACTCCTACCGTTTCGCGTTGGCCAAGCTTGACCTTAAGCGAGCGTTTCGGGACGCTGTTCTAGTTGGATGCGCGCAGATACACTGGCCGGACGGGTTTGTCCACCCGTCCGGAGCCGCGAAAACCGCCGTTTGCGGCGAAATCAGGCCATATACTGGCCGCCGTTGGCCGTGAGCGTCGAGCCGGTGATGAAACCGGACTGGTCGGAGGCCAGGAACACCACGCAACGGGCGATTTCCTCAGGCTCGCCCAAGCGGCCGGTCGGAATATGCGGCAGAATCGACTTTTCGATGATGGCCGGGTCGATCTTGCGGACCATTTCGGTGCCGATATAGCCCGGGCAGATCGCATTGACCGTGATGCCGGCCCGGGCGCCTTCCTGGGCCAGCGCTTTGACGAAGCCGAGTTCGCCGGCCTTGGCCGCCGAGTAATTGGCCTGGCCGGCCTGGCCTTTCTGACCATTAATCGAGGAAATGCAGATGACGCGGCCGAATTTCCGGTTGCGCATGCCCTCCCAGGTCGGCCGGGTCATGTTGAAGAGCGAATTGAGGTTGGTGTTGATGACCTCGCTCCACTGCTGCGGGGTCATCTTGTGGAAGAAGCCGTCACGGGTGATGCCGGCATTATTGACCAGGACGTCGATGGGGCCGAGGTCCTTCTCGATCTCGGCGAGACCGGCGGCGCAGGCGTCGTAGCTCGACACGTCCCACTTGTAGACCGGGATGCCGGTCTCGGCTTTGAACTTTGCCGCAGCCTCATCATTCCCTGCGTAATTGGCGGCCACTGTATAGCCGGCGGCTTTCAACGCTTTTGAAATCGCCTCACCAATTCCGCGCGTCCCTCCCGTAACCACTGCGACCCGAGCCATAATGCCCCCTCCTCGTTTCTTAAATTGGAGCTGCAATATTCTCTCCGGCGGCGGTTGCCGCCGGAGGCCTTCGTCAAAACGACGTTAGCGTTCCACGCACATAGCAACACCCATGCCGCCGCCGATGCACAGCGTGGCCAGGCCCTTGGAAACGCCGCGGCGCTGCATTTCGTAGAGCAGCGTGGTGAAGACGCGGGCGCCCGATGCGCCGATCGGATGGCCGATGGCAATGGCGCCACCGTTGACGTTCACGATCGAGGGATCCCAGCCCATATCCTTGTTGACGGCGAGGGCTTGCGCGGCAAAGGCTTCGTTCGCTTCCACCAGCTCGACGTCCTTCACCTTCCAATTGGCCTTGGCGAGTGCGGCGCGAGAGGCTGGGATCGGACCCGAGCCCATGATGGCAGGATCGACGCCAGCGGTAGCCCAGGAAACGATCCGGGCCATCGGGGTGAGACCGCGCTTCTTGGCTTCGTCGGCGGTCATCAGCACCACGGCGGCGGCGCCGTCATTGATGCCCGAGGCATTGCCGGCGGTCACCGAGCCGTCCTTGGTGAAAGCGGGCTTCAACTTCTGCAGGGAGTCGAGGGTGGCGCCGTGACGAATGTACTCGTCCTGGTCGACCACGATGTCGCCCTTGCGGGTTTTCACGGTGAAGGGGACGATCTCGTCCTTGAAGCGGCCGGCCTTCTGGGCGGCTTCCGCCTTGTTCTGCGAGCCGAGCGCGAACTTGTCCTGTTCGTTGCGGCTGATCTGCCATTTGGCGGCAACGTTCTCGGCGGTGATGCCCATGTGGTAGCCGTGGAAGGCGTCGATCAGGCCGTCCTTCAGCATCGTGTCGAGCATTTTCATATCGCCCATTTTGGTGCCGGCGCGCATGTGCGCGGCGTGCGGCGCCATCGACATGGATTCCATGCCGCCGGCCACAATCACCTTGGCGTCGCCATTGGCGATCTGCTGCAAGCCGATCGCGACGGCACGCAGGCCGGAGCCGCAGAGCTGGTTGAGGCCCCAAGCGGTCTTTTCCTGCGGAACACCGGCTTGCATGGCAGCCTGGCGGGCCGGGTTCTGGCCTTCGCCGGCGGACAAAATCTGCCCCATGATGACTTCGTCAACATCGGCCGCCGCCACATTGGCGCGGGCCAGGGCTGCGGTGATGACGGTCGCCCCCAATTCGTGAGCCGGTGTATTGGCAAAAGCCCCATTGAAGGAGCCGACCGCCGTGCGGGCTGCTCCTACGACAACGATGTCACTGGACATATTGAACTTCCTTTCCAGACGGCGGCACCGGCTCAGGACGATGGCCGCGTGATTGATGCTGCTCGGCCCTTATCATCAGAGGCGAGCGGGCAAGGTCAATAGGCCAAACGCCCAGCGGCGCGGTATTCAGATGGCATGCAGCGGCCCGGTTTTCTACCGCTCTGCGCAATTCTGTTTACGCGGCGCAAAAAACGCTTATCCTCCCAGTGTCATGCCGGGTCGACATGACGATTGGGCAACGATCGGGCTGAGGTGAAATGACCGACGAGAAGCAGCCAATAAAGATCAAGAAATACGCCAATAGACGCCTCTATAATACGGGCACGAGCACCTATGTGACGTTGGAAGACCTCGCTAAAATGGTGAAGGAAGGCGAGGATTTCGCGGTCTATGACGCCAAGACCGGGGAGGACATTACCCGGCCAGTTCTGACGCAGATCATTTTCGAGCAGGAGGGCAAGGACGGACAAAATCTGTTGCCGACGACTTTCCTGCGGCAATTGATCCGCTTCTATGGCGACAGCATGCAATTGCTGGTGCCACGCTATCTCGAATTTTCGTTCGGCCGTTTCGTCGAAGACCAGCAGAAGATGCGCGATGCCTTCCGCGGTTCGATGGGCGCCGGTCAGGGGGGGCAGATTTTCGAGGCGATGGAGGAACAGACACGCAAGAACCTGGCGATGTTCTCGCAGGCGCTCACCATGTTCAATCCATTCGGCCTCAATCCGGCGGCTTCCGCTGGAACAAGTGCCACGCCCAAGGCACCAGAGGCGCCGGCTACGGCCGCGCCCGAGGGCGAAAAGAGTCAGTCCGACCTCGATGCGTTGAAGAAGCAAATCGAGGAAATGCAGAAGCGGCTCGAAGCGATCGACAAGCGATAGCTAATCTCCCGACTAGGTCGGCTGCGGTTTACGCAGCCGACATCTGGGAAGCCGTGCCGACGTCGTCTGCGGGCGGTAGTTCCTGAGCGGAACCGAAATAGTCACCCTGGAAATAGTCGACATGCCATTCGCCGAGGAGATCGGCGGTGTCCTTGTCCTCGACCCATTCGGCGACGACGGGAATCGAGAGATGACGCGCCAGGTCGATCAAGGTGCGCACGAAGAAGCGATCGTCGGCGGATCGGGTGAGATTCTGAATGAAGGCGCCATCGATCTTCAGCATGTCGATGTCGAGACGGCGCAGGTTGCGGAAGGACGTATGGCCCGCGCCGAAATCGTCCATCGCCACTTTCACGCCGAGTGCCTTGATCCCGCTGATGACATGAGCGGTCGCTTCGATATCCTCGATCGCGCAGGTTTCGGTGAATTCGATGACGAGCCGCTCGGCGCAGCCCGGATGCAAGCGCAGCAGCGCGGCGACATCGTCGACCCACCGCACGCCATGCACCGTCTTGCCGGACATATTGACCGAGACATGCAGGGACGGATCGGCGCTCATACGGGCCAGCGCCAATTCGAGGACACGCCGGTCGAGCATCTGCACGAGCTCGGTCTTTTCGGCGACCGGGAAGATGTTGGCCGGTGAGAGCACTTCGCCGCCTTCGAGGCGCAGCCGCAGCAAGGCTTCGTAGAGCGCGGGTTCGCCGGTGGAGCGCGCGATGATCGGCTGCATGGCGATGGAAATCCGGCGATCGTTGAGCGCTTCGATGATCGTATCGGCCATGAATTGAGTGCGGCGTCGCTGGTCGCTTTGCGCCAGGCTCGGCTCATATTTGACGAAACGTTCAGCGGCGCGGCTCTTGGAGAGGATCAGCGCCTCTTCCGCGTTCTGGAAAACCGCTTGCGCATTGCGTGCGTCAACCGGAGCGACGACACCACCCATGCGGATCTTGCAGGGAAGCGGGCCAGCGGTCGTATTCAACGAGCTTTCTGCGATAATTCGCTCGATGCGTTCGGCAGCGGCGATCAACTTGGCGTGGTCGCAGCATTCCAGCACCATGGCGAAGCGATTGCCGGCATAGCGCACCACCGTGTCGGTGATGCGCATCTGGCCGCGCAGCCGCTGGCCGAGGCTCGCCAGCAATTCGTCGCCTACGTCAAAGCCGTAACGCTGGTTGAGCGCCGGCAAGTCGTCGATCGCCAGCAGCAGGAAGGCGAAGGTCGATTGGCGGCGCCGGGCATTTTCGATTTGTCGGGTAATCTGATCGGCGAGGCGGGTGCGTGAGAGGGCACTGGTCTGCGCATCGAAGCGATTGCCGTGTCCAACCGGATGGGCGAGCCCAAGTGCCGTGAGATTGCGGATGACGCCGTGGACGAGCCCCGGGCGGCCGGATTGGTCGGCGAACCAACGGCCGGTGTCATCGACCCAGATCGTCGGGGCGCGCTCACCCGAGAGCGGGACGATACGCAGGCCATATTGAATGCTGAAGGTCACCCCCGCGCCGGTGTCGCTCTCGGTGCCGTGCATCACCGAATCAAAGCGCGAGGTCGGCGAATCCATCGACAGCAGTTCGTGAAAGGCAGCGCCGGAGCCAATGCTTTTGGGGATGATGCCGAGAACCTGCTCGGCATTCGGACCCCAGGTGATCTGATCGCTGGCGATGTCCCAAGTGTAGACCACTGCGCCAATGGAATTCAGGATATCGACCGGATTGGGGGCAAAAGCATTGATTTGATTGTCGATCTGACGAGAAGGGCTGGCTGGCCGGTCGTTCACAGGGCACCGCGCAATACAGGGGTCGAGCGGACTCATAACTCCGCATGATTCGTTATGGCTTAAAATCCGTTAAGGAGTGGTGTAACTCCCACTAGAATCAAAGGAACTAGGTTAGGGCCTCCAGCTGGGAGGGGCCAGTTCAAAACCGGCAAAGCTGAAGCCTGGCGCTACCGTGCAGCCAACCAATGTCCAAGGCCCGAGACTTTCCGCAGCCTGCCAAGCGTGCGCCGGAACCACCCCTTGAGGCCGTTCGCCCACGAGCAGATTGGCGCCGAGCCGGATGGTCTCGATCGGTGTGCCGGCCGTGGCGATTTCCAGCTTAAGAGGAGCGCCGGCATACCAGTGCCAGATTTCGACGGCGTCGACCCGGTGCCAGGCGGAGCGTTCGCCGGCGGCGAGCAGAAAATAGATCAGCGTCGAATGGGCGCGTCCGGCGGCATCGGTCGCCGGATCGCGGTAGGTTTCGCGAAAATGGCCGCCCTCTGGATGCCGCTGCAGATCGAGGAGGCGGATGATTTCATCCGCTGTCATCTCCGCGGGAGCGTGAGCGGCCATCTGTGCGACTCAGAATTTGTTCTTGCGTTCACGCAGTTCGGTGAACACGGCGGCAGGCTCGGCGCCGACCATGTCGAGTTGCTTGCGAATCGCCGGATCGTCGGCGCGCAGGAACGGATTGGTGCTGAGCTCGACCGACAGCAGCGAGGGCAGCGTCGCCTGCTGCTTGTCGCGCAAAGCGGCGATCTCCTTCATGCGCTCTTGCAGCGCTTTATTATCGGGATCGACCGCAAGCGCGAATTTGCCGTTCGACAACGTATATTCGTGGCCGCAATAGAGCCTGGTATCGCCCGGCAGCGCGGCCAGTTTCATGACGGATTGATACAACACCGCGCCAGGCGCTTCGAAGGCACGGCCGCAGCCAAGCGCGAACAGTGTGTCGCCGGCAAAGAGCATTTTGTCGGTGTGGAAGAAATAGACGATGTGTCCGCGCGTGTGGCCTGGCGTTTCGAAGACCTGCGCTTCGAGATTGCCCACTTTCACCTTATCGCCTTCGCCCACGTAGATATCGGCGCCTGGGACGCGGTCACGGTCGGGCGCGGGACCGACGACACGCACCTTTGGGAATTTTTCGCGTAGCGCCGCGATGCCGCCGATGTGATCGTCATGATGGTGGGTGACGAGAATGTCGGTGAGCGTCCAGCCCTTTTCCGCCAAGGCGGCGAGAATCGGCGCCGCTTCCGGCGCGTCGATCGAAGCGGTCGCGCCGGTGGCGGGATCGTGAATGAGGACGCCGAAATTGTCCTGAAGACACATAAACTGATGAACTTGCGCAGCCATGCGAATACCCTCTCGTTTCGAGCGGGGACGCTATAGCGTTTCGGCGTTTGATGGAATCACCAAACGCGATGAGCGCATCAAAATCAGAAATTCTGGGCAAAACCGTCTTTGCTTGCGTCAAAGGTGCAGCGGAACTGAACGCAAAACGTGACCTAAATCCGCAATCATCCGTTGAATCTGACAGGGCAGCGGTGGCACACTGGGTACATGTCGCTCGATGCTGTCGATCTCCGCAGTTTTTACGCCTCGCCGCTGGGAAACGTCGCGACGCGTTTCATCCGGCAGTTCGTGCGGGTTCGTTGGGAAACCTGCACGGGCCATGCGGTGCTCGGCATCGGCTATGCGACACCTTATCTCGATGTCTTCTTGAACGAGGCGGTGCGCGTGCTGGCATTCATGCCCGCCGAACAGGGTGTGATTCACTGGCCGGGGCAGGGCGTGTCTTCGGCGGCGCTCGTTGACGTCACCATGCTGCCGCTGCCCGATGCGAGCATCGATCGGGTATTGGTCGTGCATGCGCTGGAGACGAGCGATCAACCCTACGATCTCCTCAACGAGGTGTGGCGCGTGCTCACGCCCGGCGGACGTATGATCGCCGTCGTGCCCAATCGCAGCGGCATGTGGGCGCGCGTCGACTCAACGCCGTTCGGCTACGGCGAGCCCTATTCGCGCAGCCAGTTGCGCGAGCTTTTGAAGGAAGCGCAGTTCTCGCCGATCAATTGGTCGGAAGCTTTGTATGTACCGCCTTTCGCGCGGCCCTATCTTCTGCGTTCGGCCTTGGCGTTCGAGAAAGTCGGCGGCAAGCTCGCTCTGCCGGGTGCGGGCGTGCATCTCGTCGAAGCGACGAAGCAGCTTTACAGCCCGGTGGTCGTGCGGCGCGGCTTGCGGCGCAGAGCGCCGCAATTGCAGCCGGCTTTGGCACCGGCGCGCGCGAGCGTCGATTAACGCCGCAACATCGCCGGATAGGGCAAGCCGAAGCAATTGGCGAGAAACAGCGCGCCGAGCAGAATGCCTTGCGGATCGATATTGTGTTCGAGGCCGACGCTGAGGTGCCACTGGCTGGGAATGCCTGCTTCGCCGAGCGCATTGGTGCTCAGGAACAGCGATTGCACCGGCACGACGCCATCGGCGCTACCATGCAGCAGGAAGATCGGCGGCGCCGTGGCGGCGGTGTGCGTGACTGTTTCCTTGAGATGTTCGGGACCGATCAGCAATCCGGAATAGCTGATGATGCCGGCCGGCCGTTGTTTGCGACGCAGGCCCGTATGCAAGGCCATCATCGCGCCTTGGCTGAAGCCGACGAGCGCAACGTCCTTATCGGCGAGACCATATTTCGCCATCTCCGCATCGACGAAGGCATCGATGATGGGCTGTGCGGTGCAGGCGCCGTTCCAGCGTTCGTGTGGATTGCGGTCGGTGAGATTGAACCATTGCCGGCCCATCGGCATCTGCTGACAAGCTTCGTGGGCGTTGGGCGCGACGCAGACCGCATCGGGAAAAATCTTCTGCCATTCGGCGCCAATGGTGATGAGGTCATTGCCGTCGGCGCCATAACCGTGAAGGATGACGATCAATTGTTTGGTCTTGCCCGACGGCGCCTCGCGCCGCGGACCGTCGATCACCGGTTGCGCCATAATCTGTCTCCTGATGTTGGCGGTGTCTTACGCGCCCGAAGGGTCGTGGCGCAAGATCAGGATTTGAGGACGCTGGCGGGGTCGACCGCACGCTGTTTGATGCTGGCGTAATAGGCCCAGAGCAGGCGCGCTGCGATGCCGCGCCAGGGCCGCCAGCGCTGGCCGAGGCGGGCCAGTTTCTTCTGATCCGGACGCTTCTTCAGGCCCAGCGCCAGTTTCGCCGCCTCCTGCAAGGCCAGGTCGCCGACCGGCAGAATGTCCGGGTGCCCGAGGCAAAACAGCAGATAGATGTCGGCGGTCCAGGGGCCGATGCCTTTCAGCGTGACGAGGCGGGCATGCGCCTCTTCGGCGGGGAGGTGCGCGAGATCGGCGAGATCTATGGCGCCGCTGGCAACCGCTTCGCAGACCGCGCGCATGGTCCGCATTTTCGGACCGGAGAGGCCGCAGCCGCGCAAATCATCGTCCCTGGCGCTGGCGATTTCGCTTGCGTCGAACGTTTCGAAGCGGGCGCGGAAGCGCGCCAGGATGGCGCGGGCGCTGGCGGTGGAAACCTGTTGCGAAATGACGATGCTGAGCAGGCCTTCGAGGCCAGGTTCGCGCTTGCGCAGCGGCGGATGGCCAGCGGCCGCAAGCATATGGCCAATAATCTTGGGATCGATGAGCTTGAGTTGCTCCAGGCCTGTCACCAGGGCGTCTTCGGAGCGGATCAGCAGCGGCGGCTCGACGGGCGCGGCGTGGGCCTTGGCGGGAGGTTTGGCACTGGGCTTGGCACGCGCTTTTCGCGTTCCGCTTTTGGGGGCCTGCAACCTGGACATCTGGTCTTGAAAGCCGCTCTTGAGTCCGCTGCCGGCACGGCGCATCCTGCCAGCGAACGGAATGATCCGCATAACGATACGACAATGCAACACAAGACTCGGCAAAACGAGACTGCACCGGCGCGACAAGATCTGTCAGGAGCGACGCAAAGCCCCGTTTCCGATACGCGTCCGGTGTTGCGCTTCGCCCCATCGCCGAATGGCTATCTCCATCTCGGGCATGCCTATTCTGCGCTGCTCAATCATCGCCTGGCGCAAGAGATGGGCGGGCGATTTCTGCTGCGCATCGAGGATATCGACACGCAGCGTGCGCGGCCGGAGTATGAAGCGGCGGTTTATGAAGATCTCGCCTGGCTCGGTCTATCCTGGGAAGAGCCGGTCATGCGGCAATCGGAGCGGTTCGCCGTTTATGAGCTGGCGCTGGAGCGTCTGGCGGCGCGCGGATTGATCTATCCCTGTTATTGCACGCGCGGTGAGATCGCCGAGAGGGTGGCACAACGGCCGGGTTGGCCTTGCGATCCCGATGGCCAGCCGCTTTATCCGGGCACGTGCCGCAATCTTTCTGCCGAGGATCAGGCGCAATGGCGTGCTCTCGGCCGCTATGCGGCGCGGCGGATCGACATGGCCTTCGCCAACACCTGTATCGACGGGCAAATTGGCTGGCGCGAATTTTACGACGGTGCTGAGAGCCGCGAGCTTTACGCCGAGTCCGGTCTATGGGGCGATGCGATCGTCGGCCGCAAGGACGTGCCGACCAGCTATCATCTGGCCGTCGTCATCGACGACGCGGCGCAAGGCGTCACCGACATCGTGCGCGGGCAGGATCTGTTTAACGCCACCAGTCTGCATCGCCTGTTGCAGGTGCTGCTCGATCTGCCCGAACCGCATTATCATCATCACCGGCTGCTGACCGATGACGACGGGCGCAAACTGTCGAAGAGCATCAAGTCGATGTCGTTGCGCCAACTGCGCGCCGAAGGTGTGACACCAAGCGATATCAAGCGCCAGCTGGGGCTGCTCTAGTTGGTCCGCTGCGCCACGCGGGTGGCATTTGGCGCCTTGGCCATCAGGTCGTCGATGCGCTCGCGTTCGCGACGGAAGTCGGAGATCTGGCGACCTGTCAGTTCGCGCGTCCGCGCCAGGCGGATACGCAACGGATCGACGAAACTGCCGTTGACGATAACTTCATAGTGCAGGTGCGGACCGGTGGAGAGGCCGGTCGAACCGAGGAAGCCGACCACCTGGCCTTGGCGCACACGCACGCCTTCGGTGATGCCGCGGGCGAAGCCCGTCATATGGTTGTAGGTGGTGATGTAACCGTTGGCGTGCTGAATCTCGACGCGATTGCCATAGCCCGATTCGCGTGCCGCCTTGATGACGGTGCCGTTGCCCGCGGCGACGATGGGCGTGCCGACGGGCGCGGCCCAGTCGACACCCGTATGCATACGCGAATAGCCCATGATCGGATGGCGGCGCATGCCGAAGCCTGAACGCTGTTCGCCGATGGCGATCGGTTTGCGGATCAGGAAACGTCGGGTGGAGCGGCCGTTGCCATCGAAGAAGTCGATGGAATTATCGTCGGGAGAAACGTAGCGATAATATTTGAACGTCTCGCTGCGCGCCGTGATCGAGGCATAGAGAAGATCGTAACGGCCTTCGCCTTCTTCGCTCTCTTCATAGAAGGCTTCAAAGGAATCGCCGGCGCTGGTGGCACGTTGAAAATCGACGTCATTGGCGAAAATGCGCACGAGGTCGTCGATCACCGGGCGTGGAATTTCCTGTTTCAGCGCCGTTTCGAAGAAGGAGTTGTAGAGGCGCATGCCGCCGGAATCTTCTTCTTCGTCATCGTCGTCGGCCGGTTTGCGGATCGGTTTCGAGGGCGTGAGGAAAGCCTGTGCCACCTGCACATATTCGCCATTGTCGGCGAGCGCGGCGGTGCTTTCGAGATTCTCGTCCGTATAGACGGAAATGCGGCACACCTTGCTGGTCTGCCCATTGCCGTCGGTGTCGCACAGCAAGACGCGGACCTTCTGGCCTTCATTGACCGGGCCGCCACCGCGACGAGAACCGAGCGCTGCGGCGATCTTGCGAATCTGATCCTTGGTCGCGGTATCTTTCAACACGTCGTCGAGGGTTTCGCCGCGCCGTACGACGATCAATTGTTCGTCGCTGTCGCGGTTTGCCTCGCTCTTGGGGATCACGGAGACGTTCTCGGCCACCATCTTCACGGCGATGGAGGAGAAGGGTGCGGTGATCGGCGAGTCCGCCGGATTGGCGTAGGATAAGGCGCCTGGATTGAAATTGGCGCGGCTGGTGCGCATCAGCAGCATCTGCGAGGGCAGGGCCAGGGGCGCTTGCGCGCCGCTGCGCAGGGCTGATTTCACGGTTTCGGCGACCTGCGCTTCCACTTCCGGGCGCGACAGACCGAAATTGTCTTCGGGGATCGGGCCGACATCCTCGCTGGTGAAGCTGACGTCGGCATCGTCACGAGAGTGATCGAGCTCGACTTGCAGGTTCTCGTTCTGCGACGGTGCGCCGGCGAGAAGCCGCAGCGGATTGAATTGCGGAACGTCGTCGGCGAGGCCCGTGCTGGTCAGCGTCATCGTCGTCGCGACACGGGTGAAGTTGCGGGTTCTGACGATCTCTCGATCGCCGACGCGAATGGTGGTGGGCGTGCGAAACGTCTGCCGTGCCGCGATCAGATCAACGGGGCGCACGAGACGATCTCCGCGCCGCGCCGTGTCCGTATCGCGTTCGGGCGAGCGGGGCATCATCACCGCCAGTTGCGGTTCTTCAGCCAGATTGGTGGTTTGATCGAGGGCGGCGAAGACGGCTGAGCCAATCAACAATCCGCCGGCCACACCGGTGAGCGCCGTGCCTGACAGCCAGCGCAGAGAGACGCGGCGATGGTCCTGATCGGAATGGCGACGGCCGTCGATCTCGATCGGCGGGTCGACGCCGAGGTCGACGGAATTGCTGGAACGCCGTTCGTCGAGACGCCGATCATGGCTGCCTTGCGCGCTCGCTTGGGAGTTCCCGTGGGGGTTCCCCTGGGCGCTCCATTGCGCATCGGTGGCGGATGTCGGCGAACCTGGCACTCGTCAAATCCTGGTTTTCTGGCGTTCGACTGTGACGGCGCCGTTGATCGATCTCGATTCGAAAAAGTCGGGTCGAATCATGGCTTCTGGCGCGAAAAGCGTCAATGCAAACCACGTGATAACCGTGGTTGGATTGCCTGCTTTGAAGGTTGATGACCCTTCCGCCTGACCGTCCCCGGCTGCGATCGGCCCCTCTCGGAGCGATGGCCCGGGCACGAAGCCCCCTGTTCATGGCACAATTGGGGCGACTCCGCCGATCATCTGTGCGGGGATGTCAGGAAAATTTTCGCAAGGGTGAGAGGAAAATTTTCCGGCCCCGTCCTGGATTGAGTTCCCAAAACGGCCCTGTGAATATCTCTGAAGCCTATTATTTTCCGTCGGTTAGCACAAAAGGTGAAACTTCGTTGAAAATCGATGTTGACAGTAGGGGCGGCGTCCTCCATAAGCAGCACACCGACGGCGACGCCGCTTCCAAGCGGCTGCCGGAACTCGGTTTCTTCGAGCTTCTCGAGGCGTACATCATCTGAATGGATCGGCCAGGTAGGTCGGGGCATTCAGGGCGATAGCGGTTCTTCTGCTATTAGGTGTAAGTCTTTGATGCGGTTGCTGTTTGACAATTGAATCGGAAGAAAGAGAGACGTGGACGGCGGATGTCCTTGCGGATGTTCCTGGCAACAGGAATGTCGATGAGACACTCTGACGGTCACGTTCTTCTAAGTACACCGTTCGCAGTCGTGAGACGCGGACAAGTGCTTGGAACTCGTCAAGTAATGTTGACAGTGACCAGTCGGGATAAAATCTCAATACAACTTGAGAGTTTGATCCTGGCTCAGAACGAACGCTGGCGGCAGGCCTAACACATGCAAGTCGAACGCTGTAGCAATACAGAGTGGCAGACGGGTGAGTAACACGTGGGAATATACCCTTTGGTTCGGAACAACTCAGGGAAACTTGAGCTAATACCGGATAAGCGCGAGAGCGGAAAGATTTATCGCCGAAGGATTAGCCCGCGTCTGATTAGCTAGTTGGTGAGGTAATGGCTCACCAAGGCGACGATCAGTAGCTGGTCTGAGAGGATGATCAGCCACATTGGGACTGAGACACGGCCCAAACTCCTACGGGAGGCAGCAGTGGGGAATATTGGACAATGGGCGCAAGCCTGATCCAGCCATGCCGCGTGAGTGATGACGGCCTTAGGGTTGTAAAGCTCTTTTACCTGGGAAGATAATGACGGTACCAGGAGAATAAGCCCCGGCTAACTTCGTGCCAGCAGCCGCGGTAATACGAAGGGGGCTAGCGTTGTTCGGAATCACTGGGCGTAAAGCGCACGTAGGCGGATCTTTAAGTCAGGGGTGAAATCCCAGAGCTCAACTCTGGAACTGCCTTTGATACTGGGGATCTTGAGTCCGGAAGAGGTAAGTGGAACTGCGAGTGTAGAGGTGAAATTCGTAGATATTCGCAAGAACACCAGTGGCGAAGGCGGCTTACTGGTCCGGAACTGACGCTGAGGTGCGAAAGCGTGGGGAGCAAACAGGATTAGATACCCTGGTAGTCCACGCCGTAAACGATGGATGCTAGCCGTTAGGCAGCTTGCTGCTTAGTGGCGCAGCTAACGCTTTAAGCATCCCGCCTGGGGAGTACGGTCGCAAGATTAAAACTCAAAGGAATTGACGGGGGCCCGCACAAGCGGTGGAGCATGTGGTTTAATTCGAAGCAACGCGCAGAACCTTACCAGCTTTTGACATGTCCTGGACGGATACCAGAGATGGTTTCTTCTCTTCGGAGCCGGGAACACAGGTGCTGCATGGCTGTCGTCAGCTCGTGTCGTGAGATGTTGGGTTAAGTCCCGCAACGAGCGCAACCCTCGCCCTTAGTTGCCATCATTAAGTTGGGCACTCTAGGGGGACTGCCGGTGATAAGCCGGAGGAAGGTGGGGATGACGTCAAGTCCTCATGGCCCTTACAGGCTGGGCTACACACGTGCTACAATGGCGGTGACAGTGGGATGCGAAGGCGCGAGCCCTGGCAAATCTCAAAAAGCCGTCTCAGTTCGGATTGCACTCTGCAACTCGAGTGCATGAAGGTGGAATCGCTAGTAATCGCAGATCAGAACGCTGCGGTGAATACGTTCCCGGGCCTTGTACACACCGCCCGTCACACCATGGGAGTTGGTTCTACCCGAAGGCGTTTTCTTAACCGCAAGGAGAGAGACGACCACGGTAGGGTCAGCGACTGGGGTGAAGTCGTAACAAGGTAGCCGTAGGGGAACCTGCGGCTGGATCACCTCCTTTCTAAGGATGTTTCCTCAAGGTGGGCATTTTGCCTGTCTTATCGAAACTCTTCAGAACATAACGGTCAGTCAGACCGTATCATGCGGGACGCCGCCGTCTTCGTTTCTCTTTCTTCCTGGACGAGCCCGCCAAGGTTCCTGCATCCCGCGGGGAGTGGGGCGGTTCGGGCTTGTAGCTCAGTTGGTTAGAGCGCGCGCTTGATAAGCGTGAGGTCGGAGGTTCAAGTCCTCCCAGGCCCACCAATTAATTGCGCGTGACCATCATCGAGTTCGTTTGGCTCGGGGCCATAGCTCAGTTGGGAGAGCGCGTGCTTTGCAAGCATGAGGTCGTCGGTTCGATCCCGTCTGGCTCCACCAGATGGTTTGATCACCACGACTAGCTCCTGGTTCGTCCATAAACGTTTGCGGCATGCAGTGGCATGTTCGCTGAGAAGTTTTCTGACATCGTGAAGAGGAAATATATCCGGTTACCCGCAAGGGAAGCTGATCGAGAGCAATCTCGAGAGGTGGACTTGATGGGTAAGCATACCAGCAGCTGGTTCTTGTAACCGGCACGTGGGCGTAGCTTGACCGCAGCGCTCCCGGATATGTTTGAAGCAAAACTGGTCTTTTCTATCGTGATCCTGCTGAAGACCCTTCAGCGACCGCGTGGCCCTTTGCCGAGGGACCACGAGAGGTGGATAGCGATAATGAGAGTGATTAAGTGTAATAAGGGTATCCGGTGGATGCCTTGGCGCTAAGAGGCGATGAAGGACGTGGTACGCTGCGATAAGCCGTGGGGAGGTGCGAACAACCTTTGATCCGCGGATTTCCGAATGGGGAAACCCACCTTCGATATCTGTAATTCCGAGGCCTTGTGCTTCGGAGACGAAGCTGCATGGTTTTGGACTTACAGATATCAACAGAAGGTATTTGTGCCTGAATACATAGGGTACAAAAGCAAACCCAGGGAACTGAAACATCTAAGTACCTGGAGGAAAGGACATCAACGAGACTCCGTTAGTAGTGGCGAGCGAACGCGGACCAGGCCAGTGCCTCAGTGTTTTTAATCGGAACCGATTGGAAAGTCGGGCCTTAGTGGGTGATAGCCCCGTACGGATTTCGAAACATTGAGGACTTGAGTAGGGCGGGACACGTGCAATCCTGTCTGAACACGGGGAGACCACTCTCCAAGCCTAAGTACTCCTTAGCGACCGATAGCGAACAAGTACCGTGAGGGAAAGGTGAAAAGCACCCCGACGAGGGGAGTGAAATAGTTCCTGAAACCGGATACCTACAAACAGTCGGAGCCCAAGGTTCGTCCTGGGTGACGGCGTACCTTTTGTATTATGGGTCAGCGACTTAATTTGACGAGCAAGCTTAAGCCGGTAGGTGTAGGCGCAGCGAAAGCGAGTCTGAACAGGGCGTTCAGTTCGTCGGATTAGACCCGAAACCGGGTGATCTAGTCATGAGCAGGTTGAAGGTAAGGTAACACTTACTGGAGGACCGAACGGGTGCCTGTTGAAAAAGGCTCCGATGACTTGTGATTAGGGGTGAAAGGCCAACCAAACTCGGAAATAGCTGGTTCTCCGCGAAATATATTTAGGTATAGCCTCGCGTGAATACTCCAGGGGGTAGAGCACTGGATGGGTGAGGGGGGTTCACAGCCTTACCAAGCCTAACCAAACTCCGAATACCTGGAAGTAATGCGCGGGAGTCACACAGTGGGTGCTAACGTCCATTGTGGAGAGGGAAACAACCCAGACCAACAGCTAAGGCCCCTAATTCGTGGCTAAGTGGGAAAGGATGTGGAAATCCCAAAACAACCAGGAGGTTGGCTTAGAAGCAGCCATCCTTTAAAGAAAGCGTAACAGCTCACTGGTCTAAATAAGGGTTTCCGCGCCGAAGATGTACCGGGGCTCAAGCCACGAGCCGAAGCTTTGGGCGCAGCAATGCGCGGTAGCGGAGCGTTCCATAAGCCGTCGAAGGGACAGCCGTGAGGCATCCTGGAGGTATTGGAAGTGCGAATGCTGACATGAGTAACGACAAACACTGTGAAAGACAGTGTCGCCGTAAGTCCAAGGGTTCCTGCGTAAAGTTAATCTTCGCAGGGTTAGCCGGTCCCTAAGGCGAGGCCGAAAGGCGTAGTCGATGGGAACCACGTTAATATTCGTGGGCCAGTGGGTGGTGACGGATTGCGAAAGTTGTACGGGATTATTGGATTTCCTGTGCAACCTGGTGGTCCCAGGAAATAGCCCCCACATTAGACCGTACCCCAAACCGACACAGGTGGACTGGTAGAGTATACCAAGGCGCTTGAGAGAATGATGTTGAAGGAACTCGGCAATTTACCTCCGTAACTTCGGAAGAAGGAGGCTCTCGGCTTGGGCAACCAGGTCGGGGGGGCACAGACCAGGGGGTGGCAACTGTTTAACAAAAACACAGGGCTCTGCGAAATCGCAAGATGACGTATAGGGTCTGACGCCTGCCCGGTGCCGGAAGGTTAAGAGGAGAGGTTCACGCCTTGAATCGAAGCCCCGGTAAACGGCGGCCGTAACTATAACGGTCCTAAGGTAGCGAAATTCCTTGTCGGGTAAGTTCCGACCTGCACGAATGGCGTAATGACTTCCCCGCTGTCTCCAACATCAGCTCAGTGAAATTGAATTCCCCGTGAAGATGCGGGGTTCCTGCGGTCAGACGGAAAGACCCCGTGCACCTTTACTGCAACTTTGCACTGGTATTCGTGTTAGCATGTGTAGGATAGGTGGTAGACTTTGAAGCTTGGGCGCCAGCTCAGGTGGAGTCACCCTTGAAATACCACCCTTATTGACATGGATATCTAACCGAGCTCCGTCATCCGGAGCCGGGACAGCGCATGGTGGGCAGTTTGACTGGGGCGGTCGCCTCCCAAAGAGTAACGGAGGCGCGCGATGGTGGGCTCAGAGCGGTCGGAAATCGCTCGTTGAGTGCAATGGCATAAGCCTGCCTGACTGCGAGACAAACAAGTCGAGCAGAGACGAAAGTCGGTCATAGTGATCCGGTGGTCCCGAGTGGGTGGGCCATCGCTCAACGGATAAAAGGTACGCCGGGGATAACAGGCTGATACTGCCCAAGAGTCCATATCGACGGCAGTGTTTGGCACCTCGATGTCGGCTCATCACATCCTGGGGCTGGAGAAGGTCCCAAGGGTTCGGCTGTTCGCCGATTAAAGTGGTACGTGAGCTGGGTTCAAAACGTCGTGAGACAGTTTGGTCCCTATCTGCCGTGGGTGTAGGAGAATTGAGAGGATTTGCCCCTAGTACGAGAGGACCGGGGTGAACGTACCTCTGGTGGAGCTGTTGTGGCGCCAGCCGCAGTGCAGCGTAGCTATGTACGGACGGGATAACCGCTGAATGCATCTAAGCGGGAAACCCACCTCAAAACGAGTTCTCCCTCGAGAGCCGTGGAAGACGACCACGTTGATAGGCCGGGTGTGGAAGTGCAGCAATGCATGTAGCTTACCGGTACTAATAGCTCGATCGGCTTAAACACTCTCATTAGTCGATATCCATCCAGTCCAAAGCACGACCCCACAAGGGAAACGGCTTTGGCCATGATACAAAAACCAGTTTTGCTTCAATCCGTTTTTTGCCGGCCTGGTGACTTCTGCGGAGTGACCAGACCCGATCCCATCCCGAACTCGGCCGTCAAACGCTCCCGCGCCAATGGTACTATGTCTCAAGACCTGGGAGAGTAGGTCGTTGCCAGGCCTGCAAAAAACGGATCTGCCTCTTCATCATGAAAGTTCGCGGCGGCCTTCTTCACGAATGCCGTCGTTGCTTTTTAAACTGCGACACTTTAATGAAGCCGCAGTTTTCCGGTTGGCGCGGGGTGGAGCAGCCCGGTAGCTCGTCAGGCTCATAACCTGAAGGTCACAGGTTCAAATCCTGTCCCCGCAACCAAATTCAAGAAACCCCAGCAAACATTTTGCTGGGGTTTTATTTTGTCTAAAATTTCAAGGGCTTAGGGTCGTGGGTTCGAAGCATCCGCAGCCAGCGGCGATGGGCGGTGCTAGTGCGTGGAAAATGAAGTGGTCGAGCCGGCGCAGTTCGAAGCTCTTTCTATCGTGTATCGTATATTTTATATATGGATAGATAGTTTAGTCTAGATGGAGCGGTTCATGGCCTTCCACATTAAGAATTCCGAGACGGATGCGCTGGCCCGTAAGGTCGCGGCGCTCAAAAAATTGAGCCTGACCGAAGCCGTGCATACGGCGCTTCTCCATGAGCTTGAGCGTGAACAGGGAAAGCCCTCCCTGGTGGAGCTTGGTATCCAATTCACACGTGATTTGCGTGCCAAAGGCCAACCCGCCGAGGGCCAGCCGGCAGACAAGGCCTTCCGCGACAGCCTGTACGAGGACCATTGATGTTTATCGACGCCTCGGCACTGACCGCGCTGCTGACCAACGAAGACGACGCGCGCGAGCTTCTGGCGCGATTGCAACAGGACCCCAAGCGCCTGACATCACCGTTGGCGGTCTGGGAGGCGGCAATCGCGGTTGCCCGAATCCTCGATCTTCCCATCGCCGAAACAGCCGACGCAGTCGAAAGCTATCTTGCTTTGGTGAAGATCGAGACGGTGGTGGTGCCGCCGGCGGCGGCGCGGATCGCGATCGAGGCCTTCGACCGTTACGGCAAGGGCCGGCATCCGGCGCGGCTCAATTTCGGCGACTGTTTTGCTTACGCCTGCGCCCGGCATTTTGGCGAGCCACTGATGTTCAAGGGCGCCGATTTTCCGCTGACGGACATCGAAGCGGCCTGAGCTTCCCATGTCTGCAATGGAAGCCGAGTGCAGCCGTCGTTGGTTCGGCAGATCAAACGGCGGTTGAGCGATACCGGCCACGACATTCTGGATGTTGAGTCCTTCTGGCTTACGGCCGAGACGGAGGCCGAGTCTTATCTGCCTGTGTTCGATACAGCCGCTCAACTGGGCGCGCGCAATGTGCTGGTCGTTGGCAATGATGCCGAGCCCACTCGCACGGACAATTTTTCTCGCCTCTGTGAATTGAGCCACTCTTTTTGGGCTCAAAGTGATGCTCGAATTTATTCCATATTGCCATACGTCGACCATTCAGGCCGCTTACGCCATTGTGCAACAAAGCGGTTGCGCTAATGCTGGGGTTCTCATCGATGCCCTGCATCTGCGCCGCTCAGCAGCGAATCCTGCGGACATTGCGATCCTGGACCCTTCGATGCTGGCGTATTGCCACGCGCATCTATCGCCACCACAGGCATCCGAATTGCGCACAGAAGCGCGTTCGAGCCGGCTCCATCCAGGCCAAGGGCACCTGCCTCTGTTTGAGCTGATGCGTGGTTTGCCGCCAGGGATTGATGTTGGCGTGGAAGCGCCTTGCTTGGAGCATGCGGAAAGCCCGTCATTGAGCGAGGTCATTTATGCGGAATGGCGACCGCCGACTTTTTCAAAGCTTTTGACGCGATCGGCTGGGAACGATCGTAATAATCAAAGGGAGGCAACGAGTGATAAAGCGATTACTGCTCATGTTTGCTGCGTTGGTTGGCGACGCGGCAGAGGCCGATACTTCACACGCCTCAGTTCAGGAGCTTGTTAAAGGGCGAATTGGACTCGTGAGGCTTCCTTTGAATGCGCCGCTCTACATCGGGGTGGAGAAAGGTTTCTTCCGGAATGAAGGGCTGGATATTCAACTTAACTTCTTTGACGCTGCCTCCGCCGTGCCGCTGGTTGTGGTGTCCGGCGATGCTGACATCGGTCTTGGCGGACGACGGCTGCATTTTACAATCTCGCGGAATTTAAAAAGCGCCCTGCCTTACTATGATCGGCAACCTGAGGTGGATGTTGCGGACATGAGCCGTCAATTGGCCATCTGGCAAGAGCTGGGGGTGGCCCCCAAGTCGGCTGACATTAAAACGATGGTCGACTTATCCTTCAGTCATGGGCACTTCTGAATAGAAACGATATCGGTTTGGTGCACAGTCGAAGCACTCCGTCCCCAAAAGTTCGCAACAATTTAAATTGACGATCCGCGCGCCTGCTACTAGTGTATGCACAAATATATTTCATGCATACACGAGGCGAGGTCATGATCTGGCATGCTTTAGGGATAGTCGATGTCGACGGGCAATATTGCACCGCAATTATCGTGGGCGGAGCGCTGTACGACCTAGCTGAAGCTGCCAAGCATTTCGGTGTTGACCAAGATTTTTCTTCCATGATGGCTATCATCGATCGTTGGGAGAGGCTGCAACCGAAGCTCGCCGAGATTGCTGCCCAGATCGAAGCGAAGCGGCATGGCTTGATGCCGTTGCCCGAAAGAGCAGTCATCAAGGCGCCAATCGTGCCGAAACGGATATTCTGCGCCGCGTCGAACTTCGTCGAGCATGCGCAGGAGATGGGCACTGCCTTGGCAGCCAAGGCGGACAGCCAGCCCTATATTTTCATGAAGGCGGACACCTCGGTTGTCGGGCCGCACGAGGCGATATTGCTGCCTGATGAATCCACCATGGTGGACTGGGAAGTGGAACTGGCCGCCGTCATCGGTCTGCGCGGCCGCGATATTTCCGTGGAGCAGGCGCTAGCCCATGTCGCCGCTTATACGATCTTCAACGATATCAGCGCGCGCGATCTCAGCCGTCGGACGGATTTTCCGTTCAAGAACGATTGGTTCCGTGGAAAGAGCTACGACACATTTGGCCCGACAGGACCCTGGCTCGTTCCTGCCTCGCTCATTCCCGATCCCCAGAACATTCAGCTCAAGCTGAGTGTCAACGATCAGATGATGCAAGACGGTAATACGAACGAGATGATTTTCACGCTGGCCGAGCAGATCGCCTATCTGTCGCGCATGCTGACACTTCAGCCAGGCGACATGATTGCCACGGGTACGCCAACTGGTGTTGGAATGGGGCGCAATATGTTCCTGAAACCAGGCGACACCGTTTCAGCGGAAATTCCGGCAATCGGTACGCTGACCAATCCGGTAGAATTGTTGGTGCGCGCCCGGGTTTGACCCAGGTGGGTTCATTTGGCTGGTGCTATTTCCACATTGCGAGACAGCAGACGCAGCACGCCAGAACTAAGCCGGGCATTGTGTTTGCGCATGGCCTCGTAGGCGGCTTCCGGCTGCCCCGCCAAAATCGCTTGGACGATCGCCTCATGTTCTTCGTTGGAGCGTTCCATACGCTCTTTCAGAGTGCCCGATTGGGACTGGCGGAAGGCACCAAGGCGTTCACGCAACTCGCGCGCCGTTGTGGCGATCGTTTGGTTGCGCGCACCGGCGCAGATCAGATCGTGAAATTCGTGATTGAGCTGTAGATAGGCGGCTTCCGATCGGGAGTTGCCCAGCTTCACGGCCTGACGATGAATCTCCATCAGATTGCCCTTGTCGAGCGCTGTCATGCGTTGCGCCGACAGTTTGGCGCATAAGCCTTCGATCTCGCACTCAGCTTCCAGCATGTCCGCCAACTGCGGGATGCCGATCTCGGCGACAATACCACCGCGACGAGGAATGAAGTCGACCAGACCGCGGGCCCCGAGTTCGCGCAAAGCCTCGCGGATCGGCGTCCGGGAGACGCCGAACTGCTCCGCTAGGATTTTTTCTTCGAGCTTTTGGCCGGGCGGCAGCGATCCGCTGATGATCTGCTGCGCCAGTTCCTTGTAAACACGCGATGAGTTCGTGCTCATGGTCTATGCGGCGTTGCTGTTCAGTTAGACAAAGTAGCTACCAAGACGAAGCACTTTCAAGCTTCGGATGCAACCACGTTCTTGACCGCGCCTTTCCAACCCGATTCCGTAATGTCGAAAACGAAGCCTTCCGGCGTCTTGTATTTGACCTCGTAATAGACGTTCGGGTCCTTTTCCTTGCGCCCGGTCAGGTAGCTGCCGCCGGCGTTTTCGATTTGCTTGGCGGCTTCGTCGAGGTCGTCGACCCACATGCCGAAATGGATCAGGCCATAGTGTTCGCCGGCGTCCTCGAAGCCGGGGACCGGTTCGCCAGTGAACTTCAGCAAAGCCACATTGAATACGCCGTCGGTCATGTACCAGCCGCGCATCGCCTTGCCGGCGCGGGTCATGCCGAAGGCCTTTTCGAAGAAGGTGGCAGCCGCCTCGGGATCGGGAACCGAAATGGCGATGTGGCGGAGCTTGCTGGTCATGGAAGGTACCTCATATTCGAGGCTGCTACGCAGCCGTTGTGTATACACGATACGGTATTGAACATATGGTTCAGCTGACTCTGGCTTCCGATCAAATGACGCCCATGATCTTGCTCAGGGTGGTGACATACTGGCCGAAGAGCGGGTTAAGCCGTGTGGCGTCGGGTTGGCGTGGACGCGGCAGATCGATGTCGATTTCCTCGATGATCTTGCCGGGATGGGGCGACATCACGATCACCCGGTCCGATAGAAACACGGCTTCCGAAATACTGTGGGTGATAAGGACCACGGTCTTCATCTGTTCCTGCCAGATGCGCAGCAGTTCAACGTTCAGGCGATCGCGGGTAAGAGCGTCGAGCGCGCCGAAGGGCTCGTCCATCAGCAGGATTTTCGGATTGAGCACCAGGGCCTGGCCGATGGCGGCGCGCTGGCGCATGCCGCCGGACAATTGATGCGGATAGCTCTTGGCGAACTTGTCGAGTGACAGGACTTTCAGCATGTCGTCGACGACTTGGCCGTTGGGGCCTGTGGAAACCCCGCGGATCTTGGCGCCGAGGGCGACATTGTCTCGCACCGTTAGCCAAGGCAGCATATTGCTGGATTGAAAGACGACACCGACTTCCCTGCTGCTTTCCGACACGGAACCGCCGTCGAGGTCTACCGTGCCTTCATCCCACGACAGCAGACCAGCCAGAATGCGCAAGAGCGTGCTCTTGCCGCAGCCGCTCGGCCCGATGATTGAAATGAACTGCCGCTCAGGAACCGATAGATTGATGTCTTCGAGTGCAACGACATCCGGCCCAAATGTTTTGCGCAAGTTGTGAATGTTGATCGCCGGCTTGTCGGAAATCATCGCCCTGGTCTTGTTGTCCACCGCAAGCATGATGTCACCGATCAGAATTGAATGCCGCGCCACCAAACCCAGCGGCTGAGGATTTCGAGGAGCCAGTAGAGAATCATCGATGTGGCAGTGATCACCAGAATGGCCGCGAACATCAGGTCTGTGCGCGAACTGGAGGCTGCCATCATCAGATAGTTGCCAAGCCCGTCCTGCGAGCCGACGAACTCGCCGATAATGGCGCCGATGATGGCGAGCGGCATGGCGACTTTGCAGCCGTCGATGAAGATGGGCAGGGCGGCGGGCAGCCGCAACATCGCGAACGTTTGCCAGGAAGAGGCGCGCAGAGCGCGGAAATGTTCTTCCAGATTGGCGGGCGTGCCGAGAAAGCCGCCGAGCGTCGCCACCACGATCGGGAAGAAGGCGAACAAGAAAGCCATGGCGCTCTTGGAGAAAAGACCATAACCGAACCAGACGACCATGAGCGGGGCCAGCGCGCTCTTGGGCATGGCTTGCAGAGCGGTCACGAATGGATAGATCGTCCGCCGCGCCACGGGCGATGCATAGATGACGATGCCAAGCAGCGCACCACCAATGACGGCGGCGGCAAAGCCGAACGCCACTTCGACCATGGTGATGCCGACATTGTGAAAGAGGTCGACCCGCGCCGTCCACAAGGCGCTGGCGACGACACTGAAGCGGGGCAGGAGATAGGGACGTACGTTGAATGCGGTGACCGCCACTTCCCAGGCGACGAACAGAAGCCCGAAAAAGACGACCGGCTGCCAGATGGTTGGCGAAATCACAAACCAGCTTTTTGACGGTCGTTTGGCGCGCCTGGCGCCAAATTGTTGTGTCGCGAGCGCCATGTCTCAGCCTCCCTTCTTCTGCGCCACGACTTGAGCCGGCGGCGGATTGATGAAGCGGGCAAAACGCCAGCGGTCGAAGGATTCGATATTGCGCTCCCAGACTTCCGGCTTGTGAGCGGCGTCACGGGGGATCTGCAGCATCTCGCAATAGATTTCCACGTTGTTGCCATCGGGATCTTTGAAGACGAGGAAGCAGTTTTCACCGGGACCGTGTTTGCCGATACCGCGCACGATATCGATGCCCTTTTCTTGCAGGAAAGCCGCGGCCTTTTCCATCTCCTCTAGGGAATCGACGAGATAGGAAAAATGTTCGAGGCCCGGTCTGCGGCCGGCTTCCGGCGCATCGTAGTTCCAATCGCCATCTATCTGCGACAAGGCAAGATCGTGATGATCCTCGCCGGCCCGCAGGAATACCATCTTATCGTCGATCCAGTCGGACACTTTCAAGCCGAGTATGTCCGTATAGAAGTCGCAAGATTTCTTGACGTCTCGTACCATCAGCACGATGTGGCCGAGCTTCTGCGGCTTGATAGCGGTCATTCCAACTCCCTCCCGATGCACATTCATTGCATCGTCCTCATTTTAAAAATTCGTTCGAGTACAACTGCTTCACATTCAGCTTGTCACCGACGCCGAATGCTTCAGTGGTGAATTTGAACGTATTGGCCATGCGGTCGTCGCGCAGGAAGCCCATCTGCTGGTCGGGCTGTCCGGGATCGCTGAGCAGATCTGCCGTCTGCTTGATCTGACCGGTGAGAACGCCTTTGTTCAACGTCGGATAGAGACCGGCGATGGCATTGGCGCTGTCGTCGGGATTGGTGGCCATGTAGCGGTAACCTTTGTAGCTGGCACGCAGGAACTTGCGCAGCACTTCGGGCCGCTCCTTCATCATCTTCTGACTGGTGACGAAGCCGTTGCCATAGATATGCAGACCGAAATCACGATAGAGGACGTGATTGACCTTCTTGCTCGCTTGCGCCGCTGTGAAGTCAAGCAGCGGCATGTTGGCGCCTTCCCAGCACTCGGCGAGATCGACGCGACCCTCGATCAGCGCACTGTTAATGACGGCCGGCTCCATGCGCAGCAGTTTGATGCTGTCGGGCGGTAAGTTGTTCATCTTCAGCCATGCGGGAACGATGTTCTGCACCGGCGAGCCAGCGCCACCGGCCACCGTCATACCCTTGAGTTCTGCCGGGGTTTTGGGATGTCGTTTGCCGTCCTCGACGAAGCAGAGCCCAGCGGGCCATCGAGTGTTGATCGCGCCGACAAGAACGGTGCGTCCGCCATTGGCATTGTTGAGGATCACACTCGGCGGATCGCCGTAGCCGATATCGAATAGACCTTGGTCGACTTCATTCACCGTGCGCTGGCCGCCGTAGCCGCGCGTCAGTTCGACATCCAGTCCTTCTTCCGTAAAGAAACCTTTAGCCTTGGCGACGATCGTTCCGCCGACGCTGCCCTGCGGCAGCCAAGCCATGTTGTACGTTACTTTTTCAGCTGCCGGCGCTGTCGCCGGCAACATGGACAAAGCACACAGTAGACCAGTCGCAACCTTCCTTCGCAGCATCTCGAGGTTCCCCAACACGAGCGTCGCTTATGCGTACGTGTATACGTTGTCATCATTAGGTATGCACGTCAATAAGATTTAGGAGCGGGCAATATAATGTCTGCTTCCGATTGCTCGGATCGGCCAGGAATGCCGTATTTATACGGGTAACTTGTCATTCGAGCCGGTTTCGCCGCGGTGGAAATTCCTTTGGCTTGACCTCAGAGCTTCAGTCCGCATTTCTTGGGGGAATGTTTCGTGTATACCTAATTCGCCCATGATGGGTGGCGACGGCATTGCAATCCACGGTCTTTGGACCTTGGTTCAACGGAATCGCCATCGGATCTATTGGGCTAAACTTCTCTGAACGTTAGCCACTTCCAGCAAGTGCTTCAGCGAGAACCCTGTCGGTGCGCGTCTGCAGCATCGCCGCTTCCTCCTGCAACCAGGCCAGAAAAGCGATCACGCCAAGATTGCTGGCGTGGGCACGCTGAAAGACGGCGTGATAGCTGCCAGCGCTTCGTTGGAGCCTACAGGGTAGGATTTCGAGATCCTGCAGGTATTCCAGATCGGCGAGGATCAGGGCTGGAACAAGGGCGATGCCTTGCCGGTCTTTCATCGCATCAAGAGCCATGAAGAAATGGCCGCATTCCACGTCATCCGATCGGGTGGGCGCTTCGATGCCCTGTGCGATGAGCCAATCGGGCCATGCGTGTCGGCGCGAGGAGACATGAATGTGTGGGAATGACACCAGAGCATCCTGCAGACTCAGCTTCCGATCAACAGGCGCGAGCTTTTTAGACATGACCGGCACGAGCGTGTCGGGCATGAGTTCGGTGAATGATAGCCCATCCCATTTGGTCGCCATCGTCAGGTCGATCCGGGGCCCTTCAATGGGGCTGGTTTTGCTGGGCTGAATCTGGCCCGGTGGCAGGCCGACGCGAATGGCGATTTCGGCATCCGGACCGGGACTAAACGGTTCGATGGAACTCACCAGCCGCATGTCGATTTTGGGATGCATTTTGCGGAAGCGATGCAGCTTCGGCATCAACCAGAGGGCACCGATGGTTGGCAGCACTGAAACCGTGATCCGTGTCTCTTCGCTATCGCCTCGGACCTTGGCCGCCGCCTGATCCAAAAGCCGCAGCGCCGCTTTCGAGGCGACGTAGAAATCCTGTCCGGCGGGCGTGAGCAGAAGTCGACGAATTCGCCGTTCAAACAAGACAGTGCCGAGATCGTTCTCAAGTTGCATGACCTGTCGGCTGACGGCGCCTTGTGTCAGGTTCAGTTCCTGCGCGGCAAGCGTAAACGACAGATGACGCGCGGCGGCCTCGAACCCACGCAAGGTTCCAAGATTGAAACGCGGCGTCCGAGACGTATGCATTACCATTTCTCATGCATACCGTGAAAACAAATGGTTTGTCCAGCCAAGTCGAACGGCCCATTGCTCGACCACTCATTTCGCGAGCGGGAAACAAATCATGCAGAAAACGGGCGCGCCGTTGCGGGTCGCAATCGCCGGTCTTGGTGCCGTCGGCCTGAAGCTGGCTGAGGAAATCGACAAGGGGATTCCGGGCCTGAAGCTCGTGGCGGTGTCGGCAAAGAACATCGATGCCGCCAAAGAGCGCTTACATCATCTCAAGGCGCCGCCGCAGGTCGTCGATGTGGTGGCACTTGAGCCACTTGCCGACATTGTTATCGAATGCGCCCCGGCCGCGCTGGTACGCCAGATCGTCGAACCGTTTGTGCGAAACGGTAAGACGGCCATTGTGTTGAGCTGTGGCGCACTCCTCAACAATATGGATCTGGTCGAGACCGCCAAGGCCCATGGCGGACAGATCGGCGTGCCAACTGGGGCTCTGCTCGGGCTCGACGCGGTGACGGCCGCAGCGGAAGGCACGATCCGCAGCGTCACCATGGTGACGCGCAAGCCGGTCAAAGGCCTGATGGGCGCTCCCTTCTTGGAGCAGAACAACATCAAAATCGACGACATCAAAGCGCCGATGAAAATCTTTTCTGGCTCGCCACGCGAAGCGGCCGTCGGCTTCCCGGCCAATCTCAACGTGGCCGTTGCGCTGGGCCTCGCCGGCATCGGGGTGGACAAGACGACGCTGGAGATCTGGGCCGACCCCGGCATCGATCGCAACACGCATAGCATCCAGGTCGATGCGGATTCGGCCAGCTTTTCGATGACGATTGGCAATATACCGAGCGAAAATCCGAAGACCGGCCGAATCACAGCCCTTTCGGTGATCGCCTATCTGCGCAAGATCAACGCGCCATTGCGTGTTGGCACATAGGGGGCGGCGATGGATCTTGGCATCGATAAGAAGGTTGCTCTCGTCCTGGGTGCGGGGGGCGGTCTCGGTTCGGCGATCGCCGAAGCGCTGGCGCAAGAAGGGGCCATCGTCGTCGGCGGTGGTATTCGCGATGAAAGTCTGCAGCGTACAGCCGAACGGTTGAAGGGCGCGCGCGGCCGCTTCGTTCCGCTTCTGTGGGATCTGGGCGAGCAAGAGCTGATCGAGGAAAAATTCGCCTGGATCGAACAAAATCTCGGTCCGGTCGACATTCTCGTCAACAACACGGGTGGCCCGCCACCGAGCGAGGCGCGCAACGTTGCAGCCGCTACGTGGAGAGGCCAGTTCGAGAGCATGGCGCTTTCCGTCTTCAAGATCACCGACCGCGCGTTGCCGCATATGATCGGGCGGAAATGGGGGCGCATCATCACCAGCACCTCATCTGGTGTGGTAGCGCCGATTCCCAATCTCGGCATCTCCAACACGCTGCGGGCCGCGCTCGTCTCATGGTCGAAGACGTTGGCACGCGAGGTGGCGCCGCATGGCATTACGTCCAATATCATTCTGCCGGGCCGCATTGCCACGCAGCGCATTCGGGCGCTCGATGAAGCGCGCGCCAAGCGGGAAGGGCGGTCGGTTGACGCGGTGATCGCACAAAGCGTCGAGACCATTCCGATGAACCGTTATGGCAATCCGGCAGAATATGGCGATGCCGCAGCCTTTCTGGCCAGCGACCGCGCTTCCTACATCACCGGCACCGTCGTTCGCGTCGACGGCGGCTACATTCCCAGCATTTAACGAGAGCTGTCATGACGATCAATAGAGCAGACATCATCGCTCGATACTCCAAGGTCGATACTTCGAACGTAGCGGACGTGCTCGACGAAATGGGCCATCCTGACCTCGGCCTGTCGGCGGATTTTGCGCCCTATGTGCGAGGGGCCGAGCGCATCGCCGGCTTTGCCTATACGATCCGCGGCCAGATGACTCCTTATCCGCTTGGTGGCGACAGTGAGAAGATGAAGGCCTGCCAGGGGCTTTCGCCGGGCGATGTTTCGGTGTGGAGCGGCGATGGCAGTGGTATCTGCTATTTTGGCGAGCTGATCGCCATTGGCATGAAGGAGCGCGGCTGCGTCGGTGCTCTGGTTGACGGCGGTATTCGCGATTTGCGTTATCTCAGCCAGCACGACTTTCCCGTCTTCGCTAAATACCGCACGCCGGTCCAGTCGATAGGCCGATGGAAAGTGAACGGTTACAATATTCCCGTTTCGATGAGTGGCGCGACCAGCAAAAGCGTCACTGTCTCACCGGGCGACTTTATCCTCGCCGACGAAGATGGCGCTATTGTCATTCCGGCTGCTTTGATCGAGCCGGTGCTGATCCGCACCGAGGAATTGACGCGGCGCGAACAGGACATTCGCGCGGAAATTCTCGCGGGGCTTTCGCTCGGCGAGGCGCTGAAGAAATACGGTCACGTCTGATACGGATCGCGCGATGCAGACAAGTGCCCCGCTGGACTTCACCGTCGAAGAGTGTGTCTACCACACGCCGCGTGGCATTCCTCTGATCGCGCGCATCTATCGGCCGAAAACCGAACATAAAACGGCAGCGGTCGTCGATGCGCATGGCGGACGTTGGTGTGCCGAAGATCGCTTGACCAATCAGGCCATTGATCGGACGCTGGCCGCCTCGGGCGTATTGGTGATGGCAATCGATTTTCGCGTGCCACCGGAAGGCCGCTATCCGCTACCGGTATCGGATATCAATTTCGCTGTCCGCTGGTTGAAGCATCATGCGTCGGAATTGAATGTTGACCCCAACCGGATCGGTGCGGTTGGAACTTCGAGCGGCGGCCATCAGCTTCTGCTGACCGCCCTGCGGCCGGACGATCCGGCTTTTACGGTCGACCAGCCGCCAATGCAGCAGAGCGCCAGTCTCGCTTTTCTCATTGCCTGTTGGCCCGTCTCCGATCCAGCCAAACGCTACCATTATGCGTTGAGTAAAGACATGCACGACCATGTCGCTTGTCATGAGGCCTACTGGGCAAACCGTGACCAGATGGAAGCGGGCAGCCCGATACGGTTGGTGCGTGAGCGTCAAGCGACGCATTGGCCACCACTTCTTCTTATCCAAGGTACCGAGGATGTGATCCTGTCGCCTGGCATGTCGGAAGACTTCGCCGAGGCCTATGCAGAACAGGGCGCCCAGGTGACGCTGAAACTATACGACGGGCAGGGGCATACGTTTATCACCAAGGATCCGACTACGGTGGCCTCACATCAAGCGATCGCCGACATGATCGCCTTTATCGGCGCGCAGCCGTTGCCCGGAAAATAACGCTGCGGGTTCGCACGGGCCGTCGGCGTTCAAGAGTGTCGTGCAATAGGGGAGGGATTCGATGCAACCATTCAATCGACGGACCGTCATCGCTGGTGGGGCCGCACTCGGTGCTGGTCTGGTGGGCGCACGGTATGCGCGCGCGCAGACGGCGCCGGATTTTGCCGCCGCGCGAGCGTCCGCCAATCCGCTCCCGCCGCGGCGCGAATACATCATCCGTAACGCCCATCTGCTCACCATGGATAGTTCCCTCGGCGAGATTTCGGCGGGCGACGTACATGTGCGCGACGGCTATATCGTCGCCGTCGGTGCCAATATTGCCGCGCCGAGCGCTGAGGTGGTCGAGGGACGCGGCATGATCTGCATGCCGGGTTTCGTCGATACCCATTGGCATTTATGGAACTGCAACTGCCGGCAATGGGTCCGGACCACCGACAACCGCTATTCCTATTTTCCACTGACGTCCCGGATCGGCGTGCGCACGCAACCGGCCGACGCGTACCGTGCCGCTCGCTTTGGCATTGCGGAAGGCCTGCTTACCGGCATCACAACCGTTCATAACTGGTGCCATAACACGCGCGGACCGGCTTGGGCCGATGCCGAGATCAGTGCGATGCGCGACATGGGCATCCGCGGGCGCTATTCCTATGGTGGTCCGCAGCAAGGCCCGACTGACAAGATCATGGACCTTGCCGATCTCGCCCGCGCCAAGAAGGACTGGTTTGTCGATCCGGCGGCGACTGACGGCCGGCTGTCGTTGGGCATCTGTTCGCGCAACCTCGTGCCGGGGCAGAGCTTGCGCGGCACGATCACGTTCGACATCGCCAAACGCGACTGGGGTGGCGCGCGGGAACTCGGCTTGCCCATTACCTTGCACGCGTCGCCGAAGGACCTGGTGTTCGAATTGGAGAAGCAGGGCTTGCTTGGTGCCGATGTACAGCTCGTCCATCCGATGTTCACGGTCGCCGAGGAGCGGGCGATCTTGAAGAGCCGGGGCACCAGTTTCGCTTCTTCGCCGATCGGCGAGGTGCAGCGTCCACCTGATGGCGGCGTCGTCCAGATCAACGAACTGCTGCAGTCGGGCGTTTTGACCAGCCTGTCGCTGGATGAGACCGTCGCCGGCAATGCCGACTATTTCAACGTCATGCGCGTGATGTTCAAATACGACAAGCACCGCGTCGGTGAGGGGCCGGACAATCTCGTGACGGCCAAACGGCTCGTCGAGATGGCGACGATCGATGGCGCGAAAGCGCTGGGGCTTGAAAAGGTCACAGGTTCGCTCACGGTCGGCAAGCGCGCCGATATCATTTTGATCCGGGGCGACGACTTCAATCTTGCACCCATGGCCAATCCATGGGACGCGATCGTGCTGCATGCGCAGCCTAATAATGTGGCTTTGGTGATGGCCGACGGGCGCATATTGGCGCAAGATGGCAAACTAAACGGCATCGACCACGGAAAAATTATGCACGAAGTGCGCGAAACGAATGCAAGGCTTGCCGCCTTTGCCGATCCGAGCTGAGCTCACTGCGATCGAATGTCATGCATATGTGGCTCGGACGGATTCCGTTCGAGCCATTTTCTCGGCTTCTTGCACGGATTAGTTTTTCTAATTGTGGCTCTATTTGCGCTCCGATCGCTTGTCGGCGCTGTGTCCTGATCCATACTCATATGGGGAGATCAAGCAGCGTGAGATGAAAACATGGCGCGCAACCGATGCATTCTGCACGACGGACTGATCGCTACTTTATTGCTGACGTCACTGAGCGTTACTCAGGCCGTAGCGAACGAAGCTGACAGCGGCTTCTTCAAAGGCAAGCGCGTCACGATGCTGATTGGATCATCGGCGGGCGGTGGCTATGATGTCTACGCCCGTCTCATCGCCCGGCATTTGGGAAAGTATATTCCCGGTAATCCTATCGTTACCGCCTCCAACATGGCGGGTGCTGGCAGCAATGTTGCGGCAGCTTTCATCGCCAATTCCGCGCCGAAAGACGGTACGACGATTGGAGCACTTTATATGGGCGCCATTGTCGAACCGCTCTTTTACGACAAGGTGCGGTCCACGCATAATCCCGTGGAGTTTAATTATATCGGCAACGCCAACACGGACTATGACGTCTGTGTTGTGCGCAGCGATGCCGGTGTGAATTCCCTGGCCGATGTTTTTCATAAGGAACTCATCCTCGGCGCAAGCGCGCCGGGCGGCGCCACCTATGATTTTCCGACTTTGTTAAAGGAGTTGCTTGGCGCGAAGCTCAAGATCGTTTCTGGTTATCCTGGCTCCCGGGAGGTGAACCTTGCCTTGGAGAAAGGCGAGGTTCAAGGGATCTGCGGTCAGTCCTGGGGTGGCGTAGCGGCCATGTACGAACCGATGATCCGCAACGGCTCCATCAAATTGCTCGCTCAGGAGGCCGTGAGCGGCCATCCCAGCCTCGATCGCATGAAAGTGCCGCTCACCAAGGAGTTCGCCTCCAGCGATGCCCAGCGCGCAGTCATGAATCTATTCTACCAGCAAACAAGCTTCTCCCGGCCCTACGTGGTTGCCAAAGACGTGCCGACAGCGCGGGTGACCCTTCTGCGCCGCGCTTTCATGGACACGATGCAGGACAAAGACCTGCGCGAGGAGGCGCGCCGGGCTCAGATCGATGTCGATCCGACGTCGGGCGAGGACATGCAGAAGACCCTGACCCAACTTTATGCTTCACCAGTCGATCAGATCCACGCGATCCGAAAGATATACGCCGCAAAATAATGAACCAAGCATCCCCGGAGTTTTGATATGTCCAAGCTACGTCACGTCGCGCTGATCGTCTCAGATCCGGAGGCCTCCGCCGCTTTCTACGAAAAGGCGTTCGGTATGACGCGCTGTGGTACCGCCCGGCGAGGCATCTATATGACCGACGGCACGATGAACCTCGCTCTCCTCAAAAAGGAAGGCGAAAAAGAACGGCTTGGCGTCTTCCACTTCGGCATGTGGGTCGAGGATCTGGACGAAGCGGAGAAAGCGATCCAAGGCGCTGGTGGCTCGTATCTGACCGGACGGCCAACTTCGCCAAACTCTTTTTATGAGGCCAAGTACAGAGATCCTGACGGTATCGTCTTCGACGTGACCCACACCGGATGGGCCGGAGCCAAGCAGTAATCCCTGAATCTGGAAGATGTCGATGACCTCCAAGCAAGTCGTGATCATCGGTGCGGGCCCGGTTGGCCTGTGCCTGGCATTATCCCTGACGCAATCGGGCGTGCCCGTCACCGTTATCGAAACCCTGAATGACTCAAATTTTCTCGATCAAGTGCCGCGTGCGGGAACCAATCATCCTGCGACGCTCGAAATGTTTGATCGCATCGGCCTTTATGAGAAGATCGAAGCGCGCGGCTTTCGGGCGCCGCTTTTCCACTATTGGGATCGGGGCGGGCCAAAATTGCTGGCAGAATTTGATCATGCGCTGTTGCGAGATGACACCAAATTTCCCTATGTCTTACAGTGCGAGCGCATCAAGATCTGTGAGGAAGCGCTAGCTTTGGCTCGCAGGGAGCCGCTCTGCACGGTGATGATGGACACAACCTTCGTCTCGTTCACTCAAGATGCCAACGGCGTCGTGGCCGTCGCGAAGACTGCCGATGGCGATGAGGTTCGCGTCGAAGGTGCCTATATCGTCAGCGCGGAGGGTGCTCGCAGCATCGTGCGGCGCGATCTCGATATCGACTTCGAAGGCTTCACCTATCCGGACAGGACCTTGAATATCGAAGTCGTCCACGATTTCCGGCAATATGGCTTCGCCGATCGAAACTACATTTCTGACCCCGACGAATGGTCAAACCTCTTCCGTTGGGCCGGGCCGCCAGAGCGCTGGCGCGTGCATTTCCCCACCGATCCGAATGACGACCCTAACGAGGTGACAAAGCTTGAGGCGCTGAACGCTCGTCTGCAGGCCTTCATGCCGAAGTCCGGCCCCTATGATATCCGTGGCAGCAATCTCTACACGGTCCACCAGCGCGTAGCCGCACGCTTCCGTAAAGGACGAGCGTTGCTGGTCGGGGATTCCGCGCACGTCAATAGTCCAATTGGCGGCATGGGCATGAACAGCGGCATCCACGATGCCTTCAATCTGGCCGATAAGCTGGTTTCGATTCTGAACAATCACGAAAACGATATCGTGCTCGACCGGTACGATCGACAACGCCGGAAGATCGCGGTGGATCATACGCAGGCGCAGACCATCCGTAACAAACGTCTCTTGCAGGAGAAGGACCCGGCTGTCCGGCAGAAAAACCAGGACGACCTTAAGCGCACGGCAGCTGATCCGAAGCTTGCGCGACAGTTTTTGCTGCGGACATCTTTGTTGCAAAGCGTGCGGGACGCAGCGGAAATTCAATAGCGGATATCAAGGCGCGTCGAGAATGCGGAAATGTGGTACGAGGTCCGGGGCGAGCTTGCGCAGACGCGGCAGGCATTCGTCCTGAAGGACCGTGCGGCAGACGTCTGTCAGTTCCTTCATGGCGTCAGGCATTTCGCGCTTGCGCCAGACAAGCCCCAGGGTTCGGCTCAGTCCAGGCGCAGGCATTTCATGGATGGTAATCTCGGCGCCGGCTTCGAGAGGATCGAAGAGTTGCGAGGGTGTCAGAATGGACCAGCCGTAGCCATGTGAAATGGCTGCCACCAGATCGCTGGACGATTCGAAGGCATTGCCTCGCTGAATGTCCAGGCGAAGGCGGCGCAGATGTCGTTCGATGCGTTGCCCCGATTGGGTCCGCCCCGAATAGCCCAGAAAAGGCTGGGCTTTGCTGAGGTTCTTCAAGTCGCGGACCCTGGTCGTCACGCTTTTGGGCGTCGCGACGACATAGGATTCCTGTATCAGATCAAGATGGTCGAAGGCGTCGATGTCCTCCAGGGCATCGGACGTAAACGCCACGTCGATGTCGCGGTTGTTAAGGTCTTGCGCGTGATTGATGGTCAGACCGCGGATTACGGTGACATGCTGCGCGATCAGGGATCGATTCACAGTCGCATCGAGGATGGTCGGTACAAGATAGCGTGCGAATGTCGACAAGATAGCGATACGCAAGTGCGGCAGCCGGCCGGCCGCCACGTGCCGGACTTCGTCGCGCATTTCGCGCGCCGCCAGCAGAACGGATGTTGCCCGGTTTTTCAGAAGCTGGCCGGCGGGTGTCAGGCGCAGGGGGCGGATGTCGCGGTGAAACAGCGGTGCGCGCAAATGTGCTTCGAGCAGTTTGATCTGTTGCGAGATGGCAGACTGGCTGATGCCCAATTGACCGGCCGCAGCGGTCATGCCGCCGGCATCGGCCACGCTGACAAAAACCTCCAGGCTTTTGAGGAAGTCAAAGTCGCGGGTTACCGGCTCGGTCATAGATGGTTCCGTTCAAACGGGAACGAACAGATCCTCGGGGCTGAGCCGCACGGCTGCCATGTTCTGTTCATGGACATATTGGCAGAGGGCGGCCAGGGCGGCTCGATTACTGTCGATTCCATAGGAGAAAAAATCGGCGCCGAAGACGCGTCTGGTTTCTTCGAGATGATCGATCAGAAACGGCAGGCCCATTTGCAGAGCGTCCGTATCGTAAAGCCCGTTCAGCGCAATATCTTTGGCCTGATTGAAAGCGGCGTAGATGGCCCCAGCGATCCAGGGATTTCGATCGTAAACGTCGTTGCGGATGGCGATCGTATGCATGACCGGGAAAATGCCGGTCTTGAGATAATAGGCTATTTCGGCGTCCTTGGGGTTCGGAAACAGCCGTGCGACGCGGGGATCTCCCAGGCGGAAGCCGTCAGGCATATCCTGTGAGATCAGAGCATCGATGTCGCCATTCAAGAGCATATCATTCAGGCACTGCGCCTTGTCGAGTAAAGTGATCTTTAGGCCAGGCTCGATGGGCAAGGGCATGACGGGCGCGATGCCGTGATCGATGCCGCCGATGAACCAATGGACATCCTTAGGCGCCACGCCATATTCATGTTGCAGGAGGCCCCGCGCATAGACCAGAGCGGTGGAGGTGAACCGCATCGTGCCGACGCGCCGATCGGCCAGGTCTTCAGGCCGACGAATGCCGCGATCAGTGCGGATATAGATCGCATCGTGGCGAAACATCTTCGATAGCATGACAGGAATAGCGACAAACGGGCAATTGGGCTCGCTTTTCATGCTCACCAGCGTCGCAAAGGACATCTCCGACATGTCGAAATCGCCGTTGAGCATGCGTTCGAAAGCAATACGGGGGCGCATGACATCGACCTTGAGATTGATCCCTGTCGGTTGGATGCGTCCGTCGATGATCGGACGCGTTCTGTCGTAGCTCCAGCAGGCGATGGAAAGAGAGAGGTCGCTCACACAGTGAACTTTCAGATCGATCGTTTGGATCATCTGATGATAAATGCGTACGGCAGTCTACAGCAAATTTATTCTGATCCTGCACTCACAGAGGCGCGATTAAACTACATGCTTTCTGTGCCAATGGCAGGAAGCCGTAAAAGCGAGATGAGCCGGGGCGCCGCCCGTTATCGTCGATCGTCTGATCCTATGCTGTGAGGCAGTCGCCTTCGATGGGAATGCTCCAGGCATCATATCCGTAGACCCAGTCGGCGTTACCGGAACTGCGGAGCCATTCATTCTCGGACGAGGCCTGTTGAATGCGGCTGGCGCGTTGTTTGCGGACCGCGACATAGGCTTTCATCGCGGATTCGATATTTTCGTCGCGTTCCAGGCATCGCGCTAGAACGGCAGCATCTTCCAGGCCCATCGCAGCGCCCTGCGCCATGAAAGGCACCATGGCGTGGCAGGCGTCGCCCAGCAAGGCCACGCGGCCGGCTTCCCAAGTGCGCAAGGGGGCACGTACATAGAGAGCGGTTTTCAGCGGAGCCTGGCATTCTCCGAGTATTCGCCGCGCTTCGACGTGATAGCCGGCGAAAGCCGCTCGCAAATCCTCGATTTCGGCTTTAGCGGACCAAGATTCGCGGCTGATCTCAGGCTCTTCCTTGGTGGCAAATACGAAAAGTTCGCGGCCACCGTTGATTGCGGCTGTCACCAGTTGGCTTTTAAGCGTTGGTCCCCACCATTTGACGAAGGATTGATATTCGTAATCCTTGAGACGCGCGGTCGGCAGGATATCGCGATATGCGACCATGCCCGTGTAGGTGAGATCGGGAGTTTCGAAAAGAAGCTGCCGCACGGTCGAGTGAATACCGTCGGCGGCGATAAGCCCATCAAAGCGTCGCCGCGAGCCATCTTCCAAATGGATCGTTACATCGTGTGCCGTCTGGTCGACGGAAACTAGTTTTGAATTGAGATGGACGGCGCCAGAAGGCAAGGCATTTTCGAGAGCGGAGAGCAAATCAGCGCGATGCACCATCAACTGCGGCGAGCCATATTTATGCAAGGCCAGTTTGCCCATCTCCAGGCGCAATGTTTCTTCGCCGGTATTCCAGGTTCGGCTGACGCGGAATTCAGGACTAAAGGCGGCCGCTCGCAAGTGCTGGCCGATGTCCAGGCCATCGAGAACGCGCACCGCGTTAGGCGTTAGGTTGATTGCGGCTCCGATGCGCCGAAAGGCTTGCGCTTGCTCGAAAATGGCAACGGAGATACCACGTCGATGCAGCGCTATCGCCGCGGCCATGCCACCGATACCCGCTCCCACGATCGCGATTTGCCGAGAAGCCATGCCGTTTACCCCGTTTGACAACGGATCGAGTACAGCAATCAGTTTACATCGTCAACTCAATAACCGATGGAAGATCTGACCAGATGACGAAGAGCACGAAGCACGTGAAGGCAACAAAGGGCGGCGTGCGACGCTCCATGGCGAAAGATAACAAGGAAGATGGCTTTGAGCGTTCGGCGAGTTCAAGCGATTCGATGACGCTCGGCGCACGCATGATGACTTTATCCAATCTCATGCGTCGCATTACGGCTCTGAGATTTCAGCGCTTCTTCGACCTCGCGCTGGTCGATGGATGGATCATTTCACACCTGGGCGTGGGTGGTCCGATGTCGCTCGATCAGCTGGCCTATCGTGCGGGGCTGGCCAAAAGCCAGATGAGTCGAGGGGTTACGAAACTGGTTTCGCTAAAACTGGTCGATCGTCGCCGCAATCCCGACAATCAAAACGAAGTCATTTTAACCCTGACCGCCAGCGGCAAGGATATTTTCAAGAAGATCAAACAGCAATGGCCCGACTATAATCGGCTGCTCACAACAGGTCTGAGCTCGGCTGAAAGCGACATGCTTCTCGATCTGGTCAAGCGACTGACTGACAATTCTCGACATAATTTGGCGGACGAGCAGCAAGCTAATGGCGAGGACGGTGACGTTTGAAAGAAAGCTCGGCTGTAGGGCGCATAGGCCTAACGGTCGAACTCTTTTGGCTTTCACAAAATCCTTCTGCAAGAAGAGGTTTTGCGTTGCCTTTGACGCCGAATGACATCGGCAGGTATTGGCGGAGAAATTTCACCGGTTAAACGGTGCTGAAAATTTGCGTTGATGCGCGCATTAAATCGGCACGTCGCGCCGATCATTTCGCCAGACGGGTCGCGCAAAGCAATTGACTTTGTAAACAGCTTAACCCACATTCCTCGTATCGATCTTCGGCGATATGCGTCGGGATACGGGAGGGCGATCATGTCGCGAGCGGTGTTGACGCGCTTGATGGGTGTCGCGGTCGTGGTGGGAGTAGCGTTCGGCGTGCGGGCACAGACAGCAGCCGTGCCGCAGGCATTGCAAGCCGCACTGGACGACGTGAAAGCCAATCCCACAGTGAATTTGGCCTGGGCTGAATCATCATTCGGCGGCTCGGCCGGCGCCAAACGTTTCGAGGCGGAGATCCGCAAGCAATACGGCGTCAACATTTCAATCCGCTTCATTCCCATGGCCGGCTTTGCGCGCGTAGGGGGGCGGATCGCCACTGAATATGCCGCCAAGCAACCGGCCTTTACCGATGTGTGGCTGTCGACGGCGGCCCAGATCGTGCCAATTTTGGATCGTGATCTGCTGGCGACCATTGATTGGAATGCTTTCATGCCTGGCCGCCTGCCGGCCAATGCGGTCGATGCCAATGGTCGATCGATCAAGGTAGCCACTGGGTTCTCTGGCGCCGATTACAATACCCAGTTGGCGCCGATGGTGCCCAAGACCCTGGAAGATTTCTTGCGGCCGGAATGGAAGGGCAAACTTGCAACCACGGCCTATGCGGCCAGTTTCGATGTGCTGGCTGCCAATGGAGTTTGGGGACGCGAGAAGACGCTCGATTATGTGAAGAGATTACTTCCGAATGTCAGCGGTCTGATGGACTGCGCGGAATCAGAGCGCATTGCGACCGGGGAATATGCCGGGCTCGTGATGAATTGCCTGGGCCAGTTCGCCATTCAGTGGCGCGACAAGGGAGCGCCTATCTCGCGTATGATTCCGCTCGATGCACCGGCCCGGCGCTACTACTACCTGTCGGTGCCGAAAAATGCTGCCAACATGGCTGGAGCCAAGCTCTTCGTCACCTACATGCTCTCGCCGGAAGGCCAGAAGGCATTGTGGGATCTCGAGCGGCTCGATTTCGACGAACTGCCAGAGTCGCATAGTCGAGACGAGGTCAATGCTCTTAAAGCGCAAGGGGCGAAGTTCACCGACGTGACGGTCGAGTGGGTGGCGGCCAATCCGGAGGTCGAAAAAACCAAGGACGAGATCATCCAATTGCTGCGCACGAAGTCGAAATAATCCCATGACATTGGTGAGCCCGGCTGAAATTCAAAGGCAACCTGCGGAAGAGGGTAGAGGTCTGCTGGACAGACTGCCCTTTGATCCGTTCACGGTCATTTCTGGTGCCGTTGTCATCAGTTCTTGTGCCGTCGTGTTGGGGCTAGTCGGCATCGTTGGCTGGCTGAGCCTTGTCGAGGGGCTGCCGGGTGATGCTGGGAAAGCATTGACACTGGTCAACTACCATAAGGTTTTCGAAGATCCATTCGTTCTGACCGTTCTCTGGAATACGTTGCAATTCTGCTTTGCAACCCTCGTTGTCGCCATGCCGTTGGGGTTGATCGGCGCCTGGCTTGTTGAGCGAACGGATTTTTCCGGGAAAACGGTGGTCCTGTCGCTCATGAGCATCGGCCTGCTTATTCCGGGTTTCGCCTCGGCGATGGGATGGCTCTATCTGCTGCATCCACGCATAGGCGTGGTGAATACCTGGCTCGGCGACCTTTTTGGCCTGGCCGAAGCGCCGTTCAATATCATGACCATCGCCGGCATGGGATGGGTGCAGGGATTGAGCCTGGCGCCGCTCATCTTCGTCATGACCGCAGCGGTGTTCCGTGCCATGGACCCCTCGCTGGAGGAGGCTGCGAGCACCCACGGGGTGAAGACCTGGCGTGTGATGATGAAAGTCACTCTGCCACTCGCTTGGCCGGGCATCCTCGCAGCCGCCATCTATGTTTTTGTCATCGGCTTTGCCGCCTTCGATGTACCGGCGGTACTCGGCTGGGGGAATCGCATTTTCACCTTCAGCACATTCTTGCTGTCGGTGATCAACGGCAGCGAGGGCTTGCCGCGTTATGGTCTGGGCGCTGCCCTGAGTGCCGTCGTGATCGTGATCGCCGGTCTCCTTGGCTATCTTTACTCCCTGATGCAGCGTAAGGCGCATCGCTACACGGTCGTCACCGGTAAGGCGTACAAGCCAAAGCTGATCGAGCTCGGTCGCTGGAATATTGCAGCTTGGATCGGCGTCGTTCTCTACTTCAGCTTCAGCAAACTCGTGCCGTTGGTGCTCCTCGTCTACGCCTCTTTATTGCCCTTCTTTCAGTTCCCGAGCCTGCGCGCTTTCAAGTCCATGTCCTTGAGCAATTACTATTCCGTGCCGTGGGGGCTGGCGACGGAGGCACTGGGCAATACACTGATCTTGATGCTTCTGACACCGACGATCACGCTTGTGATTAGTGTCGCCTTCTCCTGGATCGTCCTGAAAACGCGGGCACCGGGTCGCAAGACGGCAGATTTCATCGCTTTTCTGCCGCATGCGGTGCCAAACGTGATCTTCGGCATTGGCGCACTTCTGGCGGCGCTCTATCTGCTGCAGTCTTTCATTCCTATCTACGGCACGATTTGGCTCATCTTGCTGGTCTTCGTCGTCGCGCGCTTAAGTTACGGCACACGCATGACCAACAGCGGCCTCATCCAGATTCATAAAGAACTGGAAGAAGCGGCGCAGATCAGCGGTGCAACTGGCTTTGGCACGTTCCGTTCAGTGATCCTGCCGTTGCTGTCACCCACCCTGATGTACGCTTGGCTGTGGATCGCTTTGCTGACTTATCGTGAACTGACGCTTGCCGTCGTCGTGTCGAGCTCAGGCAATGTCACACTGCCTGTTGTCGTATGGTCGCTATGGTCGAGCGGCGGTCTCGGCCGTGCTTCGGCACTGGCCGTCATCAGTATGCTGCTCGTCGTTCCTTTGATCGTCGTTTACTGGTTCATCGCCAAGCGCCGCGGCGCTCTGGCTGCCTGAGAAGTGCCATGCTGGAAATCAAAGACCTCGAACTGACCTACCGATCGACCCAGGGCGCCTATTATGCCGTACGCAAGGTCAATTTACGGATCGACCGCGGCGAGCTCTACACTCTGCTAGGGCCAAGCGGTTGCGGAAAAACGACGACCTTGCGCTGTGTTGCGGGCTTGGAGCGCCCCGATTCCGGTGAAATCCTGATCGACGGAAAGCCTGTCTTCTCCTCAAGAGATGGCATCTGGGTGCCGCCGCACCAACGGCCGATCGGCATGGTGTTTCAATCCTATGCGATCTGGCCTCATATGTCAGTATTCGAGAATGTCGCTTTCCCGCTGCGACAAGGTGCGCAGAAAATTCGCAAGGAAGAAATTCGCGACAGGGTCATGCAGGCTCTGTCGACCGTGCATCTGGATCACTTGGCCGAGCGTCCAGCACCATTTCTCAGCGGCGGCCAGCAGCAGCGTCTCGCTCTCGCTCGCTCTTTAGTCAAACAACCGAAAGTTCTGTTGCTGGACGAGCCGCTTTCCAATCTCGATGCCAAGCTTCGCGAAGAAATGCGGCTTGAGATTCGCAGCGTCATCGAACGGCTCGGAATTACCACCTTATTCGTCACGCATGAGCAAATCGAAGCGCTCAGCATGTCTGACGTGGTGGCGGTGATGAACGATGGCAACATCATGCAAGAGGCCGCGCCAAAGGATATTTATAGTGCTCCGACATCGCCTTTCGTGGCGTCTTTCATCGGTAAGAGCAATGTCTTTGCCGCTACAGTCGTCTCCGAAGTAGCCGGGGAGACTGTCGTCGCTTCGGCGATCGGCCGTTTGCGCTGCCGGAGCCCCTTTGCGGTGAAACTGGGTGATCAGGTGATGGTTTCTGTGCGACCGGAAGACATTTCCGTGGCGGGCGGGCGAACCGGCGACAGCGATAACATCGTTGAGGGAGCGTTGGGGCAGGCCGTCTTCATCGGCGATGCGCTCGAATGTGCCGTTAAGGTCGGCGAGACGGAGGTTCGGATCAAGACGCCACGCGACACTGATCTTGCGATTGGTGCTCCGGTGTCGCTGGCCATCGCTCCACGGCATTGCCGCTTGATGCGGCCCCACTGAATTTGGAGAAGCTTCTTATGGCGGAAAAAAATTCACTCAATGCTGTATTGAAGCGTGATATCGCCGAACCCTCTGATAATACGGCCATGGGGTGGGGAAGCGACGTTGCTGCCGATATGCTGCGGCGGATCGGCGTCCGCTATGTGACCCATAATCCGGGGTCTAGTTTTCGTGGCCTGCATGACAGCCTCGTCAACATGCTGGGCAACGACGATCCGACCATGTTGCTCTGCCTGAATGAAAATCAGGTGATTTCCGTTGCCCATGGCTATGGCAAGGTGACTGGCGAGCCGATGGCCTGCATTCTGCACGCCAACGTTGGTCTTTTGAACGGGGCCATGGGCATTTTCAATGCTTGGGCCGATCGGGTGCCGGTCTATATCGTCGGCGCCGGGGGGCCGGCCGATGCTGAACGCCGCGTGCCGTGGATCAACTGGCTGCATACGTCGCGCGATCAGGCGAGTTATGTTCGTGGCATCACAAAGTGGGACGATGAACCGCGTTCGGTCAGCGCGCTGATCGAAGCCATGTATCGGGCCAATATCATTGCCCGGACCGCGCCGAAGGGCCCTGTCTATATCTGCCTCGATGCCGCGTTGCAGGAAGATGCTCTGAGCGAGAAGGTTGACCTGCCATCCGCCACCCGCTTTTTGCCGGCTGACGCTCCTGTTCCTTCGCCCGAGTCACTCGAACGGGCCGCCGACCTCCTGATTTCGGCCAAACAACCCGTCTTGCTCATGGGTCGGGTCTCGCGCAACCGGGCTGACTGGGACAATCGCATCCGTTTGGCGGAACTGCTTGGTGCCGGCGTTATCACGGATCTGAAAACCGCAGCGGCATTTCCCACCGATCACCCTTTACATCGCAGCATCGGCTATCATTTTCGCACCGCCATCGATCACGTTAAATCTGCGGACGTTATCATGGCACTCGATTGGATCGATCTGGGGAGCGCGATGAAGATGCTGCCAGCCGGCGAGCGTCAGATCGTGAGTGCCTCGGTCGATTCCCATGTGCACAACGCAATCAACATGGATTGTTACGGGCTGTCGCCATGCGATCTGCCCTTTCAGGTAGAGCCGGATATCCTTGTGCGGCACCTCTTGCCCGTGGTCGAAAAGAAGCTGGCTGGGCAAACTCGTTCTCCTTTGGGCGCGCCTCTGAAGTCTGTCGCCCGGCCCGCACCGATCCCCGGGGAGGCAAAGCTGGAAGATATCGGCTGGGCGTTGCAGGATGCCAGATCGCGCTACAAGATCACGTTGATGCGCACGCCGCTCGGCACGTCCCCGGATGTCTGTCACTTCACTGATCCAATGGATTATCTGGGCAATGACGGGGGCGCCGGCGTAGGTTCAGGACCAGGCAATACGATCGGTTGTGCGCTGGGCCTGCTTGGCAGTGATCGCGTCGCCGTTGGCGTTATCGGTGACAGCGACTTCATTCAAGGGTCGACAGCTTTGTGGACCGCGGCCCATTACGGGATTGCCGCACTTCTGATCGTGTCCAACAATCGTTCGCATCTCAATGACGAGCTTATTCAGATGCGTGTTGCAAAGCAGCGCGGCCGGCAGCCTGCCAATTCCTGGATCGGTCAACGCATAGAAGATCCGGATGTCGATATCCGCAAGATTGCCGAAGGTTATGGGGCCGAGGTGATCGGGCCGGTCAAGACTATCGAGGCTCTCGGGCCGGCCATTGAAAAAGGGCTGGCTTTGGTGACGTCCGGCAGGATCTGCGTCGTTGATGTTCATGTGGCCGCAGGTTCACCGTCACGGCTCGCCGAATATAAGCCCGAGCGCGAAAAGGCCTCCTGATTCAGATTTATTGGAAATATTGGCAATTGATGAGTTGCGCCATGACAGAAACATGCTTTTGCTTTTCCGTTCTCGTTCGATCTGTGCGCAGTTTCATTGGCGCTTTTGGACTGGTTGCCAGCTTTATGATGAGTAGTTCGTTGGCGTTTGCGCAAGCGGACCCGCCGGTTGTTCAGGCGTTGATAGAGCAGGCGAAAAAGGAAGCCACTCTGCGGCTGTCGTGGGGCGAGGCGACGCTGGGAGGGAGCGGCTTGGCGCGCCAGATGGTCGCGCGCATGAATAAGCGCTACGGTACCAATATCGAACTTCGGTTCACGCCGATCGAGGCTCTGGCCCGGATTGCCTCGCAATTGCTGGTCGAGTTCCAATCCAATCAGCCGGCTTTTTCCGATCTTTATATGGGAACGGCAGCTCAACTCGTACCGTTGATCGAGCGCAAGATGTTCCTGCCGATCGCATGGACGGAACTGGCACCGGGGCGCATCACGGCACAGATGATCGATGCCGATGGGACGTCCCTGAAAGTGGTCACGGGCTTGACCGGTGCGCTCTACAACACCGATGCGGTGAAGCTGGCCCCGAAAGATTTTTTCGATTTCCTCAAGCCAGAATGGAAAGGCAAGATTGCCACCACGGTTTTCGGCGCTGGTTTTGATGGTCTCGCGGCCAATGGCATGTGGGGACCGGAGAAGACATTGCAATTTGTGCGGGATCTTGCGCCACAGATCGGCGGTTTCATCAATTGTACCGATACCGAGCGTATTGCTGTCAATGAATTCTCGGCCTTTGTGCTTGATTGTGTGGGCGACAAGCTGACTATTTTCCAGGAGAAGGGGGCGCCGCTTGATATGGTGCTGCAGCCCGACGCCACGGCGCGACGCTATTTCTACTTTCAGGTGCCCCGCCACGCACGCAGCTCTGCCGCCGCGACTCTGTTCGCACTTTTCGCCCATAGCGTGGAAGGCCAGAAAATGCTGTGGGATGACGCCAAACTCGATCTGGCGCTCTATCCGGAATCGCAAATGGCCAAGCGGATCGCCAAATACGAGGCAGCCGGCGTGAAGTTTACCGATGTGACGATCCCGTGGTGGCAGGCGCATCCAGAAATCGGTCCGACAGTCGAGCAGATCACCAAGATTTTGGCTCAAGCCAAGCGCTGAATATACATTCATTCATATCGGAAAATACCTATGTCGCGCCTGCCGCTTTCATTCTGTACTGGCCCTTACGATCGAATGGCCGCTATTTTCGATGGATCCATCTCGATTGACGGGGTCGATCTTATTCCCATGGCTGTTCAGCAGCCGATGGAAATTTTCGCGCGCATGCTGCAGAATCAGGAGTTCGACATTTCCGAAATGTCGCTCACGCACTGCTACGCTCTGCGACAGAACGGTAAAGCGCGTTTTTTCACCGTTCCGGTTTTTCCGTCGCGGATGTTTCGCCACTCATACATCTTTATCAATCGACACAAGATTAAAGCGCCGCAGGATTTGGCCGGCAAACGCATTGGCGTCCAAGGTTTCCAGATGACGGCGGCCGTGTGGATTCGTGGCCTATTACGTCACCAGTATGACGTCTCACTTCAAGACGTCGAATGGGTGGAAGGTGGGGTCAATGAAAAAGGCGTGGCCGGTGGTGAAGCGACAAGCTTCCACCCGAAGGGACTGAAGGTCTCTCATGCCGGCAATAGCCGCTCGCTCAGTGACATGTTGGCGACCGGTGAAATCGATGCGCTTATCGGGGCAATCAAACCGGCTTCGCTGCGTGCGAGTCCAGATGTGGCCCGGCTATTTCCAAACTATCACGAGATCGAACGGTCTTATTTCAAAGAGACCGGTATCTTTCCCATAATGCATGCGATGGTCATCAAGGACGGTGTCCACCTGGCCAATCCTTGGCTTGCCAATAACCTGTATAAAGCTTGTGAGCAGGCTAAAGCGATTGCACTGAATAAGTCGCGTTTCACCGGCGCTCTGCAATTTATGCTGCCCTGGCTCGACGAACATCTTGAGGAGATTCACGATCTCTTCGGCGGTGATGCTTGGCTCTATGGTGTCGCGCGGAACCGCAAAGCTCTGGTGGCCTTCAGCGATTATCTTGTCGAAGATGGGCTTCTCGCCAAACCGATGGCGCCGGAAGAGGTCTTTTTGCCGATCGATGGATTGGCCGCGAAGGGTTAGGCCGGAGACTCGGCGATCAGATATAATTATCTGATATATAAGAGTATTTTTAAGAGTAATTCTTCCCGTGCCAATTGCCTCAAACCTTGCTTCCTTGGAGAACTCCTCGGAGCTTCGGCCCGCGGAACGTTGTTTCGGGGTATTTAGGGCGGTGCAAGACGGCGTACGGTCGCGGCCCTGACCCGCAGACCCGTAAAAATGGCGATTGGGTCGGATCTTCCGCTTACCCGACGGGGATGCAGCGTCATCTGAGCTAAATGCCGGACATTGATGTGGCATTTCTGGGCTATTACATCGCTGTTGCCATGGCGATGAAGCCTGCGCGTGACCTGATGCGCCACCGGAAGCCGGTGCATTTTTGCTTTGGACGGCCGTACGTCAATCCTTTGCCTCGGTCATGCACATCGTGAGAAGGTTCATCCTGGTTTCATCGAAGTTCGAAGGGAGAAGCAGACAATGGCCGTTCGCATGCACGTTTTGGGCGCTGCCCATGTGGTTACGGGCTCGTCTTATCTCTTGGAAGCGAATGGCCGGCGCATTTTGATCGATTGTGGCATGTTCCAGGGGTCGAAAACATTGAAGGAGTTGAATTATCGACCCTTTGCCTTCGAGCCAGATCGGCTGCATGCGGTGTTGCTGACACATGCTCACATCGATCATTCTGGCCTCATTCCGAAGCTGACCAAAGCTGGTTTCCATGGGCCGATCCACGCGACCCGTTCCACCGTGGAATTGTGCTCGATCATGCTGCGTGATTCCGGCCATATCCAGGAAATGGAGGTGGAGCAGCTCAACCGTCGGCGCGCGCGCAATGGCGAAGCGCCGGTCGAGCCGATCTACACCGCCGAAGATGCCGTCGCTGCCATGAACCAATTCCGGGCTGTCGCCTATGATACTTGGTTGGATCTTGAAGCCGGGGTTCGCGTCAGATGGTGGAATGCGGGCCACATCCTGGGCTCTGCTTCCATCGAGATCGAGGTGAGCCAGGAGAGTGGCGATCCTGTTCGCATTTTGATGTCAGGTGATCTCGGGCCTGATGCGAAACTCTTTCACGCTGATCCCGAGGGGCCGAAAGGACTCGATCTTGTTGTCTGCGAGGCGACCTATGGTGACCGCGATCGACCGGAGATCACGGTCGAGGATCGACGCACAGAGTTAGCAAGCGAAGTGCGAGCGGCGGCGCAGCGGGGTGGGCCGTTACTGATCCCATGTTTCGCCGTGGAGCGTACGCAGGAAATTCTCTCAGATTTGCTTGATCTGATGGACGGTGGTCACATTCCTGAGGCCCAGATTTTTGTTGACTCGCCACTTGCCATCAAAGCGACGGAAATTTTCCGGAGCCATGCGCGCGAATTAGAGGATGGCGAATGGCTGGCACGCCTGACCAATTCTCCCACGGTGCGCTTTACTGAGAGTGCTGATCAAAGCAAATCATTGGCGCGGCTACGCGGGTTTCACATCATTATCGCGGCAAGCGGTATGGCTGAAGCCGGACGTATCCGCCATCATCTGAAGAATCATTTGTGGCGTGCCTCCACCACGGTTCTGTTCGTGGGCTATCAGGCGGAGGGTACGCTTGGCCGACTTCTTTTGGAGGGTGCGTCGACGGTGACCATTCAGGGAGAGGCGGTCCGGGTTAAAGCGCAGCTTCGTTACATTGACAGCTATTCTGGCCATGCTGATAGGAGTGAAATTCTCCAATGGCTCGCAGCACGCAAGCCCATTCGTGGTGGTGTGGCGCTGACCCATTCAGAAGACAAAGCCTTGACAGCGTTCATTCCCACCGTTGGCCACGAGATCGTCGCGCCAGAAAATGTGATCGCGCCGCATCTCGACGACATTCTTGAAATTGGTGTCGGCTCACTACGCCGCATTCTGCCGGCCGAACCGCGCAGGCTTGAGCCTGAACGCGCGACCGGAAAAGACTGGCACAACGATTCAGCTGAGTTTCTGATTGATCTAAAGGAGGCGCTGGATAAGGCGGCTGACGATCGTTCTCGCGCAGTCATCTTGCGTCGTCTTAAGCGCGCGTTGGAAGAGGCCTAGCAGCCGATCGGATAGAATAGTGCCGATATTGCTGCGATACGTTTCAAGAGCTGGCGGGGTAGATGTCAGATCTCGCGGGACGCGTTGGACGGTGATCCGCACTTTGGATTGGTGAGTGGATTGGCTTTCTGGGGATATTACGCCGTAGGAACCGCTACGCTGTGGCGCGAAACAATCAGCTCCCCGCAACCAAATTCAACTTGTGAATGGCCCGCTTCTTTACCCGTTTCAAATCGGATGTCCCGATCATCCTGAAGGGAGGAACCTCAGATGTTCCTCCCGGAAGCGGCGGGTGATGAAATCGCGCAGAACCGTGACACGTCTGATCGTGCTCGCATCTGGATGCGACAGCAGGAAATAGCTGCGTCGAAAGCTGACATCCGGAAGAATGCGGACAAGGCCGTCGATGGAGAGCGCCGCGAAATCATGGAGGACGCCGATGCCGGTGCCAAATCTTACGGCTTCGATCTGTCCCATGACACTGGCGCACCGGAATATCCGGCCAGCTTGCTCTTGCAAAACGGTCGAATAATCCAAAGCAGAAGCATAGGCGAGATCGTCAACGCCCGTAACAACGGTGTGGTCGCGCAGAGCTTCCATGGAGATTGGTTTACCGTGTCGCTCCAGATAGCTTTCGGCCGCGTAGACGCTCAGCGTGTAGTCAATCAAGCGAGAGACAAGCAAGCGTCCCTCTATCGGTCTGTCGAGAACGATTGCGAGATCCGCCTCTCGCCGCGAGAGCGAGAATGTTCTGGGCAGCGGGACGAGTTCGACGATCAGATTGGGATAGCGGCGGGTCAGCTCGCCCAGCTCAGTGGCGAGGAAGTAATTGCCCAATCCATCGGGGGCGCCAATCCGCACGGTGCCGGAGACATCAGCTTCTTCGTTCGTGATGGTTTCGGCAATGCCCAGAAGTTCGAACTCGATCCGCTCTGCGACGGGGAGAAGGCGCTCGCCGGCCTGGGTCATGATGCAGCCCGCCGGCCGGCGGTCGAACAGGCGCGCGCCCAGTGAGAGCTCCAGCGCGTCGAGCCGCCGGGCGACGGTCGAATGAGTCAATCCGAGGCGGCGGGCAGCGGCGAGCAATTGCCCGTGCCGGGCGACGGCCAGGAAGATGCGCAGATGATCCCAATCCATGACTACAAAATCTGCACAATGATTGCCGAAAAATGAGCGTTGATGTGCGTCATATGACATTCAATGAATGTGGTCGCAACGTCAAGGCCGTCGAATGGAGCCGGCGAGAGCGCGGAGATCACATGTCCAAGGTTATCAATCACTTCATCGGCGGCGCCGAGACATCCGGCAGCAGCGGCCGGTCCGCTCCCGTGTTCAATCCGGCGACAGGCGCGCAATCGGCGACAGTCGCTCTCGCGGCGACCTCCGAGGTTCGATCGGCGGTCGAGGCGGCCCTCGCGGCGGCCCCTGGTTGGGCGGCGACCACGCCGTTGCGGCGGGGCCGGATCCTCAACGCCTTCCTGCGTATCCTCGAAGAACGGACCGACGAACTTGCGGCCGTCATCACCGCCGAGCATGGCAAGGTGCTGTCAGATGCCAAGGGTGAGATCCAGCGCGGCATGGAAGTTGTGGAGTTCGCAACGTCCGCGGCGCAGCTTCTGAAGGGCGAAATCACCGAGAACGTCGGCACCCGTGTCGACAGTCACGCGCTGCGCCAACCGCTGGGCGTGGTCGCCGGCATCACGCCGTTCAACTTTCCGGCCATGGTGCCGATGTGGATGTTCCCCGTGGCGATCGCCTGCGGCAATTGCTTCATTCTCAAGCCGTCCGAACGCGATCCTTCCGCTTCTCTGCTGCTGGCGAAGTGGCTGAAGGAGGCGGGGCTTCCCGATGGCGTGTTCAACGTCGTGCAAGGCGACAAGGAGGCGGTGGACGCGCTTCTCCACGATCCGGACATTCAGGCGATCAGCTTTGTCGGTTCGACGCCAATCGCCAAATATATCTATGAGACGGCGGCGAGAACTGGAAAGCGTTGTCAGGCGCTGGGCGGGGCCAAGAATCATATGATCATCATGCCCGATGCCGATCTGGACCAGGCCGTCGACGCGCTGATGGGGGCCGCCTATGGCTCCGCCGGCGAGCGCTGCATGGCGATCTCGGTTGCCGTTCCGGTCGGCGAGAAGACGGCGAATGCTCTCATCGCGAAACTCGAGCCGAAGGTGCGTGCGCTCAAGATCGGCGACGGGACCGATCCCGAGGCCGAGATGGGGCCGCTTGTCACCAAGCAGCATCTTGAGAAGGTCAAGAGCTATGTGGATGCCGGCGAAGCTGAGGGCGCCAAGCTCGTCGTCGATGGGCGCGGGTTGAAGCTGCAAGGATATGAGGACGGATATTTCATCGGCGGCACGCTGTTCGATCACGTGACGCCTGACATGAAAATCTACAGGGAGGAGATATTCGGTCCCGTTCTCGCCGTGACGCGCGCCGACAGCTATGCCACTGCGGCGAAGCTGATCAACGAACACGAATTCGGCAACGGCACTGCGATCTTCACCCGCGATGGCGATGCGGCCCGTGAATTCGCGCATGACATCAAAGTGGGGATGGTCGGTATCAACGTGCCGATTCCAGTGCCGATGGCTTTTCACTCCTTCGGTGGCTGGAAATCCTCTTTGTTCGGCGATCATCACATGCACGGGCCCGAAGGCGTGCGCTTCTATACGCGTTTGAAGACGATTACCTCGCGTTGGCCGACTGGAATTCGCGCCGGTGCTGAATTTGTCATGCCGACGATGAAGTAATTCGGCTAAGCTGTGTTGAGAATGGCGCTACGGTTTACCGTGGCGCCATTTGCATTTTGCGTTTAAGCGCGGTTCGCACGCTGAAGCTTGTCGCTGATTTACTCGGCGGCTTTCAATACGGACTGTTTCTGAGTTTTCGCACGAGCATCGCCATATGTTGCGATGGTGAGAAATCCGATTGCCGCCGCCGCAGTGACATAGAGCACCGGAGCCGTTGAAGATACTGTTTGAGCAATCAGCCAGGTCGCGGCGAATGGTGCAAATCCGCCACCTACGGTCACGGCGACGCAATAAGAAGCCGAGAGCCATGTCGTCCGATTTTTGGGTGGGAAAATCTCAACCAAAGTCGTGGCGGCCGGCCCGGAGATCGTGGCCAAGAGGATGTTCATCACGACTTGCACCAACGAAATCAAGTCCGATGTTATGGCTTGCCGTTGATCACGTCGTAGACGTTGCAGGCAATGCCTGTTGCTTCGTAGCCGTCCTGGCCGGTCGCCTGGGCGATGGCGAACATCTGGGAAGCGAGGCTGACGAACGGCATCGGGACTTCCATCTCGCGGGCCATGTCGAGCCCGAAGCCAACATCTTTCGGCATCCAGGATTTGCGTGGCTTGAACTTACGGCTGACCACAATGTCCATGATGCGTCGGCTCGCCTCCGAATCCTGCGGGGAGTTCTTGATGACGGATTGGAAGGTGGACTCGTCGAGACCGCCTTTTTTGAGCCATGTACCGATCTCGACGAGGCTCATGTGTTGGACGGCGGCGAGCATCGCCATGGCATTCTTGATGAGCTTGGCGTTGCCGAGTTCGCCGACATGCAGGATCGACTTGCCCATCGCCTTGAAGATCGGTTGATGTTCGTCGAACAAGATTCTGGAACCTGAAAGCCAGAGCGTCAGGGTGCCGGCCGCTGCGACTTCCTCAACGCCGCCGGCGGAAGCATCGATGACGGTCCAATCCTTCTTGGATAATTCTCTTTCGACCGCGACGATCGTGTCCTTGTCGATGCTGCTGAAATCGATCCACGTCGCGGCGCCGTCTACCGCTTCGATGAGCCCGCCCTTGCCGAGAGCGACGGCTTTGACCGCATCGTTGTTCGGCAGCATCGAAAGCACGAGCTCGCAGGATTCAGCCACGGCCTTCGGGGACTCTTTGAATAAGGCGCCCTGATCATCCAACCCCTTGGCGCGATTGCGGTCGAGGTCGTTCACGACGAGGCGATAGCCCGCCTTGATCAGGTTTGCCGCCATGCCGCTGCCCATGCCGCCGGTACCGATGAAACCGAGGGTCTTCATGCCTCATACTCCTCAATCACTGCCTGGCATGATCGCCGAGACGCCGCCGTCGACCCAGAGCGCGGTACCGGCGACAAAATCCGAATCGTCTGACACGAGAAATAGGATGGCTTTGGCGAGATCGGCCGGCAGGCCGTGACGGTTGCGTAGGTTCACCACCTTGCGGTCGGGGTTGAAGGTGTCGCGGCCGACCGGCGAACCGATTTTGTTTGGCACCACGCTGTTGACGCGGATGTTGTGGGGAGCGAGCTGGATCGCCATGGAACGCGTCATATTGACGATCCCGCCTTTGGCGGTCGTGTAGCCGATCGCGCGGTCACGACCATAGTAGCCCGAAGTCGAGCTCACATTGACGATCGCGCCGGCGATACCTTTCTCCACCATCGCTTTGGCGGCATGTTTGGCGAAGATAAAGGGACCGGTCAGTGTGATCGCCAGCGTGCGATTCCATTCCTCCGTCGTGATATCGAACATATGCTTATTGTCGGATATGGCGGCGTTGTTGACGAGAATGTCGACGTGGCCCCATTCAGCGATGATACCCTTCACCGCCGCGATAATGTCCTCCTCCTTGCCAACATCGCAGACGAAGCCCTTGGCCTTGCCGCCCGCGGCAATGATGTCGTCCGCGACCTTATCGGCGCGGCCCTTATCGAGGTCGATGACGGCGACAGCGGCGCCTTCCAACGCCAGCAGTTTGGCAACGTCCTCACCGATGTTGCGGCCCGCGCCCGTGACGATGGCGACCTTGTTGGCGAGCTTGGCGGTCATGCTGTCTCCTAGTGTTTCCTGTTTAGCCGCGTGCTCGGGTGGCGCGTTCTTTCTTGGTAGCGGCTTCGTTTACCACATCGCCGGCCATGATGACTCCATAGTCGCGTAACGCTGCGTCCACGGAAAGATATCCTTCTCGAATGTCGCGGAGCACTAGCGCCGGATCACGCTCCAGCGGGTCTCCCAAGCCACCTCCACCTGGCGTATCGAGCTGGAAATGATCGCCTGACTTCAGGGGATAATCCGCGTAACGCGTCGGCAGCTGCTTTTCCTCGACCTTGCCGGGATTGATCAGGATATCGCCTGTGCGGCCCTTGCCGCCGCCCGCAGCACCATTGGGCGCGATGACATGCTTGGTCGAGCGGATCGAGAAACGTGCCTCAGCCAGGTTTGTATATTCGCGCCGAATACCCAGACCGCCGCGGAATTTGCCGGGGCCACCGGAATCGCGGATCAGCTCGAACCGCTCGACGCGCGTCGGGAATTCGCTCTCGATGATTTCGATCGATGCAATCTTGGCATTGCTTTGGTTGACGGATGTGCCAGATGTCCCATCTTTGCTCGTCCGCGCGCCGGCGCCGCCGCCCAGGATTTCATATTGGACATAGCCCTTGCCGGTGTTGGTGGCGCGGCCGCCGATGATAATCGAACGGCTGCCGCAACCGTCGGCGCGCGCCTTGGCTGGCACGATATTGGTGAGCGCCGCGAAGACCGATTCCACGGTTGCGTGCACGGTCGGATTATACGTGTTAACCGGCGCGGGAAATAGGGGGTTCATCACGCTGCCCTCGCGCGCCGTGATGGTGAAGGCGTTGAAGAGGCCAGAATTGACGAAGATGTCGGGGTCGACCAGCGCGATCAGCACATAAGCGCAGGCGGCTTTGACGAGTGGTGGGCGAATGTTTGCCGGTCCGCGCGTCTGGTCGGCGGATCCGGAAAAATCGAAATGGATGCTATCGCCTCGCTTCTCCGCGACGACATGGATGCGTACCGGTCTATTCAGTTCGATGCCGTCGTCATCAACGAAGCGCTCTGCCTCGTAACGGCCGTCGCGCCATTCACCGATGGCGGCGCGCATGCGCAATTGCGAGAGTTCCAATAGCCGCTCGAAACAAGCTTTCACCGTGGCGCGGCCGAATTTTGTGAACAGTGCGCCGAGACGCTCCTCGCCGAGGCGGCTCGAGCCAAGCTGCCCGCGCATGTCGCCGAGCACGAGTTCGGGCGTGCGGCTGTTGGCGGCGATGATGCGTTCGATCTCGATGTTGCGCTGGTAGCCGCGCTGATAGCGTATGGCCGGTAAATGCAGGCCCTCGTTGAAAGTCTCGCGTGCCTGGCCGGAGCAGGACCCCGGCACCGGGCCGCCGATATCGCTTTTGTGAGCGATGGAACCGCAAAAACCCATCAGTTCGCCGTCGACGAAGACGGGCGTCAAGATTGCCATGTCTGGCGCGTGGGGGCTGCCGCCTTCATAGGGATGGTTGATCGCATAGGCGTCACCGGGCTCGATATCGTCATAGGCGCGCAGCACCGCCTCGCAGCAAGCTGGGAATGAGCCTATATGCAGCGGCAGCACGACATGCTGGGCGATAACCTCGCCTTTTGAATTCATGATCGCGCAGGAAGCGTCTTGTGATTCGCGCACGATGGTCGAGAAGCCGGTGCGGAAAAGAGAATTTTGCATTTCCTGTACGATGCCGTCGAGGCTCGCGCGCATGATTTCGAGGTCGACAGGATCGAGCTTATGTTCGCCCGTCATGCTCAGGCCTCCTGTACGGTCATAATGATGTTGCGGTAGGCATCGACCCGCGCGGTGTGCCCCGGAAAGAGTACCGTGGTGCAATCGAGCTGGTCGATGATGGCAGGGCCTATGAAGTTGGCGCCGACATCGAGCTTCTCGCGCTGGTAGACCGGGCAATCGACGATTTTTCCGTCGAATTGCGCCTTGCGCGTTTCGCGCAGCGCGTCCGCGAGTTTCGTGCCGCTCGGCGCAAACTTCGGGATTTTCACGGGTGGTACGAGGCCGACGCCGCGCAGGCGGTAAGAGACGATTTCGACTGGCTCGTCGGGCGCGGTGTGGCCGAAGCTCTCCTTGTGTAACCTGTCAAAGTGCTGGCGCAGCGCCTTGATGGCGCCAGGCTTGAGAACGGCGTCACAAGGCACAGTGATCTCGTAGCCCTGGCCGGCGTAACGCATATCGAGTGCTGGCTCGATGCAGGTTTGTGGCTCAGCAAAATGTTCGGCGGCAAGATCTTCGCGCGCCTGTCGGGCGAGATCGTCGAAAATCGTGTTGATCTGGCTTTCCGTCACATCGGCGAGTGGCGAGAGACGCGAGCGGATGTAATCGTGCTTCACGTCTGACATGACGAGACCCATGGCGGAATAAACACCCGGGAATGGCGGCACGATAACGCCAGCCATGCCGAGATCCGCGGCGATGCGGCCTGCATGTAGCGGCCCAGCGCCGCCAAAGGCGAGCAGCATGAAGTCGCGCAGATCGTGGCCGCGCATAGTGGAGATTGCCTTGATGGCCTCTTGCATCTTGACGTTGATGATACGCACAATGCCTTCGGCGGCTTTGGGCGCATCCATGTCGAGTTGCTTCGCCACATGGGTTTCGACCGCCAGATGCGCTCGGACGCGGTCGAGCGTCATCTGACCACCCAAGAAATTGTCGGGCGAGAGATAGCCCAGCACGAGATTGCAATCGGTGATCGTCGGCTGCTCGCCACCGCGCCCGTAGCAGGCGGGTCCGGGCTGCGCGCCGGCGCTTTCGGGACCGACCTCGAGCGTGCCGAACCGGTCGACGCGGGCCAGCGTGCCGCCGCCAGCCGAGACCGTATTGATGTCGATCATCGGCAAAGCGATGTCGCGGCCTTCGATCTTGCCGCGGTTGCTGAGCGAAGGTTCACCGTCTTTGATGAGGGCTACGTCGCAGGACGTGCCGCCCATGTCGAAAGTGATGAGGTTCAAAAATCCCGTCGTGCGACAGGCCTGCATGCTGGCCGTGACGCCGCCCGCCGGGCCTGAGAGCACGGTGGCAACGGCCTTTTTTGCCGTTGCTGTAAAGGTCGACATGCCGCCATTGGACTGCATGATGTATTTCTGCGGCGTCGCAACGCCGACGCCGCTGAGGCGGCGATCGAGATTGGCGATATAGCGCGCAAGGATCGGCTGCAGATAAGCATTGATGACGGTCGTCGACAGGCGATAATATTCCCGGATCTGCGGCACGATCTCGCTCGACAACGAGACGCTGCAACCCGGAATTTCCTCCTCGATGATGGCACGTACACGCGCTTCGTGGTCGGGTCGCAGGAAGGAGAACAAGAGGCAGACGGCGATCGATTCAACGCCGCTCTTGCCGAGGCGCCGCGCTTCCGTCCGGATCTGCGCCTCATCGAGCGGGATGAGCATTTCGCCGTTAGAAGCGATCCGCTCACGCACCTCACCGGTCTGGCTCGCCGGTGCGAGCAGAGCGGGCTTGTCGTACATGATGTCGAAGATGGTTGGCCCGTGCGGACGCGACTGTTCCTGCACCTCGTAAATGCCGCGGAATCCTTGCGTGACGAGAAGACCAGTACGCACGCCTTTGCCTTCGAGTAGCGCGTTGGTGCCGACCGTGGTGCCGTGGCAGAAATAGCGGATGTCGATTGGCAAGACGCCTTTTTCGATCAGCTGCTCGATGCCGGCGAGAATGGCTCTGGATGGGTCGTCGGGGGTAGAGGGAATCTTGGCGACCGTGATTTCGTCGGTGTCTTCGTCGAGATATACGAAATCCGAGAACGTGCCGCCCGTATCGACGGTGACCCGATAGCGCCCCATTGACGATTCCGCCCTTTCGTTCTTTTCGGGCAGCAGCCTAAACGGGCGAAAGGGTCAGGTAAATAATAGTGTTTGTGTATCTGAGTTTAACTTCTGCTTAATCTCGCCGGCCGTTGTTTCTGTGCCAGAACTTCGATCAGTTCGTTCGCGTGCGGCGTGTGCGACGCGCCCTTGCGATAGACGACGCCAAATTCGAGCGCGCCTGTGCGAGGACCAAGTTCCACCGCCTGTACATGGGCCGAGCGCAAGTGCTCGATGCAGAGCGTGTGAACGATGGCGCTGCCGACACCGGCTTCAACGAAAGCGGCAGCGGTGGCGCAGGTCGGCGCTTCGAGCAGCATGGAGACGCGGCGAAGCGTCGGGCCCAGCCGGCTCTCGATCATGCGGCGCGTTGCAGTCGTCGCCGGGGGCACGATGAGCCGCTGGCCGGCGAGATCGGCGAGGCCCGGCTTGCGGTGCGGCGGAAAACTCTTCGGGTGATAGGCCAAAGAGAGGCCGGTCTGGACCACGCTCTCGCGTACCAACCGCCTGGGCAGAGGGGGAAAAATGCCGAGGGCGATATCAATCTCGTCCTTGTCGAGCGCTACGAGGGCGTCAGCCGATTTATAGACGCGCAGACTCACTTCGATCGATGGGTAGCGGTTGAGAAAGTCGCGAATGCGCGGTGCGAAAAACCAGGCGTGATCACTGCCGACCGACAGGACGAGGCGCCCCTCAGGCGTGCCCCGCGACAGATTGGCGATGGCTTGCTCGGCCCGCGCGAAGATCGCGTCGACCTCGGTAAGGACGCGTTCGCCGGAGGGTGTGAGCACGAGACGGTTCGGCAGGCGTTCGAAAAGTGCGAAACCCAGATCGCTCTCGAGTTTGCGAATCTTGCCGGAGATCGCAGGGATTGACTGTTTGAGCCGCGCGGCAGCCAGCCTGAGACTGCCCTGCCGTGCCACTAAATGGAAGGCGCGCAGGCGTTTCAGATCGAGTGTGTCGATATTGAGCATGGCTGCAAGTGTTAGCACATAACGCAGCCGAATTGACCTACGAAAGGCCGATTTCCCTGATCGTGCGCCACTGGCTTTTCCTACATTGCGGTTGAGCGAGTTGACGCCAAGGACGGGGCCGATCATGATCGGGCCAAAATACAATTCTGGGAGGAATTGATGTCGCTCGTCTTTCATCGCATTGCCGCGATGGTTTTTTTCGTTGCGATGAGCTTGGGTTTTGCGCGCGCGCAGAGCGTCGAGAGCTTCTATAAAAACAAGCAACTCACCATACTCGTCTATGCTGGCGCCGGCTCACCCTATGATGTTTATGCACGCCTGCTCGCCAAGTATCTGCCCGAATATCTGCCTGGAAAGCCGGCGATCATCATCCAGTATATGGTTGGTGCCGGCGGTTTGAAGGTCGTCGACTATATGAATCGTATCGCACCGCGCGATGGTTCTCTGATCGGGACGATTGGCCGTGGTTTGCCGTTCGAACCCATGTTGGGTGCTCGTGACGTCAACTGGGATCCGCTGCAGTTTACCTGGATCGGAAGCATGAACAGCGAGGCTTCGCTCGCCATGGCGTGGAATACAGCGCCGGTGAAAACGCTCGACGATCTGAAGAAAACGGAGCTGATCGTGCCGGGCACCGGCGTGGGTGCGGATTCGGAAATCATTCCACGCGCTATCAACACGCTGGCGGGTACCAAGTTCAAGATCATCTCCGGATACAAGGATACAAACGCTGCTGCGCTCGCCATGGAATCGGGAGAGCTTGCCGGCATTGCCTATTGGGCCGTCAGCGCGCTCATGGTGGTGCATCCCGATTGGGTTCGTGACAAGAAGATCAACATTCTGTTCCAGACGGGAAAAACGGACATTTCTTTCCTGCCAGGGCTGCCGAAAATCAGGGATTCGGTGACCGATCCCATCGACAAAAAGGCGCTGGATTTTCTGTTGGCGCGCGAGATCATCGGGCGCCCGTTTGTCGCGCCGCCTGGCTTGCCGGCCGATCGCGTCAAGGCGCTGCGTCAGGCCTTCGTCGATTCCATGCGTGACCCTGAGCTCAAGAAAGATGCCGAGCGTGCCCGCATGGGCATTGATCTCGTCACTGGCGAGGAAGTTGATGCGCTTTTGAAGGACGCTGCCAATTCACCGCCGGACGTGCTCGATCGCGTCAAGCAAGCGCTCGGTCGCTGAACACGACCGGGGTCTGTCATCAGGTGGCTGCTACGGTTTTCATCTGAACCATACTCGCTTGAAAGAGACGATGTTCGTTCAACGAAGTAGGTATCATCTCCGAGCAAATCATTGGTTGCAGGTTTTGGTTTCCTTGACGGGCGCGAATTTTCTCTTCATTGGGAAACCACGCGCCAGCGGAGGCCTCGACGCCGCCGCGGCCACACCCAATACATAAGGAGGATTTCATGCCGCATGACGGACCCGAACATTGGCATGAACCGACCACAGGGCAGAATGCCGGCTTTGGCAAATTCACCCGTCCGCCGATGCCTTATGACAAATTCATGGAAGGTGAGGGCATTCCGGTCTATCGCGACATCGGCGTGCGCACGGTACTCGACTTGCCGCTTGCACCGTGGAAGCGCCTCGGCGGCCGTGGTAGCTACATTCAGCTCTTCGGTACCGAAGGGCTTTGGGGGCAATATGTCGTGGAAGTGCCGCCGGGAGGTGCGCTGAACGCGGAAAAGCATCTCTACGAGAAAGTGGTTTTCGTCGTCGAAGGGCGCGGTACCACGGAAGTGTGGCGCAGCGGGCCGAACAAGCAAGTGTTCGAATGGCAAAAGGGTTCGCTGTTCTCCATTCCGCTCAATGCCAATCACCGCTTCGTCAACGCTACCAATACGCCGGCGCTGCTGCTCTGCGGTACGACCGCGCCGAACATGATGAACCTTCTCGACAATCAACGCTTCATCTTCGAATGCGATTACGAATTCAGCGATCGTTATTCGGGCGCTGCCGACTATTTCAAGTCAAACGAAGACGTGTTGCCGGATCCGGTACGCGGCCTTGCCATGCGTCGCACGAATTTCGTGCCGGATCTGATCAATACGGAACTGCCGCTCGATAACCGCCGCTCCCCAGGATATCGCAGGGTCGAGCCGCATATGACGGGCAATCGCTTCTATCTGTGGGTCGGCCAACATGAGACGGGGCGTTATTCCAAGGCACATAAGCACATGTCGGCGGCAGTTCTGCTCTGCCTGAAGGGCAGGGGGTATACCTACACCTGGCCGGCCGAGCTTGGCATGCACCCCTGGGAGGACGGTTTCGCCGACAAGGTGAAGCGGCAGGAATACGAATATGGCGGGCTCGTTTCCGCCGCGCCCATGTCAGGGGACTGGTTCCACCAGCATTTCGGCATTGGCGCCGAGCCGTTGCGCGTCAGTGCCTGGCACGGACCCAATAACCAGCGGTCGCGCAAGCCAGGCCTGCCAGGCGAAAAGGTGATGGATTATGGCGCAATCGATCTGAAGAAGGGTGGCAGTGCCATTCCCTATAGCGACGAGGATCCGCATTTACGCCAGGAGTTCGAAGCGCGCTTGCGCGAGGAAGGCTTGAGCAGCCGGATGAAGCCCGAATTTTATACCGATGCTTCGGCAGCCGATGCGGTCGGCAACATCATGTAGACTGCGCGTGCTCACTATCACGTTATGGAAGTTCAATAATCGTGGGATCAATCGTCCCCAATCTTTGAGCTCCAGTAGCGGTAATGACGACTGAATCGCCCCACACGACATCGGGGTGGTCGTCACGAATGACTACAGGTTTGATGATAAACGAGGCATTTTCCTCCAGGGGCCATCCAGGGGCCATCGCAAAACCGTCCTACAGCTGAACGCGCGCTATCCGGCGCTTGCGAATTCCATCGCCCGCGATTGCACCGCAGCCGAATTGAAAGCCGCGACATTGCTTCTGACGAAATTGTCCGAGCGGCTGGACGACGAAATTTAAAACTCCGGTTGCGCGGTAAGAAGCCGCCATCGCCATCGATGGTCCATCGGACCATAGTCAGTAGTGACTGCTGGAGAGTGTAGCGAGCCTTGCGACAATGCAGATGATCGCGGCGATCTCGCTTGACGGTGTTTGTTGCGCTCAGCGTACCGCTTCGAGGTTGTTGCACATCGTGCGTAGCAGGCGGACCAGCGTTGCACGCTCATCCTGCGACATGCCCTTGGCAAGCTGTTCCTCGTGTCGCTTGGAGCGTGCGATGAGTTCTTGCACGACCCGCTGTCCGTCGGCGGTCAGCTCGACCACCTTGACGCGTCGGTCCCCTGGCGACCCGCCTCGTCTCACCAAGCCGTCTTGCTCAAGTCGGTCGATGATCGCGACCAAAGTCGATCGGCTGAGCGAGATTGCTTCCGCGAGGCGGCTCTGTGGCTGTTTGGGGTGGGAGCCGATGATCGCCAGCAGGCCGAGATAGCGCGGCGCGATGCCATATCGGTCGAGACTGCCCTCGAAAGTCCGGTATGAGGCGATCTGGGCCAAGCGCAACTGATATCCAATGGAATCCTCCACGTCGCTCGATATCAGCTTGGCGGCGTCCGAAGCCGTCTCCATTCGCTCACTCCTTGATCAACTACTCGGCCCGACCGCCTGGACCGATCGCTTGGGCCAACCGCTTGACACGGCACCCAAGGACAATATAGTTCGGATACCAAACAATATGTATTCCGAACAAAATGACTTACTCCGGCGGTAGCCGTAGGGTCAATTGTTCCCACGGCGCAACTCATAGTTGGATCGGGTGAGGATGACGAGCAGCGAAGCGCAAATCGCGCCACTTCGGGAGGATCGAGAAGGCAGCCCTGCCGAGGCGCCCGTGGTCCTCGTCGCGCGCGAGGGGGCCGTTGCGATCGTCACGCTGAACCGGCCGGCTGCCCGCAACGCGATGTCTCCGCAGATGATGTGCCGGATGGCTGATGTCTTCGACGAGTTGGCTGCGGATTCACAGGTTCGGTCCATTGTTCTGACGGGCAGCGGCGATCGCGCCTTCTGCAGCGGCGGAGATCTCAACCTGACATTGCCGTTGCTGACCGGAGCCCGCGCGCCGAGCAGCGAATGGGATCGCCGGCTGATGCAGGATGCGACCATTCTGGATCGCTCCAGCCTGAGGACGGAACGTTTCGACAAGCCGGTCATCGCGGCGGTCAATGGAGCCTGTCTGGCAGGCGGTTTCGAAATACTTCTTGCGACCGATATCCGGATCGCGGCCGAACATGCGACCTTCGGCCTGCCGGAAGTCCGTCATGGACTGATCCCGTTTGCGGGGGCGCTCGTGCGGCTGCCGCGCCAAATTCCCTATTGTACGGCCATGCAGTTGATGCTGACGGGGGAACCGATAAATGCGCCGACGGCTCTGCGTCTCGGCCTCGTCAATACCGTCCTGCCGGCTGCCGAAGTCCTTCCTCATGCGGTCGCGATGGCGCGGCGGATCGCCGACAATGGCGCGGTGGCCGTGCAGCGGCTCAAGCGCACCGTGCAGGCAGCGAGTGGGGTGACGCTGACGGAAGGCTTCGCACTCGAGGACGAAAGCCGTCAGGCCGTCATGGCGACGGTGGATGCTCGTGAAGGCCCGCTCGCATTTATCGAGAAGCGTGCGCCTCGCTTCATCGGGAGGTAGGGATGAGGCTTACCGGTAAGGTCGCACTCGTCACCGGGGCCGGTCGTGGCCTTGGGTTGGCCTATGCCCGCCATCTCGCAGCGGCAGGCGCGGCGATTGTCGTCAACGATGCCGATCAGGAGATGGCTGAGGCCGCGGCGAAGGCCATCATCGCCGAAGGTGGCAAGGCTGCGGTTGAAGCGGTACCCGTCGGCGATGCGACCGCCGCGCAACGTTGCGTCGATCGTGCAGTCACTTCATTCGGCCGGCTCGATATCGTCGTCACCAATGCGGGCGTCCTGCGGGACAAGGTTCTCTGGAACATGTCGGACGATGAGTTCGACGCCGTCGTCACGACCCATCTGAGAGGCACCTTTACCGTCGCGCGCGCGGCGGTGCGCCAGATGCGGGCGCAAAGCCAAGGCGGCCGCCTCATCCTGGTTTCGTCGGTCGCTGGGCAACGTGGCAATTTCGGCCAAACCAATTACGCCGCCGCCAAAGCTGGCATCGCTGCGTTGGCGCGCACATGGGCGATGGAATGCGCGCGTTCCGAGATCACCGTCAATGCCATCCTTCCCATCGCGCTCACGCGGATGGTTGCCACCATTCCTGGTCTTGAAACGCATGTCGCGGCGGTCGAGAGGGGCGAAGCCGTTCCTGCGGCCTTGCGAACTGCGGGCTTGGGCACGATTGACGATGTCGCTCCGCTCGTCGTGTTTCTCGCGTCGGATGCTGCGGCCGGTGTGACTGGCCAGTGCATCGGAATTGGCGGTGACAGGCTCGCGCTCTGGCACCATCCGCGAGAGAAGATCGTCACGCATCGCTCGGGCGGCTGGAGCGCCGAGGCGATCGCGGAGGCATGGCAGGGCGCGTTTGATGGTGCGCTTGAAGATTATGGCGTGGAGCAGCCGCAGTGACCCGCGCCATCCAATCTCTGGCCGATATCAGAGCGATCGAGGCGGGCGGGCTCGACGCTTTCCTGACTTCGCCCAGTCCGTACGCGCTTCTGCGCCGTGCCGCGAAGCTCTGGCCGGAGGCTTGTGCGATCCACTATCTGCCGAGTGACGGCAAGCCGGACCAGCGTGTCAGTTTCGCTGCGCTATTCGATCGCGTGAATCGTGCGGCAGCGCTCTTCCGGCGGCTGGGAGGTGGATCAGACGTTGCCGTCGCGGTGATCATGCCGCACACGCTGCATACCCAAGTCGCACTCTGGGGCGCGGAGGCGGCAGGGCGTGCCTGTCCGATCAATCCGATGCTGCAGACCGATCATCTGGTTGCTTTGCTGCGCGCTTCAGGTACGAAGATCGCGGTGGTGCTCGGCGCCAACGCCGAGGTCGATGTCTGGGATCGTGCCTCACAGGCCGTGCGGGCAGCCGGCAACGACATTGTGCTGCTCGATGCGGACGGCGATGGGCTATCGCCGGGATCGGATGGAAGCTTCGAAGCTTTGCTCGATCGCGAGCCCGGTGAGGTGCTGGCTGATCCGTTGCCCGATGCGGTTGCTTCGGTCTATCCCACCGGCGGCACGACAGGCGCGCCGAAACTGACCGTTCATACCCATGCCAATGAAGCTTTCGTCGCCATGGCGGCGGCGCATATGTACGGCCTTTCTCCCGGCGAGGTGATGCTGAATGGCTTTCCGCTGTTCCATGTCGCGGGCGCCTTCGTCTACGGCCTATCGAGCGTTGCGGCGGGCGCGACACAGCTTGTTCCAGGGCGGCTGGGCATGCGCAACCGGCCATTCGTCGGGACATTATGGCATGAAGTGGAACGCCATCGCATCACTGTGTTGGGTGCGGTGCCGACCGTGCTCAGCACTCTCGTGACGCAACCGATCGGCGATGCGGATATTGGCAGCTTGCGCGTGGCGCTGACCGGCGGCTCGCTGCTGCCGACGGATCTGGCCGAACGGTTCGAGGCTCACTCTGGCGTGCCTGTCCGAAACATCTTCGGCATGACCGAATGTTCCGGCATGCTTTCAGCCGAACCTGTGGCGGGGCCGCGCACGCCTGGATCGACAGGTCTGCCTCTGCCTTTCACGGAAGTCCGCGTCCTTAGCTCGGATGGCGGCGAACCGTGTCAGAGCGGCGAGGCGGGTCTGATCGTCACGCGTGGGCCTCATGTCTCGCCCGGCTATCTCGATCCGGCGCTCGGGCGCACGACTTTTTTGGCCGATGGATGGCTGGCTACCGGCGATATCGGTTTCCAGGATGAGGATGGGCGCCTGTTCCTGACCGGTCGTGCCAAGGACGTGATCATTCGCGGCGGACACAATATCGATCCGGCGGCGATTGAGGACGCTCTTATCGGACATCCCGCGGTTTCCATCGCGGCGGCAGTGGGGCAACCAGACCGCTATGCCGGCGAGCTGCCTGTCGCTTTCGTTGTGCTTGAGACAGATGCGACGACCAGCGAGGAGGCGCTTCTCGCCTTCATCGCGGAAGCCGTTCCCGAACCGGCCGCACGGCCGAAACGGATATGGATCCTAGATGCCATGCCGCTGACGCCCGTCGGCAAGATATTCAAGCCAGCATTGCGCGCCGAAGCCGCCCGGCATGCGGTCACCGCGGCTCTCGCGGCACTTCCTGCGCTGCCCCACGATTTGACCGTAAGCGTTGCAGCCACAGGGAGCGTGGTCGTCAGTGTCGCGAATCTTCCTTCCGCTGATGAAGCGCAATTGCGTGCGGCGCTGACCGGGATGCCAGTCGATATCCGATGTTCGCCTGCATGAATGCGCGATGAGGCGGTGACCGGCAAGGGTGGGAAACAACGACGGAGGGTAAGACGCATGATTGAACTTGAGAAGAAGAGCGCGGGTTTGCAGATGCGCCCGACACGTCGCACGGTTCTGCGAGCCGCCGGTGCGGGAACGGGCGCCGCTTTGCTCGGCGGTTCAGTTCTTGCCCAGGGCATCTCGAACCGTCCTATCACGATCATCGTACCCTTCGGCCCGGGCACCGCCCCGGATACGCTCGCGCGACGCATGGGAGAGTCGTTCCAGCAGCGTTGGAAACAGCCCTTTGTGATCGAAAATCGTTCAGGCGCCAGCGGCACAGTCGGGACGACGACGGTCGCCCGTGCGCAGCCGGACGGGCATACACTGATGATCAGCCCCAGCACGCTCGCCATGAGCCCAAGCCTTTACCGCGACCTGGCTTACGATCCCGTCAAAAGCTTCGAGCCTGTGACGCAACTCGTAACGATTGGTTTTGGCTTGCTGCTGCATCGATCTGCCGGCCAGGATGTGGCGAGCTTCGTACAGAAGGCGAAAGAGCAGCCCGGTGGGTTGTTCTATGGTTCACCGGGCAAAGGCACCCCGCATCATCTGGCGATGGAGCTATTCAAGCAAAGAGCCGGGATCGATGTGACGCATTTTCCAGCAACAAGTTTCGCTGGCGCCTATACCGAATTGTTGGCGGGTCGTTTGAGCGCCATGTTCACCACCATCACGATCGCTAAGGCATTGCCGACGGACGGCTCGGTCAAACTCGTTGGCGTGGCCAGCGCCGCCCGATTGCCCTCCGTGCCCGATGTGCCGACATTCACGGAGCTGGGCTTCCGCGGCGTGGAGGTCGTCGACTGGTACGCGATGTTCGCGCCCGCCGGCACGCCCAAGCCAGTGGTCAATCAACTCAATGCGTCCGCCAATGAGATCTTGCAGGCGCCCGATGTGAAGGCGTGGTTCGATATCCAGGGGATGGTGCCGGCGGGCGGCACGTCAGACCAGTTGCGTAGCCTCGTGGCGTCCGACATTACGCGTTGGGGGCAGGTGATCCGCGACGCTGGAATCAAGCCAGAATAGCATTCCGTATTTCGCGAGGTCAGGATGTCGCGCCTACTCATCGATACGCATCACCACATCCTGCCTCCGCATTATGTCGCGGAGGTCGGTGCCCATCCCATCGGCTCACAAGGCGTATCGGGGCGAGTGCCGGATTGGAGCCTCGATGGTGCTCTCGCACTGATGGACGAAGCAGGCATTTCGACCGCCGTAACCTCTATCTCGGCGCCTGGGCTTGGTGGTCTCACAGGAGCCGCTGCCACAAGTCTCGCACGCTGGTGTAACGAATTCGCGGCCACGATGATCCGCGAACGGCCGACCCGCTTTGGCATGTTCTCTTGCTTACCGATGGACGATCTCGATGCCGCCCTGGCCGAGGCCGCCTATACCGATGATATTCTTCAGGCGGATGGGATCTGCCTGATGTCCCACTATGATGGCGCCTATCTCGGAGAACGTCGCTTCCATCCTCTCTACGAGGAACTCGATCGACGCTGCGCGGTGGTCTTCGTTCATCCGACCACGCCCGTGCATCCAGTCCTCGTTGCCGGATTATCCGCCTCCATGCTTGAATTTCCTTTCGATACCACGCGCACCATCGCTTCGCTCGTCTTCGGCGGGGTGCTGCGGTCCTATCCGAATATTCGTTGGATCTTTTCTCACGCCGGTGGGGCGATGCCCTATCTCTCCGGCCGGCTGGAAACGGTGTCGAAAGTCAATCCGGGCTTGCGCGAACACATCCCGGACGGCTTGCCGCAAGCGCTACGCTCGGTCTATTTCGACTGCGCTTTGTCGGCCAATCCGGTTCATTTTGCCGCGCTGCGCGCATTGGTGGACGATAGCCAAATCCTGTTTGGCACCGATTATCCTTTCGGTCCGAAACGGCAGATGATGGAGACCGTGGGCGATTTGGCGAGCCTGAACCTGCCATCTGAAGCGGTGACGGCGATCGAATCAGCCAATGCGCTACGGCTGTTTCCCCGCCTCGAAAGGCGGCTCCGCGCCTGAGACTGCGGCGTTCGAATGGGGCATCGGCCGGCTCCCATAATTTACTCAAGGCCGACAATCGGCTTTATTCATGGACGAGATGAGCGGTCATGGGGCCTAGTTGCATCGGCCGCAAAGACTGATAACGGATCGTGGATGAGCGAGGCCGAGACATGAGAACAGCCACCACCAGGTCCGATCTACAGGTCCGCGACTTCATATTGGCCGCAATCCGCTCTGGCACCTATGGGTTGAACAGCAAACTGCCGACGGAGCGGGCCCTCTCCGAGCAGCTTGGCGTGCCGCGTTCCGCGGTCCGTGATGCGTTGGCTGTTCTTGAGAGCGACGGCGCTATTGAACGTGTTATCGGCAGCGGCACCTATGTGCGTGAAGAAGCAACGTCGTCTTTGAAGTCCGGCGGGGTCTCTCCGCTTGACGCGAGCCCAGCGGAAATCATGCAGGCGCGTCTCATGGTGGAGCCGCAGCTTGCACAACTTGCGGCGATCAATGCCAATCAGGAGGACTTTGCCCGCTTCGACGAATGCATTCGGGAAGGGGATGCCGCTGATACGTTCGAAGCCTTCGAGCATTGGGATGCGGCATTGCATGATGCGATCGCACGTGCGAGCCACAATCGGCTTGTCATCGAGATCTACGCGATGATCACCAGGGCGCGCGATCTTGCCGAATGGGGCGAATTGAAACGCAAAAGCCTGAGCGTCGAACGCCGCGATCAATATCGGCGCGAACACCATGCGATTGTTGCAGCGCTCAAGGGCCGCAACACTCAGCAGGCGGAAGCCGCTCTCTTGGTTCATCTCGAGCACGTGCGGCAAAATCTACTGGGGCGATAATCGCGATATTGGTGCACCAATCTATGATTGGTTGACAGCTTTGCATTTCATCCGGTACCGCTTCTGCAGTACACATTTTGGATGTTCGCCCCATGAAGCTTGTCACCTTTTGCCTGAAATCTGAAAATAAGAAGCAAAAACAGAAAATTGGTATCCTTTTGGGCGAGGAGGTCGTTGATCTTTCGGCCGTCGATGGCGCGCCGTCGTCTATGGCGTCCTGCTGTGCCTTGGGTGCGGAGGCCAAAAAGCGTCTAGAGGCTTGGCAGGCGGGTGCACCCCGTCTCGCGATTGACGATGTGGAACTCCTGGCTCCCTTTCCTCGCCCGGCGCGCAACATTTTCTGCGTCGGCAAGAACTATCACGAGCACGCCAAGGAATTTGCGAACAGCGGTTTTGATGCGACCGCCAAGGAGATCGTGCCGGAAGCCCCTGTTGTCTTTACCAAGCCGCCGTCTTCGGTGATTGGCCCCGGCATGGCCGTGCCGGGCTTTCTCGATCCGACAGCTTCGGTGGATTACGAGGGGGAGCTTGCCGTGGTGATCGGCGAAGGGGGCCGGGGCATTTCTTGCGACGCCGCGATGAACCATGTTTTCGGCTACACCATTGTCAACGACGTGACATCGCGTCATCTCCAGCAAAAGCACCGGCAGTGGGTTCTGGGTAAGGGGATCGATGGTTTCTGCCCGATGGGGCCGGCTGTCCTGACGGCCGACGAAGTGCCTGATCCACGCGCTTTGCATTTGCGCACATGGGTCAATGGCGAGCTTCGCCAGGACGCGATGGTCGCTGATTTGATTTTCGACATTCCGACGCTGATCGCAACGATCTCTGCCTACATCACTCTGGAACCAGGGGACATCATAGCGACAGGTACGCCTGTCGGCGTCGGGATCGGCTTCAAGCCACCGAAATTTCTCGGAAGCGGGGATGTCGTCCGCATCGAGGTTGCTGGCATCGGAGTTCTGGAAAACACGATCGCCTGATCAATAACAACTACGTTTAGGGAGGAGACGTCATGTTGTTCAAGCGCATTCTACTTCTGGGCTTTGCATCGCTGCTGCTTTGCGTTGGTGCTAAGGCCCAGACATATCCCAATCGGCCGGTCAGGATTATTGTGCCCTTTGGCCCAGGCGGTCCGGCCGATATTTTCGCTCGTCTGCTCGGTCAGAAATTGTCCGAACAGCTCAAGCAGCCCTTCGTCGTGGAGAATAAACCCGGCGCCGGTGCGGTCATCGGCACCGTCGAGGTCGCGCGTGCCGAGCCAGATGGCTATACGCTGCTGCTGATGTCGAACACACATACGGCCAACGAAACGTTGGTGTCGAAAAAGGGCTACACCCTCCTGAAGGATTTGGCACCGATCGCGCCGATTAACGCTGCCGATCTCGTTATCGTCATCAACCCCAATGTTAGGGCAAAAAACCTCTCGGAGTTTATCGCACTGGCGAAATCGAAACCGAAAGAGTTGAATTATGCCTCGTCGGGAGTCGGCACGCCCTATCACTTGGCGGCTGAAAACTTCAAAGCCATGAGCGGTACAGACCTCGTCCATGTGCCCCATCGCGGCAGTGGCGAAGCCCGGACCAGCGTGATCGCGGGTCACGTGCAGATGATGATCGACTCGGTCACCACGATGGTGCCGACCGTTGTGGGCGGTCAGATGCGTGCATTGGCGGTCACGGGCAAAGCGCGTTCGGCGTTGCTTCCGGATGTTCCCACCGCTGAGGAGGCGGGGCTGAAAGGATATGAGGCTACGATCTGGCTCGGTCTGATGGCGCCCGCAGCCACGCCGCGGCCGATCATCGATTTGTTGAACAGCGAGGTCCGCAAGGTTCAAGCCCAGCCCGAGATGAAAGAACTCTATGCCAAACAGGGCACCGTCGCCCTTGAGATGAGTCCTGACGAATTCGGCGAATATATCAAAGCAGATATCGCGAAATGGGCGAAGGTGATCGAAACCGCCCGGATCAAGGTGGATTGACCTTTGTCCGACAAGCCGTCGCAGAACCCTGCTCGCGAAAGCCATGGGCTGATCGTCAACGGTCAGTCCTACACTTTCGATGATGCATCACAGGCGAACCTGCTGGATCTGTTGCGCAACCGGCTCGGACTCATGGCCAGCCGTTTCGGTTGTGGTGAGGGCTTGTGCGGCGCTTGCCGTGTTCTTGTCGACGGTCAACCAATGCCGGCTTGTGACACGCCTCTGTGGTCTATCGCTGGCCGTGCGGTGACAACAGTCGAAGGGCTGGGTACGGTTTCGCAGCCTCATCCTATCCAAACCGCGCTGATCGCCGAACAGGCCATGCAGTGCGGCTATTGCATATCGGGTATTATTGTCAGTGCGGCGGCGTTGCTCCAAAAGAACGCCGATCCGGATGAGGCCGAAATCCGCGCCGCGCTCGATCCCAATCTTTGCCGGTGCGGCGCGCACAATCGGATGGTGCGCGCCGTGATGAGAGCCGCGGCCGCCATTCGTTCCGCCAACGAGACGCCATGACCAGCCCGCTTGAACGATCGTTGCCGGCGAGCTTGCGCGCCACACCGATGCTGGATCGTTGGCTCAACGTGTCGGCCGATGGACATGTCGTTTTGACCCCCGGAAAGGTCGAAATTGGCCAAGGCATTCTGACCGTGCTCGTCCAGATCTGTGCCGACGAGCTCGATATCGATCCACACCGTGTGCAGCTGCAGGCCGCCGGAACCGAACACAGCCCCAATGAGGGCGTAACCTCGGGCAGTCTTTCCGTGCAGGATTGTGGGATGTCGGTGCGCCATGTCGCGGCCCAAACCCGGCAGTTGTTTCTTGCCGAGGCCGCACGTCAACTTGACGTATCCGTGGATGAACTCTCGGTCGAGGATGGAATCATCTGCGGCCCCGGCAATCTTTCCACCAGCTACTGGGAGCTTGCAGCGCAAATCGATCTGGCGCGGCCGGCCGACCCGGAGATTGCATCCAAGACGATCGGGACCCGACGGCTGGCAGGGCGTTCCTTGCCGCGTGTCGATGTCGCCGGCAAGGCATTTGGAACGCGTCCCTATATTCATGATATTGTTCTACCGGGCATGTTGCATGGTCGCGTATTGCGGGCACCAAGGCCCGGAGCGAAGCTGGCGGCCTTGGCGGAATTTGACTGCGCGGGAGCGAGACTGGTTCGCGATGGCAGTTTCATTGGCGTGATTTGCGACAGCGAGGCGGCGGCGGACGCCGCGCTGCGGCGTCTCGAGGCGGCAGCGAACTGGGTGGGTGGCTATGACATGCCCGACCTCCACGATCTGACCGGTTGGTTGAAACGGCAGCCTGCTGAGACCTCTCTCGTCGCCGAACGGAACACGGTTGATCCCGAGCCAACACTTTCGTTACGCCGCAGCTACTTCAAACCCTATCTGGCCCACGCTTCGATCGCGCCATCTTGCGCAATCGCCCAGTGGCGCGGCGAGACCTTGCACGTGATCAGCCACACGCAGGGCATATTCAATCTTCGTTCCGATCTCGCGATCGTCCTTGGTGCCGCCGAAGAAAAAATCTTGGTGCAGCATGCCGACAGCGCAGGGTGCTATGGGCACAATGGCGCTGATGATGTTGCCCTCGACGCGGCCCTGCTTGCCCGCGCGGTTCCGGGGCATCCCGTGCGCGTGCGCTGGTCCCGCGCCGATGAGCTTGCCGCGTCGCCGCTCGGTGCCGCGATGGCAATCGATGTCGGAGCCCAGGTCAGCGCGGCAGGCGAGATTCAACATTGGCACCATGAGATCTGGAGCAATGGCTACGTCGCGCGACCTGGCCGAGGCGATACGCCGGCGTTGCTGGCTGCATTCGATCTGGCGCAACCTTTTCCGCTCTATATCGCGCAAGACCCTCCACTTGCGGGCGGCGGAGGCGCGCAGCGCAATGCCGTACCCCTCTATGAATTTCCCAGCTGGCGCATCGTCAAACACCGATTGTTGACGATGCCATTGCGCACGTCGTCGATACGAGCCCTTGGTGCGTTCGGGAATGTCTTCGCGATCGAATCCTTTCTCGATGAACTTGCCATCGAACTTGATCAAGACCCTCTTGCATTGCGGTTGCGTTATCTGGCGGACGAGCGCGCGTGCGCCGTTCTCGAACGGGTCGCAGCGATGGCCGATTGGGGCAAGTCTGTTGTTTCCGATGGCCGTGGCCGGGGCCTTGCCTTCGCCCGCTACAAAAATTCTAGTGCTTACTGCGCTGTGGTGGCGGAGGTCGACGTCAATGAAGAGCCGCGTGCCTGTCAACTTTGGATCGCCGTTGATGTGGGAGAAACGATCAATCCGGATGGCGTGATTAACCAGATCGAGGGCGGCGCGATCCAGGCGACGAGCTGGAGCCTGAAAGAGCAGGTGACCTACGATGAGCAGGGCGTGACGAGCCGTTCATGGGAAAGCTATCCGATCCTGCGCTTTTCCGAGATACCGGCCGTTTCGGTGGAGATCATCGATCGGCCCGAGCTTCCGGCTGTCGGTGCGGGTGAAGCGGCGCAGGGGCCGGTTGCGGCCGCACTCGCCAACGCCATCTACAATGCGCTTGGCGTTCGCGTCCGAAAACTTCCTCTAACGCGTGAACACATCATCGAGGCCATGGAATAAACGATGCCGAGTATCAACATTCTCAGCGGCGGCGCCGCGCAGGCGCTTGTGCGGGTGATCGAGCCGGAGTTTCGACGGCAAACCGGGTTCGACATTCAAGGCGAGTTCGGTGCTGTTGGGATGATGCGCGCTAAACTGGCCGATGGTTATCCCGCCGATCTTGTGATCTTGACCGCGGCCATCCTCGCCGACCTCGCGAAAAGCGGTGCTGTCTTATCCGATACGATCGCCGATATTGGCGATGTCGAAACCGCGATCGCCGTGCGCGAGGGCGATCCTTCACCCGCCATCGCGGATGGGGAGAGCTTGCGGTCGACCCTGCTTGCCGCCGACGCGATCTTTTTTCCCGATCCAAAGACGGCGACCGCTGGCATTCATTTCGCTGATGTCATCGATAAACTCGGTATCGCCGAGGCCGTGAATGCCCGCCTGCGTCCATTTCCCAATGGCGCGACGGCGATGGCGGCCATGGCCAAAGCCTCCGAGCGGAGCGTGATCGGCTGCACTCAAGTCACGGAGATCAAGGCGACGCCCGGCACGAAACTGGTTGCCATCCTGCCGCCGGGCTTCGGATTGACGACGCGCTATACGGGGGGCGTTGTGAAAGGCGCCGCCGCATCGGAGGCGTCACGTCATCTCCTCGATCTATTGAGCTCGGACGAAGCCGCCGATGCGCGTAAGCAGGCTGGATTCGTCTAGTCCGAAGCGCATCGATTCTGGTTGCGCCAGAGGCTTCTCATGCAATCTCTAGGCACAGGTATTTGATCTCGACATAGTCCTCGATGCCATATTTCGAGCCTTCCCGGCCTTGTCCGGATTGCTTGATGCCGCCGAAAGGCGCCAGCTCGGTGGAAATCAATCCGGTGTTGATGCCGACCATGCCGTATTCGAGCGCTTCGGCCACGCGGAACACGCGGGAAAGATCCTTGGCGTAGAAATAGGAGGCAAGGCCGAACTCCGTATTGTTGGCCATTTCGATGACGTCTTCCTCGGTCTCGAATTTGAACAGCGGCGCGACCGGGCCAAACGTTTCCTCTCGCGCGACCCTCATTTCACGGGTCACGCCCGTCAGCACTGTCGGCTGAAAGAACAATCCGCCATGCACATCGGGCTTTCCGCCGATGGCGACCGTTGCGCCTTTTGAGATGGCATCGGAGATATGCGCTTCGACCTTCTTCAAGGCCTTGCTATCGATCAAGGGGCCGGCATTGACGCCGTTCTCGAAGCCATCGCCCACTTTCAGTGTCGAGACTTTGGCTGTCAGTTTCCGGGCAAAGGCCTCGTAGACGCCGGCCTGCACGTAAATGCGATTGGCGCAAACGCAGGTCTGTCCGTTGTTGCGATATTTCGAGATCATCGCGCCTTCGACGGCGGCATCGAGATCGGCATCGTCGAACACGATGAAGGGGGCATTGCCGCCAAGCTCCAGCCCCAGCTTCATGATCTGGTCGGCGCCTTGCCGCATCAGAATGCGTCCGACGTCCGTCGATCCGGTAAAGGTCAGTTTGCGAACGCGATGATTTTCGGTGAACTCCTTGCCGATCGAAGAGGAGTCCGTCGACAAGATGATGTTGAAGATGCCGGCCGGCACGCCAGCCCGTTCGGCCAGCACGGCAAGCGCCAGTGCGGAAAGGGGCGTCTCGGCGGCAGGCTTGGAAATCATGGCGCAGCCTGCGGCCAAAGCGGGGGCCATTTTGCGGGCCAGCATGGCGTTTGGGAAATTCCATGGCGTTATGGCGGCCACGACGCCAATCGGCTGCTTGATGACGATGATGCGCTTGTCGGGCTGATGGCCTGGGATCGTATCGCCGTAGACACGCTTGGCCTCCTCGGCGAACCACTCGACATATGATGCGCCGTAGAGGATTTCGCCTTTCGCTTCCGCCAGCGGCTTGCCCATTTCCATCGTCAGGATGGTGGCGAGATCGTCAGCATTCTCGATCATCAAATCGTAGAGCTTGCGCAGGATCGCGGCGCGTTCCTTGCCCGTCTTCTTGGCCCACACTTTCTGCGCGCCATAGGCGGCATCGATGGCGCGCTGGGTTTCCGCGCGATTCATGTCGGGCAAAGTCGCAATCATTTCGCCTGTGGCTGGATTGTCGACATTGAAGGTTTTGCCACTGTCGCTTGCGTCGAGCCAGGCGCCTCCGATCAACGCCTTGTCGGTTGCGAGGGAAGGGGCCTGCAATTTTGCGAGAAGCGTTTCGGATATTGCCAAGATGGGAGACCCTTTTCTCTGAAGAAAGCCGTAGCGCTCGACCGGCTGCCGGCATCGAGCTGTTTATCTTTGTATTATGGTATACCATCATTCAAAAAATGGACTGTCAAGGGACGAAGGTTGGCGAGAGAAGAGGCCAGAGCCGGTTGTCGGGTGATTAATGCGAGGCTTGTGCCCCTGTTAGCGCCGCAAGAGGCATCCGACATTCATGGGTACAGGGCGGAGGCGGCACGATGTGATCGACTCGGCCGGCAGCTCCTGTGATGGATTCGAGGAATCGGTCGTCGTCCAAACGGCTGGAAAAGGGTGGTCTGGTCGTTTTCTCGGACGCGTGAGCCGAAATTCACAGGCGTGCGTCGTATTCTTGCGGCCAAGTTTCGCCTGCGGCCGTGGGGGTAGTGTCGTTTAGAGGATTATTGCGATGTTTTTTTGAAAATCCGTGTTGACACTTCGACGAGGCTCCACCTATAAGCAGCACACCGACGGCGACGCCGCTTCCAAGCGGCTGCCGGAACTCGGTTTCTTCGAGCTTCTCGAGGCGTACATCATCTGAATGGATCGGCCAGGTAGGTCGGGGCATTCAGGGCGATAGCGGTTCTTCTGCTATTAGGTGTAAGTCTTTGATGCGGTTGCTGTTTGACAATTGAATCGGAAGAAAGAGAGACGTGGACGGCGGATGTCCTTGCGGATGTTCCTGGCAACAGGAATGTCGATGAGACACTCTGACGGTCACGTTCTTCTAAGTACACCGTTCGCAGTCGTGAGACGCGGACAAGTGCTTGGAACTCGTCAAGTAATGTTGACAGTGACCAGTCGGGATAAAATCTCAATACAACTTGAGAGTTTGATCCTGGCTCAGAACGAACGCTGGCGGCAGGCCTAACACATGCAAGTCGAACGCTGTAGCAATACAGAGTGGCAGACGGGTGAGTAACACGTGGGAATATACCCTTTGGTTCGGAACAACTCAGGGAAACTTGAGCTAATACCGGATAAGCGCGAGAGCGGAAAGATTTATCGCCGAAGGATTAGCCCGCGTCTGATTAGCTAGTTGGTGAGGTAATGGCTCACCAAGGCGACGATCAGTAGCTGGTCTGAGAGGATGATCAGCCACATTGGGACTGAGACACGGCCCAAACTCCTACGGGAGGCAGCAGTGGGGAATATTGGACAATGGGCGCAAGCCTGATCCAGCCATGCCGCGTGAGTGATGACGGCCTTAGGGTTGTAAAGCTCTTTTACCTGGGAAGATAATGACGGTACCAGGAGAATAAGCCCCGGCTAACTTCGTGCCAGCAGCCGCGGTAATACGAAGGGGGCTAGCGTTGTTCGGAATCACTGGGCGTAAAGCGCACGTAGGCGGATCTTTAAGTCAGGGGTGAAATCCCAGAGCTCAACTCTGGAACTGCCTTTGATACTGGGGATCTTGAGTCCGGAAGAGGTAAGTGGAACTGCGAGTGTAGAGGTGAAATTCGTAGATATTCGCAAGAACACCAGTGGCGAAGGCGGCTTACTGGTCCGGAACTGACGCTGAGGTGCGAAAGCGTGGGGAGCAAACAGGATTAGATACCCTGGTAGTCCACGCCGTAAACGATGGATGCTAGCCGTTAGGCAGCTTGCTGCTTAGTGGCGCAGCTAACGCTTTAAGCATCCCGCCTGGGGAGTACGGTCGCAAGATTAAAACTCAAAGGAATTGACGGGGGCCCGCACAAGCGGTGGAGCATGTGGTTTAATTCGAAGCAACGCGCAGAACCTTACCAGCTTTTGACATGTCCTGGACGGATACCAGAGATGGTTTCTTCTCTTCGGAGCCGGGAACACAGGTGCTGCATGGCTGTCGTCAGCTCGTGTCGTGAGATGTTGGGTTAAGTCCCGCAACGAGCGCAACCCTCGCCCTTAGTTGCCATCATTAAGTTGGGCACTCTAGGGGGACTGCCGGTGATAAGCCGGAGGAAGGTGGGGATGACGTCAAGTCCTCATGGCCCTTACAGGCTGGGCTACACACGTGCTACAATGGCGGTGACAGTGGGATGCGAAGGCGCGAGCCCTGGCAAATCTCAAAAAGCCGTCTCAGTTCGGATTGCACTCTGCAACTCGAGTGCATGAAGGTGGAATCGCTAGTAATCGCAGATCAGAACGCTGCGGTGAATACGTTCCCGGGCCTTGTACACACCGCCCGTCACACCATGGGAGTTGGTTCTACCCGAAGGCGTTTTCTTAACCGCAAGGAGAGAGACGACCACGGTAGGGTCAGCGACTGGGGTGAAGTCGTAACAAGGTAGCCGTAGGGGAACCTGCGGCTGGATCACCTCCTTTCTAAGGATGTTTCCTCAAGGTGGGCATTTTGCCTGTCTTATCGAAACTCTTCAGAACATAACGGTCAGTCAGACCGTATCATGCGGGACGCCGCCGTCTTCGTTTCTCTTTCTTCCTGGACGAGCCCGCCAAGGTTCCTGCATCCCGCGGGGAGTGGGGCGGTTCGGGCTTGTAGCTCAGTTGGTTAGAGCGCGCGCTTGATAAGCGTGAGGTCGGAGGTTCAAGTCCTCCCAGGCCCACCAATTAATTGCGCGTGACCATCATCGAGTTCGTTTGGCTCGGGGCCATAGCTCAGTTGGGAGAGCGCGTGCTTTGCAAGCATGAGGTCGTCGGTTCGATCCCGTCTGGCTCCACCAGATGGTTTGATCACCACGACTAGCTCCTGGTTCGTCCATAAACGTTTGCGGCATGCAGTGGCATGTTCGCTGAGAAGTTTTCTGACATCGTGAAGAGGAAATATATCCGGTTACCCGCAAGGGAAGCTGATCGAGAGCAATCTCGAGAGGTGGACTTGATGGGTAAGCATACCAGCAGCTGGTTCTTGTAACCGGCACGTGGGCGTAGCTTGACCGCAGCGCTCCCGGATATGTTTGAAGCAAAACTGGTCTTTTCTATCGTGATCCTGCTGAAGACCCTTCAGCGACCGCGTGGCCCTTTGCCGAGGGACCACGAGAGGTGGATAGCGATAATGAGAGTGATTAAGTGTAATAAGGGTATCCGGTGGATGCCTTGGCGCTAAGAGGCGATGAAGGACGTGGTACGCTGCGATAAGCCGTGGGGAGGTGCGAACAACCTTTGATCCGCGGATTTCCGAATGGGGAAACCCACCTTCGATATCTGTAATTCCGAGGCCTTGTGCTTCGGAGACGAAGCTGCATGGTTTTGGACTTACAGATATCAACAGAAGGTATTTGTGCCTGAATACATAGGGTACAAAAGCAAACCCAGGGAACTGAAACATCTAAGTACCTGGAGGAAAGGACATCAACGAGACTCCGTTAGTAGTGGCGAGCGAACGCGGACCAGGCCAGTGCCTCAGTGTTTTTAATCGGAACCGATTGGAAAGTCGGGCCTTAGTGGGTGATAGCCCCGTACGGATTTCGAAACATTGAGGACTTGAGTAGGGCGGGACACGTGCAATCCTGTCTGAACACGGGGAGACCACTCTCCAAGCCTAAGTACTCCTTAGCGACCGATAGCGAACAAGTACCGTGAGGGAAAGGTGAAAAGCACCCCGACGAGGGGAGTGAAATAGTTCCTGAAACCGGATACCTACAAACAGTCGGAGCCCAAGGTTCGTCCTGGGTGACGGCGTACCTTTTGTATTATGGGTCAGCGACTTAATTTGACGAGCAAGCTTAAGCCGGTAGGTGTAGGCGCAGCGAAAGCGAGTCTGAACAGGGCGTTCAGTTCGTCGGATTAGACCCGAAACCGGGTGATCTAGTCATGAGCAGGTTGAAGGTAAGGTAACACTTACTGGAGGACCGAACGGGTGCCTGTTGAAAAAGGCTCCGATGACTTGTGATTAGGGGTGAAAGGCCAACCAAACTCGGAAATAGCTGGTTCTCCGCGAAATATATTTAGGTATAGCCTCGCGTGAATACTCCAGGGGGTAGAGCACTGGATGGGTGAGGGGGGTTCACAGCCTTACCAAGCCTAACCAAACTCCGAATACCTGGAAGTAATGCGCGGGAGTCACACAGTGGGTGCTAACGTCCATTGTGGAGAGGGAAACAACCCAGACCAACAGCTAAGGCCCCTAATTCGTGGCTAAGTGGGAAAGGATGTGGAAATCCCAAAACAACCAGGAGGTTGGCTTAGAAGCAGCCATCCTTTAAAGAAAGCGTAACAGCTCACTGGTCTAAATAAGGGTTTCCGCGCCGAAGATGTACCGGGGCTCAAGCCACGAGCCGAAGCTTTGGGCGCAGCAATGCGCGGTAGCGGAGCGTTCCATAAGCCGTCGAAGGGACAGCCGTGAGGCATCCTGGAGGTATTGGAAGTGCGAATGCTGACATGAGTAACGACAAACACTGTGAAAGACAGTGTCGCCGTAAGTCCAAGGGTTCCTGCGTAAAGTTAATCTTCGCAGGGTTAGCCGGTCCCTAAGGCGAGGCCGAAAGGCGTAGTCGATGGGAACCACGTTAATATTCGTGGGCCAGTGGGTGGTGACGGATTGCGAAAGTTGTACGGGATTATTGGATTTCCTGTGCAACCTGGTGGTCCCAGGAAATAGCCCCCACATTAGACCGTACCCCAAACCGACACAGGTGGACTGGTAGAGTATACCAAGGCGCTTGAGAGAATGATGTTGAAGGAACTCGGCAATTTACCTCCGTAACTTCGGAAGAAGGAGGCTCTCGGCTTGGGCAACCAGGTCGGGGGGGCACAGACCAGGGGGTGGCAACTGTTTAACAAAAACACAGGGCTCTGCGAAATCGCAAGATGACGTATAGGGTCTGACGCCTGCCCGGTGCCGGAAGGTTAAGAGGAGAGGTTCACGCCTTGAATCGAAGCCCCGGTAAACGGCGGCCGTAACTATAACGGTCCTAAGGTAGCGAAATTCCTTGTCGGGTAAGTTCCGACCTGCACGAATGGCGTAATGACTTCCCCGCTGTCTCCAACATCAGCTCAGTGAAATTGAATTCCCCGTGAAGATGCGGGGTTCCTGCGGTCAGACGGAAAGACCCCGTGCACCTTTACTGCAACTTTGCACTGGTATTCGTGTTAGCATGTGTAGGATAGGTGGTAGACTTTGAAGCTTGGGCGCCAGCTCAGGTGGAGTCACCCTTGAAATACCACCCTTATTGACATGGATATCTAACCGAGCTCCGTCATCCGGAGCCGGGACAGCGCATGGTGGGCAGTTTGACTGGGGCGGTCGCCTCCCAAAGAGTAACGGAGGCGCGCGATGGTGGGCTCAGAGCGGTCGGAAATCGCTCGTTGAGTGCAATGGCATAAGCCTGCCTGACTGCGAGACAAACAAGTCGAGCAGAGACGAAAGTCGGTCATAGTGATCCGGTGGTCCCGAGTGGGTGGGCCATCGCTCAACGGATAAAAGGTACGCCGGGGATAACAGGCTGATACTGCCCAAGAGTCCATATCGACGGCAGTGTTTGGCACCTCGATGTCGGCTCATCACATCCTGGGGCTGGAGAAGGTCCCAAGGGTTCGGCTGTTCGCCGATTAAAGTGGTACGTGAGCTGGGTTCAAAACGTCGTGAGACAGTTTGGTCCCTATCTGCCGTGGGTGTAGGAGAATTGAGAGGATTTGCCCCTAGTACGAGAGGACCGGGGTGAACGTACCTCTGGTGGAGCTGTTGTGGCGCCAGCCGCAGTGCAGCGTAGCTATGTACGGACGGGATAACCGCTGAATGCATCTAAGCGGGAAACCCACCTCAAAACGAGTTCTCCCTCGAGAGCCGTGGAAGACGACCACGTTGATAGGCCGGGTGTGGAAGTGCAGCAATGCATGTAGCTTACCGGTACTAATAGCTCGATCGGCTTAAACACTCTCATTAGTCGATATCCATCCAGTCCAAAGCACGACCCCACAAGGGAAACGGCTTTGGCCATGATACAAAAACCAGTTTTGCTTCAATCCGTTTTTTGCCGGCCTGGTGACTTCTGCGGAGTGACCAGACCCGATCCCATCCCGAACTCGGCCGTCAAACGCTCCCGCGCCAATGGTACTATGTCTCAAGACCTGGGAGAGTAGGTCGTTGCCAGGCCTGCAAAAAACGGATCTGCCTCTTACGTATGATCAAATCGAAAAACCCCTTGCCTCGCGGCGAGGGGTTTTTTGTTTTGCAGATCCAGTCTTGGGTGTCGCGCTTACCGACCGATAACGCCGCGTACTTGCGATGCGACCGTTTCAGCGAGCATGCGATAGCCTTCTGGCGTCAAGTGCATCTGATCGGCTTGGTGCGGTAGGCCGCGAAACATGTTGTTGGCGATCATGATCACCGGAATGCCACGTGCCGAAAGGCTGGCTTGGATTTCGGCCGTGCGATCGACACTGCCTTGGCGCCGATCATTGCCGCCGGGCTGCAGGAGAACGGCGCTCGTCGTCTTGGGAACGGCACGATCCAGCCGGCGGAGCATGCCTTCGGTGGTGTCGCCATTGATGCCGGCGTTGACGACGCGGACACGCAGGCCTTGGGCCCGAAGAGTGGCTTCGAGTTGCGCGGGATAAGCTTGATTGCGGGCGACGCCTTTACCGTAGGTGTTGCTGGCGCCCAGCGCCACCAGCGTCTGCGCCTGGGCAGAAGGAAGTCCGATGCACCAGAGAGCGATGGTGAAAGTCAGCGCGGACAGGATTCGAGCAGCCCCCTTCATAGTCTTGCCTCCGTCGTTCGAGCCAGATTCGGGATTAAGTCGTAACCCGTTGGTTATCATGGCTTTTGAAGGCTATCCTGGAACTCTGTTCATATTCAACTGGTCGGCTTATGTGATGTGTCGCCGATCTGGCTCAAGGAGCGTTTTGGTTTGAAAGCATCATCCAACACCGTTACCGCGGCGGACGTTGCCGATCTGCAGTCCCTGATCGGTGAGGTAAGCCTCTCCTCTTGGTTCACCATCGATCAGCATCGCATCGACAGTTTCGCCGAGGTCACCGAGGATCATCAGTTCTTGCATGTCGATGTCGAGGCGGCGGCGAAAGGTCCGTTCGGCGGCACGATCGCGCATGGTTTCTTATCTCTGTCGATGCTGAGCAAGATGGCTGCGACGGCCCTGCCTCTGAGTGGCGCTTCGTCGGTCCTCAACTATGGCTTCGATCGCATTCGCTTTCTGGCGCCCGTGCCGTCCGGTTCGCGAATCAGAGGGCGTTTCACACTCGCCAAAGCGAATCGCCGTGCCGAAGGCCAGACGCTCGTTCACTATCAGGTGGAAGTCGAAATCGAAGGCGAGACAAAGCCGGCTCTCTCGGCTGAATGGCTGGTGCTGTTTTTGTCTAAGGGATGAGCGTGTTCATCCTACACTCCGGCTGACGCTGCTCTCGCAAAGTGCGATGCTCCCTTTCGACGGTGTCCGCGAGGGAGTGCGCATGGGACCGCTTGCCAATCTTCGGGTGATCGAACTGGGCGGACTGGGCCCTGCGCCTTTCAGCGCGATGATGCTGGCGGATATGGGCGCCGACGTGGTGTGCGTCGAGCGCAAATCCGACACACCGCTTGATTTCCTATCGGATACTGATGGCTTCATGGCGCGCGGGCGGCGCAGGATCGTGCTCGATCTGAAGGATACGAAAGATCAGGCGCATCTGCGTGCACTTCTGCATCATGCCGATGTCCTTATGGAAGGATTTCGGCCCGGCGTCATGGAGCGTCTCGGCTTTGGTCCTGATGTTTGTCTGGCGACCAATCCGCGACTGATTTACGCGCGTATGACGGGCTGGGGGCAGGACGGCCCCATGGCGCGACAGCCCGGGCACGATATCAATTATCTGGCTCTGTCAGGCACGCTCGACATGATCGGCGATGCGCAAAGGCCGGTCATTCCGCTCAATCTGCTCGGCGATTTCGGCGGCGGCGGCATGTATCTGGCGTTCGGTATCGTCTGTGCCTTGTTGGAAAGAACGCGCTCGGGGAAAGGCCAAGTGATCGATGCGGCTATTGTCGATGGCGTGGCTTCTCTCTCGATTTTCATTCACGGTCTCATGGCTGCGGGACAATGGCAGGCGCCACGCGGTGGCAATATTCTCGACGGGGGTGCGCCGTTTTATGCGCTCTACGAGACCTCGGATCATCGCCATATGGCGGTCGGGGCGATTGAAAGCAAATTCTTCGCCAGTCTTTTGGCCAAGTTGAATCTTTCGGAGATCAGCTTGTCGGATCAGTGGGAGCGTGCGGGCTGGCCTGACATGCGTCGACGCTTTCAAAGCATTTTTGCCAAGCGCACACGCGATGAATGGCAGAAGGTCTTTGAAGGGAGCGAGGCCTGTGTTTCGCCGGTGCTCACACTGGAGGAGGCAAAGAACGATCCGCAGAATATCGCGCGCAAACTGTTCGCAACCGTGGGGGCGCATCTCGAGGCGGCACCGGCGCCGCGCTTCAGTCGCTCGGTTCCCGAGATCAAAGAGACATCAGACGATACGATCGAGGCGGTGCTTGAAAGATGGGCCCATGCGTCTGATCCCTAGAGAATATGCTCCATTAATGCCCAATTGGCGGGGATTTCTGCGCCATCTCTCTCAGCTTCACCATGGTCTGGAGCAAGAGATTGACCGGTGTTGGAATGCCAACTTGTCGGCCTTTGCGAACGACGTAGCCGTTGAGGTGGTCGATTTCCGTGGGCTTAGCGCGAGCAAGATCCTGTGCCGTCGATGAACGCTGGCCGGCCATGTCGACGGCAATGCGGAATGTTAGATCTTGAATATCGTCGGGTAGAGAAACGCCTGAGGCAGATGCGACAGCAATGCACTCATCAATGGTGCTGTGGATGATCTCGCGCACGCCGTCCACCTCGATCAGACGTCCATAGGGCAATTGAGAGATGGCGGAGAGCGCATTGTAGGAACAATTGGCGACGAGCTTGACCCAGAGAGCATTCAGCACGTCTTGTGAGACCGTCGTGGGAATAGCGGCTTTAACGAGAACATCGGCGATGCGAATACTGGCCGGGCTTGGTGCGATGATCAGTTCGCCGCGGCCATGGTGACGCACGTGGCCGGGGCCGGCTATCTCTGTCGCTACATAGACCGCTGCCGCCAGCACCGTCTGCGGGACAACGGTTGTAAGCCTCTCGGCATTGTCGACGCCGTTCTGCAGGCAAAGAAGGACCGCATCCGATTTCAGATACGGTAAAATCATCTGGCCGGCGGTCTCCGTATCCGTAGACTTGACGCAGAAGAGAATGACATCGGCGCCTTCAACGCCTTGAGCCTCCGTCGTGGCGTGCATTGGCACATGGCCATCAAAGAATTTGCTTTCGAGCCGCAGGCCGCGTTGGCGGATCGCCGCGACGTGCTGCGCTCGTCCGATCAAGCAGACGTCGTGGCCGGCGCGGGCGAGAAGCGCGCCAAAATAACAGCCGATCGCGCCGGCGCCCATGACTGCGAATTTCATCCTTGAAACCTGACGGTCGATCGTTTGATTTGGATGGGCTGGAGAATACGCGATCTGGCAGCCCTAAATCCATGACGAAGCTGCCTTTGTTCATAAGGTATAAACTGGTCAGTTCTGTTTGGTCCGCCTGAATTGACTCGATAGTGAGTATACGGATAGCCAGCACCTCTACGAGGTGCTGACATGACGTTATTGGCAATATCGAATCCGCGCGCGCGTATTCACCTTATTTCAAATGTGGCTGCCGCCCTTTTGGCCGGCCTTTCGCTGGGGCAGGCGCTGGCGCAGGATTATCCGACCAAGCCGATTACCATGGTGGTTCCCTTTGCGGCCGGCGGCCCGAGCGACGTGACGGGGCGGATCCTGGCGCAGCGGCTGGGCGAGTTGCTTGGGCAACAGGTGATCATCGACAATGTTGGCGGCGCAGGCGGTTCAATCGCCGCGAGCCGGGTCGCGAAGGCGGCGCCTGACGGCTATCAAATTCTTCTCGGCAATATTGGCACACAGGTGTGGAGCCAGTTGCTGCCCAAGAAAGCCGCTTATGATTCGACGGTGGATTTTGAACCCGTCAGTCTCGTCACCAATGGGGCGCGGGTGCTGGCGGTGTCGAAAGACATGCCGGTTTCAAACCTGCAGGATTTCATCGCTTATGTTCGGGCCAATCAGGGAAAGCTGAATTATGCCTCGGCTGGGGCGGGCTCGGCCTCCCATATCGGTTGCGTGCTTTTGAACTCGGTCATGGGTGTCAAGGTCACTCATATTGCCTATCGCGGCGCGGGGCCGGCCATGCAGGACATTGCCGGCGGTCGGGTCGATTATATGTGCGACGCGATTTCGACCGCGGCGCCGCAGGTTCAGAGCGGGGCGGTACGTGGGATCGCTCTGCTCTCGGGATCGCGGGCCGCGATCCTGCCCGAATTGCCGACAGCCCAGGAGCAGGGGTTGAAGGACTTCGATGTCAGCGTCTGGCAGGGGATTTTCCTGCCGAAAGCGACGCCGCAACCGATAATTCAGCGGCTGGCCCAGGCAATCGACATGACGCTGGATACGCCGGCGGTGCGCGAACGGCTTGAAGGGCTGGGCGACGATCACATCAAGCCTGAGCGCAGAGGTCCGGCCTTTCTGGCAGGCTTCCTGCGATCGGAAATCGCCAAGTGGGATGCACCGATCAAAGCCAGTGGTATAAGCTCGGAATAGGTCGCGTCAGGAACGCGCGACCGGAGGACATATGGGCGCGAAACTCTATGATCGCCTCAGCTTGAAGACTCTCAAGCTGGTGCTAGCAATCGAAAAATTTGGCTCGCTGACGCAGGCCGCTGAGGAACTGCACACAGCTGTGTCGGCGGCGAGCCGGCGCATCCAGTTCCTGGAAAGCAGTCTTGGTCATCAGGTTATCATTCGCACGGGGCGGGGGATTTCCCTGACGCCCTTTGGTCGTGTCGTCGCCAATTATGCCCGCCGCATCGCCGCCGACATCGATCAGCTTGAAGACAATGTTCGCGATCTGGCGGTCGGGAATACCGAAAAAATTCGCTTCGCCGTGCCTGCGCCGGCGCTCTATCACGATCTGCCTGAACAGCTCGATAAATTCCTGCGAAACTATCCGAGTGTCAGCCTGCTGCTGAAGGAACTGAAGAGCCAAGACGTGGTCGACAGTTTGTTGGGCGGCCAGGCTGATGTTGGGATTATTCTTTCAGGCCATATCGCGCCGTCGCTGGAAGTCTTGCCCTATCGGCGGGATCGGTTGAGCGTCGTTGTCAATCCTTCTCATCCGCTTGCCAGCCGGACGTCCGTCAAATTGGACGAGCTTTTGGAAGAGAACTGGGTGCTGCCGCACGAAACGGCCATGGGACAAACACTCTTGCAGGAAGCAGCGAAGCGCGGCGTCGATCTGCTCAGGCGTGCCGAATCCCGCAGTCCAGCCTCGAGCTTGCGGATTGTTCATAGCGGCCTGGGCGTTACCATTCTGCCGCATGACAGCTCGGCGGCGGAGATATCCATGCGCGGGTTGGTGGCGATTTCGATTGTTGATGACTGGGCGCAGTTCGATCTGTGGCTCGCCACGTTGCGCTCGAATACGTTGTCACCGTCCATTAGCGCCTTGGTTAAGGCTCTCTCGGAGGCCGACGAGCCGGTCGACCCGGTGGAGCCGTAACCGGCGAGCACGGGGCTAGCCTGGCACGCGGATTCGTCCCATCCTGAGGGCCAACACTGCCCAAGGGAGGATCGTCAAAGCCATGGCTCGCTCGTATCAAGCTCCAGTCCTGTTGCCTACGTCTCTTGTTGGCTCTTACTCCGTTCCCGATTGGCTGATCGATCGGGCCAGTCTCGCCAAACGTTTCCCGCCGCGTGTTCGGGCGCGGGAATTGTGGCGTGTCGCGCCTGAATTTTTGCAGCAAGCCCAGGACGACGCGACGGTGCTGGCCATTCGCGATCAGGAGGAGGCCGGCCTCGATATCATCACCGACGGCGAGGTGCGGCGCGAGAGCTATTCGAACCGCTTTGCTACGGCGCTCGAAGGAGTCGATGTCGACAATCCGGGCACGGCGCTCGATCGGTCGGGCCATCCCAATCCGGTGCCGCGTGTCGTCGGTCCGATCAAGCGCAAGCATCCCATCGGTGTGCGTGACGTCGAGTTCCTGCGTAACCATACCAAGCGCGTCACCAAGATCACCGTGCCTGGGCCCTATACGATGTCGCAGCAGGCGCAGAACGATTTTTACCCGAGTGGCCGGGACTTGGCTTTCGCCTATGCGGCGGCGGTCAATGAGGAGATCAAGGATCTCTTCGCCGCCGGCGTCGATATCGTTCAGATCGATGAGCCCTATATGCAGGCGCGCCCGCAGGCGGCGCGCGATTATGGTCTCGCTGCGATGAATGCGGCGCTCGACGGCGTCAAAGGCACGACGGCCGTGCACATCTGTTTTGGCTATGCGGCGATCATTCACGAGCGGCCGCCGGGCTATTCTTTCCTGCCTGAATTCGAGGGATCGCCGATCGGACAGATTTCGATTGAAACCGCGCAGTCGAAACTGGATTGCGCTGTGTTGAAAGGTTTACCGTCGAAGACGGTCGTGCTTGGCGTGATCGATCTGTCCGACATGACTGTGGAAACGCCCGAACAGGTCGCGGATCGCATCCGCGCGGCTTTGCCCTATGTGGCGGCGGAACGGCTCGTCATCGCGCCCGATTGCGGCATGAAATATATTCCCCGAGACATAGCTTATGCCAAATTGCAGGCGATGGTGCAGGGCACGCAGATCGTACGCTCCGAATTGCCGGCGTGATCGACTTCAGTCCTGCCAGAGTGCCGTGACGAACAGAGCTGCGGTGAGTAGCGAGGCCACGGCGCGCACGTGGTTCCAGCGCGTCCAGGGCGCGCTGTAATCTGCCCATGCGGTCGCCGGAGCCGTCTCCGGGAGCGCGGCCATGCGGTTATTGAGGGGGACGTTGCAGACCATCGTCACGCCGATCGAGCCGATGAGGTAGATCAGCGATCCCAAGAGGATGCAGAGCGCCCCCGGCATGTTCCAGCCGAGAGATGCTGCCAGCAGTGCCAGGCAGATCGCAGCGGTGCCGAAGAAAACCGTCATAAACAGGGGATTGATGATGACGATATTGATCGCCTGCATGGCGAGGATGGCGCTCGCCGATGGCAGGCGGTCGAAACTTTTCATGATCGTGTTGGAGAAAATGAAAAACAGGCCGGCGATCAAACCGGCACCGAGGGTGCCTAGAAGCAGGAGCAGGAAGCGGATGGTTTCATTCATGGCGCTTTCCTCATTGGCTGCCTCACTGGGCCAGCCTCAATCTCGGAGAATTTAACAGAGGTTTTTCATCCGTTCCACGGTGCGTCCAGAGAACCCATTGGGTCTATGCCGGCAATGGTTTATGCCAGTTCTGAGGGCGGCCTGGAGGTCGGAGACAGAATATGCCGGATGTTTTGGTGCTGGGCGCGGGCATGGTGGGTGTCTCGACCGCGCTGGCGTTGCAGGCCCAGGGGCAGGAGGTGGTTCTTGTCGATCGGACGTCGCCGGGGCATGAGACCAGCTATGGAAACGCTGGTCTGATCCAGGCCGAGGCTGCGGAGCCCTATGCTTTTCCCCACGATCTCGCCAGTCTGCTGCGGGTCATTTTCAAGCGCGGCAACGATGTGAACTATCACCTCGATGCATTGCCGGATCAGTGGCGGCCGCTCCTTGGTTATTTCCAAGCGTCAGCTCCGGTGCGGCATCAGATCATCTCGCGCAGCTATGCGAAGCTGACACGCCGCTCGACTGCCGATCATGCACCACTCATCGCTGCTGCTGGCGTCGAGGGGCTGATCCGGCGTGAGGGCTTTCGCAAGATGTTCCGCAGCACCGGAGAGTTCGAGCGCAACGTGGCGCAGGCGGAACGTGTCGCGCGCCAATATGATCTGGCATTGCGGATCATGGATGGGGCGGAGCTGGCTGCGGCCGAGCCGGCGCTGAAGATCGCATGCGCCGGCGCATTTCACTGGCTCGATAGCTGGAGCTGCAGCGATCCAGGCGCGCTGACACAGGCTTACGCGGATTTGTTCGTCGCCCGTGGCGGGCGCATTCAAACGGCGGATGCGAGCAGTCTGGAGCAAGATGGCCGCATGTGGAGTGTCGGTGTTCGCTGGGGGCGGCTTGCCGCGCGGCACGTGGTTGTGGCGCTTGGACCGTGGTCGCCGTTGCTGTTGCAGAAATTTGGCTATCGTGTCCCGCTCCTGCGCAAGCGCGGCTATCATCGGCATTACACAGGCGGGACGACGCTGAACCTACCGATGCTCGATGTCGAGAACGGGGCAGCGCTGTCACCCATGCGGGCTGGTTTCAGGGTTCTGACGGGTGCCGAGATTGCCCGTTTCGATGCGCCGCCAACACCGGTGCAGATGGTTCGTGCTGAACAGGCCGCTCGTGAGCTGCTTGATCTGGGCGAGCCAGTCGAAGCCGAACCTTGGTTCGGCAATCGTCCATGCATGCCCGATATGTTGCCGCTCGTCGGTGCGGCGCCGCGCCATAAAAACCTGTGGTTCCATTTCGGCCATGGCCACCAGGGTTTTACCCTGGGGCCGACGACCGCGGCCCTGCTGGCTGAAGAAATCATCACCGGGCAGGTGCCGATGCCGGAATTGTCGCCGCGGCGTTTATCTTAGAGCGTTTTCGAGCGAAGTGGATTCTGGTTCGCGTAAAGAAAACGCGTCAAAACAAGAGCCTGAAGTCTTTCACCGTTTCAGTGAAACGGTGAAAGACTCTGGTCAGGTGACTTCGGCGGCCTTTGGCGCATCGGCCTCGGTGTTCGTTTCCGCGCTGGTGTCATAGGCCGTCCAGAGTGCGGCGACGCCGATGATGGCCGAAAGAATCGAGGCGCAGAAGACCGCGATCTTCGCCGCGTCGAAATCGCTGGCGACGGGGAAAGCCTGGCCGGCGATGAACAGCGACATGGTGAAGCCGATACCGGCGAGGGCACCAGCGCCCCACAATTGCCGCCAGGAATATTCGGCCGGTTTGACCGCGATCTTGAGCCAGACGGCGAGCGCGGCGGCGCCGACCATGCCGATCGGTTTGCCGACGACGAGGCCGAGAATGATCGCCAGCATCAAGCGTGGATGGTCGCTCCACACGCCCATGGACAGAACCACGCCGGCATTGGCGAGCGCGAACAGCGGCAGCACGAAATAGCTCGAACGTGGCGCCACATGACGCAGCATGCGGTCGGCCGGAGATTCAAGCCGATCGTGGATTGCATCGAGCGCGCGCATGGCTGGCGCTGAAGGGCCGTGCCGTAAAGCCTCGCCGTAGCGCATGGCTTCGGCCGTGACGATGGAATTGGCCTGGGTGATCAAGGCGCGCAGATTGGGCGGCGGCCGCGTTGGAATGAATAGGGCCAGTACGACGCCAGCCAGGGTCGCATGCAAACCGCCGACATAGACGCAGATCCACAGAGCGATGCCGAGCAGAATATAGGGTGTCGTCGCATAGACGGCCGAACGGTTGAGGAAGGCGAGTGCGGCGACGACTGCGACGGCGGCGCCGAGCGCATAGAGATTCAAAGCGCCTGAATAGAAGGCGGCGACAACGATGATCGAGCCGATGTCATCGACGATAGCGGCGGCGGTGAGGAAGATGCGCAGTTCGACGGGGACGCGCTGCCCCATCATGACGATGAGCGCGACCGCGAAGGCTGTGTCCGTTGCCATCGGCACGCCCCAGCCATGAGCCCACGGGCCGGAAGGAATGACCAGGAGATAGAGGAGGGCCGGCGCGACCATGCCGCCAAGTGCGCCCGCGATCGGCAGAGCCGCGGAGCGGCGACTGGCGAGATGGCCGACGGTGAATTCGCGTTTGATTTCGAGGCCGACGACCAGAAAGAAAATCGTCAGCAGGGCATCGTTCACCCAATGCAGCAGCGACATGCGGAAAGCGGCGTCACCCAGGGACAGGCCCATATAGGTGTGCCAGAATTTTTCAAAGCCGCCGGCCAAGGCGGAGTTCATGGCTAAAACGGCGGCGATCGTGCCGAGCAGCAGCAAGATGCCGGTGGAAGGCGCCCAACTGGCGAAATCGAGGGCGGCAGAGCGGACACGATGTCCAAGCGAGCCGAGCATGGCATCGGCGAAGGAGCTTTCATCCCAGGGGCCATCGTAGCGGCGACCGTTGATGAAAAAGGTCGGCGTGTACATGACGCCGCTGGCATAGGAGCTGGAAATATCGGTATCGACGCGCTGGCGTGCGCGATAGGCGGTCTCTTCCAGATCTTCATCGTCGAAATAGGACAGGCCGAGATCGGAAGCGACCGCTCGCAGATCGTCCTCGGTGAGGGTGGTCGAGCGTGTCATCAGTTTGACATGCGCATCCCAGAAGTGCTCGCTGTCGCGGGTGTATTCGACAAGCTCGGCGGCGCGGCGTGCGAGTTCGTTGTTGGTCAGCGGGCGATGCCGGAAGACGTAGCGCAAGCGATCGCCGAACTGTTCGCGAACCTGGATGATCCTGTCATTGGCGGCGCGGCAATGGGGGCAGGCATAGCTGCCGTATTCGACCAGAGTGATTTCGGCGGTCGCGTCGCCCAAAATGTGATCGACCGCCTCGTCCACGGGTCGGTCGAGACGGTTGGTCGAGCTCAATTCTGACATTCAGAAAAACCTGCGAGTAAAATCTGGCCGATGCTGTGGTGAGAGGCCCACACATAGGGATTTTGCACGACAGCTCAAGGTTTGAACAGATATTAGCCCTCAGGTGATGGTCGAGCGCAACCGTCGCTGATGCGCGTTCAATTCCGCTTGTTCGAGCAGGCGTTCGAGATCGGCCCGTGCGATATCGAAACTTTCACCCATCTGCTGCAGGGCTTCGTCGATATCGGCGGCGACAAAGGTCGGTGCGGCCGCACCAGGCGATGGCAGGGGCCGGTGTGGATAAGATCGGCGCAGGAGGCGATGGAACAGCACGCCGGCGGCCACCATGGCGGCCGAATTGACGGCCACGGGCACCGGAGGGAACAACAGGCCCCATTTGGCAACGATCGGTTCGCCCAGCGCCGCGGTCATTGCGACAGCGCCGCCTGGCGGATGCAGGGATCGTGTCAGCGACATGATCGCTAGCGCCAGGCTGGCGGCCAGGGCCGCAGCCCATGTCGGATCATGGATCAGCCAGGCGCAGGCGAGACCGATGAAGGCGGCGATCATATTGCCGCCGATGACCGGCCAGGGCTGGGCCAGGGGGCTGGCCGGAATGGCAAAGACGATGACCGCCGACGCACCGACGGGCGCGATGATCAGGGGCGAGGTCTCGCCGAGAACGGCGCAAACTGGTGATGCCCGTCCAGGCGATGGCAATGAAGACCCCGAGACAGGATAAAGCGCGGTCGCGGAAATTGGCGCCGGACAGAATCGGCTGGAAGAAACGCAAAATATCGCCTAACTGAGATGCAGTTAGCCTAGATATTATGCACAAACGACGTTCGTCAATTTAAAATAACAGCATAATATTCTTGTGAAATATGCATAGCCTCGCAACTGAAGCCAATTGGCTCTGTGTCGAAACGGCCTTTTCCGCGTTGTTCTTCAGCAACGGGAGGCCACGCATCCATGATCGAAACAGAGCGACCGCAGGCCTGGCGCGAGGCGGTCTTGATCGTCAATACGCGCTCGCGGCGGGGACGAAAACTCTACGCTCGGGCCAAGGTTGCCCTGGCCACTCATGGGGTGGCACTGAGCGCGACTTACCCGGTTCGCGATCCTGGTCGTTTATCGGAAATCGTCCAAGGTGTGGTGGCGCGAGGAGCTGTGCTGGTCATCGTCGGCGGGGGCGATGGGACGATCAGCTCCATCGTCGATTACTTCGTCGGCTCCGCGGCCACGCTTGCGATTCTGCCGCTTGGGACGGCCAATAGTTTCGCGCGAACGCTGACCATTCCCATTGATGTCGAAGGCGCCGCTCATGCCTTGGCCAACGGGACCGTAGTTGCTGTCGACCTGGGCTGTATCGATGGCGATCTCTTTGCCAATGCGGCATCGATTGGCATTTCTGCTGCGATCGGGCGCAGCCGGCCGCATCAGCTCAAACGCTATCTGGGGCGGTTCGGCTATCTGATTGCAGCCGCCCGCATGTTGGCCACGTTCAAGCCCTTTGCTTGTCGTTTGAGCCACGAAGGACAGACGGTTCTCGATGTCGATCAAGCCGTCGACGTGCTCATCGCCAACGGTCCCTATCATGGCGGCATGCTGGTCGCGGATGAAGCGGATGTGGAGAGCCGCGATATTGTCATTCGCATCATTAAGGGAAGTTCGCGCTGGGCTCTGGTGAGCGGCTGGTTGCGCATCTGGCTGCATCTTCCGCTGGGACCACATCGTTTGGATGTGGTGCGGACGAAAGCGGTGACCCTGACGACCGATCCGATCCGCTATGTTTCCATAGATGGTGAAGTCGTGACTAAGACGCCTATTCATGTCAGCGTCGCGCGACGGGCGTTGCGGGTCATCGTGCCGATAACCTTCGTCGAGCGATCTACTCCACATCCAAGTGAAGGAAATATCAGAGCAGGGATGCTCGCCTCGAAAGACGGCCGGGAAGACCCCGTTAGCGCGTAGTATCGGTCGGCTTCGCGGCGCACTATCAATGACATCGCGATTTTGGCTTAATTAGAGTAATTCTAATATCAACACTCCAGGTGCCTTTGAGTGTTAGGAAGTCCTTTTAAATCAAGGGTATCTGGAATGTTTCTAAGCTATTTGCTTTGACAAGCTTCGGGGCCGTTCGTAAAGACGGCCGTGGTTAGGACATGCAACGTTGTTGCATGCGCCCGGCAATCTTTTGGCGCGCCCCCAACGAAAAGCTGCGAAGCGATGCTGATCTGTGTCCCAGATGTCCTGACGAAGGAGGAGGTCGCCGACTTCCGTCGCATCATGGACGCGGCCGATTGGGAAGACGGGCGCTCGACGGCCGGCTCGATCTCGGCGCTGGTGAAGGATAATACGCAGCTTCCGCCCGACAGCGATGTGTCGCGCGCGTTGGGCGAGCGGATCATCACGGCGCTGACGCGCAGTCCGCTGTTCATTTCGGCGGCTGTGCCGCAGCGCATTTTTCCGCCACTGTTCAATCGCTATGGCGTCGGCAACAAGTTTGGCCTGCATGTCGACAATGCGGTGCGTGGCGACAAGCTGACGGGCTTGCGCATCCGCACCGATCTGTCGGTGACGTTGTTTCTTTCCGAACCGGAAGAATATGAAGGCGGCGAACTCGTCATCGAAGATCAATACGGTTCGCATGAAGTGAAGCTCGCTGCGGGCAGTCTCGTGCTCTATCCCGCTTCGAGCCTGCATATGGTGACGCCAATCACGCGCGGCGTGCGCGTCGCTTCCTTCTTCTGGTTGCAGAGCATGTTGCGGGAAGACCATCAACGCGCATTGGTCTTCGATCTCGATCAGACCATTCAATCTCTCGCCACACGGCTTGACTCGGGGGACGCGGACGTCGTGCGGCTGACGGGCATCTATCACAATCTCATCCGGCAATGGGCACAAGTATGAACAGGCGGCATCTCGGTACTTTCGTTTTGGCGGCGCAGGTTTTGGCGACGCAGGTTTGGGCGCAAGAAGAGGTTGTGCCGCGCGTCGTGCCGCCATCGGGAGCCGTCCCGCACGATCTCTCGCCCTGGTCGATGTTCATGGCCGCCGACATCGTTGTGCAGGCGGTGATGGTGGGCCTGGCATTCGCTTCCGTCGTCACCTGGACGATCTTCATTGCCAAGAGCGTGGAATTGGGGATCGCGCAGACGAAGTTGCGCCGCGCGATTGCCCGCATCGCCGGTTCGCGCTCCTTGGCCGATGCGCAAGAGACGCTGCGCGGTGAACGAAACATCGTTGCTCGCCTGCTCGATGCGGCTGCTCAAGAAGCGCATCTGTCATCCGATATCACGGTCGATGGTGGCATCAAGGAACGCGCTGCTTCGCATTTCAGCGAGATCGTGCGCCGCGAAACCGGCGGCATGCGTCGTGGCATGGGTTTGCTGGCGACGATCGGGTCAACAGGTCCCTTCGTCGGTCTGTTCGGCACCGTCTGGGGCATTATGAACAGCTTCATCGGCATTTCGAAATCGCAGACGACCAATCTGGCCGTCGTCGCGCCGGGCATCGCCGAAGCGCTTCTCGCGACGGCGCTGGGCCTCGTCGCCGCTATCCCGGCGGTCATCCTCTACAATTACTTTTCGCGCGGCACGAAGTCCTATGGCGAGACGGTGAGTGCGGCCTCAGGCCTGGTGCAGCGTCTTTTGTCCCGCGATCTCGACCGCGCTTACGGGCGCTCAGTCGCCAACACCCTGGCGGAGTGAGCCATGGCCGTCTCGCTTGGTGAAACCGACGACGAATATGATGAAGTGCATGAGATCAACGTCACGCCCTTCATCGACGTCATTCTGGTTCTGCTGATCATCTTCATGGTGGCGGCGCCGCTGTCGACGGTCGACCTGCCGGTCGATCTGCCCAGCTCGACCGCCAATCCGCAAAAGAAGCCGGATAAGCCGACCTATGTGACGATCAAGTCGGATCTGTCGGTGGCGATCGGCGAGAACATGGTGAAGCGGGTCGATCTCGCGCATCAGCTCGACCAGCTCCCGGAGATGACCAAGGACAAACGCATCTTCCTGCGCGCCGATAAGTCCGTGCCCTATGGCGAGATCATGAGCGTGTTCGAGCTGCTGCGCACCGGTGGTTATCTCAAGGTCGCTCTGGTGGCTTTGGAAGGCGTGCCGGAGGCGAAGCCTGCCGAAGGGGGGGGCACCACCCCATGATGCCGAAGAGCTCGATGGCCCTATGGACCTTAGCCGCTGCCGGCGCGCTGGCCTTGCACCTGGGTGGTGCAATGGTGGCCATGTCCTATGCCAATGTCGAGCCGACGGAAGATGAGGATGGGGCGCCGGCGATCGAGATAGGGCTGGAGCTGGCCTCACTGAAGGCCGAACCCTCCGATCTGCCGCCGGGGCCAGAGGCCGAAGCTTCGGCTGCATCGCAGGCGGTTCAGGAGCAGAAGGTCAAGACCGAACAGACGGAATTCGAAAAGGGCGATCCGACCGAGACGGAAGATCCCGATCGTGTGGTGCAGCAGCAGGCCACCGAGAAGCCGAAGGAAGAAGAGCCGCAGACGACGGCCGTGCCGGCCACGCAGTCGACGGAATCCGTCGCTTCCGAGGCAACCGCCGCGCCGACGGTCGAGGAAGCCCCGCCGAGCGAGAAATCGGTCGCACCTGTCATCGGTACCGGTCGCAGCCTGCAGCGCATTCGTGCGACGTGGCAGCGCCAGCTCGTCGCTCATATCGATCGCCACAAGCGTTATCCGACGGGAGGCACACGCCGCAGCGTCGAAGTCGTCGTGCAGTTCGAGCTCGATCGCCTCGGCCATGTGAAGACGGTTGGCATCGCAAAAGGCTCGGGGGATACCAACTTCGATGAAGCAGCCATCGCCATGATGCGCCGCTCAGATCCGGTGCCGCCACCGCCACCGCTGGTGGCCGACGAGGGGCTGAGCTTCACGATGCCGATCGTCTTCCGCGTCAAAGGCTGAGGGGATCGCATCAGCCTTCATAGCGTTTCACAGTTCGGCGGATCGCCGAACGCCATGAAGACGCGTCCAAAATAAGAGAATCTAAGCAAAATCACGTTTCTATCGAAACGTGATTTGCTCTAGCGCGCGAGCGGAACAGGTCGCAGATTTCGGGCGATTGCAGCCAGCCATCGATGCGCGGATGCTGCATGTTCGATGGATCGGCTTTTGAAAACGTTTCGTAGCTTGAGGCGACGAAATCCTCCAGCGTATAGAAATAGGCTTTGTTCTTCGGGCCGGGGTGGCTGGCGCGCTTGAACACATAGTCGCCCTTGACGCCGAGGCGCTTGGCGATCGGCGGATAGATCGGCAGCACCGCATCGTCCACAAGCCGGTCGACGGCAAAGCGATCGAAGTCGCCTTCGCGTAGGGTCAGGCCCTCCTTACGAAGCAACATCCGCGCGACGTCATACATCACGTGGGCTTTCGGATGCACGGGCGTGTGCATGAAACAACCCGCGCGGCTCCAGCGGAGCATGTCGGGGCCGTAGTCGAGATCGCATTCGCGGCCAAGCCGCAGCATTTCGTCCCAGGCCGACTGCCAGACATCGAAATAACCGAGCCGCTCGTACATATCCTCGTTCATCAGGCTCAAAGCCTGCTTCTGCGAGAGACCCAGGCGGAAGGCGGTGGCGAGAATGGCCGATTGCGAAACGTTGAACAGGCCGAGCACGGCGCTTGGCGCGCCTGGTTTTTGCAGAAAGAGGAAGTCGGGATGATAAGCGGGGAAATGAAACAGCGGGAACCAACGGATGCTCGGCATCAGTCGTTCCAGCGTCGCGTGATCCCCGAAGCGCAGATGGGTGGAGATGTATTTTAGACCGAAGACATAATCGTAGTCGCGTAGCACCTTGGCCAGCAGTTCCGGCGTCGTGCGGTTGCCGAGCAGGATCTGGATGGGATCGACGGTCGCGCCGGGAAGCAGCATGTCCATCGCATAGGCGACGCCGAAAGTCTGGCAGTTGGCGATGACGGCGATATGGGGGCCATTCGACTTGCGCCGATTACGACCTGCGACCTGACGCACGCGCATAGACAGCACGCGCCGGTCAAATGCGGACAGCATCTGAACTCCGACCTACGATTGAATCAAGATTCTGGCCGTGACATTCGTCCAATGCGGACCTATCGTCAATCCAGCTCAATTCACGCGGTTTTCACGAGGATTCCGATGGCCCGTGGCCCCTATAACAACCTGCCGTCACACCAGTTTTGGCGTTCGGCCGTGGCTTCCATGCCGTCTTTCGCCATAGATCCGATTGTCTCGGTCCCCTTCACGATTGCTCCTTCGGACAAGGTGGCCTCGGCGGGTAGCTGCTTCGCTCAGCGGGTGGCTCGCCAGCTGCAAAACAGCGGCTATCACTATTATGTGCCGGAAGACACGCCGCCGGGGCTCACCGGCGACCAGGCGTTTGAACGCAACTATCGCGTGTTCTCCTGCCGCTATGGCAATATCTACACAACGGCCCAATTGCGGCAGACATTCGAACGCGCCTTCGGCCAGCTGAAGCCGGATATCGACGTCTGGACGCGCCCCGATGGTCGCTTCGTCGATCCCTATCGGCCGCTGATCGAGCCGGAGGGATTTGCTTCGCCTGACGAAGTGCATGCGTCGCGTGAGGAGCATCTGCGGCTTGTTCGCGAGATGTTTGAGAATCTCGATGTCTTCGTGCTCACGCTTGGGCTGACGGAACATTTTCGTTCCAAGAGCGACAAGGTCGTCTTGCCGGTAGCCCCTGGCGTCTCGGGCGGCACGTGGGACCCGGACATTTATGAATATCACAATGCCCGGGTATCGGAGATTGTCGCGGATCTGTTGGGCTTCATCGACAATCTGCGGTCCGTCAATCCGAAGAGCCGGATCATCATTTCGGTCTCGCCTGTGTCGATGTTGGCGACCTATGAGCCGCGTCATGTGGTGGTGTCGAATTCCTACACCAAGTCGGCGCTACGCGTCGCGGCGGACGAGGTCTGTGGCGCGCGTGATAACGTCGCTTATTTCCCGTCCTATGACATCGTGCTGACGCCGTTCAACGCCGGCCGCATCTATACCGACGATCAGCGTGAGCTGACCGAGCTTGGCGTCGATCTCGCCATGAAGACCTTCTTCGATCATTTCACTGAAGGCGGGAATCAGGCGAAACACAATTACGAGGACGTGCGTTTCGACGCTGCGGCGGAAGCGGCGAGCGCGGCGCGGATCGTCTGCGACGAAGTGGCGATCGAAAGTTAGTCGAGTTGGACTCCGATCGCCTTGACGATCGGGGTCCATTTGTCACGCTCGGCACGTAGAAAAGTAGCTGTGGCGCTAGGGTTTTCACCAATAACGGTAGCACTGAGGGCTTGCAGGCGTTCGCGCACCTGCGGATTGGCGAGGGCTGCCTTGGATGCCTCGTAGAGTGCGGTGATGGCGTGATCGGGCGTGCCCTTGGGTGCGAGGAAGGCCAACCAGCTATAGCCAATGAATTGCGGCAGGCCCGCTTCGACGGAGGAGGGGGTGTCGGGCAATTGCGCGATGCGCGCCGGACTTGAAACCAGGAGCGCATTGACCTTGCCGGAGCGAATCTGCTCGAGCGCGGTCGGCACGTTGTCGATCATCAATTGCACTTCGCCGGTCATGACATCTTGCATGGCGGGACCTGCGCCACGATAGGGCACATGGGCCATGGAAACGCCGATGAGATTGGCGAACCACTGGCTTTGCAGATGGCCGATGCTGCCGACACCGGGCGAGGCATAATTGAGCCGGCCTGGGTTATTGGCCGCAAAGGTCTTGAGTTCGCCGACGGTCCGTGCGGGTACCGTCGGCGAGATCAACAAAACATTGGGAATGTCGACGAGATGGATGATCGGCGTGAAGTCGTCACTCACGTCGAAGGGCAGGCGACTGTAAAGCGCCGGATTGATCGCGTGGGTGGAGACCGTGGCAGCTAGGATCGCGTAGCCGTCGGCCGGGGCGCGGGCGATCTCCGTTGATCCCGTGCTGCCGCCAGCCCCGGCTTTGTTCTCCACCACGACCTGTTGGCCGAGCGGGCCGGCCATGTCGGCGGCGATTAGACGGGCGATGACATCTGTGGAGCCGCCAGGGGCGAAGGGCACGACCAGTCGAATAGGCCGGTTCGGCCAGCTTTGGGCCTGAGCGATCGGCGACGAGAACAATAGGGCGTAGCCGAGTGAGGCCAAGCAAAGGGCGAAACGGGTCAAGAGCGACTCCGGCGATGGGCAGGTGGCAGCCAAGCCCGAGACTAGCCGGCCCGTGACCGGGCGCAATGTCAGGAAATCGCTTCGGAATAGTTCATGTGTTGACAATAACAGCGGCTTCTCTAAAATGAATGATCATTCGTTTTTTATTCTTGCTCTAAAGTGAGCCTGACTTGCCCAAACTCTCGGACGAGAAACAGCAAGAGCGGCGGCTGCATATCCTCGATGCGGCCGAAGCCTGCTTTGCCCGAAAGGGCTTCCACCGCACGACCATGAACGACATCTGCCGCGAGGCGGGCGTCTCGGCGGGGGCCGTGTACCTCTACTTCAAATCCAAGGAAGCCCTGATCGAGGGACTGGTGGCGCGTGATCGTGACGAATTTCTGGAGTTGTTCGAGCAGATCGATACGTCCGATCTGATGAACAGTCTCGGAGCGTTGATGGAAACCTGCATCATCGAGCGCCCGCCGGAAAAACTTGCGATCTTTCTGGAGATTGGTGTCGAGTCGCGACGCAATCCCGCCGTCGCTGAGACCATGATGCGCTGCGATGCGACGATCCGCGCTTCGATGACAGCCCTGTTGGAACGGGCCAAGGCCGACGGGACCATCAATCCGGATCGGCCTGTCAGTGAAATCGTCGATGTCATGGACGTGATTGCCGACGGCCTGTTTTGGAGCCTGGGTTGTCGGCCGGGGTTTGAGGTGGCGACGGTGGCGCGTTCGATCCTGCCGTTGATCGCGCAAATGCTGCGCCCGGTCGCTCAACCATCTTCCGTCTCTCTGCCTCACAAGGAAACGACGTCATGAGACGCAGTATCGTTATTCCGGCGCTGGTCGTGCTGGGCTTGGCCGGTGCCGGTGCGGCCTGGAGGTTTGGCAGCGCGCAGGCGGCTCGGCCGGAGGCGAAAGACAAGGCTGCCGCCAACCTCTCGCATCAGCCGACGCCGCAACCTGTCAGCGTGGTCGCAGCGCGCGCCCATGACATTGTCGAAACCGTGTTGGCCACGGGCACTTTGGTGGCCCGCAATGAAGTGCTGATCGGACCAGAGATTGAAGGTCTGCGCATTGTCGAACTGCTGGCCGAAGAGGGCGACAAGATCGAGAAGGGCGCCGTGCTCGTGCGCCTGCAGCGCGATGCGCTCGATGCGCAACTGGCCCAGTCGGACGCGGCGTTGAAGCGCGCCGATGCGGCTATCGCCCAAACGAGCAGCCAAATCTCTCAGGCCGAGGCCAATGCGGCCTGGACCAAAGTGGATATTGAACGCGCCCGTTCCTTGTTGACGCGCGGGGCGTCAACCCAGTCCGCGGTCGATCAGAAGAATGCCGCAGCGCTGACGGCACAGGCGCAACTGCGCGGTGCTCGCGACGCGCTCGATCTTGCCCAGGCCGACAAGGCCAGCCTGGAAGCGCAGCGTCGCGAATTGCTGGTGCGCATCGCGCGGACCGAGGTGCGCTCGCCGGCTGCTGGCATCGTCGCGCGCCGCTCGGCAAAGCTCGGTGCCGTGGCTTCAGCCGCGGGGGACCCGCTGTTTCGGATCGTCGAGAACGGCACCATCGAACTGGAAGCCGAAGTACCGGAAGCACGCATCGGCGTCGTTAAGACAGGCCAGAAAGCACTGGTGACCTTGGCCAATGGCAGAAGGGTCGACGCGCAGGTGCGCCTTGCTGCCAGCGAGGTCGATCGCAACACCCGCCTTGGCCGTGTGCGCCTGACTTTGGCCTCTCCGGAAGGTGCGGCGACCGGCTCCTTCGCGCGGGGCGTGATCGAAATCCGCCAGGCGCGCGCTTTGACGGTGCCAATCAGCGCGCTTTCCTATGACAATGGCGTGGCGCAGGTGCTCGTCGCCGTCGATGGCGCCGTGCAGGCCAAGCCAGTGCAGCTCGGGCTCGTCGATGGTGGCCGCGCTGAAGTGCTGTCGGGTCTGACCGAAGGCGAGGAAGTGGTGGCGCGCGCCGGCTCTTTCCTTCGCCCTGGCGATCGCGTTGCGCCGATGCGGGAACAGACCGGAGCCCTGTGATGAACATTTCCGCCTGGTCGATCCGCCGGCCGATCCCCGCGCTCGTCCTGTTCGCTGTCTTGACGATCCTGGGCCTGTTCTCGTTCTCGCAATTGCCGGTAACGCGTTTCCCCAATGTCGATATTCCCATCATCTCGGTGACGATCAATCAACCGGGGGCAGCACCTTCGGAAATCGAAACGCAGATCACCAAGAAGATCGAAGATGCGGTTGCCGGTGTCGTCGGTATCAAACATATCGTTTCGTCGATTTCCGACGGGCTGTCGACGACCACCATCGAATTCCGCATCGAGATCAACACCGATCGTGCCTTGAATGACGTCAAGGACGCGGTGGCGCGGGTGCGTGCCGATCTGCCACGCAACATCCTTGAGCCGATCACCCAGCGCGTCGACATCACGGGCCTGCCGATCGTGACCTATGCGGTGGCTTCGCCCGGCATGTCGATCGAGCAATTGTCCTGGTTCGTCGATGACGTGGCGGCGCGCGATTTGCAGAGCGTGCGCGGCGTCGGTGGTGTCTCGCGCATCGGCGGCGTCGATCGTGAGATTTTGATCGAACTCGACCCTGATCGGCTGCTGTCACTCGGCGTCACCGCCGGAGAGGTGAGCCAGCAGTTGCGGGCGATGAATGTCGATATCGGTGGCGGTCGCGGTGAATTGGCCGGTCAGGAACAGGCAATCCGCACGCTTGCTGGCGCACGCAAGGTGGAAGACCTGGCTCAGACGACCATCGTGTTGTCAGGCGGACGCAAGGTGAAACTCGCCGATCTCGGCACGGCGAGCGATACGGCCGCCGAGCCGCGTCGTTTCGCCCGGCTCGATGGTCGTTCCGTGGTCGCCTTTGGCGTCAACCGGGCGAAGGGCGCGAGCGACGTGGTGGTGGCGGCCGACGTCGCCAAGCATATCGAGGCGTTGCGGGCGAAATATCCTCAGGTGTCGATGGACTTGATCGACAGTTATGTCGATTACACGGTAGGCAATTACAAATCGGCGATGCAGACGTTGCTGGAAGGCGCCGCGCTCTCCGTCCTCGTCGTATTGATCTTTCTGCGTGATTTGCGCGCGACGATCATCACGGCCATTGCCTTGCCTTTGTCCGTCATTCCGACTTTCTTCGCGCTCGATGCGATGGGGTTTTCGCTCAACCTGGTCAGTCTGCTCGCCTTGACTCTCGCAACGGGCATTCTGGTCGACGACGCTATCGTCGAGATCGAAAACATCGTGCGTCACATGCGCATGGGCAAATCGCCCTATCGCGCGGCGCTGGAAGCGGCCGATGAAATCGGCCTCGCGGTGATCGCCATCACCTTCACCATCGTTGCGGTGTTCGCGCCGGTGAGCTTCATGGGTGGTATCGCCGGACAATATTTCAAACAGTTCGGCCTGACGGTGGCTGTCGCCGTGCTGTTTTCGCTTCTGGTGGCGCGGCTCGTCACGCCTATGCTGGCCGCCTATTTCCTGCGTCCGCATCCCCACCGCGAGGCCAGGGAAGGCTGGCTGATGCGCGCCTATACGGCGCTGGTGCGTGTCTCCGTGCGGCATCGCTTCATTACTATCGTCGCGGGTCTCGCGATTTTCGCCGGCTCGATCATGGCGACGAAATTGCTGCCATCGGGCTTCCTGCCGGCCGAAGACGTGGCGCGGTTGCTGCTGTCGGTGGAGCTGCCGCCGGGTGCCAAAATCGACGATACGATGCGCGTCACCGATACGATCGCCAAAAGCTTGCGCGAGCGGCCGGAAGTCACAGGCGTGTTCGTCGATGGCGGCAAGATCGGCCTTGGTGCGCCGGAAGTGCGCAACGCGCAGCTCACGGTCCATCTCACCCATAAGAGCCATCGCGAGAAGACGCAGAAACAACTGCAAACCGAGATCGGCGCCGATGTCGCGCGCATCCCTGACATTCGCAGTTGGTTCCTGAACGACAATGGCCAGCGCGCGGTGTCGTTGGTGGTCTCAGGTACGGACAATGCGGCTGTCGAGCGTGTCGGCGCCGAGCTTGCCAGCCAGATGAAGCGCATTCCGCTGATCGCCAACGTCTCGTCGAGTGCAGCGCTCAATCGGCCGGAAATTCTGATCGTGCCGCGCAGCGATCGCGCCGCCGACCTCGGCATTTCCACCGAGGCTTTGGCCGATGCCATTCGCGTCGCCACCATCGGCGATCTCGATATCAATCTGGCGAAATACAATGCCGGCGACCGGCTGTTGCCGATCCGCGTGCAGTTGAAACGCGATACGCGCGCGGCGATGGACATTCTGTCGAACCTGCGCGTTGCCACCAACCGTGGCGCTTCGGTGCCGCTGTCGGCGGTGGCTGACATTCGCCTGGGCCAGGGGCCGGCGAGCATCAACCGATATGACCGCGTCCGGCGCATCTCGGTCGAGGCCGATCTCGTCGGCACCGATGCGCTCGGCGAGGCGGTCGAGGCGATCATGGCCTTGCCGGCGGCGAAGAATCTGCCGGCGGGTGTGACGCTGAAGGAATCCGGCGACGCCGAGATCATGATCGAAGTGTTCGAGGGCTTCGCCAAGGCAATGGGCGCCGGCATTTTGATGGTGCTGGCGGTGTTGATCCTGCTGTTCGCCAGCGTGCTGCAGCCGATCACCATTCTGTTCTCACTGCCGCTGTCGGTAGGTGGTGTCATTCTCGCGTTGATCATCACCAATCACGCAGTCTCCATGCCGGTGGTGATCGGCATGCTGATGCTGATGGGCATCGTCACCAAGAACGCCATCATGCTGGTCGATTTCGCCATCGAGCAGATGGCGGCGGGCGTCGACCGGCTGGAGGCCATTGTCGATGCGGGCCGCAAACGGGCGCGGCCGATCATCATGACAACCATCGCCATGGTGGCCGGCATGGTGCCCTCGGCGCTGGGCTTCGGTGATGGTGGCGAATTCCGCTCGCCGATGGCGATCGGCGTGATCGGCGGCTTGATCGTTTCGACCTTGTTGTCGCTGATTTTCGTGCCGGCGATGTTCATTCTGATGGACGATCTGTCGAAGCTGGTCGGCCGCCTGTTCTCGGGGGTCGTTGGGCCGACGGATGAGCCGGAAGCGGCGCCGCCCCCGGTTGCATCCGGACAGGAAGGCCGCAATATTCGCCTCGCCGCCGAATAGGGCGGCTGGGGTGGAAGCGGTATGAGCGAAAGCAGTGATTTCCACGGCCGGTTCGTGACGTTGGAGCCGATCAGTCAGCGTCATGCGGACGATCTCTTCGCGGCATTGACAGGGGCCGACCTCGAAGACCTCTGCCGCTTCATGGCGGACCGTCCGACGCATGATCGCGAGGCCTTCGCGGCTTTCGTCCAGCGACGCGAGACGTCGAAAGAGCGGCGCTACTATGCCTGTGTTCCGGTGGGTGGTCGGGCCAGCGGCTTTCTATCGTTCCTGCGCGATGAACCGGCGCATCGGTCGATCGAAATCGGCGATGTGTTTTTCGCGCCGCCGTTGCAGCGATCGGCCGCCGCGACGGAAGCGGTTTATCTGATGGCGCGTCATGCGTTCGAGACGATGCACTATCGGCGGCTGGAGTGGAAATGCGATCGGCTCAATGCGCCGTCCTATCGCGCCGCTCTGCGCTATGGCTTCACCTTTGAGGGCGTTTTCCGGCAGCACATGCTGGTTCATGGGAAAAGCCGTGATACGGCTTGGTTTTCCATGCTCGATCGAGAGTGGCCGGCGCGTAAAACTGTGTTCGAGCGTTGGCTCGATCCTCAGAATTTTGATCCGCAAGGCCAGCAGCGCGAAGCCCTTGGCGCGATGATGGCCAAGTCGGTTTCTGGCACATAATGCCGTCGGCGGCCGACGATATCGTTGCGCTTTATCGCCGGCACGCTCGCGCCTGGTCGCGGGCGCGAGGCAACCGACTGATGGAAGGCGCTTGGCTCGAGCGGTTTTGCGCATTGCTGCCAGCGCAATCTTCCATTCTCGATATCGGATGTGGTTCTGGTGAGCCCATGGCAAGCTATCTCACCGAACGTGGGTTCGATGTGACTGGGGTCGATTCATCACCCGAGATGATCGCGATGTTCGTGGACCATTTTCCGCAGCAAGAGGCGGTGGTGGCGGATATGCGTAGTCTGTCGCTGGGCAAGGTCTTCCATGGGCTCATCGCCTGGGACAGTTTCTTTCACCTGTCGGCGGCCGATCAACGGACGATGTTTCCCGTCTTTCGTCAGCATGCATCGGTGGGCGCGGTTCTGATGTTCACCAGCGGGCCTTCCGCAGGGGATGCGATTGGCGAACTGGAGGGTGAGCCGCTTTATCACGCCAGTCTCGATGCGGATGAATATCGGCGTCTGCTTGAGGCCCAAGGGTTCGAGATCGTGGCGCATGCGGTCGAAGACCCTGCCTGTGGCGGCCACACCATCTGGCTTGCGCAACTGGGCTAATGCGCCGGCCAGCGCGCCCGGCAATTCTTCAAAATTTTCGCGATGGGTCCTTGCACATTCTGAGTTTCGATATATCTTATTTATCGATATATCGAATTTTTCGATGTATCTAAATGGATGTAAGTAACTATGAAATTTCACAAATTTGGCTGTTCCGAGGGATGGCATCGCGGCCGCCACATGGGCGGAGACCGCTATCTGAAAGGTCCGGAAGGGCATCGGTTTGGTCGCCATGGTGGTCGCGAAGGCGGCCGGCGCGCGCGGCTGGGCCGCTTCTTCGAACATGGCGACCTGAGACTGGTCATCCTGCAGCTCATCGCGGAGAAGCCGCGCCACGGCTACGAGATCATCAAAGCGATCGAAGAGAAATCCAACGGCGTCTACACGCCGAGCGCCGGCACGATCTATCCGACGCTGACGCTCTTGCAGGAGATGGGGCAGCTCACGGTGAGCGAAAGTGCCGATGGCCGTAAGCTTTATACGCTGACGGAAGAAGGTGCTGCGGCGCTCGCCGCCAATCGTAAAACCGTCGATGCGGCCTTTGCCTATGTCGAGCAGGTGGGCGCAGCGCGCGGTCCGCAGCCGACACTGCGGGAAGCTTTCCACCGACTTCGCCAGGCTCTGCGCCAGCGCCTGTCGGAAGGTCCGATCGACGAGGCCCAGCTCCAGGCGATTATCGCCAAGCTCAACGAGGCGAGCGAGATCGTCACCAAAACTGATAAATCGGCCTGAGACATCGGGCCGATTTGCCAAACACGAGAGCAGGTTGGCCGTAGAAGCGGCATTATTGATACGATTTTCGGATCAATATCTCTTATCTTTGCAATTATCGGAAGAGAGATGATCGCGTATCCGAAGGCCCATGAGCCTGATCGACGTATCTCCGACCTTCTCTCAGCCGATCGCCGCTCCGAAAAAACCGGCGCGGCAACGCAAAGTGTCCTGCGTTTTGATGCGCGGCGGCACCTCGCGCGGTCCTTTCCTGCTGGAAGAGGACCTGCCAAAGGATGAGGCGGCGCGCGACCAATTCCTGCTGACGGTGATGGGCTCGCCCCATCCGCTACAGATCGATGGGCTCGGTGGCGCTAATTCGCTGACCAGCAAAGTGGCCATCGTCGGCCGCCCGTCCCATCCGCTCGCCGATGTCGATTATCTCTTCGCCCAGGTCGCGATCGACCGGGCTGCGGTCGATACCGGGCCGAACTGCGGCAACATGCTGTCCGCGGTCGGCCCGTTCGCCATCGAAGCCGGTTTGGTCGAAGCGCAGGACGGCGAAACCACCGTCCGTATCTTCAATCGCAACACCAAGAGCCTTGTCGAAGCGGTCATTCAGACGCCTGGCGGCGAAGTCGCCTATGACGGTGACACGATGATCGATGGCGTCGCGGGTTCTGCGGCGCCCATTCGCTTGAGCTTCGGCGATGCGGCCGGCGGCAAGACTGGCGCTTTGTTTCCGACGGGCCAACGACGAGAGATGATCGAAGACGTCGCCGTGACGCTCATCGACTATGCGATGCCGATGATGCTGGTGCGGGCCGATGCAGTTGGGCTGGCCGGTGATGAAGCGCCGACTGAGATCGATGCCAATACGGCCCTCTATGCCCGCCTTGAGCGTCTGCGCCGTGAGGCGGGTCGCCGCATGGGGCTCGGCGATGTGACGGGACGGGTGATCCCTAAGATCGGTATTCTGTCGCCGGCGCGGCACGGGGGTGCCATCACCTCGCGTTATCTTGTTCCCGATTCCTGTCATCGCGCTCATTCGGCGACTGGCGCGCTTTGCGTTGCCGCCGCCGCGCGGCTTGAAGGAACGATTGCTTTCGACATCGCCACGCCGAAAGGCGAGGCCGTCGCCGTGGAACATCCCAGCGGTCAGATCACCGTCGCCATGCAAGTCGATGGCGAGCGTGTTCTGCGCGCTGAACTGGTGCGCACGGCGCGCCGCATTTTTGAGGGCCGGGTGCTCGTGCCCGCCTCGCTTTACGACGACCACTGAAACTGAAAACTGCGATTCTTGTGGAGGGAAACATGCTCACTCGACGTCTCGTTCATGCTGTTGTGATTGCGACTCTGGCTGGTCTTGCACCTGCCGTCGCGCAGGAATTTCCGGAACGGCCGATCAAGCTGATGGTGCCTTATGCGGCCGGCGGCGGCACGGACGCCATTGCGCGCCTCGTCGCGCAAGCGGTCAGCGAGAAGCTCGGCCAAACCATGGTGGTCGAAAACAATGGCACGGCCGGCGGCAATCTTGCGTCGCAGATCGTCGCGACGTCGCCGGCCGATGGTTACACCGTGTTGATGGCCAACCAAGGCCCGATGGTGGTCAATCCGCACATCTTCAAGAACATCAAGGTTGATCCGCTGCAGGCTTTCGAGCCCGTCACGCTTCTGACCTCGGCACCGTTGGTGCTGGTCGTTCCGGCGAAGTCGCAGTTCAACACGATTGCCGACTTCCTCGATTTCGTGAAGAAGAACCCAGCGAAACTCAGCTATGGCAGCGCCGGCAATGGCTCGGCCAGCCATCTCGCTGCCGTGCTGATGGCGCAGTTGGGCAATCTCGACATCACCCATGTGCCGTATCGCGGTGCCGGCCCGGCGCTCAACGATCTCGTCAGCGGCCAGACCGATTTCATGATCACGACCATGCCGTCCGTTTCCGGCCTGGTTGCCGCTGGCACGGTGAAGGCGCTGGCGGTCACCACCGAGAAGCGCACCAAGGCATTGCCGAATGTGCCGACCCTGGCCGAAAGCGGCATCAAGAACTATGAGACGGGCGCTTGGTATGGTTTCGTGGTGCCGAAGGGTACGCCGCCGGAAGTGGTCGCCAAGCTGCGCACCGCCAGCGTCGATGCGATCAATAGCCCGTTGATCCGCGAGCGCTTCGCCAACGAGGGCGCTGAGCCGATTGGATCGACGGCCGAAGATTTCCGCAAGATGATGGTCGAGGAATCGGCGCGCTGGGCGGATGTGGTGAAAAAATCCAGCACCATCATCAATTGATCGGCGAATGACACTCTTGTCGGGCGCGTGATTGCGCCCGACAATGCCGTATGCGGATCAATTTCGAACTTCTCGACTTGCGAGCCTTTTTGGCGGTCATCGATTTCGGTGGCTTTCATCGGGCTGCCGATCATCTGGCCATGTCGCAGCCGGCGTTGACGCGCCGCATCCAAGGGCTGGAGGCCGCGATCGGTGCGCCGTTATTCGAACGCTCGACGCGCAAGGTAGCGCTGACGGCGATCGGCCGGGGCCTTGAACCTTTGGTTCGTCGCATGATCGACGAGCTGGAAACATCGCTTCTCTCGATCAGCGATCTCGGCCGCGTGCAGCATGGGCAGGTCAACATCGCCTGCATTCCGACTGCCGCCTTCTACTTCCTGCCGCGCGTCGTTCAGGCTTTCAACGCGCTCTATCCGCGTATTCGCTTTCGCATCGTCGATGAAGGGGCGGGCGAATGTCTGGCCAGCGTGGCGCGCGGCGAAGTCGAGTTTGGCCTTAATCTGCTCGGTGCCTCAGATCCCGATCTGACCTTCACGCCGCTGTCAGATGATCCTTTTGTGCTCGCCTGTCGGCGCGATCATCCGCTGGCCGAGCGTGACGATCTGACCTGGGCGGACTTGCAGGACATGCCGCTGATCGGCGTCAGTAAGTCGAGCGGCAATCGCGTGCTGCTCGATACGGCGCTGTCGAAAAGCGCCATCCGTCTGCAATGGCTCTGCGAGGTCAACCATCTGTCGACTTCGCTGGGGCTCGTAGAAGCAGGCTTGGGTGCTTCGGTGCTGCCACGTCTGGCGACGCCACAAGGCGACCATCCGATCATCATCACCAAGACGATCCGCGATCCGGTGATCCGGCGAACGATCGGGATCGTCGAACGCCGCCATGTGCGGCTTTCACCTGCCGCGCAGCGCTTTCGCGATATGCTGGCGGCGAGCTGGAGCGATTGAGCCTCTGATAACGACCCGGCGCGTCAAATTCACGGCGGATTACAGCAGGGTGCGGATATTGCGATTTGCGCCGCAATATCCGCTTTCTGCGGACTTCAATTCGTCAGCGAATCATCTTTGGTTTCCCGAGCGCAGATCGTTGCGATGAATGTAATCGCTGCGAGCAGGATCAACATTACCGATACGCCGGCCGTACCGCCCATGTAGCCGGCGAGCGCCGTCGCGATAAGGGGCGCAAAGCCGCCGCCGAGCGCGGCCGCGACCTGGAAGCCGACGGAAGCACCGCTGTAGCGCACGCGCGTGCCAAACAATTCAGGAAAATATGCTGATTGCAAGCCGAACATGGTGCCGTGCCCGAAGCTGAGCGCCGCGACGATGGTCAGCGTGATGATTTGCGGGTCCTTAGTTTCGATCAGCCAGAATAGAGGAAAGGCGAAAGCGAAGGTGAAGAGTGTACCGGCGAAGTAAAATACGCGCCGTCCATAAAGATCCGACAGATAGCCGAAAAGCGGAATCGTGATGACCTCGACCAGCGCGGCGATGAAGATTGCATTCAAGAGTAGCGTTTTTGGCAGTTGGAGTTGCGACGTCGCGTAGAGCACGACGAAGATCGTCAGGATGTAGACCCACGACACTTCGGAAATCTTCAATCCCACCGCGATGAGGAAGTTTTTCGGATTCTTGGAAATCACTTCGAGCAGTGGATTTTCCGAAATGTCGCCGCGTCGCTTGTTCTCTTCGAAGACGGGCGATTCCGGCACGCGGGAGCGCACAAGCCAGCCGACGCCAAGCAGAACAATGCTGAGCAGGAAGGGAATGCGCCATCCCCAGGCTTTGAAATCGGCTTCAGGCAGCATCGTGACTAAAGCGAAGACCCCGGAGGACGTGACGAGGCCAAGCGGGAAACCGATCTGAACCAGGCTGCCAAAAAAACCGCGCCAGCGTGATGGCGCGTGTTCCAACACCATCAGAGATGCGCCGCCCCATTCGCCGCCCAACCCGATGCCTTGGATGAGACGCAGCGTGATCAGCAGAATTGGCGCCCAGATTCCGATCTGGTCATAGGTCGGCAAAATACCGACGGCGAATGTGCCAAGCGCCATGATGATCATGGTGATCATCAGCATGGTTTTTCGGCCGATCCGATCACCGTAGTGACCGAAGATGGCGCCACCAATGGGGCGCGCGAGAAAGCCGGCGGCATAAGTTCCCAGCGCGGCGAGCGTGCCGGTGAGCGGATCGATATTGGGAAAGAACAAGGTGTTGAAGACAAGCGCCGCTGCGGTTCCGTAGATCAGGAAATCATACCACTCGATGATTGTCCCAACCGAGCCGGCGAAAACGACGGAGGCCATGCCTCCTTTCTTTTCCTTTTCCTGCACAACGCCAACGGCCACCGATGGATTGCTCATGTTTCGCCCTCGCCTGTTGAGTGGGTTACGTGGATCGTCCTTAACGCAGCATCGCTTTATATATTTCCTTTTGGGAAACATTTTATTGGCGTGGGAAACTGAGTCAATATAGGGATAAGCCTGAAATAACGGCATTTTTTGCTCAAAAAGCGCTCTAGTCGCCATCGAGATGGGCAACTTTCGTCTTGAAAAAGTTGACTTTAAGGGCGGGCTGTTTTTATATCCGCTAATGCAGTCCACGACCGACCGGCCCATCACTTTCGCCATTTTTGTCTATGATGACGTTGAACCGATCGATATCGGCGCGACTTATGGTGTGCTTTCGATCGCGCGACGGATCATTCCGCAGATCGAGATGTTTACGGTTGCGCGCCAAAGCGGAGATGTCCGCCTGACCAATGATCTGATGATGCGCGCGCACCACGGATTTTCCGATTGCCCGCCCTTTGACATCATGATCGTAACCGGCGGCCCTGGTTGGCAGGAGCAATGCCAAGATCCGGAAACTTTGAGCTTCCTGCAGAATACGGCTTCGCGAGCCGATGTGGCCTCGGTCTGCACGGGCGGCATGATCCTTGCCGCCGCGGGCCTGCTCGACGGACGAATGGCAACGACGCGTCGGCACGGCGTTTCTGGCGAGAATACGCCTCTACAACGGATGAGAACTGAATATGGCCGCGTGAAGCCAGTGGAAGCGCTGATCGTCGATAGTGGTGCGGTCGTGACCGGCGGCGGTGTGAGCCTTGGTATTGATACGATGCTCTATGTGCTTGGCCGCCTCTATGGAGAAGCGAAGGTCAAAGAGGTCGCTAGGCTTCTGGAATATGACAGAGCGAGGGCCGCCAATATGGCTCACCTGACAATCCATCAGGTCGAGCCTGTCCGATAGTGCGGTCGGCGAGAATGTGATCCGTCGCCCGCGCTCAATCGGTCTGCGCGGTGCGATCCAGAAACCGCCATTTTTCCGGAACTTCATGCCATTTTTGGGCGTCTGGCAAAGGCATTCGTGGGCGTGCCTGCGGCCATTGAGCAGCGAGTTCCGCATTTAGCGCGCGAAACCGGATTTGTGCTTCCGGTAGCCCGTAGTCCGGGTAAATCGCATTGACCGGACAGACCATTTCGCAAAGGCCGCAATTGGCACAAGCGGCGGGGTCGATAACGACGAAATTGACGCCGTCACGGAAGGCCTGTTGAGGGCAAACCTCGACGCAATCTGTGTATTTGCATCGGATGCAAGCTTCCGTGACGACGTAGGTCATGGCAGGCAGCTCTCAGGATTTTTGAAAGCCCGCGGTATTGAAGAATATGTTCGGCTTTCGATAGACGGCGAGAAGCAGGCAGCCTTCGTCAGAACGTGTCTCGTGCATGGAGCCAGAATGCCGGTAAACGTACTGACCGGCGTGGCAGATGCCATCGTGATCGTAGAAGGAGCCTTCGAGCACGAAGCTTTGTTCAATCTCGGGATGCTTGTGGAAGGGGAGAACCGCGCCTGGCTCCCATTTAAGTAGGACCGTCATCTCGCCCTCTTCATCGTTACGATAGAGGACTTTCATCCAGATTTTCTCGAACTGCGATTTCACCCATTCCATCTTGGTCGGGTCGACATAGACAGAGCCATTGGGGGTTGGTTCCAGTTTGCCTTTCAAACGCTCGGCAAATGGACTTGCGGTCATCTGGGGGGCGGGCGTGGACATAGGTTGATGTCTCCTTTGGTTCGCCGCAGGCATCGTCGCGACGGGAGGTCAACATATGTATCCTAATAGGAAACAAACGGCAAGGCCATGAGATCTTTGCGACAACGCGCGTCCGGGAAGCTGCTTGACGGGCGTGGGATTTGTCGATTTTCGAGCCGCGGTCGCGTATCCCAATGGGATATTTTGTGGCCGACGACGCTATATTGAGATGATTCCCGAGTAGGGGCATTCCGTCCGGCGGCGAGTGACTGAAAGCGCAAGAGAATTCGAAAATGGCTGGAAAAACAAAGTCAGGAATTTCGAGGAAACAAGCGGCGCGCGCAGGCCGTACCGAAGCCGCCGAGGTCGATCATCACGCCGGGGTGCCGAACGAAGCCGCGGACGCCAGTGCTGCCGTGCAGTTCTCGATTGGCAGCCGGCTGCGTAGCATCCGAAAAATGAAAGGTCTGACGCTTGACGTTTTGGCCGACCAGATAGGGCTCACGAAAGGCTATCTATCGAAGGTCGAAACCGGCCAGAAAGTTCCCCCTATCGCGACGCTTGCGCGGGTCGCGCATGCGCTGCAAATCGACGTTGCCACTTTGCTTCAGAGCGAAAAGGGCGCGGAGAAAGCGGTCAACACCGGCGTATCGTTGATCCGCGCGAATGAGCGGCATGAAGTCGTTCGGGGCGGCACCGCTTTCGGCTACGATTATCAGGCGTTGGCTCATCACATCGACTCCAAGCATATGGAGCCGTTCATCTTCACATTTCCCGCGCAAATTCTCCGTGAAGTTCTCTTCGAGCACGAAGGCGAGGAGCTGATTTTCGTTCTCAGCGGGAAAGTTGAGTTTCAGATCGGCGAGGAAATCTACGAGCTGTCGCCAGGCGACTGCATCTATTTCGATTCCTCGATTCCGCATCGCGGGCGCGGTTTGAAAGGGGACGCGAAGGCCATCGTCGTTATCTGCCCGACCGCAACATCGCGCTGATTTTGTAGAAGCGTCCACACTCGCAGAGTGCGAGCGTGGACGGCTGTCTGGCGGCGCGTAGGGAGCTTTACTGAAGTCGCTTGAGGCCGATCGGCTTGGCGCCGTCCTTCATCCATTGATCGACGCCATCGGCATCAAGCTCGAGCTTGTGGCCCTTGCGGGCGTGCAGGACGAGATGGCCGCGCTCCAGATGCCAGCCAATCGGATCAAAAATCACGATTCCCTGGTCGCGGCAGGCTGGGGCCAATTGGGCGCGATTCATGCCGCGGCCACGGCCTTGTTCTGACAAGGTGACCATACAGCCGGTGTCACGGCCGCTCTCGCGGATCACTGCATAGCGGCCAGCTATGTCGGACATGCGCTGAGCCGGAGCGGCGGCGGGGCGTTGCGTTTGCGAGCGTTGCGCCTGCATCTGACCTTGCGCCGGTGTTTGCGCCACGTTGTAGCGCGGCACCGTATCGACAGGTTTGCCGGTGTTGACCAGTTCGTAGGTCTCGCCTTCCGGGCCGGTCGCCTTCAACTCGCCATCCTTGATGGTATCGAACGTCAGCACGGGTTGGCCGCTGGCGGCATTGAGGACGATCTTGCCCGCTGCCGGCACATTCCAGCCGGTAACGTCCATCAGAACGGGCATGGCGCGACGGCAGCCGGCTGGCATGCCGATGAAGAGTTGTCCGGCGGCCGATGCGGCATCCTCGCGCAAGGTAAGGCGGCATTTGCGTTCGGTGTCATTCAGCGAGATGTCCCAGGTGCCGGCGGCTGCGCCGGAACTGGCCGGGGCGGCCGTCTGCGCGACCGCCGCCAGCGCGAGCGTTCCCGTGAAGCTGAGTATCCCAGCGACGATCGTTCCGGAAAGAATAGACGGGCGTAACATTACCCTGCGCCGCATGACCTGATCCTCGAATCGCTGCCACTTCGTTAGTGGAACCGTTCCATTTTGCCTATTTGCCGGCCCGGAGCCAAGGCGTCTCGGCAACGGGGGTGAGGACATCGCGCCCGGCGAACCAGGCATCGAGATTGTCCACCTGCAATTGGCCCATCGCATCGCGAGTGACCTGAGAGGCCGATCCGACGTGCGGCAAGAGGACGACGTGGTCCATCTGGATGAGTTCCGATGGAACGCGCGGCTCCTCGGCGAAGACGTCGAGGCCGGCCGTCAGGATGGTGCGATTGCGCAGCGCTTCGATCAGCGCCGCTTCGTCGACGATCGTTCCACGGGCGATATTGATGAGGACGCCCTGCGGTCCCAGAGCTTCGAGCACGGCCTTGTCGACCATGTTCTTCGTGGTGGGCCCGCCGGGCACGACAATCATCAAGATATCGCTGCGGCGCGCCAGTTCCAGCACGCTGGGCACGTAGGGATAAGGCACATCAGGTGCCTCGTTGCGACTGTGATAGATGACTTTGACGCCGAAGGCTTCGGCGCGGCGTGCGATGGCCTGGCCGATGCGGCCAAGACCCAGAATGCCCATTGTGCGGCCACGCAGAGACGCGGTGAGCTCGAATGGCCGCTGCAGCCATTTGCCGTCGCGCAAATAGCGCTCGGCGCGGGGGAATTGCCGCACCGCATTCAGCGTCAGGCCGAAGGCCGTATCGGCGGTTTCCTCGGTCAGCACGTCGGGCGTGTTGGTGACGCAAATGTGATGATCGCCGGCCCAGCGAGCGTCGACATTGTCATAGCCGACGCCGAGATTGGCGACGATTTCGAGTTTCGGCAGCCGCTGCATCAGCGCCGCCGAGATCGGATAGACTACGTCTTCAGCGAGGATCGGCGCGCCCGTTGCCACGGCGCGAATGTCGGAGGCGACCCTCGCCAGGGTCGCCTCCTTGTCGGTTTCAAGCCAGAGTTTGTGCACGCGGTAGCGCGCATCCAACGCCTCCCTGACCAGTTGCGGTAATGGCACTGGCATGAGGATATCGATCTGGCTCAAACTCTTGTCCTCCTAAAGCTGGCGTTCCGCGTCAGCGCTTCTCGATGCCGGCCTTGTCGATGACCGCCGTCCAACGCGCGATATCATCGGTCAAGCGCTTCAATGCTTCTTCCGGCGTACCAGCACGGGCTTCAACGCCAATCTGCAGCATACGCTTCTTGGTGTCATCCTCCGCCATCACTTCACGCATAATGCCGTTGAGCTTGTTGACGATCTCATCCGACACGCCGGCGGGAACGAAGATGGCGTTCCACGACAGCACGTCGAAATTGGGCACGCCGGCTTCCTGCGCCGTGGGCAGGTTGGGCAGCCATTGCGAACGGGCGCCGGACGAGGTGGCGAGTGCGCGCAGCGAACCATCCTCGATGTTGGTCTTCAGCGAGGCATAGGAATCGACGATGAGGTCGACGTCCTTGCGCATCACCGCCAGCATCAGATCGGGCGTGGTGCGGAAGTTGACGACGCGAATGTCGACGTTGGCCTGCGACTTGAACAGTTCGGCCGACAGATGCTGGGTGCTGCCGACAGCGATCGTGCCGATGTTGAGCTGCCCGGGCTTGGCACGGGCGGCGGTCAGTACATCGCCGAGGGTCTTGTAGGGTTGATCAGCCGCGGTGACGAAGATGAAGTCGAAGAAGCTGATGGTCGACACCGGACGGAACTGCTTCACCGGGTCGAACGGCAGTTGCTTGAACAGGCCGACGCTGATGGCCGTGCCGTTGGAGAACAAGGTGACCGTGTTGCCATCGGGTGCTGACGAAGCGACCGAGCGGCCCGCGGTGATGCCGCCAGCCGCCGGCTGGTTTTCGATGTAGAGGCGCTGGCCGAGCTTGTCGCCGATCTTTTCGGCGGCGATGCGCGCCGTGATGTCGCCGACGCCGCCGGCGCCGAAGGGCACGACGAACTTGATCGGGTCGTTCGGCCATTTGGCCTGAGCGAAGCTCACGCCCGGCAAGACCGCCGTCGCAGCGGCGGTGCCGAGCGCCTGGAGGGTGGAGCGGCGGGTCAGGCCAAGATGATTTGCCATCAAAACAATCCTTTACGGGTGGGAGATGTTGAATTTGCGTGCATCCTGCATGGAATCGACGCAGCTTCAAGCATGGCTATTGGAACAAGATGTCTCAGGTTTCATGGTCTCTTTCGCTGTCGTGCCAACGGCCGAGCAGCAATTGGGAAAGACCGGAGAAGAAGAGAAAGATGGCGATGCCGGTCACCGAGATGAGGACGAGGGCAGCGAACATGCGCGGGATGTTCAGCCGATAGCCCGCCTCTGCGATACGGAAGGCGAGGCCGGTACCTTGGCCGGCGGAGCCTGCCGCGATTTCGGCGACGATGGCGCCAATGAGCGCCAAGCCACCGCCGATCTTCAGTCCACCAAGAAAATAAGGCAGGGCCGACGGCAGGCGCAGCAAGGTCAATTGCCGCCAGCGCGAGGCGCGATAGAGCTGAAACAGCTCGACCAGGCTGCGATCGGCGGACGCCAATCCGATGACCGTATTGGAGAGGATTGGAAAGAAAGCGACGATGAAGGCGCAGACCAGCACGGCATTCTGCGCGTCGAGATAGACGAGCAGCAGGGGGGCGATGGCCACAATGGGCGTCACCTGCAAGATAACGGCGAAGGGGAAGAACGAGCGCTCCACCCATTTCCACTGTGAGAACAGCACGGCCAGCAGGACGCCGCCCGCGATGGCGAGCAGTAGGGCCGAAAAGGTGATTTTCACCGTGACCCAAAGCGAGCCTGAGAGCAGCGGCCAGTCCTTGACGATGGTCTGGGCGATCAGGCTCGGGGCTGGCAGCAGATAGGGCTGGATGTCGTTGAGGCGCACGACGGCTTCCCACAGGCCGATGGCGCCCAGGAAGACCAGAATCGGCAAAGCGATATCCATGAGAGAGCGTGTCGCGGCCCGCCGGCGTGGTTCGCTCATGCCGCTTGATCCGGCATGGCGCGTTGCAAGGCTTGCGAGGCTATACGGCAGTGCTCCGCATAGGCCGGGCTCAACCGGAAGCTCTCGTCCCGTGGCAGCGGCTCGGGAATATCGATCTCCGCGATCACACGGCCTGGCCTGGCCGAGAAGACGGCGATACGGCTCGACAGATAGACGCTTTCGAACACCGAATGGGTGACGAATACGACGGTCGTGCCAAGCTCGGTCTTCAAGCGCAACAGATCGTTGTTGAGTTTGAAGCGGGTGATTTCATCGAGCGCGGCGAAGGGTTCGTCGAGCAGCAGGAGCGGCGGATGGGTTACCAAAGCACGGGCGATCGACGCCCGCATTTTCATGCCGCCGGAAAGTTCGCGCGGATAGACGTGAGCGACATCGGCCAAGCCAACGAGCGCAAGCGCCTGCTCGATCTCTTTCGCGGCTGCCTTGCGCGATTGGTTGCGCAGACGCAGGGGCAGCCAGACGTTGTCGAACACGCTGGCCCAGGGCATCAGCGTCGGATCCTGGAAAACGAAGCCGATTTCGCGGGCTGCGCCAGCCTGCCACCTGACGGTGCCTTCCGAAGGCGGCATCAGCCCGGCGAGCAGGCGCAATGCCGTTGATTTGCCGCAGCCGGACGGGCCGAGCAGGGTCAGGAATTCACCATCGCCAATGGTCAGATCGAGGCCACGCAGGGCCAATGTTCCGTTGGCGAAGGTTTTGCTGACGCCACTGAGACGGGCGAGCATGGCCATCGTCAGTTCTTCGGCCGCAGGTCGAGCCCGACTTTCTTGTTCACGAATTGCAGCGTGTAGGACTTGCGATAATCGAGATCGGCCTTGAAGACCTTCGCCCTTGCCATCTTGTCGAAGAAGCTCTTCATGCGGGCTTCGGTCATGGCGCCGATGCCGAGCGTCAGAGAGTCACCAGAATCGACGATGCCGAACTCCTTCATCTTGGCGATGGAGAAGGCGATCTGCTCGTCGGTCATCTCCGGGTTTTCGCGCTTGATGAGCTCGTTGGCCTTGCTGTTGTCGCCGTACATATAATTGTACCAGCCGATGATCGAAGCATCGACGAAGCGCTGCACGAGATCGGGATTCTTGGCGACGAGATCTTTGCGGGTCTCGATCAAGGTCGAATAGCTGTCGAAGCCGTAGTCAGCCAGCAGGAACAGGTTGGGCTTGAACTTGCCGACTTGTTCGATGGCGAAGGGCTCGGATGTGACATAGCCCTGCTGGGCTGACTTCTTGTCGGCGATAAAGGGGGCCGGGTTGAAGTTATAGGGTTTTACGTTTTCGTCCTTGAACCCGTATTCCTGCTTCATCCATTGGAAGATGTTCACCAGCGTTTCCTTGCCGATGAAAACGGAGGCGCGGTTGAGATCGCTGAATTTGTCGAAGCCTTGGCCCGGATGCGACATGAAGACGATCGGGTCCTTCTGGAACATCGAGGCGACGACGACGATTGGGAGATTTTCCTCCACCGCCGAGAAGGGCGGAATCATGTTGGCGGCCATGTAGAAGTCGACCTTGCCGGCGACGAGCAACAGGCGATTGTTGGCTTGCGGGCCGCCGGGCAGGATTTTCACGTCGAGGCCATATTTCGCATAGGTGCCGTCGACGAGTGCCTGATAGTGGCCGCCGTGTTCGGCTTCCGCCAGCCAGTTGGTGGCAAAGGTCACCTTGTCCAGAGCCGAGGCCTGGGTGCTGGCCAACGCGGCGGCAGCCGCGAGAACGAAAGTGGTTAGTGCAAAGCGTTTCATGCTGCCTCCTGTTGGCCGATGCGGGCCCCCTGAGTGGGAAAGTCCGCGCATCTTTCGCCAGTCCGGCGGCCAAGTGCAAGGCCGCCGGTGCCGCAGGGGGCTGAAAAATCAGCTCATTCAGCAGTCAGAAGTTGTAGATCTTCCAGGAATAGGCCCAGGTCTCCGTCAGGCGACGGCGGCCGGCCTGGAGGTAGCAGGTCATCGTCGTGGTGTCGTCGGCACTCACTTCCAGGTCGAGCATGACGCGGAAGCCCTTGATGGCCGGGTTGGGCACCAAGAATTTGCGGAACACCTTGCCGTTGACCGCATCGGCGACGATTTCGACGGCATTGGGCTGGTTGAGATAGTAGGCGAGATCGCCTTCGTTGAAGTCGACCATGAAACGGCGGGTATTGTGGCCGACGGCCTCGGCCGAGCCGAGCGCATAGGCCGGGGCGTTGAACGTGTTCAGCACCTTGCCGAGCGGGTTGAGGTTCAGCCCGTCATGGAGGGAGCGCATGCGGTAGGCGAAGCTGAACTGCTTGCCCGCCTCGATCGGGGCGTTCGGGATGAAGGCGGTGATGATATTGTCGAACGTCTCGTCCTTGGTGGCGAGTTCGATCAACTCGATCCGGCCTTCGCCCCAATTGCCCTTCGGTTCGATCCAGTAGCTCGGCCGTTCCTCGTAGTTCAGCTCGATGTCCTGGTAATTGGCGAAATTGCGGTCGCGCTGCATCAGGCCGAAACCTTTGACGTTGGTGACCGGGAAGTTGTGCACTTCCTGGACCAGCGGATTATGGATCGGCCGCCAGATCCATTCGTCCTTGTCGGTGCGGATCTGCAGGCCGTCCGAATCATGCAGTTCGGCGCGGAACTCGTCGTATTTGTTGCGGTCGTTAAGGTGGCGGTCGTTCTCGCCGACGAAGAACATCGAGGTCAGGGGCGCCAGGCCCACCCGGTCGATGGGCTTGCGCGGGAATAGATTGGCCTCGACGTCGACAGGTGTTTCGGGGCCCGGCGTGAAGATGAACTTGTAGGCGCCGGCCACGGACGGGCTGTCGAGCAGGGCGTAGATCGTCAGCCGGTCCGTATTGGCATCGGGAGTGTCGATCCAGAACTCACGGAAAACTGGAAACTCCTCTTTGTTGTCGAGGAGGCCGGTGCCGATGCTGAGCCCGCGGGAGGAGAGGCCATATTTCTGACCGCGCCCGAGCCAACGGAAATAGCTGGCGCCGATGAAGGAGAGCAACTCGTCGCTGCCGCGCGGGTCGTTCAGCGGGAAATGAATGCGGAAGCCGGCGAAGCCGAGGTTGACCGGCAGCGGCTTGTCGAACTTGGCGCGGCCATAGTCGAACAGGTTGGCGGTGTAGGGAATCGGCGTGGCGACGCCGTCGCGGATCGTATTGATGGTGACCGGCCGCAGGAACAGATGGCCGAGGTGGAAGAGCTGGAGGCGGAAGCGGCCGCCGGTGGATCCCAGCAGCGAGCGGTCGGAGCGGAAGCGGATCTCGCGCCAGGCGTCGAAGTCGAGCTTGGTTAACTGCTCGGGCAGGGGCGTGACGGTGTCGTCATAAGGGGCAGCCGAGACCTCCCTGGCGCGCTTGATGACATCCTCGAAGCCAAAGGCTGGCTGGCCGGCCGGAGGATTGGCTTGTGGCTGCGGCGCAGGCGGTTTTTGCGTGGACTGGGCGCTGGCAGTGGCCGGAATCGCTGCCGCGGCGACTGCCATTCCGGCGACGATGGTACGGCGTGTCACTTCGGTCATGGCGCTCCCTTCAACGGGCTTTCTGGAGATGTATCGTCGCGAGAAGAGATGCCAGTAAAACGGTTTTGAAATGGCGGCAAGGTGTACTTCTGCGGCTGCCGACGTGGACGTATTGCCTCAGTTGGCAAAAAAAGTTGCAGATTACGAAAATATCACTTGAACCCAGCGCGATGATGCGTATTTTCCGCCTTGCCCAAATCGCACGTGCCTGTGGTCGTGTGTCGGTTGGCGGGGTCCGGACAAGAGGCCGGTTAACCGTCAGTAAAAACCGGCAGCCGGAGGCGAACCGGCGAACCCCGCCAAACGGGGGACGCGACTTAAAGCAACGACGGACCGGGCTTTTTCGTCTCTGCCAGACTCCAAACCTGGCTTACCGAAGAGGCTAGTCTTTCTTGCCGGGCGTGCGGAACGGGGTTCCCCCATTCCAAACGATGGCTTCCCAGACCACCCAAGGTCCATGGACATGTCCATGGCCGCAAGTGGCGCAAGAGCCAACGGCGCAGCACCCGACCGGGTGTGGTTTCGCTAGGGCGCAAGTCCTGCAAGCTGCTCACGGTCCCGGTTGATGCACACACGAACCTGCCGTGTCTCCACAGCGCGGCGGCAAATGTGCGCGTCCAACCACCCGATGTTTGATGGTTCGTGCGGCCGAGGCCGCGCCATTGGAAGGGATGCCGCGATGACCGATCGCATTCAGGAATTCTTCCGTGCTCGCCGTGCCGAAGGCCGCGACACTGGACCGTGCCTTGTCGTCGACCTCGAGGTCGTGCGCGACAACTACAACGCTTTTGCCCGGGCGCTGCCGGACACGCGCGTGTTCTACGCCGTGAAGGCGAACCCGCAGCCGGCCGTGCTCGATCTGCTCGCCAAGCTGGGCTCCTGCTTCGACACCGCTTCGGTGGTCGAGATCCAGCAGGTGCTCGCCACCGGCTGCACGCCCGATCGCATCAGCTTCGGCAACACCATCAAGAAGGAGCGCGACATCGCGCGCGCCTACGAGCTCGGCATTCGTCTGTTCGCCGTGGACAGCCTCGTCGAGGTCGAGAAGGTGGCGCGCGCCGCTCCGGGCTCGAAGGTGTTCTGCCGCATTTTGTGCGACGGTGCCGGCGCCGAATGGCCGCTGTCGCGCAAGTTCGGTTGCGTGCCGGAAATGGCTGTGAGCGTGCTCGAACATGCGCACCGTCTCGGCCTGACCGCCTATGGCATTTCGTTCCACGTCGGATCGCAGCAGCGCAATCCGAAGATGTGGGACGGTGCGCTGAAGTCCTCCGCCGGCATCTTCCGTGAGCTGGCCGAGCGTGGCATCCACCTGTCGATGGTCAACCTCGGCGGCGGCTTCCCGACGAAGTATCTGCGCGACGTGCCGGCGGTGAAAGCCTACGGTCAGTCGATCTTCCGCAGCCTGCGCAAGCATTTCGGCAACCGTATCCCGGAAACGATTATCGAGCCGGGCCGCGGCATGGTCGGCAATGCCGGCGTCATCGAGGCGGAAGTCATTCTGATTTCGAAGAAGGCCGAGGACGACAAGGTGAAGTGGGTCTACCTCGACATCGGCAAGTTCAACGGACTGGCCGAGACCATGGACGAGATGATCCGCTATCCGATCCGTACCGACGTTGACGGTGACGAGATGGAGCCGTGCGTGATCGCGGGCCCGACCTGCGATTCCGTCGACGTGCTCTACGAGAAGGAGCCGTATCTGCTCCCCGTCTCGCTGGAGATTGGCGCGAAAGTGCTGATCGAAGGCACGGGCGCTTACACGACGACCTATTCTGCCGTCGAGTTCAACGGCTTCCCGCCGCTCGAAACCCACGTGATCTAAGCGAAAGATTTTCGCGCCGATCGTTTCCCAGTACCGAACGGCCCCCGCGCAGATGAAAATTTGCCGGGGGTGCGAGGCTCGCCTGATCTCCTCGAGGAGGATCGGATGACCTTGGCTACCCCTGTTTCCGAATGCGTTTCCGTGCCGGCCGTTGCCGGACATGCCCCGGTTGCCGCAGCGTCGCTGCGGGCACTGCCAGACCGCCGTCGCGTCGTCATCCGTGAGGAGCGCGCGGCTGACCTTGACGCGCGTGAAGCGCTGCTCGATGCCGCCATGGGCCTTGGCCGGCGGTTGAAGTCGAGCGAGCGTCTGCGTGAAGGTCAGGCCCCGGCGCGCGGTCTGGCGCTCGTCGCCACCGTCGATCGTGAGATCGTCGGGAGCGTGCGCTTGTGGCACGTGCGCGACGCCGAGGGGCGTCCGGCGCTGCTGCTCGGCCCACTGGCGGTCAAGGCCAAGGACAGGGCGCTGGGGATCGGCGGCATGCTGATGCGCGAGGCGATCGCTCGCGCCGCGGCGCGGGGCCATGGTGCCATCCTGCTGGTCGGCGATGAGGCCTATTATCAGCGGTTTGGCTTTTCGGCCGCACTGACGGGTGCGCTCGACATGCCCGGTCCGGTCGACCGGGCCCGTTTTCTGGGGCTTGAACTGAAACCGGGCACTCTGGCCGGCGCGCGTGGTTGCCTCCTCGCGCCGGCGTCTGCGAGGGATGTTCGTCGCGCGGCCTAGTTTGAGCCGGCTGTAACTCCACCCGCACCGTTCCGGCCAATTTTCATTGACCGTGACGGTGCGGTTTGCTTTTTGGCAGCAAATCCGCCTGGCTCCCGTGGGGCCGGCTTTCCCGAAGATATGAGCTCGTCATCTGAGCTCGCTATTTCCCAGAAAATTTCAGGAGTCAGACAAATGACGGATTGGCCCGTGCATGGCCGGATTGATGGCGCGATCGTAATGATCGGCTTTGGCTCGATCGGCCGGGGAACCCTGCCGCTGATCGAACGGCATTTTAAATTCGATAAGTCGAAATTCGTCGTCATCGCGCCCGACGATGCGGACCGCCGCCTGCTCGACGAGCGGGGCATCAAGTTCCTGCATCAGGCCGTGACAAAGGAAAACTACCGCACCCTGCTGGGGCCGTTGCTGACGGCCGGCGGTGGCCAAGGCTTCTGCGTCAACCTGTCGGTCGACACCGGTTCCGTCGACATCATGGAGTTCTGCCGTGAGATCGGCGCGCTCTATGTCGATACCGTGGTCGAGCCGTGGCCGGGCTTCTATTTCGACAAGAGCAAGGGTCCGGAAGCGCGCACCAACTACGCGCTGCGCGAGACCCTGCTGGCGGCCAAGCGACGCAATCCGGGTGGTCCGACCGCGGTTTCAACCTGCGGCGCCAACCCCGGCATGGTGTCGTGGTTCGTCAAGCAGGCGCTGATCAACCTGGCGGCCGATCTCAAGCTCAGCATTCCGACGCCGACGACGCGCGAAGGCTGGGGCCAGATGATGCAGCAATTGGGCGTCAAGGGTGTACACATCGCCGAGCGCGATACGCAGCGTGCCAAAACGCCGAAGCCGCCGCGCGTCTTCGTCAACACCTGGTCGGTCGAAGGCTTCGTGTCGGAAGGCCTGCAGCCGGCGGAACTGGGCTGGGGCACGCACGAGAAGTGGATGCCGGAGAACGGCCGCACCCATGCGGAAGGCTGTGGCGCAGCGATTTTCCTGCTGCAGCCGGGCGCCAACACGCGCGTGCGTTCCTGGACGCCGACGGCGCAGGCGCAATATGCCTTCCTCGTCACGCACAACGAGTCGATCTCGATTTCCGACTATTTCACCGTGCGCGACGCGGCCGGCAAGCTGGTGTTCCGGCCGACCTGCCATTACGCCTATCATCCGTGCAATGACGCGGTGCTGAGCCTGCATGAAATGTTCGGCCAGGGCGGCAAGGTGCAGGACAAGGTGCACATCCTCGAAGAAGACGAGATTGTCGATGGCATCGATGAACTCGGCGTGCTGCTCTACGGCCACGGCAAGAATGCCTATTGGTATGGTTCGCAGCTCTCGGTCGAGGAAACGCGCCGCATCGCGCCCTATCAGAATGCGACGGGCATGCAGGTGACTTCGGCCGTGCTCGCCGGCATGGTCTGGGCGCTGGAAAATCCGACCGCCGGCATCGTCGAGGCGGACGAGATGGACTATCGCCGTTGCCTCGAAGTGCAGTTGCCCTATCTCGGCCCGGTCGTCGGCGTTTACACCGACTGGACGCCGCTGGAAGGTCGCCCGGGCTTCTTCCCAGAGGACATCGACACCAGCGATCCGTGGCAGTTCCGCAACGTGCTGGTGCGCTAAAAATCTCTCCCTGGCGCGGTTCGCCGCGCCAGGGGCTATCTTGGCCACCTCTTGGCCCGGGCGGCGGCGCCTGCTATGACAACGCCGCTATGAACAAACCGGCGCAGCTCTTTCTTTGCTGGTGGCGCTCCCTCTAGGGAGCGGCCTGTCGTTCATGCGCGACCGTGCCGCCGTTTTGGCGACACGGATTGGTTTCTGACGTTCGACATTGCGGCGGCTCCCCTTTTCAGGAGACACCGATGTCCATTCAGCCCACGCCTAGCTCTTCAGATAAACCCGTCATCCTCACCGGCGACCGCACCACTGGGCCGCTGCATCTTGGCCATTACGCCGGGTCCCTGCGTAATCGTGTCGCCCTGCAGCACAGCCACAGGCAGTTCCTGTTGCTCGCCGATGCGCAGGCGTTGACCGATAACGCCAACGATCCCGCCAAAGTGACGCGCAATGTGCTGGAGGTCGCCACCGATTATCTTGCTGTCGGCATCGATCCGTTGGTTACGACGATCTGTGTGCAATCGGCGCTGCCCGTGCTGGCCGAGCTGACCATGCTCTATCTCAACTTCGTCACTGTCTCGCGGCTGGAGCGCAATCCGACGGTGAAGGATGAAATCAAGATGCGTGGGTTTGGCCGCGATATTCCGGCGGGCTTTCTCTGCTATCCGGCGGCGCAGGCGGCTGACATCACCGCCTTCAAAGCGACGGTGGTGCCGGTCGGCGAAGATCAACTGCCGATGATTGAACAGACCAACGAAATCGTGCGCAGGCTGAACCGACAAATGGGGCGTGAGGTGCTCGTCGAAGCAAAGGCTTTGATCCCGCAGGTGGGGCGGCTGCCGGGTGTCGACGGCAAGGCGAAGATGAGTAAGTCGCTGGGTAATGCCATCGCGCTTTCCGCCTCAGACGCTGAGATCGCGGACGCGGTGAACCGCATGTACACCGATCCTAATCATCTGCGCGTCAGCGATCCCGGCACGGTCGAAGGCAATGTGGTCTTCACCTATCTCGATGCCTTCGATCCGGATGTCGAAGCGGTGGCGGATTTAAAAGCGCACTATCGCCGTGGCGGCCTTGGTGACGTGGCCTTGAAGCGGCGGCTGGAGCAATTGCTGCGCGATCTGCTTGGGCCGATCCGCGAGCGCCGCGCGGTCCTGGCGCGCGACCGCGATACGGTGATGGACATCCTGCGGGCCGGCACCGCACGGGCGCGGGAGGTGACCGCAGCCACGCAGGCGGATGTGCACGCGGGGCTGGGGCTTTTCGCTTGGATCTGACGGGCCGCTAGCTTTGCGATGGTCGTGGCAGAGCGGCTATGGCCGGACGCTGGCGCCGTCTCATGATATTGATGGCGGCGAGCAATGCGATCGCTGGCGCCAAAGCAAAGACGGCGAAGAGCCAGAAGGCAGCGCTCGATGTGCCGGTGACCCCACCGGGGTCGGTGAGACCTGCCAGATTGGCGACCATGCCGGCGATCGGTGCGCAAAGCGCGGTGGCGACGAGTTGCACGGTCGTGATCGACGCCGAGGCACGGTCCTTTTCGTCGGCTGGTGCCACTTGCAGCACGCGGGTCAGCAGATGCGGCCAGCCGATGCCAACGCCAGCGCCGACTGTCAGCAAAGACAAGGTGATAACCGTCAGCGGAATCCATTCGCCTCTGGTCGGCCAGGGCGAGAGGAGGGCCAGCAGGATCATGCCTATCAGCGAGATGAGAGGCGCGAGAAAGATCGCGCGATCGGCGCCACGGCCGCGCGCACTTGAACTGGTGATGGCGCCTGTCGTCCAGCCTGCTGCCATGGCGGCGGTGATATAGCCGGCGGCGAGCGGCTGCTGTCCGTGCAGAACCTGCAGGAAGAGTGGCACGAAAATCTCCGTCACCGTCACAGAGATCGACAGCAAGGCCATCATCGCCAGCACCAGGCCCAGGGGTTTGGTCATGTCGAAGGCGCCACGCGGCAGCAATCGTTGCCGAGCTTTACGTTCCACGATGCCAAACACGGCGAGGAAGACGAGCGCGACGGCGATGCCAACGCCATTCCAGGCGAGCTCTTGCCAGATGCTGCCGAGGGAGACGGCGAAGACCGCAAGGGTGAGCAAGCTCAGTTGCGCGAAGGGCAGGCCGGTGCGCTCGCTTTGATCGCGGTTCTTGCTTGGCAAAACGGTGAAGGCCAGGAAAGCGAAGAGCGCGATGACGGGCAGCATCGACCAGAAGGCGGCGCGCCAAGCGCCGATCTCGGCGAAAATGCCGCCGACGGCAGGGCCAACCAGTGTTGCGATGCCCCACATTCCGGAGACGAGCGCCATGGCACGCGGCCATTGCGCTTCTTCGAAGACGATACGGATCATCGCGTAGGCGAGGGCGAAGAGGAAGCCGCCGCCCAAGCCTTGGACAAAACGGCCAACCAGCATGACCGGCATGTTGGGCGCGGCCGCGCAAAGGAGCGTGCCGAGACCAAAGATCAGCGCGGCGATGGTATAGGCGCCCCGAGGGCCGCTGGCCTGCAACAGCCGGGCTGATAGCGCCGATCCCAGGATGGAAGCGACGACGAAGAGGGTGGTATTCCAGGCGTAATAGTCGAGGCCGCCTATATCATTGACGACCGAGGGGAGGATTGTGGTCGCGACATAGACATTGATCGCGTGGAGACCGACGCCGCCGGCCAGGGCCAGCGAGCGGATGCCGTTCTTGCCCGAGAACAAGACGCCCCAGCCGACGTGCTGATCCTTCATCGCAGACTCCTTCGCCGGACATCCATATGCCGGCTGCGGAGGACAGTTGCAAAAGGACGTCAGTAACTATATATCAAGTTCATGCTTGGAATATATCCGATCGGAAAATATGTCAAATATTGACTTGGAAAATGAGCGCCTTTCCCTCCGCCCCGTGGCGGACCGGTTGCTTGTGCTGCTCAAAACGCGCGGACCGCAAACCGCCGCCGATCTGGGACAAGCGCTTGGCACGACGGGTGAGAACGCCCGGCAGCAATTGATGAAGCTCGCTGGCGATGGATTGGTCGAGACCGAGGCCGTTGCGCGGGGCGTTGGCCGTCCGTCGCAGTTTTGGCGGCTGACCGACCGGGGGCATGCCCGCTTTCCCGATACCCATGCGGAACTGACCGTCAGCTTGCTGCGCAATTTGCGCGACGTTCTTGGCAAGGACGCACTCGATCGCGTCATCAGCGCCCGTGAAGATGAAACGCGCGCGGCCTATAGCGCGGCGCTTGCCAAGATAGATGGCCTTGAAGCGCGTATCGCGGCTCTGGTCGCGATCCGAAGCCGGGAGGGCTATATGGCCGAATGGCGGCCGGCCGAAGATGGTGACGGCTGGTTCCTGATCGAAAATCATTGTCCGATCTGCGCGGCCGCGACCGCATGCCAAGATTTTTGTCGGGCCGAGCTCAGCATCTTTCAGGAAATGTTGGGGCCGAAGTGCTCGATCGAACGGACCGAGCATATCGTGAAGGGCGCGCGGCGGTGCGCTTATCGCATCCGCGCGCGCTAGCTATCGTGAAGAGCGATATCAAGATCGAGCGGAAAGATCTTTACGCTCCAGCGAAGGGCAAGTTCACCATCGTTGACGTGCCGCCGTTACAGTTTTTGATGATCGACGGCCAGGGAGATCCCAATTCGGCGCAAAGCTACAAAGCAGCCCTCGAAGCGCTTTATCCCGTCTCCTATGCGTTGAAATTCGCCAGTAAGAAAACCTTGGCCAAGGACTATGTGGTGCGCCCCCTTGAAGGTCTGTGGTGGGCGGATGATATGAGTACGTTCCGCACCAGGGCGAAAGATGTCTGGCGATGGACGATGATGATAGGGCAGCCGGACTGGATCGATCAGGCGATGGTCGCGCAAGCGATCGAGACCCAGCGCAAGAAAGGCGCGTCGGAGGCGATCGACCGGCTACGGTTTGAAACGTTTCTGGAAGGGCGCTGTGTTCAGACCCTGCATATCGGTTCTTACGACGATGAGGGGCCGGTGTTGCAACGGCTGCACGAGGAATTTCTGCCGGCAAACGGTTTGGTCATGAGCGGCAAGCATCACGAGATCTATCTCAGCGATGCGCGCAAGACGGCGCCAGAGAAATTGAAGACGATTTTGCGTCAGCCCGTGCAATGACGGGCTGACGGTGATCTGTTGAAATTGGCTGCCGCTCAGCGCGGCAGCAGGGTCTTGCCCATCAGGAACTTGTCGACCGAATGGGCGCACTGGCGGCCTTCGCGAATGGCCCAGACGACGAGCGACTGGCCGCGACGCATGTCGCCGCAAGCGAAGACCTTCTCCACCGACGACTTGTACTGAAGCGTGTCGGCGGCGACGTTGCCGCGCGCATCCTTCTTCACGCCGAGGCTGTCGATCATGCCTTCGTGGACGGGCGAAACGAAGCCCATGGCCAGAAGAACGAGATCGGCCTTGAGGTCGAATTCGGTACCGGCGATCGGCTGGAACTTCGGGTCCACCCGCACGCAGCGCAACTTCTTGACCACGCCATGGCCAGTGAATTCGACGGTATTGACGGCGAAGTCACGTTCCGCGCCTTCCTGCTGGGAGGAGGACGTGCGCAGCTTCAGCGGCCAATCCGGCCATACCAGCAGCTTGTTTTCCTTCTCCGGCGGGCGCGGCATGATTTCGATCTGCGTCACCGACAGAGCGCCCTGACGGATCGACGTGCCGATGCAGTCGGAGCCGGTGTCGCCGCCGCCGATGACGACGACATGCTTGCCGCTGGCCAGGATCGGATCGTTGGTCGTCGGCGCTTCGTGCGAGACGCGGCGGTTCTGCTGCGGCAGGAAATCCATCGCAAAATGGACGCCGCTGAGATCGCGGCCGGGGATCGGCAGATCACGCGGCTTTTCCGCGCCGCCAGCCAGTATGACGGCATCATATTGCGCGGTCAGTTCCTCGATCGGCAGGGTGACGCCGACATGAGCGTTGTAATGGAAGGTCACGCCTTCCGCCGTCATCTGCGCGACGCGGCGGTCGATGTAGTGCTTTTCCATCTTGAAGTCAGGAATACCGTAGCGCAGCAGGCCACCGGCCTTGGCATGCTTCTCGTAGACATGCACGTCGTGGCCGGCGCGGGCCAGTTGCTGCGCGGCGGCGAGGCCCGACGGGCCTGAGCCGACGACGGCGACCTTCTTGCCGGTCTGCTGCTTGGCCGGCTCCGGCTTGATCCAGCCTTCCTTCCAGCCACGATCGACGATGGCGCATTCGATCGTCTTGATGGTGACCGGCGTGCTTTCCAGATTGAGCGTGCAGGATTCCTCGCACGGTGCCGGACAGACACGGCCCGTCACTTCGGGGAAGTTATTGGTCGAATGCAGGTTGCGCAGGGCCTCCTGCCACTCGCCCTTGTAGGCGAGGTCGTTCCAGTCCGGGATCTGGTTGTTCACCGGACAGCCGTTGTGACAATAGGGAATGCCGCAGTTCATGCAGCGTGCCGCCTGATCGCGCGTCGTTTCCTCGGAGAGAGGAATGACGAATTCGCGATAGTGGCGGATGCGATCGGAGGCAGGCGCGTACTTGCGGTCCTGCCGATCGATCTCGAGAAAACCCGTTACCTTACCCATCGGATTACTCCCCCGCCGCGAGCGCGGCCGCCGGCTGCTGCGCCAACATTTCGTTGAGGGCGCGGCGATATTCGACCGGCATGACCTTGCGGAACTTGCCCTTATAGGCGTCCCAGTTATCGAGAATGTCCTTCGCCCGGCTCGAGCCGGTGTAGCGCAGGTGGTTGGAAATGAGCTGATGCAGACGCTCCGCATCGAAGCGCGTCATGTCGTTCATCACATCGACCCGGCCATGCACCTGCAAATCGCCGCCCTGGTGATGGAGGCGCTGGTTGAGCTCCTCTTCCTCGGCGACCGATTCCAGTTCGACCATGGCAAGGTTACAGCGCTTGGCGAAGTTGTTGTCCTCGTCGAGCACATAGGCGATGCCACCCGACATGCCGGCCGCGAAATTGCGACCGGTCTGGCCGATGACGACGACGATGCCGCCCGTCATATATTCGCAACCGTGATCGCCGGTGCCCTCAACGACGGCGATGGCGCCGGAGTTGCGGACCGCGAAGCGCTCGCCGGCGACGCCACGGAAGTAGCATTCGCCCGCGATGGCGCCGTAGAGCACGGTATTGCCGACGATGATCGATTCATGCGGCACGATCTTGGTCGACTGGGCTGACGGATAGATGATGATGCGGCCACCCGACAGACCCTTGCCGACATAGTCGTTGGCCTGGCCTTCGAGTTCGAGCGTCACGCCGCGCGCCGTCCACGCACCGAAGCTCTGGCCGGCGGTGCCGTTCAGCTTCACGTGAATGGTGTCGTCGGGCAGGCCGTCATGGCCGTATTTCTTGGCGATCTCGCCCGACAGCATGGCACCGGTCGTGCGATCGACGTTGCGGATCGTCTCTTCGATAATGACCGGCTGCATCTCATCGATGGCGGAACGCGCCGCGGCGATGAGCCGACGGTCGAGCACCTTCTCTAGGCCGTGATCCTGATCGATCTGCTTGTAGATGCCATCGCCCTTGGCCGCTTCCGGCTTGTGGAACAGGCGGCTGAAGTCGAGGCCCTTGGTCTTCCAATGGGCATCCACCTTCGAGCGATCGAGCATCTGCATCTGGCCGATCATCTCGTTGAAGGTGCGATAACCCAACGAGGCCATGATCTCGCGCACTTCCTCAGCGATGAAGAAGAAGAAGTTGATGACATGCTCGGGCTGGCCGACGAAGCGCTTGCGCAACACCGGATCCTGGGTGGCGACGCCAACCGGACAGGTGTTGAGATGGCACTTGCGCATCATGATGCAACCAGCAGCGACCAGCGGTGCGGTGGCGAAGCCGAACTCGTCGGCGCCGAGCAGAGCGCCCACGATGACGTCGCGGCCCGTCCGCAGGCCACCGTCGACCTGCACCGTGATGCGCGAACGCAGCCGGTTGAGGACGAGGGTCTGATGGGTTTCGGCTAGGCCGATTTCCCACGGGCTGCCGGCGTGCTTGATCGAGGTCAGCGGCGAAGCGCCGGTGCCACCTTCATAGCCGGAAATCGTCACGTGATCGGCGCGGCCCTTGGAAACGCCAGCGGCAACCGTGCCGACGCCGACTTCCGAGACGAGCTTGACGGAGACTTGCGCCGCCGGATTGACGTTCTTCAGATCGTAGATGAGCTGGGCCAGATCTTCGATCGAATAGATGTCATGGTGCGGCGGCGGCGAGATCAGGCCAACGCCAGGTGTTGAATGGCGCACCTTGGCGATGACCGCGTCGACCTTGTGGCCGGGGAGCTGGCCGCCTTCGCCGGGCTTGGCGCCCTGGGCCATCTTGATCTGCATCATGTCGGAGTTGACGAGATATTCCGTCGTCACGCCGAAGCGGCCGGATGCCACCTGCTTGATGGCCGAGCGCATCGAATCGCCATTGGGCAGCGGCGTGAAGCGATCCACCTCTTCGCCGCCTTCACCGGTGTTCGACTTGCCGCCGATCCGGTTCATGGCGATGGCGAGCGTCGTGTGCGCCTCGCGCGAGATCGAGCCATAGGACATGGCGCCAGTGGCGAAACGCTTGACGATATCCTTGGCCGATTCCACTTCCTCAAGCGGCACGGGCTTGCGGCCATCTTCTTCCGCCGACTTAACGCGGAAGAGACCGCGGATCGTCAGCAGCCGCTCGTCCTGTTCGTTGAGCAGCTTGGCATAGGCGCGATACTGATCCTGCGCGTTGCCGCGCACTGCATGCTGCAGCAGCGACACCGATTGCGGCGACCAGGAATGGGCCTCACCACGGAAGCGGAAGGCATAGTCGCCGCCGACATGCAGCATGGTGCGATAGACGGGCGAGTCGCCGAAAGCGTCCGCATGGCGCTTGATGCTCTCCTGGGAGACTTCATCAAGGCCGACACCACCGATGCGCGTGGCTGTGCCGGTGAAATAGCGGTCGACGAAACGTTGCGACAGGCCGACGGCGTCGAAAATCTGCGCGCCGCAATAGGACTGGTAGGTCGAAATGCCCATCTTCGACATGACCTTGAGAAGGCCCTTGCCGATCGACTTGATGAAGCGCTTGACGACTTCGTCTTCGTCCACCTCCTCGGGGAAATCCTCGGCCATGGCGGCGAGGGTTTCGAAAGCGAGATAGGGGTTGATCGCTTCGGCGCCATACCCGGCGAGACAGGCGAAGTGGTGCACTTCTCTGGCTTCACCGGTCTCGACGACGAGACCGACCGAGGTGCGCAGGCCCTTGCGGATCAAGTGATGGTGGACAGCCGCCGTTGCCAGCAGTGCTGGGATCGGAATGCGGTCCGGGCCGGTCATGCGGTCGGACAGGATGATGATGTTGTAGACGCCGCGCACGGCATCCTCGGCGCGCTGGCACAGGCGCTCCAACATCGCTTCCATCGCCTCGGCGCCGCGATCGGCGGCATAGGTGATGTCGAGCGTGCGGGTATCGAAGGTCTCTTCGATCATGCCGATGTTGCGGATCTTCTCCAGATCCTCGTTGGTGAGGATCGGCTGGCGCACTTCGAGACGCTTGCGCTTCGAAGTGCCTTCAAGATCGAGCAGGTTGGGGCGCGGACCGATGAAGGACACCAGGCTCATGACGAGCTGTTCGCGGATCGGGTCGATCGGCGGGTTCGTCACCTGCGCGAAGTTCTGCTTGAAATAGGTGTAGAGCAGCTTCGACTGGTCCGACATGGCCGAGATCGGCGTGTCGGTGCCCATGGAACCGGTTGCTTCCTCGCCAGTGATCGCCATCGGCGCGAGCAGAATGGCCAGATCTTCCTGGGTGTAGCCGAACGCCTGCTGGCGATCGAGCAGCGACACGTCGGTGCGCGGCGCGCGCGGTTCCATTGGTGACAAGTCTTCCAGCACGATCTGGGTGCGGTCGAGCCAGGTCTTGTAGGGATGGGCGCTGGCCATGGTCGCCTTCATCTCGTCGTCGGAGATGATGGCGTGCTTTTCGAGGTCGACGAGGAGCATCTTGCCCGGCTGCAGGCGCCACTTGGTGACGATCTTCTCTTCCGGGATCGGCAGCACGCCGACTTCCGACGACATGACCACGAGGCCGTCATCGGTGACGATGTAGCGGGCAGGGCGCAGGCCGTTACGGTCCAACGTGGCGCCGATCTGGCGGCCGTCGGTGAAGGCCATGGCGGCGGGGCCGTCCCACGGTTCCATCAGGGCGGCGTGGTATTCGTAGAAGGCGCGGCGGTCTTCGCTCATCAGCGGATTGCCGGCCCAGGCTTCCGGGATCAGCATCATCGCCGCATGGGCGAGCGAATAGCCGCCCTGAACGAGGAATTCGAGTGCATTGTCGAAGCAAGCGGTGTCCGACTGACCCTCGTAGGAGATCGGCCAGAGCTTCGAAATGTTGTTGCCGTAGAGCTTCGATTCAACCGAAGCCTGACGCGCCGCCATCCAGTTGACGTTGCCGCGCAAGGTGTTGATCTCGCCGTTGTGGGCGACCATGCGGTAGGGATGCGCCAGGCGCCAGGACGGGAACGTATTGGTGGCGAAGCGCTGATGCACCAGCGCTAAGGCGCTGCCGTAACGCTGGTCCTTGAGATCGGTGTAATAGTCGCCGAGCTGTGAGACCAGCACCATGCCCTTGTAGACAATGGTGCGGCACGACATCGACACTGCATAAAATTCGGCAGCATCTGAATTGGACAACGCGATCACCGCGCCCGAGATTACCTTGCGCGCGATATAGAGCTTGCGTTCGAAATCGTCGTCATCGCGCACACCGGGGCCGCGGCCGACGAAGACTTGGCGCATCACGGGTTCGACGGCCTTCACGGCTTCGCCGAGGTCTGAGTTGTCGACGGGCACATCGCGCCAGCCGAGCAGGGTCAGGCCTTCTTCCTCGATCGAACGATTGACGATGGCTTCGATCTCGGCGCGCACGCCGGCATTCTGCGGCATGAAGAACTGGCCGATGCCGTAATGCTGGGCGGCGGGCAAGTTGAAGCCGATCTTGGCGCATTCGGGGCCGAAAAATTCATGCGGGATCTGGGTCAGGATACCGCAGCCGTCGCCGAGCTTCGGATCAGCTCCGACGGCGCCGCGATGGTCGATATTCAAGAGAATCTGTAGACCCATGGCGACGACGTCGTTGGTCTTGACGTTGTCGAGGCGGGCGACGAAGCCAACGCCGCAGGAATCATGTTCCTTCGACGGGTCATAGAGGCCCTGGGCACGGGGGAGGGCGGGGTCAAAGTACTGGCCGTTCATGGCGCTGCTCCGGAAACTGTGCTGGCCAGATCGCTTATCCAGATCACTTGACAAATCATCTGTCGCTCATGCGCAGACTGTTTGCTTGTCGGTCACACCTGGAAAAATCTTGCCAATGTAAATGGGGCGAAATCAGAATTAGATCAATTGCAAGGGACGCGCGTTCGCGGTCCCCGACCGGCGGGTTTTCGCCGGACATCGCCGAACCGTTTTCGCCACATACGCCCTATCATCCCCCGCTCCAGACCCGGTGATGCGATTGACATCCCTAATCCCGGCCACTTGCTGGCCGCCGGTTGCCATACCCATAGATCGGCGCTTCGAGATGGCCGCCTCGCGCCATCCTTTTCGCCAGCAATTTCAAGGACCGATGCCCTTTCGCCTAAATGGTCAGCATAGCTGTCCTATCCAGGGCGCGCGAACATGGCAGATTTACCCCGAGCTTACAAGTGGGTGAAGCCGTTGGCACGGGGATAATTATAGCGTCGTATGGACGCGAAACGGGCAAATTGGCGAGAAACGGGGCAGAGGCAAGCGGCGCCGATTTATGAGGCGTCGCTCTCTGCCTGGCTCCCAACGAGGCGTTCCGGCCGTCGCCGACGGTCGTGGCCGGGCTGCGTATATCGGGACCGTTTCACTTCATACATATGGTCATCGGCGCGTTTGATCGTCACCTCCAGCCGTTCACCGGACCGGCTGGTGGCGGCACCGATCGACAGGCTGAGGCGGGGCTCTCCGTAATACTGATTGTTCAGTTCGACCAGGGCATTGATATCGTCCGTCAATTTCTGGCCGACAGCCTCGTCGGCGCCGGGCAGCAGGACGGCGAATTCGTCGCCGCCGATTCGCGCCGCGTGGTTCGGCTTTTCGACGAGCTTGCACAGGACTTCGCCCATGCGGGCAAGCAGCGTGTCGCCTGCGGCGTGGCCGAGTTGATCGTTGACGATTTTCAAGCCGTCGAGATCGGCCATAACGATGGTGACCGGCGTTGGACCCTTGCGCTCCAGCCGATGCAATTCGTCGACATAGAAGGAGCGATTGTAAAGCTTGGTCAAAACATCGTGCTTGCCGAGATATTCGAGATAGGCTTCGGCTTTCTTGCGCGCAGTGATGTCGGTGAGGGCGACCTGCACCAAGGACCAGTCTTTCTCGTGACCGGGCAATACCGAGAACTGCATGTAGAAATGGATCTCGGCGCCATCGAGAGAATAGTTCAGCACCTCACGCTGCTGAAACAGCTTGCCGTCCCAGAGATCAATCAATTGCTCGCGGAAATTCTGCCGCATGTCGTCGCGGAAGACTTCGTCGAGGCGTTGCAGCAAAACGGCTTTGTTGGGCGCACCGAAGATGTGCAGGGTCTGCTGATTGATGTCGATGACGCGAATCTCGCTCATGCAGCGTTCGACGAATTCAGGATGTACGTCGGTAAAGACGCGGAAATCGGTGATGCCGCGGAAGCGGATTTCTTCCAGAAGTCGGCGAATGGCGCTGAAATCTTCCACCCAAAGCGACACGGGCGAATGGGCGAACAGGCCACGCGCATAGGCTTCGCTGACCGTCAAAGCGCGCCGAGCGGTTTCGCGCTCGGTTACGTCCTCGATGGCGACCAACACGCGTCGCCAGTCGTTCTCGTAGCCCGGGAGAATCGAGCCTTTCAGTTGAATGTCGATCCGGCGGCCAGAAAGGGAATAGTTGACGCTCGTGCTGTGGAAATGGCTATGGCCATCCCAAAGCTGTGCCAATTCCTCAACATGGGTGTCGAACATATCGTCGCGGAAAACGTGATGGATGTTCGCGGTCAGAGTTTCGAGATCGGCCGCTTCGAACAGGTTCAAGGTTTTGCGGTTGACCTTGATGACACGAAGGTGCGCCGAACAGGTTCGTATGCGTTCGCGATCCTCGCGGAGGTAGGCGCGCAAATCCGCGACGCCTTGTGCGCGCAAGCCATCGAAATGGGTCCGCAGTCCGGAATAGTCTTCCAACCATAGCGAGACGGGCGCGAGATCGAACATTTCCGCATCATCGCCCCGCGGCATGTTGATGTTTTCTGCCGCCGGCTCAAGGCGCGGCGTAATGCTTCCGGAGGTGATGTGCCAGCTCCCTTTCTAGGCAGGCGGCGGAACGGATGGCGCCCTGCCTGCATAAGGTATTCTAATCTAGCGATTATCCGCCGCCGATGCCACAGAAATCCGTTAAAATCCTTCATAAGTCATTGCTCGGACCATGGAATGTGGGGCATGTCAGCAGCCATGCAGACCATTGAAACATCCTCCCTCGACCTTGCCAGCGACAATGCCAGCGGTGCGTCCAGCAAGGTCCTGGAGGCGCTTGTTGCGGCGAACGATGGAGTTGCGCCGGCCTATGGTGCCGATCCGTTCACCCGCCGCGCCGAGGAGCGGATCAGCGAGGTGTTCGAGCGCGACTGCGCGGTTTTTCTGCTGGCAAGCGGCACGGCGGCGAACGCTCTCGCCCTTGCGGCGCTGACGCCTCCCTATGGGGCGATTTTCTGTCATGCTCATGCTCACGTCATGGATGATGAGTGTGGCGCGCCGGAGTTTTTCTCGGCTGGCGCCAAGCTCATCGGTATTTCCGGGGATGCCGGCAAGATCACGCCGGCGGCGCTCGCCGCCAGCTTGGCCGCCTATCCGGCTGGTTTGGTCAAACAGGTGCAGCCGGCGGCTCTGTCATTGTCCCAAGCTAGCGAATCGGGAACGCTTTATCGTGCAAAGGACATTTCAGGTTTGGCCGCCCTTGCTCATGAGCGTGCGATGCGCGTGCATATGGATGGTGCCCGTTTCGCCAATGCGGTGGCGTCCTTAGGCTGCGCGCCAGCCGATATCACATGGCGTGTTGGCGTCGATGTCTTGTCGCTTGGTGCCTCGAAGAACGGGGCTTTTGCCTGCGAGGCCGTCGTCTTCTTCGACAAAGCCCTGGCTGCCGACTTTGCCTATCGGCGCAAGCGTGGCGGGCACACTTTATCCAAAGGGCGTTTCCTGGCTGCTCAGATGCTGGCCTGGTTGGACGATCATCATTGGCTCGATCTGGCGCGTCATTCCAATGCCTGTGCAACACGGCTGGCAACGGCCTTGGCTGTCATTTCCGGCGTCCGTCTCGCATGGCCTGTCGAGGCCAATGAAGTGTTCGCCATTCTGCCGCGAACCGCCGATCTGGCGCTCAAACAGGCCGGCGCCCGTTATTACCCCTGGTCCGCTGATAGGCTGGCCATCGAGGAGAGGCCGGCGCCAGACGAGGTTTTCGTCCGTTTGGTAACCTCTTTCGTCACCCGGGAGGCGGATATCGACCGTTTTGTGGGGATTGTCGCCGCTAATACGGGAAACTGACCGGAGGCACTATTCCAGACCCAGCAATGCCTCCTAAAAACGCCTCTGACGTCCTATCCTTGCCGCATTCACAATCGAAGTCTGAGGCAGGTTCACTTGTCGATTTCACTTGTCGATGCGCCCTGCGGCCGTGTTCAACAGCGGTGGGGTGCATCCCCAAAGGAGGCTTGAATGGCCGCTCTGAAGCGAATGCTTTCCCGCACAGCCATGCTCGGTGGTCTGGCAGCGACGACCGTCCTGGTCGGCGCGGCGGCACCGGCGCAGGCTCAGGTTTACGGCTATTGGGGCTACCGTACCTATTCCTATCCGGTTGACCCCTACTATGACGATGCGCCGATCTATGCGCCGCGCTATCGGGCGCCGGCGCTGAACATGCTATCGCCCGGCGAGATTCGCGAGAGCCTGCGCGATGATGGCTATCGTGTCATTGGCCAGATGCAGCGCAGCGGTCGCACCTATATCGTCGTCGCGCAGGATCGCCGTGGCCAGCGCTTCCGGCTGGTGGTCGATGGCATTGAAGGCGAGATCGTCCGTTCCGCTCGGCTGACGACGCAGCCACGCAACGAGGCGCGCGCGAATGACTATCGCGATGCGCCGGTTGCTCCACCACCGCCGGCGATGCCATCAGCGCCGCATGTCGTGCCAGGCATTGGGCCGGAGTCGCACACGGCCCCGCAGACACGTCCGCCGCGCGCCGCCGCCCGGCCAGAGAGTGAAGGGCCGCGTATGCGTCCTGGCGAAAGCAATCCGCCAGCAGCTCGCCCGCAAGGACCCGCGCAAGCCGCGCGTCCCGATCCGGCCCGCGGTGACAGCGTTCAGCCGGTGAAGCCCGCGACACCCGTATTGCCGCAGCCGGAGGCGGCCAAGCCTGAAACGAGCCAGCCTGAAACCAAGCCGGCCGCTGCGGCGCCGCGTGTCGTTTATCCCGGCGGTCCCGTAACGACAGCGCCGGCGACGTCCCAGCCGCCAGCGGCCGCGTCCAATGTGCCTGCCGCGCCGCTCGACGCGCCGCCAGCTAAGCCTGCGACGCCGACACCGGATGTTCCCGTCGCACCACTAGAGTAGTTTCTCGGGTTACGATGAGACGGCGCTCAGCGCCGCCTCATTCCTGACCGCATTCTTTCACAAAGCCGTGTAGCACAGGGTTTTGTTCACCTTTTCAGCAAGGTGTTGCACCACTGCATCGACCTTGGTGCTATAGTCCGCCCCGTTCAATTCAACATTATCCGGCTTGCCGTTTTTCTCCTGCGGTCAGCTGGTCACGACGGGGTTGGGGTTATGGTCGGTCTTCTGTCCGGCGCGCAGTCGCGCCGTGCGTTTTTGCAGTTGAGTGGTGGTGTTGCCGCAGCGGCCGCCGTCGCAACTCCGGCGCTTGCTGCACATGATGTCGTCGCTTTCCCGGCCGAATATCCGGCAGGTACGATGGTGATTTCCCTGCGCCAGCGCAGGTTGTTCCTGGTGCTGGGCAACGGTCAGGCGATCCGCTATCCGGTCGCGGTCGGCAAGGCGGGCAAAGCCTGGTCGGGCTGGGCGCATGTGGAAGGCAAGTTCGTCAATCCGGCTTGGGCACCGCCGGCCGTGGTCAAGCGCGACAATCCGAAGCTGCCCGATCTCATCCCTGGCGGCGCTCCTGGCAATCCGATGGGACCGCGCGCCATCACGCTCGATCGCAGCGAAATCGCTATTCACGGCACGACGCGCACCATGCGCAACTCGGTCGGCACGGCTGCCTCCTATGGCTGCATCCGCATGTATAATGAAGACGTGATCGATCTGTTCGAACGGGTCAGCGTCGGCATGCCGGTGGTCGCGATCTGATCGACACGGGACGCGTTTCAAAAAACGATGAAAATAATAAAGCCCCATCGTTAGATGGGGCTTTTCTTTTTCGAGTTGGTTCGCGCCAGCTTCGCGCTTATTTCGGCGTCGGGCCGGGCGCATACATATAAGTACGCGTCGGCGGCATGTCGGTCGGGCCTTTCAGGCGCTTGACCGACAGGGTCTGATAGAGGCCGCAGTTGTTGCGTTCGAAGGTGATCGAGCAAGCCGCGAGATAGACCAGCCAGGTGCGCGCCGTCGCCTCACCGACCTCCTTCACCGCCGCATCCCAATTGGCGACAAGCCGGTCGTGCCAATGACGGCAGGTGAGCATGTAGTGCTCGCGCCAGCATTCGACGTCGCGGACTTCAAAGCCGTTCAGTTCGAGATTGGTGACGGTGCGACCGATGTAGTCGAGTTCGCCGCCGGGGAAGATGTAACGGGTCAGTGCGGCGAATTCCGGTCGGCGCTTCTTGGTGCGGGCCGCTTCGCTCTTGCCTGGGCGGGTGATGGCATGGTGCAGGAACAGGCCGCCGGGGCGCAGTGAGCGCGCGGCCGTCTGATAGTAGATCGGGAAGTTGTCGATGCCGACATGCTCCAACATGCCGATGGCCGCCACTTTGTCGTAGACGCCTTCGGCGTGCGCATAGTCCTTGCACTCGATGCGCACTTGATCCTGCAAGCCAAGCCGTTTGATCTTTTCATTGGCATAGGCGACCTGTTGTTCCGACAGGGTCACGCCATAGGCCTTCACGCCGTAATATTTGGCCGCATGGATCGAGAGCGCGCCCCAGCCGCAACCCATGTCGAGCAGGGTTTCGCCGGGCTTCAGGCGCAGCTTCTTGCAAACCATGTCGAGCTTGTCGAACTGCGACTGGTCGATGGAGTTGTTCCAATCGGTGAAGTAGGAGCAGGTGTAGACCATCTCCTTGTCGAGCCACAGTTCATAGAAGGCGTTCGACACGTCGTAGTGATAGGAGATGTTCTTCTTATTCTCTTTGGCGCTGCCGTCGCTCTGCTTGTCGGAGCTTACCGTTTCCAGTGGCCACGGCCCGCCACGCGGCACGAACAGGAATTTCGTCGCCAGCTTGGCGATGTGCATCTTGTCGAGCGACTTGATGAAATTCTTGGTGCGCACTTTCGGACGTTTGCCGACGAGATCGAAAATCGTGCCGTTGCGAATGTCGACCCGTGCCGACGCCCACAGGTTGGCCATGGTTTCCGGCTTAGGTTTGCGCAACAGGGCGGCGACGGCGCCTTCGTCGGCGATGGCGACGGCCAGGCCATCGGCCGGATAGTCCTGCGGAATGCGGACACCGTCCCAGAGCTCGATACCGAACTCCAGGCCGAGCTTCTGATGCGCCACCGTCAAGAACTCGCGCAGGAGTTCGAGCCGCTTCTGCTTCTTCTTGTCCATTGAAAACTCCAGGCCGGACGGCCGTAGGGCAGGAGGCAGATCAGGACTTCCGCCGATTCCGGGGGCTTACATCCGGCAAAACCCCCGCCAAGTCCAGCACGGATGGCTATTTGGAGGGTGAAAAGCGCTTTCTGGGCGGGGCTGCGCAGAGCTGCCCTGCGCCCAAATCGCGGGATTTCTCTGATTGGATAGTCGCCTATCCACGGTTTTGTGGCTAATCCTTAGGCAATAATTTCTTTTGGAAACACCGTGCCCAAGTCCAGCAAATTGCCCATGGCGGCCGTTCTCGTGCTCGCCGCCGGTTTCTTCGCCCTTTTCGTCAATGGCAGCGGCCGGCTGGCCGTCGGGCTGACCTTGCGGCCGATGGTGGAGGATCTGAAGTGGAACCGGGCCGATATCGGGTCCGCGGTGGCAGTGTTCCAGGTGGTCTCGGCCATCGCCATGTTTTTCGCCGGCCGGCTGGCTGACCGGGTGAGCCTGCGGCTGCTGATCGCCTCGGGCGTGGTGGTTTGCGCCTTTGGCATTGGCATGATGGGGTTCGTCAGCGAACCCTGGCACGTACTGCTGCTGTTCGGCCTGATCTACGGCGTCGGCAATGCAGGCTGTTCGACCCCCACGGTCGGTGTGATGGTGGCCCGCACTTTTCCGGGTAATACGGGCTTCGCCAACGGCTTCGTCACCTCGGGCATGAGCCTCGGGCAATTGCTCATCGTCGCGGTCCTGGCAGCGGTTCTGGTGCAGATCGGCTGGCGCTCGGTCTATTTCTGGGTGGCGGCGGCGCATCTGGCCTTGTTGCCCTTGATCTATTTCGCTGTGCCGGCTCATTCGGGCAATGGTTCGCTGGCGGCGCAGGCACCGCGTGAGGGCATGAGCCTGCGCGAGGCGGCCCGCACGCGCCGCTTCTGGGTGTTGATCAGTGTGTTCGCTGTCTGCGGCTTGGACGATTTCTTCGTCACCACCCATCTCGTCGCCTATGCGGAGGACAGCGGCGTGAGCCAGCTTTTCGCCGGCAATCTCCTGGCGGTGATGGGGCTGGCGGCGTTGATCGGCGTGCTGCTGGCGGGTGCCTTTGGCGACAAGACCGGGCCGGTGATGCCGACGATTGCGTCCTTCGTGCTGCGCATTGCTTGTTTCGGCTTGCTGCTGATCGACAGCTCGACCATTTCAATTGCTGTTTTTACCCTGGTCTTTGGATTGACCTTTCTTGTCACCGCGCCGCTCACGGTGTTGTTCGTACGGGATGCCTTCGGCATGAAACATCTCGGTGCGATCAGCGGTCTGATCACCATGGTGCATCATACGTTTGGCGGCATCGGCGCCTATGCCGGGGCGGTGATCTTCGACGCCAACGGCTCCTATGCGATCGCCTTCGCCATTATGCTGGCGTCCAGCGTCCTGGCGGTAGCTTTGATGTTGCTCTACCAGCCGCGACCCAAGGAAAGCCCTGTGGCAGCTTGAAAGTGGGCGAAGAAAAAGGGCTCGGTTTGCACCGAGCCCTCACGTTTGCTTTAGCGGCTGTCTATCGCGCGACGACAGCTTCGTAAGCAGGGTCGCCCTTAAGGATACCGACGTCACGGCCAAAGGCATTCATGCCTTTTACGAAGTCGGGGCTGATGTCCGTCGAATAATAAGGCAGGTCACGCTCGACGATGCCGGCAATGAGTTCGGCCTGTTCGGTGGGAAAGATTTTCCGGCCGATGTCGGTGGCCAGTGAGATATTCTTTTTCAACGCCTGATGTGCGTCTCCGATCGCTAGTTTGAGCGCCTTGGCATCATCGGCACGCTCGGCGAGGAACTTGTCGGTCACGGCGACGGACGCCATCGTGAAGTTGAACGCGTCCTTCGGACCATCGCCACGCCTGACATCGAGCACGATCTTGCCGGCACCGCTACGCACGGCCACTTCCGCACCCATGCCATTGGCCCAGAAGCCGTCGATCAAACCGTCTTGAAGCGCCTTGGCGGCCGTCAGGCCGAAATTGGTGCTGGGCGCGCCCGTGTTGGGTACGGGCGCGATGGTAACATTGTCGCGTTTCTCGTCGATACCAGCGGCGCGCAGCAAGCCGCGCAGGCCGAGGTCGACCCAGGGCGCTGCGCCAATGGTGCGGCCCTTGACGACGCTGACGTCGCCACGCTCGCAGGGAATGTCGGCGCGCATGACAAGGAACCAATACATGCCCTGGCCTTGGGCGCAGAGCAGTTTGACGCCCTGCCATTCGGGAAAGGCGTGCAGGGCCGAATGGGCGGAACCGGCCACCGCATCGACAATGCCGTCGCGCAGGGCTTCATAGGCCTTGTTGACCGGGAAGATCAGTTCAACGGTCGCATCAATGCCGCGCGCCGCGAGCATGCCGCCATGAACGGCGGTGACGGCGGGAAAATAGGAATTAGAGATCAAGTCTGGAACGGCGATTTTCATTCTGCTGCCGCCTTAATCTTTCTGACGCTTTCGATGAGCGACGTTCTCAACAAGAAGGCGCGGTGCGCGGCGGGATCCGCTGCCGTTTTGCGCAGCGCCTCGAAATTGGCTTCACGGGCAGCCGGGTCGCGTTCTTCCAGTCGCTTCTTGTTGGCGATGGTTTGCTGCTGGACATATTCGATATTGGTCGGGCGGCGGATCGCGTCATAGCTCTCGAAAACGCTTTCCGGTCGCTTGCCAGCGCGTACGTCGGCAAGGAGCTCAGCCAGATGCGTGGCATCATGAATGCCGCTGTTGAGCCCGAGGCCGCCGATGGGATTGTTCACGTGGGCGGAGTCGCCCGCCAGGAAAACACGACCTTCCCGGAAGCGCACGGCAACGCGTTGATGCACGCGGTAGATGTTGCGGTGGAAGATGTCGTAGCGCCCGGTTTTGGGGAAGAATTTCTGCAAGCGTGACTCGCAGGCCTCGTCGCTCATCACTTCTTCATCGGTCTGCCCCGGCAGGGTCGGGAAGACGGCGCGCCAGCGGCCCTTGCCGTCATCGCCCGCCACCTTGAACAGATTGGCCCATTCGTCCGGATCCGAGAAATAAGCACGGAAGGCAACGCCATGTTCGGTGCCGAAATCGAATGGCGTGGTCAGAACCAGGAAGCGCTCGGGGAACGTGTAGCCGTCAAAGGCGATGTTCAAAGCCTTGCGCACCAACGAGCGTCCGCCGTCGGCGCCGACCAGATAGGAACCTTCAAATCGTTCGCTGCCGTTGGCGCCCGCGACCGTGATGGCGACGCCATCGGCATGGGTCTCGACACTCTCGACGGGCGTGCCGAACGACACGCTCGCATGCGGATGGGCCGCGAGCTTGTCGATGCACATCTTCACGATCTTGTGCTGCTCGCATTGCACCACATAGGGGCAGGTGGTGTCCTGCGCCAGAATGGCGTGATCGAATTCCGCGACGAGACGACGCGCTGGGCGATCCCAAAACTGGAAGGTGCGTGCGACGAGGCCTTGCGTCGTGACTTCGCCAAGCAGGTCGAGTTCGGCGAGCATTTCGAGCGTCGCCGGATGCAAGGTCGATGCGCGCGGCGAGTCGTTGATCTCGGTCTGCGCCTCGAAGACCTTCACCGGGATGCCGCGCTTGGCCAGAGCCAGCGCCGTAACGACACCAACCGGTCCGCCACCTGCGATCAAGATGGGACGTTCATCTGTTTTCATGGGACTCACTGCTGTTTCACACCGGCGATTTCAACGGCCTCTTTCCAGATGGCCATGTCTTTGGCGAGCGTCTCGGCGAATTCCGCCGGGTGCGCTGCAAGGGGATCGACGCCATAATCGGCAAGCTGCTTGCGGAACGGTGCATCCTTGATGGCGGCGCTCATCGTATCGGCGATCTTGTCGATGATCGCTTTGGGCGTTCCCGCCGGCGCCATCAGGCCGTTCCAGGTCAAAACGTTGAAGCCTGGATAGCCGGCTTCAGCCACGGTCGGTGCATCAGGGGCAAGAGCCGAGCGTTCGGCGCTCGACACGGCCAGCAAACGTACCGATCCGCCGCTGATCTGCGGCAGAGCATCTGACAGATTGGAGAACATCGCCGGGACGTGGCCGGCAACGATGTCGGCAAGCGCCGGCGCATTGCCGCGATAGGGCACGTGCGACATCGTCAAACCAGCGCGCTTCAGGAACAGGGCCATCGACAGATGGTTGAGGCTGCCGACACCCGCAGAACCGTAAGACAATTGATCGGGCCGTGCTTTGACGTAAGCGACGAATTCGTCGAGCGTCTTGATCGGTAGATCCTTGTTGATCACCAATGCGAATGGATTGGTCGCAATATTGCTGATCGGCGCGAAGTCCTTTTGGGAATCGTAGCGCACCTTCGACATCGCCGGAACGATCGCCATGACGGGCAAAGCGGCGATGAACAATGTGTAGCCATCCGGCGCCGACTTGGCGACGAAATCGGCGGCAACCGCGCCGCCAGCACCGGGACGGTTTTCAACGTTGAACGCCATGCCATAGGCTTCGGTCATGCGCTGCGCCGCCATGCGCGCGATCCCGTCGGTGTTGCCGCCGGCCGCGAAGGGGCAAATGATGGTGACCGGCTTTTGCGGCCATGCGGCCTGAGCAAAGGCTTTGGGTACGAGGCTAAAGGCAGCAACGCCGGCGGCGGAGCTGAGAACGTTTCTACGCGAGAGCATGATCGGACTTCCTAGTTTGTTCAAAGGCCTTGCGCGGCCAGCCAGTTAGTCAATGTGTCTGTAAGCGCCTGTTCGTTGCCTTCGAAGTAGTGACCCTTCAGGCTCGGCGCGTTGCTATTCGGAAGAAGTTTGAATTCGATGCTTTTGACCAGCGAGCCCTCTGAATGGGCCGCGTCGAGCAGCATGTAAGGTTCGAAGGGCTGGATCAGTGCGTCGGCCTTATCCCGCACCAACAGCACCGGATAGGGTATGCGCTTGATCCACTGCGTACCGTCGGCAATGCTGGTCTTATCCCAGCGATAAGTGAAAAAGTGTTGCGCCGTCACCGGCACTTCCTGGCCGGTGAAGTAATGCATCTTGACGTTCAGCGGCGTGTCCAATTTGCCTTCGCTGAGCGCCTGTTTGGCAGAGGCAATCAACTGCTGGAAACTTTCCTCGTTCTGAACAAGGATATTGCGTGTCTTCCAGGGGAGATTGCCGAAGGCACCGAGTAACATCACTGCTTTGATGTCGCGATCCCAGTTGGTCGCGGCATAGAACTGCACTTGGATGTTTCCGAGACTGTGGCCCTGGATTACCAATTTCCGATAGCCCAGGGAACGAGCGGTATAGACTGCGGCATCAATATCGCGGCGAATGTCGAAGAAATTTTCCGTGTTGATTTTGTCGTCATGCTGCCGGGTATCGATCGCCAGGGCAGCGTAGCCCTTGGCGGCAAGGCGCCCGCCAAGCGCGCTTTCGGGAGCGCGACGATAGCTGCCACCGCTGCCATGGATCATCACCACCATCGTGGTATCGGCCGCCGATTTGCTCTGAGGTTGCCATAGAGCGCCATCGATTTTGTTTCCGTCGATGGCCTGAATGGCGAGGAATTTGAGATCCGTTTTGTCTCCCGGCTTGAAATCGTCCGAGAGACCAGCGGGAGGGGCGACAAATTCGTATCGAATGCTGGCGGCGACAGTCGCCGTTTGCGCTGTCGCTGCAGCAAAAGCGCCACCAGTCGAGCTGAGGGCAATGCCAAGTAGAACGGCTGATAGGCGCTGCATGGTGCGCTCCTTACGGCTTCGAAACGCTATCTTCGTAGTAGTGGATCTCGTACAGGATGCAGCCGCCATTCGACTTGAACGGGCCGTGATAGACAGCCGGCGGACGGCAGGCGTAGGTCGGGGCGCCAAATGCTTCGCCACCGTTGCCATTCGCGTCGTTGCCGACGGTCAGGTCGCCGGAGACGAGATAAACCTCTTCCCAATGATCGTGGACGAAGGGCGCGGTGGTGAAGGCGCCAGGATCGAAGCGCAGAAGGCGCGTGCGGCTGCCCGTCTTGCGCTCTTCATCAATGTCGCTCGCCAGAATCTTTTGCTGAATCGAAGATGGATATCCCGGCGGGGAAGCCCAGCCTTCGCTCATGTCGAGGCTAAAGAACTCCTTGTGCGGCTTCGTCATGGGATAACTCCTTTACACCCGGTGGATGATATTCTTTCGGAAAGACTCGATATGGGCTCGCATCGCTTGGGCCGCACCGTCGCGGTCGCGTCGTTGCAGGGCATCGGCGATGGCAAGATGTTCATCTTGCACGGAGCGCTGCTGTTCCTGCGCTGTCAGCGACAGAAACCAGAAGCGCAGCGAACGCTCGTGCAGGTTCTGCAATATGGATGCCAGAATCGGATTGCGTGCGGCCGATGCGATCGCCATGTGGAACTCGCGATCGAGCAGCATCATTTGATTGGTATCATGGGCCGATGTTGCAGCATCGGTTCGTTCGAGAATGTTGTGGAGCGCGGCCAGTTCGTTGGTATCGATGCGTTCGGCGGCAAGCATCGCGCAATAAGGTTCGTTGATCAACCGCACGTCGATGATCTGCGCCACCGTGTCGACGCTGAGCGCGGTGACGATGATGCCCTTGCGCGGCATGATCTCGACCAGGCCGTCCTGCTCGAGACGTTCGATGGCCTGATGAACCGGCGTGCGGCCAATGCCGAGTGCCAGGCTGATCTTGGCTTCGTTGAGATAACCGCCAGGCTTGAATTCGCAGGTTATAATGCGCTGCTTTATGGCGGCATAAGCTTCATCGCGCAGCGGCAATCGCTCACCGGCCTCGGTGGGGGCTGAGGGAAGCCAGGCTGCTACGGATGAAGACGTGTTCACGAGAACCTCACGAAATGACGGGAATGACGTCGATATCGTAGGCCAGTGTCAGGGTGCGCCCAAGCACTGGGTCTTCCAGTTCACATTCAAAACGCGTGGCAGGCCGGATGCCGCCGATCGCTGCCAAGGTGCCGCAGAACATGGCGGTGCCATCGGGCAGCGGTTTACCTTCATCGCGCAGCTCGACCAGGTTGAGCGGCGTGCGCAATGCGGTGATCGGACCTGATTGATAGAGCACGCGCTCGCCGTCGATCGTGGCGTAGGAGCGTAGCAGCAGCCGATCCCAATGGGCTGCGATCTCTGCCAGGCGCCACAGGCCGCGGCCGATCGGCTTGTCGCAAATCTGTTTCGAGGCGGCGACGCCGATAGCTTCAAGTTCGCGATCGGTGTGGTCGGAACCAAGCCCGATCCACAATTCCCCGCCATGGCTGATGCAGACGCATTCGGCTTCGCCGCTGCTCGCCGGGCCCAGGGCTTCGATCTTCGAGGCCTGGGTCAGCCGGGAAGCGGCGCAGGCATAGAAAATTGGCGTGCGGGAAGGGCGTTTCACGCCGAGCTGTTCCAACTCGACGATGTGATGTTCGAGCGCGACCGGGTCGCGCCCGGCCCAGCCGGCGATGATGAGACGGGAAATGGCAACCGACACGGCGCCGCCGGGGATTTCGAAATTAAGGGTGGTGACATCTGACATGCTTGTGATATTTCACATGTCGATTACAGAGTCAATGCAGACTATGGAGATGGCTATGTCAGGGACTGGAGCGACGATCGCGGAATTGGCCGAGGCTTATCGTCAGGGCGGCCGGGCTGATGCAGTCAAGGCACAGCTTGTCCGGATCGCCGATCCCGCCGGGGAGGGCGCGCGCACCTTCTTCTCCACCTTTGATGAGCAGGCTGTGGCCCAGGCGCAGGCCTATGATCGGGCGTCGGCTCCGGCGCCGCTCGCCGGCATCACCGTCAGTATCAAGGATCTGTTCGATATCGCCGGGCAGGCCACGGCGGCGGGTTCGACGTTTTTGCGGAAGGCGCCGCCAGCCAAGCAGGATGCGCCGGTCGTCCAGCGGCTGCGTAAGGCGGGTCTTATTCCAATCGGTCGCACCAATATGACCGAATTCGCCTATTCGGGCCTCGGCATCAATCCGCATTTCGGCACGCCGGCCAATCCATTCGATCGCGCTGCCAAGCGTATTCCCGGCGGATCGTCCTCGGGTGCTGCCGTGTCGGTCACCGATGGCATGGCCGATGTCGGGCTTGGCACCGACACTGGCGGATCATGCCGCATTCCGGCGGCGCTCTGCGGTCTCGTCGGTTTCAAGCCGACCGCGCATCGCGTGCCGCGCGACGGCGTTCTGCCGCTGTCGACCACGCTCGATTCCATTGGGCCGATTGCCCGTTCCGTGGCCTGCTGCGCGACGGTGGACAGCATTCTGGCTGATGATCCGACGCCCGTGCCGGATGTGCCGGTAACAGGGCTGCGTCTCGGCGTACCCTCGGCTTATGTGTTCGACGACGTGGATGAGACGACAGCCAAGGCGTTCGAAGCCGCTTTGTCGCGGCTGTCGAAGGCCGGCGCCAAGATCGCAACCGTCGATGCTTCGGCCCTGCTCGATATTCCGCAAATCAATCACAAGGGCGGTTTCAGCGCGCGCGAAGCCTATCTTTATCATCGCGCTTGGATTGCCGAGCACAGTGCCGAATACGATCCGCGCGTGGTGTCGCGCATCGTCAAGGGCGAAATCCAATCGGACGAAGACGAGCGTATTCTCGTGCGCGAGCGCCAGCGGTTGATTGCGGCCGTTTCGCATTTCGATGCCTATGACGCCTTAATCCTGCCGACGACACCTTTGGTGGCGCCAACCATCGCGGAATTGGCCGATGATGCCGCCTATACACGCGTCAATCTGCTGATGCTGCGCAATTGCACCGTCACCAATATGCTCGACCGTTGCGCGATCTCGGTGCCATGCCACGCGCCGGACACGGCCCCTGTCGGTCTGATGTTGATGGGCGCGCACAATGGCGATCGTCGCTTGTTTGGCGTGGCGCAGGCCGTGGAGAGCGCTCTGAATTAACGCCGCCAACCGTGAAACACGTTGGCGGCAATGATCGCGGCTGAATAGACGCAGATGCAGAGCAAGGTCGGCGTCGACCATGACAGCCGCGAGTCGAGCGGCTGGGCCGCGAAGACCAGCACGGGTCCTAACGCGCGGATGACCTGGCCGGTCAGATGTGGTGTGCGGCCAATGCCGGCTTGCAGCGCGAACAGCGGAATGACGATCAGCGCCACGGCGGCAATGGCGATGGTGGTGAAATCGATGAAACCGTCGATGCGCGCCAGTCCGCCGCCTTGGCGTGTGTCATGCCAGGTCATCGCCGCCGCCAGCACGATGGTCAGCAGATAGCGCACGGAGGTAATGCTCGCCGAGGTGGCACCGATGTCGTGCAGACGCTTGGAATAGAGCAGGCTGAGCGTGATCATCGAGCCGCTGACCAACAGGGCAGCCAGCGCCGCGAGCTGGCCGGCGAAAGTCTTGCCCTGGGCGCCGGAGGCGCCGCTGAGAACGACCACCCAGAGCGCGACGAGCGAGGCTGCCATCACGCCATAGCTCAATCGCTCAAGCCGGTTGGTTGCGCCCGAGCCACCGAGCTTGATGCCGAAGGCAGCAAGCGCCAATACGGTGAGGGGTGCCATGCCGCTATGGATCGTATTGACGATCGCCGGTTCGATCTGGCTGAGGGCAAAGAAAAAGCACGACCAGGCCAGCGCCGTCGTGACGTTCATCGCCACCACCGCCCCCATGTCCTTGCGCAGGATGGCGATCTGCTCGGGCTCGCGCAGCAGAGTCCACAGGCCAAAGCCGAGGGCCGACAGGCCGAATGCGATCAGCAAGACGGCGAAGAAATCGACGCGCTGGAAAATGAAGCCGAAATAGACGTCGCGCAGCGCCTGGGAGACGGCGAAAACGAGGATCAGAAGAGGGCCGGCCAGGGACGAACTTGCCAGGGTTTTGGGGGCGGTTTCGGACTGGACCTGGCTCGTGGGCGCGCTCATCTTTCCTCCTTTGTGACGCGCCCGTTTACTGGGCCTCCAGTCTCCGAGACACCCGATTGCTGCGATTATGCGGGTTGGAAGCGGAAAATCGCCGGAAAGTAGGGTTATCTCTGGAATCTGAGTTGGCCTTCGACCTTGCCAAATTGGTCGGCTTTCGCTTATTTGGATGGGTATGGCCGTTTTGGCCGCGAAAGAGGACGCCCGTGGCGCAGTTTGCCGCCCGAAATACCGCTCCTGCCGGACGCATCGCGCCGGTCGCGGTTGTGTGCGCCTCGCTGGATGGTCTGCTTCTTCTTAGAAGCCCCTGAGGGCCGGCCGGGCCATGCCTGGGCGCTCAGGGGAGGTTTGACGAAGCAACAGCGCCTTCGAGTTTCGCCAGCGGACCTTCGAGGCCATTAGAAGCAGATCCAGGATCGATTCCATGTCGAACGATAACGTTAAGTCCCAGTCCACCGCTTCCAATCGCGATCGCGTGCTCATTTTCGACACCACCCTGCGTGACGGCGAGCAGTCTCCCGGCGCAACGATGACCTTCGAGGAAAAGCTCGAAGTCGCCGATATTCTCGACGTCATGGGCGTCGATATCATCGAAGCCGGCTTCCCGATCGCCTCGGAAGGCGATTTTGAAGCGGTGACGGCCATCGCCAAGCGGGTGAAGAACGCCACCGTTGCCGGCCTTGCCCGCGCCGCGCTCAACGATATCGATCGTTGCGCCGAAGCGGTGAAACATGCGCGCCGCGCCCGCATCCACACCTTCATCTCCACCTCGCCTCTGCACATGAAATACAAGCTGCAGAAGGAACCGCATGAGGTGCTTGAAATGGTGACGGCGCAGGTGGCGCGCGCTCGTAACTATGTCGAGGATGTCGAATGGTCGGCCGAGGACGGCACGCGCACGGAAATCGATTTTCTGTGCCGCACCGTCGAAGCGGCGATCAAGGCTGGCGCGACGACGATCAATATTCCAGACACCGTCGGCTATACGGTGCCGGAGGAATATGAGCGCATTTTCCGCACCGTGCGGGAGCGGGTGCCCAATTCCGACAAGGCGATCTTCTCGGTGCATTGCCACAACGACCTGGGCCTGGCAGTTGCCAATACGCTGGCCGGTCTCGCCGGCGGCGCCCGGCAGATCGAATGCACGATCAACGGCATTGGCGAGCGTGCCGGCAACGCGGCGCTGGAAGAAGTGGTGATGGCGCTGCGCACCCGTGCCGACGTACTGCCTTATCAAAATCAGATCGAGACGACGATGCTGACGCGCGCCTCGAAACTGGTGTCGGCGGTCACGTCCTTCCCGGTGCAATACAACAAGGCGATCGTCGGCCGGAACGCTTTCGCCCATGAGAGCGGCATTCATCAGGACGGCATGCTGAAGAATGCGCAGACTTACGAGATCATGACCCCGGCTTCGGTCGGTGTGTCGAAGACCTCGCTGGTCATGGGTAAGCATTCGGGCCGCAATGCCTTCCGTTCGAAGCTGAAGGAGCTGGGTTACGATCTCGGCGACAATGCGTTGAACGATGCGTTCAAGCGCTTCAAGGACCTCGCCGACCGCAAGAAGATCGTCTACGACGAGGATATCGAGGCCCTGGTCGATGATGAGATCGGCCACGCGGGCGAGCGAATCAAGGTCGAGGCGCTGACGGTAATCGCCGGCACCATGGGGCCGCAGACCGCCACGCTGACGCTCAATATCGACGGTCAGACGGTGACCAAACAGGCGACGGGCAACGGCCCCGTCGATGCCATTTTCAACGCCATCAAGGCACTGGTGGCGAACGAGGCCGTGCTCGAACTGTACCAAGTGCAGGCCGTGACCGAAGGCACAGATGCGCAGGCCGAGGTTTCCGTGCGACTCGCCGAAAACGGCCGCTCGGTCACCGCGAAAGGCGCCGACCCCGACACGCTGGTGGCGAGCGCGCGCGCCTATGTGGCAGCGCTCAACAAGCTGATGGTCAAGCGTTTAAAGGGCAAACCGGAGCCGATGACGGCCCGGTTGAAACCTTAAATTCGGGTCTAGACAGGCCGGGCGGCCTTTGCTAAACCCCGCTCGTTCGCGTCGGCCCGGCATCGTGGCCGACGCGGTTGTTTTCGATGGGCGCATAGCTCAGTTGGTAGAGCAGCTGACTCTTAATCAGCGGGTCCTAGGTTCGAGCCCTAGTGCGCCCACCATCGAAACTCCCGATTTAACTAAAGAAGGTGAAGCGTGCGGTCGAGAGATTGCGCGCGTAGGTGGACCTACCGCGGTTAAGTATTATCCTCGTGCGGAGGAAGGCGGGTTGTTGGCAAAAGAGACCAACCAAACCGCGCTTCTAAGAAGCCCCAAATGCCGCGGCGCGCAAAGATCATGGTGATGATGGCGATCGTCCCCAGAACGATCATGTAGACGGGGCCGAGATTGGCCAGGAATTCGCGCAACAAGAAGTAGACGGCAGTGCCGACAATTGCGCCTTCGAGGCGGCCAATTCCGCCGATGACGACGATGAAAATGATGGTCACTGTCCAGTCATTGAGACTGAAGCCGCTGGCGGGCGAAATACGCAGCTTTTGTAAAAAGATGAGCGACGACACGGCGCTGACGGCAGCCGCGACACCGACATAGGTCCAGAATTTCGCCCGCCAGATATCGATGCCGAGCGAGGCGGCTGCCGTCGGATTGTCGCGCAAGGCTGTGAGCGCGAGCCCCACTTTGGAGCGCAGAAGAGCGTAGGCACCAAACAGGGTGCCGGTGCCTGCGGCCAGCAACAGCCAGTAGATGATGAATTCGCGCGTCAACCGATCTTCGGCAATGCCGCGTACGACTGCGGCCGGTAGCGACATGCCGGCGCCGCCGCCAAGCTGCGGGATCATCGTGAAGACGAGATAGACCGTTTCGGCGGCCACCCAGCTACCGATGGCGAAATAAGCGCCTTCGAGGCGAAACAGCAATGGCGCGAAGAGTGCGGCAGCCAGCGCAGCCAGCACGATGCCGAGCAGAATCGCGACATAGGGTGAAACGCCAAGGAATATGGTGGCGGAAAACAGCGTATAGCCTCCAATGCCGACGAAGGCCTGCTGGCCAACCGACAGCAAGCCAGCATAGCCGGCCAGCAGATTCCACAAGAGCGCCAGGGTCAGCAGACTGTACATTTCGCCGAGCAGACGCAGGCCTGCCCGGTCGGCCCAGAACGGCGCGGCGGCAAGCCCAATGATCACCAGCGCGGAGATCGCGATGAATCTGCGCCAATCGGAAGATGGGTGTGACGGTTCGCTCATGGCCTACGGTGCCTTCGGGAAGAGGCCACGCGGACGCAGCGCGAGAATGATGAAGAAAACCAAGTGTCCTGCGAGGATCTGCATATTCGGTGAAATCTGCGCGCCGAACGACTGCGCCAATCCCAATACGAGGCCGCCGGCGAGAGTGCCGTAAAAACTGCCGAGGCCGCCAATGATGACAGCTTCAAAGCCGTAGATCAGTCGCGCCGGCCCTGAATATGGATCGAAGTTCGAGCGCATGGCCAGGAAGACGCTGGCAATGGCAATGGTGGCAAAAGAGATGGCCATGGCCAAAGCATAAATGTGATCGGCGCGCACACCGATCGCTGAAGCGATCTGTGGATCGTCGGAGGTGGCGCGAAAGGCACGGCCGACGCGGGTACGGGCAAAGATAAATTCCAACACGATGACGAGAATCACAGCCACCGCCAAAGTGAAGAGTGGCAGCAAACCGATCTGCATCGAGCCAAGCGGCAGACTGCTCGTCTGCAAAGAGCCCGCGGACAAGCGCATACTGTTGCTGGTGAAAGCGGCAAGCAGTGCATTCTGGATAATGACGGCGAGTCCGAATGTCACCAACAGCGGCGGCAGCACGTCATCATCCCCCATGGTGCGGTTAAGCACCCATTTTTGCAGAAGATAGCCGATCATCGCCATGATCGGGATGATGACAAGAAGCGCTACGAGAGGATGCAATCCGGTGGCGCCGATCACTAGATAGGCAATATAGGCCGCAAGAACGATGAAATCGCCATGGGCAATATTGACCAGCCGCATGACGCCGAAGATCAACGACAGACCGATGGCGAAAAGAGTATACAGGCCGCCCAGAAGAAGCCCACCGATCAGGGTGTCGATCAAGTTCACGGCTCCCACGGTCACTCTCCAAAATAGGCGACGGTGAGGTCGTGCAGCGTGAGCGTCTCCGCCACGCCATCAAGGACGATGCGGCCTTCACGTATGCACACGAGATGTCGGGCGATCTTGCGCACGCGGGCGATGTCCTGTTCGACGACGATGGCGCCGACACCGCTGGCGAGAATGGCGGGAAAGGCGGCATAGACCTCGTTGACGACGATCGGCGCGAGGCCGAGTGAAATTTCATCAAAGAGAATGAGGTCGGGATTGGCAATCAGCGCTCGACCGATCGCCACCATCTGCTGTTGGCCGCCAGAAAGCGACAACGCCGGCGCATGGCGTTTTTCAGCAAGAATGGGGAACAGCGCATAGATACGCTCCAGGGTCCAATGACCCTTGCGTCCATAGTCCGCTGCGATCCGCAGATTTTCCTCGACGCTCAATGAGCGAAACAGGCGACGGCCTTCTGGCACCATGGCGATTCCAAGCGTCGCGAGATCGCTGGTCGGCAGGGCTCCGATGGGCTGGCCGCGAAACCGCACCATATCTTGCCGACGTGGCAGCAAGCCCATGATGGCGCGAAACAAGGTGGTTTTGCCGGCGCCATTGGCACCGACGAGACCGAGCATTTCGCCTTGTTGCAGATCAAAACTGAGATCGAACAAGGCTTGGAAATCGCCGTAGCCCGACGACAGGCGGTCTATGGACAGCAGCGGCTCAGCCATGGGCGCCCTCCGCTTCCAGGCCGAGATAAATCGAGGAGACTTCCGGGCTTTTCATGATGGTTGCGGGCTCGCCTTCCGCGATCTTTTGACCGAAATCGAGCACGATCACCCGATTAACGACGGAGAGCAGCGCGTGCAACACATGTTCGATCCAGATGATGGTGGTACCTTCGGAATGAATCTTGCGGATGAGTGCCACCAATTCTTGGCACTCTGACTCGGTCAGACCACCGGCGATCTCGTCAAGCAGAAGCAGGCGTGGGGCCGTCGCGATTGAACGCGCCAATTCCAAACGCTTGCGATCGAGCAGGGTGATCTCGCCAGCGCGCAATTGGGCCTTGGGCCACAGGCCTGTGCGCCGCAAAGCCTCGGCCGCCGGCGCGCGCGCTTCCTGCTGCGATAGCCCTTGGCCGAAAGCGGCCGCCACCAGCGTGTTCTCGAAAACCGTCATGCCGCCAAAAGGCTGCGGCACCTGGAACGAGCGGGTGATGCCCATATGACAGCGGCTTCGGGCACTTGCCATGGTAATATCTTGACCAAAAAAGCTGATGCGCCCTGCATCGGCTCGAATAATGCCCGTGAAGAGATTGAACAGGGTCGTCTTGCCAGCACCATTCGGCCCGATGATGCCGATGGCTTCGCCGGAACGCACCGTCAGCGACACGTCCTTCGTCACTGACAAAGCGCCATAAGCCTTACACAGCCCAACGACTTCCAGTGCGATCTCGTCCGAAGACATGCCCCCCTCCCGGCCCGCCCAAACGCTTTGGCCAGCGTAAGGCTCGGCCCATCCACCCAGACAGAGCTAAGATAAAGATAGATTATAAGCAATAGAATATATTATTTATTGCTCGCCTCGTCCCACCATGCCATTGTCTGGGACATGGGAGCAGGCGATCTCGGGAGGACGCTGTGAGCAAATCCGTCCAGCGGTACGATTATGATGTGATCCAGATCGGCTACGGCCCGGTAAGCAAGGCTTCGGCGCTCTTTCTGGACAGGGCCGGTTGGCGGGTCGGCATTTTCGAGCGCTTCCGGGAAGTATATCCGCTGCCGCGCGCGGTCTGCATCGATCATGAGATTTTCCGCGTTCTGCACGCCGCTGGACTTGGCGACATTGTCGACCGCGTCACTTCGCCGGCGCCGGTGTATCGCTGGTTCAATGCCGAGTGGAGACAGCTTCTGGCGATCGATTGGACTGTAGGTTCGACCTCCGGTGGCACGGAAGTGAATTTCGTCCACCAGCCGAGCTTCGAATGGGCGATGGATCAGGAGATCAAGGCGCGGCCTGGTCTCGACCTGCATTTGCACCATGAGGCGGTGGCGATTGAACAGGATGCCGACAAGGTCACCGTTACGGTGCGTGATACGGAGACGGGCGAAACCCGCCAGGTGACGGCGCGCTACGTCATCGGCATCGATGGTGCCAATAGTTTTGTGCGCCAAAGCCTTGGCATCACCCAGCAGGATCTTGGTTTCGAGGCCGACTGGCTGGTGATTGACTTCACCTTAAATAACGGCCTCACGGCACGTGATCTCGGAATCCCCGAATGCGGCCAATTCTGTAACCCGGTGCGTCCGACGACTATTGTGCCTGGCGGCATTGAGAATGGCCGTGTCTGCCGGCGTTGGGAGTTCATGCGCCTGCCGCACGAGACCAAAGAAGAAATGGTCGTCGAAGCGAAGGTCTACAAATTGCTGGAAGATTGGATCAAGCCCGATCAGGGTGAGTTGGTTCGGCACACGCTTTATTCGTTCCGCTCGCTTGTCGCTGACAAATGGCGCGATGGCCGTATTCTGCTGGCCGGCGACGCCGCCCATGTGATGCCGCCCTTCATGGGGCAAGGTATGTGTTCGGGCATGCGTGACGTGTGGAATTTGACCTGGAAGCTCGATCGCGTCATGCGTGGGGCCGCGTCCGATACTTTGCTCGACAGCTATCAGCCTGAACGGGCGCCACATGTCACGGATGTGATCAAGGCTTCGATCTTCCTCGGTTCCATCATCTGCATGCCCGATGAAAAGCAGGCGGCCGAACGCGATGCCATGTTCCTGAGCGGCAATGCGCCGGAGCCTGCTCCCTTTCCCATTCTTACAGATGGCTTTCTCCATCGCGATGCGATGGGCGCCATCGTTGCGCCCGCTGGTCAGCTGTCGCCACACGGCACCGTGCGCCATCAAGGCCGTACGGAACGGTTCGATCGTTTCGTCGAAACCGATTTCTCCCTGATCCTGTCGAATGGGCTCATTGCTACCGATCTGAGTGCCAGTGCCTGGACCATTCTGGAAAAGCAGGGGGTGCAAGTGGTCACTGTTGCCGATCGCCGCAAGGCGAGCGATACGGAGATTGGCGACACGCAAGGCCAGTTCCAGCGTTTTATGGAAGCGCATGGCATCAAAGCCATGCTGGTGCGACCCGATTTCTATTTGTTCGGTGGCGCCGCCAATACACAGCAAGTGGAAGTGATGATTTCCGCCTTCGGCGCGCAGGCGGCAGCCATGAATCTGATTTCGGTGAACCGGAAAGAGATCTCGGCCTAAAAAATATTCGAGTTTTCGCTTTTTTCCTGACGGAGGAAACAGCATGAGCAGACTAACACGAAGAGTCGTGCTGCGTGGTGGCACGATCGCAACCGCGACACTCGCTATGCCGGCGGTTCTGCGTCCTGCTTTAGCGCAAGCCAAGCCGATCAAGATCGGTTTCATCAGTCCGACGACCGGACCGATCGCCGCCTTCGGTGCCTCCGATGATTATGTGCTGGCCGGCGTGCGCAAGGCGATCGCGGGTGGCATCGCCATTGGCGGCAAAACCTATCCGGTGCAGATCATCACCCGCGACAGCCAGTCCAATCCCAACCGTGCGGCGGAAGTTGCTTCGCAGCTCATCCTCGACGACAAAGTCGATCTGATGCTGGCTTCGAGCACGGCGGACACGACGAATCCCGTGGCCGATCAATGTGAACTCAACGAAGTTCCCTGTATCACTACTGATACGCCATGGGACGGTCACTTCTTTGGTCGTGGTGGCAATCCGGCGAAGGGATTCAACTGGACCTACCATTTTTTCTGGGGTGCCCAGCAGATCGTCGACTCCTACGCTTCATTGTGGGACCAGCTTTCGACCAACAAGAAGGTCGGCGTGCTGTGGTCGAACGACAGCGATGGCGTGCCGCTCTCCAACGCCAAGACGGGTCTACCGCCGCTCTTCACTAAGCGCGGATACGAACTGGTCGATGCCGGTTTCCATCAGCCGCTCTCGGATGACTTCTCCGCCCAGATCGGCAAACTGAAAGATGCCGGTGTCGATATCGTCACCGGCATCTTTCTGCCGCCGGATTTCACCACGTTTTGGACGCAGGCCGCTCAAAAGGGTTTCCGACCGAAGGCCGCAACCGTCGCCAAGGCGCTTCTCTTTCCCAGCTCTGTGGAATCGCTCGGTGCCAACGGTAATGGCGTATCGAGCGAGGTCTGGTGGTCGCCCAACCATCCTTATGTCTCCGGCCTCACGGGCGAAAGTTCCAAGGTGCTGGCGGACGGCTATACCGCAGCGACCGGCCGGCAATGGGTGCAGCCGACGGGCTATAAGCACGCTTTGCTCGAAGTGGCGATCGATGTTTTGAAACGCTGCGGTGATCCAACGAAGCCGGCTGCAATCCGCGATGCTATCGTCGCGACCGACTATAAATCAGTTGTCGGGCCGATCAGTTGGAAGAATGGACCTGTCAAAAATGCTTGCGCAACGCCGCTCGTGGGTGGGCAATGGCTCGCCAAAGGCGAGGGGAAGTTCGATCTGATTATTTGTGAGAACAAGACGGCGCCCGAAATACCGGTTCAGGCGGCTTTCAAGGCCCTTTGAGCGGCCGTTCTGTGCCTAGCGCGCTTGTCTGGTTGTCCAGGGCAGCAAGCGGCGCTCGCTGATAAGCAGAAGCTGATTGATGAAGAAGCCGATCATGCCGATGACGATCAATCCGGCGTAAAGGTCTGCGCTGCGATACAATCGCTGAGCCATGAAGATGTTATAGCCGACGCCGCGCAACGAAGCCTGCATTTCGGTCGCCACGGTCAGGATCAGCGACAGCGCCAGGCCGATCCTGAGGCCGGGAATGATGTCGACCAAGGCTGATGGCAGGGAGATGGCCCATTTCAAGCATGGTGCCGACCTCGCGCAATTGCGGCGGAACTGACTGGAAACCATGAATTGTCGCCAGCAGGGCTGGCCAGAGCGAGCCGAAAGCGATGACGACGATCGACATGTGTCGTTGAGGCCGATAAGAAGAATGGCGACGGGGATGACGGCCGACGCGGGTAGCGGCCGCAGGGCTTCCAGAACCGGCATGAAGGCTTGCTGCGCCAGGCGCGAACTGCCGATGACCGCGCAATGAGAATGCCGAGAAGCGAGGCCAGCAACCAGCCGGAAGCCATGCGGGTGATCGTAGCCAAGACGCTTTCGAGCAAAGCGCCACTCCCGATTTGCCGCAAGATGACGGCTATGGCGTCAGCCGGATCGGCAACGAAGGTTCGGTTGACGAGTTCAAAGCGCACGGCCAGATGCCAGACGGCAAGCATCAGTCCGGTGAAAGCCAGCACTCAGGATGCCAGTCGACATAAGCGAGCCAATATTTGGGCTGCTGAAAGCCTGTGGCTACATCATCGCATGCGGGTCAGATCCATCGGGCGATTGTCGATGATGGGTTCCATGGAGAAAAAGCCCGTTACCGTGGCGAGATCGAAATTGGTGATGAGCTTTTGGTAAAAGGCGTCATAGCCGGCCATGCCTTTGGTGACGACCTTGATCAGATAGTCCCAATCTCCGCCGATCCGATAGAAATCGATTACCTCTGGGAGGCGCTCGACATGCGCGCGAAAGCTGTCGGCCCACTCCTTCGAATGGTGGCGCGTGCGGATCATCACGAAGACTGTTAGGTCGAGGCCGAGACCTTTCAGATCAATATTGACTTGGCTGTTGCCGATGATGCCGTTGGCGGTCAGCCTTTGCATCCGCCGCCAACAGGCGTTTTGAGACAGGCCGACTCGTTCGGCGAGATCGCGTTGCGACATCCCGCCGTCCTTTTGCAGCCAGGTCAGAATTTTTAGATCAATAGCGTCTATTTTTTCCATTTTCTCGATCAGATGACACAATATAGATCCATAATTTCAAATTTTTTGCGATTTTTCAATCTCTTTATGGGTCTATCTTTCGGCATTCCCTAAGGAGAGTTGGAATGCAGGATAAGCGGTCGACGGCCGGCTCAGGAGCGTTGCTGGGGGAGTTCGGGCACATGCTGGCGCAGCCGGACCTCATCGGCAGGCTGCAGGCGGGTCTGATTGGTAATGATGCCGTGGTTGACGGACCTTTCGGCAAAAAGCCGCTCGTTTACGCGGATTATGTCGCTTCCGGCCGCGCTCTCCTGCAGATTGAAACCTTCGTCCTCGAGCGCGTTCTGCCCTATTACGCCAACAGCCACACGGAAGCTTCCTATTGCGGGGGGCTTATGACGCAGATGCGTCGGGAAGCGCGGACGGTCATCGGCCAGTGCTGCGGAGCCACTGACGAACACGCGGTGATTTTTGCCGGATCGGGCGCGACGGCCGGCATCAATCGGCTCGTTACCTTGCTGGGCGTCAATCAGGCCGTGGCGGCAGGCAAGCGGGTGCATGTCATTATCGGTCCCTATGAGCATCACTCGAACATCCTGCCTTGGCGTGAAAGTGGCGCACAGGTGACGGAAATTGCCGAGAGCCACCACGGGGGGCCGGATCTGAATGCGCTCGATGCCGTCCTCCATGATGTGGCGTCTAGCGATCTCGTCGTCTGCGCCTTCTCTGCCGCGTCCAACGTGACCGGGATCATCACTGACGTCGCTGCCGTCACGCGTCGGGTGAAGGCGGCGGGCGCCAAGATGGTTTGGGACTACGCGGGAGCCGGTCCCTATCTGCCCATCGCCATGTCGCCGGCCGGTGATGCGGCAATCGATGCGATTGTCGTGTCGCCGCACAAGTTTATCGGTGGTCCAGGGGCGTCGGGTGTCTTGATCGTCCGCCGAGATGCAGTCGTCGTGAACAAGCCGAGCTGGCCCGGTGGGGGGACCGTGCGTTTCGTGTCGCCCTCAAGCCATGATTACAGCGATAATCTCGAAGCGAGAGAGGAAGCTGGTACACCGAATGTCATAGGCGATATTCGAGCCGCGCTCGCCTTCATGGTGAAGGCGGCAATCGGCGATGAGGTCATGCACCGCCGAAACGCCGAGCTGACCCAACGCGCCATTGCCGCTTGGCAGGATCAGCCGTGTATCGAACTTCTGGGGCCTCTTGATGTGGCCAGATTACCTATCTTTTCTTTCCGCGTGCGAGATGGAAAGGGAGGTTTTCTTCATCAGCAACTGGTGACGCGTTTGCTGAGTGACCGCTTCGGCATTCAAGCCCGCGGCGGGTGTGCCTGTGCTGGGCCTTATGTCCATCGGCTTCTCTCGATCGACGAGGCAGCATCGGCGAAACTTCGGCAAGATATTCTGGCGGGCAATGAAATAGAAAAGCCGGGCTTCATCCGCTTGAATTTCAGCGTTCTCTTGCCTGACGGGAAGGTGGACTTCATCCTTCGGTCCGTGCTCGAATTGGCGAGTGGCGCACAGCCATATGTGCCGATGTATGCCTGCGACACGCGGCGCGCGATATTCTCTCCGAAAGAAGATGCGTCGCTCATCAGTTTGGCTTCTTAGGGCGTTCGAGCAATCTTAGACTTGCATAGCCATTGCGAACTTTTCGCAATGGTAGACCTTGTTACATCGGCTCGATGATGATGTTGCCGAGCGCGTCAACGCGAGCCTGAAGGTCCGGCTCCACGAAGATGGTCGTATCCTGTTGTTCGAGGATCGCCGGGCCTGACACGACGGCGCCAACGGGAAGCTGATGGCGGGCGTAGATCGTCGCGTCGTGCCACCGGCCATCCACGTAGACCGGGCGCACGCCCTGTTTCGCGCCGTCGACGCTGCCGCCCGATGGTGCCAATACGGCGAGATCAAGTTTGGGGCGGCGACCGATCAAGGCGACGTGCAGATTGAGCACGCGGATTGCAATGCCGTCGAGCAGCCGGCCGTAAGTTTCACGGTATTTCTGCTCGAAAGCCTGGCGTATCGCGGCTCGATCGAGCGTTAGGCCTTTCTTCCAGTGAATTGGG